>NZ_JBIAWY010000002.1:0-1097311 GCF_042896185.1 Amycolatopsis sp. NPDC001319 | reverse complement strand
CCTGGCTCCAGCACTACAACACTCAACGCCGCCACAGCGCACTCGGCGGGCATCCACCCACCAGTCGACTGCCACCAACCTGACGGCCGAATACACCTAGTGGCCCGCTGCAGCACGACGTGCGGGCCGCCGCGACGTAATGCGGGTCGTGCCACCAGAAGGCGGCGTTGGCGGGGTGGTCGGGGACCGGCGCGAGCCGCGGGTTGACCGCGGCCGTGGTCGGGACAGAGGTGAACGGCGCCAGCAGGTCGTCCACCGTGTGCTCGCGGCCGGCCACCAGGGTCCGGCGGACGTCGGCCGCGGCGGTGATGTCGGTGAGCGGGTCGGCGCCGAGGACGACGAGGTCGGCGTAGCAGCCGCGGGCGATGCGGCCCAGGGGTTCGCCCAGGACGTCGCCGGCGATGCTCGTGGCGGTGGTCAGCGCTTCGTACGGGGTGAAGCCGTACTTGACCATCGCGCGCAGGTTCATGTGCGTGCTCACGGCGGTGTGGTCGATGGGGGAGTCGGTGCCGGTGACGACCCGCCCGCCGCCGCGCAGGATCGCGGCGGCCTGGGCGACCTGGCGGCGCAGGTTGTCGAGCAGCGCGGTCTGGTCGGCGGATTTCGCGGCGGTGACGGAGTTCTGCAGCGAGGTGTACTCCCACGCCGGGTACAGCGTGCGCACGCGGCGGTCGGTCACGAGGCTGGTGTCGTCGCGGAACAGGGCGCTGGCCGCGAACAGCGTGGGCGTACGTGCGGCGCCGCGGCGGACGAAGGGCGCCACCACGTCGTCGTAGCCGGAGCCGAGCAGCGACACCGTGCGCGAGTAACCGAGGCGGTTGGTGGCGCCCATGTGTTCCATCCCGTCGCCGCCGAACGCGAGTGCCGGGTGGTGGTAGTGCGACGTCACGGGCAGCCGCCGCGCGTGGGCCCAGTCGATCACGCGCCGGTGCATCTCGGGGCTGAGCCGGACGTAGGCCTTCATCAGGTCGTAGTCGAGCTTCTCGGCGCGGTCGAGCTCGAGCTCCAGCTGGCGCTCGTCGAACGTCGGGCGCATGAAGTTGTAGTAGATGCGCGAACCGTCGATCGCCTCGCCGGTCGCGAAGTACCGCGGCCCGAGGCGCGCGCCGGACTGGATCGACTCGCGTTCCTCCACCATGTGGTACGCCGGGCTGCCGGGGGAGCGGGTCGTGGTGAAGCCGAGCGAAAGCCACAGCCGGCCCTGGCGGTCGCCGTAGCCGTAGCCCTGCATCTGGCGGTGGTTGTGCATGTCGATCATGCCGGGCACGACCACGCCGTCGCGCGCGTCGACGACCGTGCCGTCGAGCCTGCTGCCCGCGCGTTCCACGCTCGTGATCCGGCCGCCGTCCACCACGATGTCCACATCGGACCGCAGTGTGCGTGAGGTGCCGTCCCACATCCGGCCGGCGCGCACCACCACGCGGCCGCGGTTGCGGGCGTTGGTCCAGGTCAGGTTCGTCGGCACGGTGCGTGGCTTCCCACCGGACGCCGAGACGAGCCGCAGCCGGCCGTTGCTGAGGTACAGCACCGTGCGCGAGTCGCCGCTCCAGCTCGGCGCATCGGTGACCTCGTCGGTGATCTGCCGCGGTTTTCCGGCGAAGGTGCCGTCCGCGTGCACGTCCACGACGTAGAGCACGCTGGCCACCACGAACGCCATCCGCCGCCCGTCCGGGGACCACACCGGCCCGTCGTCACCGCGGGTCTGGATCGAGCGGTCCGGCATCGGGTCGACGTAGCGGCCCTCGCCCGTGGCGACGTTCACCAGCAGGATCTTGCTGAGCCCCTCGCGGTAGCGCGCGGAGAACGGCTTCACCGCGGCCAGCGCGATCACCCGGCCGTCGGCCGACCACGTCGGGCGCCCGGGCTCGAACGTCGCGGTGAAGATCTGCCGCACCGCGCCCGACGCGACGTCGACGGTGTGCAGCGCGCCGGTCTGGTCGAGGAACGCGATCTTCGTGCCGTCGGGAGACCAGGTGCCCGAGACCGCGGCGAGGTCGGGCAGGTTCGTCAGCTGCCGGTCCTGCCCGGTTTTCAGATCGCGGATCCACAGGTCGAGCGTGCCGCCGCGGTCGGTCGAGTACGCGAGCCGCGTGCCGTCGGGTGACCACGCGGGATCGCTCTTCCACCAGCCGTCGCCGGTCAACGGACGCGGTGGCCGGCCGAGCTCCATCACCTGGATGTCGTTGAGCGCCCGGAACGCGACACTGCGGCCGTCGGGCGAGAGCACCGGGCTGCCGATGCCGAGCACCGGATTCGCCTTGGCCGAGGTGAAGTCACGCGGCCGCGCGTGGACGGGCCCGCCGGCGACCGTGACCGGAGCGGTGAACGGCACGTCCGTCGCCGCGCCGCCGCCGAGGCTGCGGCGCCGCAGCGCGCCGTCGGCGGTGTAGAGGTACTCGTCGGCGCTCAGCCACGAGACGCGGAACGGGAAGACGTCCTCGCCGGTGAACAGCGGTTTCCCGCCCCGCACCAGCTCGGCGGCGCCGACCGCGACCGGCGGCACCCCGCCGGAGTAGCGCGCGTAGACGAGGTCGCGGCCGTCCGGTGTCCACATCGGACTGTGCAGCACGGTGCCCGGCTCGGTGGCGAACGTGCTGCGGGCGCCGCTCGCGACCGTGACGACGTCGATCCTCGTCCCGGCCGCCACGAACGCGAGCTTGCTCCCGTCCGGTGACCATGCCGGCTCGTACTCCTCGTCGGGCGTGTCGGTGACGAGCGTGGCCCGGCCCGACGCGACGTCCAGCACGTGGATCCCGTAGCTGCCCGGCGCGTCGGACGAGTAGGCGATTTTACTGCCGTCCGGCGAAAAAACGGGCTCGCGGTGGTCGAACGGCCCGCTCGTGAGCCGGCGCAGACCGGTGCCGTCGGCCCGGATCGTCCAGAGGTCGAAGCTGCCCTCGCGGTAGGACTGGAACACCAGCGCGGCGCTGTCCGGCGACCACGTCGGCATCGCGATGTCGAACAGATCGCCGGTCAGCCGCCGGGCCGGCCCGCCGTGCGCCGGCACGAGCCACAGGACGCCGAGCAGGTCGAGGGCGACCTGGCGACCGTCCGGGGAGACCTGAGCCGCGATGTTCGTGCCCTGGCGCAGCGCGAGCGGCTGACCCGCCCGGGGCTCGGCCGCCGCCCGTCCGGCGCTCGCGGTGCCGAGGCCCACGGCCCCGACCGCACCTGCCACACCGGTCAGGAATCCCCGCCTGTTGACCGTCACCGAGTCCCACCTCCACCTCGACGCAAGATCGAACCGGACCCTAGTACCGAAGTTGTGCCGTGAGTGAACCCTCGACCACGGAACGACACGAACAGAGCAGTCGTCTTGCCCGGACGGCCCTGGCGACCGGGCCGTCCGGGGTAGTGCCGGACATCGCGGTGGTCAGATCCCGGCCGCGCCGAACGCCGCGTGGAACTCGGCGAGCAGGTCGCTGTACTCCTCGATGTCGCGCGAGATGTTCGGCAGCGTCAGCACGGCTTCCTCGACACCTGCGGCACCCAGCTCGGCGACATCGCCGAGGATCTGCTCGATGCTGCCCTGGTACGGCGCGCGATCGGCCGTCTCGACGCGCACGAACTCGCCGCCCAGCGCGATGATCGCGATGCACCGGATCGCCTGCGGGCCGCGGCCGTGCTCCTCGGCCCGCTTGCGCAGGTCGGTCAGCGTCGAGGCGACCTGGGCGGGCGGCACCATGACCGGGAGCCAGCCGTCGGCGCGGCGGGCGATGCGCTCGAGCGGCTTGCGGGACCAGCCGCCGAGGAACACCGGGATCCGCTCGGCGGGTTTGGGGCCGGTTTCGGCCGGCCACAACGTGTAGCGCTCGTTCTCGAAGGACGCCGGGTCCGGGCCCCAGACCGCGTCGGCCACGTCGAGGAACTCCTCCAGGGCGGCGCCGCGCTCATCCATCGGCCGGGGCGCGGTGGCGGCGAACTCGTCCACGGACCAGCCGGTGCCGAGCCCCGCGATCACCCGCCCGCCGCTGATCGCGCCGATCGCCGCCAGCGAGTTCGCCAGCCGGTAGGGCATGTGCAGCGGCGGCAGCAGCACCGACGCGCCGATCCGGACCCGCGAGGTGACGGTCGCGGCCATCGTCATCGCCACGATCGGGTCGAGCACCTTGCGGTAGACGTCGGGCCACGCGCCGTCGCCGTACTCGGTGAGCCGGTGGATCCCCGTCTGATCCCGCGGGTAGAGCACCCGTTCGGCCACCCACACGCTGTCGTAGCCGAGCTCCTCGGCCTCGCGGGCGCCGCGGACCAGGTCGATGCGGGGGTCGAACTTCCAGTTCTGGGGCAGCGTCACGCCGAGCTTCATCCAGGTCTCCTTGCCGACCATCAATCATTGACTGTTAATCAATGATCAGCGTACGCCGAAACTGATTGAGAGCGAAACCAGCCGATCGCTACAGGCGGGCGAGGGCCTTCGCCACGTCGAGGGCGGGGTCCAGCTCGCGCGCGCCGCGCAGGGCGCCGGCGAGCAGGGCGCAGAACGCCTCCACCAGCGCGTCGAGGTCGAACGGGCGGTCGTCCCGCAGCCAATCGGCCGTCAGGCCTTCGGCGCCGTCGGCGAACGAGCGCAGCGCCGTGGCCACGGCGGGCCGATCCGGGTCGAGGCCGAGCAGCCCGGCAAGCACCCGCAGGTTCCGGCCGCGGAGGTCGGCGAACGCCTCGTCCCGGCCGACGGCGAGGACCAGGTTCAACGCCAGGTCGGGGTGCGCGGCGAGGAAGGTGACGAAGCCGCGAAAGCGGGCCCGGATCCGCTCGGGCACCGCGGCCGGCTGCTCGGCTTCCTCCGCCTCGCGCAGCTGCTCGTAGACCTCGGCCACCGCGGCGACGTATGCACCCTGCTTGCCCTGGAAATGGTGTGACACCAGCCCGTGGGCCACGCCGGCGGCGCGCGCGATGTCTCCGACGGTCACCTCGGCGTAGGGCCGCCGCGAGAACTCCGCCAGCGCGGCTTCGAGCAGCTTCTGCCGGGTCTGCTCGGCGGCGGCCTGGCGCGCGGTCGGCGGCTTCTCGGGAGTCACGGACCGTCACGGTACTGCAGGCGGCCGGCGGCGGCTTTCGTGGTCACCGCGGGTGCGAGAGAAAATGCGATTCCTTTTCGCGAAAAGAATCGCCGAGAATGGCGAAGATCAGGCTTCGGCGACGGCGAGACCGCTCACGCACAACCCGGCGGTGGCGAATCCGCTCACGACGTGACCGAGAATCCTGCGAAGGCGAAACATGGTCATTTCCTCCCTGTCGATCCCGGCCGGCCATTCGGCCCTTCTCGATCGACGCTAACAGGAAACGCGGGTCACGCCTCGCCCGAAAACGATCTTGCACGCTTTCGTGCCCCCGCCGCCCTTTCCGCTCACGCTCCGTCGTGGGCGAGTGCTTTCGCGGCCGCACCGCGCCGGAGGAGACCCCACGGTTTGAACACCGTCATCACATAGGAGAACAGCAGCAGACTCGGCGCCACGAACACCGGGTACAGCAGATCCGCCGGGCGCGCGGCGGTTTCACCGGCCATCAGCACCCGGGCGTAATCGGCGGCCGCGTCGATCCCCGGCCGCAGCGCGATCAGGATGAGCACCGCCATCAGCACGTTCACCGCCAGTTTCGCGGCCACCCACCAGTACCGGACCAGGCCGTACTTGCTGCCCAGGCCGAGCACGGCGCCGGTCGCGAGCGTGAGCAGGCATGCGGCGAACATGGGCCACACGGCGAAGAACTCCAGCGCCTGCAACGACGTCGCGGTCACGGCCGGGTCGTCGGTCAGCAGCGCCGTGCACGCGAGGATCCCCAGCGCGAGGTCGAGACCGAACCACGCCGCCCCGGACACGATGTGCCCGACCAGGTACCACTTCCGGGTGCTCGCGCCGAGCCGCCACCCCTGTCCGGTCGCCATGCCGCCTCCTCCGTCGATGGCCCGTGCTGTGCGTCCATCGTCGGGGGAAGGCGGGCGGACGTCGTCCGTCGAGCTGCGGTACTTCGGCGTACTACTGCGTGCGTACGCGGGTGCTGGTCACCGGTCCGGTGGGCTCACGCCGCCGGTGCCTCGATGTCGTCGTAGACGCGGACCGCGCTCAGCAGCCCGTCCGGGCCGCGGTCGAACACGCACACCCCGGCCTGCGGCGGCACGGCGTGCGGGCCCCAGCGCACGCAGTTGTACTCGAGGACGCAGCGCACGCCGTCGTCGGTGACCACGCACGGTTCCAGGTGGATCCCGCCGGCGGCGAACGTCGTCGTGAAGAACTCGCGCAGCGCGTCGGGACCGGTGTGCTGCGCGTGCGTGCCGATGGGTTCGCGCAGGTAGCCGGTGGGGGAGAAGGTGCCGACGATCGCGTCGGCGTCGCCCGCCGCCAGCGCCGCGAGGTAGTGCCCGACGACGTCGCCGAGCGGGGTGTCGGCCGACGCGAGGATCGGCGGCCGCAGGTGCCGGCGCCCGTCGACCGGCCACTGGCTGCAGTAGGTGCGGAAGACCACGGACCGCTCTTTGGCGGACTCGGCGACCACGGCCACCGGCCAGGCCACCTCCTGCCCGTCGCCGCCGAGCCGCGCCAGTAGCTCGACCACGGCACGCCCGCCGACGCGCGTGGTCGCGATCGTCTCCGCGCGGGCGTGCTGGTCGCGCAGCCAGACCTGGTTCACGTGCACGAAGTGCCGCAGTTCCTTGCGGCTGCGGATCTCCCCGGCCCGGGGGTCGAACACCGCGACCTCACCGGGCCAGATCGTCTCGAGCGTGCGCGCGTCGCCGTCGGTCAGCGCCGCGAAGAACTGCCCGACGGGATCTTCGTGCCCCTGGACACGGGTCTGCTTGCGCGCCAGCTCGGCGGCATTCACGAAGTCCGGGAACCACGGCATCTCGACCCACGCTCCTTCTCCCGAGCGGACACCCGGACCCCACCCTGCCCCGTCCGGCGCCGCGGCGACAGTCCCGGAAGGCTGACTTCACCCGGTGTATAACGCCCTACACGGCACGGCACGAGGCGCCCGTCCGGATCAGAGGCCGGTCAACCGCGTCAGACCGGCGAACCCGTCTTCGGTGCCGGGCCAGTGCGCGCGGACGGCGTCGATCCCGGCGCGGCGCACGACACTGCGCAGCACGAGGGTGACAACGATGGCGTCGTCCGCGTAGCCGAGCACCGGGATGAAGTCCGGGATCAGGTCGATCGGCAGCGCCAGGTAGACCAGCAGCAGACCCAGCCGCACCCGCACGCCGCGGGGAAGATTGCGGTCGCCGGCCAGGCGGTGGATCAGCCGCAGGACGTCGGGAAGCAGGCGCAGCGCCTCGCGCAGCAGGTCGCCGCGCGGGCGGACCACGGCGAGCACGACCACGAGGGCCAGCCACAACAGCAGCAGCCCACCGGCGAGCCCGATCACCAGGTCCCACCAGAACGAGCCGGTCACCGGCCGGGGCCGAGGTTTGTCGTCACGGCCCGATGCTACGGAAGGGCAGTTCAGGAACGTAGCTGCCGGTTCTTTATTCCGTACTGCGCCATCTTCCGGTAGATCGTCGCGCGGCCCATGCCGAGCTCGGCGGCCGCGCGGACGACGGTGGCGCCGGGCTGGGCGAGGCAGCGCACGATCTCGTCGCGTTCCATCGCCTGCAGGCGGCTGAGCCGGTGGCCCGTCGTCGTGAACACCTCCGGCGGGAGGTGGTGCGTGTCGACGGTGTCGGCGCGGGCGGCGGCCTCGGCGACGACGCGCCGGAGCTGCTTGGCGTTCTCGGGCCAGTCGTGGGTCGCCAGGGCGCGGGCGGCGGCCGGGGTGAACGAGACGGCGCGGCCGCGGGCGCGGTGGGCGAAGTGGTGGGCCAGCGGGAGGATGTCGTCGGGCCGCAGGCGCAGGGGCGGGAGCTCGACGACGGTGTCCACGAAGGACAGCAACGGCTTCGGGATCGCGGCGGAATCCGCTGCGGTCAGGACGAAACCGGCCGGGTGACCGGTGAACCGGGCGGCCAGCTCACCGGCGGCCCAGGCGGGCAGGGCGTCGACGCCGGAGACGATCACGCACGTGTCGGCCTTGCCGACCTCCGGGGCCCACATCGCGAGCCACGCGTCCACGTCGTCGGGCGCGGGCGGTCGCGCGTTGAGCACGCGCTCGCGCGGGTACAGCTCACGACGGGCCAGCGCGGCCAGCGCCGTCTTGCCGACGCCCGGCTCGCCGACCACGGCGACGGAGCGGCCGCGGCCCATCGTGTCCATCGCCTCCAGCAGCGCGTGCTGCCACGCGGCGGAAAGCTCCGGTGGGTCGATGCGATCGGCGTACACGCGGAAGACCTCGCCGCGCGGGGCGGGGCGCGGGCGCCGGCCCGAGGCCCGCGCGAGCATGAGCGAGGTGGTGTGCCCGGCGGCCGTCTGCGCCAGCGCGAGCAGCAGCCCCGACGACTGTTCGGACCACGTCGTGAGGTTCACGCTGCCGGCCAGCGCGCCCGTGATCGGGTCGAGCACGGGCACGGCGGCGCACGTGTAGCCGCGCAGGCTGGTGCAGTAGTGCTCGCCCGCGCGGACCAGCGACGGCGTGCGGTCGGCCAGCGCGAGGGCGAGGCCGTTGGTGCCGGCGTTGCTCTCCGCGTAGGAGAACCCCGGCGCGAGGTGCACCCGATCCAGTGACCGGGTCATCCCCGGGTCGCCGCACAGCCGGCTGAGCACCAGGCCTTCGCTGTCGGTGAGCATCAGGCTGATGGGTTCGTCGGCCAGCGTCGCGTGGAGGCCGCGCAGCACCTCGTTGCCGCACTCGAACAGCAGCGACCCCGTGTCGACCGTGGCCGTGAACACGGGTTTCACCTCGTCGTCGGGCACCCCGTAACGCGCGCTGCGCTGCCACGACGCCCGAAGCCTCGGCGTGGTGTCGCCGCGGGGCTCGAGCCCGTCACCGCGTGTCATGTCACCTCCCGGGAGACGCCGCACTGCGTCTCGGCCGATTGTGCGTCCGGCTTGGGTAAGGCTAGGAGACCCAGGGTAGCGCCGCCGCACTCTCGTGTCTCAAATCGAGACAGCAAGGCCCACCCCGACCGGCAATGATCGCCCTAAGTTCCGGTCTTGACGTGCCGATGTGGTCACGAATGCGGAGGAAAGCCCATGTACAGCAAGGACGGCGAGAAGTACTTCATCCTCGACGCGCACGTCGCGCTCTGGGACGCGCGGCCGGAGAACCAGCGCAACATCCACGGCAAACAGTTCATCGACTGCTTCTACGACTACCACCGCAACCTCAGCCCCGAGTCCGAGGTGTGGCCGTACGAGGACTACCTCTACTACGGCGGCGAGAAGCTGATGAAGGACCTGTTCACCGATGGGTACGTGGATCACGCCATCTTCCAGCCCGCGGCCCTGCCCGCCTTCTACAACAACAACTTCGGGCAGACCGACGAGGCGTTCGCGCTGGCGCAGAAGCACCCCGACAAGCTCACCTACAACCACTGCTGGGACCCGCGCTACGGCGAGGACGGCCTCAAGCAGCTGCGGGAGGACGCCAAGCGCTTCAACCTCAAGGGCGCCAAGCTGTACACGGCCGAGTGGTTCGGCGACTCGCGCGGCTGGAAGCTCGACGACAAGTGGAGCTACCGCTACCTGGAGGCCGCGCAGGAGCTGGGGATCAAGAACATCCACATCCACAAGGGCCCGACCATCCGGCCCCTGGACCGCGACGCGTTCGACGTCGCCGACGTGGACAAGGTCGCCACCGACTTCACCGACCTCAACTTCGTGATCGAGCACTGCGGCCTGCCCCGGCTGGAGGACTTCTGCTGGATCGCCACGCAGGAGCCCAACGTGCACGCCGGCCTGGCCGTCGCGATGCCGTTCATCCACACGCGACCGCGCTACTTCGCGCAGATCGTCGGCGAGCTGCTCTACTGGCTCGACGAGAACCGCATCCAGTTCTCCAGCGACTACGCGATCTGGACGCCGAAGTGGCTCGTCGAGAAGTTCGTGGACTTCCAGATCCCCGAGGACATGACGGAGTACGCGCCGCTGACCACGGACATCAAGAAGAAGATCCTGGGCCTCAACGCCGCGGCCATGTACGACATCCCGGTGCCCGAGGAGCTGCAGGTGAAGAACCCGCCGGCGGACGCGAAGGCCGAAGCGGCGGCGGTTGCCTGATGCCCGATCTCGAAGAGCTGGCGCGCAGTGCGCTCGACTCGGTCTACGACCCGGAGCTGGACGAACCCATCACCGATCTGGGGTTCGTGCGGTCCGTGGCCGCGACCGGGGACGAGCTCACCGTGCACCTGCGGCTGCCGACCTCGTTCTGCTCGCCCAATTTCGCGTACCTCATGGCTTCGGACGCGAAGGACGTGCTGACCGCCCTGCCGGGCGAGCGGCGCGTGGTGGTGCAGCTCGACGACCACCACGACTCCGACCTGATCAACCGCGGTCTCGCCGCCGACGCCGGGTACCTCGGCACGTTCGGCTCCGAGGCCGAGAAGGACCTCGACGAGCTGCGGCTCACCTTCCGCCGCAAGGCGCACACGGCCGCCATGGAGCGGGCGCTGACGGGCCTGCTGCGCGCGGACAAGGACCTGAAGGAAGAGGACCTGCACGACGTCACGCTCGGCGGCCTGCCCGCGGGCCGCACGACCGACGCGCTGCTGCGGCGGCGGGCGGCGCTCGGCCTGAGCGTCGAACCGGGTGAACCGGTGCTCGTCGACGAGCACGGCGAGCCCTACCCGCGCGAGGAAGTGCCGCTGCGGCTGCGGTTCGCCCGGTCGATCCGGATCTCGATCGACGGCAACGCGCACTTCTGCCGCGGCCTGCTCCGCACGCGTTACCCCGGGTCGGAGACCGACCAGACGGCCCGGCCGCACGACCCGTCCGTTTCGGCTGTCGCCGGTGAGGAGGCACGAGCTTCGTGAAGGCTGTCCAGGTCGTCGGGTACGACGAGAAGCTGCGCATGACCGACGTTCCCGAACCCGAGGTGACCGGGCCGCACGACGTGCTCGTGCGCATCGGCGGGGCGGGCGTCTGCCGCACCGACCTCCACATTCTCGAGGGGCAGTGGGCGGAGAAGTCCGGTGTCACGCTGCCTTACACGATCGGGCACGAGAACGCGGGCTGGGTGCAGGCCGTGGGCTCCGCCGTCACGAACGTGGCCGAGGGCGACAAGGTGATCGTGCACCCGCTGATCACGTGCGGGCTGTGCCCGGCGTGCCGGCGCGGCGACGACGTGCACTGCGAGAACAGCCAGTTCCCCGGCATCGACACCGCCGGCGGCTACGCGCAGGTGCTCAAGACGTCGGCGCGCAGCGTGGTCAAGCTCGACGACTCGCTGGAGCCCGCGGACGTCGCGGCGCTGGCCGACGCCGGCCTGACCGCGTACCACGCGGCGGCGAAGGCGTCGCGTCGTCTTCACCCGGGCGACAAGTGCGTGGTGATCGGCGCGGGCGGGCTCGGGCACATCGGCATCCAGGTGCTCAAGGCGATGACCGCGGCCGAGCTGATCGTGGTCGACCGCAACGCCGACGCGGTGAAGCTGGCCGAGTCGATCGGCGCGGACCACGGCGTGGTCGCCGACGGCAACCACGTGGCGGCCGTGCAGGAGCTGACCGGCGGCCACGGCGCGGAGGTCGTGGTCGACTTCGTCGGCGAAGGCGGCGCGACGCGCGACGGCGTGGCGATGCTGCGCCGCGCGGGCGACTACCACGTGGTGGGCTACGGCGAGAACATCAACATCCCGACGATCGACGTGATCTCCACCGAGATCAACTTCATCGGGAACCTCGTCGGCTCCTACACCGACCTGTGCGAGCTGATGGTGCTGGCCGCGCAGGACAAGGTGAAGCTGCACACCACGAAGTACTCGCTCGACAACTTCCAGCAGGCCCTCGACGACCTCGACGGCGGCCGCATCCGCGGGCGGGCGATCCTGGTCCCGTGAGCGCGGCCGTCCACAGCGGACGCGCCCGCGGCGGCGCTAGGCTGCTGAGGGCACGAAGGAGGAACAGATGATCTTCATCACCGTGAAGTGGCAGATCAAGCCGGAGTACGCCGACCGGTGGCCGGAGCTCTCGCGGGAGTTCACCGAGGCCACGCGAGCCGAACCGGGCAACAAGTGGTTCGACTGGTCGCGCAGCCTCGACAACCCGAACGAGTACGTCCTCGTGGAGGCCTTCGCCGACGACGCGGCCGCGGCGCACGTCAACGCGGACCACTTCAAGAAGGCGCAGGCCGACTTCCCGCAGTACCTGCAGAAGACCCCGGACATCATCAACACCACCCTCGACCAGGACACCTGGTCGGAGCTGGGCGAGATGAAGGTCGACTGAGGCACCCGCACACGGCGACGGCGGTGCACCCCTGATCGGGTGCGCCGCCGTTTTCGTGCGCGGCCGTCGTAGGCAGGACGGGTGCGCGTCTCGGTGCTCGACACCTCCCCGATCGTGGCGGGGTCCACGGCGGCCGAGGCCCTGCGCCGCACCGTGGACCTCGCGGTGCTCGCCGACGGGCTCGGGTACCACCGCTACTGGGTGCCGGAGCACCACGGCATGCGCGGCGTCGCCGGTTCGGCGCCGGCGGTGGTCGTGGGCCGGCTCGCGGCCGCGACGAGCCGGATCCGCGTGGGCGCCGGCGGGGTGCTGCTGCCGAACCACGCGCCGATCGTGGTGGCCGAGCAGTTCGGGACGCCGGCGGCATTTCACCCGGGCCGCATCGACCTCGGGCTCGGACGGGCGCTCGGCGGTCCCCGCGCGGCCGCCGACGCGGTACGCAGTGACCGCGAGCGTGCGGCGAAAAGCTTTGCGGAGCAAGTGAAAGAGCTGCTGGGCTACTTCGCCGGCGAGGGATCCGTTCGCGCGGTCCCCGCGATCGGCAACACGCCGGAGGTCTGGGTGCTCGGGTCGAGCGTGGCCGGGGCGCGGGTGGCCGGCGGGCTCGGGCTGCCCTACGCGTTCGCCCACCACCTCAACGCCCGCGACGCGTTCGAAGCACTGCTCGCGTACCGCGAGATCACCGTGCGCCCGACGCTGCTGAGCGTGGCCGTGATCGCCGCGGACACCGACGAGCGCGCGCAGTGGCTCGCGGGACCCGAGCGGCTGAAGATCCTCAGCCGGCACCACGGCCGCCGGATCCTGTTGCCGGACCCGGAAACGGCCGCCGCGCACCCGTACACCGACGCCGACCGCGCGGAGCTCGAGGCGCGGTGCGGCCACCTCGTGGTGGGCTCACCGTCGACCGTGCGGGAGCGGCTGCAGGGCCTGGTCGACCGGACGGGCCCGCACGAGCTGATGATCACCACGCCCGGGTACGACCACGCGGACCGGCGGCGCTCGTACGAGCTCGTCGCCGACGTCGTGGACCGCCTGCGGCCGGCGCACCGCGACTGAGTCCACTGTGGTCAGACCGGCCGTCGCCGGTGGGCCGTCTCGGAGGGCAGCTCGCCGTAGCGCGCGCGGTACTCCTGCGCGAACCGGCTCAGGTGCGTGAACCCGCAGGAGTGCGCGATCTCGGCCACCGTCCGGTCGGCGCCGAGCAGTGCCCGGTGCGCCCGGCCGAGCCGGATGTCGCGCAGCACAGCGGTCGGTGTGGTGCCGAGCCGGCGGCGGAAGTGCGCCTGCAGCTGGCGCGGCCCGAGGCCGCTCGCGCGGGCGAGGTCGGCGACGGTCACCGGTTCGGCGTGGTGCTCCTCCAGCCACGCGCGGGCCCGCTCGACCACGTCGGCCGGCTCGTCGGCGGGACCGTCGAGCAGCTCGGCCGACGACGTGTGCGGCAGGCCGAGCAGGACCGCGGTGAGCAGCTGGTCCTCCAGCGCCCGCAGCACGGCCGGCCCGAGCGGCGCGCGGGCGTCGGCGAGGGCGAGGCAGGCGGCGCGCCACGCGGAGTCGAGCAGCGCGGCCGGTCCCGCCGCCGGGGCGTTCGGCGGCAGGAACCGCAGCGCGGTGCCCGGCGGGCGGCCCAGCAGGGTGCCGAGGTGCTCCTCGACCCGGGACATCCGCGTGGACAGCACCAGGGCGCCGGCGTGCGGGTCGGGACGCATGACCGTGTCCGCGTCGCCGGCGAGGGCGAAGCCGGACGTGAGCACTTCGCCGGCGACCTCGGGCGCGGAGACCCACATCGGGCCCAGCGGCACGGTGAGCGCGAACCGGTTGCGGGTGGGGAAGGCGTCCACGGTGACCTGGGCGCCGTAGCGGACCACGACCAGGTTCAGCGCGCCGAGCCCCGCCACGGCGACGGTGCCGTCCGGGCGGCCGCGGCGCGGCTCGATCTCGTGCACGACCGTCACGTCCTGCACGCGATCGCGCAGGTCGGTGAGCCGGGTGGAACGCAGGGACGGCGCGAGCAGCGTGCCGTCTCCGGAGCTCGGCGGGAACCCGGTCACCGGCGGCTCCCCTCTCGCGTCCCGTCAGCCGGCAGGGGCCCGGATTCCGCGGGCCTCGAGGCGCGGCAGCACTTCCTGGGCAAAGTAGCCGAGCTCGCCCGCGTAGTCCACGAAAGACAGCGTCATCCCGGCGAACCCGGCTTCGTCGAACGCGGCGATCCCGTCGGCGACCTCGTCGGGCGTGCCGATCAGCGGGCAGCTGCCGTGACCGGCGGCGAACCGCGCGCGGAAGGTCTCCAGCATCTCCGGCGTGAACGACTGCGCGTGCAGGCCCTGCAGCCGCATGAGGTTGTCGACGGCGGCCCAGTCGGCCTGCTCGTCGGCGTAGTAGCGCAGGTACTCCTCGGCTTCGGCGCGCGTCGGGCGGCAGACGACGTGACCGAGGGTGAACACGCCGACCTGGCGCCCGTGCTCGCGTTCGGCCTCGGCGCGGACGGATCGCACGATCCCGGCGCCGTCCTCCGGCCCGCCGACGATGGTGAACGCGACGTCCGCGTTGCGCGCCGCGAAGCCGCGGCCCTGCTTCGACGAGCCGGCGTTGAGCACCGGCAGCGGCCCGTCGTGCGGCTTCGGCATCCCCTCGACGCCCTCGAGCCTGAAGAACCGGCCTTCGTGGTCGAACCGGCCG
The DNA here is from genome assembly GCF_042896185.1 of Amycolatopsis sp. NPDC001319. Lineage (NCBI taxonomy): Bacteria > Bacillati > Actinomycetota > Actinomycetes > Pseudonocardiales > Pseudonocardiaceae > Amycolatopsis > Amycolatopsis sp. NPDC001319. Next base: position 1,082,388 of record NZ_JBIAWY010000002.1, on the reverse strand, counting down.
TTCTCGGTCCAGATCCGGCGGACGACATCCCACCACTCCTGCGCCAGCGCGTAGCGGGCGTCGTGCTCGGCCGGCAGGTCCGCGCCCAGCGCGCGGTACTCGGGCTCGTTCCAGCCGGCGACGATGTTGATCCCCGCGCGGCCGGACCCGACGAGGTCGGCGGTGGCGAGCTGCTTGGCGACGACCACGGGGTGGTTGAACGCGGTGTGCACGGTGGTGAACACCGTGATCCGCTTGGTGCGGGCGAGCAGCGCCGCCGCGAGCGTGGTCGGGTCGAGCACACCCTCGTGGAAGTTGGTCTCGCCGCCGTAGCCGATCCAGCGCGCGATGGGCAGCAGGAAGTCGATCCCGACCTCGTCGGCCAGCCCGGCCAGGCGCAGGTTGTCCTCCCAGCTGCCCGACCAGCGCTTGGGGATCTTGGTCACGGCCAGCCCGGACGAGCAGTTGGCCGAGAACAGCCCCAGCTTGAACCCTTTGCCGTCGGCGACGGGTTTGACCATGTCCCCTCCTCGGGGTGTGGTGCCGATGTGGTGTGCGGAAGTCTCATCCCGCCGCCGGCCCGCGGCCATCCGGAACGCGAGGGCGATGGCCGGATCGCGCGGCCTCGCCATAGCGTAGTTGTGACGGTCGGCACAGGTGCTATACGCTCGCGGGCGGTCACCGTGGACCCGTTCGCAGGAGGTACGGAATGTACGTCGCGCTTTTCTGGGGCAAGGTCAAGCCGGAGTGGCAGAACGACGAGTACGCCACGATCGGAGCACGCATGTTCGAGCGGGCTTGCGCGATGCCGGGATTCGTCGCCCTGCACAAGCTCGCCGTGCCGGACGGGCGGGAGCTGGCCATCGCGTACTTCGAGACCGAAGAGCACATGCGCGCCTGGTACGACGACCCCGAGCACCGGGCCGTGGAAGCGCTGGGCCACCGCGAAATCCTCGACGACTACACGATCGAGATCCTCCAGCTGACCCGCTCGTACACCAAGGCGACGTCGACTTTCGCGGCCACCGAGGAAGATCACCGCGCCGCCGACGAACTCGTGGACGGACTGCGCGCGAAAGCCTAGCCGCGGCCCGCCTCGCGGGACAGCCGCCGGTGGACCCGGCCGAGCTCAAGAGCGTGATCAAGACCGGGGTGAAGCACGGGCTGCACTTCCAGCGGGGCGAAGTCCACAACGGACTGTGGTGCTGCTCGGTGGCCCTCGAACCCACCCCGGCCGACGAACGGCTCGCCCTCGCGGCGATCTGCCTGACCGAACCGGACGCCGGGCGGGAAAGACGAATCCATCGCGCGCTTCGGCGAGAGGCGTTCACCACGATCGTCGCGCTCACCACGGGCGGGTGAGGCAGACTCGGGACGCCGCTCGGAGAGGAGTGTCATGAGCGTGACCACGGGAGCGCCCGGCGTCGATGGCAGGCTGTTCCGCGAGGCTATGGCGGGCATGTGCGCACCGGTGTCCATCGTGGCGACGCTGCACGACGGGGTGCCGCACGGCACGACGGTCAGCGCGTTCGCGGCGCTGTCGGCCGATCCGCCGCTGGTCAGCGTCGCACTGGACACCGGTTCGCGGCTGCCGGCCCGCGTGCGGCGTCCGGGCCGGCTCGGGATCAACGTGCTCACGCGCGAGCACGCCGGCCTCGCCCTGGCCTTCGCGGGCAAGGGCGACGACGAGTTCGCCGGCGTCGGGTGGCCCCTGGAAGGCGGGCTGCCCGGCGCGGGCCGGCCGGCCCGCACCGTGGCCGAGCTCGTGCGCGGTGGCGACCACGTCGTCGCGTTCGCGCAGGTCACGTCGGCGGTGCCGCGGCCGGACGAGCCGCTGACCGACCACAACCGGGCGTTCGGAACGCACCTGCCAAAGCAGGTCGCACGGGAGGAGAAGGCGTGAAGGTCGTCATCAGTGCGGAGCTCCGGCCGACGGTGGTCGAAGCCGGGGAGCTGACCTCGCTGTCGGTCGAGCGAGCCGAGGGGGTCACCGAAGCCGGCGTCGACGCGGCGTTGCGCGGGGCCGCAGCCGGCACCGCGGCCGACGGGCACGCGTGGCTGTCGGTGGCGTGGCTGCGGGGTGCAGGGCCGGATGACGATCCACAGTGGACGCAGGCGTTCGGCAAGATGATCGCCTACGCTGCGAGCAAGGGCTGGACCGATCCGCGGCAGGAGTCGGTGCGGGCCCACCTGGCGTGACGAAGGGGAAGCGGATGCCGGACGCGATCGTGATCGGCAGTGGCGTCAACGGCCTGGTCGCGGCGGCCGAGCTGGCCGGCGCCGGCTGGTCGGTGACGCTCGTGGAGCGCAACGACCGGCTCGGCGGGTTCATCGCGAGCGAGGAACGCACGCTGCCGGGCTACGTGCACGACACGTTCTCCTCCTGGCACCCGCTGTTCGTCTCGGGCGGGGCCTACGCGGCGCTGGGGGAGGAGCTGCACCGGCACGGGCTGGTCTACCGCAACGCCGACGGCCCGCTCGTCGCGAGCATCGGCGACGACGGTCACGCCGTGGTCGCGCACCGCGATCCCGAACAGACCGCGGCCGGGTTCGCGCACGCCGAGGACCGCGTGCGGTACCTGAAGGCGTTGCAGGACTTCCTGGACCACGCCGGCCCGGTCGGCGGGCTGATGGGCTCGGAGCTGCGCTCGCCTCTGCTGTTCAAGCACGCCGGCGGGCTCGCCCGTGGCCTCGGCCGCGCGGGCACCGAACGCTGGCTGCGTGACTTCGTGAGCAGCGGCCGTTCGTGGTGCGCGCGGGAGTTCACCGGCTCCGAGGTCGACCACCTGTGGATCCCGTGGCTCCTGCACGCGGGTCTCGCGCCCGACCAGGCTTCGGGCGGTTTCCTCGTGCCCGTGCTGGCCGCCACCATGCACGGGTTCGGCCTGCCCGTGGTCGAGGGCGGGGCCGGGCGGTTCGTCGAGGCGTTCCGCTCGCTGCTCGAAGCCCGGGGCGTGGAGATCCGCACAGGTGCGCCGGTCGAGCGCATCCTCGTCGAGGGCGGACGCGCGGTCGGAGTCGTGGCCGGCGGCGAGACGCTGCGGGCCACACGGGCGGTCGTCGCGTCGGTGACGCCGACGGCGCTGTACGGCGAGCTGCTGCCCGCCGGATCCGTGCCCGAGCAGGTCACCGACGAGGCCCGGCAGTTCCGTTTCGGCCGCGCGGAGCTGCAGATCCACGTCGCTCTCTCCGCGCCGCTGGACTGGCGTGACGAGCGGCTGCGCGAGATCCCGCTCGTCCACGTCTCCGACGGCTCCGCCAGCACCGGCATCGCCTGCGCCCAGGCGGAAGCCGGCCTGCTGCCGGACCGCCCGACGATCGTGGTCGGCCAGCAGTACCTGCTCGACCCGTCGCGCGTGCCCGCGGGCGCGGGCGCGTTGTGGCTGCAGCTGCAGGAAACGCCGTTCGCCCCGGTCGGCGACGCGGCGGGCGAGCTCGACGTCACCGGCGGCTGGACGCCCCGGCTCGCCACCGCCTACGCCGACCGCGTGCTGGACCGGATCGCGCGGCACGCGCCCGGGCTGCGGGAGAAAGTGCTGGCCGTGGATGTGATCACCCCGCCCGATCTCGAAGCGGCGAACGTCAACGCCGTCGCCGGCGATCCGTACGGCGGCGCCGCCGAAGTCGACCAGAGCTTCCTCTGGCGCCCGCTGCCCAGCGCCGCCCACCACCGCACTCCGGTGCCGGGCCTGTGGCACATCGGCGCGTCGACGCACCCGGGCGCCGGCCTCGGCGGCGGCTCCGGCCACCTCGTCGCCCAGAGCCTCACGAACCCGTCGCGCGCGGAGACGGCGAAGGCCACGCTGACGTCGTGGCTCAGGGGCTCGCGCTCCTGAACAGTGGCCCGTGACGACGGGTGCGACGGCCGGGAAACCGACCTGGCATCAGCGATCACGGCGGCAGGCGGGGAGGCGGCATGGCGGGCAGTGAACCCTCCGGGACCGCGCCCGCGAAGGCGGTGCTGCGCCGCGCGCGGGCGATCCTGCGGTCGTTCGACGCGAGCTCGTCCGCGCTCGGGATCAGCGAGCTCGCCCGCCGCAGCGGCCTGCCGAAGGCGACGGTGCACCGGCTCGTGCAGGAGCTCGTCGAATGCGAGCTGCTGGAACGCGACGGGCACCGCTACCGCCTCGGGACATGGCTCTACGAACTCGGCCAGCGCGCGCCCGCACACCGTTCGCTGCGTGTGGTCGCCGCGCCGTTCCTCGACGATCTGGCGCACGTCACGCAGGAGACCGTGCTGCTGGTCGTGCCCGGCCGGGGCGGGATGCTGTTCACCGAGAAGTACGTCGGCAGCCGGGGCCGAGGCCGCGTCGTCACGCAGCTCGACGGCCGCGTTCCCCCGCACTCGGCGGCTTCGGGCAAGGCGATTCTCGCGTTCGGGCCGCCCGAGCGCGTCGACGAACTCTGTGCCACGACCGGTCCCGAAACGCAGCCGCCGCTCGACGAGCCCCGGTTGCGGGCCGAGCTCGCCGAGATCCGCCGCCGCGGCTACGCCGTGTCGCACATCGAGCCGGCTCCGGGCTACGGCGCCATCGCGGCCCCGGTCTGGTCCGACGCGACGGTGGTCGCGGCGCTGAGCATCGTGGCCCCGGGCGACCGGCTGGACATCGGCCGGTTCTCCGCGGCGCTGCGGCTCGCCTGCACCGCCCTGACCCGCCGGCTCCGCGGCGCCCAGGCACAAGCGTTCCGCTGACTGGACCGTTGCCCTTCTGCCTGCCGTGGCGCCGGAGCACCATGGCCGCTCCCCATCGGGACGCGGGCCGTCCCGGCACCCGAGGAGGACCAATGGCGGACTCTCTTCACCCACGGCGGCAGTCGATGCGCCGCGTCGTGCTGGCGGGCCTGGTCGGCAATGCCCTGGAGTGGTACGACTTCTTCCTCTACGGCACCGCCGCCGCGATCGTGTTCAACAAGCTCTTCTTCCCGGCGGTGGACCCGATCGCCGGCACGATCGCCGCGTTCGGCACCTACGCGCTCGGCTTCGCCGCGCGGCCCATCGGCGGCATCGTCTTCGGCCACTTCGGCGACCGCATCGGCCGGCGCGCGATGCTCGTGACGACATTGACGTTGATGGGCCTCACGACGGCGCTGGTCGGCGTGCTGCCGACGTACCAGCAGATCGGCCTGTGGGCCCCGATCCTGCTGACCGTGCTGCGGATCGTCCAGGGCATCGCGGTCGGCGGCGAGTGGGGTGGCGGTGTGCTGCTGATCAGCGAGAACGCCGATCCGAAACGGCGCGGCATGCAGAGCGCGCTGGGCCAGAGCGGCGTCAGCATCGGGTTCGTGCTCAGCGCCGCGGTGTTCGCGCTGCTGAGCGGGACCACGAGCGCGGAGGCGTTCCAGTCGTGGGGCTGGCGGATCCCGTTCCTCGTCGGGGTCGTGCTCATGGTCGTCGGGCTGGTGATCCGGATGAACGTGCTGGAGACGCAGTCGTTCGCCCGGGTTCAGCGGCGCCACGAGACCGAGCGGTTCCCCGTGCTCGCCGCGATCCGCAAGCACCCGCGCGCCGTCGTGGTGTCCTTCGGCGCCCGCCTCGCGGAGAACGGCGGCAGCTACATCTTCCTGGTCTTCGTGCTCACCTACGCGGGCCAGATCGGCATTCCGCAGTGGGTGACGCTGGTCGGGGTGATCCTCGGCGAACTGCTCGAAGCGATCGCGATGCCGTTGTGGGGAGCCCTGACCGACCGGGTGGGCCGCCGTCCGGTGTACCTCGGCGGCGCGATCGCGATGATCGTGTGGGCCGCCCCGTTCTTCGCGCTGCTGCACACCCGGGAGACCTGGCTGGTGTGGCTGGCCATCGTGGTGGCCAACGCCGCGTGCCACGGCGCGATGATCGGCGCGCAGGCGAGCTTCTTCAGCGAGCTGTTCGGGAGCGGCGTGCGCTACAGCGGGGTCGCGCTCGGCCACGAGCTCGCGTCGGTCCTCGCCGGCGGCCTGTCGCCGCTCATCGCGACGGTGCTCCTCGCGTGGAGCGGTTCGTGGTGGCCGGTCGCCGCCTACCTCGGGTTGCTGGGGCTGCTGACGGTCGCCGCGCTCGCGTGGGCGCCGGAAACGCGGGCCCGCGACCTGGACGCCATCGGGCAACCCGAGCCCGCGCGGTCGAGTGAGCTCGCCCGATGACCGCCGCCGTCGTCGCCGCGTACGAACACCCCTACACCCGCCACGCGGGTCCGGGGACGACCACCGAGCAGGTGCTCACCGCCGCGTTCCACGGGGTCCTGCGCGAAGCCGCTCTGCAGCCGGACGATGTCGACGGGCTCGGCGTCGCCAGCTTCACCCTCGCGCCCGACCACGCGATCGACCTGGCGTGGCGGCTCGGGCTGCGGCTGCGCTGGCTCATGGAAGACCCGCACGGCGGCGCGAGCGGGCTCAACCTCCTGCAGCACGCGGTGCGGGCGGTCGAGGCAGGGGATGCCCGGACGGTGGTCCTGGTCGCGGGCGACCACCTCGACCGCGCGGCGTTCCGCGCACTGGTCGCGAACTACAACCGCGCCACCGCGGAAACCCTGACGCCCCTGGGCCTTTCGGGGCCGAACGCGCTGTTCGCCATGCTCACCCAGCGGCACATGCGGGCCACGGGCCTGACGGAGAAGGACTACGCGCAGGTGCCGATCTCGCAGCGGTCGTGGGCCGGCCGCAACCCCGGCGCCGTCTACCGCGCGCCGCTCGGGCTCGACGAGTACCTGGCGGCGCCCGTCGTCGCTCCGCCGCTGCGCCGCTACGACTGCGTGCCGGTGGTTACGGGCGCCGACGCCGTGGTCGTCACCGCCGCCGGACGGGGCGCCCGGGCCGAGGTGCGCGCGTTCGGGGCGAGCCACAACCACGACGGACAGCAGGGCGACGGGCTGCACACCGGCCACCACCTGATCGCCGACCGGCTGTGGGCGGTCGCGGGGCTCGGGCCGGCCGACGTCGGCCTCGCCTGCGTCTACGACGACTACCCGGTGATGGCCCTGGCGCAGCTGCAGGACCTCGGGCTCGCACCCGATCCGGGCCGGCTGCTGCACGAGCGGCTCGCCGTCGACCACTGGCCGCTGAACCCGTCGGGCGGCCAGCTCTCGGCCGGACAGGCGGGAGCCGCCGCCGGGCTGCACGGGCTCGTCGAGGCCGTGCGGCAGCTGCTCGGCCGTGCGGGCGAGCGGCAGGTGCCAGCCCGGCACGCGCTCGTGACCGGCTACGGGATGGTCCTGCACCGCTACGGCGCCTGCGCCAACGCCACGATCCTGGAGGGGAAACGATGACGGAAACGCCGACCGCACGGGTCGAGCAGGTGACCGAGGCGAACGGCGTCCGGGTGGCGACGTTGCGCACCAGCGCCGGGGCCGTGGTCGTCGGCCGGCTCGAGGGCGAAGAGGAACCGGGTGCCGAGGTCCGCGTGACGGCGGCACCACAAGGCCCCGGCACGGCGTGGGTGCCGGCGGCCCACCGGCTGCCGGACCGCTCGGAGTCGCTGCGGGCGCTGTGGCCCGGCGCGTGCACCGTGCCGAAGCTGCTGACCCGGCAGGCCGAGCTGTACGGGGACCGGCCGCTGGTCGTCTGCGGCGAGGTCACGTGGACCTACCGGGACACCGCGGACCGCGCCGCGCGGGCGGCGGGGATGCTCCAGCGCCGCGGGGTCGTGGCCGGGGACCGGGTCGCGCTGCTGTGCGGGAACCGGTTGGAGCTGCTGGAAATCGTGCTCGGCTGCGCGTGGCTCGGGGCGATCGCCGTACCGCTGAACACCGCCCTGCGAGGCGCGGGCCTGCGGCACACGCTGGCCGACTCCGGCGCGCGCGTGCTCGTCGCCGAGCCGCACCTCGTCACCGCGCTGGAGCATCTCGACGTACCCGAGACGCTGGCGCAGGTCTGGGTGCTCGACGGCCCGGACCACCCCGCGCTCGCCGACGCCGTGCCGCCGGTCGACGCCGCGCCCGGCGACACGCTGGCCATTCTGTACACCTCCGGCACCACGGGCCTGCCCAAGGGCGTGTGCTGCCCGCACGCCCAGTTCTTCTGGTTCGGCGTCGGGGTCGGCGAATGCCTGGAGCTCGGCGCGGACGACGTGCTCTACACGTGCCTGCCGCTGTTCCACATCAACGCGCTCACCGCGTTCTTCCAGGCCCTGCTGACCGGGGCGCGGATCGTGTTCGGCGCGAAGTTCTCCGTGTCGCGCTACTGGGCCGAGGCGGCCGCGTGCGGGGCGACGGTGACCTACGTCCTCGGCGCCATGGTGCAGATGCTCCTGGCCGCCCCCGAGTCCGAAGTGGACAGCCGGCACCGGGTGCGGATCGCCCTGGCACCGGCGACCCCGCCCGTGTCCCACGAGCGGTTCCACGCGCGTTTCGGCGTGCGGCTGATCGAGGGCTACGCGTCGACCGAGACCAACATGATGGTCGGCGCCCACGTGTCGGCCCAGCGGCCGGGCTGGATGGGCGTGGTGCTGCCGGACTACGAGGCGCGCGTGGTCGACGCCGCCGGGCTCGACGTCCCCGACGGCGAGGCGGGGGAGCTGCTGTGCCGCTCACGCCTGCCGTACGCCTTCGCCACCGGCTACTTCGGCAACCCCGCCGCGACCGCCGCGTCCTGGCACGACCTCTGGTTCCACACGGGCGACCGCGTGGTGCGCGACGGCACCGGCTGGCTGCGGTTCGTCGACCGCGTGAAGGACAGCGTCCGCCGCCGGGGCGAGAACATCTCGTCGCTGGAGGTCGAGCAGGTCCTGGGCGAACACCCCGCCGTCGCGGCCGTCGCGGTGTTCGCCGTGCCGTCGGAGCTGGCCGAGGACGAGGTGATGGCCGCGGTCGTCACCCGCGCGGAGGTGACGCCGCTGCAGCTCGTCCAGTGGTGCGAACCACGGCTGTCGTACTTCGCGATCCCGCGGTACGTCGACCTCGTGGACTCGCTGCCCCTGACCGAGAACGGCAAGGTGCGCAAATCCGCCCTGCGCACCCGCGGAGTCACCGACGGCACGTGGGACCGCGAGGCGGCGGGTTACCGGCTCCGGCGATGAACCGCGCGTCTCCTCCGGAGGTATGAGGTGGCCGCCGAGGTTCGTTCGCGCGGTCGATCTTCGCCGGGCCCGATTGCGGGAGTCTCGACGCATCGGCACACGAAGGAGAACCCGATGCTGAAGACGGACTTCATCCCCGAGGCACAGCAGCTGCCGCAGGGCCGGATCACCGGGCTGCCGGCGTGGTACTTCGCGCTCGTGGGTCTGCTCGCGGCGAGCGGGGACCTCACCGTGCAGTTCCAGGACCGGTACCCGTGGGTGGCGCTGCTGCCGCTCGTCGTGGTGGCGGTCCACCTGGTGCTGTGGTCCACGATGCTGGCGCGGCGCCGGCAGCTGCTGCGCGCGGTGTGGCGCCGCAAGCAGGCGATGGGCTTGGTGGCGACGCTGTTCGTGGCGCGGCTGCTGGTGCAGCTCGCCCTGACGCGGCTGACCGACAGCGTCGCGCCGCTGCACAGCTACACCCACCTGATCCTCGGCCTGGTCATGCTCGTGGTGACGACCGTGGGGGCCTGGTTCGACCAGTGGCTGGTGCTGCGCGTGGTGAACAAGGACCGCGCGTGAACCGTCAGCGGCGGCGCTTCGCGTCCCGGATCACGCGCTGGGCGGCGAGCCGGCCGGACGTCGCGTTGGTGCCGGCGCCCGGCCAGGTCGCCGCGCCCGTGAGGTAGAGGCCGTCGACGGCGGTGCGGTAGCCGTGGTGGCCCCAGCCGAGCGGGCGGAACAGGAAGTTCTGCGGCAGGTGGTGGCTGCCGCCGGCGCTGTCGCCGCCGACGAGGTTCGGGTTGGCGGCTTCCAGGTCCTGGGGCGTGTGCACGGCGTACCTCGCGATCCGGGCCGACGCGCCCGGTGCGTACCGCTCGAGCTTCGCGAGCACGCGTTCGGCCATCGGCTCGGCCGCTTCGGGCCAGGTCGTCACGCTGATCGTGCCGGCCGCGTCGCCGCGGATCATCGACGGCACGGTGCGGACCTGCAGCCACGCGACGTGCTTTCCGGCCGGCGCCCGCGTCGGGTCGACGGCCGTGGTCTGGCCGACGACCAGCAGCGGGTCGGCAGGCAGGAGGCCGGCCTGGGCCTCGGTGTAGGTCCGGGCGAGGTCGTCGACGTAGGGCGCGGCGTGGACGTAACCGAACTCGGCGAGGTCTTCGCCGGCGGCCCAGGGGAGAGGGCCGTCGAGGGCGAGGTGGAGCATGAGCGTGGCGGGGCCGTAGGTGAAGTTCCCCGCCTTGTGCCGGAGGTCTTCGGGGACGTCGTCGAGCAGCTTCCCGTACAACGCCCGTGGCCCCACGTTGGCCACGACCGCGCGCCGTGCCCGCAACCGCGTGCCGTCCGCCGTCCGCACGCCGACGGCCCGGCCGTTCTCGCGCAGCACCCCGTCGACTTCGAGTCCTGTGTGGACTTCGCCGCCGTGCTCGACCAGCAGCGCGGCGAGCGCTTCCGGGAGCCGCCGCGCTCCGCCTTCGACGACGGACATGCCGTTGTCGAGGTCGGCGAACAGCTCCAGCAGCGGGAACATCGCGCCCCCGCTCACGTCCGGCGCGAAGTCGAGGTGCAGGCCCCAGCACGCGGCCATCGCCTGGGCTTCGCGGGTCGCGAACCAGGTTTCGCCGAGTTCGCGGGTGCTCATCAGCAGTGTCCGGGCCAGGTCGAGCGCACCGCTGACCCCTTGCTTGCGGACCAGCCGCGCGATCTCCAGGACGGCGGCTTTCGACGGCAGCGCCGAGCCGTAGAGCGCGAACAGGTGCGGCGCGAACCGCTGGTACACCGCGTACAGGCGCGCGAACCCGTCGGCGTCCGCCGGCGAATGCGCGGCGAGGCGTTCGAGCGTCGTCGCGTGGTCGTGGTGGACGCGCAGGCTCCGCCCGCCGGGGAAGACGTTGGCGTAGGGCCGGCGCGTGACCCGGAACTTCAGGCCGAGCCGCGTGAGGTCGGCGCCGAAGTCGGCGTACGCGGCGGAACCGAGGAACAGGTTCTGGTTCGTCGAGTACAGGTCGTGCTCGAACCCCGGCAGCGTCACCTCCCCGCTAGCGATCGCCCCGCCCACGCTGCCGTTGCGCTCCACGACGGCCACGGACCACCCGGCCTTCGCGAGGTACAGCGCCGCGACGAGTCCGTTGTGCCCACCGCCGATGACGATCGCGTCGTAGGTGCTCAACGGTCCGGCTCCGTTCCGAAGACCTCCGCGGTGTGCTCCCCGACCGACGGCGCGGGGCTCGGGTCGGCACGCGTGCCGTCGACGACGAGGGGGGACTTCGGTGCCAGGTGCGGGCCGACGCCAGGCTGGTCGAGGGGCGCGAAGAGATCGTCGTCCGCCAGCGCCGGGTCGCGGCCGATCTCGGCGAAGGTGCGGTAGCGCTGCCACAGGACGCGGTGGGCGTCGAGGGCCTTGGCGGCGTCGGCGTACGGCGTGGTGGCGAACCAGCGGGCGAGCAGCGCCGAGATCAGGTCGCGGTGTTCGAAGCGGGCCGCTTCGCCGGAGAAGTCGATCGCGAGGGACTCGCTCAGCGCGGCAAAGGCGGCGGTGAGGCCCGTGGCGGCCAGCAGCTTCGACCAGTGGCGTTCGGTCAGGACGACGACCACGACCGCCACCCCGTCGGCCGTGGTGAAGTCACGGCCGTAGGTGCCGTGGATGTCGTTGCCGGACTTGGTGCGCTCGTGGTCGGTGACCTGGGCTTCGGCGAGGTAGCCGAGGTTGCCCGCGGTGGCGAGGGCGACGTCCTCCAGCGCGACGCGCAACGACGCGCCCCGGCCGGTCCGCAGGCGGCGGCGCTCGGCGGCGATCAGGCCCGTCGCGAGGTACAGGCCGGCGGCGAGGTCCCACGCGGGCAGGACGTGGTTCACCGGCCCGGGCACGTCGGCCGGGCCGGTGACGAGCGGGAACCCCGTGGCCGCCTGGACGGTGTAGTCCACGGCGGCGCCGCCGTCGGAGCGGCCTTCCAGCAGCGCGTGGATCACGTCGGGACGCCGGGCGGACAGCGCGGTGTGCGTGAGCTCGGGATGCCGGTCGGTGTTGGTGACGACCACGCACGGTCCACCGTGGACGATCAGCTCGGCCAGCCGCTGCCGGTCCACTTCGGACGCGAAGTCCACCGTGATCGCGCGTTTTCCCTTGTTGAGCCCGGTCCAGTACAGGCTCGTGCCCGAGCCGGCCAGCGGCCAGCGCGTGCGGTCGGGCGCGCCGCCCGGCGGCTCGACGCGCACGACGTCGGCGCCCAGCTGGGCCAGGGTCATGCCGCACAGGGGAGTGGCGACGTAGCTGGAGATCTCGACCACCCGCAGTCCGTCGAGCAGCGCCTCAGGCATCCGCACCGCCCCGGCCGGTGAAGTCGGGCTTGCGGCGTTCCCGGTGCGACGCCAGGCCTTCGCGCACCTCCGGCCCGGCGAACCCGTAGAACTCCAGCGCCAGCGAGGAGTCGAAGATCGCGCCCGCGATCTGCCGGTACCACGCGTTGAGGCTCTGCTTCGTCCACCGGATCGCGTTCGGCGCGCCGAGGGCCAGCTCCCGGGCCAGGTCGCGCGCGGTCGGCAGCAGCTCCGCCTCTTCGTCCACGCACAGCGAAACGAGGCCGATCCGCTCGGCCTCCTCGCCGGTCATCGGCCGGCAGGTCATCAGGTAGTACTTGGCTTTCGCCATCCCGCACAGCAGCGGCCAGCAGATCGCCGCGTGGTCGCCGGCCGCGACGCCGAGCCGCGTGTGCCCGTCGACGATCTTCGCGGTCTTGGCGACCACCGACACGTCCGCGAGCACGCCGGCCACCAGGCCCGCGCCGACGGCCGGGCCGTGGATCGCCGAGACGATCGGCTTCGAGCAGTCGATGATGTTGTAGACGAGGTCCCGCGCCTCCCGCATCGTGCGCGAGCGGGCCTCGAAGTCGGTGGTCAGTTTCTCGACCAGGTCGAACGAGCCGCCGGCCGAGAACCCCTTGCCCTCGCCGCGCAGCAGCACCGCGTTCACCGCGGGATCGCGGTCGAACTCGCGCCAGATCTCGGCCAGGTCGCCGTGTGCGGCTTCGCTCACGGCGTTGAGGTTCGGCCCGTCCAGCACCAGCTCGACCACGCCGTCCTCGTCCGGCCCGTCGACCCTCAGGTGCTCGAAACGCGCGTACCGGCTCATGCCGCTCCCTCCGCTCGTGGGTGATCAGGGCTCAGTCTGCACCGTCGGCGCCCAGGAGCTCGGCCACGACGGCCGCGGTCGCGCGCAACACCGCCTTCCGGTGGCGCTTGAGCCGGGCGGCCGACGCATGGCCGCCGGGGGAGCGGATCTCCGGCGGGGTGAGGTTCCAGGACTGCGCGAGCGCGAGGGTGAGCATGAGGACGTCGATACCCTCCTCCTCGTCGACGCCGTGCTCGGCGGAGATCTCCGCGGCCTTGTCGACGTGGGCACGCACCTCCGCGGCCGACGCGTCGGGGCGCTCCAGCGCCTTCCACTGCATGAGCCGCATCACCGCCGGCTCGGCGACGAGGTAGTCGAACAAGGCGCCGACGTAGCCGGGCAGGTCGTCGGGCGTGAAGGGGACCAGGTCGGCGAGCACGCCCAGCCGGGCGTCGAGAACGGCGTCGAAGAGGGCGTTCTTGGAGCCGTAGTACGCGTAGATGGCCTGCTTGTTGGCCGAGGCGGCGGCTGCGATGCGGTCGACCCGGGCACCGGCGAGGCCGCGCTTGACGAACTCGTCGTGGGCCGCCTCCAGCAGGCGGGCGCGGGTGGCGTCCGAGTCGTACGTCATGGGGCCAGCGTAATAAACCAACTGGCTGGTTGACAATCGGCCGCGACCGTGGCTAGGTTTTAAACCATCCAGTTGGTTTAGTCTTGAACGCAGATTAAACCAACCAGTTGGAACTATCGAGGGGTACGCCATGGTCACCTGGTTCGTCACGGGCGCGTCGAGCGGCATCGGCCGGGCGGTCACCGAGCAGCTGCTGGCACGGGGACACCGCGTGGCCGCCACGGCGCGCCGGCCGGAGACGCTGGCCGGCCTGGGGCCCGCGGATCTGCTGTGGACCGCGCGGCTGGACGTGACCGACACGGTGCGGCTGCGGGCCGTGGTCGAGCAGGCGTTCGCGGAGCTCGGGCGCATCGACGTGGTCTTCTCCAACGCCGGCGCCGCGGCGTTCGGCGCGGCCGAGGAGCTGTCGGACGAGGTGATCGAGCGGCAGCTCGCGCTCAACACCCTCGCACCGATCCAGCTGTTCCGCGCCGTGCTGCCGCATCTGCGCGCGCAGGGTGGCGGGCGGTTCGTCCAGACGTCCACGATGGGCGCCCACCTCTCCAGTCCCGGCGGCAGCCTGTACCACGCGTCGAAGTGGGGGGTGGAGGGCTTCCTGGAGTCCGTGATCGGCGAGGTGGCGCCGTTCGGCGTCGGCATCACGATGGTGGAGCCCGGCACCGTCCGCACCGGCTTCGGCGCGGCGATGACCGTCGCCGAACCGCTCGACGGCTACGCGAGCACGCCCGTCGGGCAGATCCGCCGGTACCTCGAAGGCGCCGGCAACCTCACCGGCGACGCCCCGGGCGACCCGGCCCGGGTCGCGAAGGCCGTGATCGACTCCGCCGACGTCACCCCGGCCCCGCGTCGCCTCGCCCTCGGCAGCGACGCCTTCGAAGCGATCCGCGCCGCGCTGACCACGCGCCTCGCCGAGCTGGAAGCGGGCGAGAAAGTGGCCCGCAGCACCGATTTCCCCCGTTGAGAGCCCGGCACGAGGGTGCCGGGAAGAGCGAAGAGAGCCGAAAATGACTGACACCGCACTGCCGTTCACCGCTTCGTCCACGGCCGCCGAGGTGCTCGACGGCGTCGACCTCACCGGCCGCCGCGCCGTAGTCACCGGGGGCGCGTCCGGCATCGGGCTCGTCACGGCGCGAGCCCTGGCGGCGGCCGGTGCCGACGTGACCGTCGCCGTCCGCGACCCCCAGGCTGTCGAAGACCTGCCCGCCGTACGGCTCGACCTGGCCGACCGCGCGAGCATCGCCGCGTTCACCGCCGCGTGGGACGGGCCGCTGCACATCCTCGTCAACAACGCCGGGGTCATGGCGCTGCCCGAGCTCACCCGCACCGCCAACGGGTGGGAGCGCCAGTTCACCGTGAACCACCTCGGCCCGGCCGCGCTGACCCTCGGCCTGCACGACGCTCTCGCCCGGGCCGGCGGTGCCCGCGTGGTCAACGTCGCGTCCTCGGCCCACCTCATGTCCCCGGTGGACTTCGCCGACCCGCACTTCGAGCGCACGCCCTACGAAGCGTGGACCGCTTACGCCCGCTCGAAGACGGCGATGATCCTGTTCACCGTCGCGCTCGCCGAACGCTGGGCAGCCGACGGCATCACCGTCAACGCGCTGCACCCGGGCGGAATCATGACCAACCTGCAGCGCCACCTCGACGAAGCCCAGCTCGGCTTCGTCGGCGCCACCGACGACCAGGGCCACGTCCTCGCCGTCCCGCCGGGCTGGAAGACCCCCGAGCAGGGTGCGTCGACGTCGGTGCTGCTCGCGGGTTCGCCGCTCGTCGCCGGGATCACCGGCCGGTACTTCGAGGACAACGCCGTCGCGCCGGTGCAGCCGAACCCGGTGCCGGGCGCCAGCGGCGTCGCGCCGTACGCGATCGACCCGGCCCTGGCGGCGCGCTTGTGGGACGAAACGGTGCGAATGCTCGGCTGACCGAACTGACCACAGTGGACTGTGCGGGCTAGCGAGCGGCTCCCCGGACGCCGAGCTCCTTCAGGAACAGGTCGTGGAAGCTGAGCCCGAGCACCTGGCGCACGTCGGGCTCGGCCCAGCCGCGGCGCTGCAGCTCGGCGGTGATGCGGGGGAGTCCGGCGGGGCCTTCGAGCCCGGGCACGAACTCGCGGGCCGTGCGGTCGTCCCAGGAGCGCTCGTCGGCGCGGCGGAGGCTGTCGGAGACCTCCTTGATGAAGTCGGGGCCGAGGCCGACGTGGGCGACGCCGACGACGTCCGCGGCGTGCTCGATGTGGTCGGCGACGCGGGCGACGGTGTGCTCGCGCTCGTCGACGAACTGGGCCAGCACGTTGATCCCGACGACGCCACCGGCGCCGGCGATCGCGCGCAGGCGGGCGTCGGTGAGGTTGCGGTGGTGGGCGCGCACCGCGAAGGCCGAGGAGTGCGACGCGACGAGCGGCCGGGTGGCGAGCTCCAGCAGGTGGTCGGTGGACGTGGCGCCGAGGTGGGAGACGTCGAGCATGATGCCCAGCTCCTCGCACACCGCCACGGCGTCCACGCCCGCGCCCGTGAGGCGGCCGCCTGTGTCGTCCTCCGCCGAGCCGTCGGCGAGCATCGTGCGCCCGAAGTGCGTGAACGACACCATCCGCACGCCGAGCCGGTGCAACGTCTCGAACAGGCCGACGTCGAGGCCGACGGCTTCGCAGCCTTCCAGTGCCAGGACCAGCGCGATCCGGCCGCCGGCGAGGGTTTCGCGGATGTCGTCGCCGGTGAGGCACATCCGCACGGCGTCGCGGTTGCCGGCTTCGGCGCGCCACGCGGTCTCGATCATCCGCAGCGTCTGGCGCAGCGCGCCTTCGGGGCGGAACTCGGGTTCGAGGAACACCGGCAGCACCTGGAGGTCGACGCCGCCGGCGCGCAGCTGCGGCAGCCAGACGCGACGGAAGTACTCGGCCTGCCGCCCGGCGGGGTGGCGCGAGCAGAGCATCAGCAGGTCGTTGTGCGCGTCCGCGACGACGGCGTCGTGGTGCAGGGCGGCTGCTTCGGTCATGACAGGCACTCCCTCGACGGTCCACAGTGGAATCGCCGGCGAGTCTAGGCGGGCGGTGGCTGTGCCGTCACGTGGTGCTGCTCTGACAGCACGGCCATCACGACGCGCGGCTCATGATGGCGCTGAGCCGGCGTGCGGCGACCTTGGTCGTCGCGCTGAGCTCGGCGAGGCGGTCCAGCGCGCGGCTCGTCGGGGCGGACACGTTGAGCGACGCGATGATCCGCCCGGTCGCGTCCCGCACCGGCGCGCCGACCGACAGCAGCCCGCCCTCCAGCTCGTCGATCGCCACGGTGCAGCTCTCCTGGCGCTCGTGGTGCAGCCGTTCGAGCACCTCGGAGACGCTGCGCAGCGCGCGCGGGCCGAACTCGCCCGGCGGCGTGCGCGCGAGCAGCGCGCGGATGTCGTCGTCCTCGTGGTCGAGGATCAGCGCGCGGCCCGACGCGGTCACGTGCAGCGGAGAGGTGCGCCCGACCCAGCCGCCGGCCTGCACGGTGTGCGGCGACCGCTCGCGCAGGATCGTGAACGACTGGTCGCCCTGCAGGATCGACAGCAGCGCGCTTTCGCCCGTCTCGGCCACCACCGCGCGCAGCACGGCCGTGCCGCTGCCGAGCAGGCGCTGGTCGCCGGCGCGCGCCGCGAGCACGTGCAGCTGCCAGCCGAGCCGGTAACCCCGCGTCTCGGGGTTCTGCTCCACGAGCCCGTGGGCGGCCAGCGCCTTGAGCATCCGCGAGATCTGGCTGCGCTCCCGGCCCACGCGGCGGGCGATCTCGGCCCCGGACAGCTCGGGGTGACGCTCGTCCTCGCCGAGGGTGCGGAGCACGGCGGCCACGCGGCCGACGGTCGAGGTGTCGGAGTTTTCGGCCATGCCCCGACGGTAGTGGTGCTGTGAGCACTACACAAGTAGCCAACAGAGCACACTGAGACGATTCAGAGTGCTCTCGCGGCAACACCGATGGCCTCGGACGGGCCGCGGATCGCAGACTCCCCGGCCATGTCCATCACCGCCCCGTCCGGGGCCGCACTGTTCGGCGAGCAGACCCGCAAGGCGCTCGCCCACCTCCCGGCCCACGGCCGGCACCTGGCCGACGTGCCGGCGTTCCTCACCGCGTACGCCCAGGTCAAGGCCGCCGCCGCGCGCGCCAACGCGGAGCTGGGGGTGCTCGACGCCGCGCGCGCCGACGCCATCGCACACGCCGCGGACGAGGTCGGCGTGGGGCACCACCGCGACCAGTTTCCGCTCACGCTCGTACAGGGCGGCGGCGGGACGTCGACCAACATGAACGTGAACGAGGTCCTCGCCGCCCGCGCCGAGCAGCTGCTGCGCGAGTCGGGGGAGCCGCTTTCGGTGCACCCCAACGACCACGTCAACCGCTCGCAGTCCACGAACGACACCTACCCCACCGCGATGGCGCTCGCCCTGACCGAGCTGGCCGAACCCGTCACGACGGCACTCGGCCGGCTCGCCGATGCGTTCGACGCGCTGGCCGCCGACCAGGGCGCGCTGGTGCGCTTGGGCCGCACCTGCCTGCAGGACGCGGTCGTGCTCACCGTCGCCCAGACCCACCGCGGCCACGCCCACGCGATCCGCCGCACGCGTGACGCCGTGGCCCAAGCAGTGGCTGCCCTGGCGGAAGTCCCCCTCGGCGCCACGGCCGTCGGCACCGGTATCGGCAGCCCCGCCGGCTACGCGGAGCTGGCCGTGCGCCACCTCGCCGACCTGTCCGGACGCTCCCTGAAACCGGCCGAGGACTACTTCGACGCCCTGGCCCACCTCGACGCCTACGCCACCGTCGCCGCCGCGCTCGTCCGCGCGTCCGGCGTGCTCGGCAAGATCGCCCGCGATCTGCGGCTGCTCTCGTCCGGCCCGGTCGGCGGCTTCGGCGAGGTGCGGCTGCCGGAGCTGCAGGCGGGCTCGTCGATCATGCCGGGCAAGGTCAACCCCGTCGTGCCGGAACTGGTGCTGCAGCTCGGTTTCCGCGTCCGCGGGGCCGCCGCGACCGTCGACGCGGCCGCCGACGCCGGCGAGCTCGAGCTGAACGTGATGGAACCGGTGGTCCTCGACGCGCTCGTCGGCGCGTTCGAGGACCTCGCCGCCGCGGCCACGATCTTCCGCGAGAAGTGCGTGGCCCGGCTGCAGTGGGACGAGGAAGCCGTGGCGCGCAACGCCGCCGGCGCACTCGACGAGTACGTGACCCTCGCGACCACGGCGGGCTATCGCACCGCCGTCGGCGCGGCCACCTCCGCCTCCGCAGGAGAGTCCTCATGAAACCGATGGCACGCACCGAATCCGGCGCCACCGAGCCGGCTCCAGTGGCGAGAATGAGCGCGAAGACCACCTTCGCGTTGTCGGTCGGCACCTTCGTGGAGTGGTTCGACTTCGCGCTCTACGGGTTCTCGACCGCGATCATCGCCACCCAGTTCTTCCCGGGCACCAACCCGACCGCGGCGCTGCTCGGCACGCTGGCGATCTACGGCGTGTCCTTCTTCGCCCGCCCGGTCGGCGGCGTGGTGATGGGCCGCATCGGCGACCGCCACGGCCGCCGCACCGCGCTCGCCGTCTCCCTGGTCCTGATGGGACTGTCCACCGCGCTCATCGGCGTGATCCCGCCGTACGCGACGATCGGCTTCGCCGCGCCGCTGCTGCTCACGCTCTGCCGTCTCGTGCAGGGCTTCGCGGCGGCGAGCGAGCTGACCGGCGCCGCGACCTACGCCGCCGAGTCCGCACCGGCCGGGAAACGCGGCCTGTACGTGAACATCGTGCTGTGCTTCGGCAGCGTCGGCACGGCCATCGCGACCCTGGTGGTGCTGCTGTTCCGCCTGAACGAGGACTTCTACGCCTCCGGCGGCTGGCGCTGGCCGTTCGTCGCGGGCGGGGTGCTCGCGTGCGGCGGGATCTACCTGCGGCTGCGCCTGGCCGAAACCGGCGTGCACCTGCGGACGCGGGAGAAGGCGGCCGTCTCGTTCCGGGAGACGCTGCGCCGCCACGGCCGCACGATCGGCGTGCTGATCGTCTTCTACGCACTCGTCGGCATCGGCTTCCACACCCTGCTCGGCTACATGCCCACGTACATGACCAAGGTCGCGGGCCTGTCCTCGACCACGGCCCTGTGGATCAGCCTCTTCGCGTTCGTCACGTTCGCCGTGTCCTGCGTCGGGTTCGGCGCCCTCACCGACCGGGTGGGCCGCAAGCCGGTGATGATCACCGCGGCCGTCGCGATCCCCGTCCTCACCGTGCCGGCCTACCTGCTGATCGCGGGCGGGAACCTGCCGCTGGTCTGCGTGGCGCAGGCGCTGCTGGTCATCCCGGTCGCCGGCGTGCAGGCCGCGGGCAACGTGACCAACGCCGAGGTCTTCCCGCCGGAGGTCCGCTACTCCGCCGGCTCGATCGCCTACACCTTCTCCTACGCCGTGTTCGCCGGTACCGCGCCGCTGCTCGACGCCGTGCTGCTCGACGCCGGCGGCAAGCTCCTGCCCGCCCTCTACGGCGTGCTGATCGCCGTGATCGCGCTCCCGTTCCTCGTCAAGGGCATCCCCGAAAGCCGCGGCTTCGCCATCGAAACCGGCGCCCGGCCCCTGACCGGCCAGCGAAAGGAATCCTGACCCGTGGCACCCACCTACCGGCTGGCCTTCGACATCGGCGGCACGTTCACCGACTTCGCCCTGCTCGACACCGAGACGGGCGCACTCGAGATCTTCAAGTGCCTCACCACCCCGGACGACCCGTCCCGCGCCTCGCTGCACGGCTCCCGGACCTTGCTGGAACGCGCGGGCGTCGGCGCCGAGGCGCTGACCAACGTCATCCACGGGACCACCCTGGTGACCAACGCGCTGATCGAACGCAAGGGCGCCAAGGTCGCGCTGCTGACCACCGAGGGCTTCCGCGACACACTGGCGCTGCGCACCGAGCAGCGCTACGACATCTACGACCTGGCCCTGCGCTTTCCCGAACCGCTCGTGCCGCGCTACCTGCGGCGCGAGATCGGCGAACGGACCGAGCACACCGGTGAGATCGTCGCCGAAGTCCGCGAAGCCGACGTGGCCGCGGCGCTGGCGCGGATCCGGGAGGAGGACGCGAAAGACCGCCGCGGCGATCCGGGCGCGCCGGAGCTCTCGAGCGTCGCCATCTCGTTCCTGCACTCCTACCGCAACCCCGAGAACGAGCGCGCGGCGGCGGACCTGGTGCGCAAGCTCTGGCCCGAGGCCGACATCTCCGTCTCCAGCGAGGTCGCGCCCGAGATCCGCGAGTACGAACGCACCAGCACGACCGTGGCCAACGCCTACGTGCGCCCGCTGACCCGCGAATACCTGCGCGCGCTGGCCACGGCGTTCGCCGAGACCGGCTACCGCGGCCGGCTCTACCTGATGCTGTCCTCGGGCGGGATCGCGACGGTGGAGACCGTGTCCGAGCTGCCCGTGCGGCTCATCGAGTCCGGGCCGGCGGGCGGCGCGATCGGCGCGGCGCACTACGGCGGCCTGTGCGGCGAGCGCGACCTCATCGCGTTCGACATGGGCGGCACCACCGCGAAGATCTGCCTCATCGAGGACGGCCGGCCCGCGATCTCGCACCAGCTGGAAGTCGCGCGGGTGCACCGCTTCAAGAAGGGCTCCGGTCTGCCGATCCAGTTCCCGTCCGTGGAGATGCTGGAGATCGGCGCCGGCGGTGGCAGCATCGCGTGGATCGACGAGCTCGGCCTGCTCAAGGTCGGTCCCCAGTCGGCGGGCGCCGCGCCCGGCCCCGCCTGCTACGGCCTCGGCGGCACTCTGCCGACGGTCACCGACGCCGCCCTCGTGCTCGACTACCTCGACCCCGCGAGCTTCCTCGGCGGCGAGATGACCCTCGACCGGGCGGCCGCCGAACGCGCGATCGACGAGCACGTCGCCGCGCCGCTCGGCGTCTCCCGCACGGAGGCGGCGTGGGGCATCCACCAGCTCGTGGTGGAGAACATGGCCGCCGCGGCGAAGCTGCATATCGTCGAACGCGGGGGCGACCCGCGGTCCTACGCGCTGCTCGCGTCCGGGGGAGCGGGCCCGATCCACGCCGCGTCGGTGGCCCGGCTGCTCGGCAACGAGCGGATCCTCTACCCGCTGGCCGCCGGGGTGCTCTCGGCGATCGGGTTCCTCGTGGCGCCGGTGTCGTTCGAGTTCTCGCGCTCGCAGCCGCAGCTGCTCGACACCACCGACTGGGACGCCGTCGGCCGGCTCGTCACCGAGCTGGAGGAGCAGGGCCGCGACGTGGTCGCCGAGGCCGGGGTGGCCCGCGCGGACGTGACGCTCGAACGCCAGGTGTCGGCGCGGTTCGCCGGGCAGATCAACGAGATCTCCGTGCCGCTGCCGGCCGGTGAGCTCGACGCGTCGTGCCGCGACGAGGTCCGTACGCGGTTCCTCAAGGCCTACACCGATCTCTACGGCCACGCGCACGACGACATCCCCGTGGAGGTCATGACGTGGCGCGTGGTGGCGAGCGGCCGGCTCGCCGAGGTCGCAGTCGAACGGCGCAGCGCCGGTGCCGGCGAGGACCCGGTGCCGAAGCACACTCGCCCGGCGTACTGGATCGAGCTCGGTTCCTTTGTGGACACCCCCGTGTACGACCGGTACACGCTGGTGCCGGGGATGACCGTGGCGGGTCCGGCGCTGGTCGAGGAACGCGAGTCCACGGTGCTCGTCGCGCCCGGCAGCACGGCCGTGGTCGACGAGTACCGCAACCTGGTGGTCACCCGAACGGAGGCGCAGCCGTGAACCGATCCGTCTTCGACGACCCGATCACGCTCGAAGTGGTGTGGGGCCGGCTCGTGACGCTGGCCGACGAGATGCAGACGGTGCTGCGGCGCACCGCGTTCAGCACCGTCGTGTCCACCGGCAACGACCTCGGCTGCGAGATCATGGACGCCCGCGCCTGGTCCGTCGCCCACGCCGTGACCAGCAACCCGACGTTCAACCTCACCCTGCCGCACCTCACCGCGGCGCTGCTGGAGACGTTCCCCGCCGAAACGCTGCGCGAGGGCGACGTGCTGTTCACCAACGACCCGTGGATCGGCGCCGGGCACCTGCCGGACGTGGCCGTCGTGACGCCGTTCTTCAAGCGCGGCCGTGTGGTCGGGTTCGCGGGGTCCATCGCGCACGTGAGCGACATCGGCGGCCTGCTCAACCAGTCCGAGGCCCGCAGCGTCTACGAGGAGGGCGTGTACTTCCCGCCGCTGAAGCTGTACGACGCGGGTGTGCGCAACGAAGCGGTGTTCTCCACGCTGCGGGGGAGTGTGCGCACGCCGGAGCTGGTGATCGGCGACATCAACGCGATCGTGACCGCGAACTCCGTGGCCGCAGCCCACACCGTCGACCTGCTCGACGAGTACGGCCTCGACGACCTGCAGCAGCTGTCCGACGCCGTGCAGTCCCGCGCGGAGAAGGCGATGCGCGCGACCATCGAGTCCATTCCGGACGGCACCTACCCGTTCGAGCTGACGTTCGACGAGCTGGACGGCGAGCTGACGCTCGGGGTCGAGCTGGCCGTGTCCGGGAGTGACCTGCTGGTCGACTACGTGCGCGTGCCGCCGCAGCACCCCCACGGCGGGATCAACTCGACGCTGACGTTCACGACCGCGCGCACCACGTACGCGCTGAACTGCCTGCTGACCCCGCAGATCCCGAGCAACCAGGGCCTGTTCCGCCCGGTGCGGGTGCAGGCGCCGTCCGGCTCGGTGCTCAACCCCGTGCACCCGGCGTCGGTGAACGACCGGACCAAGGTCGGCTGGCACGTCATCCCGCTGGTGCAGGGCGGCGCTCGCGGGCGTGCTGCCCGAGCGGATCCCGGCGGCGGGCGGGTTCAAGAGCAGCCTGCGGCTCATCGGCACCGGTGCGCACGACGTCGCCGTCAGCTCGCTCGCCTTCACCGGCGGCGGCTTGGGCGCGGGCCACGGCGGCGACGGGGTCGACGCGATCTGCTACCCGACGAGCTCGTCGAGCATCCCGGTCGAGATCTACGAAACCACCACCGGGGCGCGGATCGGGCGGAAGGAACTGGCACCGGGGACGGCCGGCGCGGGCCGGTTCCGGGGCGAGCACGGGCAGGTGGTCACGCTGCGGCCGCCGCGGGCGGGCAGCGGGCTCACCCTCGCGGCCGGGTGTCACCAGCAGAGCCACCCGCCGTTCGGCCTCGCGGGCGGCCTCGCGGCCCAGCCGCCGGTGCACCCACGGTCACCCTCCGCACAGCCGGCGGCGGTGGGCACGGGTCCCCTGTGGACCGTCCGGTCGAGGCGGTGCTGCGCGACGTGCGGGACGAGCTGCTCTCCGTGGAGGAGGCACTCGACGTGTACGGCGTGACGGTGGACCTGGAAGCGCTGACCGCGACCCGGCGCACGAGCCCGTGCGGGAGCGAGATTCCCTGACGGAGTAACGGGAATTCCCGCACCGGCCGATGTGGACGGTGCGGGAATCCCGCGTTCTCCGGGCAGGTGGAAGGGCGTCGCCGACCTCGTGGACCGGCGACGCCCGGTCGGCGCGGCTTGGCTGGGACCGCGAGCCGCGCCTGAAATTCGACTACCCCTTCCGCCGCCGGTGAAACTTTGGCGTGCGCTGCCGTCTTCGCCGGTCCTGCTTACACTCGGACAGGTGACGGAGCACTCCGGCGAGACCCGCGACGAGAAGCTCGGGCGGAACGTGAACGAGCTCCTCCAGGAGCTGCGCGTGGCCCAGGCCGGGGTGCAGATCCTCTTCGGGTTCCTGCTTTCGGTGGTGTTCACGTCCCTGTTCCGCGAGGCGAGCGGGTTCGAGAAGGGCCTGCACATGGCGGCCGTCGTGCTCGCGGTGGCGGCGACGGCGTTGCTGACCGCGCCCGCGGCCTGGCACCGGCTGCTGTTCCGGACGGGCAGCCGCGAGCACATCGTGGCCGTGGGCAACCGCGTGGTGGTCGCCGGGCTGGCGTGCCTGGCGCTGGCCATCACGGTGACGGTCGCGCTCATCGCGAAGGTCGTCTACGGCGCGGCGGCGATGTTCGGCGTGGCCGGCTTCGCCTTCTTGCTGTTCGTCGTCTTCTGGGGTGTCATGCCGCGTTCGCTCAAACGCGGGTGAGCGGCCGAACCCGATCGGTGGGGACATTTTCAATGCCGGGCCCGCTCCGGGACGCACCGGCTACGCTGGGGCGCCTGCGTTGCCACAGGAGGCGGGATGACCACTTCGGAGAGCGGGCTCGAGAACGTCGACATGAAGGTCGAGGTGCTCGTGATCCCCGTCGCGGATGTCGAGCGGGCCAAGGCGTTCTACACGGGAATCGGCTGGCGGCTCGACGAGACGCCGCCGTGGGTCGTGCAGCTGACCCCGCACGGGTCGCCGTGCTCGGTCCAGTTCGGTTCGAACCTCACGGACGCGAAACCCGGGTCGGCGAAGGGGTACGCGGTCGTCTCCGACATCGAGGCGACGCGCGCCGCGCTGGTCGCCGCCGGCGTGACCGTGAGCGAGATCTTCCACTTCGGCCCGGAGGGACCGGAGCCCGGGCTGGACCCGGATCGCACCAGCTACCGGTCGCAGGCCACGTTCGCCGATCCCGACGGGAACCAGTGGCAGCTGCAGGAGATCACCACCCGGCTGCCCGGGCGGGTCGACGCGGCGGAGACTTCGTTCGCGTCGGTGAGCGACCTGGCCGACGCGATGCGCCGCGCGTCGGTGGCGCACGGCGAGCACGAGAAACGCACCGGCGAGGCCGACGCGAACTGGCCGGACTGGTACAGCCGGTACATGGTGGCGGAGCAGGCGGGCACGGAACTGCCGCTCTGAGGGCTTGTCACGACCACGGAGGACGGATGGCGGACGTCGAGCGCGGGCGGGGTCTGGCGGGCCAGACGGTCGTCGTCATCGGGGGCAGCGCGGGGATCGGCCTGGAGACCGCGCGGCTCGCGCGGGCCGAGGGCGCACAGGTCGTGCTGACCGGGCGCAGCCCGGAGAAGCTCGGCAAGGCCGCGGCCGACGTCGGCGCGCAGGACACCGCGGCCTTCGACGCGACCGACCCGGCGGCGATGGCCGCGTTCTTCCGGGGCCTGGCCGCGGTCGACCACGTCATGATCACGGCGGGCGCGCCGCACTACGGGCCGCTGCTGGAGATGACCGCGGCCGAGATCCGCGACGCGCTGAGCGACCACCTGGTGGTCGGCCTCGAAGCCGCCCGCAACGCCGCCCCGAAGATGCCTCCGGGCGGCTCACTCGTCCTGATGGGCGGCACCGGCGGCCGGCGGGTGAACCGCGCGCTCGGCATCGTGTCCTCGGCCACCGCCGCCCTGCCTCCGTTCGCGGCGACGCTCGCCCTGGAGATCGCGCCGGTGCGCGTGAACCTGATCGCCGCGGGGTTCGTGGACACGCCACTGTCCGCGTCCCTGCTGGGAGAGGGGCTGGACGATCGGCGCGCCGAACTGCGGGCCACGTTGCCGATCGGCCGGGTCGTGACCCCGGTGGACGTCGGGGCGCTGGCGGTGCACCTGATGATCAACACGGCGCTGACGGGTGCCACGTATGACATCGATGGTGGGCAGCAGTTCGCGTTCTGAGCCGGGCGCGGTGGGCAAGGCTCAGTTCCCCCGGACGCGGATTCGGCTGCGAGTCCATTGAGGACTGTCGAGCCGTGGTGGCGAGGCCCAGGAGTTCGACGCCGTCTGGCGCGACGAGCTCGGGATCGGTGCCGATCAACCGGCCGGAAGGCAGTTCGTGAGGCTCGGCGCCGGAGCCGGTGCGGCCGCTTCGTGGGCGGCCGCCACCGTACGTCGTTGCGGCCCTGGTCGTGCCGAGCCGGACGTGCCCGTTCGGCCAGGCCGCGCCGGCTCCGCGCCGTGTCGCGCACGGGTCGAGGTCAGTCTGCCGAGGGGTGATCGGGCCACACCGAAGTGATGCTCGGGGACGGGGGAGTGGCCGAAAACGGCAGGTCAGTCGGTTTCCGGCTGCTGCCACTCGCGTCCAGCGCGCTGCGCGGCGATCCGGATCTCGTTACCCGCTTCCCAGCGGTTCTGCCCCGGCAGCTCGGCAGTGCGTGACGTGGGTTCGGCGTCCGCGTCCGGCTGTTGTCGGATCTCCTGTTCGGCCATGGTCATTGGCGCCTCCGTTCTCTAGTGCCCCACAACGATTCCGGATACCCGCCCCCGCGGCAAGCAAACGCGACTCCGCTTCACCCGGAAGGTGAGGGGTTGCGCATCCGGCCGGCACCCGATCGCCCCGGGGGCGGCAGACCGACGGCGACGCCCGGATGTCCGCCGCCCCTCGCCGATCCTGAAGTGCCCCATCCGGCCCGCACCCCTGAAGGCCAGCGGGTTCCGGCGAGCTCAGCTCAGTGGACGTCCGATGTGGACAATCACGATCAGGTGGGGCGGTGCTTCGGTGAACCGCGTTCACCGCGAGCGACCCTTCGCCTCGGATCCAGGTCGCCGCGGAAGTTCTCCGAGCCGCCCGGGTGGCCGCGGCGGGACCGGCCGTGCTCGTCCTCGAGAGGCGTGTCGCGGTCGTTCCGCTGTGCCGGCGGCGGGCGGTTGCCGCTCGAGTCCTCGTCGGCGGCGGGGTGGGCGCCGGGGGTGAGTTGTTCGTCGTCCACGGTGGCTCCCGGGGTCAGTCGTC
This sequence comes from Amycolatopsis sp. NPDC001319, assembly GCF_042896185.1. Taxonomy (NCBI): domain Bacteria; kingdom Bacillati; phylum Actinomycetota; class Actinomycetes; order Pseudonocardiales; family Pseudonocardiaceae; genus Amycolatopsis; species Amycolatopsis sp. NPDC001319. The sequence goes on along the minus strand of NZ_JBIAWY010000002.1, from coordinate 1,055,124 downwards.
GCCGGGCCATTCGCCGCTGGCCTTTTCGTAGCCGACGGCGCCGGCGCGTTCGGCGGCGGCCTCCACCACGCCGAAGATCGCGCCCTGCACGGCCGCGGCGATGAGGATCTCCTGCCAGCTGCGGTGCTTGTCCGTCGCGCTCGGGGCGTCGTCCTCGCCGGAGACGCGCTGCCACAGCAGCTTGAAGACCTGGCCGGCGACGAGACCGCCGAGCGCGCTGACGGCGAAGTTCAACGGTTTGTACAACGTCCTCTTCATCCCGGCCGGGTACCCCGGACCGAGCGGGACCCAACCTCGGCCTCGACCGCGTAAGCTTCGGTGACCGCGGTTCAACCAGAAGCCGTCTGCCGTCGTCCCGGCCCGTGCCGAGGACTCCGGAGACCGGCCTGGCCTGCGTCTCCGCCCGATGCGTGGAGGGAGGCCTGCCGTGGCGGAACCCCTTCGGGACGCCCCCGCGAACCCGCCGGTCGTCGTCGTGGTCGCCACCGCCGAGAACACCACCGTGGCCGTCCGCGGCGACGTCGACGCGACGATCGCCGGCCGGCTCGCCGGGCAGCTGGCCGTGGAGCTCGAACTCGGGCCCCACGTGCTGCTCATCGACCTGCGCGAGGTCACCTTCTGCTCCTCCGACGGCATCAGCACCCTCGTCCGCGCCCACGAGGCCGCCCGCGCCGCGGCGGTGCCCTACGCGATCGTCACCGCCCGGCTCGCCGTGCTGCGCCCCCTGCGGATGCTCGGGCTCGACCGCGTGCTGCAGATCCACCACGACCTGGCCGACGCGAAGGCGTGGCTGGGGATCGTTTCGCGGCTGCGCTCCTGACGGCGGAAGTCATTTCGGGGCCGCGCGCGCGGAGGTCACCGCGCGGCGCTCCGGAGGTCGGCGACGAACTCCGCCCGCGCCGCCTCCCGATCCGGCGCGCGCAACACCGCTGCCGGATGCACGGTGGCCAACGCGACGTCGAAGAGGCCGGCGTACTCGTCGGGCGGCGCCAGCGGTTCACCGCGCCGCCGGGTGATGCGGAACGACGGCCCGTACACCGACTGGGCGGCCGTGGCGCCCAGCAGGAGCAGCAGCCGCGGCCGCACCGCGCGCAGTTCGGCGAGCAGCCACGGCCGGCACGCGACGACCTCCGGGCGCGAAGGCTTCGCGTGGATGCGCCGCTTGCCGCGTTCGGTGAACTTGAAGTGCTTCACGACGTTGGTGACGTACAAGGCTTCGCGCTCGAAGCCGGCTTCGGTGAGCGCCTCGTCGAAGAGCCTGCCCGCGGGGCCGACGAACGGTTTGCCCTGCCGGTCCTCCTGGTCGCCGGGCTGTTCGCCGGCGACCAGGATCTCGGCGTGCCGCGGTCCCTCGCCGAAGACCGTCTGTGTGGCCGCGCGGTGGAGGCCGCATCCCGTGCAGTCCGCGGCCGCCCGGCGCAGGCGGGTGAGGTCGGCGGTGTCCGGCGGTGCGGCGCCGTCCGGGCGGGTCGTCGGCATGGCCACCGGGTACCCGCCCGGAGTCGCCGGCACACGCGGGGTCAGGGCAGCGAAAGCCCCAGGTGGTCCCGCAGCGTCGTTCCCGAGTACTCCGTCCGGAACACCCCGCGGTCCTGCAGCAGGGGCACCACGGTGTCGGCGAACTCGTCGAGCCCGCCCGGCGTCACGTGGGGCACGAGGATGAAGCCGTCGGCGGCGTCGTTCTGCACGAGGTCGTTGATGGCGGTCGCGACGGTCGTCGGGGAGCCGATGAACGTCTGGCGCCCGGTGACCTCGATGATGACCTCCCGCGCGGTGAGGTTCTTGGCCTCCGCGAGCTGGCGCCATTCCTTGGCCGTGGCCAGCGGGTCGCGGTACATCCGCACGCTGGCGCGGCCCTTCGAGATCAGGTCCTCGCCGACGACGGGGTCGAAGTCGGGCAGCGGGCCGTTCGGGTCGTGCTCGGACAGGTCGGTGTTCCACAGCTGTTCGAGGAACTTGATCGCCGTCTGCTCGCTGACCTGCTGCAGCCGCACCTCGTGGGCCTTCTCGTGGGCGTCGGCGTCGGTGTCGCCGAGGACGAAGGTCGCCGCGGGCATGATCACGAGCTGGTCGGGTGTGCGCCCGTACTTCGCGAGGCGGCCCTTCACGTCGCGGTAGAACGGCCGGCCGGTCTCGAGCGTGCCGTAGCGGCTGAAGATGGCGTCGGCCGTGGCGGCGGCGAACTCGCGGCCCTCGTCGGAGTCGCCGGCCTGGATGGTGACCGGGCGGCCCTGCGGCCCGCGCGGCACGGGGAAGCGGCCGTCGATGGTGAAATGCTGGTCGTGGTGGGAGAACGCGCCGGCGTGGGCGTCGGACAGGAAGCGGCCGCTCGCCTTGTCCGCGACGACCTCGTCACCGCGCCAGGAGTCGAACAGCTCCCACGCCGTGCGCAGGAACGTCTCGGCGCGCGAGTACCGCTGGTCCTGCGGCAGGAAGCCGCCGCGGCGGAAGTTCTCGCCGGTGAAGGCGTCCCACGACGTCACGACGTTCCACGCCGCGCGCCCGGCCGAAAGGTGATCCAGCGAGGCGAACTGGCGCGCCACCTCGAACGGCTCGTTGAACGTCGAGTTGATCGTGCCCGCGAGCCCCAGCCGTTCGGTGACCGCGGCGAGCGCCGAGAGCACCGTGAACGTGTCCGGGCGCCCGACGACGTCGAGGTCGTAGATGAGGCCGTTCTGCTCGCGCAGCCGCAGGCCTTCGGCGAGGAAGAAGAAGTCGAACTTGGCGCGCTCGGCCGTCTGCGCGAGCTTCACGAACGAGCTGAACTCGATGTGGCTGCCCGCCTCCGGGTCGCTCCACACGGTGGTGTTGTTGACGCCCGGGAAGTGCGCCGCGAGGTGGATCTGCTTCGGCTCGGTCATCGGGTCCCTCCTCAGGCGGCGTAGCGGTTCGCGGGGCGGGGCAGGCCGAGCAGGCCCCGCAGCGTGGCGGCTTCGTAGTCGTGGCGGAACGCGCCGCGCCCGCGCAGCTCGGGCACGAGGCCGCGCGTGACGGCGGTGAGGTCGTCGGGCAGCGCGCCCGGCCGCAGGCGGAACCCGGTCAGGCCGGCGGCGTGCCAGTCGAGCAGCAGGTCGGCGAGCTCGGCGGGCGTGCCGGTGAACACGCGCGCGTCGGAGGTGTATTCGGCGCCCGCGACGTCGTCGAGGCGCGCCTTGCGATCGGCGGCCGCGCCCGGCTTTTCGTCGAGGAACACCACGAGGTCGGCGAACACGCGCAGCCGCTCGTCCACGGCAGCGCGGATCTTCGTGACGTCCGACCGGTCCTGCGGTGTCACGTACACGAGGTCGGCGGCCTTGCCGGCCAGCCGGTAGGCCCGGTCGTTGTGCGCGAGGGCGGCGACGGGCGGCTGGCCCTGCGGCGGCCGGGGCGTGATCGACGGGCCCTTCACCGAGAACCAGCGGCCCTCGAAGTCGATGTAGTGCAGTTTCTCGCGGTCGACGAACCGGCCGGTGGCGACATCGCGGATCTCCGCGTCGTCCTCCCAGCTGTCCCAGAGCCGGCGCAGCACCTCGACGTAGTCGGCGGCCTCGTCGAACAGGTCCGCCGCGTCGGCCGGTTCGCGCCGGCCGAAGTTGCGGTACTCCTCCTCGTGGCGCGACACCTGCACGCGCACGCCCGCGCGGCCGCCGCTGACGAAGTCGAGCGTCGCGATGGCCTTCGACAGGTGGAACGGCTCCGTGTGGGTGACGACGGCCGTCGGCACCAGCCCGATGCGCGAGGTCAGCGGCGCGACCCGCGACGCGATGAGCACCGCGTCGAGCCGGCCCTGCACGACGTCGGCGCGGTCCTCGAACGGGCCGCGTGCGTCGGTGCGCAGGGACAGGAAGTCTTCGAAGGTGACGAAGTCCAGCTTCGCCGCTTCGGCCTCCTGCACCAGGTCGGTCCAGTACCCGGCCGTGAGCAGCTCGGCCGGCCGTGCCGCCGGCTCCCGCCACGCCGCCGGGTGCCAGCCGGCCCCCTCCAGTGCGACGGCGAGCAAGGGTCCACCTGCCATGTGCGCGTCCTTTCCGCTCGGCCTGCCTTCGCAGTGTGCGCCGGGACGCACGGGTGCGGCAGCCGGAACCAGCCATTGGGAAAGCCCGGGTTTTCCCGCCCGATCGGGAATAACGCGGGGGAGTAGCGTCCACGCGGGAACCCGGCGCGGACGAAGGAGTGGTGATGGCGGGAGAAGGCCTGGTGACGGTCGCGAGCAGCCGAGGAGTGGGCGAGACCGTGGACCGTCTCGTTTCGCTGGCCGAAGGCGCGGGATTGATCGTGTTCGCGCGCATCGACCACGCGGCCAACGCGGTCGCCGCGGGCCTCGAGCTGCGGCCCATGCAGCTGCTCGTGTTCGGCCACGGCCGCGGTGGCACCCCGCTGCTCGCCGACGGCCCCACGAGCGGCCTCGACCTGCCCCTGCGCGCCCTCGCCTGGGAAGACGAGGACGGCGCCACCCACGTCACCTACAACGACGCCGGCTGGCTCGCCGAACGCCACAGCCTGGGCGCCGCCAGCGCCGCCGCGGTGGCGGCACTGGGCAAGGGCCTCGAGACACTGGTGGGCAAGGCGACGGAGTAGGAGTCGCCCGGCTACCGCACGAACTGCGTGGGCTTGGTGCGAAGGCGGTTGAACGGCGGGCAGGGCGCAGCGCTCTGCCCGCCGCCGCATCGGCGGGCCCTTCTCGCCGCGACGGTGCTTCACCGCGCGAGGCGAGTTGGCGCAGCTCAGCGACGACGGGCGCCCGGGGCTGCTGAACGGCGGTCGGCTCGGGCTCGCCGCGAAAGGCAACGGCCGGGCGCTCAGGAGCGACGAGCGCAGCGACCTGGGCGGGCATGGGGCGAAGGCCGTTGAACGGCGAGCAGGACGCCTGGCGCAGATGTGACGGTCTGCCCGCCCTCGTGGCCGCGGGACACTGGGCAGCGCCGGCGCGCTTCGGCAGCGCCCCGAAGCTGCTCCTCAGCTCAACAACGACGAATGCCGCGCAGCCGCGGTCACCGGGCCGACCAGCGTGGGCTGCAGGCGGCGGGCCGCGTCGAGGTGGTCGGCGGTCCAGATCATCTTCACGGCCGTGGCGGTGCCCTGGTGGTCGTCGCCGGAGAGGTCACGGTGGACGGCCGTGAGGAGGCGGGCGTCGGCGGCCGGGTCGCGGGACTTGAGGGGCGGGGGGACGCCGGAGCCGGTGAGGGCGGCGGCGGTGGCTTCGTACCAGCGGGCCAGTTCGTCGCTCGCGGCGAGGACCTCGGTGCGCGCGGCGGTGCGGTCGCCGACGGGGCCGCCGGTTTCGCGGCGCCACAGGTCCAGCACGGCCTCGGCGGTCAGGCGGAGCACGGCGACCGCGGTGATCATCGCCGCGACGTCGGCCAGGGGCACGTGCTTGGGCCCGCGTTCGGTGAGGAAAACGCGGAACGCGTCGTCGAGGCGACGGGCCGCCGCGGCGGCGCGGCGGTTCTCGTCGCCGGGCTCGGTGGTCGGGGCGACCAGCGCGTCGCAGCGGCTCACGCCGTACTCGACGGCGCCGCGCAGGTAGCGGGCGCTTTCGGCGAGGCCGTCGGCGACGGCGCGCCGCAGCTCGGCCGCGGCGCCGCGGGGCCAGAACACGATCCCCACCACGAGGCTGACCGCGCAGCCGAGCGCCACGTCCTCCACCCGCACCAGCCCGATCCGCAGCCCGGCCGGCTGGATGAGGGAGAACAGCAGCAACAGCAAAACCGTGAACCCGGCCTGCCCGGCCGCGAACGAGATCACGGCGGGCGCCAGCCCCGTGAACACCACCGCGATCGGCAGCAGCGCCCAGAACACCGCGGTGTCGTGGCCGAGCAGCAGAATCAGCACACTGCCGACGACGATCCCCGCGACGGTGCCGAGCAAGGCGCGCACCGCGCTCTGCCCGGTGCTCAGCGCGTTGGACCGCAGCACCGCCATCGTGCCGAACGCGACCCAGAACGAGTGCTCCACCCCGGTCAGCTCCGCGATGAGCACGGCCGCCCCGAGCGCGATGCCGCCGCGCAGGCTGTTGTGCAGCGTCACCGAGTTCCACGCGACGTGCGCGCCCGTCCGTTCCTGCACCGACGACAACGCCGACCCCGCGCCGTCCGGCCGTCGCCCGATCAGGTGCTCCCACCAGGTCCGCCGCCGCGCCGCCACGGTCAGCTCGATGTTCTGCGCGATCGCCGAGATCGCAAAGCTCATCTCCTGCGCGCGGAAGCTCGGTTCGAGCGACGTCACGAACTCCGCCGTGTCCGGGTCCGGCAACGCGGACGTCGCGACGGCTTCCATCTCCCCGCGCGCGTCCCGCAGCCGCGCGAGCTCGACCACCAGGTCGTCGGGCGCCGAAGCCACCGCCTTCAGCAGCCCCGCGCCGTGGTCGAGCAGCACGGCGGCGGCCAGCTTGACCTCCGACACCGCCGCCGTCGTGGCGCCGTGGCCCTCGGCGACGGGCATCCGCGCCAGGATCTCCTCGAGCCACACGACCTCGTCGATGAGCCGCACCAGCGTGCGCGTCGAGGTCGTCAGCCCCGTCGGCCGGTAGGGCGTGCCGAAGAACGAGTGCCGCAGCGCGGCGACGGCGGCGCTCGACTCCGCGACGACGTCGTCGACCTGCGCCACCACGTTCGGCAGGAACCCGCAGCGCACGCACTCGACCTCGATCCGCAGCCGCTGCGCCAGCAACGCGCACGCGCGCGCCGTCGCGAGCCGCAGCGGGTTGCGCACCGGCGAGGGCCACAGCACGGCGATCGCGGCCATCGACACGACCCCCGCCATGCCCCAGCCCAGCAGCCGGTCGGGCAGCGTGGCCAGCGAGCCGGGCAGCGTCGCGGGCAGGATGAACGACACGAGCAACGACGTCGTCGCACTCGCGATCACGGAGCTCACGACGGCGGCGAACAGCACCACGAACGCCACCACCACCGTGGCCACCGCCGCGAGCCACACGACCTGCGACACCAGCGTGCCCAGCGAGATCAGCAAGCCGCCGGCGAGCACGAGCGCGCCCTGGGCGAACACCCGGTCGCGGATCGGCCCGCCGAAGTCGACGAACAGCAGCAGCGCCACCGATCCCACCGACGCGAACAGGCCCGTCAGCGCGTTGCCCAGCGCCAGGTTCCCGACCGCGAACAGCGACGGCAGGATGATCGCGGCCCGGCCCGTGCGGCGCAGCGCCGAGAGGTTGTTGTCCCGGCTTCGCAGCCACTCGAGAACCGTCATGGCCCGCCGTGCCTCCCACTGTCGAGGGGGCACCAGGCCCGGACGCGAGCATGGTCGGGCAAAACCGCGTGTGTCAAGAACCCCGGCCGGGCCCGAATCCACTGTGGAACGCCGCCACCCACCGCGCGGACCTGGTTGACTGTCCCCATGCTGCCCTGGGACGCCCCGCTCGCCGGCCGGCTCGACCGCCACACGTTCACCTCGGAGCTGCTGCGGGACAACCCGCTCGGCGACCCGCACGAGCGGCCCCTGTGGGTGTACGTGCCGCCGGGCTACGACGATTCCGACGCGCGCTACCCGGTGATCCACGTGATCCAGGGCTACACCGGCCAGGTCACGATGTGGGCCAACCGCACCGCCTTCCGGCAGCCCTACCTGGAAACGGCCGACGCCGTCTTCGCCGACGGCGCGCCACCCTGCATCGTGGTCTACGTCGACGCCTGGACCTCCTACGGCGGCTCGCAGTTCGTCGACTCGCCCGGCACCGGCCGCTACCACTCGTACCTGTGCGACGAGATCGTGCCGTGGGTCGACGCGCACTACCGGACCATCGCCGCGCGCGAGTCCCGCGCGATCACCGGCAAGTCGTCCGGCGGTTTCGGCGCGATGATCACCCCGATGCTGCGCCCCGACCTGTTCGGCGCGCTCGCCACGCACGCCGGCGACACCCTCTACGAACTGTCGTACGTGCCCGAGTTCGGCAAGGCCGTGCGCGTGCTGCGCGACTACGACCACGACATCTTCCGCTGGTGGGACGACTTCCGCTCCCGCCCGCCGTTCACCAAGCCGGGTGACGAGTCGCTGCTCGTGGCCTTCGGCGTCGCCGCGTGCTTCTCCGCACGCGAGGACGGCACGCCCGAGCTGCCGTTCGACGCGGTGACCGGCGTGCTCCGACCGGACGTCTGGGACCGCTGGCTCGCCTGGGACCCGGTCCGCATGGCGCCGGCCCACGCCGAGACGCTGCGTTCCCTGGACTCGGTCTGGATCGACGCCGGCACCCGCGACGAGTGGTTCCTCGACCTCGGCGCCACGGCGTTCCGCGACGAACTCCTCAAAGCCGGCCTGCCCGAGGACCGCCTGCACTTCGAGCTCTTCGACGCGGGCCACGGCGGCATCGACTACCGCTACCCGCTGGCCCTGAAGTGGCTCGCCGAACGGCTGGCCCGCTAGCGCTCAGTCCAGGTCGACGCGCACCGTCAGCAGGTCGTTGCCCAAGGCCCGCACGCCGAGGCTGTTCAAGCGCGGCAACGACTTCAGCCGGGCCACGGCGTCGTCGTCGGGGAGGACGTGGGCGGTCCCGCGGTGCCAGCGCCCGCGCAGCCGTACGCGGACGCGCGGGTCGGCCTGCAGGTTGCGGACGTACTGCGAGCGGGTGCCGAACTCCGACACCAGCCAGAACTCGCCACCCGTGCGCCGCCCACCGACGGGCGTGCGGCGGGGGAGACCCGACCTGCGGCCCGTGGTCTCCAGCAGCACCTGGCCGGGCAGCCGCGACAGCACCGGATTGCCCGACGCGACGCTGGAACGTCGTCACCAGCCAGTGCCGGCCACTTCCGCGCCGGGCCGCCTCGCGCAGCCGCCACGGGATGACCACCGCGTGGACGGGCGCCGCGATCGCCCACAACGCCCGGGCCGGCGCCCGGTCGAACCGCACGGTGGTGGTCCAGCGCACCCGTGAGCCGACATCGACGGTGTTGCGCACGGTCAGCAGGCTCGACGGCGCTTCGAGCACCACCCGGCCGGGCTCGGAGCTCGCGACCGTCCAGCCGAGCACGCGGCCCGGCCCCGGCCGGGTCCGCAGGCCGAGGCACCGCCAGCCGACGCGCAGGAACGCCCGCAGCGGCGCCGGCGCGTCCTCCCAGGCGGCGCGCGCCCACTGCTCCGCGGTGCGCTCGTCGCCGGCGGGCCGGGCGATGTCCACAGTGGACGTGTAGGCGGAGGTCACGCGGTCCAGGCTAGTACTCCGAAGCCTCCGACGCGTGAGCGTGCTCGGCCGAGGCCGCCGCGTCCGGGCCCCAGCTGGCCAGCAGCCGCAACGCTTCCTGCGACTTCGAACCGGGTTCGGTGTGGTACACCGACAACGCCTGGTCCTGGTCCTCGGGCAGGGTGAACGTCTCGTAGAACAACGTCAGCTCGCCGACGAGCGGGTGCCGCAGCCGCATCGTCGCGTGCGTTTTGCGCTTCACGTCGTGTTCGGCCCACATCGTGCGGAACTCGTCGCTCTTCACCGACAGTTCCCCGACCAGCTCGGTGAGCAGCGGGTCGTTCGGGTGCTGCCCGGCGTCGAGCCGCAGCTGCCCGACGACGTCGGCCGCCTTCGTGCGCCAGTCCGCGTACAGGCTGCGCGCGGCCGGATCCAGGAAGACGATGCGGGCCCAGTTGCGGTCCTCCGGCGCCCGCGCGGCCCAGTCGCCGAACAGCGCCGACGCCGTCTTGTTCCACGCGAGCACGTCGGTGCGCCGGCCCCACACGTACGCGGGCACGCTCTCGATCGCGTCCAGCATCGTCTGCAGCACCGGCCGCACCTGCTGCCGGCGCCGCGGCGCCGGCCGGTTGCGCCGCTGCGGCTTGGCCAGGTCCAGCAGGTGCGCGTGTTCGGTCTCCGACAGGTGCAGCGCGGTGGAGATCGCGGTCAGCACCTCGAGCGAGACGTTGCGGCCGTTGCCCTGCTCCAGCCGCGTGTAGTACGCGACGGAAACCCCGGCCAGCTGGGCGAGCTCCTCGCGCCGCAGCCCCGGCACGCGCCGGCGCCGGCCGTACTCGGGCAGCCCGACGTCGGCCGGCTTCAGCCGGGCGCGCCGCGAGCGCAGGAATTCGCTCAGCTCCGCGCGCGGATCCGGCGCCGGCTCGGTGTTCGGGTGCGTCGCCATGTCCCTCAGTATCGCGCCCGGGCCACGAAACCGCTGCTCCTGAGCCTGTCCCTGCCAGTAGTAGGCACGCCGGACGTACGCGAAACGGGCACCTGGGTAACCCCTCGCGCCCGGCGCACAGTGAACCCGTGCCCGCCGAGTGGCCCGGCACCGGGAAGAGGGATCAGTGAGATGACCGAAACCACCACAGCTTCGCCCGCCACCGCGCGCAGCCGGGACCGGCTCCCGGGGAAGGCCCTGTTCGGGCTGTTCCTCGCCGGGTTCATCGGCATCCTCACCGAGTGCCTGCCGGCCGGCTTGCTGCCCGAGATCAGCCGGACCCTGCACACGAGCGTCGCGGCCACCGGCCAGATCGTCACCGTCTACGCCGCCGCCACCGCGCTCGCCGCGATCCCGCTCTCGCGCCTGACCGCGAAGTGGTCGCGCAAGACCGTGCTGCAGGTCGCGCTGGGCACCGTGGCGATCACCAACGCGCTCACGGCGTTGTCCACCGATTACACCCTCACGATGGTGATCCGGTTCGTCGCCGGTCTCGGCACCGCGCTGGTCTGGACGCAGCTAGCCGGGTACGCAGCGCGCCTGTCGCCGCCGAGCGTGCAGGGGCGTGCGATCGCGATCGCGCTGGCGGGCACGCCGATCTCGCTGGCCCTCGGCGTCCCGGTCGGCACGTGGCTGAGCACCTTCGGCGGCTGGCAGACGGCGTTCTGGGTCTCGGCGGCGCTGAGCGTGCTGAACATGCTGTGGTTCGTCGTGAACCTGGCGAACCTGCCCGGCCAGGCGGGCCACGAACGGTTCACGCTGCGCCAGGTCCTCGCGATGCCGGGGCTGCGCACGATCCTGTTCGCGCTCACCACGTACATGGTGGCGCACAACATCCTCTACACCTACGTGACCGACTTCCTGCGGTTCGCGGGCATGGAGAGCCAGGCCGGGTGGGTGCTGTTCGCCTTCGGGGTCACGTCGGTGCTCAGCGTGGTCGTGGTCGGCGCGCACATCGACCACCACCTGCGCAAGCTGATCGTCGCGAGCACCCTGCTGTTCGGGGTGAGCGTGCTGGTCCTGGCGGTGCTCTCGGGTGTGCCCGCGCTCGTGTACGTCGCCGCGGCGGCGTGGGGGCTGGCGTTCGGCAGCTCGCCCAGCCTGTTCATCGGCGCCGCGATCACCGCGACGGCCGAGGCCGCCGACGTCGCGCAGTCGATCGTGATCTCGTTCTTCTCCGGCTCGATCGCGCTCGGCGGTCTCGCCGGCGGGCTCCTGATCGCGGGCCTGGGCACGGCGTCGATCACGTGGGCTTCGCTGGTGCTGCTGGTCTTCTCGGCGGTCGCGGTGGTCGGCGGACGCAGGCACGCGTTCCCCGGGGGCGCCTGAGCGGCACCCCCGGAGAAACGGCGTCAGCGCGGGAAAACCGTGCCGTCGAACAACTTCCGGGCCGTGCGCACGACCCCGCTGCGGCGAACCCGCGGCGGGGTCTCGTCCACCTCGACCTCGACCTGCAGGTGGCCGGTCGGGTGCTCGACGTCGATGCGCGAGGTGCCGGGCAGCTTCGCCAGCTCGTGGCCGACGGCGCCGTCCAGCAGGAGCGCCGTGGCCACGCTGACGGCCCCGAGCACGCCGATCGACGTGTGCGGTTCGAGCGGGATGAACGTGCGGGTGCAGATCGTGCCGCCGTCCACGGGCGGCGCGACGAGCGTGGTCTTGGGGACCGAGCTGTCGCGCACGTCGCCGAGGCCCATCAGCTCGGCGGCTTGCAGGCGCAGCGACTGGATCCGCTCCCGCAACGCGGTGTCGGCCTTGAGCTGCTCGACCGATTCGTAGCCGGTGAGCCCGAAGTCGGCGGCCCGCGCGACGACCACGGGCATGCCGTTGTCCACACAGGTCACCGGCACACCGTCCACGGTGTCCACGAGGTGCCCGGTCGGGAGCAGGCCGTGGCCCGTCGACCCGGCGGTGTCGGCGAAGTCGAGCACCACCGGCGCCGCGGTGCCGGGCACGCCGGAGATCGCCGTGTCACCGGCGTACTCCACGACCCCACCGGGCGTGGGGAACCGGGCGACGGCGGTGCTGTCGGAGTTGACCATGCGGATCCGCACGGTCGTCTCACCGTCTCCGGCCGGCACGAGGCCGCGTTCCACCGCGAACGGGCCGACGCCCGCGAGCAGGTTCCCGCAGTTCTGCCGGTCGCTCACCGTCGCCTCGGCCACGCCGAGCTGCAGGAACAGGTAGTCGACGTCCGCGTCGGGCGAGGTGCTCGGCGACACCACCGCCACCTTGCTGGTGAGCGGGTGGGCGCCGCCGATGCCGTCGATCTGACGCGGGTCGGGGCTGCCCATGACGCGCAGCAGCAGGTCGTCGCGCTCCGCCGCGTCGGCGGGCAGGTCCTCGGCGCGGAAGTACGCGCCCTTGGACGTGCCGCCACGCATCAGCAGGCAGGGCAGGCCGCTCACGCCTGCTCCTTCGCGTACTCCTCGGCAGTCAGGTAGCGCACGCCGAGCGACTCGAGCTTCTCGCGCAGGTTGTAGCGGTCGAGCCCGAGCTCGCCGCCGGCCAGCGCGGCCCGGGTCGCTTCCTCCTTGGCCAGCCGGGCCTTCGAGGCGGTGATGCCCCGGTCGATGTCGCGCTGCGGCACGCACAGCACACCGTCGTCGTCGGCCAGGATCACGTCGCCCGGGCGGATCGTCTGCCCGCCGACGGTCACCGGCACGTTCACCGAACCGGCCGTCGCCTTCACGGTGCCCTGGGCGCTGATCGCCCGCGACCACACCGGGAAGCCCATCTCCTTCAGCTCCGCGACATCACGCACGCCCGCGTCGATCACGAGCCCACGCACGCCGCGCGACACGAGCGAGGTGGCCAGCAGCTCGCCGAACATCCCGTCCGTGGACGGGGAAGTGGTGGTGACCACGAGGATGTCGCCCGGCCGGCACTGCTCCACGGCCGCGTGGATCATCATGTTGTCGCCGGGCCAGCACAGTGCCGTCACGGCCGAGCCGCCGATGCGCGAGCCGCGGTGCAGCGGCCGGTGCTCGGTGCCCAGGTAGCCCGTGCGCCCCAGTGCTTCGTGCACCGTGGCGACGCCGAAGCCGGCCAGCTCGTCGATCTTCTCGCCGGGCGCCCGGGGGACGTCGGTCACGACCACTGTGTTCATTCAGCCTGCTCCATCGCTCAGTTGTCGGTCTCGCGCAGCGCGGTGATCACGCTGCGCAGGTGCGCCCGGGCCGCTTGTTCGGCGGCGTCCGGGTCGCGGCGGGCGATCGCCTCGATGATCGCCAGGTGCTCGGGCAGCGACACGTGCGGCCGGCCCGCGCGCATGGCGAGCCGGAACTGGTGGCGGACGATCTGGCCGTGGAGCCGCTCCAGCAGCTCCGCCGCCACGGACTGCCCCGCGATCTCGCGCACTGTGCGGTGCAGCTCGCGGTTGAGCTCCGAGTACTTCATCGACTCGCCCTCGTCGACGGCGGCCCGGAGCCGCCCCGCCAGCTCGCGCAGCGAGCCGATCTCGTCGTCGGTCACCTTCTCCGCCGCCTTGGCCGCGCACAGGCCCTCGAGCACCATGCGGCACTCGGTGATGGCCACGGCCTCCTCGATCGACACCACCCGCACCCGGGCCCCGCGGTGCGGGATGCGCTCCACCAGGCCTTCCGCGGTCAGGTCGATCAAGGCCGCGCGCATGCTCGCGCGCGTGACGCCGAAGGTCTCGGCCAGCTCGGCCTCCACCAGCCGCTGCCCCGGGACGACATCGCCTGCCAGCAGGGCGGCCCGCAGCGCGTCGAGCGCCGCGTGCTTGCCGGCCTCCCCTTCCTTCGGCGTGGTGGTCATCCCGGCTCCTCTCCTCGATGGTGACGCTAAGCATCCCATACGAGATTGTCAACAATTTCGTAGACGACTCTTGTGACGATCCGGGTCGGCGAGTTACGTTCCCCGGGACCACCCCGGCCGCGATGACGCGCCCGGCACGACAGGAGATGATCTCGACGATGACCGGACCGGCCACGTCACCGCCCGCTGCCCGAGGGGCGAAGACCTCGACCCGCAACGCCGTGATCGGCGCTTCCTTCGGCTTTTTCGTCGACATGTTCGACGTCTACCTGCCGGTGGTGGCGCTCACGCCTGCGATGAACTACTTCCTCCCGCCCGCGGTGTCCCCGGGCAGCCGGGCCGTGATCACGTCGCTGATCTTCGTGGCCACCCTCATCGGCCGGCCGCTCGGTTCGCTCATCTTCGGCCGCCTGGCCGACAAGGTGGGGCGCCGCCGCGTGACGCTGTGGTCGATCACCGGCTGTGGCATCTGCACGCTGCTGATCGCGCTGCTGCCCGGCTACCACGCCGTGGGCCTGCTCGGCGTCGTGCTGATGGTGGTGCTGCGCCTGATCGACGGCGTGTTCCTCGGCGGCGAGTACACCGGCGCCACGCCGCTGGCGATGGAGGCGGTGCCCACCGGCAAGCGCGGCTGGTACGGCGGCCTCGTGGGCATGGGCTTCCCGATCTCGTACTGCGCGATCTCGCTGGTGACGTTCATCATGCTGCGGATCACGCCCTCGGGCGGCCCCGACTCGGCCTACTCGCAGTGGGGCTGGCGCGTGCCGTTCCTCGTGGGTGCGGCGCTGTGCGCGGTGTTCTGCGTGTACTTCTCGCGCACGGTCGAGGAGTCCGAGACGTGGAAGTCGGCGAAGAAGTCGCGCACGCCGATCCGCGACGTGCTCGTGGGTTCCTCGCGCAAGCAGTTCCTCCAGGTCTTCGTGATCATGAGCGGCATCTGGTTCGCGTCCAACCTGGCCTCCGGCCTGTTGCCGAGCGCGCTGCAGTACCAGGCGCACGTGTCGGCGACGCAGGTGACGGCCGCGCTGGTGATCGTGCAGGCCATCCACTCCGTGCTGTTCCCGTTCCTGGGGGCGCTGTCGGAGAAGATCGGCCGCCGCAAGTTCCTCGCGTGGTCCGGCATCGGCATCGGCGTGGTGTGCGCCGGCGCGTTCGCGACGATCAGCCTCGGCTGGTACTCGGGTTTCGGCGCGGTGCTGCTGCTCACGTTCGTGATCCGGATTTCGGGCGGCAGCACGTTCGCCGTCACGCCGTCGTACCTGTGTGAGCGGTTCCCGCCCGCGGTGCGCGGCAGCGGGTTCGGCCTCGGCTACAGCATGCCGCTGATCCTGACCTCGTTCTACGCCTACTACCAGGGCTGGCTGGAGCACATCATGCCGTCGGGCTTCACGGCCGCGGCACTGCTGGTGCTCGGTGGCGCGCTCGTGTTCGTCGGCTCGCTGATCGGCCCGGAGACCAAGGACGTCGACCTCGGCGTCGCGGTCGCGGGGCGGCCGCAGGTGAAGCCGGTGACCGCATGACGACCATCGCCCTGCTGGGCCTCGGCGAGGTGGGTTCCGTGCTGGCGGAAGACCTCACGGGGGTGGAGCTCACCGCGTGGGACGTGGCGCTGGCGGACCCGGCGAGCGCGGCCGCGCGCAACGCCGGACGGTTCGGGCTGGCGTCCGCGGCGGACGCGCACGACGCCGTACGCGACGCCGATCTGGTGATCAGCGCCGTGACCGCGGCCAACGACCTCACGGCGGCCAGGTCGATCGCCGACGGGCTGCCCGCGGGCTGCTGGTTCCTCGACCTCAACTCCGCGGCACCCGGCCAGAAGCAGGCCTCGGCCGAGGTGATCGAGCAGGCCGGCGGCCGCTACGTCGAGGCGGCCGTGATGTCGCCGATCAACCCCAAGCGGCTCGCGGCCCCGATGCTGCTCGGCGGCCCGCACGCGGCCGAGTTCGCGGAGTTCGCGCGTCCGCTCGGCTTCAGCGGGCTGGAGGTCTACGCCGACGTGGTCGGCCGGGCCGCGGCCACCAAACTGTGCCGCTCCGTGGTGATCAAGGGTGTCGAGGCCCTGCTCACCGAGTCGCTGCTCGCCGCGCGCGAGTGGGGCGTGGAGGGGCGCGTGCTCGGGTCGCTGTCGAACCTGCTGCCCGGCGACGACTGGGAAAGCCTCGCCGCGTACATGATCTCCCGCTCCCTGGAGCACGGTGTCCGCCGGGCCGAAGAGCTGCGGGAGGCCGCGGTGACCGTGGCCGAGACGGGTGTCGAGCCCGTGATGGCGGAGGCGATCGCGCGCCGCCAGGACTGGGCGGCGGCCCACCGGCCCGCGGACCTCGGCGAGCTGGAGGCGCGGCTGCTGCCGCTGCTCGACGCGGTCCGCACGCGAATGTCCGAAGAAGACCCGAAAGGCGGCACCGAGTGATCATCGACTGTCACGGCCACTACACGACCGTGCCCGCGGCCCACACGAGCTGGCGGGACGCGCAGCGCGCCGCGTACGACGCGGGCACCGCCGCCCCGGCCTACCCGGCGATCGGCGACGACGAGCTGCGCGAATCCGTGCAGGGTCAGCTGGCGCTGATGGCCGACCGCGGCGTCGACCTCACCGTGTTCTCGCCGCGCGCTTCGGCGATGGGTCACCACATCGGTGACGAGGCCGTGAGCACCGAGTGGGCGCGAGTCAACAACGACCTCGTGCACCGCGTCACGCAGCTGTACCCGGACAAGTTCATCGGCGTCTGCCAGCTGCCGCAGTCGCCCGGCGTGCCGGTGGAGCACTCGGTCGCCGAGCTGCGCCGCTGCGTGGAGGAGCTCGGGTTCGTCGGCTGCAACCTCAACCCCGACCCGAGCGGCGGGCACTGGACCACGCCGCCGCTCACGGACAAGAGCTGGTACCCGTTCTACGAGGCCATGGTGGAGCTCGACGTGCCGGCCATGGTGCACGTGTCTGCCTCGGACAACCCCAGCTTCCACGCCACGGGCGCGCATTACCTCAACGCCGACACCACGGCGTTCATGCAGTTCCTGCAGTCGGACCTGTTCACCGACTTCCCGGGCCTGCGCTTCGTGATCCCGCACGGCGGCGGAGCGGTGCCGTACCACTGGGGCCGCTACCGCGGGCTCGCCGACATGCTCGGCCGCCCGGAGCCCGACGAAGGCGTCATGCCCAACGTCTTCTTCGACACCTGCGTGTACCACCAGCCGGGCATCAACCTGCTGTTCGACGTGATCAACGTGGACAACGTGCTGTTCGGCTCGGAGATGGTCGGCGCCGTGCGGGGCATCGACTCGCGCACCGGGCACCACTTCGACGACACCCGCCGCTACGTCGACGCGCTCGGACTGTCCGAAGAGGACAAGACGAAGGTGTACGAGGGCAACGTGCGCCGCGTCTACCCGCGCCTGGACCAGACCCTGAAGGCGAGGGGGGTGTGAGCGCGTTCACGGCCGACCCCGGCTGGCTCTCCTACGACCCGGACCCCTCGAAGCCGGTCTTCGTGCTGCCGCCCGGCACCGTCGACGTGCACACGCACGTGTTCGGCCCGGGCGAGGTGTTCCCGTACGCCCCGGAACGCAAGTACACGCCGACCGACGCGGGCAAGGAGCAGCTGTTCGCGCTGCGCGACTTCCTGGGCATCGAGCGCCAGGTGATCGTGCAGGCGACCTGCCACGGCGCCGACAACAGTGCGCTGGTCGACGCGCTCGACGCCGCGGGCGAGCGTGCGCGGGGCATCGCGACGATCCGCGGCACCGAGTCCGACGAGGAGCTCGCCCGGCTGCACGCGGCCGGCGTGCGCGGCATCCGGCTGAACTTCGTGCGCCGGCTCGTGGACCCGAAGCCCGACGCGTACTACCACGACCTGGTCGCACGGATCGCGCCGCTGGGCTGGCACATCGTGATCTACTTCGAGGCCGCTGACCTCGCCGAGAAGTGGGATCTGTTCACCTCGCTGCCGACCACGGTGCTGGTGGACCACATGGGCCGCCCGGACGTGACGAAACCCGTCGACGGCCCGGAGTTCGGCCGGTTCCGCACGCTGCTGCGCGAGCACCCGAACTTCCACGTGAAGGTCACCGGCCCGGAACGCCTCACGGTGGCCGGGCCGCCGTACGACGACGTGGTGCCCTTCGGCCGCGCGCTCGTGGAGGAATTCCCGGACCGCGTCCTGTGGGGCACGGACTGGCCGCACCCCAACATGAAGAGCCACATGCCCGACGACGGCACGCTGGTCGACTTCGTGCCCCGCATCGCGCCGAGCGCCGAAGCGCGGCAGAAACTGTTGGTGGACAACCCGATGCGGCTCTACTGGGCCGGCTGAGACCGGGCCGGGTCGTCCGAAGTGGGCGGCCCGGCTCAGCCCAGCCGTTCGGCGGCACGCGGGGGAGCGGTGTCGCTGTCGCCGGGTGAGATCGTCATCGGCCAGACCTCCTGCACCGGGTCCTTCGCCGAGGCGACCCGGGCGAGCACGATCTCGCCGAGCCGCCGCCCGTAGGCCTCCAAGGACACCGCGAACGTCGTCAGCGACGGCACGAGGTAGTCGCACACCGGGTTCTTGCGGAACCCCACCACGGCCAGGTCCGCGCCCGGCCGCACACCGGCTTCGGCGAAGCGCCGGTAGAGCCCGAGCGCGAGCGTCTCCTGCGCCAGCATCACGGCCGTCGGTGCCGGCGCCATCGCCAGCAGGCGTTCCGCGAGCAGCCCACCGCCCTCGGGCGTGTCGGGCAGGCGGATCTCGGCGGCCGGCTCGAGCCCGTGCGCGGCCAGCGCCTGCCGGCAGCCGCGGGTGTACTCCCAGGTGCTGTTGACCTCTCCGTCGTCGTAGGCCAGGGCGATCCGGGTGTGTCCGGCGGCCACGAGCCGCTCCACCGTCTCCGCCGCGACACCCTCGAAGTCCAGGTCGAGCCACGCGTGGCCCTCGGGCCCGCCGCGGCCGAGGGCCACGAACGGCACGCCGCGCTCGGTCAGCAGCTCCACCCGCCGGTCGACGCGGTGGGTGTTGGAGATGACGTAGGCGTCCGCGATGTGCCGGTCGACGGCGTTGACCAGGAACCGGTAGGGATCCTTGGCCGGCCCGACCGGCAGCAGCACCAGGTCCATCGAGCGTTTCGCGAGCTCCTGCTGCAGGCCGTCGCAGACGCTGAAGTAGAACGTCTCGCCCATCGCGGTGCGCGCGGTGTTGGTCTGCATCACGAGCGCGACGGTGCCGGTCGCGCCGCGGCGCAGTGTGCGGCCGGACTGGTTCGGCTGGTAGCCGAGGCGCTCCGCGGCCGAGCGGACGCGCTCGCGCGTGGCGTCGCTGACCTCGCCGCGCGCGTTCATCGCGCGCGACACGGTGCTGATCGACATGCCGAGCTCGGCCGCCAGCTCCCGGATCCCGACCCGGCCCATGCGTCCCCCATCCCTTCAGGTTGTCGCTCACAGTATCGCGGGTGGATCACCCACTGGCGCCCCGGAAACGTTTCCGGTAACGTTTCCGGTGGACGCGCCGAGGCGTCCGGTTGCCCGTGGGCGGAGGATCCATGCTCGAGTCACGTGTGGTGCGGAAGCTGTCGCTGAGACTGCTGCCCGTGCTGATCATCGGCTACTTCCTGGCGATCATCGACCGCGCGAACCTGGGGGTCGCGGCGCTCACGATGAACGCCGACCTGGGGATCGGCGCGGCGGCGTTCGGGTTCGCCGCGAGCGTGTTCTTCGTGCCGTACGTGCTGCTCGAGGTGCCCTCGAACCTCGCGATGGCCCGGTTCGGGGCGCGCTGGTGGATCGCGCGCATCCTCGTGACCTGGGGGATCATCTCCGCCGCCCACGCGCTGGTGTGGGACGTGCCGAGCCTCTACGTCGCACGCGCGCTGCTCGGCGCGGCCGAGGCCGGCTTCTTCCCGGGCGTGATCTTCTACCTGACGCTGTGGTTCCCCGCCGCGCACCGCGGCCGCATCATGGCGACGTTCACCGCCGGCATCCCGGTGGCGCTGATCATCGGCACCCCGCTGTCGGGCCTGATCCTCAACCTCGAAGGCTGGCTCGGCCTGCACGGCTGGCAGTGGGTGTACCTGATCGAGGGCGTGCCCGCCGTGCTGATGGGGATCCTGATGCCGTGGCTGCTGCCGAAGAGCCCGGACAAGGCGAAGTTCCTCGACGAGGAGGAACGCGCGTGGCTCACCGCCACGCTGGCGCGCGAGGCCGCGGAAAAGGAAGCGCTCGGCGGGAGCGGCAGCACCCGGCGCAAGGTGCTGAAAACGCTGCTGAGCCCGAAGGTGCTGATGTTCGCCGTGGCGTACTACGGCCTGACGAACCTCAACGGCGCAGTGTCCACGTTCCTGCCGCAGATCCTCAAGCCGTTCGGGCTGGGGAACACCGCGACCACGTTCGTCGCCGCGATCCCGTACGTGTTCGGGCTCCTCGGCATGCTGGTGCTCGGGCGCCTGGCCGACCGGCCGGGGCTGCGGGCGACGAGCCTCTACGTCGCGCTCGGCGTGTCGCTGGTCGGGCTGGTCGCGTCGGCGCTGTTCGACGCGCCGGTGGTGAAGCTCGTGGCGCTGTGCGTGGCGGCGTTCGGCGTGTTCGGGGTGCTGCCGACGTTCTGGGGCCTGCCGACGGCGATCCTCACCGGGGCGGCGGCCGCGGGTGGCATCGCGCTGATCAATGCGCTCGGCAACCTCTCCAGCGTCGTGAACCCGGCGGTGATCGGGGCGATCGACGCGAAGACCGGCAGCTTCGACGGCGGCCTGTTGTGGCTCGCGGCGATGTCGGTGGTCGCGATCCTGGCGGTCACGGTGATCCTGCTCGTCTGGCGGCCCGAGCGGCGGGCGCTGGTTTCCGTGTCCGGCCCGAAGCAGGAGGTCTGACGTGCGCATCGCCGAAGTGCGGCTGCGGCGGCTGAAGGGTGTGCTGCCGACCGACGGGGACCTGTGGGAGGACCGGCTGGTCCGTCCGCTCGACGTCTACCCCGAGTACCGCACCCGCGACGACCACGAAGGCGGGGTGCAGCGGCCCGGCGGGTTCGAGATCACCACGTACTTCGTGGAGATCGAGACCGACGAGGGCCTGATCGGGCGCGCCGGCCCCGTCCCGGAGACCGTGGCGTGGCTGGTGGCGCACGAGCTGCGGCCGCTGCTGCTCGGCCGCGACCCGATCGCGGGCGAGAAGCTGTGGGACCAGCTGCACCGCGCGCAGGTGCACGGACGCGGCGGCCAGCCGATGCTCGCGATCAGCGCGGTGGACAACGCGTTGTGGGACCTGCGCGGCAAGTGGCTCGGGCAGCCGGTGTACCGCCTGCTCGGCGGGCCGACGCGCGACGAGGTGCCGGCGTACGCGTCGATGCTCGGCTTCTCGGTGCAGGATCCGGACCGCGTGCGCGAGCGGGCGGTGGAGTTCCGCGACCGCGGGTACCGGGCGCAGAAGTGGTTCTTCCGCCACGGCCCGGCGAGCGGGTACGAGGGGCTGCGCGCGAACGTCGCGCTCGTGCGGACGCTGCGCGAGGCCGTCGGCGAGGACTACGACCTGATGTTCGACTGCTGGCAGTCGATGGATGTCACCTACGTGACGGAGCTGGCTTCGCGGATCGCCGAGTTCCGGCCGCGGTGGCTCGAGGAAGCCGTGATGCCGGACCGGATCGACGGGTACGCCCTGCTGCGGCAGCGGCTGCCGATCCCGCTCGCGGGGGCGGAGCACGAGTACACGCGCTGGGGTTTCCGGCGGTTCGTGGACGCGGGCGCGCTGGACGTGCTGCAGCCGGATCTGTACTGGTGCGGCGGGCTTTCCGAGGCGTTGAAGATCGCGGCCTACGGCACCGCCCACGACCTCCAGGTGATTCCGCACGGCCACTCGGCCACGGCGACGCTGCACTTCTCGCTGACGCAGTCGCCGGCCCACACGCCGTACCAGGAGGATCTGGTGAAGTGGAACCAGGTGCACCAGCTGTTCCTGGCTTCGCCGGTGAACGCGGCCGGCGGCGTGCTGTCCCCGTCGGACGCGCCGGGGCTGGGCATGGAGCTGGATCTGGGCCGCGCCGACGCCGACGACGTCGTTTTCGCTTGAGCTATCGGGAAAGCAGGGGAATGAACACGCCTCGCTGGTGGCAGACCGCCACCGTGTACCAGATCTACCCGCGCAGCTTCGCCGACTCGAACGGCGACGGCATCGGCGACCTGCGCGGCATCATCGGCAAGCTCGACCACCTGAGCGCGCTGGGCGTCGACGTGGTGTGGCTTTCGCCGGTGTACCCGTCGCCGCAGGACGACAACGGCTACGACATCAGCGACTACTACGGCATCGACCCGGTGTTCGGCACGCTCGCCGACTTCGACGAGCTGCTGGCGCAGGCCCACGCGCGCGACATCCGCGTGGTGATGGACCTCGTCGTGAACCACACGTCCGACGAGCACCCGTGGTTCGTCGAGTCGCGTGACCCCGCGAGCCCCAAGCACGACTGGTACTGGTGGCGCCGCGAGCCCAACAACTGGGGCTCACGCTTCTCGGGCCCGGCGTGGGAGCAGGACCCGGATTCGGGGGAGTACTACCTGCACCTGTTCTCGCGCAAGCAGCCGGACCTCAACTGGGAGAACCCGGAGCTGCGCCGGGAGATCCACCGGATGATGCGCTGGTGGCTCGACCGCGGTGTCGACGGGTTCCGCATGGACGTCATCAACTTCATCGCCAAGCCCGTCTCACTGCCCGACGCGCCACTGGTCGCCGGCGACCTCTACGGCGACGCGGAATCCTTGTACGCCAACGGTCCCCGTCTTCACGAGTTCCTGCAGGAGATGCACCGCGAGGTCTTCGCCGGCCGTGATGATCGCCTCCTGACCGTCGGCGAGACGCCCGGCACGTCCGTTGCCGATGCGGAGCTCCTCACCGACCCGGCGCGCCGTGAGCTCGACATGGTGTTCCAGTTCGACCACGTGGAGCTCGACCAGGGCCACTCGAAGTGGGACGTGCGGCCGTTCGACCTCGTGGCCCTGAAGCGCACGCTCGCCCGCTGGCAGGTCGGCCTGGCCGACCGCGGCTGGAACAGCCTCTACTGGAACAACCACGACCAGCCCCGCGTCGTCTCCCGCTGGGGCGACGACGGTGCTGATCGGGCGGTTTCGGCCAAGGCGCTG
This sequence comes from Amycolatopsis sp. NPDC001319, assembly GCF_042896185.1. Taxonomy (NCBI): domain Bacteria; kingdom Bacillati; phylum Actinomycetota; class Actinomycetes; order Pseudonocardiales; family Pseudonocardiaceae; genus Amycolatopsis; species Amycolatopsis sp. NPDC001319. Next base: position 1,032,166 of record NZ_JBIAWY010000002.1, on the reverse strand, counting down.
GCCACCGTCCTCCACCTCCACCGCGGCACTCCGTACGTGTACCAGGGCGAGGAGCTCGGCATGACCAACGTGCCGTTCTCCTCCATCGACGACTTCGCCGACATCCAGTCCCGCAACCACTACTTCGAGGCGACGGGCCCGTTGGGGCAGCCGCCTTCCGTCGTCCTGGCGGCCCTTCGCGCCCGCTCCCGCGACAACGCCCGCACCCCGATGCAGTGGGACGCCTCCGCCGAGGCCGGCTTCACCTCGGGTACGCCTTGGCTCCGGGTCAACCCCAACCACGTGACCATCAACGCAATGTCGCAAGTGGACGATCCGGAGTCGGTGTTTTCGCACTACCGCCGGCTGATCGCGCTGCGGCATGCAGAGCCGTTGGTGGTCTCGGGCCGGTATTCGCTGCTGGAGCCTGATCACCCTCGGCTGTTCGCGTTCACCCGCACTTCCGGTGACCACGGGCTGCTGGTGCTGGCCAACTGGTCAGGCTCACCGCTCGACGTGCCCTCCTCCGCCGTGGCCGGCTGGTCCGGCGCCTCCCTGCTCCTGGGCAACTACCCGGGGCCGGTGTCAGTGGGGGGTCCGCTGCGGCCTTGGGAAGCCGTCGTCTTCCGCCGCTGACGCCGCGTGAAGGCAACGACGCTCCCGGCCGCCGCACCGAGCACCGCAACCGCGGCGGTCGCGACGCGGACGAACCCGGTGAAAGCGAGGCCGACCGCGAGCAGCGCGAAGGGTGCGAGCAGCACGGCCACGGAAAGCGAGACGGTGCGGACCAGAGCCCGCGCGCGCCGAGTGCGAGCGTCGGAGGTGAGGACCCGGTCGAGCAACTGCAGGAAGGTGAGGCGGTCGGTGCCCCGGGGGACGGTGGTCACCGGTTCGCCGCCGCGCTCGGTCGGCCGACGGTGCGCAGCGCGAGCGCCGGGGGCTCGCCCTGGTCGCGCAGGCGGCCGACGAACCGGTCCGGAGTCGGGCTCCGGTCGACGATCCGCGCGAAGGTCGCCGAAGGCTTGACCGGTCCTCGTGTTCCCTCGAGAACCACGCCTTCGCCGAGGATCCCCGCCACGGGGTCGCACAGATCTTCGACCAGCGAGAACACCGAAGGACCCTGCTCCGTTTCGAGGTGGAGCACCGTGCCGCCCAACCCGCTCCACACGTCGATCGCGCCCGCGTGCGCGACCAGCCCGATCCGGCGCAGCATCGCGCTGCCGAGAGCGACCGGACCGCAGTGCTGCCAGTGGAAGTCGTAACCGTGCCGCTCACCTGAGCTCAACTGGGGCGAGCACTCCAGGCGCGGGTCCACGCATCTCCCGCCGTAAGCCGTGTGGCTGATGGTGCCCCAGATCTGCGTCCAGTCGTGTTCTCCGATGTCACGGACCACGACGCGGCAAGGGGTGACTCGGCCGTCGACATCGAGCAGGCGGAGCTCCAGGTGCGGCCCGGTGAAGGTGATGCGCAACCCGGGAAGGCCGTCGCGGCCCTCATTCGGTTCGACCGGAGCCAGCAGCGCACGGAAGAACCGGGGCGCCGCGTCCTCGGCCAGGCTGACCACGAGCATGTCGCGGCGTGGGCTGACCTTTCTGAACACCCCGGGCCCGGTGGATCGGCGGGCGGAATGCCGGAGGGCGAGCAGGAGCGAAGTCTCCAGAACCCGCTGGTGCAAGGAATGTGCGGCCGGAATCATCGCATCTCGCGGTGTGGTCGCGCCGGGGAGATCGGCGCTGATCGCCTTGTGGGCTTCCTGATGCGTCTCACCGGTGAACCGGCGGCGGACCGAGGCGAGCTCGGCGACTGAGGTGGTCACGGCAGAGTCCTTCCTTCGTCACCGCCCGGCTCGGCGAGGAGGGAATCCAGCCATGGTTCTTCAGGCACCCACGGGGGCGCGATCGGTCGTTCGTGCTGTTCGGTGGTTCGGTCGCCCGGGTTGCCGGGTGGGCGACACCAGCAGTGCCCGCACGGTGCGCGACGGAGCATAGCGCAGGGTGAGTTGCGGAGCTTCTCGCGCGGAGTTGTGCCGGCCGCGGCTCACCCCGGTGAGGGAGCCGGCGTCAGGCGGCCGGCTTCCAGCCCAGTTCCGGGCCCAGCCGGGTGGCGATGTCCGTCAGAATTTGCACGTAGTCGGCGTGCTCGAAGGTGAACGGCAAGGCGAAGGCCACCTCCGAGACCTCCCGGAACCCGGCATCCGCGTACAGCCGCTCGGCGATGGACGCCGAGGTGCCCACCAGGTCTTCCGCGAAGGTCATGCGGGCGGGGCCGTGGGCCTTGCCGACGCGAGGGAGGCGGGAGGCGGCGTAGGCCTCGTACTTCGCGCGCTGCTCGGGGGTTGCGCTGTCGGTCGGGATGACGACCAGGCCCTGGGACACGCGCGCGTCGGCGCCGAGCGGGTGGTGGGCGCGGAACTCGCGGATCTGGGCGGCCTGGATGGCGGCGAAGTCGACGTCGGTGGCGTCGGGGTCCTCGACGCGCACGACGCTGCTGGCCAGGAGGTTCATGCGGTGCTCGCCGGCCCAGCGGGCGGAGCGGGTGCTGCCGCCGCCGTACCAGAGGCGGTCGGTGAGGCCGGGGGAGTGCGGCTGGACGCGGGGCGAGTACTCCTCGATGCCCTCGGTGCCGCTGAAGTCGGTGGCCTTCTCGCCGCGGATGAAGCCCAGGAGGCGCTCCACGCGCCGGTAGCTGAAGTCCTCGGCCGACGCCGTGTCGGGGTAGAGCGCGGGCGCGAGGTGGTCGTAGTGGCGCGGCTCGCCGACGCTCAGGCCCGGGTTGAGGCGCCCGCCGGAGAGGACGTCGACCGTGGCGAGGTCTTCGGCGAGGCGCAGCGGGTTCTCCCAGCCGAGGGGGATCACGGCGGTGCCCAGTTCGATGCGGCTCGTGCGCTGCGTGGCGGCGGCGAGCACCGCGACGGGGGAGGAGATCCCGAACTGCAGGTGCCGGTGACGCACCCACGCGCTGTCGAAGCCGAGCTCCTCGCCGAGCTGGATGACCTGCAGCGTCGACTCGTGACCGGCGGCGGGATCGGCCTCGTCGAACAGCCCGATCGTGAGGAAGCCCAGCTTGCGCAACGGTTCCGAGGTGATCGGCACGGCAGTTCCTCCTGGCTCCGGGTCCTGCCGCAGATCAACCTCGGCGGCGCCGGGATTGTTCCGGTTCCGGTGTGGTCTGGAGCACTTTGTCGAAGCCTCACGAGATGTCCGGTTTCCCGGACTGAAACTAACTTGTAACGGAGCGACGGTTCCGTTCCATCGGCCGGCACGCCAGAATCGCGCGTTGTGATCGCGTCAGAAATACATTCGGAGGCTTGCGATAAATCCTGAAAACAGGTACTGGCGCGAATCATTCGGACAAAGTTCCCGAACATTCGGATCGAGGCACATCCATGGTTGAACCTGCCCAGAAAACCGCAGCCGCGGGCACTTCGCCGAGAATGCGCAGATCGGTCGGTTTCTACGGCCTGATGTTCGTTTCGCTCGGCTCGATCATCGGCTCCGGCTGGCTGCTCGGCGCGCTCAAGGCGGCGAAGGTGGCTGGCCCCGCGTCGCTCGTGTCGTGGGTGCTCACCGCGATCATCATGGCCACGCTCGCCCTGATCCACGCGGAACTCGGCGCCGCCTACCCGGTCGCCGGCGGCACGGCCCGGTACCCCGCGCTCGCGTACGGAGTGCTCGGCGGGTTCGTCGGCGGCTGGGTGGCGTGGCTGCAGGCGGTGGCGCTGGCGCCGGTGGAGGTCGAGGCCAGTCTCGAATACCTCGACAACATCACCTGGATCAAAGAACACCTGAATCTGCTGAGCCCCTCGGGCACGCTCACCGCGAGCGGGTTCGGCTGGGCGACGCTGCTCATGGCGATCTTCACGCTCATCAACCTCGTCGGCGTGAAACTGCTGTCGGAAAGCAATTCGGCCACGGTGATCTGGAAGACCGCGGTACCGGTGCTGACAGTGGTCGTGCTGCTCTCGCTGCGGTTCCACCCGGGCAACTTCACCGCGGGCGGTGGCTTCGCCCCGCACGGCGCCCACGGCATCTTCGCGGCGCTGCCGGTCGGTGTGGTGTTCGCATTGCAGGGCTTCGAGCAGGCCGTGCAGGTCGGCGGCGAAGCCCGCGACCCGCAGAAGGACCTGTCGCGCGCGATCATCGTCGCGATGGTGATCGGCACGATCGTCTACCTGCTGCTGGAGGTCGCGTTCATCGGCGCGCTCGACCCGGCCGCGCTGCTCAAGGGCTGGGACAACCCGATCGCGCAAGGCTCGTTCGGCCCGTACGCCACGCTGGCGACCCTCGCCGGCGCCGGCTGGCTGTCGTACGTCCTCTACGCCGACGCCTTCGTCTCCCCGGCGGGCACCGGCATGCTCTACCTCGGCACGTCGGCGCGCCTGTCGTACGCGATGGGCCGCGAGCGCACGCTGCCGAAGGGGCTGGGCAAGCTCAACGTGCGCGGGGTCCCGGTGTGGTCGATCGTGGTGTCGTTCGTGGTCGGCGAGATCGCGTTCCTGCCGTTCCCGAGCTGGCAGTCGCTGGTCAGCGTGATCACGTCGGCCACCGCGCTGATGTACGCGTTCGCCCCGGTCTCGATGATCGCGCTGCGCAGGCGCGACCCGGACCGCCCGCGCCCGTACCGCGCGCCGATGCCGAAGGTGCTGGCGCCCGCGGGCTTCGTGGCCGCGAACCTGATCATCTACTGGGGCGGCTTCGACGTCACGTGGAAGATCATGATCGCCGTCGTGATCGGCTTCGGTCTGTTCCTCGTCGCGCGCGCGACGAGCCCGAAGCTGGAACGCCTCCCGATCGACTGGAAGGCCGCGCAGTGGATCGCGCCGTGGCTCGCCGGCCACGTGCTCATCGGCTTCCTCGGCCGCTACGGCGAGTCGGGCAACATCAACGCCCTGCCGGAGTGGATCGACCTGCTGGTGGTGATCGCGTTCAGCCTGGCGGTGTTCTACTGGGCCGTGAACGTCGCCGTCGACAGCGCCAAGGTGAAGGCGGCGGTCGAACGCGAGGCGCTGGAGCTGGCGGTGCAGTGACGTCGCGGGTGACCGGTTTCCCTTGCGGGAGACCGGTCACCGCGGTGCCGGAACGGGCGCGGGGCGTTCGGACGCTCACCGGCGGCGCCGCGAACGGTGTCGGCGCGGCCGATTCTCGCTTGCGGCGCGGCGCCGTACGCGATCATCCTCGGGTGCCATGACGACGAACCTCACCGAGTTCTACGGCCGCGGCACCGACGAGGACACCCGGCTGACCCGCTCGCCGCACGGCAGGCTGGAGTTCCTGCGGACGCGGGAGCTGGTGCGCCGGGCGCTGGACGGGAACGCGTTGCGGATTCTCGACGTCGGCGGCGGGACCGGCGTGCACGCGCGCTGGCTCGCGGCGGAGGGGCACTTCGTGCACGTCGTCGATCCGGTGCCCCGCCACGTCGAGGCCGCGGCCGCGATCCCCGGCGTCACGGCGGAACCCGGCGACGCGCGGGCCCTCCCGTGGCCGGACGCGAGTGCGGACGTCGTCCTGCTGTTCGGGCCGCTCTACCATCTCGTCGAGGCCGGGGACCGAGCCACGGCGCTGACCGAGGCCCTGCGGGTACTCCGCCCCGGCGGGGTGGTGTGCGCCGCGGCGATCGGCCGTTATCTGTCGCTCCTGGAAACGGGGACGACCGGGCGTCTCGACGCGCGGATGGCCGCCGCGGTCGGCGAGGTCGTCGGCACCGGAACCTACGACGGTCACGTCGGGTTCGTTCCCGCGCATTTCCACACCGCCGCCGAGCTGCGCGCCGAAGTGCGGGCCGCCGGTGTGCGGGACGTCGACGTGTTCGGCGTGGAAGGCCCCGCGTGGGCCGCGCTCGACATCGCCACCGCCGACCTGCGAGACGAGCACCTGGACTCGGCGCTGCGCTGCGCGCGGATGGTCGAGCGGGATCCCCACCTGATCAACGCCAGCGCGCACCTGCTCGCCTTCGGAAAGGCTTGACCGGCAAGAAAAGCACTTGACCCAGCCACCAGACTCGCCGGTATGGGGTCGTGGGGGCGGTTGCAGCTGGTCGCTGTGTTCGGGTCGGCGGGGGAAGGCCTGGTGCTGTCGGCGATCCCGCTGCTGGCCGTGTCGATCACGACCGACCCGCGGGAGATCTCGCTGGTGACGGTGGCCGGGCAGGCGCCGTGGCTGGTGTTGTCGTTGTTCGCGGGCGTGGTGATCGACCGGGTGCGGCGGACGGCGGTGCTGGCGGGGGCGTACGCCGTGCTCACCGCGGCCGCCGTGGCGCTCGCCGTGACCGGGTCGCTGCGCGAGCTGAGCCTGCCCCTCGTGGCGGTGGTGGCGTTCGTGGTCACCACCGCGCAGGTGTTCGGCGACGGGGCCAGCGGCGCGCTCGTGCCGGACGTCGTGGAGCCCGGCCGGCTGGCGGCGGCGAACGCGCGGCTGCAGGTGATCGACCGGGGGCTGGTGCAGTTCGTCGTCCCGCCGGTCACCGGTGTGCTGCTCGGGGTCGGGGCGGGGATCCCGGCGTGGGGCGCCGCGGCGGCCGCGGTCGTGGCTTTCGCCTTGGTGCGGCGGATTCCGTCGGCGCCGCCGGTCAAGTCGCCGGCGCATCCGTTGCGGGACATCGGCGAAGGGCTGCGGTACCTGGTGGGCACGCCGCTGCTGCGGTCGATCACGATCACCGTCGCGCTCGGGTCGTTCGCGGCGAGCGCCGGCAACGCGATGCTGGTGCTCTTCGCGACGCAGGTGCTGCACCTCGGCCCCGTCGGCTACGGCGGGCTGATGGCGTGCCTGGCCGTCGGCTGGGTCGCGTCGTCGTTCGTGGTCGACCGGGTGGTGCGGCGGCTGGGGTACTCGTGGTCGATGCGGTGGGCGCAGAGCTGCGGGGTGGTGGCGCAGCTGGCGATCGCCGTGGTGCCGCCGTGGCCGCCGGTCGTGGGGCTGGTGCTCGTGTTCCTCACGGCGACCACGCTCGTGTGGAACGTCCGTTCCCAGTCCTCACGTCAGCGTTTCACGCCGTCGCAGCTGCTGGGCCGCGTGCTCACCAGCCACCGCGCGCTGGCGTGGGGCCTGACGCCGCTCGGCGCGCTCGCGGGCGGGTTCGTCGCCGCGCACGTCAGCCTGCGCGCGGTGTGGGTGATGAGTGCGCTGATCCAGCTGGCCGGCGCCGTGGTGGTGTGGTGGCAGCTCTCGCCCGCCGCCTTCCGCGACGCCGAGCTCACTCAGGCCCAGCCCGGCCTCCTGACCTGACCCGAGTCCGTGGTCACGGGTCGCCGCGGTGCAGCAGCAGGCCGAGCACGAGCGCGAGCGGCGGCCACGCGTCGCGCCCGCGGCGGGTGGCCGTGAACGAGCGCAGCCGCACGTCCGGCCCGGTCAGCGGCAGCAGCGCCACCTCCGGCCGCGTGGGGCGCGCAACCGGCAGCAACCCGACGCCCGGCCCGGCGACGATCAGGTCCTCCACGAGGTCGAGGCTGTCGGCCAGGTGCGTGACGCGCGGGGTGAACCCGGCCATCGACGCCAGCGTGCGCACCACGTCCTCGTCGGCGCGGTTGCGGGAGTTGCCGATCCAGTCGTGATCGCGGAACGCCTCGAACACGGCCAGCGTGCCCTCGCCCGCCACGCGGCCCGCATCCGTCGCCGGCACCCCCAGGCCCCACGCGGCCGTCCACAGAGGACGGACGTCGAGCGAGCGGTCCGTGGTCGCGGGCGCGAGGTCGTAGTCGTAGATCAGCGCCAGGTCGACGTCGTCGGTCAGCAGCTGGGTCATCGCCTCGGCGGGTTCGTACTCGCTGATCACCAGCCGCACCCGCGGATGCGTCCGCGCCAGCCGGTCGGCCGCCGGAAGCAGAGCCCGCCGGATCGCCGTGGCGAAACCCGCGACCCGCACGGTGCCTGCGGGCTCCGCGTACGGGTCGAGGTCCGCCCGCGCCGCCTCCACTGCGGCCAGGATCGTGACGGCGTGCTCGGCGAGCCGCCGCCCGGCCGGGGTCAGGCGGACGCGGCGGCCGTCCGGTTCGAGCAGCGGCGCGCCCGTCTCCTTGGCCAGCGCGGCGATCTGCTGCGACACCGTCGACGTGGTGGTGTCGAGCACATCCGCGACGGCGCGCATCGAGCCGAGCCGCGACAGCTCGAGGAGGAACTGCAGCCTGCGGGTGTCCATGCCCTCATTGTCCAGGATTCTCGGACAGTACGTTCACGATCGGCACGTGGACACGAACGGTGGGCATCGGTTCTCCTGGACGCGTGCTCTCCTCCTCCACCCGCACCGGGGCGGCGCTCGCCGTCGCCGCGATGCTCTGCGTGCAGCTCGGCCTGGCCCTGTCCGTCGGCCTGTTCGACCGCGTCGGGCCCGAGGGAGCGGCGTGGCTGCGGCTCGCCTGGGCCGGGGTGCTGCTGCTCGTGCTGGTCCGCCCGCGCCCGTCGTCGTTCAGCCGCTCGACACTGCTCGCGTGTGTGGTGCTGGGGGTCGTCACGGCCGGCATGACGATGCTGTTCATGGCCGCCGTCGCGCGGCTGCCGCTGGGCACGGCGAGCGCGCTGGAGTTCCTCGGCCCGCTGACGGTCGCGATCACGCGCGGGCGCGGCGGCAAACGCCTGTGGCCCGTGCTCGCCGCCGTCGGTGTGCTGCTGCTGACCGAGCCGTGGGAAGGCGGGGCGGACCTGGTCGGCGTCGGCTACGCCCTCGCGTCGGCGGTCTGCTGGGCCACCTACATCCTGCTGACGCAACGCGTCGGTGACGAGGTGTCGGGCGTGCGCGGGCTCGCGGTGTCCATGCCGGTGGCGGCGATCGTGGCGACGCTGGTGCAGGGCCCGGCGGTGTTCGGGCACCTGTCGTGGGAGCTCCTGCTCGCCGGGCTGGGGCTGGCGATCCTGCTGCCGGTGGTGCCGTTCAGCTTCGAGATGCTCGCGCTGCGGCGGCTCAACGCGTCGGCGTTCGGCACGCTCATGAGCCTCGAACCCGCCATCGCGATGACGATCGGGCTGCTCGTGCTCCACCAGGTGCCCGACCTCGCCGCGGCCGCGGGGGTGCTGTTCGTGGTGGTCGCGGGCATCGGTGCCGAACGCACCGGCGCGCGGGAACCCGTTGCGGCGCCTTAGGTTTCGGTCAGGCGAGCCCGTCGCGCCTGCAGGAAGGCGCGTTCGGTGTCGTTGCCGGCCAGGCCGATCGCGTCGTCGTACGCCGCGACGGCTTCCGTGGTCCGGCCGAGCCGGGTGAGCAGGTCGGCGCGGGTCGCCGGCAGCAGGTGGTACCCCGGCAGGTCCAGTTCGTCCACGACGGCCAGCGCCGCCGCCGGACCGTGCACCTCGGCGACGGCGACCGCCCGGTTGAGCGCGACGACCGGCGTCGGGGCGTGCCGCAGGAGCTGGTCGTAGAGCGCCAGGACCTGCGGCCAGTCGGTGGCCGGCCCGTCCGTGTGCACGGCGTTGATGGCGGCCTGCAGCTGGTACGGACCCGGCTGCGCGCGGCGCAGGCAGCGGCGCACCAGGTCGTGGCCCTCGGCGATCAGTTCGCGGTTCCACCGCGACCGGTCCTGCTCCGCGAGCACCACCAGCTCACCGGAGGGACCGACGCGCGCCGGCCGACGGGCTTCGGTGAGCAGGAGCAGCGCCAGCAGCCCGAGCACCTCCGGCTCGTCCGGCATGAGGTCGGCGAGCGCCCGGGCCAGGCGCACGGCCTCGAGACACAGGTCCGTCCGCAGCAGCTCGCCGGAGGTCGACGTGTAACCCTCGTTGAACACCAGGTACAGCACGGTGAGCACGGGAGGCAGCCGGTCGGGCAGGTCGGCCTCGGCGGGCACGCGGTAGGGGATGCCGGCGTCGCGGATCTTCTTCTTGGCGCGCACGATCCGCTGGGCGACGGTCGCCTCCGGCACGAGGTAGGCGCGCGCGATCTCCGGCACCTCCAGCCCGCCGAGCAGCCGCAAGGTGAGCGCGGTCTGCGCGAGAGGCGAGAGCGCCGGGTGGCAGCAGGTGAAGATCAGGCGGAGCTGGTCGTCGCGCACGGGTCCCACCTCCTGCGGCTCGTCGGGCCGGCTCAGCAGCAACGCCTGCGCGTGGCGCGCTTCGCGAGTGGACTCGCGGCGCAGGCGGTCGATGGCGCGGTTGCGCGCGGTGGTCACGATCCACCCGCCGGGGTTGGGCGGCAGCCCGTCGGCCCACTTGGTGACGGCCACCGCGAACGCGTCCTGCACGGCTTCCTCGGCGAGCCCGATGTCGCCGAGGAGACGCGTCAGCGTGGCCACGCAGGGGCCGTACTCCGCCCGGTAGACGCTGTCGAGGTCCATCGGCGCCTCAGCGCCGCGGGACTTCGCCGAACGGGCGCACCTCGATCGCCTGGCCGCAGGCCAGCGCGCACTTCTCGGCCCACGCCAGCGCCTGGTCGAGGTCTTCGCACCGGATCACCCAGAACCCGCCGAGCTGTTCCTTCGTCTCGGCGAACGGGCCGTCGGTGATCGTGACCGTGCCGTCGCCGGGCCGCACGACCGTGGACGCGTGCGAGGGCTCCAGGCCGCCGACGAACACCCACACCCCGGCGGACTTCATGTCCTCGGTGACCTTGCCGGTCCGGGCCAGCATCGGCTCGAAGTCCTCCTCGGGCTCCGGCTTGCTCTCGTCGAGCTGGACGGCGAGCAGGTACTGCTTCATGGCGGGCTCCTTCGCTCGGGCGACCGGTCCGTTCGCCGGTCCCTCACCTGCCCACGAACCGGCTCGACGCCATTCGACACCACGAAGGGAAAAACTTCTCGCTTTGCCGCGTTCTCGCCGCTACGCGTCGGCCAGCAGCTTCTCGCGCTTGCTCGCGTAGTGGATCGCCCACGCGGCGGCGCCGAAGGCGAGGCCGGTGAGCGGGTTGCCCATGGCGATCTTGGCGAACGCGAGCCAGCCCGTGCGGTCCTGGTCGTAGAGGTACTGCTGCACCAGGAAGCGCGACGCGAACACCAGCGTGGCCGTGGCGGTGGCCAGGTCGTAGCCCAGCCGCGAGCGCCGGTCGGCGAGCCAGGTCATCTTCTCGCTGTTGACCAGGCTCCACACCACGCCGACCAGCGGCCGGCGCACGATGATCGACACCGCGAGCACCACGAAACACGCGAGGCTGAACCAGATGTCGGACAGGAAGTAGCCCTTGGCCGAGCCGGTGAGGAACGCGATCAGCGACGTGATCGCCACCCCGACGAAACTCGACACCGCCGGCTGCAGCGGCTTCTTCAGCACCACGGCCAGCACCACGAACACCACACCGGACGCCACGGAGGCCACGATCCCCGGGATGAGCCCCGCGAAGGAGTTCACCACCACGAACACCAGCGACGGCAGCGACGACACGAGCAGGCCCACCAGCCCGCCCGTCCGCTCCCACGCCGTGCGCGGCCGTGACTCGGAGGCTGACCCGGCGTCGTCCCGCCGGGCTTCGGTCTTCGTCCCAGGTCGCTCCACACCTCCGATTGAAACGGGCGGGAACTAGGCAAACTCCTAGCTTGGGCCCACGGTCGGGTGGTCCCGGCGGTCACCCTGCGTGGGTCCGGCTCGTGGTGAGTCCGCCCACACCCGCCGGGACGGCCGCCCCGCGGCGCAGGGAGCGGTCGGTTACCTGGGAGTGCGTACTTCTGGATCACCCCCGTGCTCCTTAGGCTGGGGCCATGCACGTGGAAATCTGGAGCGATGTCATCTGCCCGTGGTGCTACCTCGGGAAGGCGCGGTTCGAGGCGGCGCTGGCGGGGTTCGAGCACCGGGACGAGGTGGAGGTGACGTTCCGGTCGTTCGAGCTGGACCCGTCGCGCGACACGGTGGAGCCGTTGCAGGAGATGCTGACCGCGAGGTACGGGCCGCAGGCCGTCGAGATGGAAGAGCGCCTGGCCGGGCTCGTCGCGGAGGTCGGGCTCGGGTACCGGTCCGACCGGGAGATCGGCAACACCTTCGACGCCCACCGCCTGATGCACCTCGCGCGCGAGCGCGGGCTGGAGCACCGCATGGTGGACGCGTTGTTCAAGGCCAACTTCGCCGACGCGCGGCCGCTGTTCACCGGGGACACGCTGCTCGACGTGGCGGTGGAGGCCGGACTGGACCGCGAGGACGCGAGCCGCGTGCTGGCCGATCCGGCGGCTTACGCGGACGCCGTGCGCGCGGAGGAGCGGGAAGCGGCGCAGCTCGGCGCGACCGGGGTGCCGTTCTTCGTGCTGGACCGGCGCATCGGCGTCGCGGGCGGGCAGGCCACCGAGGTGTTCGCGCAGGCGCTCGAGCGCGCGTGGAGCGGGCGCGCCGCGTGACCGGCGGCCACTGAGCCCACCGGGTCCACTGTGGACGAGCTGCTCAGCCGGACCAGCCGCTGAGCCGGTTGAGCAGCCGTTCCAGCACTTCCGGGTCGGCGGCGACCGGCGCGCCCGACACGGGCTCGTCCACGAGGGTGCGGCGTTCCTGGCGGCGCGGCAGGCGGACCTGGCCCGCGGTCATGCCGCCGGGCAGTGGCATCTCGCACCACGTGAGGCGGCCGTTGCGCAGCGGCTCCACGCCGATCTGCTCGCCGGGCGCGGTGCGCGGCGGGTTCGGGCCGACGAGGTCGTCCTCGATCTCGACCACGAGCACCTCGCCGCGCAGCTGCAGGCGCACGGTGATGAACGCGGGGGCGGCGGAGTTGCTCTGGTCCACGATGTCGCCGACGAGCCGTGACGTGACGGCCGTGACCTGTTCCAGCATCGGCAGGAGCGACCAGTCCGACAGGATCAGGCGGACGAACAGCTCGGTGCACGGAACCGCACTGGGCTGAGCCACCAGTCGGAGATCGTCCACCTGGGTGGTGCGCGTGCTCAAGCCTCACCTTCCTCGTCGGCTCACTGCCGCCCTCCGCGAGCGGGACCGGTTGGGGCATCATGCCATCGACCTCGCGGCGGTTCGCGGCGGGAGGTCGATGTGTGTACCCGCACGGTCACGCATCCGGATTCGCTGGGTGAACGCCCCAGGTCACGGCTTCGCGGTACCCGCCGTGATGGTCGAGGCGCCCGCGGGTTCGCCGTGATCAAGGTCCCGGCTCGTCTCGGGCCCCGGCGAACCGGCGAGATCCGCTCAGCTGTCCTTTTCGCCCAGGTCCCAGTACAACCCGGTCATGATCGCGACGGCCTCGCGGGCCAGGGGAGCGAGCAGGTGCTCGTCGGGTGCGTGCTGCGCGCAGGCCGGGTACGAGTGGGGGAGCCAGATCGTCGGCAGGCCCAGCACTTCGGCGAACGCGTCGTTGGGGATCGTGCCGCCGAGGTTGGGCAGCAGCACGGGCGCGCTGCCCGTGGTGCGGGCGACGGAGCCGGCCGCCCAGCGCACCCAGGGGTGGCCGGGATCCGTGCGCGTCGGCGGCCGGCTTTCCGTCACGGCGACCTCGACCATCGGGAAACCGTGCTCCGACAGGTGGTTCCGCAGCGCGGGCTCGAGCCCGGCGAGGTCCGTGCCCACCACGGACCGCAGCTGCAGGGTCGCCTCGGCGCGGCCGGGGATGGCGTTCACCGGTGACGCGGGCGAGCCGGCGAGGAACGCCAGCACCTCGACGGTGTTCCAGCCGAACAGCCGTTCCGCCGGCGTGAGGTCCGGTTCGCCCCAGTCCTCGTCGACGGCCGGGTCGTCCGCGCCGCCGCCGACCGGCACGGACGCGAGCGCCTGGCGCACTGACGGCGGGACCGTCGGGGGACGCAGTGCCGGCACCAGGATCCGGCCCCGGCCGTCCACAAGGGACGCGATCGCGGCGGCCAGTGTGGTGGCCGCGTTGCGGAGCACGCCACCCCAGTTGCCGGAGTGGTGGTCGCGCGGGCGCAGGTCCGCGGTGAGCGTGAACTGCGTGACGCCGCGGGAGCCGAGGAACAGCGTCGGCCGGTCGGCCCGCACGCGTGGCCCGTCGGAGGCGATCAGCACGTCCGCGCGCAGTTCGTCGCGCAGCTCGCCGCACACCTCGACGAGGCCGGGGGAGCCGCGTTCCTCACCGGTCTCGACGAGCACGACCAGGTTGAACCCGAGCTGCCCGCGCGCCCGCAGCACCTCGCGCAGGGCGAAGAGGTTGACCGTGTGCTGGCCCTTGTTGTCGGCCGACCCGCGGCCGTACCAGCGCTCGCCCTCGGCGATCAGCGTCCACGGGTCGAGGCCTTCGCGCCAGCGGGGTGCTTCGCCGTTGACGACGTCGCCGTGGCCGTAGAGCAGCACCGTCGGCCGGTCGGCGGACTCGTGGCGCGTCGCCACCAGCAGCGGGCACTCGGGCGCCACGGGATTCTCGGCGACGCGGGTGCGGCAGCCCAGGGCTTCCAGCGCGGGGGCGAGCTCGTCGGTGAGGTACGCGCGCAGCCGCGGGTGCCCGTCGGCGAGGTTGCTCTCGGTCCGGTACGCCACGCGGCGCGCGAGCTCGGCGAAGAGCTCGCCGGAGTCGAACCGCTCCAGGGCCTGGTCGATCGTGTCCGCGCGCTGCATCGAGCACCTTCCGTCGGGGACGCCGGGTCCGTTGTAGCACCCGGCGCCGACGAAAATGGACTCAACCTTTTCGCGGTCCCGCTCGTCTGACCGGTCATGTACGCGCGCGAGGACCGGCATGGCCCGAGGTGACAGCGAGTTCGCGGACTTCGTCCGCGCGGTCTCGCCGCGGCTGCTGCACGCCGCCTACCTGCTGACCGGCGACCGGCACCAGGCTGAGGACGACGTCCAGACCGCCCTGGTGCGCACGTACACGTCGTGGCCGCGGATCCGCAAGCAGGACCCGTTCGCCTACGCGCGCAAGGTGCTGTCCAACCACGTGATCGACCGCTGGCGCCGCCCGTACCGCGAGCAGGCCACCGAGGACGTGCCCGAGCGCGCCGTCGAACGCGACTTCACCGCCGGCGTCGCCGACCAGGAGTGGCTGATGCGGGCCCTGGCGCCGCTGAGCCCGCGGGAACGCGCGATCGTGGTGCTGCGGCACTTCTGGGACCTGTCGGAGGCCGACGTCGCGGCCGAGCTGAAGGTGTCGCTGGGCACCGTGAAGAGCACCAACTCGCGGGCGCTCGCGAAGATGCGCATCACGGCCGCCGACCGGCGCTCGTGCGCGGCGGGGCAGGTGTCGTGACGGATCTCGAAGCGCTGCGCGGGGTGCTCACTGAGCCGCCCGCCGTGGAATTCTCGGCGGTCGACCTGGCCGGCGTGATGCACCGGGGACGCCGGCGCCGCCACCTGCACCGCCTTTCGGCCGCCGCGGCGACGGTGGTCGTGCTGGTCGGCGTCGTCGTGGGCGCGCAGCTGCTGCGGACGCCGGATGCACCCGCGGTGACCACGCTGGCCGTGACGGCCGCTCAGCCCGAACAACGCGCCGCGGCGCCGATCGGCGACGTGGTGGGCACGAGGATCGTGGACCCGGAAGGCGAGGTGGTGCTGTTCTTCGAGCGCACCCCGGCGCTGCCCGACAGCTCGCCGTACCAGCTCGTGCTCGGCCACCGCACGGCCGGCGGCGTCACCGCCGAGCTCGCCACCGGCTCCCGCGCGAGCTCACCCGGTTTCCACGCCCTCACCGCGGGCCGCCCGGGCCGGGACGTGCCCCTCTACGGCTACTACTCCGGCCCCGCCACTCGCATCACCGCGGACGTGAACGGCCTGATGTACGGCGCCGACACCCAGCGCGTCGACGCCTTGGCCGTCACGGTCTTCTGGTTCCCCCGCCGCGACACCACCGTCCTGGGCGGCATCACGACGTTGCCGATGAACGCGTACAGCACGGTGGGGGACTCGTTGCCCAAGTGACCGCTCAGACGGCCCGCGCCGCTTCCCAGGCCGCGCTCGCGCTGAAGTACGTGTCGTAGATTTCCTGGACCTCCAGGAGGCTTTCGGGGGCCGCCTTGCCGTACGCGATGCGCTCGAGGTGGCGGAAGTACTCGAAGCGCTCGACGCCGGGGGCGATGACGATGAGCAGGTCGGCGTCCTCGCCCGGGGCGGCGGCGAAGGCGTGGGTCAGGTTGGGCGGCACGACGACGAGGTCGCCGCGGTCGGCGGTGACGACGGTGTCGCCCGAGAGGACCTGGACGGTGCCGCCGAGGACGTAGAACAGTTCGGCCGAGCCGGCGTGGTGGTGGGGCGCCGCGCCGTTGGCGCCGTCCTTGAGTTCGACCTGGATGGTCGACAGCGCGCCGCCCGTGGCGCTGCTGTCGGCGAGCAGCTTGACGGTCGTGGGCGCGCGGCCGATGACCTCGGCGTCGCCCGACCGCACGATCACGGAGTCGTCGAAGCTGGGAATGACGATGGACATGTGAAGCCCCCAGGAAGTCCGTCGTGGGATCGCGGCGGCGCCGGATCCGCGGCGAACGTACCACGCCCGCCGCCGGCCGCGCCGCCGTGAATTTCCCCAGCGCGCCAACGGTTTTGGGTGACCGGCACACGGCACTGGCCAAGAGGAGGGGTACCTCCGTATAGTAGAGCGGAGGCACCCCTCCTCTTACGCACCGGGAGCGACCATGTCCGCACGCCACGCCATCGAGGACCTGATCTTCACCTACGCCGCCCACGTCGACTCCGGGAACTTCGCCGCGGTCGGCGAGCTGTTCGCCCACGGCACCTTCGCCGGTGGTGACCCGGCGACGGGGCGCGAAGCCGTGGAGCGGTACTTCCACGACACCCTCGTGCTCTACCCCGACGGCACCCCGCGCACCCGTCACGTCACCAGCAACGTGCGCGTCCATGTCGACGAGGCCGCCGGAACCGCCACGGCCCACAGTTACTGGACGGCGCTGCAAGCCGTGCCTGGGCTGCCGCTGCAGCCCATCGCGTCGGGCCACTACGACGACCGCTTCGAACGCGCAGACTACGGATGGCGCTTCGTCGAACGGCGGCCGCACGTGGCGCTGGCCGGGGACCTCAGCCACCACCTCAAAGCGGCGTGACCCGCCCGCAACGCGCCGACGCCCGCCGCAACCGCGAGCGGCTCGTCGCCGAGGCTAGGGCGGCGTTCCTCGCCCACGGCACGAACGCCTCGCTCGAGGAGGTCGCGCGCCGGGCCGGCGTCGGGATCGGCACGCTGTACCGCCACTTCCCGCGCCGCGAAGACCTGCTCGACGCGGTGTTCCGGGGTGAGGTGGACGCGCTGCTCGACCTCGGCCGGGAGGCGGCCCGGGCCGGTGACGCGTTCGGCGCGCTGGGCACCTGGCTGCGGGCCGTGGTCGACCGGCACCGCGCGTGGCAGGCCATCGCCGCGGCGACCGGGCCGGACCGTCCGAACGCGACACTCGCCGCGGCGCGGATTCCCGTTGAGCAGGCGGGGAAAACCCTGCTCGCCCGCGCGCAAAAGGCGGGCGAGGCCCACAAGGACGCGAGGATCGCCGACCTCCTGCGCCTCGCCGGCGCCATCGGCCAGGCGGCCGACGAAACGCCGGACGATCCGAAGCTGCCGGACCGCCTGCTGCAGCTCGTGCTGGACGGGTTGCGGGCTCAGCCGCGCACGGGCAGGCGCGCGAGGTAGTGGTCGCGGGCCGTGAGGCTCGTGCCCAGGTGCCGCACGAGCGGCTCGAAGAACGAGCTGCGGTAGGTCGCGTCCGTGACCGCGCCGGCCGCGAAGTACAACGCCGAGAACGCGGCGATGAACAACGACACCTGCAGCAGCTCGTTGGCGATCGGCACCTGGATGCCGAACAGCGTGCCCGGCGACGGATCGTGCCCGACCCACGACTTGATCACCGGCGCGCGAACCGTGATCACGCCGAACGCCACGAAGAACACGAACGTGAGCACCGACAGCACCAGCGTCTGCAGGATCTGCGTGAGCAGCAGGACGAGCACCATGTTCGCCCGCTCCAGTTTGGTCAGCGGCACCCGCTCCGGCGCCGGATCGGTGCACGACGCGAACGGTGTCCCCTCCAGCGTGTCCGGCTCGGCGGGCTTCGCCACCTTCGTCAGCGACCGGACTTCGTCGGACAGCGTCGACACGAGGAACAGGACCGCCACCACCGAGAAAAGCCCGACGACGAGCCAGATCCGGTGCCGCGTCAGGTCGGCGGTCACCTGCCAGATCTCGGTGGTGAAGAAGCCGAACACGGTGAACAGCAGGAGCAGCGGCAACGCGCGGGACGTGAGGTCACCGAGGCGGGCGAGCTGGCGGAACGCGGCCCGCAGCGCCCAGCCGAGGATGGAGCCGCCGCCGAAGAACGCCGCGACGAGCAGCACCACCAGCAGCCCGAGCTGCTCCAGCACGCCGACCGGCAGCGAGTCGTGCGGCGGGGCCGCGGCGTCGACGATCGGGTTGAGCACCAGGAACACCGCGGCCACCGCGAGCGCGACGGGCGTGCCTTGCCGCGCCGGAACGCGCCGCCGGACCCAGCGCGCGGCGAGCCACGCGCCGGCCGACGGCACCACCACGTACGCGACGAGCACGCCGAGGTAGAGCAGTGCGAACCAGGTCTGGTCCATCCGGCGCGCGAACTCGTCGTCACTGCCGCCGTCGAGCACCGACGTCGCCGTGGTGAACAGCAGCCCGAGCACCACGAACACCTCGGCGGGCACGATCCGCACCAGCAGGTGCGCAGGACGTCCCCGCACCACCGACGGCAGGCCGCGCCGCCGGAACCACTGCTCGGCGGCTTCGCGGTCGTAGGGTTCGCGCGCGCTGTCCACGTCGGGTGACCTTAACGGGGCCCGGGTGAACTCTCCTGGCGGAACGTGGTCAGCCGCGGCGGCGCTTGCGCAGTGCTTCGCGCGTGCGCCGGCCGAGGATCAGCGTCGGCACCGACAGCGCCGTGCCCACGCCGAGCGGCAGCCCCTGCTGCCACGCCGGCGCGCCGAGCGCCACCGGCGTCGCCGAGTCCTGCGCGTCGAAGTCGCTCACCCCGCCCCAGCGCGACGGCGGCAGGACGATGAAGCGCGCCTTGCCGATCACGTCGTCGACCGGCACCGTGCCGTTGACCCCGCCGTCGCCCTGGCAACGCGAGTCGCACGAGTCGTTGCGGTTGTCGCCCATGACCCAGAGGCTGCCCTGCGGCACCGTGACCGGGGCGAACGATTGCTGGGCCGCGTTGTTCGGGTCGGCCCAGTGGATGTAGGGCTCGTCGAGCGCCTTGCCGTCCACGATCACCCGGCCCTGCGGGTCGCAGCACTGCACCGTCTGCCCGCCGACGGCGATCACGCGCTTGACGAAGTCCTGCTCGTCCGGCGGCGCGAAGCCGACGAGCGAGCCGAGCTCGCGCAGGCCCTTCGCGAAGATGTTGCTCGGCTCCTGCGGCGCGATCTCGTGTTCGGTCCACGGACCCGGCCCCCGGAACACGATCACGTCGCCCGGCGAGGGGTCGGTGAAGTCGTAGGTGACCCGGTCGACGACCACGCGGTCGCCGAAGCAGCCCGTGCAGCCGTGCAGCGTGGTCTCCATGGACTCGGAGGGGATCATGAAGACCTTGGCGACGAACTGCTGGATCAGGATCGTGAGCACGAGGGCGATCACGATCAGGATCGGCAGTTCCTGCCAGAACGGACGTTTCTTGCGTGCCTTGCGTCCGCGACCGTCCGAACCGGACGACTCGCCCGCACCGTCCTGATCAGGACGTTCGGGGTCACTCTCGGCGGAACCGCGGGGGATGGGGTCGACCACGGGGCCAGGCTACCGACTTCCCGCGCGCCGCCGCCGCAGCGCCACCGATCACGATCGGGGTGTCGTCCCGCTGAGGGGGATCACTGGGGTTTCCCGCAGTCGCGCGCGCTTAGCGTGAAGTGATCTTGACCGGAGGGAGCCGGCGGTGGACACACCCGTGCTGAAATGCGGGAACCTGGTACTGGGCGAGCTGGATCCGGTGCTGCGCGCCGTGCGTGACACCGGTCCCGTCGCCCGCGTACGGACGCCGGCGGGTGACGAAGCCTGGCTCGTCACCCGGCTCGCGGAGCTCAGGCAGCTGCTGCTCGACCCGCGGCTGGGCAAGACGTACCCCGATCCGGCCCGCCGGCCGCGGTACGTGCGCACGCCGATGTTCGACCTGGCGGTGTCCGACGCGGAGCCGGCCGCCGCCCGCGAACGCCACGCCGACATCCGCGCCGCCCTCGTGCCCCACTTCACCGGCCGCAAGATGCAGCGCCTGGCCGACCGCGTCGCGGCGATGGTCGACGAGCAGATCG
This sequence comes from Amycolatopsis sp. NPDC001319, assembly GCF_042896185.1. Classification (NCBI taxonomy): domain Bacteria; kingdom Bacillati; phylum Actinomycetota; class Actinomycetes; order Pseudonocardiales; family Pseudonocardiaceae; genus Amycolatopsis; species Amycolatopsis sp. NPDC001319. The sequence continues at coordinate 1,012,145 of NZ_JBIAWY010000002.1, read as the reverse complement.
ATGTGGTGCTCGCCGCCGGGCCGCCGGCCGACCTGCACAACGACTTCTCGCTGCCGCTGTCGTTCCGGATCCTGTGCGACCTCGTCGGCGTGCCCGATCCGGACGGTTTCCTCGCCTTGCTCCTCGGCGCCGGCGAGGTCGACGCCGAACACACCGCGGCCGCGGCACTGGACGAGCTGTACGCGTACCTGCGCGAACTCGCGCGCCGCAAGCGAAACACCCCGGGCGACGACCTCGCGTCCACGCTGTGCGAGGTGATCCCGGACGACGCCGACGTGTCGGGGCTGCTCGCGCTCGCGAGCTTCTCCTTCCTGGTGACGCCGAGCAACCTCAGCGCGGGCATCGCGCTGCTCGCCGGGCATCCCGGCGAGCGCGACCGGGTGCGGGCCGACCCGCGCCTGCTCGACACGGCCGTCGAAGAGGTGCTGCGGGTCGGCCGCGTCGCCGAGTCCTGTGTGCCGCGGTACGCGGCCGAGGACATCGCCGTGGCGGACGTCGTGATCCGCGCGGGCGACCTCGTGCTGTGCGACCACTACTCGACCGGCTTCGACGACCTCGTGTTCACCGATCCCGAGCGCTTCGACGTCGGGCGCCGCCCGAATCCGCACCCGGCGTTCAGCTACGGCATGTCGCACTGCATCGGCGCGCCGCTCGCGCGCGTCGAGCTGCGCGCCGCGTATGCCGCTTTGCTGACGCGGATGCCGGACTTGCGTCTCGCCGTCCCGTTCACCGGGATCCCCATGCTGGGCAGCGAACTCGGCGACCAGGTGGGCGGGTCGATCGCCCGGCTGCCGATGACCTGGTGAGCGGGCGGCCTAGACTGCCGCGCATGCCCGAAGCCCTCGTCACCGGTGCGACCGCCGGAATCGGCGCGGCGTTCGCCCGCCGGCTCGCCTCCGACGGGTTCGGCGTCGTGCTCGTCGCCCGGGACGAGGCCCGGCTCGAACGGTTCGCGAGCTCGCTGCGGGCGGACCACGGCGTGCCGGTCGAGGTCCTCGTGGCGGATCTGGCCACGGACGCCGGGATCACCCGCGTGGAAGAGCGGGTGCCGACGGTCGACCTGGTCGTGAACAATGCCGGGTTCGGGCAGCACGGTGAGTTCCTCGAGACCGAGGTGTCCGCCGAGCTGGCCATGCTGCGGGTGCACTGCGAGGCCGTTCTGCGGATCACGAAGGCGGCCTTGCCCGGCATGCTCACGCGGCGGCGCGGGGGAGTGATCAACGTGGCCTCGGTGGCGGCGTTCTTCTCGCGGGGGACCTACAGCGCGTCGAAGTCCTGGGTCGTCGTCTTCAGCGACAGCGTGCGCGAACAGGTGCGCGGCAGCGGTGTGCACGTGATGGCGCTGTGCCCCGGCTGGGTGCGCACGGAGTTCCACGAACGGTCCGGAATGGACACCGGCGGCATCCCGGACTCGCTGTGGCTGGACGGGGAAACCCTCGTCGCCGCCGCGATCCGCGACTTCCGCCGAGGCACGGCGGTGAGCATCCCCGACCTCCGCTACAAGACCGCGGCGGCGCTCGGGAAGCTGCTGCCCCGCCCGCTGATGACGCGGATCGCCGCGCGGGCGGGCAGCAAACACTGACACCGGGCCGAAAAGCTCAGCGCACCCGGGCCTCGGCCGCCGATCCTCAGTGCCCGAACGCTTCGGCGAGCCACCACGAACCACCGTCGTCGGAGACCTTCGCGTCGATCACCAGCGGCGTTTCGCGTGGACCGTCGAGCCACTTCGTCACCGCGGCCAGGTCGCCCGGCGTGCGCACGGTGACGCCGGTGCAGCCGAAGCCGCGCGCGATCGCCGCGAGGTCCGTGTCGGGGAAACGCACCGGGTCGAGGTCGGCGTCGCCGAAGTGGTGGACCTCCGCGCCGTACGCGGCGTCGTTGTAGACGATCACCACCAGCGGCAGCCGCAGCCGCACGGCCGTCTCCAGCTCGGAGATCGCCATGTGGAACCCGCCGTCGCCGGCGCCGAGCACGGGCAGCCGGTCCGGGCGCGCGAGCGCGGCGCCGATCGCCGTGCCCAGCCCGAGCCCGACGCACTGGTAGGCCTGCGTGAAGCAGAACCCGTTCTCGTCCGGCACGGACAGGTACGCGCTCGGGTAACCCATGAAGTTGCCCGAGTCGATCGACACCACGCGCCGGGCGGGCAGCAGCTCGTCGAGGCGGGCGCTGAGCGTGCGCGCGTCGATGCGGCCGTCGCCGGAGTTGTCGAGGTGCGCCACGTCGTTCCAGCGCACCTCGGCCGCCAGCCGTGCCGCGACCTCGGCACCGCGGTAGCCCTCGGCCTTGTGCCCGCGTGACTCCAGCAGCTCCAGCACGTCGACGGCCGTGGCCGCGACGTCGCCGACCACGCCGAGGTCGATCGGCCGGTGGGCGCCGAGCGCGGACTGCTCGCGATCCACCTGCACGAGCCGCGCCCGCGGCCCGAGCAGTTTGCCGTGGCGCGTGGTCCACATGTTCAGCGCGCAGCCCCAGCCCACGACCAGGTCCGCGTCCGCGATCAGCTCCGCGGTCAGCGGCGACGAGAAGCCGCCGCTGATCCCGAGGGACCACGGGTCGTCGTGGAAGAGGCCGTTGGCCACGGCCGAGGTCGCCAGCAGCGCGCCGGTGACGTCGGCCAGCGCCCGCAGCGCGGTGGCCTGGCCCCGGGCGCCGCGCCCGGCGATGAAGACCGGGCGCCGTGCCTCGGACAGCAGCTCCGCGAGCTCGCCGGACACCGCGCTCTCCGGCCGGATCGGCGCGGGACCGGGCACCTCCGGCACTTCGCCGGGTGCCGGTGCTTCCTGTTGCTGCAGGTCGATCGGCAGGCTGAACACGACGGTCCGGTTCTCCTGCCGCGCGGTGCGGAACGCGCGGATCGTGTCGGCGAAGGCGGATTCCGCCGAATGCACGCGGTCGGCCACCGCGCCGACCGCGACGCCGAGTGCGTCCTGGTCGATCTTGAAGTTCGACAGCACGGCCGCCGCGGCGGCGTCGGCGGTGACCACGACCATCGGCGTGCGGCTCTTAGCCGCTTCGGTGATGCCGGTGATCGCGTTGGTCAGCCCGCACCCCTGGTGCAGGCTCAGCGCGGAGACCTGGCCGCTCATCCGCGCGTACGCGTCGGCCATGCTCGCCGCGCCGCCTTCGTGCCGCGCGGCGACGAAGCGCACGCCCGCCGCCCGCAATGCGTTGGTCACCTCGAAGTTGCCGCTGCCGACCACGCCGAAGGCCATGCCGACGCCGAGGTCGGCGAGCGTGCGCCCGACGAGTTCCGCGACCTTCACGCGCCACGCTCGACGAGCGCGAACACGCGGGCCGGGCTGCCCGAACCGCCGACGATCGGCAGCGGGCTGATGACCAGCATCGCGCCGGTGGCGGGCAGGTTCGCCAGGTTGCGCAGCTGCGTCAGGCCGAACTTGCCCGCGCCGAGCAGCAGCTCGTGGCACGGGAAGGCCGGGTCGAGCCCGGGTGCCTGGCCGGCGTCGGTGCCGACGGTCTCCACGCCCAGCCCGGCGATCGGCGTCTCCTCGGCGAGCCACTTGGCGCACTCCGGCGAGATACCGGGGGTGTGCGAGCCGGACTCGTCGGCGTTGAGGAACTCGTCCTGGTCGCTTGAGTGCACGTCCCAGCCGCTGCGGTAGAGCAGCCACGCGCCGGCCGGCAGCGCGCCGTGCTCGGACTCCCATTCCCGCACGTCGTCGACCGACAGCAGGAAGTCCGGGTTGCCCTCGGCCTTCGCCGACGCGTCGAGCACCACCGCGGGCGCGACGAGCGTGCTCAGCGGCGCCTGCGAGACGTCGAGACCGTCCTTTCCGGACAGCCAGTGCACCGGCGCGTCGAAGTGGGTGCCGGTGTGCTCGCCGGTGTGGATGTCGTTCCAGTACCAGCGCGGGCCGCGCTCGTCGTAGCGGCTGATCTCCTCGAGCCGGAACGGGATCGTGTTCGCGAACGGCTCGGGCAGCTGCAGGATCGGGGTGCTCGAGGTCAGGGGAGCGGTGAGGTCCACGACCTCGATGCCACCCCCGGTGATCGCCGCGCTCAGCTCGGCCAGCAACGACATGCGTCCTCCAGTGCTCGACGGTGAACTGCCCATCCGTGAAACCTGGGGGAGACCCTATGCCCCGCAAGGGGTTCCGGGGAACCGCTCAGCCGGCCCGCAGGCCGTAGAAGCCGGCGATGTGCCGTGTCACCTCGGCCGACGCGCGGTCCGGGTCGCCGGTTTCGATCGCGTCGAGGATCCACGTGTGCTCGGTCGCGAGCCGGCGCGCCGTGGCGGGCCAGTCGGCCGTCCGCGCGTAGCCGGCGGTCATCTCGTCGCCGACGGCGTCGCCGAGCGAGGCGAGCAGCACGGCGGCGAGGTCGTTGTGCGCGGCGCGGGCGAGGCCGAGGTGGAAACCGGAGTCGAGCTCGCGGAACCGTGCCCGGGTCACGCCGGGCCGGCCCATCTCGCCGGTGACCTCCCGCAGCTGGTCGAGGTCCTCCTGCGCCGCGCCCCGGGCCGCCCGGGCCGCGGACGAGCGTTCCAGTTCGAGGCGGATGGACATGAGGTCGCCGGTGGCGAACCGCGACAGCGACAGGTGCAGCCGCAGCAGCTTGTGCAGCGCGCCGCTCGGTTCGCCGGCCACGACCGCGGCCGCGCTGCCCGTGTCGGCCGGTTCGAGCACGCCCGCCGCCTCGAGAGCGCGGACTCCTTCGCGCACGTGCGAGGGCCCGACGCCGAGCGCCCGTGCCAGGTCGCGTTCGGCGGGCAGCGGGTCGCCCGCGCCCAGCCGCGCGGTGACGATCCAGTCCTGGATCCCCGCCAGCGCCTGGCCGGGTGACCCGAGGTACCGCACGTTGTCCGGTTGGCCCATCGATCGGACCGCCTCCTCGACCGCGTTGTCGGACTGTCGGCACGTGCTTCCCGCACTGCTCCCGATCCACCGCAGCCTAAGACAGCGGTGGTCGGACCACAATGTGGACTGCTACGGATGGAGCAGGTGATCGGGCTCGGGCAGGTCCAGCTCGTCGGCCAGCGGCGCGAAGAACGCCTCGACGGAATCGTCGTCCACCTCGGCGAGGGTGCCCGGGCGCCAGCGCGGTGCGCGGTCCTTGTCGAGGATCGCCGCCCGGATGCCCTCGGCCAGGTCGGGATGCGCGAGGAACCGGCTGCAGAGGCGGAAGTCCTGGCGCAGGCATTCCTCGATCGTGCTCATGGCGCGGGCCTGGCGCACCGCCCGCAGCGTCACCTTGAGCGCCGTCGGGGCGGCCGCGGTGATCGCGGCGACGGCCTCGCGCGGCCCCGGCTCGTCGATGGCGTCGAGGCGGTACAGCACGTCTTCGACGGTCCTCGCGCCGCCGTACGCGTGGTCGATCCAGCACCGCGCGGCCGCGAGCGGCGCCGGCCCGGGATCCTCGGCGTACTTCGCCACGGCCGGTTCGGGTGCCGCACCGGCGGCGAGATCGTCGACGAGCGCGGCCAGCCGACCGGCGGGTACGCGGTGGTCGGCGAGTCCACAGTGGACCGCGTCGCCGGGGCCCACCCGGCCCGCCGTCAGGGCGAGGTGCGGGCCGAGCTCCCCGGGTGCGCGGGCGAGCAGGAGCGCGCCGCCGACGTCGGGCGCGAGGCCGATGGCGACCTCCGGCATCGCGAGCACCGAGCGTTCGGTGACGACCCGGACCGCCGCGTGCGCGCCGATCCCGATCCCGCCGCCCATGGTGATGCCGTCCATGAGCGCGACGACGGGTTTCGGGTAGCGCGCGAGGCGGGCGTCGAGCCGGTACTCCTCGCGCCACAGCGTCAGCGCGACCGCCGGATCGCCGACGGCCGATGAGTGGACCACGCCGATGTCGCCGCCCGCGCAGAACGCCCGGTCGCCCGCGCCGTCGAGCACGACGGCGGTCACGGCCGGGTCGGACTCCCACTCGTCGAGGGCGGTCAGCATCGCCCGGATCATGGGCAGGTCCAGCGCGTTCAGTGCCTCCGGACGGTTCACGGTCAGCCGGCCGACCGCCCCCTGTCTGCGGGCCGAAACGGTGCTCACGTCGGTCACTACCGCCTTCCTGCGGCCGGGTGGTGCTGGCTTCCAGGGTTGCACATTCCGTACGCCCACTTCTATGGTCAGACCACATGCAAGGCAAGACCAGTTGTAGTTCAGGTCGTGGAACGAGGTGTGGACACGGTGGGTGAGAGCGGTGGCGAACCGATCCGGGTGATGCTGGCCAAGATCGGGCTGGACGGCCACGACCGGGGTGTGAAGGTCGTCGCGCGGACCCTGCGCGACGCGGGCATGGAGGTGATCTACACCGGCCTGCACCGCAGCCCCGAGCAGGTGCTGGAAGCGGCCGTGCAGGAGGACGTCGACGTGCTCGGCGTCAGCCTGCTCTCCGGCGCCCACCTGCCGATCTTCACCCGCATCTTCGAGCTGATCGACGCGATGCCCGACCGGCCCGGTTTCGCGATCGTCGCCGGCGGCGTGATGCCGGACGAGGACGAGGAGACGCTCAAGAAGATGGGCGTCGCCGAGGTGCTCGGCCAGGACACCACCCCGGAGACGATCGTCGAGCGCATCCGCGCGCTGGCCGGCGTCGCAGAGGAGGCGTGATGGACCCGATGGACTCCGGCCACGGAACCTCGATGGAGCAGTGGAGCTGGCCGCCGCGCTACGACGAGACCTACCGCCCGCCGTCCGGGCAGCAGCACTGGTTCCCGCGGCGGGAGACGATGCCCGCGGCCGACCGCGACGAGGCGATCCTGGCCCGCATCCGCGAGGTGATGGCCTACGCGTGGGACCACGCGCCGTTCTACCGGCGCAAGTGGGAGGAGGCGGGGATCCACCCGTCGGCCATCCGCGACCTGTCGGACTTCGAGAAGGTTCCCGTGGTGCGCAAGGAAGAGCTGCGCGCCGACCAGGCGGCCCACGAGCCGTTCGGCAGCTACCTCGCCGTGGATCCGGGCGAGGTCAAGCACGTGAACGGCACGTCGGGCACCACCGGCCGCCCGACCGCGTTCGGCATCGACGAGCGTGACTGGCGCAGCGTCGCCAACGCCCACGCCCGCGTGATGTGGGGGATGGGCATCCGCGAAACCGACACCGTCCTCGTGGCCTCGCCGTTGAGCCTGTACTGGGGTTCCTGGGGCGCCTACATCGGCGCGGAACGCCTCGGCGCGCGGGTGTTCCCGTTCGGCGCCGGCACGCCCGGGCAGACCGCCCGCACGGTCATGTGGATGAAGCAGATGGGCGTGACCGTGTTCTACGGGACGCCGTCGTACGCCCTGCACCTGGCCGAGGTCGCCGCCGACGAGGGCGTGGACCCGGCGGATCTGGGGCTGCGCAAGCTGTTCTTCTCCGGCGAACCCGGTGCCAGCGTGCCGACGATCCGCGGCCGGATCGAAGCGGCGTTCGACGCGGAGGTGTACGACTCGGGCAGCATGGCCGAGGTCAGCCCGTGGATGCACCTGGGTGCCGCGAACCACGAGCCGGGTGTGTTCGCCTGGCAGGACCTCGTCTACACCGAGGTGTGCGACCCGGTCGACCACCACCGGGTGGACTACGGCCGCGAGGGCACCCCCGTGTACACCACGCTGGAGCGCACCAGCCAGCCGATGATCCGGCTGCTGTCCAACGACCTCACGCGCTGGGAAGCGCCCTCGGCCGACCGCGGCCGCACCTACCCGTTCCTGCCGCAGGGCATCTACGGGCGCATCGACGACATGTTCACCGTGCGCGGCGAGAACGTGTACCCGAGCGCGATCGACGACGTGGTGATGGCCGCCGAGGGCTACGGCGGAGAGCACCGCATCGTGATCAGCCGCAAGTCCACGATGGACACCCTCGCCGTGCAGGTGGAGCACCGCGGCGTCGCGGAGTCCACTCTGGACGGCTGGGCCCGCGCGATCGAGGACAAGCTGCGGCGCGCGCTCGGCGTCGGCGCGCACGTGGTGCCGGTGGAGTACAAGACGTTCGACCGCACCGAGTTCAAGGCGCGGCGGGTGATCGACGACCGCGACCTGCTGCGCCGCCTCGGAAGTGGCTCGTGAAGACCCCGGCCGACGTGGTGGGCCGGGTGCTCGCGGGGGAGCACCCGGCCATCGCGCGGATGCTCACCTTCGTGGAGCGGCGCACCGCCGGTGTCGACGAGGCGCTCGCCGAGCTGCACGGCAAGGCGGGCGACGCCCACGTGCTCGGCCTCACCGGGCCGCCGGGCAGCGGCAAGAGCACGCTGGTCAAGGCGCTGACCGAGCACTACCGCAAGCAGGGCAAGACGGTCGGCGTGCTGGCGGTGGACCCGTCCAGCGTGTTCAGCGGCGGCGCGATCCTGGGCGACCGCATCCGGATGACCGGCCTCGCGGGGGACGAGGGCGTGTTCATCCGCTCCGTCGCCACCCGGGGCGCCCTCGGCGGCCTCTCGCGCGCCACGCTCGACGCGATCACCGTGCTCGACGCCGCCGGGAAGGACGTGGTGGTGCTCGAGACCGTCGGCGTCGGGCAGGCCGAAGTCGACGTGATCAGCGCGGCCCAGACCGTGGCCGTGGTGAGCGTGCCGGGCATGGGCGACGACGTGCAGGCGATCAAGGCCGGCCTGCTGGAGATCGCCGACGTGCACGTGGTGAACAAGGCCGACCGCGAAGGCGCGGCCAAGACCGTGGCCGAGCTGCGCGACATGCTCCGGCTCTCGCACCGCAAGCCGCACCAGTGGAACGTGCCGATCCAGCAGACCGTCGCCGCCACCGGCGACGGGGTGCCCGAGCTCGCCGAGCGGTTCGCCGCGCACCTGGCGTGGATGACCGAGCACGGCGAACGCGAGCGCCGCGCCCGGCGCAACAGCGCGACCCGCATCCGGTGGGTCGCCGAACAGCTCGTGCTCGACGGGCTGCGCCCCGGCGTCCCCGCGTTCGACCGGGCGGTGGACGACGTGACCGCGCGGCGCGAGGACCCGCTTTCCGCCGCGCGCCGCCTGGTCGGGCGGCCGGGTGTGACGACTGACGAGGAGGAACTGTGGTGAACGAGCACGACCCGGCCCCGGCGGAACGGGCACTGACGACCGAGGCGCTCGTCGAGGCGGTCACGCGCGAACTCGCCGGCTGGGAGGGCGACGAGCTCGCGGCGTTCGTCAACCGCCAGCCCGAATCGCGCGAGGTCTACCGCTCGGGCAGCGGCATGGAGGTGCAGCGCGTCTACACCCCCGCCGACCTGCCCGACGACTGGCAGGACATCGGCCTGCCCGGCCGCTACCCGTACACGCGCGGGCCGTACCCGACGATGTACCGCGGCCGCACCTGGACCATGCGCCAGATCGCGGGCTTCGGCCAGGCCGAGGAGACGAACAAGCGGTTCCAGTACCTCATCGCGCAGGGCCAGACCGGCCTGTCCGTCGACTTCGACATGCCGACGCTGATGGGCCTGGACAGCGACGACCCGATGAGCCTCGGCGAGGTCGGCCGCGAGGGCGTCGCGATCGACACGCTGCCGGACATGGAGGCGTTGTTCGACGGGATCGACCTCGAGAAGATCAGCGTGTCGATGACGATCAACCCGTCGGCGTGGATCCTGCTCGCGATGTACGTGGCCGTGGCCGAGCAGCGCGGCTACGACCTCAACAAGCTCTCGGGGACGATCCAGAACGACATCCTCAAGGAGTACGTGGCGCAGAAGGAGTGGGTGTTCCCGGTCCGGCCGAGCATGCGGATCGTGCGTGACACGGTGGTCTACGCCAGCGAGCACATGGCGCGCTACAACCCCGTCAACATCTCCGGCTACCACATCAGCGAGGCCGGAGCGAACGCGCTGCAGGAGATCGCGTTCACGATGGCGATCACGAAGGCCTACGTGGAGGACGTCGTCGCCACCGGGGTCGACGTGGACCAGTTCGCCTCGCGGCTGTCGTTCTTCTTCGTGAGCCAGGCCGACCTGTTCGAGGAGGTCGCGAAGTTCCGCGCGGTGCGGCGGTTCTACGCGAAGATGATGAAGGAGACCTTCGGCGCCCAGAACCCGCAGTCGATGCGGCTGCGCTTTCACGCGCAGACGGCGGCGGCCACGCTGACGAAACCCCAGCCGCTCAACAACATCATCCGCACCGCGCTGCAGGCGCTCTCGGCCGTGCTCGGCGGTGCGCAGTCGTTGCACACCAACGGTCTCGACGAGGCCTACACGATCCCGAGCGAGCAGGCGATGAAGGTCGCGCTGCGCACACAGCAGATCATCGCCGACGAAACCGGCGTCACCAGCGTGATCGACCCGCTCGGCGGCTCGTACTACGTGGAGAACCTCACCGATCGCCTCGAACAGGGCATCCACGACTACTTCACGAAGATCGAGGAGCTCGGCGGTGTGGTCGCCGCGATCGAGCAGGGCTTCTTCCAGCGCGAGATCTCCGACACCGCCTACGACTACGCGCGCCGCAAGGCCAGCGGCGACCGGCCCGTGATCGGCGTCAACAAGTACGTCGACGAAGGCGAAGGCGAGAAGATCGAGACCCACAAGCTCGACCCGGAGTCCGAAGCCCGGCAGCTCTCGCGCCTCAAGCAGGTGCGGGCCGACCGGGACCAAGACCGGGCGAAGGCGGCGATGGAGCACCTGCTCGCCGTGGCGGCCGATCCGGCGGCGAACCTCATGCCCGCCACGATCGAGGCCGTGAAGGCACACCTGTCCATGGGAGAGATCACCGGCGCGTTGCGTGATGTCTTCGGCTCCTACACCGAGACACCGGTGTTCTGACGAGCCCAGCCCCAGTCCCCACCCTTCTCACCCCCTCTCAACGACGAGAGTCCCGGAGGTGACCTGTGTACACACAGGTTCCCGCGCCACTGGGCGGCAGCCTCGGCTGGTCCGCCCTCGTGTCCGCCCTGCCCCTGCTGGTGTTGTTCGTGCTGCTGGGCGTGTTCCGCGTCCGCGCCTGGCTGGCCTCGGTCATCGCGCTCGTGCTGTCGATCGTGGTCGCCATCGCGGTCTACGGCATGCCCGCCGGCCCGGCCTTCGACTCCGCGCTCGAAGGCGCGGCGTTCGGCCTGTTCCCCGCGTTGTGGATCGTGCTGAACTCGCTGTGGATCTACCAGATGACGAAGGTGTCCGGGCACTTCGACGTGCTGCGGCGCACCTTCGCGAAGATCAGCGACGACCAGCGGGTGCAGGGCGTGATCATCGCGTTCTCGTTCGGCGCCCTGCTGGAGGCGCTCGCCGGTTTCGGCGCGCCGGTCGCGATCTGCTCGGTGATGCTGGTGGCTGTCGGGCTGAAACCGCTGAAGGCGGCGACGGTCGCGCTGATCGCCAACACCGCGCCCGTCGCGTACGGCGCCGTCGCGCTGCCCGTGATCACGCTCGCGAAAGTGACCGGGCTGCCGCTCGACGACCTCGCCGCGATGACCGGGCGGCAGGTGCCGATCCTCGCGCTGATCGTGCCGCTGGTGCTCATGATCGTGCTCGACGGACGCCGCGGGCTGCGGCAGGCGTGGCCGGCCGCGCTCGTGTGCGGCGTGAGCTTCGCCGTGGTCCAGTACCTGATGGCGAACTTCGGCCCGGTGCAGCTCACGGACATCGCGGCTTCGCTCGTGTCCGCCGCTGCCGTGCTGGTGCTGCTGCGGTTCTGGCGGCCGAAGCCGGCCCACGCGCCGGACCGGGCGCCCGACCGTGTGCCCGGTGGTGGCGCGCAGCCGGTTTCCGGCGGTGGCGGGGTGGCCGTGCGCGAGCGGACGGTGGTCGACTCGCGGGTGGAGCAGCTCCGGTCGTTCGCGCCGTACGCGACGATCATCGTGCTGTTCTCGATCGCCGCCATCCCGGTGGTGGCCGCGGCGCTGGCCACGACGACGAAGACGTTCAGCTGGCCCGGCCTGCACATCGCGACCTCGGAGGGCAAACCGCTGAGCCTGGTGTCGTTCAAGTTCGACTGGCTCGCCGACAGCGGCACGGTGCTGTTCATCGCCGGGGTCGTGTCCGCGTTCCTGCTCAAAGTGCCGCTGCGGGAGGCGGTCCGCGCCTACGGGCAGACGATCGTGCAGCTGCGGACCGCCGGGCTCACGGTGATGGCGGTGCTGGCACTGGCGTACGTGATGAACATGTCGGGCCAGACGGCCACGCTCGGGCTGTTCCTCGCCGGGGCCGGCGGGCTGTTCGCGCTGCTCTCGCCGCTGCTGGGCTGGTTCGGCACGGCGGTGACGGGTTCGGACACGTCGTCGAACTCGCTGTTCGGGGCGCTGCAGGTGGCGGCCGCGCACGGGGCCCAGCTGCAACCGGTGCTGATGGCGGCGGCGAACAGCAGCGGCGGCGTGCTGGGGAAGATGATCAGCCCGCAGAACCTCGCGATCGGCGCGAGCGCCGTGGGCCTCGCGGGCAAGGAGGGCCTGCTGTTCCGGCGGGTGCTCGCGGCGTCGGCGGTGTTCGTGCCGCTGATGTGCGTGCTGGTGTACCTGCAGTCGACGCCGGTGCTGTCGTGGATGGTGCCGTGAGCGCGCGCGACGCCGTCGAAGAGGCCAACGCGGCGATCGGTGCGGCGGTGTCCACGTGCACGTTGCCGGCCGACGACGAGGCGGTGCTGCTCGACGTCCAGTACGAGCTGCTCGAACTGGCCGACGCGCTCGCCGCCGGGACTCCGGTACCCGAGCTGCCCCGCTTGTGGCGGGCGGCCCGGGACCTCGGGCCCGTCGCGGTGCCGCGCGGGTTCGAGGTGCTCGGTGGGCTGAGCGCGGCGGCCGGGCTGTTGAAGCTCGCGCGGGCGGTGTCGCGGCGGGCCGCGCGAGAAGCGCCGGCCGACGCGGTGCCGGTGCTCGACCGATTGGGTGACGTCCTGCTCGCCCTCGCGTTCCGCGCGGAGGAGCGCGAACGGTCACTGGGGTACGTCGGATCGTGTGCCGACTGTGCCGACGGTTGCTGATCCGGCCACAGTCACGGCCGAATGGCTTCGTGGCAACGGTTACGTCAGGGGTGAGGTCGGCCTACTTTCGGCCGGATTAGTAAGTGTGGTCATACCAACAAAGAGGTCATATTGACACTGGCTGCGAGCTCCGATTACCTTGAGTGAGCACTACGCGGTGCAGAGGAACTCCGGTGAGATTCCGGGCCGGTCGCGCCACTGTGATCGGACCCCGCCCGGCGGGGTTCGCAGGCAGACCCTCTCGCCGCGTCCATCCTTGACCGGGTCGCACGAACCCGAGGAGGAGCGTGACCACCGTGATGCCGGAAACGACGCCGGAAACAACACCGGGGAACCGGTCATGACGACCGAGGCGGCCTGGGAGCCGGTGCGCCGCGTGCGGATGCACGAACAGGTCCTGGCGCAGATCGAGGAGAAGATCCTCGACGGCAGCCTGCGCGCGGGGGAGAAGCTCCCGAGCGAACGCGAGCTCGTGAGCGCGCTGGGTGTGAGCCGGACCAGCGTCCGCGAAGCCCTCCGCGCACTCGAAGCCATGGGGATCATCGAGGCGCGCACCGGTTCGGGCGCCGACGCGGGTTCGGTCGTCACGGCGCGGTCGACCCCGGCACTGACCAACCTGCTGCGGCTGCACCTCGCGCTCGCGCGGATCAGCCTGGCCGATCTGGTCGAGACGCGCGTGCAGCTCGAACGCAACGCCGCTCGCGGCGCGGCCGCGGCCCGCACACCCGAGGACGTGGCCCGGCTCGCCGAGCTGGTCGAGGGCATGCGCGCGGCGGACCAGGAGTACCAGCAGTTCAACGCGCTGGACACCGAGTTCCACGTGACCATCGCGCGGATCTCGGGCAACGCGCTGGCCACCGACCTCATGCAGGCGCTGCGGGGCGCCGTCGAGTCGGAGATGGCGGCGGCGTTCGCGCGCCTGCCCGACTGGCGGGCCGTCGCGGCCGACTTGGTGACCGAGCACGAGCAGATCCTGCGCGCCATCGAAGCCGGCGACGGGGATCGCGCGGCCGAGCTCGTGGCCGACCACATCACGCGCTTCTACACCGATCGCGTGCTCAACCCCTGATCTACGCTGTCGGCCATGACTGATGAGGCCGGTGCGCTGGCGGCTTTCGGGTACGAGCTCGGGGTGCTCAAACGCGTCCGCCGCAGCGGCTGGTGGCAGGCCGGCGTGCGCGACCCGGAGTCGGTGGCCGAGCACAGCCTGCGGGCGGCCCAGCTCGCGGCGCTGCTGGCCGCGGAGGAAGGCGCGTCGCCCGAGCGCGCGGCGTTCCTGGCGCTCTGGCACGACACGCAGGAGACCCGGACGGGTGATCTTCCGCATTCGGCCGGGCCGTACCTGGTGAAACCGGATCCGCGGGCGATCACAGCGGACCAGACGGCCGCGTTGCCGTCGCGTTCGCGTGGCGTGGTGCGCGAGGCCGTCGACGAGTACGAGGCGCGGGAGTCTGCTGAGGCGCGGTGCGCGAAGGACGCCGACAAGCTGGAAATGCTTCTGCAGGCGCTGGAGTACCGCTCATCGGGTGTGTCCACAGTGGACGAGTGGGTCGACTCCGCGTGTGCCGGGTTGTTCACGGAGACGGCCCGCCGTCTCGCCACGGCCGCGCTGACGTTGTCGCCGCTGTCCTGGCGCGCGCTCTGATCACGGTTGGTTGGAATCTTGCCGGCCGGGGAATTCTCCCGGTGACTGAACGGGAGGCAGCACGATGAAGTGGAGGATCACGGCAGCCTTGGCGGGCGCGGCGGCGGTCGCGGCCACGATCGGCTTCGCCGGCAACGCGAACGCGGCCACCGCGCCGTGCGGCGCCCGGGCGAAAGCCTGCGTGCAGCTGCATACCGGCACGGCCTGGCTGATGGACAACGGAAACGTCGTGCGCGGCGGAGTGCCCATCACGGTGGGCAAACCCGCGTACCCGACGCCGGCCGGCACGTTCCGCGTGCAGTACAAGGACATCGACCACTACAGCAAGCAGTTCAACGGGCCCATGCCGTACTCGGTCTTCTTCACGACGACCGGGGTGGCGTTCCACCAGGGCAGCCTGAAGGTGCAGTCGCACGGCTGCGTCCACCTCTCCCACGCCGACGCGGTGGCCTTCTACAACGCACTCCACCCGGGTGACGTGGTGCAGGTGGTGAAGTAGGACGGTCGCGGGGTGGGAGGCGCCCACCCCGCGTTGCCGTGGTGGTCTGGACCCCCGCACTGGCAGGATGGCCGGGTGACGGTGGGGCAGGGGGAACGGCTGGGCCCGGACTTCGCGCGCGTCTGGGCGGCCGCGTCGGTGTCCGTGGTGGGCGACGGCGTGCGAGTCGCAGTGCTGCCGTTGCTCGCCGTGGCTCCATTGTTGGCCTCGGCTCCGCCGAGGCGTGCGAGATCGCTTTTAGCCGGCTTCCGGATGGGGCGGTCGGATCGGCCGGGGGCCGATCGCACCGCCCCATCCGGAAGCCGGCGCGATCTCGCGCCATGGTCGCCTCGGCATAACGAGTTGGGCGGGCGCCGCCGATTAAGACGAACACCAGCTGCGGAAGCGATCCGGCCGTGGCGACCGCGCTCACGGCGACCACCGTAGGCGAAACGGCTGCCCGATACTGTTGCGCCGGCACGGCTTGACGCGGCGAACGGCCGGTTGCAGGGCAGCCAGGTGATCGGGTTGCAGTTCGTCGGGCCGCCGCTGGGGGCGGCGTTGTTCGCGGCTTCGGCCGGGGCGCCGCTGGTCGTGGACGCGGCGTCGTTCGCGCTGGCCGCCGTGCTGATGTGGTTCGTCCGGGCGCGGCCCGCCGTGCCGGCGCGCTCGGGTCGGTCGATGCGCGCGGAGATCGCCGAAGGCGTTCGTTGGCTCTGGGGTCATCACGGGCTGCGGCTGCTCGCGTTCGAACTCGGGCTCGCCGCGCTGGCGGTGCAGCTCGCGACTTCGGTGCTGGTGCTGCTGGTTGTCCAGACGCTGCGGGCGCCGGAGTTCGCCTACGGTCTGGTCCTCGCGTCGGGTGCCGCCGGTGGCGTGCTGGGGTCGTTCGTGGCGGGGCCGCTGAAGCGGCGGTTGCCGCTCGGCGCGCGGATCGGCCTCGCGATCACGGCCATCGGTGCCGCCCTGGTGGTGACGTCGTTCGCGACCTCCGTGGTGCTCGTGGGCGGAATGTACGCACTGGGCAGTTTCGGCATCGTCGTCTGGAACGTGCAGGCCGTCTCGGTGCGCCAGCGCCTGGTCCCGCGTGAGCTGCGCGGCCGCGTGAGCAGCGCCTACCGCCTCATCGGCTGGGGCGGCATCCCGCTCGGCGCGGCGCTCGGCGGCGTCCTCGGCACGGCGGCGGGCGTCCGGGTCCCGATCCTGGTGGGTGGGTGCCTGGTGCTCGGTTCGCTCGTGCTGGTCCCGAAGCTGGGCAACCTGGAGCAGGACGCTCGCTAGGCTGGCCGGCATGGACCTCACCGTGCGGTACGGGCCGGAAACCGACCAGCTCGCCGACGTGTTCTTCCCCGGCATCGCTCCCGCGCCCCTCGTTCTCGTGCTGCACGGCGGATCCTGGCGGCTCGACGTCGACCGCGGGTACGTCGAACCACTGGCTCGGGCGTTGCCGCGCCACGGGTTCGCCGTGGCCAACGTGGAGTACCGCCGGCCCGGCGGCGGTGGTGGCTGGCCCGAGACCTTCGCCGACACCGGGCTCGCCGTGGACACGCTGCCGGGCCTCATCGAGCGCGCGGCGCCGGGCCGCATCGACCCGGCGCGGGTGGTGGTGCTGGGGCACTCGGCCGGCGGCACGCTCGCGCTGTGGGCCGCCCACCGCCCCGGTGCGCCCGGGGTCGTCGCGCTCGCTCCGGTGACCGCCCTGGCCGACGCCCACCGCCGTGATCCCGAAGGTCCCGTCGACCGGCTGATGGGCGGCGGACCGGAGGACGTGCCGGAGCGCTACGCCGAGGCCGACCCCGCCGCGCTCGGCACGCCACCGGGGCCCGTCGTCCTCTTCCACGGAGAGCTCGACACCGCGCTGCCGCCGCAGCTGTCCCGCGACTACGCGACCGCGATCGGCGCGGAGCTGGTGCTGGTTCCCGGCGCCGGGCACCTGGACGTCGTGGTGGCGGACGGACCGGCGTGGCCCGTGCTGGTCGACACCCTCGCCAAACTGTCCACAGTGGAGCGGTCCTGAATGAAATGTCCCTTGCCCGTCATCGGATTCGTCCGCACGGCCCGGACGGAACTCGAGCGCACGCCCGTGCAGGCCGGTGCCAACCGCGGTGAGGAGGGCGTGCTCGAACTCGCCGAGGAGTACGTCGAAGGTCTCGACGGGCTGGCCGGCTTCGACTACGCCTGGCTGCTGAGCTGGCTCGACCGCCCGGACCGGCCCCTGATCAGCCTCACCCAGGTCCCGTACCTGCTCCGGCGCGAGCAACGGCGCATGGGCATCTTCGCGATGCGCGGGCCGCGGCGGCCGAACCCGATCGGGCTGAGCCTCGTGCGGATCGTGGAGGTCGGCGGGAACACGGTGCGCTTCGCCGGGGTCGACCTGCTCGACGGCACGCCGATCCTCGACCTCAAGCCGTACGTCAGCACGTTCGACCGGCCGCCGGGCGAGCCGAGCAGCGGCTGGTTCGACGACGTCACGGTCGCCGAGGGCACCACCCCGGAGGACCTCGCGCCACCGGGGTGAGCGGAGGTGTTAGCCGCGCTAAGGGATCCCCTCACAGAACGCCGCTGGTCGCCGCCGCGGCGCGAACCTAGCGTCGATCGTGGCCCTGATCCCCGACGACGCCAAGGAGACCCCCAGTGGACGCCGGCACCCCCTCCATGATCCTGACGGCCGCGCTGATGCACGGCCTCGGCATGCACACCGGCGCGTGGATGGCGCGCGAAGGCGATGCCGGTGACCACCTGACCCCCGCGCTGTACAAGGACATCGCCCGCACCGCCGAAGCCGGGAAGCTGCACGCGATCTTCCTCGCCGAGCAGATGACCAACCAGGAGGTCGGCACCGAGCGCCCGTGCGGCGCGCTCGACACCGTGACCGTGCTGTCGCTGATGGCCGGGATCACCGACAAGATCGGCCTGGTCGGCACCGCCTCGACCACCTACAACCAGCCCTACGACCTGGCGCGGCGGTTCGCGTCGCTGGACCACCTCAGCCAGGGCCGCGTCGGCTGGAACTCCATCGCCACGCAGAACCCCACCGTGATCGAGATGTTCGGCGGCGGCAGCCACCCCGACCACGCGGAACGCTACGCGCGCGCCGACGAGTTCATCGACGTGGTGCTCAAGCTGTGGGACAGCTGGGAGGAGGGCGCGCTCGTCGGCGACAAGGAAGCCGGCGTGTTCGCCGACCCCGACCGGGTGCACGAGATCAACCACGTCGGCGAGTACTTCTCGGTGAAGGGCCCGATGCCGTTCGCGCGCTCGCCGCAGGGCCGCCCGGTGATCTTCCAGGCCGGCTCGTCCGACCGCGGCCGCGACCAGGCGGCCAAGTACGCCGACGTGGTCTTCACCGCCCAGCACGTGCTCGAAGACGCCGTCGCCTTCCGCGACGACATGCGCCGCCGCGCCGCCGACTACGGGCGCCACCCCGACAGCATCAAGATCCTGCCCGGCATGTCCGTGGTCCTCGGCGCCACCGAGAAGGACGCGCAGGACCGCAAGCAGCTGATGGACGAGGTCTTCGGTGTCACCGCGAACATCAAGAAGCTCTCCAAGCGCGTCGGCCTGCCGGTCGAGGTGCTCAAGCTCGACGAGAAGTTCCCCGCCCACCTGCTCGGCCCCGACGAGGAGTTCACCGGCTCGATCGGGTTCCGCCGCAGCATCGTGAGCCTCGCGGTGAAGGAGGACCTGACCGTCCGCGAGCTCATCGGCAGCTACGGCGGCGGCCACCACCAGGTCGTGGGCACCGCGGAGCAGGTCGCCGACCAGATGCAGGAACGCCTGCTGGCCGGTGCCGCCGACGGCTTCACGCTCATGGTGGACATGCTGCCCTCGGGTGTGCACGACGCCGTCGACATGCTGGTGCCGGAGCTGCAGCGGCGCGGCCTGTTCCACACCGACTACGAGCACGACACCCTGCGCGAGAGCCTGGGCCTGCCCGCCCCGTCGCTCGTCCCGGCCGGCTGAAGGAGTCGATCATGACCGTTGTGCCGATCACCGGGGGAGACCCCGTGCGCGTGCTGGGAATCGGCGGCACGCTGCGGCCGGGTTCGACGTCGGAGCGCGCGCTGCGGCACGCGCTGGCGGCGGCCGAGGCCGAGGGCGCCGAGACCGAGCTGATCACCGCCGCCGAGCTGACGCTGCCGATGTACGACCCGGGCGTGGCCCCGCTGACCGACGAGGCCGTGCGGCTGCTCGAAGCCGTCCGGCGCTCCGACGCCCTCGTGCTGTCCGTGCCCGGCTATCACGGCGGGATCTCCGGGCTGCTCAAGAACGCGCTCGACCACCTGCAGGAGCTCGCCGACGACCCGGCGCCCTACCTCGATGGCAAGGCCGTGGGCTGCGTCGTTGCCACGGGCGGCTGGCAGGCCGGGGTCACCACGCTGACGTCGCTGCGTTCGACGGTCCACGCCCTGCGCGGCTGGCCGACGCCCCTGGGGGTCGTGGTGAACTCGGCGACCAAGCCGTTCGACGCGGCGGGCGGGCTCACCGACGCGAAGGTCGGCGACCAGCTGGCCACGGTGGGCCGGCAGGTGTGCGGGTTCGCGCGGCTGTGGAGTGCCGCGTGACGCTGTCACCGGCCCGGGAGACGGTCGCGGCGGCTGGTGTCACGGACGCCGCCGCGGCGCTGGCCCGGGGTGAGGTCGTGCTGGTCGCGGGCGAGGCGGGGGCGGCACTGGTCGCCGCCGCCGAGCTCGTCACCGACGAGACGGCCCGGTTCCTGGCCGCCCACGGCGGGCCGGTCGGCTGCGCGCTCCCCGGTGCGTGGCTCGATCGGCTGCGGATCCCCGCGATGGTGCCCGGCTCCGACGTCCACGTCGGGGTGGGGCAGGGGTCCCCGGCCCGCACTCAGCGCGCACTGGCGGATCCCGCGACGCGGCGTGAGGACTTGCGCGTGCCCGGGCCGGTGTTCCCCACCCGCACGCGTGAGCTCGGCGTGCTCGGCCGCTCCGGTCTCGCCGAGGCGGCCGTGGACCTGACCCGGATCGCGGGCTGCGAACCCGTCGCGGCCTTCGTGGAGCTCGACGCCACGGCCGAGGGCCTGGCGTGGGTGACCGTCAGCGAAGTGGCCGCGTACCGGCGAGCGCGCGAACGGCTCGTCGAACGGGCCGCGAACGCCCGGCTTCCCTTGGCGCACGGCGGTTTCCGGGCGCTCGGCTACCGCGACCTCGTCGACGGCGGCGAGCAGGTCGCCCTCGTCCACGGCGAACCGGAGCGCGGCGCGGTGGTGCGCGTCCACGTGGAGTGCCCGGCCGGCGACGCGTTCGGCGCCCGGCACTGCGGGTGCGCGCAGGCCGTGCGCGATTCACTCGCCGAGATCACGCGCGCCGGGTCGGGCGTGCTGGTCTACGTCCGCGGCCGCCGCTCGCTGTGGTCCACGCTCACCGCGCACGCGGTGCCGGACGGGCGCACGGACCAGGTCGCGGACCAGATCCTGCGCGACCTCGGGGTGAGGGACTGACCGCATCCGGGTTTCCACTGTGGACTTCCGGCCGCGAAGGCGGGCTCCCGCCGCTCGCCTCACCCGAAACGGGTGAGGCGACGCGCGTCGAACGGTGCCGGCAGCGGACCGTTGACCGAACCGGTCCGCCGGCGCCCGCGCCCGCACCGCCGGTGCGGAGGGCGGTGCGCGGGCCGGCGGGATATCTCGCCCTCAGCAGATGAGGGGGAAACCCGCCGACGCTGAAAGGTTCAGGCGTCACCGGGGGAAGGGACCCTGGTCGGTGCGAAGAGGACTGAACCATGGCGGGCGAGAAGCGGGCCGAGCGGATCGCGGAGTTCATCAGGCCGTTGCGCGTCGAGCCGGGGTCGAAAGTACTGCTTTCCCGGGACTTCGACCCGGCCTACCGAGGTGACGTGCTGCGCAAGAAAGACGGCCGCGAGCTGCTCGCGGCGGGAGTCACCCTGCTGGCGGACTACCAGCGCCGCCTGGCCGCTCAGAACACCTACGGCGTGCTGGTGTGCCTTCAGGCGCTGGACGCCGGCGGCAAGGACGGCACGATCCGGCACGTGATGAGCGGCGTGAACCCGCAGGGCGTGCGCGTGAGCGGGTTCAAGGTGCCCTCGTCCGAGGAGCTGGACCACGACTACCTGTGGCGCTACGCGCGCCGGCTCCCCGCGCGCGGCGACATCGGGATCTTCAACCGGTCGCACTACGAGGAGGTACTCGTGGTGCGAGTGCACCCGGAGCACCTGGACCACCAGCAGCTGCCCGCGTCCGCGCGCCAAGGAAAGGTGTGGGCGCGCCGGTTCCGCGAGATCAACGACTGGGAACGCTACCTGACCGGCAACGGATTCAAGATCGTGAAGATGTTCCTCAACCTCTCGAAGGAAGAACAGCGCGCGCGGTTCCTCCGGCGGATCGACCGGCCCGACCGCAACTGGAAGTTCTCCGCGGCCGACGCCCGCGAACGCCGGTTCTGGGACGACTACCAGCACGCGTTCTCAAAGGTGCTCTCGGCGACCAGCACGGAATGGGCCCCGTGGTACGTGATCCCGGCCGACCGCAAGTGGTTCGCCCGCACGTGCGCGGCCGCCGTCCTGGCGCACACCCTGATCGACATCGACCCGCAGTACCCCACGGTGAGCGACGAGCGGCGCGACGACCTCCTCGTCGCGCGGGCGGAGCTGGAAGCCGAAGCACCCGAAGGCGCGCCCGCCGACCCGTACGCGGCGGCCGCCGAGAAGAAGCGGGGCAAGAAGAAGAAAAAGAAGCACTGAAGGCCGCTGTTTCGGCTCACGGCGATCGGAGGGCGGAAATGGTCGCACAGGAGCACGTGCCGGCGAAGGAGCACAACTGGTACTCGCGCACGCCGGGTGACGTGGCGTCGGCGTTCGGCGTCGACCTGGAGTTCGGGCTCTCGTCGGCGACGGCGGCCGAACGGCTCAGCGTGAACGGCCCCAACGCGCTGCCCGAGGAGAAACCGAAAGCGGCCTGGCGGCGGTTCCTCGACCAGTACACCAGCTACATGCAGCTCATCCTGGTCGCCGCCGCCGTGGTGTCGCTGGTGATCAAGCAGTGGGGCACGGCCCTGCTGCTGCTGGTGCTGACCGTGGGCAACGCCGTCGCGGGCCTGCGCCAGGAGGGCAAGGCCGAGAGCGCGATGAACGCGCTGAAGTCGATGATGAAGGCGAGCGCGCGGGTCCGCCGCGACGGGGTCGAAGAGGCGATCCCGGCCGAGGAGCTCGTGGTCGGCGACGTCGTGCTGATCACGGCGGGCGACCAGATCCCGGCCGACTGCCGCATCGTCGCGGCCAACGCGTTGCAGATCGACGAGTCGGCGCTGACGGGCGAGAGCACGCCGGCGGCCAAGGACGCGACCGCGTTGCCCGCCGGCAAGCTCGGCCCGGGCGACCAGTCGAACATGGCCTTCATGAACTGCCCGGTCACGCACGGCAGCGCGACCGTCATCGTGACCGGCACGGGCCAGGACACGGAGCTGGGCAAGATCTCCGGGATGCTCTCGGCCACGGCGCGGGAGCAGTCGCCGCTGACCAAGCAGCTCAATACGCTGACGTTGTGGATCGCCGCGGCGGCCGGGATCACGATGGTCGTGATGTTCGTGCTGGGCCGCAGCCGGGACCTGTCCTGGGACGTCCTGTTCGTGAGCGCGATCTCCCTGGCGATCGCGGCCATCCCCGAGGCGCTGCCGACGGTGAGCCAGGTGATCCTCTCGCTCGGCAGCGTGGATCTGGCCAAGCGCAACGCGATCGTCAAAGACCTTCCGTCGGTCGAGACGCTGGGGTTCACCTCCGCGATCAACTCGGACAAGACCGGCACGCTGACGATGAACCAGATGACCGCCGTCGAGGTGGTGACCCAGACGGACCGCTACACCGTGAGCGGCATCGGGTACAGCACCGAGGGCAAGGTGCACCACGCCGCCGGTTCGGCGGGCGGCATCGAGAGCGCGATCCTGCCCTACCTGCTCGCCAGCGACGCGAAGATCGTCGAAGGCAAGGTCGTCGGCGACCCCACGGAGGGTGCGCTGCTCGTGCTCGGCGCCAAGGCCGGCCTCGACGTGGACGCGACACGGGAGAAGCTGCCGCGCATGGCGACGTTGCCCTTCGACCCGTCGTACAAGCTGATGGCCACCTTCCACCCGACGACCGACTACTTGGGCCGGGCAGTGGTGCGCTGCTTCGTGAAAGGTGCCGCGCCCGCGGTGCTGGACCGGGCCGCCACCGCCTTGTCGGGCAGCGAATCCGTGCCCTGGGACGAAGCTGTGAACCGGCGGGCCCGCGAACGCATGAAGAGCATGGAAGCGCAGGGCCGGCGCGTGATGGCCGCCGCCCAGTGCGACCTCGACCCGGCCGCGTTCGACGCGAACGGCGACCTGCTGTCCTTCGTGACCGGCCTGCAGGTGATGAGCCTGGTCGCGATGGTCGACCCGCCGCGGGAGCAGTCCAAGGCCGCGGTGGCCAGCGCGCAGGCGGCGCACATCCGGGTGCGCATGGTGACCGGCGACGACGTCACCACGGGCGCGGCGATCGCGAAGCAGCTCGGCATCCCGGGTGACGCGGTCCTGGGTTCGGACTTCGCGGACCTGCCCGAGACCGAGCGGCTGTCCCGGATCGAGGACATCGGCGTCGTGGGGCGAGTTTCCCCGGAGCACAAGGTGATCCTGGCCGACACACTCAAGAAGAAGGGCGATGTCGTCGCGATGACCGGCGACGGCGTGAACGACGCGCCGGCCATCAAGGCGGCGGACCTCGGGATCGCGATGGGCAGCGGCACCGACGTCGCGAAGAACGCGAGCCGGATGATCCTGTCGGACGACAACTTCGCGACGATCGTGTTCGCCGTCGAACAGGGCCGCAAGATCTACGACAACCTCACGAAGTACATCCGCTTCGTCCTGGTGCTGCTGGTCGTGTTCGTGCTGACGTTCCTGGGCGCCAGCCTGTTCAACATCGCCGCGGGGGAGCCGTTCACCCCGGCGCAGGTCCTGTGGATCCACTTCGTGGTCAACGCGCCCTTCGGGTTCGCGCTCG
Organism: Amycolatopsis sp. NPDC001319; assembly: GCF_042896185.1. Classification (NCBI taxonomy): domain Bacteria; kingdom Bacillati; phylum Actinomycetota; class Actinomycetes; order Pseudonocardiales; family Pseudonocardiaceae; genus Amycolatopsis; species Amycolatopsis sp. NPDC001319. The sequence continues at coordinate 988,206 of NZ_JBIAWY010000002.1, read as the reverse complement.
GGTTCGACCGCGAGACGCCGGGGCTCATGGGGCTGAAACCGCGGCCGCGCGGTGAATCCGTGCTCACGCGCCCGGTGTTCATCACCGTCGGGCTCTCGGGGCTGGCCGTGAGCGTCGGACTGCTCCTGCTGCTTTCGCTGGGCCAGGCGTACTACGGCAGCGCCGAGGTCGCCACGACGATCGCGTTGACAGCCTTCGCCCTGTGCCTGATCGTGGCCGCGGTCGAGTGCCGCAGCGAGACCGGGACGGCGCTGACCGTCGCCACGTTCGACAGCAAGCAGATGAACTGGGCGATGCTGGGCGAGTTCGTGCTCGCGGTACTGGTCATCAAGATGGACGTCTTCAACAAGCTGCTGGGCACCACGGACCTGACGCTGACGCAGTTCTTCTGGGCCCTGGTCCCGGCGGCCTCGCTGCTCATCCTGTGGGAGGCCGGCAAGGCCGTGGCGCGGTGGCTGAAGGGGAGCGGCGCGCACCGGGTCACCCGCACGCGAGGCGAGAGTAAAGGAACCATTACCTTTCGTCGCGCGTTGTGAGGGCATGGAGCGCACGGTGATCGAGCTCGGGAGCCGCGACCTGCTCGTGGTGGCGGGACTGCCCGGCGCGGGCAAGACGACCCTGCTGCGGCACGCCGCCGGCTCCCTGCGCGTGCTCGATTCGGACCAGGTCCGCGGCCGCCTCGGCGCCGTGCTGCCCGCCGCCGTGCCGTACCGGCTCTACCGGCCGGTGGTGCACGTGTGCCACCGCGCGCGGATCGTGCTGTTCGCGGCGCTGCGGCGCGGGCCGCTGGTCGTGCACGAGCCTGCCACCCGCGCCTCGACGCGGCGGTGGCTCGGGCTGGTGGCCCGGGGCACCCGCCGTCCGGCGCGGCTGCTGTGGCTCGACGCGACCGCCGAGGAGGCGCTGGCCGGGCAGCACAGCCGGGCCCGGATCGTGCGCGGCCGCTCGTTCGCCCGGCACGTCGCGAGGGCCCGCGTCGTGCGGGAGGAGCTGCGTGCGGGGCGGGTGCCCCCGGGCTTCGGCAGTGCCCAGGTGCTCACCCGCTCCGCCGCGTCGCACGCCGTGCTCAGGCCAGGCGCCGGCGGACCCACCAGAACGCCACCGCCACGCACAGCGCGGCCAGCAGCACGAACAGACCCGCCTCGCACAGCTGCAACGTCCAGAACCGTCCGGCCGGCTGCACGGGGTACAGCCGGGTGAACCCGGCCGCGGCCAGCCGGCCGACCGGCTCCATCCCCGGGATCGGGGGCCGCGGGATCCCGGCCAGGGCGAGGGTTTCGTCGTACCCGTGGATCTTGCCGGCGGTGTCGCGGAACACCTGCGTGCCGACGGCGAGGTCGCCGAAGTGGATCTGTTCGGTGAGCACGGGGGAGAGCAGCCGCGGGCGCACGAGGTTCTTCACGACCACGATCACCGGCAGGAAACCGACCAGTGCGACGGCCGCGCCGGCGAGCGTCCGCCGGAACACCGCACCGCCCGCCACGCCGAGCGCGTACCCGAACAGGCAGGTCGCCGGAAACGAGACGAGCCCGAAGTCGAAGGTCGGGAACCAGCCGTCGAACCGCGTGGCCGGCGCGTGCCACCACGCGTACGCGGCGGCGAAGACGAGCCCGTAGGCCACGGAGAACGCGCCGCCCAGCAGCAGCTTCGAGCCCAGCCACCGGCCGCGGGTCACCGACTGCGTCCAGGTGAACCGGAACGTGTGGTGCTCCAGCTCCGTGGCCACGACGGGCGCGCCGAGGAACATGCCGAGCGCGGCGGGCAGGAGCGTGAGCAGCAGCTGCGCGTAGTTGTGCACGAAGGCGATCAGCGCCGGCCAGTCGCCGCACCGCGGGTCCGGCGCGCCGGAGAAGCAGCCGGGCAGGTCCACTGTGGACAGCGAGCCCCGCATGCCGGCGCCCATCGCCACGTAACCCGCGGCCAGGACGACGAACAGGACGGCGAGGCCCAGCAGGCGGGCGCGGTCCTGCCGCCACGAAACCCAGATCACGCCACGGCCTCCTTCGGCTGCCCGGCCGCGAGGTGGTGCAGCACGAGGTCTTCCAGTGACACCGGCTCGGCGCGCCAGCCGGGGGGAAGCTCCGGCCGCGGCCCGCGGAAGAGCAGCGTGGCCGCCTCGCCCCGGCGTTCGACGGACAATGCGAGACCGCGGATCTCGTCCACAGTGGACGCCGGGCCGGTGAGCCGCGCGTGCTCGGCCATGAGGTCGTCGACGTCACCGGACAGCACCACCCGGCCGTGGTCGAGCACCACGAGGTGGTCGCACAGCCGCTCCAGCTCGGACACCACGTGCGAGGACAGCACCACCGTGCAGTCGTGGTCGGCCTTCGCCGCCATGAGGCTGCCCATGAGGTCGCGGCGGGCGAGCGGGTCGAGGCTCGCGACGGGTTCGTCGAGCACCAGCAGCTCCGGGCGCCGCGCGAGGGCGACGCTCAGCGCCACCTGCGCCCGCTGGCCCCCGGAGAGCTCGCCGACCCGGCGCCGCAGCGGAATGCCCAGCTCGCGCACCCGGTCGAGCGCGGCGCGGTGGTCCCAGCGCCGGTTGAGGCGGCGGGCGGCTTCGAGCATCTCGCGCACGCGGAACGACTCGTAGAGCGAATGCCGCTGGTCGAGGTACGCGACGCCGTCGGACGGCTCGCCCGGCTTCACCGGGCGGCCGAACAGCTCGAGGTCCCCGGCCGAGGGCCGCAGGAGCCCGGCCAGGAGGTTCAGCAGGGTCGACTTCCCCGCACCGTTGGGCCCGACGAGGCCGACCACGCGACCCTCGCCGATTTCGAGTGTGCAGTCCCGAAGCCCCCAGGTGCGACCGTAGCGCCGGCCCAGGCCGTGGGTCGCGATCGCCGCTGTGCTCACTCGTTCCCCTTCCCGGAACGTTTTCCGATGCGCAGGAGCACGGACGAGACGAGGGCCTCGACGTCGGCGACGGTCAGGCCCGACGCGCGGGCTTCGTTGATCCACCGCTCGAACCCGGCGCGCAGCTGCGCCTGCCGTTCGGGCGACACGCCCGCCGGGTCGTCGCGCGCGACGAACGTGCCCATCCCGGGCCGGCCGCGCACGATGCCGCGGTGGTCGAGCTCGCGGTACGCCTTCTGCACGGTGTTCGGGTTGATCACGAGCTGCCGCGCGACCTCCTTGACCGTCGGCAGCCGGTCGCCCCGCTTGAGCTCACCGAGCCGCACGGCGTGCTCGACCTGTCGCACCAGCTGCAGGTACGGGGGCACCCCCGAACCACTCTCGAACCGGAACTCGAACACCGCGTCCGTTCCCTCTGTCTCCGTTACCCCAATTGACTAGGGAACTAGGTTAACGGCCGGTCAGAGCCCTGATCATCCGGGGGTGGTCACTGGGCGCCCAGGATCCGTCGCTGCAGGCCACCGTCGGATTCCGCGCCTTCGGCGGCCGGACCGAGGTCGATCCGGACCGTGTGCACGAGCCCGGTGAACGCGGTGGTCCCGGCGGCGTAGGCCTCGGACACCGGCGTGCCGAGGTCGACACCCACGTCGAGCGTCTCGTCGAAGGAGAAGTAGTACGCGATCGTGCGCTCCACGCGGGCCGCGGCGAGCTTCTCGCCGTCGGCGGTGAGCACGGCTTCCCCGCCGAGGCCGGGTCCGCCGCCGTCGTAGGTGAATTCGAGGCGCAGTTCGTGCCGGCCCGGGGCGAGCGGGTCGGTCGCGGCGGCGGTGAAGTGCTGGAGGCCGAAGTAGTTGTAGACGTAGACCGGGCGCCCGTCGGTGAAGTACAGCGCCCAGCCGCCGAAGCGGCCGCCCTGCGCGATCACGACGCCGGACGCGGGCGCGCCGGCGAGTTCCACGTCGGCGGTGACGACGTGGGAGCGGTTCTTGACGTTCGGGGTGGTCTCCTCGGTGAAACGCCGCATCCCGCCGCGGTAGGTCACCGACGTCCGCGCGCCGAGCAGGTCGAGCCGGCCGGCCGGCACGGGGTTCTCGCGTTCGGTGACGCGGTCGTCGAGCGGGAAGACCTGGTGTTTCGCCGCTTCCACGAGGAAAAGGTCCTGCAGTTCCCGCAGTTTCGCAGGGTGGTCGGCGGCGAGATCGTGGGCCTGGCTCGGATCGCGAGTGAGGTCGTAGAGCTCCCAGACGTCGTCGGAGAACGGCCGCCGGTTCGTCGCCACCATCTCCCACGGGACGCCGTGGCGCGTCACCGCGGTCCAGCCTTCGTGGTAGATCCCGCGGTTGCCGCACATCTCGTAGTACTGCGTGTGGTGGCGTTCGGGCACGGCGGCGTCGGTGATCGTCTCGCGCAGGCTGACGCCCTCGATCGGTTGCTGCTGCACGCCGTCCACGCTGTGGGGCGCGGGGATGCCCGCGCAGTCGAGGATCGTGGGCAGCACGTCGATCACGTGGCCGTACTGGTGGCGCAGCCCGCCGGCCTCGGCGCCGCCCGCGGGCCAGTGCACGATCAGCCCGTCGCGGGTGCCGCCGAGGTGCGAGGCGACCTGTTTCGTCCACTGGTACGGCGTGTTCAGCGCCAGCGCCCAGCCGGCCGGCGCGATCGGGTAGGTGCTCGGGTCCCCGATCTCGTCGAGGTGGCGGATCATCTCCTCCGGGTCGTCCACGAGGCCGTGGCCCAGCCGGTGTTCCACGAGCGTGCCCTCGATGCCGCCTTCGCCCGACGCGCCGTTGTCGCCGAGCAGGTAGAGGAACAGCGTGTTGTCGAGTTCGCCGAGCTCTTCGAGCGCGGCGACGAACCGGCCCACCTGCGTGTCGGCGTGCTCGACGAACCCGGCGAACGTCTCCATGAACCGCGCGGCCAGCCGCCGGCGGGTGTCGTCGAGCTCGGCCCACCGTGGCACGCCTTCGGCCCAGGGCGCGAGTTCGGCGCCCTCGGGCACCACGCCGAGCTCTTTCTGCCGCGCCAGCGTGAGCTCCCGTTGCCGGTCCCAGCCGTGGTCGAACCGGCCGCGCCGGCGTTCGCGCCATTCGCGGCCGACGTGCAGCGGCGCGTGGGCGGCGCCGAGGGCGAGGTAGGTGAAGAACGGGCGGTCGGGCGTGAGCGTGCGCTGCGTGCGCACCCAGTCGACGGCGTGGTCGACGAGGTCCTCGGTGAGGTGGTAGCCGTCCTCCGGTCGCCGGTCCGGCTCGACCGGCGTGGTTCCCTGATACAGCAACGGGTACCAGTGGTTCATCTCCGCGCCCAGGAAGCCGTAGAAGGTGTCGAACCCCTCGCCGGTCGGCCAGCGGTCGAAGGGGCCGACCGCGCTGATCTCGCGCGGCGGCGTCTGGTGCCACTTGCCGAACGCGGCGGTGCTGTACCCGTTGCCCTGCAGGATCTGCGCCAGCGTCGCGGCACTGCGCGGGCGAAAGCCGTGGTAGCCCGGCGCGGAAGTCGCCATCTCCGTGGTGCCGCCCATGCCGACGGAGTGGTGGTTGCGCCCGGTCAGCAGCGCCTGGCGGGTCGGTGAACACAGCGCGGTGACGTGGAAGCGGGTGTAGCGCAGCCCGCCGGCCGCGAGCCGGTCGGCCGTCGGCATGGTGCACGGACCGCCGAACGCGCTCGACGTGCCGAAGCCCAGGTCGTCGGCCAGCACGAGCACGACGTTCGGCGCGCCCGCCGGTGGGGGCACCGGCCCGATCGGTGTTCCCTGCCCGCGTTGCTCGCGCACGTCGAGTGCCGTGGACGCGGTCACGGGGACGTCCGGGCGCGGCAGAACGTGACGCCCGGCGGGGAACGCGGACATGAAGGCTCCTTCCGAAGTGGACGCCACCGAGCTTCACAGCGCCGCACCCCGGCGGCCAGGCTCCGGACGGGGGTGGCCCAGACCGGAATCCGATCAGGCCGAGAGGCGATCTTTATGGGGTCGGGCCGGCCAGGGCCAGAAACCGTTCCGCGGCGGGGGAGAGCGGCCCGGCGCGCCAGACCATCCGGCCGCGCCGCAGCAACGGCGGGTCCAGCGGCACGGTGACCGCGCCCTGGCGGCGGGCGTCGTCGGCCATCGCGCGGGGGAGCAGCGCCGCGCCGGCCCCGGCCAGCACGAGGGGCACGATCATGGCGCGGTGCTCGGTCTCCACGACGACCCGGGGCTCGGCCGTGCCGCGCAGCGCTTCCTCCACGATCCACCGCGTGGCCGTGCCGGGTGGGGTGGTCACCAGGTCCAGCGCGGCCAGCTCGGTCACCGGCAGCACGTCGCGCACCGGCGAGTCGGCGGGCAGCACGGCGAGCACCTCCTGCTCGGCGAGGTCGAGCCCGGCGAGCCCGGGCGTTTCGGCTCCGGACTCGACGAGTCCGACCTCGCTCTGTCCATTTCGGACCCGGTTGACCACGTCCGAGCCCGTCTCCGGCGCCCGCACGCGCACGAGGACCTTGGGGTGTGCCGCGCGGAACCGGCCGAGCAGCTTCGCGAGCGGGTCGACGGCGAGCGTGGTCTGCGACGCGAGGTCCAGCGTCCCGCCGCCGAGCCCGAGGACCTCGCGCACGGACGCGTCGGCCGTGCGCAGGTCGCGCAGGATCTGCCGCGCCGGGGCGACGAGCGCCGCGCCGGCCGGGGTCAGCGTGGCGCCGTGGGGCAGGCGGTGGAACAGCAGCCCGCCGAGCTCCTTTTCCAGCGTGCGCACGGCGTGCGAGAGCGACGGCTGCGCGAGGTGCAGCCGCCGGGCCGCGTTGGTGAAGCCGCCGTGGTCGACGACGGCGAGGAAGTACTGAAGCTGGCGGCGTTCCATCCCCGCAGTTCAGGCCACGGGGGCGGGCCGCCGCAAGGCCTGGCGCCGCAACCGCGTGAACTGCTTGGCACTGTTGAGGGCGAAGACCCCGACCGTCACGCCGTTGCGCTGGTAGGTCGCCACGAACGCGGGGTCGTCGGGGCCGCCCTCGGTGAACACGACCTCGTCGCCGGGCTCGGGGTGCCCGGCGAGCTGCAGGGTGCCCTCGTACTGGTCCGACCAGACGTAGCCGCTCGGCGCGTAGTGCCGCGTGGTGGCGCCGGCGAGCAGGTTCGCGACGGCGACGCCCGCCTGCTCGCTCGCGTTGGTCCAGTGCTCGTGGCGGTGCCGCCGCCCGCTCTCGGCGGAGGTGTACGCCGCGACGTCGCCGATCGCCACCACGTTGGGCAACGCGGTGACCAGCCCGCTCGAGACGTGCACGCCGTTGCCCACCTCCAGGCCCGAACCGGCCAGCCACTCGGTCGCGGGCACCATGCCGATCCCGACGACGACCACGTCGGCCGGCAGCTCCTCCCCGCCCACGAGCCGGACACCGGTCACGCGCCCGCCCGCGGTGACCAGCTCGTCGACGGCGGCGCCGCAGCGCAGGACCGTGCCGTGACGGTCGTGCAGGCGCGAGCACACCTCGGCCAGCCGCGGCCCCAGCGCGCGTTCGAGCGGTGTGGCCAGCGCTTCGAGCACGGTGACGTCGAGACCGAGCGAGCGGCAGGTCGACGCGACCTCCGCCCCGATGAACCCGGCGCCCACGATCACCACCCGCGCGCCCGGCACCAGTTCCGCGCGCAGGGCGAGTGCGTCGTCCAGTGTCCGCAGCACGTGGACGCAGGCGACGCCTTCCGTGCCGGGCAGCGCCCGCGCGCGGCCACCGGTGGCGAGCACGACGCCGTCCACGGCCAGGTCGGCGCCGTCGGAGAGCACGAGCCGGCCGCCGGCGGCGTCGAGCCGTTCAGCCCGGGTGCCCAGCCGCAGCTCCAGCGACCCGGTGTCGTCGGCGTCGAGGAGCTCCAGCGACTCGCGCTCGGCGGTGCCGGCGAGGAAGGCCTTCGACAGCGGCGGCCGGTCGTAGGGCAGGTGCGGTTCGGCCCCGACGAGCACGACACGGCCGTCGAACCCCTGCGCGCGCAGCTCCTGCGCGGCTCGCGCCCCGGCGAGCGAAGCGCCGACGATCGCGACGCTCTTCACGCGGCGTCCTCGGCGCGCTCCGCCTGTACGTAGATCACGCCACTGTCGACGAGCACCTCGTAGGTGCGCACCGGCTGCTTCGCGGGCAGGCACGACGGCATCCCCGTCCGCAGGTCGAACAGCGCCGCGTGCAGCGGGCATTCGACGAAGCAGCCTTCGAGCCAGCCGTCGGCGAGAGACGCGTCCTGGTGGCTGCACGTGTCGCCGATCGCGTAGAGCTCGCCGTCGGCGTTGAACACCGCGATCGGCTCGGGCCCCGCGATCCGCACGGATTCGCCGGGGGGCAGTTCGTCCACTGTGCACGCGCGCAGCATCTGGGCCTCCGGGAGGAGCTGGGGTGGGTGGTTTGACTGTTGCGTATGAGGGAACGCGGAACGCGATACGCAACAAGTCTGAGTGCGCGGGCGGGGCGTCGTCAAGGGGTGCCCGGGGTCCGATCGGGACGGATTTTGTGGCCTGTCCGCAGACACGCCAGAGACCCGTGCGCCGCGGAAGCGCACGGGTCCGGCCGGCCGGCGGTTACGCGGGACTGTGGCGGTAGAAGGGCTGCTTGATCGGCGCGAGCGGGGTGTTGCCGAGGATCAGGTCCGCGGACTTCTCGGCGGTCATCATCACCGGCGCGTAGATGTTGCCGTTGGGGATGTAGGGCAGCACCGACGCGTCGACCACCCGCAGGCCCTCGGTGCCGTGCACGCGCATGCTGCCCGGGTCCACCACGGACAGCTCGTCCACGCCCATCTTCGCGGTGCACGAGGGGTGCAGCGCGGTCTCGGCGTCCTTGGCGACCCAGTCGAGGATCTCCTCGTCGGTCTCCACCGCGGGTCCGGGCGAGATCTCGCCGCCGTTGAACGGGTCGAGCGCGCTCTGGTTGAGGATCTTGCGGGCCACCCGCACGGCCTCCACCCACTCGCGGCGGTCGTTCTCCGTGGACAAGTAGTTGAACCGCAGCGCCGGGTGCTCGCGCGGATCGGTGGAGGTGATCTTCACCGATCCTCGGGTGTCGGCGTACATCGGCCCGACGTGCACCTGGTAGCCGTGCCCGCCCGCCGGCACCGAGCCGTCGTAGCGGATGGCGATGGGCAGGAAGTGGAACATCAGGTTGGGGTAGGCCACCTCGTCGTTGCTGCGGACGAACCCGCCGCCTTCGAAGTGGTTGGTGGCGGCCGGTCCCGAGCGCAGGAACAGCCACTGCGCGCCGATCCACGGCCGCTTCCACTTCGCGAGCGAAGGCTGCATCGACACGGGCTGCTTGCACGCGTACTGGATGTAGACCTCGAGGTGGTCCTGCAGGTTCTCGCCGACGCCCGGCACGTCGCGCACCACGTCGACGCCCAGCTTCTCCAGCTCGGCTGCGCTGCCGACACCGGAGAGCTGCAGCAGCTGCGGCGTGTTGATCGCGCCGCCGCACAGGATGATCTCCTTGCCGTACACCTCACCCGGCGCGCCGCGGCCCTGGGCGTACTCGACGCCGATCGCGCGGGTGCCGTCGAAGAGGATCTGCGACACGAACGCACGGGTCTTCACCGTGAGGTTCTTGCGGTGCAGCACCGGGTGCAGGTACGCGCGGGCGGCCGAGAGGCGCCGTCCTTTGCGGACGTTGCGGTCGAAGGCGGCGAAACCCTCCTGCCGGAAGCCGTTCACGTCGTCGGTGCGCGGGTAGCCCGCCTGCACCGCGGCGTCGAAGAAGGCCTCGAACAACGGGTTCGTGGCCGGGCCGCGTTCCAGCTCGAGCGGGCCGTCGTGGCCACGCCACGGCCCGTCCGGCGCGTCGGCGAGGCAGTTCTCCATGCGGCGGAAGTACGGCAGGCAGTGGGCGTAGTCCCATTTGGACATCCCCGGGTCACCCGCCCAGCGCTCGTAGTCGAGCGGGTTGCCGCGCTGGAAGATCATCCCGTTGATGCTGCTGGACCCGCCGAGCACCTTGCCGCGCGCGTGGTAGATCCGCCGCCGGTTCATGTGCGGCTCGGGTTCGCTGCGGTAGCCCCAGTCGTAGTACTTGCTGCCGATGGGGAACGTCAGCGCGGCGGGCATGTGGATGAACACGTCCCACTTCGCGTCTTCGCGGCCGGCTTCGAGAACCAGCACCTTCGTCGCGGGGTCGGCGGAGAGGCGGTTGGCGAGCGCGCAGCCCGCGGACCCGCCGCCGACGATGACGAAGTCGTAGGTCTCGGTACTCATGTCTCCTCCTTCTCTCAGCCGGTCACGGAACCGGGCGCCGGGGTGTCCGGCTGGTGTTCGGGGCTCGTGTGCGCGGCCGCCCAGTGCCTGCGGCGCACCCACAGCAGGACCCCGCCCACGAGCACGATCAGCCCCGTGATGAGCACCGCGCCCCACTGGAAGTACCAGTGGTCGTCGCCGTAGACCTCGGCCCGCGGCCAGATCAGGTTGATCGTCATGCCCGCGCCGTAGAGGACCGCGACGAAGTTCACGAGCGTGCCCCAGCGGCCGAGCTTGAAGTACGGGCCGTGGCCCGGCCGCGGCCACTGCCCGCGCAGGCGGCGCACCAGCATCGGGCCGGTGACCATCAGGTAGGGGATGTAGAACAGGATGATCGCCGTCGAGGTGAGCACGAAGAACGCGCGCTGGTTGCCGAGATTGATCAGCAGCACCACCACGGTGAGCCCGCCGGTGATCAGCGCCGGGAGGATCGGCGTCTTCGAGCGCGGCGACACCTTCGCCAGCGCCTTGCTGAACGGCAGCCGCCCGTCGCGCGCCATCGCGAACGTCATGCGGATCGCGGCGGTCTGCACGGCCAGGCAGCACACGGTGATCGCGATGGCCGAGCAGATCAGGAACGCGTCGCCGAGGCCGGTGCCGAGCGTGCTCTTGAGCAGGTACGGCATGCCGGACGTGGAGAGCTCCTCGGCGTTGAGGTCGCCGACGGCCATCATGCCGACGAGCATCATCAGCCCGCCCACGATGAAGGCGGCCGTGATCGCGCGGATGATGGCCCGGGGCGCGTGCTTGCGCGGCTGCGTGGTCTCCTCGGCGAGCGAGCCCGCGGTGTCGAAGCCGTAGAACACATACGCGCTCATCAGCGACGCGACCAGGAACGCGCCGAGGTACCCGAGCGACTGGCCGTCGCCGGTGCCGTGGGTGTCGAACACCAGGCCGGGGCCGCGCTTGATGTGCACGGCGAGCGCGATGATCAGCAGGACGCTCGCGCCGAGCTCCACCGCCACGCCGAAGTTGTTGATCTTCGCCATCAGCTTCACGCCGATGATGTTCACGATCGTCGCGAACACCACGAGCACGAGCGCGAGGATGATCGCGTTCTGCGCGCCGCCGGGCGTGGAGGTGAGGCCGGCGTCGGAGTCGCTGCCGACGATCTGGAACGCGGTGGAGACCTGCGGCAGGATGATCTGGTACGCGACCGCGACGGCCGCGGCGGTCACGATCGCGCCGATGATCATGATCCAGCCCGCGAGCCACGACGTCGCGGGTTTCGCGATCTGCTTGGCCCACTGGTACACCGAACCGGCGAGCGGGAACTGCCCGGCCAGCTCGGCGAAGCACAGCGCCACGGCCAGCTGGCCGATGAACACGAGCGGCCAGGTCCAGATGAAGGCCGGGCCGCCCGAGCCGAAGCCGAAGAAGAACAGCTGGAACACGCCGGTCATGATCGAGATGTAGCTGAACCCGGCGGCGAAGCTGGAGAAGGAGCCGAGGGAACGCTCGAGCTCCTGGCGGTAGCCGAACTTGGCGAGCTCGGAGCTGTCGGAGTGGTCCCCGGCGGACCCCCCGCCCGCCGGCTTGGATCGTGTGGTCATGGTTCGTCGTCCTCGAAGGTGGTGGGGGAGGGGAATCAGCCTTTGAACCAGCGCTGCGGTACGGGATCGATGTTGTGGTAGACGTGCTTGGTCTCGCGGTACTCCGCCAGCCCCGAAGGGCCGAGCTCACGGCCGATGCCCGACCGGCCGAACCCGCCCCACTCCGCCTGCGGCAGGTAGGGGTGGTAGTCGTTGATCCACACGGTGCCGTGGCGAAGTGCCCCGGCCACGCGCTGCGCCCGCCCGGCGTCCGACGTCCACACGGCACCGGCGAGCCCGTAGTCGGTGTCGTTGGCGAGTGTGATCGCCTCGGCCTCGTCGGTGAACCGCTCGACGGTCACCACCGGCCCGAAGACCTCCTCCCTCACCACGGCCATGTCGCGGGTGCAGCCGGAGAACACGGTGGGGCGCAGGAAGAACCCCCGCTGCAACGCGGGATCGTCGGGCCGGCCGCCGCCCGCGCGCAGCGTCGCGCCCGCTTCGACCGCACCGGCGATGTAGCCCTCGACCTTCGCCCGGTGCTTTTCGGACACGAGCGGGCCCGCTTCGCTGGCGGGGTCGAGCCCGTCGCCGACGCGGATCCGGTCGGCCCGCGCGGCGAGCTCGGCGACGAAGCGGTCGTGCACGCCGTCCTGCACGATCAGCCGCGCGCCGGCCGAGCAGACCTGTCCGGAGTGGACGAACGCGGCGGCCAGCGCGTAGTCGAGCGCGGTCTCGAAATCGGCGTCGTCGAACACCACGTTGGGGTTCTTGCCGCCCAGTTCGAGCGCCACACGCCGGACTCCGCGCGCGGCCGCGGCCATGATCTTCTCGCCCGTGGCGAGCCCGCCGGTGAACGACACGAGGTCGACGCCGGCGTGCTCCACCATTGCCGCGCCGACCGCGCCCGGGCCGAGCAGCAGGTTCACCACCCCGGCCGGCACGCCCGCTTCTTCGGCGAGCGCGACGAGCCGGATCGTGGACAGCGGGGTGACCTCACTCGGCTTGAGCACGGTGGTGTTGCCCGCGGCCAGCGCCGGGGCGAGCTTCCACGACATCTGCAGCAGTGGGTAGTTCCACGGCGCGATGAGCGCGCAGACGCCCACCGGCTCGTGGGTGATCCGGCTGATCGCGCGCGGGTCGCCGGTGTCCACCACCCGGCCGGCGTCGTGCGCGGCGAGGGCGGCGTAGTAGCGGAAGACCGCGGTGACGTCGTCGATGTCGATGCGGCCCTCGGCGAGGGTCTTGCCGGTGTCGAGCGTTTCGGTGCGGGCCAGGTCCTCGCGGTCGCGCTGCAGCAGCGCGGCGATGCGGGTGAGCAGGTCCGCGCGGTCGGCCGCGGTCGCTCTTCGCCAGGGCCCGCCGTCGAACGCGCGGCGGGCCGCGGTCACGGCGGCGCCGACCTCGGCGGGACCCGCCACGGCCACGGTGGCCAGCACCTCGCCGTTGGCCGGGTTGAGCACTTCCGAGCGCGCCTCGCCGGCGGCTTCGGTCCAGATTCCGTCGATGTGGAGGTCCTTCATCAGGCCTTCCCAAGCAGCTCGCGGAGCCTTTTGCCACGCGGGGTGTGACGCGCGGCACTTCGAGTGCGTACATTTGTACGCTAAGCGTGTACACATGTCCACAACGAGTTCTCGGAGCCGACACCGGGCGTTCGCGCGAGGCCGTGCGACGATCAGCGGTGCCCGACGAGACCGGTGAGTGAAGGAGCTTGGCGGCGATGACGACGCGTGACACCGCCGGGCGCAGGAAGCTGCGCGGCCCCAACGACCCCGAGCGGCGGGCCCGGATCGCGAAGGCGGCCATCGAAGTCGTGGCCGAACGCGGCATCGACGGGCTGACCCACCGCGCCGTCGCGGCCGCGGCCGGGGTGCCGCTCGGCTCCACGACCTACCACTTCGCGACGCTGGACGACCTGCTCGAGGTGGCGCTGCACGAGGCCGCCGCGAACAACGTGCGCGAGCTTCAGGAGTGGGAGCAGGCGCTCGACCCGGAAGCCGACTTCGCCGCGGCGCTGGCCGATCTGGTGATGGGCTACATCCACGAGCTCTACCCGCACACGGTCGTCGAGTACGACCTCTACGTCGCCGCCCTGCACCGGCCGCGGCTGCGTCCGGCGAGCGCGGCGTGGGACGACGCGCTGATCAAGCTCTTCTCCACCCGCACCGACCCGCTCACCGGGCGGCTGCTCGCCGGATTGTTCTGCGGCCTGCTCATGCAGGCGGCGCTGGCCGACCCGCAGCCGGCCCGGCCGGAGATCGAAGCCCTCTTCCGGCGGGCCATCGAAGGTCCCTCGGCCTGACGGGTTTTCGTTGGGGTTGAACCGAAACCGGTTCCGCGCACCGGTTTCCCGGCCGCGTCCGGTAATCGGGTGACGCGAAAATCCCGTCCTTGACAGCGCCCTCGAGCGCCCGCATTGTGTTCCGGAGAGAGCAACGCGGCGCGCTCTGCGCAACATCAACGCCGGTGGCTCTCCCCATGACTTCTGCCGGTCACGCACCCGGCGCTTCCCGCACTCCCGCACCGACCGTCCCGCCCCGAGAGGAGCACCGCCGGTGACCACCACCGACCTCCCGCAGAGCCTCCTGCCGACGCTGACCGGCCGCCACTACACCGACCCGGAGATCTTCGCCCGCGAGCAGGAGCGGATCTTCGAAACGGACTGGTTCTGCGCCGTGCGCACCGCGGACCTGCCGACCGCGGGGACCTTCGAGACGGTGCAGATCGGCCGCGAGAGCGTGCTCGTCGCCCGCGGCCGCGACGGCAAGGTGAACGCGTTCCTCAACGTGTGCCGCCACCGCGGCGCGCGCCTGTGCACCGACCGGAGCGGGCAGGTGAAGCGCGCGTTCCAGTGCATGTACCACGCGTGGACCTACGGACTCGACGGCAAGCTCATCGCCGCGCCGAACCTCACCGGCATGCCCGACGTCGACCGCACCGAGTACGGGCTCACGAAGCTCGCCGTGCGCGAGTGGCTCGGGTACGCGTGGGTGTGCCTGGCCGAGGAACCGCCGTCGTTCGAGGCCACGGTGATGGCCGACGTCTCGGAGCGGCTCGGCGGCCCGGGGGAGATCGAGGCGTACGGGCTCGAGGGGCTCGCACTCGGCCGGCGCATCGAGTACGACGTGAAGGCCAACTGGAAGCAGATCATCGAGAACTTCATGGAGTGCTACCACTGCGCGACGATCCACCCGGAGCTCACCGAGGTGCTGCCGGAGTTCGCCGACGGCTACGCCGCGCAGTACTACGTGGGCCACGGCGCGGAGTTCGGCGAGCAGATCGCCGGGTTCACCGTGGACGGCAGCGCCGGCGTCACGCGGCTGCCGGGCGTGGGGGAGCACCAGGACCGCCGGTACTACGCGATCACCATCCGGCCGCAGGTGTTCGTGAACCTCGTGCCGGACCACGTGATCCTGCACCGGATGTTCCCGCTGGCCCCCGACCGCACCCTCGTGGTGTGCGACTGGCTCTACCTGCCGGAGGTCGTGGAGTCCGGAGTGGACCTCGACCGCTCCGTGGAGCTGTTCCACCGCGTGAACCTGCAGGACTTCGAGGCGTGCGAACGCTGCCAGCTCGCGATGGACTCGC
This sequence comes from Amycolatopsis sp. NPDC001319, assembly GCF_042896185.1. Lineage (NCBI taxonomy): Bacteria > Bacillati > Actinomycetota > Actinomycetes > Pseudonocardiales > Pseudonocardiaceae > Amycolatopsis > Amycolatopsis sp. NPDC001319. The sequence continues at coordinate 973,010 of NZ_JBIAWY010000002.1, read as the reverse complement.
GCTCCTACGCGCGCGGCGGGGTCCTCGTGCCGAGCGAGCACCACATCGGCGCGTTCCACGACTGGGTCCGCGCGCGGACCGAAGGCTAGGTCCGCCGCCGCGCGGCGGTAGCGTGACCGCGTGACCGGTGTGGAGCAGGGTGGCGAGACGACGCTGAGCCGGGCCACCCGGGTCCTCGAGGTGTTCGGACCCGCGACGCCGCGGCTGTCCGCCTCCGAGATCGCCCGCCGCACCGGGATCCCCATGGCTTCCACCCACCGTCTCGTCGCGCAGATGGTCGAACTCGGGTTGCTCGAGAAGGGGCCGGACAAGCTGCTGCGCGTGGGCGTGCGGCTGTGGGAGCTGGGCTGGCGTTCGACGGCGGCGCTCGGGCTGCGCAACGTCGCCCTGCCCTACCTCGAAGACCTCCACGCGGTGGTGCGCCAGCACACCCAGCTCGCCGTGCTGGACGGCTTCGACGTGCTCTACCTCGAACGGCTCAGCGCCCGTGGCCGCACGACGGTGAACATCACCCGCGTCGCGGGCCGGCTGCCGGTGCACACGTGCTCGTCCGGGCTCGTGCTGCTCGCGTTCGGCCCGAAGGACCTCCAGGAGGACGTGCTCGCGCAACCACGCCTGTCCGCCTACACCTCCGCGACGATCACCGATCCGAAGGACCTGCGCCGCGCCCTCGCCCACACCCGGCGGACCGGCGGCGCGGTCCAGCGCGGCTCGGTGCACCCGGCGGCCGCGGGGATCGCCGCGCCGATCCGCGACCACGCGAACGTCGTCGTGGCGGCGGTGTCGGTGATCGTGCCGAATTCCCCTTCGGACGTTTCGGCCGCCACGCCGGCCGTGCTGGCCACCGCTCGCGGCATCAGCCGCGCACTTTCTCGCTGAACGGGAAACGGTGTGGTCCTCGCCCGCCCCGACCGCCGATCGTGGCGGGGCACGGCGAGCAGGAAGGCGGACCATGACGACCACCCGGACACCCGCGGCGACCTCGACCGGACGGCTCGACGCCGTGGTGGTGGGCGCCGGCTTCACCGGCCTGTACCTGCTCGACCGCCTGCTGCGCCTCGGGTTCTCGGTCCGCCTGTTCGAAGGGGGTTCGGGCGTCGGCGGCACCTGGTTCCACAACCGCTACCCCGGCGCCCGCTGCGACATCGAGAGCATGGACTACTCGTATTCGTTCGACGACGACCTCCAGCAGCAGTGGAGCTGGCACGAGCGCTACGCCGGGCAGCCGGAACTGCTGCGCTACCTCGACCACGTCGCCGACCGCTACGAGCTGCGCCCGCACATCACCCTCGACGCCCGAGTCACCAGCGCGCATTTCGACGACGCCACGGCGGAATGGACCGTCACCACGCAGACCGGCGAATCCGTCGTGGCGCGCTGGTGCCTGATGGCGACCGGCTGCCTGACCGTGGCCCAGGTGCCGGAGTTCCCGGGGCTCGAGAGCTTCGCCGGACAGTGGTTCCACACCGGTGACTGGCCGAGGGGGCCCGTCGACTTCTCGGGGCGGCGCGTCGGCGTGATCGGCACCGGCTCGTCCGGCACCCAGCTCATCCCGATCGTCGCCGAGCAGGCCGAGCACCTGCATGTGTTCCAGCGCACGGCCAACTACTGCATGCCGGCGCGCAACCGGCCGCTCGGCACCCGGGAAGAGGCGCTGTGGAAGGCGGAATATCCCGAGCGGCGCGCGCGGGCGCGGGTGTCGGGATTCGGGCACAGCCAGCCGCAGAACCCGAACCGGTACCGCGATCTCACCGCCGCGCAACGGCTTGACGAGCTCGAGTCCCGGTGGCAGTCCGGCGGGCTCTACATGATGCGGGCGTTCCAGGACGTGCTCACCGACCCCGAGGCGAACGAGGCCACCGCCGAGTTCGTGCGGGGCAAGATCCGGGCCACCGTCGAGGACCCCCGGGTGGCGGAACTCCTCGTCCCGAAGGGCTTCCCCTTCGGGACCAAGCGGCTCTGCTCGGGAACCGGGTACTACGAGACGTTCAACCGGGACAACGTGTCCCTGGTCGACGTGCGCTCCGCGCCGATCGAGGCCATCACCCCGACGGGGTTGCGCACCGCCGCCGCGGACTACGACCTCGACGTCCTCGTGTTCGCCACGGGATTCGACGCGATGACCGGGTCGCTGTCGCGGATGGACATCCGCGGTGCCGGTGGCCGGCCGCTCACCGAAAAGTGGGCCGCCGGCCCGCGCACCTACCTCGGCCTCTCCGTGGCGGGCTTCCCCAACCTGTTCCTGCTCACCGGCCCCGGCAGCCCCTCGGTGTTCAGCAACATGGTCAACTCGGCCGAGCAGCACGTCGAGTGGGTGGCCGGTTTCCTCGACCACGCCCGCGAGCACCGGGTGCGCCGGGCCGAGGCCACCGTCGAGGCCGAGGACGCCTGGGTCGACCACGTCCGGGACGCGGCGGAGGCGACCCTCTACGCCCGCTCGACCGAGACGTGGTTCTTCGGCGCGAACACGCCCGGCAAACCCCGGGTGTTCATGCCCTACGTCGGCGGGGTCGGCGCCTACCGCCGGCGGGCCGACGAGATCGCGGCCGACGGGTACCGCGGATTCCTGCTGTCCTGACCGGAATCCGGCGGGCCCGCCTCAGATCAGCGCGCGGATCGCCGCCTCGAACCCGGTCACGTGGTCGAGCGTGAGATCGGCGGCCTTCTTCGCGTCGCCCTCGATGATCGCCGTGAGCAGCGGCACGTGCTCGTTCACGTGGCCGGCCATGCCGCGCAGGCGCGGCAGGAACACGCACCAGATGCGGGTCGCGAGGTTGTCGTAGTGGATCAGCGTGTCCTCGAGGAACGGGTTGTGCACGCAGCCGTAGATCGCGCGGTGCAGTTCGAGGTCGGTGCGCAGCAGTTCGGTGTTGCCGGCGGGGTTCGCCGCGTCGAGCTGCTCGCGCAGCACCGTGAGGCCCGCTCGGTCCGCCTCCGACGCGCGCTCGGCCGCGGCCGCCGTCGCCATCGGCTCCAGCGTGCGGCGCACCTCCGAGATGTGTGCGAGGTCGGAGATGTTCACGTCGGTGGCGAAGGTGCCGCGGCGCGGGTAGGCGACCACGAGGTGCTCGGTCTCGAGGCGTTTGAGCGCCTCGCGCACCGGCGTGCGGCCCATGCCGAGCGTGCTGCCGAGCCAGTCTTCGTTGATCGGGTCGCCCGGTTTGATGTCGAGCATGACGAGGCGGTCGCGGATGAACAGGTAGGCCTGTTCCGCGAGTGACGGGCCGCTGACCGGGATCGGGCTGTTGACCTGGGTGCGCACCCCGCCTACCCTACATCGAAGATTGATATATCAGAAGTCGACCAGCCAGTTCTGAGTTCAGCGAACGGAAGCAGGCAGGAATGACCTCGACGATCGGGAAAGCGGCCGCCGTGCTCGGCCGTTCCCTGCGGGACTTCGACCGGGACGTGGCCGCCGCGATCGGTGCGGAGCTGCGCCGCCAGCAGGCGACGCTGGAGATGATCGCCAGCGAGAACTTCGCGCCGAGGTCGGTGCTGCAGGCCCAGGGCTCGGTGCTCACCAACAAGTACGCCGAGGGCTACCCCGGCCGGCGCTACTACGGCGGGTGCGAGCACGTGGACGTGCTGGAGAACCTGGCCCGCGAGCGCGTGAAGGAGCTCTTCGGCGCCCGTTTCGCCAACGTCCAGCCGCATTCGGGCGCGCAGGCCAACGCCGCGGCCATGGCCGCGCTGCTCAAGCCCGGCGACCGCATCCTCGGCCTCTCGCTCGCCCACGGCGGGCACCTCACCCACGGCATGCGGATCAACTTCTCCGGCCTGCTCTACGAAGTCTCGGCCTACGAGGTGTCCGAAACGGACTTCCGGGTGGACCCGGACGAGGTCGCGCGGCTCGCGCGGGAGCACCGGCCGAAGCTGATCATCGCCGGCTGGTCGGCCTACCCGCGGCAGCTGGACTTCGCGCGGTTCCGCGAGATCGCCGACGAGGCCGGCGCGTACCTGATGGTCGACATGGCCCACTTCGCCGGCCTCGTGGCCGCCGGGCTGCACCCGTCGCCGGTGCCCCACGCGCACGTCACGACCACGACCACGCACAAGACCCTCGGCGGCCCGCGGGGCGGCGTCGTGCTGACGAACGACCCCGAGCTGTCGAAGAAGGTGAACTCCGCGGTGTTCCCGGGCCAGCAGGGCGGCCCGCTGGAGCACGTGATCGCGGCGAAGGCGGTGGCGTTCAAGATGGCCGCCGAACCGGAGTTCGCCGAGCGCCAGCGGCGGACACTGCGCGGCGCGAAGCTGCTCGCCGAACGCCTGCTGGCCGAGGACACCGCGGCCGCCGGGATCTCCGTACTGACCGGCGGCACCGACGTGCACCTGGTGCTCGTGGACCTTCGCGATTCCGTTTTGGACGGTAAGCAGGCCGAGGACCGCCTGCACTCGGTGGGGATCACCGTCAACCGCAACGCCGTGCCGTTCGACCCGCGCCCGCCGATGGTCACCTCCGGCATCCGGATCGGCACCCCGGCCCTGGCCACCCGCGGCTTCGGTGCCGACGAGTTCCGCGAGGTCGCGGACATCGTCGCCACGGCGCTGCTGCCGAGCTTCGACGAAATCGTCGCCGGGAAGCTGCGGGCCCGAGTCGCTGCCCTCACCGAGAAGTTCCCGCTCTACCCGGACTTGGAGGCCCCGCAGTGACCCCGACGGCTCCCGGTGCCGACCTGCCCGAGCACCCCGACTTCCTCTGGGACAACCCGGAACCGAAGAGCTCCTACGACGTCGTCGTGGTCGGCGGCGGTGGCCACGGCCTCGCCACCGCCTACTACCTCGCGAAGGTCCACGGCATCACCAACGTCGCCGTACTGGAGAAGGGCTGGCTCGCGGGCGGCAACATGGCGCGCAACACCACCATCATCCGCTCCAACTACCTGTGGGACGAGAGCTCCGGCATCTACGAGCACTCGCTGAAGCTGTGGGAAGGCCTCGAAGAGGACCTCGGCTACCCGATCCTGTTCAGCCAGCGCGGCGTGCTCAACCTCGCGCACAGCCTGCAGGACGTGCGCGACAGCGTCCGCCGCGTGGAGGCCAACAAGCTCAACGGCATCGACGCCGAGTGGGTCGACGCGGCCGGGGTCAAGGAGATCTGCCCGATCGTCAACACCTCGCCCGACGTGCGCTACCCGGTGCTGGGCGCCACCTACCAGCCGCGCGCGGGGATCGCGAAGCACGACTACGTGGCGTGGGGCTTCGCGCGCGCCGCGGCCGCGCTGGGGGTGGATCTCATCCAGGACTGCGAGGTCACCGGCATCGAGACGGCGGCCGGCCGGGTCACCGCCGTGGACACGACTCGCGGCCGGATCGCGGCGGGCAAGGTCGCGCTGTGCGCCGCCGGGCACTCGTCCGTGGTCGCGAAGCTGGCGGGGTTCGACCTGCCGCTGGTGTCGCACCCGTTGCAGGCCTTGGTGTCGGAGCTGCTCGAACCGGTGCACCCGACCGTGGTGATGTCGAACGCGGTGCACGTCTACGTGTCCCAGGCGCACAAGGGCGAGCTCGTGATGGGCGCCGGCATCGACTCCTACGCCGGCTACGGCCAGCGCGGCGCGTTCCACATCATCGAGGACCAGATGGCCGCCGCGCTGGAGCTGTTCCCGGTGTTCGCGCGGGCGCACCTACTGCGCACGTGGGCCGGGATCGTGGACGTCACGCCCGACGCGTCGCCGATCGTCGGCCTCACGCCCGTGGAGAACCTCTACGTCAACTGCGGCTGGGGCACCGGCGGGTTCAAGGCCACGCCCGGCGTCGGCGACTGCTTCGCCCACACCGTGGCGAAGGGCAAGCCGCACCCGTACACCGAGCCGTTCACCCTCGACCGGTTCACCACCGGCGCCCTCGTCGACGAGCACGGCGCCGCCGCCGTCGCCCATTAGGAGCTCCCTGTGCAACTCATCCCGTGCCCGTGGTGCGGTCCCCGCGAGGAGACCGAGTTCCACTACGGCGGCCAGGCGCACGTCGCCTACCCGCAGGATCCGGCCGCACTGTCCGATGAGGACTGGGCGAAGTTCGTCTTCTTCCGCGCCAACCCGTGCGGTCCGCTGCCCGAGCGGTGGACCCACAGCGCGGGCTGCCGCCGCTGGTTCAACGCCGTGCGCGACACCCGCACCCACGACCTCCTGGCGGTCTACCGCCTCGACGAGACCAGGCCGGTGATCCCGTGACCCGGCTGCCCGGCCGCGGCGCCGTCGACCGCGCTGCCCCGCTGAAGTTCACCTTCGACGGCCGCGAGCTGACCGGCTTCCGCGGCGACACCCTCGCTTCGGCCCTGCTCGCCAACGGCGTGCACCAGGTGGCCACGAGCATCAAGTACGGGCGCCCGCGTGGCATCCTCGCGGCGGGCGTCGAGGACGCGACCGCGCTCGTGCAGATCGAAGCGCCGTTCCCGGAGCCGATGCTCAGCGCGACCACCGTCGAGCTGTACGACGGCCTGGTCGCCCGCGGCCTGCCCGGGCAGGGCCGGCTCGCCGCCGGGCCCGACCCGGCGCGTTACGACGCCAAGCACATCCACTGCGAAGTCCTGGTCGTCGGCGCCGGGCCGGCCGGGCTGGCCGCCGCGGCCGAGGGCTCCGGCCGCGTGCTCCTGGTCGACGACCAGCCCGAGCCGAGCGGGGAGATCCCCGACGGCGTCCGGTTCCTCTCCCGCACGACGGCGTTCGGCGTGTACGACGACGGGTTCGTGCTGGCGCTGGAACGCCGCGGCGAGAACGCGGCACCCGAGCGGATCTCACGCCAGCGGGTGTGGCGGATCCGCGCGAAACGGATTGTGCTCGCGACCGGCGCGCACGAGCGTCCCGTGGTGTTCCCCGACAACGACCGGCCCGGCATCATGCTCGCCGGCGCCGCGCGGACGTACCTGAACCGCTACGGCGTGCTCGCCGGGCAGCGCGCGGTCGTGTTCACCACGAACGACAGCGCGTACGACGCCGCTTTCGACCTGGCCGACGCCGGAGCGGAGATCGCGGTGATCGCCGATGCGCGGGACACCGTGTCCGCCCGGCTGAGGGAGGACGCTGCGGCCCGGGGCATCGAGATCCGGACCGGGCACGGGGTCGTCGGCACCGCCGGCGGTGACCGCATCACGTCGGCGGTCGTCGCGGCCCTCGGGGCCACGCAAGGGGATCGCTTCGCCTGCGACCTGCTGCTCGTGTCCGGCGGCTGGAACCCGGCCGTGCACCTGTTCAGCCAGGCCCGCGGTACGCTGCGCTACGCCCCCGAGCTCGGCGCCTACGTGCCCGACGGTGACCTGCCGGCCGTGCGCGTGGTCGGCAGTGCCGCGGGGGAAGGCCTGCCGGAGGCGAAGGTGCTGTGGCAGGTCCCGGCGGAGGAGTCCGAAGTGGACACCCGGTTCGTCGACCTGCAGCGCGACGCCACCGTGTCCGACGTCCTGCGCGCGACCGGCGCCGGCCTGCGGTCGCTGGAGCACGTGAAGCGCTACACGACCATCGGCACCGCACACGACCAGGGCAAGACGTCCGGGCTGCTCGCGGCGGGCATCACCGCCGAGGCGCTCGGGCGCGACCTGGCCGGGCAGCGGCCGACGACGTTCCGCCCGCCGTACACCTCGGTGTCGTTCGCCGCACTGGCCGGGCGCAACCGCGGCGAACTGCACGACCCGGTGCGGGTGACGGCGCTTCACCCGTGGCACGTCGAGCACGGCGCGGAGTTCGAGAGCGTCGGCCAGTGGAAGCGGCCGTGGTACTATCCGCGGCCCGGTGAGGACCTCGAAACGGCGGTGCTGCGGGAATGCCGCGCGGCCCGCACCGGCGTCGCGCTGATGGACGGCTCCACGCTCGGCAAGATCGACGTGCAGGGCCCGGACGCCGCGGCATTCCTCGACCTGCTCTACACGAACCTGATGAGCTCGCTCCAGGTCGGCCGCATCCGCTACGGCGTGATGTGCGGCGTCGACGGCATGGTGATCGACGACGGCACCGTGATTCGCGTGGCCGAGGACCGGTTCCTCGTCACCACGACCACCGGCAACGCCGCGATGGTGCTGGAGTGGATGGAGGAGTGGCTGCAGACGGAGTGGCCGCACCTGCTCGTGTTCGCCACGTCGGTGACCGAGCACTGGGCCACGATCCCGCTCGTCGGCCCGCGGTCCCGCGCGGTGCTGGCGAAGGTCGCGCCCGGCCTCGACGTGTCGAACGACGCCTTCGGCTTCATGACCTGGCAGGACGCGGTGGTCGCCGGGATCGACGCGCGCGTCTGCCGGATCAGCTTCTCGGGTGAGCTGGCGTACGAGATCAACGTGCCCTCCTGGCACGGGATCACGCTGTGGGAAGCGCTGCTGGCGGCCGGCGCCGAAGACGGGATCACGCCGTACGGCACGGAAACCATGCACGTGCTGCGCGCCGAGAAGGGCTACCCGATCATCGGCCAGGAGACCGACGCCACGGTGACGCCGCAGGATCTCGGCATGAGCTGGGCCGTGTCGAAGAAGAAGCCCGACTTCCTCGGCAAGCGGTCCTTCACCCGCGCGGAGAACCTGCGGCCCGACCGCAAGCAGCTCGTCGGCCTGCTGCCGCAGGACCCGGCCGTGCTGCTGCCGGAGGGCTCGCAGCTGATCGAGACCGACCACGTGCCCGAGCCGCCCGTGCGCATGCTCGGCCACGTCACGTCCAGCTACCGCAGCGCCGCGCTGGGCCGCACGTTCGCCCTCGCACTGCTGCGGTCCGGCCGGGAACGCGTCGGCCAGACGCTGTACGTGCCGGTGGGCGACGCCGTGGTGCCGGTGACCGTGACCGAGTCCGTGCTGTTCGACAAGGAGGGGACCCGTCGTGACGGTTGACCTGATGCGCCGCGCCCCGCTCGCGGACCACGCGGCGGCGCTGGCGACTCTCGCGCCCGCCGTGGTCGCGGAGGAACGGCCGTTCCGGACGCAGCTGACCGTGCGGGTGCGCGAAGGCCACGATGCCGTGGGGGAGGTGCTGGGGGTGCCGTTGCCGGCCGAGCCGTGCACCTTCGCCTCGGGTGCCGGTCCCTTCGGCACCGTCGACGTGGCGTGGCTGGGCCCGGACGAATATCTGGTCCTCGCCGAGCCCGGCGCGGTGACCGAAGCGGATCTGCGGCCGGCGATCGGAGTGGGCGCGGTGACCGACACGTCGGCGCAGCGCACCACCGTCCGGCTGGCCGGCCCGGCGGTGCGCGACGTGCTCGCGCACGGCTGCGCGATCGACCTGGACCCGACCGTGTCGCCGCCCGGGACCTGCGTGCAGACGTTGCTGGCCCGCACGGGAATCGTGCTGCTGGTCCGCGAAGCCGGCGAGTTCACCGTGCTCGTGCGCCAGTCCTTCGCGCCCTATTTCGCCGCCTGGCTGGCCGACGCCGCCACCGAGTACACCCAGGAACCCGTGTACACCGAGGAGGCCGTGTACACCGAGGAGGCACTGTGGCCTTCACGCTGACGCTCAAGTGCCCGGAACGCGCGGGCATCGTCCACGCCGTCACCACGTTCCTGCTGGAACGCGGCTGCGACATCGTCGAGCACCAGCAGTTCGACGACGACGTGCGCGGCTCCCTGTTCCTGCGCACCTCCTTCACGTGTTCCGTACCGGCCACTGTGGACGATCTCCGGCGCGCGTTCGTGCCGGTGGCCGGTGACTTCGGCATGGAGTTCGAGTTCGCCGACGGCACGCCGCCGCGGGTGCTGGTGATGGTGTCGAAGTTCGGGCACTGCCTCAACGACCTGCTGTTCCGGTGGCGCGCCGGCAGCCTGGGCGCGGAGATCGCGCTGGTGGTGTCGAACCACGAAGACCTGCGTCCGATGGTCGAGGCCGCCGGGGTGCGGTTCGAGCACGTGCCGGTGACGCCGGCGACGAAGGCCGGGGCCGAGCAGCGGCTGCTGGACCTGCTGTGGGAACACGAGATCGACCTCGTCGTGCTCGCCCGGTACATGCAGGTGCTCTCGGACGAGCTGTGCGGCAAGCTCGCGGGCCGCGCGATCAACATCCACCACTCGTTCCTGCCGGGGTTCAAGGGCGCGAAGCCGTATCACCAGGCCTACGACCGGGGCGTGAAGTACGTGGGCGCGACCGCGCACTACGTGACGCCCGACCTCGACGAGGGCCCGATCATCGAGCAGGAGGTGCAGCGGGTGGACCACACGTACTCGCCCCGGGAGCTGGTCACCGTCGGACGTGACGCGGAGGCGCTCGCCCTGTCGCGAGCGGTCCGCTGGCACAGCGAACGCCGCGTCCTGCTCAACGGCAACAGCACCGTCGTCTTCCGGTAAGGAGTTCCGCCATGACCCGAGTCGTGATCATCGGCGCCGGCATCGTGGGCGCCAACCTCGCCGACGAGCTCACCGCGCGCGGCTGGACCGACGTCACCGTGCTGGACCAGGGGCCGCTGCCGCTCACCGGCGGCTCCACCTCGCACGCGCCCGGTCTCGTGTTCCAGACCAACCCGTCCAAGACGATGACCGAGTTCGCGCGCTACACCGTCGAGAAGCTCAGCGGCCTGGAGGTCGACGGGCTGCCGTGCTTCAACCAGGTCGGCGGGATGGAGGTGGCGAGCACGCCGGCGCGGTGGCAGGACCTGCACCGCAAGCACGGCTGGGCCACGTCGTGGGGGGTCGAGGCGCACCTGATCGACGTTGACGAGTGCCTGCGGCGCTGGCCACTGCTCGACGGTTCGCGGATCCACGGCGCGCTGTACGTGCCGACCGACGGGCTGGCGAAAGCGTCGCGCGCGGTCGTCGCGCTGGCCCGCCGCGCCGAGTCGCGGGGCGCGCGGTTCGTGGGGTCGACGAAGGTGACCGGCCTCAAGCAGGCCGGTGGCCAGGTGACCGGCGTCGAGACGGACCAGGGCGAGTTCTCCGCGGACATCGTGGTGTCGTGCGCCGGGTTCTGGGGCGTCGAGTTGGGCGCGCTGGCGGGGATGTCGGTGCCGCTGCTGCCGCTCGCGCACCAGTACGCGAAGACCGGCCAGGTCGCGGAACTGGTGGGACGCAACACGGAGGCGAGCGAGGCGAGCCTGCCGATCCTCCGCCACCAGGACCAGGACCTGTACTTCCGCGAGCACGTGGACCGGCTCGGCATCGGCTCGTACGCGCACCGGCCGATGCCCGTCGAACCCACCGGTGTGGCCGGCGAGGTGACGGAGACGTCGATGCCCTCGATGCTGCCGTTCACCGACGAGGATTTCGCGCCGTCGTGGGAGGAGAGCAAGCTGCTGCTGCCTGCGCTCGGCCGGACGAAGGTCGAGGAGGGCTTCAACGGCATCTTCTCCTTCACCCCCGACGGTGGGTCGCTGGTGGGGGAGTCGGAGCACGTGCGCGGGTTCTGGATCGCCGAGGCGGTGTGGGTGACGCATTCGGCCGGCATCGCCAAGGCCGTGGCGGAGCTGCTCGTGCACGGCCGTGCCGAGACGGACCTGCACGAGGTGGACGTGCACCGGTTCGAGGAGGTGCAGCTCGCGCCGGAGTACGTCCGCGAGACGTCGCAGCAGAACTTCGTGGAGATCTACGACGTGCTGCACCCGTTGCAGCCCAAGCTTTCGCCGCGCGACCTGCGGGTGAGCCCGTTCCACGTCCGGCAGCGCGAGCTCGGCGCGGTGTTCCTGGAGGCGGGCGGCTGGGAGCGGCCGCACTGGTTCGAGGCCAACGCACCGCTGCTGAAGAAGCTGCCGCACGAGTACCTGCCGCCGGCGCGTGACGCGTGGGCGGGGCAGTTCCACTCGCCGATCGTGGCGGCGGAGGCGTGGCACACGCGCAACGGGGTGGCGCTGTACGACATGACACCGCTCAAGCGCGTGGAGGTGAGCGGGCCCGGCGCGCTGGAGTTCCTGCAGGGGCTGACGACGAACCAGCTCGACAAGTCCGTCGGGTCGGTGACCTACACGCTGATGCTCGACGACGCCGGTGGGGTGCGCAGTGATGTCACGGTGGCACGGCTGGAGCCTGCGGTGTTCCAGGTGGGGATCAACGGGAACATTGATGTCGCGTACCTGAACTCGCTGGCGCCCGACGGGGTCCGCGTCCGGGACATCACCGGGGGCACGTGCTGTGTCGGCGTGTGGGGACCGCTCGCGCGGGACCTGGTGCAGCCGCTGTCGGCGGAGGACTTCTCGCACGCGGGGCTGAAGTACTTCCGGGCGCGCTCGGCGCGGATCGCCGGGGTGCCGGTGACGGCGATGCGACTGTCCTATGTGGGCGAGCTCGGCTGGGAGATCTACACCTCGGCGGACAACGGCCTGCGGTTGTGGGACGCGCTGTGGGCGGCGGGGCAGTCCCTCGGCGTGATCGCGGCGGGGCGGGCGGCGTTCAACAGCCTGCGGCTGGAGAAGGGCTACCGGCTGTGGGGCACGGACATGACCACCGAGCACGATCCGTACGAGGCCGGGGTCGGGTTCGCCGTTCGCCCGGCGAAAGGTCCGTTCGCGGGGCGGGCGGCGATCGAGGGCCGTTCGGAGGAGACGGCCGCGCGGCGGCTGCGGTGCCTGACCGTCGACGACGGGCGGACGGTGGTGCTGGGCAAGGAGCCGGTGTTCGTAGACGGTGCGGCCGCGGGATACGTGACGAGCGCGGCGTACGGCTACACCATCGGGCGGCCGATCGCGTACGCCTGGCTGCCGGGGACCGTCGGCATCGGGGACGCGGTGGAGATCGAGTACTTCGGCCGTCGGGTCGCGGCGACGGTGGCCGCGGAACCGCTGGTCGACCCGGGCATGGAACGCATTCGACGCTGAGAGGGCCTTTTCATGCGGGATCAGATCATGAGCGAGTTCCTGAAGTCCCTGGCGACGCCGCCGGTCGGGCCCGCGGTGCCGGCGGGCGGGACCGTCGCGGCGCTCGCGCTGGCCCAGGCCGCGGCCCTGCTGGCGCGTACCGGCGACGGTGCGGGCGGCGGCTGGATGCACGGGCTGCGGCTGGCCGAGCAGGACGCGTTCGCCGTGCGGACGGCGGATCTCGAGGCCTGGCGGCCCTCGGCGGACGTGATCACCGCGGCGGCCTCGGTGCTGGCCGCGGCCGAGCGCCGGCTGTCCGAGGTGAGCGGCGCGGCGCTGCTCGACGTGGCGGCCGCGGCCGAGGCGGCGCGCTCGGCCGTGGTGATCGCGCGGGTGGCGATCGAGAGCCGGACGGATCCGGTGCCGGCGCTCGGGGTGGAGGAGCTCGGGGTGGAGGAGCTCGTCGCGCGGGCGGAGCGGATCACGGAGGCGGTGCGGAGTGGTCTAACTAACCAACTGGTTGGTTGACGGGTTGCTCGGATCGGTGTCTGATGGAGAGGTAGGCACGAACTCCCGGAAGGCACTCATGTCCAAGACCTGGCTCATCACCGGCAGTTCCCGCGGCTTCGGGCGGGAGCTGGCGAACGCGGTCCTCGACCACGGCGACCGGCTCGTCGCGACCGCTCGCCGGCCCGAACAGCTCGACGACCTCGTGGCTCGCCACGGCGACCGCGTGCGCGCCCTCGCCCTCGACGTCACCGACCCGGCCGCCGCCCGCGCGGCCGTGCAGGCGGCGGTCGACGCGTTCGGCTCGCTCGACGTCGTGGTGAACAACGCCGGCTACGCCAACTCCGCACCCATCGAAGACATGCCCGATGACGACTTCCGCGCCCAGGTGGACGCGAACTTCTACGGCGTCGTCAACGTCACCAAGGCCGCCCTGCCGATCCTGCGCGCCCAGCGCTCGGGGCACATCGTGCAGTTCTCCTCCGTCGGCGGCCGCGTCGGCGGCTCACCCGGCATGGGCGCCTACCAGGCCGCGAAGTTCGCCGTCGAGGGCTTCTCGGAGGTGCTGGCCAACGAGGTCGCCCCCTTCGGCGTCAAGGTGACCATCATCGAGCCCGGCGCCTTCCGCACCGACTGGGCCGGCTCGTCCATGCGCGTCGACCCGGTGCGCCCCGAGTACGACGAGACGGTCGGCGCCATGAACCGCCGCCGCACCGGCTCCGCCACCTGGCCCGGCGACCCCGCCCGCGCCGCGCGCATCATCATCGACGTCGTCGACCACACCGACCCGCCCCGCCGCCTCCTGCTGGGCGCCGGCGCGGTGGACTTGGCCGCGCGCTCGTCCGCCGAACGCGCGGCGGAGGCGGAGAAGTGGGCCGACGTGAGCCGCTCGGCGGACTTCCCGCCGGGCGAGTGACTGTGCTGACCCGGCGCTCCGTTCCGGTGTTTGCTCGGGGTGCGGCGGTCGACCTGGCCGCGCCCCATTGGCCACCAAGCCTCCGGCAGGCTGAAAAGTAGGCGAACCTGCGATGTTCGATCGACTCCTGCCGGGCGAGTGAGGCCAGCGTGTTCGATCCGCCGCGCCGACTCGCGTCGCGCACGACGCCAGCCGCGTCCGACCTGGAATCCTGCCCGATGCTGGCGTGCGCAGCCGAGTACCGGGCGCGCGTGCCGACCCGCCCCGCCGCCTCCTGCTGGGCGCCGGCGCGGTGGAGCTGGCCGCGCTCTCGTCCGCCGAACGCGCGGCGGAGGCGGAGAAGTGGGCCGACGTGAGCCGCTCGGCGGACTTCCCGCCGGGGGAGTGACGTCGGCCCCTCGAAGGAGTCGCGGGGCCGGCGCGGGGCACTAGCATCGGGCGCATGAGTGGATGCGCTGGGTTCCGGCAGTGAGGGCCTTCGTCGTCACCGGGCCCGGTGAGGCCGGGGTGGCCGAGGTGCCCGAGCCGGTCGCGGTGATGGGCGAGGTCGTGGTGGCCGTGGAGCGCGCCGGGGTGTGTGGCACCGACTTCGAGTTTTTCACCGGCGAGATGCACTACCTCGCCGACGGCCAGGCGCGCTACCCGATGCGGATCGGGCACGAGTGGTGCGGCACGGTGGTCGAGACGGGGGAGGGCGTGCACCCCGCGTGGGTGGGGCGGCGGGTCGTCGGCGACACGATGCTCGGGTGCGGGCAGTGCCGGCGGTGCCGCGGCGGTCACCAGCACGTGTGCGCGAACCGGCAGGAGGTCGGGATCCGCGGCGGGCGGGCCGGGGCGCTGGCGGAGAAGATCGCGGTGCCGGTGACGTCGCTGCACGAGCTGCCCCCGCACCTCGACGCGACGGCCGGCGCGCTGGTGGAGCCCGGCGGGAACGCGCTGCGGGCGGCGCAGGCCGCGTTGGGCGAGAAGGACGGGATGCGGGTCGCGGTCTACGGGCCCGGCACGATCGGGCTGCTCACCGCGATGTTCCTGCGCGCGGCCGGCGCCGAGGTCCACCTCGTCGGCGCCACGGCCGACTCCATCGCCTTCGCCCGCGGGCTGGGGTTCTCCGCGGCCGCCGAGCCGCCCGCGCCGCCGGTGGACGCGGTCGTGGACGCCACCAGCGACCCGGCCGTCCCGGCGGCCGCGCTGGAGCTGGTGGAGCCGTCGGGCCGGATCGTCTACATCGGACTCGCCGGGGAACCGAGCGGGATCGACACGCGGCAGCTGGCACTGAAGGACGTGACGGCCGTCGGGATCCTCAGCGCGTCGCCCGGGCTCGAGGCGGCCATCGACCGCTACGCCGACGGGGACGTCGACCCACGGCCCATCGTCGCGGCGACGGTGGGGCTGCACGAGGTCGCCGGCGTCTTCGCCGGGCGCCGCTCGCCGGGCGCGGGGCCGAAGATCCTGGTCGACCCGAACCGGATGTGAAGGCCGGTCCGTGGGCCCGGGTCGGGGCACCGCGCCCACGGACCGGGGTCAGGCGAGGTACTCCGCGGCCGCGCGCAGGCTCACGTACGAGCCGCTGAACGTGTCGATCCGCGGCCCCGAGCCCGCCGGCCCGGGCACCCCGGTCTCGACGCGGATGTAGTCCACATCGGACAGTTCCGCGAGGAACGCGAGCACCGCCGGATGCCGGTGCGCCTCGCGCGTCACCACGACCACGCTCGCGAACTCCCGAGCCCGGGCCCGCACCACCTCGGCGTCGGCGGGCGACACGGTCAGCGCGACTGTTCCCGGTACCAGCGAGGTCAGGTGCGGGCCGAGGCCCCACGGCATCGGGCCGGCCGCGATCGTCGGGTCGGTGCTGACGTCGACGACCAGCGGCGCACCCGCCAGCCGGGGCGAGCCCTGGATCCGCAGCGCCGCGCGAGCCGCCGAGAGACCGAGCGTGTAGTCGACCGGCTGCAGCTCGGCGGGTGTCGGCGAGGTGCCCAGCGCCGCCGTCCGGGCCGCCGCGTCCGCCAGCCGCTCCGCGGAAAGCGTCCCGTCCGAAACCGCGGCCACGATCGCGGCCGTGATGGCGTCCAGTGTGTCCGCCTCGAACGCCGCGCCGCCGATGCACAACGCGTCGGCGCCCGCGGCCAGGGCCCGGACGGCCGCACTGCCGAGGCCGTCGTGCCGGCCGTAGGAGCCCGAGACCGCGCCCATCTCGAGCGCGTCCGTGATCACCGCGCCGTCGAAGCCCAGCTCGCCCCGCAGCACGTCGGTGAGCGCGACGCGGTTCAACGTCGCCGGTTCGTCACCCCAGGCCCGCACCACGAGGTGGCCCGACATGATCGACCGCACGCCCGCCGAGATCGCCGCGGCGAACGGCACCAGCTCGATCTCCCGCAGCTCCTCCACCGTCCGCGGCAGCACGGGCAGCGCCACGTGCGAATCCTCCGTGGCCGCACCGTGGCCGGGGAAGTGCTTCGCACACGCGGCCACGCCGTACTTCTGCAGCCCCGTCACGAACGCCGCCACGTGCGGCGACGCCTTGGCCGGGTCGGACCCGAACGCGCGCACCCCGATGATCGGGTCCTCGGCCGCCAGCGTCAGGTCCGCGCACGGCGCCAGGTTCACCGTCACGCCGCAAGCGGCCAGCCGCTCGCCGAGCGCCGCCGCGACCGCCGTGGTGAGCTCCGGGTCGTCGGCCGCACCCAGCGCGAGCGGGCCGGGCACGAACGAGCCGGTGTTCACGTCGAGGCGGGTGACGTCGCCGCCCTCCTCGTCGATGCCTACCACCACGTCGTCGCGTTCGGCCCGCAGCGCCGAGGTCAACGCCGCCACCTGGGTGTCGTCGACCACGTTGCGCCCGAACAGGATCACGCCACCGAGGCCCTCGCCCAGGCGGCGCCGCAACCAGTCCGGCGCCGTCGTACCCGCGAAACCGGGCAGCAGCACCGCTTCCGCCCACGCCCGAGGATCAGACATCGCTCACCCCTTCACCGCGCCGGCCGTGAGGCCCGACACCAGCTTGCGCTGCACGATCAGGAAGAAGATCAGCGCCGGGATCGCGTACACGACCGACGCCGCCATGATGCCGCCCCAGTCGACCGAGAACGCGGTCTTGAACGACGAGAGCCACACCGGCAGCGTCTGTTTCGGCTTGTCCTGCATGAACACCAGCGCGAACAGGAACTCGTTCCACGCGGTGATGAAGCTGAACACCGACGTGGTCACCAGACCCGGGCCCAGCAGCGGCAGTGTCACGCGGCGGAACGCGCCCGCGCGGCTGCAGCCGTCGATCATCGCGGCCTCTTCGAGGTCGTACGGGATGCCGTTGATGAACCCGTAGAGCATCCAGACGGTGAAGGGCAGCGACGTCGCGAAGTACACCAGCAGCAGCGAGGGCAGCGTGTTGAGCAGCCCGAGGTCGCGCATCAGCAGGTACATCGGGATGAACAGCGCCGAGAGCGGCGCCAGCTGCGCGACCAGGATCAGCAGCAGGAACCCCTTGCGCCCCTTGAAGCGGAACCGCGCGAGCGGGATCGCCGCGAGCACCCCGACGACCAGCGCCGCGAGGACGGCCCCGAGCGTGACGATGAGGCTGTTGCTCAGGTAGGTCACGAACCCCGGCTTGGTGAGCGCCGACGCGAAGTTGGCCAGCGTCGCCGAAGTGGGGAACAGGTCGTACTTGGGGGAGAGCACCTCGCCCGGCGTCTTGAGCGACGTGGTGAACATCCAGTACGTCGGGAAGAAGAACAGCAGCGCGACGAGCACGCCGACCACCGAGAGCGTGACCCGCTGGGTCAGGGACTTCCTCACGCGAGCTCACCGTCCTTCGAACGAACCAGCAGCTGCACGTACCGCCCGGTGACCAGCAGCAGGAGCACCAGCATGATGGTGGCGATCGCGGCGGCCGAACCGAAGTGGCTGCCCGCGATGCCCTTGAGGTACTGCAGGATCGCGAGCGTCGTGCTCGCGCCGTCGGGCCCGCCCTGGCGGATCGCCCAGACCTGGCCGAACATGTTGAAGTCCCACAGCACCGACAGGAACGTGACCATCGTCAGGATCGGCCGGATCGCGGGCCAGCTGACCGCGCGGAACGTCTGCCACGGCCCGGCGCCGTCGATGCCCGCGGCCTCGTACTGCTCCCGCGGCACGCCGAGCAGGCCCGCGTACAGCGTGAACGCCACGAACGGCACGGCCTGCCACAGCACCAGCAGCCCGATCACCGTGAGCGTGCTCGCGCCGGTGGAGAACCACGAGTAGCCGATGAACGAGTGGAACCCCAGCCGGTCCAGGGTCTTGTTCAGGATCCCGTACTGCTGGTCGAAGATCCACTGGAACACCGTGGTCGTCGCGATCACCGGCACGGCCCAGGCGAGCACGAGCGAGATCTGCAGGATGATCCGGACCACCGGGTTGAGGTGGCGCATGAGCACGGCGATGACCAGCGCGACCAGCAGCGTGGCCGCCACCAGCAGGGCGGTGAACACGACCGTCCGCACCGCGACCGACCAGAACTCCGGGTCGGTCAGCTCTTCGGTGTAGTTGTCGAACCCGATCCACACGGCCTTGCCGGTCACGAGCTCGTGCAGGTCGAGCTTGCGCAGGCTGATGCCGAGCATCTGGATCGTGGGCCAGCCGAGCAGCACCAGCACCGCGACGAGGGCGGGCAGGAGCAGCAGGTACGGCATCATCCGCTCGCCGATCCCGACCCGGCGCCGCGGCTTCTCCGGGGTGACGCGCGCCGATGCCGGCGGGGTGGCCCCCGCCGGCATCGGCACGACTTTGGTGGCGGTCATCCGCCGATGATCTTGTCGAGGGCGGCGTTGGCGTCAGCCGTGGCCTGGTCGATCGACTTCTTCCCGGTCAGGTACGCCGTGAGCATGTCCTTCAGCGGGTTCTGGCCGGCCTCGACCTCGCCCCACTTCGGGCTGGTGGGCACCGCGCGGCCGTTCTTCGAGGCCTTCGCCATCACGCCGCCGAGCGGGTCCTTGTCCAGCGCGCTGGTGTCGGTCGAGGTGCCCGGCACGTAGCCGGCGGCGGCCATCTGGCTCATGTACTTGGTGCTGGTGAGCAGCTTCAGGTAGTCCTTGGCGAGGTCCGCGTGCTTGCTGTTGAGCGGGATCACCAGGTTCGAGCCGCCGAGGAACACCGGGGCCGACTGGCCGGCGGTCTTGCTCGGGATCGGGAACGCGCCGGTCTTGTCGGCGATGCTCGGGTCGGTCTTCGCGGCCGTGGCGACCTCGCCCGGCGTGCCGATGAACATCGCGACCTTGCCGCCGCCGTAGATGCCGGCCTGCTGCGGCGTGGCCTCGTCGTTGTCCTTCGGCGCGGTGGTGCCGGAGGCGTCCACGAGCTGCTTGTAGAACTCGAGGCCCGCCTTCGAACCGGCCGAGTCGAGCGTCGATTTGAAGCCCTTGCCTTCGGCCTTGGCGACGTCGCCGCCGTTGTCCCAGATGAACGACAGCAGGGCGTACCAGTACTGACCCGGCAGGTACAGCGGCTGGAAGTCCTTGTCGCTGCCGAACTTCGCCTTCAGCTTGGCGATGTCGTCGAGCCACTCCGCGTCCGTGGTCGGCGGCGCGGTGATGCCGGCCTGTTCGAACATGTCCTTGCGGTAGAGGACCTCGCGGTTGGCGGCGTAGAACGGCACGCCGTAGGTCTTGCCCTCGTACTCGCCCGAGGCCTTGAGCCCGGTGAGCCACTGCGAGCCGTTGAGGCTGTTGACGTCGGCCGACAGGTCGGTGAGCACCTCGTCGGAGGCGAACGCCGGGGTCTGGGTGTTGCCGACCTCGATCACGTCGGGCGGGGTGTCGCTCGCGAGCGCGGTGGTCAGCTTCTGCTGGATGCCGTTCCACGGCTGGATCTGGTAGTTGACCTTGACCCCGGCGTGGGCCGCCTCGAACTCCTTGTTGAGGGCACCCGTGAGGCTGTCCGGCGCGGAGCCGTCCATGAGCCAGACCGTGAGCGTGCCACCGTCCGAACCACCCGAGCCGGACGCGGTGTCACCGCCGCCCGAACCGGCACACCCGGCTGTCGCGAGGGTGAGGGCGGCGGCACCCGCCGCCAGTTTGAGCCAGCGCTTCACTTGTCTGTCCTTTCGGTGTCCGGCCCCCAGGCCGGTCGAGTGACAAATGGTGTAGACCAATGTTGAGCAGAGTGGTCCGGACCACAGCTGGTGTCAAGCCGGTTGCCAAGACGTTGTAATCGCGACGCGGAGTTTGACGCTGCGTGTCCGGCCGGTTACCAACGCGCGGCGCAAAAGTGCAGGTGGCGCACCGGAAAACCTTTACCGGGCAGGGTTTGTCCCGCCGTGGCGGTTGTTCGTGAAGACCTCGCCGGAACGCGGGGCGCGGACAGAAGCTGTCCGCGAAAAGGGGCGCGGCCCGGTCCAGTGGTACGGGCTGGTCCGCCTGGCGCGCGGACGGCGGGAAATCGGCGCGGCTCGGCGAGGCCTCGGAACGGACATCGCTCCCGCGAGCGTACGGAAGGCCGCTGCCGTGGTTCGGGCGGGCGGGTCCCGCTGTCCGGAACACCGCGAACCGACTGCCGGGCAAAGGGCCGGAGATACGGAAAGGCCCCGCCCGGCGGGTGCCGGGCGGGGCCGTGGTGCGCTCCCCGAGCGGGTCAGGGCCGACCGTTCGGCGGTGGACCGAGCGGTGCGGGTTCGTGCGGCGTTCGAAGGTTCGGTGGCAGACCGGTCAGTGGTTGACCTTGAACCACGGCTGCGACCAGCCGAGGTAGGTCTGGCCCCACTTGCTCTTGATCTCCGAGATCGTGGTCTGGGTGTAGGTGCCCGCGCCGTGGATGTCGTTCGACAGGAACTGGCCGCCGCCGATGGAGATCATGGTGTGGCCCGCGCCGCCGTTGGAGAAGAAGGCGAGGCCGCCGGCCGGCACGTTCTGGTCGCCGGCGTGCTTGTACTGCGCGGGGATCTGGGTCCAGTGCACGTACGCGGTCTCGGACCCGCTGGCGGAGAACCCGTAGTTCTGGGCGTTGATGCGGTCGCACCAGCCGTCGTAGGACGCGATGTTGGTGGTGTGCACGCGGGTCTTGGCGTACGCCACGGCCTCCGCGCAGGTCTTCGCGTCACCCAGGCCCGAGGTGGAGCAGGTGCTCTGCGGCGGCGTCGGGACCCCGGTGCAGTCCGGGGCGATGCGGCCGTCGGAACCGGTGTAGACGTAGGTGTCGGTGATGTAGCCGCCCTTGGCGGCGACGTGGTCCCAGATGTTGCTGGTGCCGTACTTGCCGGTCACGGTGTCGCCGGTGGTCTGGCAGTCGATGACCACGGCCGTGCCGTCGGCGATGGTGCCGACGGAGCTCGCGCCGGTGCCGGGCGCCGAGCGCACCGTGAGCGGCGCGCCGGAGTCGGTGTGCACGGTGCCGCTGGCGTCGGCGGCCAGCGCCGGCGCGATGCCCGACAGCGTCAGTGCCGCGGCGAACGCGACCAGGCCCAGCGTGCGTTTCGCGATTCTCATCCTCGGTCCTCCTGATCCCCAGTGGGTGTGGGAACCAGGTTCGCCCGAGCCGATACACGCGCCGTACAAATGCGATCACGCCGGCCGTGAACCCCGGACATTCCGGGCGCGCGGTCAGCCCTTGCGGGGGTTGCCGGACTTGCGCCGCGGCACGTAGTCGCGGCTGTCGCCCTGGATCAGCCGCGAGCGCAACGTGGTGAGCAGCTCCGAGGTCCGGTTGGCGTGGTCCTCGTCGCGCGAGGCCAGCCCGAGCAGCAGCGCGTCGGCCAGCACCTCGGCGCTGAGCATCTCGCCGGTGAAGTTGCTGGGGGAGTGCGTCGCCTGCAGGGCCACGGCCACGCGGTCGCCGAACACGGGCGCGAGCGAGTCGGTGATCAGCAGCGTGTGCGCGCCGACCTCGCGCGTGCGGTCGAGCAGCACCTCGATGTCGCCGAGGAGCCGGCTGGGCAGGAACAGCACCACGACGTCGCCCTCGCCGAGGCCGAGCAGGTCGTCGGCGAGGCGGAACCCGGTGGCGCCGCTGGCGCGGGCGCGCCGCCCCATCCGGCCCAGGCGCAGCGCGACGTACCCGGCGAGGAAGCTCGACGGGCCGATGCCGAAGGCCAGCACCTCACGCGCGCCGGCCAGCAGGTCGACCGCCTTCTCGAAGTCCTCCTCCGAGACGAGGCGCCAGGTCTCGGCCAGCCGTTCCGTCGCCTCGGTGAACACGCGCGCGAGCACGGTCGTGGGCTCGCCGGTCGGCTCGCCGATCTGGCGGTGGCGCAGCTCGATCGACGGGCTGGTCTCGGTGACCACCTGCCGGGCGAGGTGCTGGCGCATGTCGGCCAGGCCGCTGTAGCCGAGCGTCTTGGCGGTGCGGACCACGGTGGCGTCGCTCGTGCCCGTGGCCGAGCCGATCTGCTCGGCGGTGGCGAAGATCGCCTCGCGCGCGTGGTGGCGCAGGTACTCGGCGACGGCGCGCTCGGCCCGCGACATCCCGGCGAGGCGGCCGGTGATCCGCTCGGTGAGCGAATCGCCGCCGTCGGCGGGGGTGGCGTCGTCGGGCATCGGATCACTCTCCTGTCGGCTCGCCTGCATCGTAGTGGTCCGCGGCGCCGCCGTGTGCGGGACCACAGTGGACGGTGTGGCGTGCCCCGCCGATCCGCGGCGCGGGTTGCCCGCCGGGAATGGGGTGGCTAGGGTCCGTGTTAGTCATTTTTGGTGACTAATTCGACCCGAGGAGCCCACGATGTCGGTGATCGAGCTGACGACCTTCACGGTCCGTCCCGAGCGGACCCAGGCGATGCTGGACGCCCGCCCGGGCATGGTGGAGGCGTTCCGCCGGGACCGGCGCGGATTCGTGGCCGCGCGCCTGGTGCGGGTTTCGGCGGACACCTGGCTGGACTTCGTCGAGTGGACCGACGACACGGCGTGGGACGCCTCGCGGGCGAAGGGGGCGAACCAGCCGGAGATCGCCGCGTTCTTCGCCACGCTCGACACTCTGGTGAGCTCCGAGCGGGGCGTCCGCTACGACGACCCGGCGGGCGCGAGGGTCCGGACCATTGCGTACGGGCCTTCGCCGTCGCAGGTGGGGGAGCTGTACCGGCCCGAGGGAGCCGGGCCGTTCCCGGTGGTGGTGCTCGCCCACGGCGGGTTCTGGACGGCGCTGTACGACCGCCGCCAGATGACCCGCCTGGCCGACGACCTCGTCGCGCGCGGGTTCGCGGTGTGGAACGTCGAGTACCGCCGCCTGGGCGAACCCGGCGGCGGCTGGCCGGGCACCTTGACCGACTTCGCCGCGGCCGTGGACGCCGTCGCCACCCTCGACCCGGCGCTCGACGTCTCGAAGGTGGTCCTCGTCGGCCACTCCGCCGGCGGCCAGCTCTCGGCCTGGGCCGCGGGGCGCCCGGCTCTGCCCGCTTCCGCGCCCGGCGCGGGCCCGAAGATCACGCCGGTCGCCGTCGTGTCCCTCGCCGGCCTGCTCGACCTGCGCGGGGCCGCCGACGCCCGCCTCGGCCGTGAACTGGCCGACCCGGATCTGCCGGCTCCGGCCGGCGCCCCTGTCGAAGCAGACCCCGCGTACGTCCCGGCCGTCGCCGCCCTCGCCGGCGACGGCCTGGTCGCCGCCCTCCTCGGCGGCACCCCGGCCGCGGTCCCGGACCGCTACACCGTCGCCACCCCGGCAGACACGGGCGTCCCGTTGCTGATCGTCCACGGCGACGCGGACGAGATCGTCCCGGCCGCCCAGGCCAGCAGCCCCTACGCCGCCGAGACCCTCAACGTCCCGGGCGCGGGCCACTTCGAGGTGATCGACCCGGCGAACCCGTCGTGGGAGCGCGTGGTGGCGTGGCTGGAGACGAAGCTCGCCGGGTGACCAGCCCCGGTCGCCGCGGTGCCGCACATGGCCGCCACTCGTCCGGCTTTGCGCGGGTTTGCCCGGGTCCGTGCTCGTCGGGTGGTTCGGCAGCTGGCCCAGCCGGTCGGCGTGGCGACGGTGGTCACGGTGCGGATCTTCGCCGAGGACTTCCGGCCGCCGCACCGTGGCGCCGGTCAGTCGAGCCGGTCCAGGACGTCGAGGTCGGCGCGGGTCAGGGAGTTCGTGGTGATCGCCAGCTCCGTCAGCAGGTTGTGGTTGAGCGAGTTCCCGATCGGCTCCGGCACCTCCGTGCGCTTGAGCCCGCGCACGCCCTGACCCGAGAGCCGGTCGCGCACGGCGGCGATCACGCGGTCGACCTTCTTCACGTCCCACTCGCCGCCCGGCTCGAGCGCGCCCATGATCTCGGCGACGTGGCCGCGGCTCATGGGCTGCGGCTGGATCTCCCGCCGCAGGTACTGCTGGCCGAGAACCGTGAGGACGAGCCGCTGGGCGGGAGTGAGGTCCCACCGCCGGCCGGGCAGGGTCGGGCCGGTGACGGGCATCGGGCGGTTGTGGTCGGGCGCGTTGACGCGGACTTCGAGCGGGTGCTTGCGCCCGCCCGAGCCGACCACGAGCAGCGTGGTGAAGCCGGCCGGCAGCGGTTCGGGCTCGTCGTCGGAGTGCAGCAGCCGCGTGGGGGAGAACTCGATCGGCGTGTGGCCGGAGTTGCTCAGCAGCCACCAGCCCTGCCGATAGGTCAGCGCGCCGTGCTCCCGGCTCACGCGCGGGTCGTCCTCGCCGACCTTGACGCCGTCCGGGCCGGGCTGCCGGCCGAACGGCAGCCGCGCGTACTCGGCGGGCAGCACCACGGCTGTGCCCGCAAGGCCGCGGACGACGACGGCGCCCGGTGTCTCGGACGCGGGATCGTCAGCGGGAAAAGGGGCCACCTCGGGTCCTCTCGAATCGGGGACCGGTCCCGTCGCAGGCCGGTACGGTGCGCGCATGGATCTTCGCACCACCGCCAGGGCGGCCGCCGCCGCGGCTCTGCTCGCCGCCCTCACGGCGTGCGGGAGCGACCCGGCCCCCGCGGCGGCGCCGCCGGCGACCTCCGCACCCGCGCCGTCCACCTCGGTCGCCCCGCCCCCGACCTCGGTGCCCGACCGCGAGCCCCACACCCTCGTGCTCAACGCGACGGGCGAGGGCAAGCTGACCCAGATCAAGTACACCCTCGACGGCGAGACGAAGCAGACCGGCGCGGTGACCCTGCCGTGGCGCCAGTCGCTCACCGTGCCCGCCGACGGCAAACCGCACCAGTGGACACTCGAAATCTCCTACGCGGGTGGCACCAAGGGCACCGTCGACATGTTCTCGATCGTCGACGGCAAGGAAGGCATCCACACCGGCGCCGCCGGCGCGGGTTCGCCCGGCTCGCACATCAGCGGCAGCGCGTCCGTCGGCGGGACCGTACAGGGCTGAAAAGCGCTCACACCGGCCCGGCGTCGTGGGTCCACCAGTCGATCAGCGCGAACGGATCGTTGCCGCGGTGGGCGACCGTGTCGATGCCCGTCGCGTCGTCCGTCCACTTGAGCACGCGCTCGCCGCCGGGATCCTCGGTCGCACAGGAAAGCCGGCCCGTGCGCCCGCCGCGTGAGTACGGCCGGTCGCCCGAGAAGTCCTTCGGCAGGCTCGTGCACGCGGCTTCGCTGTCGCCGGTGCTGTTGAACACCTGCCGCATCGTCGCGGCGTCGGGCAGCTGGTAGTAGACCACCAGCCCGGCGCCGCTCGTCCGTCCACACGCGACAGCCGCGACCGCGGTCACCGCACCGAGGTCCTGCCACTTCTGGTCCGCTGACGGGCGCACGCAGTTCAGCCGCGACTGCGGCGGCACGTGCTGCAGCAACGCGCGCTCGGCGTCAGTGGGGAACGCCGGTGTGGCGTGGGTGTTCACCTCGCGCACGATCCGGCTCAACGGCGCGAGGTGCCACTGCGACCACCACCCGCCGGTGGCGTCGGGCGAGGAACCCGTGACGTGGCCGATCATCGAGAACGCTTCGAGGCTCCAGTCCATCGCCACCGTGCCCTCGGGACCGGGGTGGCACAGCACCTGCCCGAGGTCCACGCTGAGCCAGTCGAATCGCGTCGTGCCGAGGAAAGCGCCGCCCGGGCACCCGCTGCCGCTGGGCGCTTTCGCCGCGCCGACGAGACCGGTGAACGCCGAGCGCAGCGCCGGCACGTCGGCGAACCGGTAGTACGACACCTGGCGGGCGCCCGTGCCCTGCGGCGTGCAGGTGATCCCCGCGACGGCCCCCGAGTACGCGTCGAGGTCCGCGGGTGCCGCTCGCCGGCACGCGGAGCCGGCGGCGACGTCGAGGAGGGCCTTCTCGTCCGGGGTGGGAAACGCGGCGGGAGCCCAGTTCGTCCAGCCGGCCCACGCCGTGCGCAGCGCGACGTCGTCGGGTGCTTCGGCGCGGGTGACGGTGCGGGCCTGCTCGTCGGTCCAGACCACGGTCGCGGTGCCGTTGCGGTCCTGGCACAGCACTCGTCCCCGCGCGGGCCCGGTCGCGGGGTACCGGTGTTCGCCGCCGGGCGCGCTCGCGCAGTCGCCCTGGTCCGTGTCGACGCCGGCGCCCGTGACAGCCTCGGCGTACGCGGCCGCGACCTGCTGCGCAGTCGCGTAGAGTGCCGTGGTCGTCGCCTGCCCGGACGCGTCGTGGCACGTCACCGTGGCGGTCGCGCCGGGTGCCGGGCGGTTCGCCGCGGCGCACCCGTCGCGCAGAGCGGTCGGCACGCGGGCCAGCGTCGAGTCGCCGGTGCCCGGCGAACCGCCGGTGGTGAACCACAGCACGAGCAAGCCCACCACCACGAGCGCGGCGGCTGGGATGCCCACGACCTGCCATCGGCGTTTGCGGCGCCAGGCCCGTTCGGCAGCCCGGGTCGTGGCCACGAGGTCGTCGACGAGCTCCGCGCACGTCCGGTGCCGCTTGGCCGGATCCCGGTCGAGGGCGCGGCGCAACGCGGCGACGCCCGGGTGCGCGAAGTCGGCGTGGTGGTGCGGCGGACTGCCGGAGAGACATTCGTAGAGCACGCACGCCAGCGCGTACACATCGGCGGCCGCGCCGACCGGCCGGCCCTCGCGCTGCTCGGGCGCGGCGTAGTTCATCGTGCCCAGGAACCCGCCGGTCGCCGTGAGCCGCGTGAGGTCGAGGTTGCGCGCGATGCCGAAGTCGCACAGGTACACGCCACCGGTCGCGGCTTCGAGCAGGATGTTGCCCGGCTTCACGTCGCGGTGCACGAGGTTGCGGGCGTGCGCGGCGTCCAGCGCGGCGCCGACCCCGCGTCCGATCGCCACGGTCTGCTCGAACGACAACGCGCCGCGCCGGTGGATCAGCCGTGCGAGGTTCGTGCCGGGCACGAACTGCATCGCGAGGTAGCCGAGGTGCCCGTCGGCGGAGAACCCGGCGTCGTAGGACGCGACGACGTGCGGGTGGTCCAGCGCCAGCGCGATGCTCGTCTCACGCTCGAAGCGCCGGCGGAACCCCGGCTCGGCCATGAACTCCGGCCCGACGACCTTGAGCGCCACCGGCCGTTGCGCCACGAGGTCGTAGGCCTCGAAGACCTCGCTCATGTTCGTCTTGGCGAGCTGGCGCAGCAGCCGATATCGGGGCAGCCGGCCGGTGATGTCCGGCCGATCGAGCGTCGGTGCTTCCGTCTCGTCCACTTCTTCGTCCCCCGAGGTGCGCCGACGGAGCTTAACCGGTCACGCCCGGGTGCCGCTCGGCTCGGCCGCTTGCGGCCGCGCGCCAGGGTTGCGCCCCGCGCGGCGGTGGATGAAACTCCGGACCATGCCGAGCCCGTTCAGCGCCGAAACCGGCGAAGCGATCCAGCACGCGCGTCAACACTCCGTCGGTGACCTGCTGCGGCGCACGGCCGCGCGGTACCCGGACAAGCTCGCCGTGGTCGACGGCGAGCGACGGCTGAGCTTCGCGGAGTTCGACGCCGCCGTGAACCGCTGCGCCCACCGCCTCGCCGAGCGCGGGCTCGCCAAGGGCGACCGGCTCGCGCTGCTGAGCCACAACTGCCTGCAGTACGTGGTGCTGACGTTCGCGACGGCCCGGCTCGGGGTCGTTCTCGTGCCCGTCAACTTCATGCTGGGCGCCGACGAGATCGCCTACATCCTCGGCCACGCCGGAGCGTCCGGGCTGATCGCGGAAAACGCGCTGCTCGCCACGGGAGCCGCGGCGCTGGAGCGCGCCGGGCTCGGGGACGTGGTGCGCGGCCGCCTCGGTGGCACCGCCGAGGACTGGGCAGACTGGGAAGACGTCGACACCTGGATCGACGGCCCGGGCGACGAGACCGACCCCGGCGTGGCCGTCGCCGACGACGACCCGCTGCGGCTGATGTACACCTCCGGCACCGAGTCGCGGCCGAAGGGTGTGCTGCTGTCGAGCCGTTCGCTGATCGCGCAGTACGTGTCGTGCGTGATCGACGGCGGCATGAGCGCCGACGACGTCGAGGTCCACTCGCTGCCGCTGTACCACTGCGCACAGCTGGACTGCTTCTTCTCCGTGGACGTCTACCTCGGCGCCACCAGCGTGATCCTGCCCGGCCCGGACCCGGCCGCGTTGCTGGCGGCCGTCGAGCGCGAGCGCGCCACGAAGCTGTTCGCGCCGCCGACGGTGTGGATCTCGCTGCTGCGCCACCCGGCGTTCGACACCACCGACCTTTCCAGCCTGCGCAAGGGCTACTACGGCGCTTCGGCGATGCCGGTCGAGGTGCTGCGCGAGCTGGCCCGGCGGCTGCCGGACGTCGAGTTCTGGAACTTCTACGGCCAGACCGAAATGGCGCCGCTCGCCACGATCCTGCGCCCGCACGAGCAACTGCCGAAGGCCGGCTCGGCGGGCCGCGCTTCGCTCAACGTCGAGACGCGCATCGTCGACGAGGACGGCCGCGAGCTGCCGCCCGGGGAGGTCGGCGAGATCGTGCACCGCAGCCCGCACGCGACGCTCGGTTACTACGAGGACGAGGAGAAGACGGCCGCCGCGTTCGCCGGCGGCTGGTTCCACTCCGGTGACCTCGGCGTGCTCGACGACGAGGGCTACCTGTCCGTGGTGGACCGCAAGAAGGACATGATCAAGACCGGCGGCGAGAACGTGGCCAGCCGCGAGGTGGAGGAAGCCCTCTACCGCCTGGACGGCGTGGCCGAGGTCGCGGTGTTCGGCGTCGCGCACCCGCGCTGGATCGAAGCGGTGACGGCGGCCGTCGTCCCGCGCGAGGGCGTGGAGCTGACGGCCGAGGCCGTGCTCGTCCACGCGCGGGAGCACCTGGCCGGCTACAAGTGCCCGAAATACGTGGTCTTCACCGACGCGCTGCCGAAGAACCCGAGCGGGAAGATCGTGAAGCGGGCACTACGAGACACCCACGCGGACCTGGCCGCGGGGGAGCAGGGCGCTCAGTCGTCGGGCGCCGTCAGGTAACGCCGGGCGACGGCCTTGTTGTAACGGCTCAGCAGCGAGCCGAAGGCGCGCAGGTCCTCTTCGCTCCAGTCGCCGAGCAGCTCCGCGGACGCGTTGCGGCGGCGCGACTGCGTCACGCGCATGCGGTGGCGCCCCTCCTCCGTCGGCGTGAGGATGCTGCGCCGGCGGTCGGCGGCCGAGGGGCTGCGTTCGACGAGTCCTTTGCCGAGCAGCACCGAGCCCTGCCTGCCGACGGTGGACGGGTCTAGCCCGAGTGCCCCGGCGAGCGTTCCGACGTCCGCCGAACCCAGTTCGTCCAAAGTGCGCAGCAGCAGGTACTCCGCTTGGTCCAGTTCGGCGTAGGCGTCGGTGCGCCGCCGCAGCAGCTCGAAGTTGCGCACGAGCACCGCGGTGGCCAGTTCGAGCACGTCGAGTGTGTCGCCGGTCTCGGCGAGCCGATCCGCGAGCTTCGAGGCTGCGAAAGTCGGTTCGATCACTCGGACTCCAAACCCCTGTATGACACCGGTATTTATCGGTATCATACCGGTGATCACTCCGAACGCACGGGAAGGCGGGTTTTGTGCTGCCCACGGCCAGGGAGTTCCGGGACAGGGTCGTCGCTTCGGATCCGGGTCTCAACCGGTTGAGATCGGCCGGTTCCGCGACCATCGGCATGGCCAGCGCACTGGCGGTGGAGTACCTCGTCGCCAAGCTCACCGGTGCCGACGCCATGGGCACGCTCACCTCGATGCTGCTCGGCGCGGTCGTCGGGATGATGGGCGCGATGGCGCTCGGCGACGGCAGCCGGTGGGTCAAGACCCGCACGGCCGCGTTCTTCCCGGTCGCGCTCGGCACGGGCATGACACTCGGCGTGCTCGTCGGCGACAACGGCAACCTGATGCTGGCCGTGTTCGTGCTGGTGATGTTCCTGTCGGTGTACGTCCGCAAGTTCGGCGGGCCGTTCTTCTTCTACGGCTTCATGGGCTGGATGGGCTACTTCTTCGCGGCGTTCCTGCACGCGACGTTCGCGACGCTGCCGAGCCTGCTGCTCGCCGTGGTCGTCGCGAGCGCGTGGCTGCTGCTGCTCTTCGTCACCGTGCTGAACACCAGCACCACGAGGACGCTGCGTCGCGTGCTGCGCGCGTTCGACGCGCGCGGCCGGGCCGTGGCGCGGGCGTGCGCCGACCTGCTGGCCAACCGCGACCCCAAGCAGGAGGCGCGGTTGCGGCGCCGGCTGCAACGGCGGCAGGCCCGGCTGGCCGACACCGCGCTGATGGTCGAGGGCTGGTCGGCGCAGCCGGGTGCGGTGCCGCGCGGGCGCTCGGCGGCTTCGCTGCGGCGGCAGATGGTCGACGCGCACCACCTGCTCGACGAGCTCGCCACGGCCGCGGACTCGTTGCTGCGCAGCGGTTCCGGCCTCACCGTGCTCGCCGCCGAGGTGGCCGATCGCCTGGCCCGCCGCGACGACCGCGGCGCGAGCGAGGTCGCCTACCGGCTCGCTGGGCACGCCGAGGGCACCGGCGGTGCGGGGGGCGGCTGGTGGCCTGCTCGGCACTTCGCGGCGGCGGCCCTGGAGGTCGTCGCGGTGTTCGACGCCGCGCCGAAACCCGAGGAGATCGCGGCCGAACCGGTGGACGACTTCGAACCCGCCGTCGGGCTCGCGTTCGGCAACCTGCCCGGCTCACCCGCCGCGGCGGGCGACGTGCTGCCGCGGCAGTCGAAGTGGAACCCGTTGGCGCGGCTGGACTTCATCACACGCCAGGCGGTGCAGAGCGCGATCGCGGGCGGGCTCGCCATCCTCATCGGCAAGGAGCTGTCCTCGGCGCGCTACTACTGGGCGGTGCTGGCGGCGTTCTTCATGTTCACCGGCACGGCCACGCGCACCGAGACGTTCATCAAGGGCTTCAACCGCGTGCTCGGCACGCTGGTGGGGCTGCTCGCGTCGGTCGGGTTCGCCGAGCTGACGGCGGGCAACACCGCCGCCGTGCTGGTCACGATCTGCGGCGCGATGTTCTTCGGCTTCTACCTGATCCAGATTTCCTACGCGTACATGATCTTCTTCGTCACGATCATGGTCGGGCAGCTCTACAGCGTGCTCAACGAGTTCTCCGCGGGACTGCTGCTGCTCAGACTCGAGGAGACCGCGGCCGGCGCCGTGGCGGGGCTGCTCGTGGCGGTGCTGGTGATCCCACTGTCCACCCGGGACACCGTGCGCAACGCGCGGAACAACCTGCTGACGGCCCTCGGCGACATCCTCCAGGCCGCGGCCGAGCGGCTGGAGCACGGCAAGGCCGTGGACCCGCAGCCCGACTTCGACGCCCTCGCGCGCGCCCTGGACCACCGCCGCTACCAGCTCGCGCTCGTCGCGCGGCCGCTGACCCGGCCCATTCTGGGCGGCACGGACTCGCCGAGGCTGCGGCACCGGCTTTCGCTCTACGCGGCGCTGGCCACGCACGGCCGCGCGCTCGCCGTCGCGGTCCGCTGGCCAGAAGGCGCGTGCAGCGCAAACCCGGAAGGCCCGGTCGCGGCGTGCACGGCGCTGGCGGCGGCGGTCGAGGAGCTGGCCGCGACGCCCGTGGGCGAGCCCACGACGGCGGTGCGCGGTCCCCTGGCGAGCGCGGATGTGGCGTTGTTCGCGTACACGCCGGCGGCGCCGGGCGACCGGGCGAAGGATCCGGTGCTGCGGGCGTTGAGCCACCTGTACCTGGTGCTGCGCGACCTGACGGCGACCGGCCCGGTCGAGCTGCGTCCCGCACCGGGGCTCGTGTCGCCGGGGCCGCGGCTCTACCGGCAGATCCGGGCGGGCCTGCCGCCGCTGCCGGCCGCCGTGCCGGACCCGGTGTCGACGCGGGAGAACTGACGTCCGCGCACGAACCGTGCCCTGGGCGACCTTCCTCTCGGATCGGGCTGCGCTTTTCGGGCGGTGGAGGGGCTATCACTCTTCTGCTGGGGATTTCCGGGAGGAGGGCTCCGATGGCCGCGGAACCGAGGCAGACCGTGCAGCTGTGCCGGTGCGTGTGTTCGGTGCTGGGACACCACCACTCGGTGTGCGACGAGCTCGCCGTGCCGGGTGCCACGGTCGCGCTGGTGTCCGGCACCGACGTGCGGGCCGTGCCGGCGTGCCTCGGCTGCCACACGGCGGTCAACCGGCAACTGGCGCGCCGCTGAGCGTTCGCGGGGGACTACGCTTTCCGGGTGGCGCGACGGAAGAACCCTGCGGTGGACCTGCCCGAGCACCCGAGGCTGACCCTGCCGCCGCGCACCATCCTGCGTGACAGCGTGTACGAGGCGCTCAAGGCGATGCTCATGGACCTCGACGTCGCGCCCGGCAGCCGCCTGTCGATCGACGGCATCGCCCGGCGCCTCGACGTCTCGCCGACCCCCGTGCGCGAAGCCCTCACCAAGCTGGAGTCCGACGGCCTCGTCGCGACCCGGCCCAACGCGGGCTACGTCGTGGCGCCCGTGCTCGACGAGACCGAACTGGACCATCTGTTCGACGTCCGCGTCCTCCTGGAACCCGAGGCCGCCCGCCTCGCCGCCGGCGCCGCCTCGAAGGCGTCGGTGGAATCCTTGCGCTCGGCCTGCGCCGCCATGACCGCCCACCCCGCGGCCGACGACTACCACGCCTACCGCGACTTCGCCGTCCTCGACGCCCGCCTCCACCGCGTCATCGCGGAGGCCTCGGGAAACCCGCTGATCGCCGACGCGCTGGCCCGCCTCCACGCCCACACCCACGGCTACCGCCTCTACTTCCGCGTGGGCATCGCCGCTGAGACGACCCGAGAACACACGGCGATCGTCGACGCCATCGCCTCCCACGACGGCCCCGCCGCGGCGGCCGCGATGCGGACGCACCTGGACCGCTCGCGCGCCCGGCTGCACAACGCCTACGACGCCGGATCGGAGCAGTCCGAAGAGGACTGATCCGGTGCGCGCCCGCGGGCCCCTCTTCTGCTTCGGCTGACGGCTGCACGACCCAGGCCGCGGTCCGCGGACCGACCGCGCCCGAATTTCGGAGGCGGCGGCGCGACCGGCCTTTCGGCGACCGGTGCGGGGTGAGTCGCGGTGCGTCGGGCGCGGGCTGCGCGCACCTGAATTTCGGTAGAGGGTGACCGGCCGTGTGCTGCTATGTTCGCGGGAGTCGTCCGGGCCCGCATTGGTTCGGGCCTGGCTTCCCCCGGCGTGCGTGGCTCGCCCCACCGGGTGGCGAGAAGGACTGGTCATGTCTCGCGCCGGTGGTTATCGGTCGCTGTTGGGTACGCGGGGTGCGGCGGTGTTCTTCGGGGCCGCCGCGGTGGGGCGCGTGGGGATTGCCATGACGGGGCTCGGCCTGGTGTGGCTGGTGCACGCGCGCACCGGGTCTTTCGGCGCCGCCGGCCTCGCCAGCGGTGGGTTCGCGCTCGCCGAGGCGGTGGTAGGGCCGCAAGTTGCCCGGCTCGTCGACAAGTTCGGGCAGACGCGCGTGCTGCCGCTTTGCCTGGTCCTGCACGGTGGTGCGATGGCCGTGGTGCTGGGGTCTTCCAGCGCGGCGGTGGTGGTCGTCGCCGCCAGTGGGGCCGGCGCGGTCGTGCCGCAGCTCGGTGCGCTGTCCGGGGCGCGGTGGGTGTACCTGTTGCGAGAGCGGATCGACGAGGCGCCCACCGCGTTCTCGCTGGAGTCGCTGGCCAATGCCGGCGCGTTCCTCCTCGGCCCGGTCCTGGTCACCTCGCTCGGCGCGGCCGGACACCCGGCCCTGGCCACTGCGCTGGCCGCCGGGTTGCTTCTCAGCGGGGGAGCGGTGCTGGCCGCCCAGCGCGGCACGGCACCCCGGCCCGCGCCGAAAGTCTGCACCGGACAGAAGCTGCTCGACCCGGCCTTCGTCCGGATCGCCCTGATGAACCTGGCCCTCGGCCTGTACTTCGGCACCACGCAGGTCTCGGTGAGCTCCTTCGCCCTCGGCCACCGCACCCCGGCCGCGCCGATCGTCGCCGCGGCCGGCGTCAGCGGGCTGCTGTCGGGCTGGGGCTACGGGCTGCGCCGCCACCGCGCCCCGGCCCGGCGGCAGCTGTCCGGAGCCGCCGCCTGCCTCACCGTTGCGTCCCTGCTGCTTCCCTTCGCGCCCAACGCATTCTGGCTCGCGATCGCCCTCGCCCTCACCGAGGCGGCGATCCCGCCCACGCTGGTCCTGCTGAACGTCGAGACCGAGAAGGCCGTTCACCCCACGGCACTCACCCAGGCCTTCACCTGGAACAACTCCGCCGGCGCGGCCGGCTCCGCGCTCGCCGCGGCCCTCGCCGGACAGGCCGCCGACGCCTGGGGCGCCTCCGCCGCACTGGCGTTGGCCCTGGTCCCTGCGGCCGGTCTCCTCGTGTTGACTAGGCCACCCGGCGGTCGTCCATCGCGTCGAGGTTCCATGGGATGCCCAGGCCCGGCGTCTCCGGGGCGACGGCGTGCCCGTCGGAGATCGTCATCTCGGCGGTCGTGATGGCGCGCAACTGAGGGATGTGCTCGACGTAACGGCCGTTGGGAATCGCGGCGGTCAGGCTGACGTGCAGCTCCATCAGGAAGTGCGGGCACACCTGCACGTTGAACGCCTCCGCCAGGTGCGCGACCTTCAGCCACGGCGTGATCCCGCCGACGCGCGCGACGTCGACCTGCACGATCGAAGCGGCACCGCGGTGCAAGTAGTCACGGAACTGCGCCACGGAGTACAGGGACTCCCCGACGGCGACGGGGATCGACGTGGCGGCGGACAGCCGGACGTGGCCGGCGACGTCGTCGGCGGGCAGCGGTTCCTCGAACCAGAACAGGTCCACCGCCTCGAACGCCTTCGCCCGCCGGATGGCCTCGGCGGCGGTGAGGGATTGGTTGGCGTCCACCATCAGGTCGAACCGCGGCCCGACGGCCTCGCGCACGGCGGTGAGCCGCTCCAGGTCCTCGTGCGCGGTGGGCTTGCCGACCTTCACCTTCACCCCGCCCCAGCCCGCGGCCGCGGATTTCCGTGCCCCCGCGACGAGCTCGTCGGTGCTCAGGTGCAGCCAGCCGCCTTCGGTGTCGTAGAGCGGCACGCGCGGGGCGAACCCGCCGGCGACCCGCCACAGCGGCTCACCCGCGCGCCGGCACTTCAGGTCCCACAACGCCGTGTCGACGGCCGCGAGCGCGAGCGACGTGATCGCGCCGACGGTGGTCGCGCGCGTCGAGGCGAACAGGTCGGTCCAGACCGCCTCGACCCGGCGCGAGTCCTGGCCGATCAGCCGGGGCAGCAGGTGGTCGCGCAGCAGCGCGAGCACGGCCGTGCCGCCGGTGCCGATCGTGTAGGAGTAGCCGAGCCCGGTGCCGCCGTCGGCAGTGGCCAGCTCGACGAACACCGTCTCCTGCTTGAGAAACGCCTGCACGGCGTCGGTGCGCTGCTGCTCCACTTCGAGGTCGACGAGAAACGCCTCGGCCTTCACGACCACCGTCACGCGGTCCTCCTCGCTGACTCGGCAGGGACAGTGCACGATCCTATAGGAAAATGCACCGATGAGTTTCCGGGCCCGCGCCGGTCGGTACGGGAAACGACCACGGAGGTGCGGAATGGCCAAACTGCTCTACTCGGCGGCGATGTCGCTAGACGGGTTCATCGCGGGACCCGGCGGCGACATGCAGTGGGTGAAGGAGTTCTTCGGCCCGAACCCGGAGATCGACCGGCTGGTCGCCGACATCGGCTCGCTGCTCGTCGGACGCCACACGTACGGCGGCGACGACCCGTACCGCGACACCGAAGCCGAGGGCAAGGCCTTCGGCGGGGCCTGGGCAGGGCCGCAGTTCGTGCTCACGCACCGGCCCGCCGAGCCGGCGCCCGACGTGACGTTCGTCGACGACCTGCACCGCGGGGTCGAGCTGGCGAAGGCGGCCGCGGGGGAGAAGTACGTGAACGTCCTGGGCGCGACCGTGGGTCGCGCGTGCCTCGACGCCGGGCTGCTCGACGAGGTCCTCGTGTCGGTCCTGCCCGTGATGCTGGGCGACGGCGTGCGGCTGTTCGACCGGCCCGGTGGCGAGCCGGTGCGGCTGGAACGCAAGTCGCAGACCGAGGCCCCGCTCGCGACGAACCTGTGGCTACGCGTCGTCCGCTGAGCGGATCAGGCCGGTGAGGACGGCTTCCGTGAGGTGGCGCAGCCGCGGCGTGAACTCGACGACGCCGTGGCCCAGCCGCGGGTCCTCGCGGTAGAGCTGCGCGAGCGTGTCGGGCGGGTGCGAGATCTGCCAGAACGAGGCGGCCAGCGACGTCACGGCACCGACGACGTGGCGCCCGCCTGCCGCGCCGAGGCCGGGCAGCGTCCGCGTGAAAAGGGCGGCGATGTCCCTGACGGCTTCCAGCGTCGAGAGCTTGAACGCCCGTACCGAGTCCAGGGACACGTGCCGCTCGAGCGTCAAGGGCGCGTGGGCGAGCAGGTCGCAGAACAGCGGCCGTTCGTCGAGCGTGCGCGCGATGACGTCGGCGACCTCGGCCGGCGTCGCGCCGGTGGTCTCGTCCAGTGCCGCGTGCAGGCCGGCGGCCCAGTCGCGCCAGCCCTCGGCCGTGAGGTGCAGGTAGATCTCCTCGCGCGTCTCGAAGTACCGCAGCAGCGCCGACTTGTGCACGCCGACCTCGCCGGCGATGTCCCCGAGCGTCACCGACCGCACGCCGTCGCGGGTCGCGAGCGTGCGCGCCGCGGCGAGGATCGCGTCGCGACGCTGCTCCTTGTGCTCGGGACGCCGGGCGCGCTGGAACTCGGAGGTGACCACCTGCACAGGTTACCGCAACGCCGTTGTGTTGTTAAGAGAACGTCGTTGCGCTAACTTGGTGGAGCGGGGATCGGCCCCGCGGAGGCGAGAGGGAACGAACGATGAGCAAGGTGTGGCTGGTCACGGGCGGTTCGCGCGGTCTCGGCCGGGCGGTGGTGGAGGAGGTCCTCGCGGCCGGCAACGACGTGGTGGCGACGGCCCGCACTGTCGATTCGCTGAAGGACCTCGACGAGCGCTACGGCGACCACCTCCTGCGCTTCCCGCTGGACGTGACCGATCCGGCGCAGGCCGAGGCCGCCGTCGCCGCGGCCGTGGAGCGGTTCGGGCGGCTCGACGTGGTGGTGAACAACGCGGGCTACGCCAACATGGCCTCGGTCGAGGAGGTCGACCTGGCCGACTTCCGCGCGCAGGTCGAGGCGGTGTTCTTCGGGACGGTGCACGTGACCAAGGCGGCGCTGCCGGTGTTCCTGGCGCAGCACTCGGGGCACTTCATCCAGGTCACCTCGGTCGGCGGCCGCGGCACGGTACCCGGTCTTTCCGCCTACCAGAGCGCGAAGTTCGCGACGGAGGGCTTCTCCGGAGTGCTCAACGACGAAGTGTCGGGCCTCGGGATCAAGGTCACCATGGCCGAGCCGGGCCTGATGCGCACGGACTGGTCCGGACCGTCGATGGAGGTCCGCGCGTTCAAGCCCGAGTACGCACCCACGATGGGCCCGCTGATCGAGCACCTGCGGAGCAAGCGGGGCGTCGAGCCGATCGACCCGGCCGCGGTCGCCCGGGTGTTCCTCCAGGTCGTGGAGCTGGCCGAGCCGCCGCTGCACCTGGTGCTCGGCAGTGACGCAGTCGCCATGATGCGGGCCGGGATGACGAAGCTGATGGCGGAGGACGAGCGCTGGGCCGAGCTCGGCCGCTCCGTCGACTTCGCGAACTGAGCCGAACCGAGCTGAACTGAGCTGAACTGAGCCGCGCCGCGTCGGCCGGGGTGTGACCGGTGGGCGAATCCGGGCAGATCCAGGGCGTCGCGCGGGTAGGTTGGCCCGCAAGGAGGACGTCATGGCTCGCTACGGCACCCAGTTCGGCCCGGACCTCACCTTCCTCGGCGTGGCGCGCTGCGACTGGGCCGACCCCGCCACCTACCCGGGTGCCGACGTCGTGATCCTCGGCGCGCCGTTCGACGGCGGCACCTCGCACCGCGCCGGCACCCGGTTCGGCCCGCAGTACATCCGGCAGAGCTGCTACCTGCCCGCCGATGGTTCGCGCCCGTCGCTAGCGCTGCGCGTGGACGCGTTGCGGGACCTGAAAGTCTTCGACGCCGGCGACGTCGAGATGTACTCGGGCGACGCCGAACGCTCGGTGCGTTCGCTGCAGGAGGCCGTGCACGCGGTCACCGCCGCGGGTGCGATCCCGCTGGTGCTGGGCGGGGACCACACGATCGCGTGGCCGGACGCGGCCGGAGTGGCACAGCACCTGGGCCAGGGGCGGGTGTCGATGCTGCACTTCGACGCGCACGCCGACACCGGCGACATCGCGTTCGGCTCGCTGGTGGGCCACGGCCAGCCGATGCGCCGGCTGATCGAGTCGGGTGCCGTGCGCGGCGACCGGTTCCTGCAGCTCGGTCTGCGCGGCTACTGGCCCGGCCCGGAGACGCTCGACTGGATGGCCGCGCAGGGCATGCGGTCCTACGAGATGACCGAGATCGTCGCGCGAGGGCTCGAAGAGTGCCTGACCGAGGCGTTCGGGATCGCCACCGACGAGTGCGACGGCGTGTTCCTGTCGGTGGACATCGACGTGTGCGACCCCGGCCACGCACCGGGAACGGGCACGCCGGAGCCGGGTGGGCTCACCGCCCGGCAGCTGCTGGACTCCGTGCGGCGCATCGCGTACGAGCTGCCGGTGGTGGGTGTCGACGTGGTCGAGGTGTCGCCGCCGTACGACCACGCGGACATCACGTCGTTCCTCGCGAACCGGGTGGTGCTGGAAGCGTTGTCGGGCATCGCGCGCCGGCGTCGTGACCACGCCGACGGCACGGTGTGGGACCCGGCGAAGCCCTTGCTGGCCGAGCGGCCCGACCGTCGTCCGTGACGGGCGCGGTGACCCGAACGCGCGACGTTTTCCGCCCGTGCGGCCGATGCCGCGTGCCCCCGCCCGCCCCTACGGTGGTGAGTCCTCGGAGTGGGGAGGACACGTGGCCAAGTCGGTCGAGGAGATCCTGGCGAACGTCGACCTGTACGCCGAAGACCAGCGCGAGAACCTGCTGGCGGCGGCCGCGGCCGCCAGAAGTGGCTGTCCCGTCCCGCACACCGACGCGGACGGCGGCTACCACGTGCTCACCCGCTACGAGGACGTGCGCGCGGTCTGCGCCGCGCCGGAGCTGTTCAGTTCGGCGCAGCCCGCGATCCGCGGCGTGCCGGTGCGGGTGATCCCGATCGACACGGACCCGCCGGAGCACCGCGAGTACCGCCGGATCCTCAACCCGTTCTTCACCCGGGCCGCCCTCGCACGGCACGAGCCGCAGCTGCGTGAGCTCGCGCGCACGGCGATCGAGTCCTTTGTGGACCGCGGCGCGTGCGACATCGTGAGCGACTTCGCGATCCCGTTCAGCGCCGGTTCGCTCGCGCGGATCGTGTTCGCGACGGACAACCGCGACCTCGTGGACCGCGGGGTGGCGGCGGCCAAGGACGCCGCGGTCACCAGCAGCCCCGAGGCGTTCCAGACGCTCGCGGGCCTGGCGATGGAGGCGCTGGCCGAAGCGGAAGCGAAACCGGACGACGGCGAGGACAGCGTGCTGCGCGCCCTCGTCACCGCGACGATCGGCGGCCGGCCGCTCACCCTCGAGGAACGGCTCGGCATGGTGACCACGCTGTTCCTCGGCGGCCTCGACACCACGCGCGGCGTGATCGCGAACATCGCCTACCACCTCGCGACCCGCGACGACATCGAACCGATCCTGCGCGCCCCCGGCGGCTGGCAGCGCGAGCTGGAGGAGTTCCTGCGGCACGAGACCACGGTCGCGTTCATGGCCCGCACGGCCACGCAGGACACCGAGATCGCGGGCACGCCGGTGAAGGCGGGGGAGCGTGTTGCCGTGTTCTTCGCCGCGGCCAACCGGGACCCGGCCCGGTTCGAGCGGCCGGACGAGCTGGTGTTCGACCGTGGCGGTGTGCCCCACGTGTCGTTCGGCTTCGGCATCCACCGCTGCCTGGGCCTGCACTTCGCGCGGATTCAGCTCGCGGTGGCGTTCGAGGAGCTGCTGGCCCGGACCACGCGGTTCCGGCTCGCGCCGGGCGCGGAGATCCGGCGGCAGGTCGGGCTGAGCCTGGGCAGCCCGTACCGGCTGGACGTGACGTTCGACCGCGTCTGACTCACGCCGGTGTGAAGCCGGCGATCGCCTTCAGGACCGCCTCGCCCATCGCGGGGCTGCCGGTGTGGCCGGAGTCGTCGATCACCACGAGCTCGGCCGAGGGCCAGGCCTGCGTGAGGTTCCACGCCGCCCGCAGCGGCACGCTGAGGTCGAGCCGGCCCTGGATGAACACCGCCGGGATGTCGTGCAGGCGGTGGACGTTCGCGAGGATCTCGCCGGCCTCCAGCCAGGCGTGGTGGCCGTAGTAGTGCGCGCACATCCGGGCGAGCGTGATCAGCTGGTCCTCAGGGCCGGCGCTGTACTGGCCGGGTTTGCCGTTCGTCTCGTGCGCGATCACGGCGTCTTCCCAGGCGCACCAGTCGCGGGCGGCCCTGAGCTGCACCGCGCGGTCGGGTGAGGCGAGCAGGCGGGAGTACGCGGAGAGCAGGTCGCCGTCGCGCTCGGCCTCTGGTACGCCGTCGCGGAAGGCTTCCCACTCGCGGGGCAGCAGCCGGCTGACGCCGCGGTAGAGCCAGTCGACCTCGTCGGGAGTGCTG
This sequence comes from Amycolatopsis sp. NPDC001319, assembly GCF_042896185.1. Taxonomy (NCBI): domain Bacteria; kingdom Bacillati; phylum Actinomycetota; class Actinomycetes; order Pseudonocardiales; family Pseudonocardiaceae; genus Amycolatopsis; species Amycolatopsis sp. NPDC001319. The sequence goes on along the minus strand of NZ_JBIAWY010000002.1, from coordinate 932,027 downwards.
GTGAAGCTGGCGATCATCACCATCTCCGACACGCGTTCGGGGTGGCGCTCGGCGTAGGCCAGCATGAGCGTCGGACCCCAGGAACCGCCGTACAGCATCCACTTCTCGACGCCGAGGTGCTCGCGCAGGCGTTCCATGTCCGCGATCAGGTGGTGGGTGGTGTTGTGCTCCAGGCCCACCGCCGGGTCCGCGATGTTCGGCACGCTCTCGCCGCAGCCGCGCTGGTCGAACAGGATGATCCGGAACTTCTCCGGGTCGAAGCCCTTGCGGCTGTTGCGGGCACCGCCCCCGCCGGGGCCGCCGTGCACGCACAGCACCGGTTTGCCGTCGGGGTTTCCGCTGGTCTCCCAGTAGATCCGATTGCCGTCGCCGACGTCGAGCAGTCCGTGCGCATACGGTTCGATCGGCGGGAACGGGGCCATGGCGGGATCCTCCAGGGGGTCGGCGGCCCGGGAAGACTACTGATCACTTCACGTGGTGGCACCTGGTTTTCGCCGATGGCCGTCAGCTGCCGGCGGGGGCCTCGCCGGCCGTGGCCCGCGCAGGCTGACCGGTATGACCGAAGCCGAGCGCATCCGGGCTTGCCGCATCGACCGAGACCGGCGAGCTGGACCTGGTGACCGTGACCCAGCTCCGCGGGTCCAGCTCCAGCAGTAGCAACTCGCCCTGCCGGCCGACCGTCGCGGAGACCAGCCGGTCGGGAGATTCGGCGTGCGCCTCCGGCTCGGCTGTCTTGTCTCGCAGCGCCCGCCGGTTGAGGCCGGCGCACCTTCGATATTTACAGGTTTAATCGACGTGGTTACCGTTTCCTGGATGGATCCCACCATCACCGCGGTGTCCGCGGACCTGATTCCTGCGCTCGTCTCCTCGGTGGAGGCGCTGTTCCGCGAGGACGGAGGCCGCCACGACACGCGTATGGACCTCGCCTGGCCGCAGCGCGAAGGCCCGGCCTACTACACCGCCCTGCTGGCCGACGAGGACGCGCTTTGCCTTGTCGCACACGGAGAACGCGGCGTCTCCGGGCATCTCGTGGGCCGGCTCAGGCGGCAGGACCCGCTGCACCCTGGTGCCGTGACGGCGGTGCTCGAAAGCATGCGAGTCGCCGCCGCGCGACGCCGCACCGGTGTCGGCACCGCGCTCGTCGAGCGATTCGACGAATGGGCGAAAAACCGCGGTGCGGACGGATTCGAGGTCACCGCCTATGCCGCCAACGCCGGCGCCCGCGCGTTCTACCGGCGGCACGGATTCCGCGAGTTCGAGGTCACCCTCCGGCGCTGATCACCCCGTCGAGATGTCGAGCACGGCCTTCCCGTCGAGGACCCCGGAGAGGCGGACGGTCACCATGTGGCCCGCGGTGCCGAAGGAGCCACTGCCGCCCATGCCGAAGCTCAGCTCGCCCGAGTCCTGCAGGATGCGGACGCCGTTCGAGGTGACGGACGCGGTGAACGTCAGGCCGCTCGCGGTGATGTCGGCCTGGCCGGTGACGAGGACCTGGCACTTGCCGCCGGCGCACGCGCCCAGGTCGGTGCCGTTGGCGGCGGGCGGCAGCGTCGGGGGCGGTGAGCCGAGCGGGCGGCACTGTGGCGCGACGTCGTGGGAGTGGGCCAGCACCGGGTTCGCGGCCGCGATCGTGGGCACGTCGGGCGTGGGCAGGGCGATGGTCGCGAGCACCCCGATGATCTGCTCCGCCTGCGGTTTCAGCTGCTCGACGGACTGGAAGGCCAGGTCGGCCGTCCCCGAATCGCTCGACGGCAGCTTCGGCGCCACCGCGCGCAGCGAGGCGAGCAGGCTGTCGTGGTACTTGTCGGCCGCCGGGATGCCCGACGGCGTGACGGTGCCGAGTGTCTCGACCAGCCGGGAGACGCTGGAGCCGGCTGAAGAGATGAAGCTGCCCAGGTCGAAGCCGCTCAACCGGGGGTAGCGCGGGTCGCTGATGATCAGGTCTTCGATCTTCTGCGCCTTGAGGGCCGTGGCGGCGGTGACGGCGCCGCACATCGTGTCCGCCCACGTCACGAGCGGGCGGGTCGGCGCGGCGGCGTCCACGGGGCCGAACTGCCGCACGGGCGCGCAGGCGGGCGCCACGTTGTACGACGCGTTGAGCTTCGCGTCGCCGCGCACCGCCCTGGTCAGGTCGGCGGCCGCCGGCTTCAGGGCGGCGACGGCGGTGGCGAGATCGCGGGCCTGCGCGAGGGTCGGCTGCGCGGTGGTGTCCGGCGGCGCCTTCTTGGCCACCTCGTCGAGCGATTTGCCCAGCTGCCTCACGTACGCGTCGGCGGCCTTGATCCCGGACGGCCGCACGGACTTGAGGCCCTGCCCCGCTTGGCCGACCTGCCCGGTGATGCCGCTGACGTAGGTGCTGATCTGCGAGGCGAGGAAGTCGGCCTGCGCCGGGTCGGCCGCGGTGTGGTTCACCTCGTCGATCCCGGTCTGCAGGCCCTGCAACTCCTGCACGCTCGTGCACACCGCCTGCGACCACGCCACGAGCGCCCGCGCCGCGGCCGGCACCGGGGGCAGCGGCGCGGGCAGCGCGTGCCCGCCCGTGGTGCACCCGGCCGCGACCAGCGCGAACGCTCCCAGCACCACAGCCGACCGAACCCGCATCTCCGACTCCCTTTCCCCGGTCGGCGCAGACTAGGCCGGCGTATCCGGGAGGGGTCCCCGGCGACGGGGCGGGGTCCACTGTGGACCGTGCCGGGCCAGGCCGGGGTCAGCACGTAACCGCCCCCCGGGCACGGCGTGGATCAGGGGCGCAGCTGCCGGATCTGCGCGGCGCTCGCGCGGGGTCGTGTGTCACCCGTGAAAATCCGTCACCCTGGGTGAGCAAGTGGGGGCGGGTTTACACGATCGGGCGGAGGTTCATAGGATCTTGCCGCCGGTCGTGCCGCGGGCCCGCGGCCCCGGCGGTGTGGAGGTCTGGATGGCAGGCACGGGGCCCGGCGAAGGTCGCGACGAGCTCGACTCCGTCGCGAAGCTGGTGAGCCTGTCGGAGACGGCGCCGATGCCGCGCATCGACGGCGAACGGCCGCCGCTCGTCACGCGGCCGAAGCCCGAGTCCGATCCGAGCGGGCTGTACCCGGAGCCCGCCACCGCGCCGCGCACCTCGGGCGAGGGCCCGGCCACGAAACCGCAGTCGATCGTCGGCGAGCTGCCCCTGGGGCTCGACGCGATGTTCGCCGCCGCGGGACCCGAGCACGAAACCGAGCGGACGCAGACCTCACCGCCTGTGACGAACCGGCGCAACACGCGGTACGTGGTGATCGCCGGCGCGGTGGTCGTCGCGCTGGCCGGGCTCGGCACGTGGGCGCTGTGGCCGGCACCGGAAAGCGGCTCGGCCGGGCGGCCGGCGGAAGTGCCGGTCGCGCCGTCGAAGCCCTCGTCCGCGCCGCCCGCGGTCACGACCATGACCGCCATCCCGACGGCGCCGACGGCGACCGACCAGGTGGACCACACCACGGTGCACACCACCGAGGAGCAGAAGCCGCCGCAACGGCCGGCGAGCGGGCACCCGAGCGCTCCGCACCAGACCTCGGCGGGCACGACGTCGGAGGACATCTGGAGCTCGGCCGTGAGCTCGTACCTCCAGGACTGGAGCAGCCGCCACCAGCAGCCGCCGCCCCGCCACCGCGGCTGACGGTGTCCGGCCGGGCGCGGAAGGCCCAGGTGGCACCGATTTAGGCGCCCGGCGTGCAGCTGAGCGGGCGACCTCCCGTAACCGGAGGGGGCCGAGGTACTACTCTGAGTGGGCCAAAGCCGCCCCCGAGCCGCCTTGCGAGGTTACCCATGCCCAGCGCTCCGCCGTCCACGCTGTCGCCCAGCCAGGTTCCCGTGGGGGTCGACCCGAACCGGCCGAGCATCGCGCGGATCTACGACGGCTTCCTCGGCGGGAACCACTACTACGAGGTCGACCGCGCGGTCATGGAGAAGATCAACGCGGCGGTGCCCGAGGCCGTGCACATCGCGCGCGGCAACCGCGGTTTCCACAACCGCGCGCTGCGGATGCTGGCCAACCAGACGGGGATCCGCCAGTTCCTCGACTGCGGTTCCGGCCTGCCGACCGCGGAGAACACGCACCAGATCGTGCAGCGCGCCCACCGCGACGCCCACGTGGTCTACATCGACAACGACCCGGTGGTCCTCGCCCACGGCCGCGCACTGCTGGCCGAGAACGAGTACACGCACATGGTCGACGCCGACATCTTCCAGCCGGAACTGGTGCTGGAGAACGAGACCGTGCGCGAGTACATCGACTTCTCGCAGCCGCTGGGCCTGCTGCACATCGGCACCATCCACCACTTCGAGGGCGACGGCGCCGTCGACGTGATGCGCCAGTACATCGACGCCCTCGCCCCGGGTTCGTTCGTGGCGCTGGCGCACTTCTACGACCCCGAGGTGCCGGAGCTGACCGCCGTCGCGAAGCGGATCGAGGAGATCCTCGTGTCCGGGCCGCTGGGCGCCGGCCGCTTCCGCACGCGCGCGGAGATCGAAGGCATGCTGCCGGGCCTGGAACTGCTGCCGCCCAACGCGACCAGCGGCCCCGGCATGTCCGTCTGCGACGAGTGGTGGCCGGACGGCCCGCGGCTCACCCCGCTCAGCGACTCCGCGAAGTGCGTCGCCGGGATCGTCGGCCGCAAGCCGTGAGCTGACTTTCCCTCAGCAGATCCCCGGTGCCCGGGTGGCACCGGGGATTTTTCTTGTCCGGCAACGGGTTCACGCCGGCAACGCGCGGGGCGCCGTCGCCAGCACGTGCTTGCGGAACGTCTCGCTCGCCGGCGGCAGCACGCGCCCGGCGAGCTGGGCCAGGCCGATGTCGCGAGCCGCGGGCACGTCCGTGACGCGCAGGTGCGGGGTCGTCGGCGCGGTCGCCGCGGGCGGGAACGTCGCGGTGTGGGGGAGCGGCAGCAGGGACACGCCCAGCCCCGCCGTGACGAGCCCGCGCAGCGTCTCCACCTCCTCGCCCTCGAACCCGACGCGCGGCGTGAACCCGGCCTGGGCGCACAGCTGCTCGGTGGTCTCGCGCAGCGCGTATCCCCGGCGCAGCAGGATGAACGACTCCTCGGCGACGGCGGCCAGGCGGGCCTGCTTGCGGCGCGCGAGGCGGTGTTTCGGCGGAACGGCCAGCAGCAGCGGTTCCTCCAGCAGCCGGACCCAGTGGATCAGCGGGTCACCCGGGTCGCCACTGGTGAGGACGAGATCGGCCGTGCCGTCGAGCAGTTCTCGCGCCAGGCCTTCCTCGCCGTGCTGGCGCAACTCGAACCGCGCCCGCGGGTGCTCGGCGCGGTAGCTGCTCACGACGGGCGGCACGAGCCAGGTGCCGAACGTGTGCAGGAACGCCTGCGGGATCACCCCCGACTCGGGATCGACGGCTTCGGCGACGGCCCGCATGCCTTCGTCGTAGCGCTCGAGGATCGCGTCGACGTGGGTCGCGAAGGCGTGGCCCGCGGGCGTGAGCCGCAGCGCGCGGCCCGAACGCTGGAACAGGGCGGCGCCGGCTTCGCGCTCGATCCGGTGCAGCGCACGGGAAAGCGCGGGCTGGGTGAGCCGGGCGCGGGCCGCCGTGTCGGTCACCGTCGCCCCGCGGGCGACCTCCCGGAAGAGCCGGAGCACGTGCAGGTCCATGCCATCCATACTGCCACGGCATGGAACCGAGGAAAAAGAGGCATTGGACGCATATACGCTGGCAGCACATGCTGGAGGCAGGTTTTCCGAGAGAGGAGCGTGGCTCATGGCCACTGTGGCCGAACAGCTCGTGCGGACCCTGCGCGACGCCGGCGTGGAACGGATCTACGGCATCGTCGGCGACAGTCTCAACCCGATCGTCGACGCGGTGCGCCGCACCGACGGCATCGAGTGGGTCCATGTCCGCCACGAGGAGGCCGCGGCGTTCGCGGCCGCCGCCGAAGCCCAGGTGACGGGGAAGCTCGCGGTGTGCGCGGGCAGCTGCGGCCCGGGCAACCTGCACCTGATCAACGGGCTCTTCGACGCCCACCGCAGCGGCGCGCCCGTGCTGGCGATCGCGTCGCACATCCCGTCGGCCCAGATCGGCACGGGGTTCTTCCAGGAGACACACCCGGAGCAGCTGTTCACCGAGTGCAGCTTCTACAGCGAACTCGTGTCGCAGCCGGAGCAGATGCTGCGGATGCTGCGGATCGCGATGCAGACGGCCGTCGGCAAGGGCGGCGTGTCCGTGCTGACCATCCCGGGTGACATCGCCGACCGCAAGGCCGCGCACCCGGGTGTGGAGAAGGTCCGGCTGGTGACGCCGTCGCCCGTCGTGCCGCCGGCCGAGACGATCGAGGAGCTGGCGCGCCTGCTCAACTCCGGCGAGAAGGTGATGCTCTTCGCCGGCGCCGGGACCCGCGGCGCGCACGACGAGGTGCTGGCCCTGGCCGATCGGCTCAACGCCCCGGTCGGCCACTCACTCGGCGGCAAGGAGTGGATCCAGTACGACAACCCGTTCGACGTCGGCATGAGCGGCCTGCTCGGCTACGGCGCCTGCTACGACGCGATGCACGCCGCCGACCGGATCGTGTTGCTGGGCACGGACTTCCCGTACGACAACTTCCTCCCGCAGGCCCGCACGATCCAGGTCGACACCGACGTCGCGCGCCTGGGCCGGCGCACTCCGCTGGAGCTGGCGATCCACGGCGACGTGAGGGCGACGATCGAGGCCGTGCTGCCGCTGCTGCGCGAGCGGACCGATCGCACCTATCTCGACCGGATGCTGCGCGAGCACGTGCGCAAGCTGGAGAAGGTGGTTTCGGCCTACACCACGAAGATCGAGCACCGCCGGCCCATCCACCCGGAGTTCGCCGCGGCGATCCTCGACGAGGTGGCCGACGACGACGCGGTGTTCACCGTGGACACCGGCATGGGCAACGTGTGGGCCGCGCGCTACCTCACGCCCAACGGCCGCCGCCGCGTGCTCGGCTCGTTCCGCCACGGGAGCATGGCCAACGCGCTGCCGCACGCCATCGGCGCCCAGTTCGCGCAGCCGGGCCGCCAGGTCGTGTCGCTCTCGGGCGACGGCGGGCTCGCGATGCTCATGGGCGACCTGCTCACGCTGCCGGCCTACGACATCCCGGTGAAGGTGGTGGTGTTCAACAATGCCACGCTCGGCATGGTGAAGCTCGAGATGCTCGTGGACGGCCTGCCCGACTTCGGCACCGACCACGCGCCCGTGAACTTCGCCGCGATCGCCCAGGCGTGCGGCATCCACGCGACGCGCGTCGAAGACCCGCGCGACGTGCGGGAGGCGCTGGCGAAGGCGTTCGTCCACCCCGGACCGGCCGTGGTCGAGCTCGTGACCGACCCCAACGCGCTGTCGATCCCGCCGCACATCACCGGTGCGCAGGTCCGCGGCTTCGCGCTCGGGGCGAGCAAGACGGTGCTCAACGGCGGCGTCGGCAAGATGATCGAGCTCGCCCGCACCAACCTGCGCAACACGCCGGGGTTCTGAGTCGGCGCCGGCCCGTACGCTGGTCGCCGAGGAGGTGACCGACGTTGCGTGAGCTGGCCGGGCGCATGCGGGCGATCGACCCCGGAGCCGGGGCCGCCTTGCAGGTGGTCGCCCACTTCGACGCGCTGGTCGAAGCCCGCGCCGGTCTCGAAGCGACGGTGCGGGCCGCCGCCGTCCTCGCCGGCTGCGCCGCGGGTCTCGCGGTTCCGGGCCGCCGCTTGCGGGTCCGGGTGGAGCCGGACGGCCGTCGGGCAGACGGGCAGCCCGTGGGCCTTTCGGTGCCGTTGCCGGGATACGCGGGCGCGGTGGTGTGGGTGGAGCGCGTGGCCGAGGACCCGGGCCGCGCCGAGTTCGACCGCGTGCTCGCAGACCGGCTCGCCACCACGGCCGCGATCGTGCTGGACCGCACCGGCGCCGCGGTTCCGCCGGGTGACCCCGCGTCGGTGGAGCTCCTGCTGGACGCCACCGCCGACGAAACGGGGCGTCTGGCCGCCGCCCGGCGGCTCGGGTTGTCGGCGGAGGGATCGTTCACCGTGACGGTGCGCGCGAACGGCCCGTTTCCACCTGGCGCGGCCCGCCTCGGCGACCTGGCGGTGACGATCGACCCGGTCGCCAGCCCACCGCGAGCCGCGCCGGGGTCCGCTCGCTTCGACGCTTCGGTGACGCAAGTCGGCGCAGCCGCGACCGCCGAGCGCGCTGCAGAGGCGAAGCTGGAGCGGCCCGTTGCGCGAATGCGCGAGGTTGGCGCGATCGCGGTGCCCGCATCGGGCGGCAGCGGTCGGGCGGCGAGGCCCGCTTCGGCCGTGGTCAATCCGGCCTCGGCCGGCGCGCCACCGGCGGTGCGGTCGGCGTCGGGACCGGCGGTCCCCGTGCGGGAGCTGCCGGTGTCGTACGCGCAGGCGGTTCTCGCGTTGCGGCTCACCACCGTCGACGAGCCGGGACCGTCGCATGTGGACGCCGCCGAGCTGGGTGGGCTGCTGGCGCTCGCGGACGGGTGTGACAGCCCGGCGGCCACGGCGGAGGTTTCACGCCTCGACCGCGTCCTCGCCGCGCACCCGTGGGCGCTCGCGACCCTGACCGCCGTCGCGGCGGAGCCGAGCCTGCGGGCCGCCGCGGCCGTCCTTCACGTGCACCACTCGACGTTGCAGAGCCGGGTGGACTTGCTTGCGCAGGCTCTGGGGTACGGCGTTGCGTCGCAGGCGGGGCGGACGCGGCTGACGGTGGCGTTGGTGTTGCGGCGGTTCCGCCGTACCTGCTGAACCGTCGTGCACCACTTGACGCTGAAGGGCCGGTGGGCTTGCTCGCTCAGGCGTTGGGGTACGGCGTCGCGTCGCCGGCGGGGTGGGCGCGGCTGACGGTGGCGTTGGTGTTGCGGCGGTTCCGCGGTACCCGCTGAACCGCCGTGTGGCGGGCAATGGCCGCCGCGTGCCGGGTTCACCTGGGGCGGGGGCGGCGCCTAGCGTCGGGGGTCGACGTCCCGAGAGGAGCAGGCGGCATGAAGAGGGTGCACCCACCGTTCGACCCCGAGATTGCGGCGGCGCTGGTGGCGGTGAACGAAGCGTTGCCGTCGTCGGTGACGCCGGAGCTGGTGGGCCGGCTGCGGGAGCTGACGGCGGCCGGGCACACGATGAGCGTGGCCGAGATCGGCGAGCACGCCGACGTGCGCGAGATCGACGCCGGGGTTCCGCTGCTGGTGCTGCGGCCCAAGGGCAGTGATCCCGCCGTGCCGTTGCCGGGTGTCTACTTCATGCACGGCGGCGGCATGATGGCCGGGAACAACCGCACGGGCGCCGACTGGCTGCTCGGCTGGCTGGCCGAGATTCCGATGGTCGTGGTGAGCGTCGGCTACCGCCTCGCGCCGGAGCACCCGCATCCCGCGCCCGTCGAGGACTGCTACACCGGGCTGACGTGGGTCGGCGAGCACCTCGCCGAGCTGGGCATCGACCCCGCCCGGCTCGTGGTGGCGGGCGGCAGCGCCGGCGGCGGGCTGGCGGCCGCCACCGCGCTGATGGCGCGCGACCGCGGCGGCCCGGCGCTGCGGGGCCAGCTGCTGGTGTGCCCGATGATCGACGACCGCGCGTGCACCCCGTCGAGCACCGAGCTGGTCGGCGAAGGCGTGTGGGACAGCGTCTCCAACGCCACCGGCTGGTCCGCGCTCCTGGGCGAGGACGCCGGCGGCCCGGACGTCTCGCCCTACGCCGCGCCCGCCCGCGCCGGCGATCTCGCGGACCTGCCGCCGGCGTTCATCGAGGTCGGCTCGGTCGAGACCTTCCGCGACGAGGCCGTCGCCTACGCGTCGCGCCTGTGGCAATCGGGCGGGCAGGCGGAGCTGCACGTGTGGCCGGGCGGCTGCCACGGCTTCGACGAGGTCGTCCCGCACGCTCCGATGTCCCGCGAGGCGCGGGCGAGCCGGGTGAACTGGCTGCGCCGCGTCCTCGCCGAATAACTCACTTGCGGGCTTTGCGCGCCGCCTTGAGGAACTCGCGGTTGAGCGTGGTGATGCTCGTCAGCGGAATGCCCTTGGGGCAGGCCAGGGTGCATTCGCCGCTGTTGGTGCAGCCGCCGAAGCCTTCGGCGTCCATGGTGTCGACCATGTCCAGCACCCGCTGCTCGCGTTCGGGCTGGCCTTGGGGCAGGGAGTTGAGGTGGCTGACTTTGGCTGCGGTGAAGAGCATGGCGGAGCCGTTGGGGCAGGCGGCGACGCAGGCGCCGCAACCGATGCAGGTGGCGTTGTCGAAGGCGAGGTCGGCGTCGGGTTTGGGGACCGGCGTCGCGTGGGCGTCGGGCGCCGCGCCGGTCGGCGCCGTGATGTAGCCGCCGGCCTGGATGATGCGGTCGAACGCCGAGCGGTCGACGACCAGGTCCTTGATCACCGGGAAGCCTTTGGCGCGCCAGGGTTCGACGTCGATCACGTCGCCGTCGGAGAACGCGCGCATGTGCAGCTGGCATGTCGTGGTCGTCTCCGGACCGTGGGCCTGGCCGTTGATGACGACGCCGCAGGAGCCGCAGATGCCTTCGCGGCAGTCGTGGTCGAACGCGACCGGCTGCTCGCCCGCCTCGATGAGCTGCTGGTTGAGGGTGTCGAGCATTTCGAGGAAGGACATGTCGCTGCTGATGCCGTCGACGGGGTAGTCGACGAGCCGGCCTGGGGTGTCGGGGCCGGTTTGGCGCCAGACACGCACGGTGAGTTTCACGTGTAGCTCCGCTGGGTGGGGTGGACGTAGTCGAAGGTGAGGGGTTCCTTGTGCAGGACGGGTTTCTCGCCGTATTCCCAGGCGGAGACGTGGGAGAAGTTCTCGTCGTCGCGGGCGGCCTCGCCCTCGGGGGTTTGGTGTTCTTCGCGGAAGTGCCCGCCGCAGGATTCCTCGCGCACGAGGGCGTCGAGCAGCAGCAGCTCGGCCAGTTCGAGGAAGTCGGCGACGCGGGCGGCTTTCTCCAGTTCCTGGTTGAGTTCTTCGCCGGTGCCGGGGATGCGGACGTCGCGCCAGAACTCCGCGCGTAGCTCGGGGACGCGTTCGAGGGCTTTGCGCAGGCCTTCGGCGGTGCGGGCCATGCCGCAGTGGTCCCACATCATCAGCCCGAGTTCGCGGTGGAACGAGTCGACCGAGCGGGTGCCGTTGACGGCGAGGAGCCGCTGGAGGCGGTCGTGGACGCCGGTCTGGGCCTCGAGGACGGCGGGGTGGTCGGGGGTGACGTCGGTGAGGCCGCCCTGTCCGATGTAGTCGTTGAGGGTGGCGGGCAGGACGAAGTAGCCGTCGGCCAGGCCTTGCATGAGGGCCGAGGCGCCGAGCCGGTTGGCGCCGTGGTCGGAGAAGTTGGCTTCGCCGATCACGAACATGCCGGGGATGGTGGACTGCAGGTCGTAGTCGACCCACAGCCCGCCCATGGTGTAGTGGATGGCGGGGTAGATGCGCATCGGCACCTCGTACGGGTTTTCCGCGGTGATGCGCTGGTACATGTCGAACAGGTTGCCGTAGCGGGCCTCCACGGCGGGGCGGCCGAGACGGGTGATGGCGTCGGCGAAGTCGAGGTAGACCCCGAGCCCGCCGGGCCCGACGCCGTAGCCGGCGTCGCAGATGTTCTTCGCCGCCCGCGAGGCGATGTCGCGCGGCACCAGGTTGCCGAAGCTGGGGTAGAGCCGCTCCAGGTAGTAGTCGCGTTCGTCCTCGGGGATCTGCGCCGGGGGGCGCGGGTCCTGTTTCTGCTTGGGGACCCAGATGCGGCCGTCGTTGCGCAGCGACTCGCTCATCAGCGTCAGCTTCGACTGGTGCTCACCCGAGCGCGGGATGCAGGTGGGGTGGATCTGGGTGAAGCAGGGGTTGGCGAAGTAGGCGCCGCGTTTGTGGGCCCGCCAGATCGCCGAGGCGTTGGAGCCCTTGGCGTTGGTGGAGAGGTAGAACACGTTGCCGTAGCCGCCGGTGGCCAGCACCACCGCGTCGGCCAGGTGCGTGGAGACCTCGCCGGTGACCAGATCCCGCGCCACGATCCCGCGGGCCCGGCCCTCGACCACGATCAGGTCCAGCATCTCGGTGCGCGGGTGCAGCTCGACGTTGCCGGCGTCGATCTGACGCGAGAGCGCCTGGTAGGCCCCGATCAGCAGCTGCTGCCCGGTCTGGCCCCGCGCGTAGAAGGTCCGCTGCACCTGCACCCCGCCGAACGAGCGCGTGTCGAGCAGCCCGCCGTACTCCCGCGCGAACGGCACCCCCTGCGCCACGGCCTGGTCGATGATCTGCGCCGACACCTCGGCCAGCCGGTACACATTGGACTCCCGGGACCGGAAGTCGCCGCCCTTGACCGTGTCGTAGAACAACCGGTGCACCGAATCACCGTCGTTGCGGTAGTTCTTCGCCGCGTTGATCCCACCCTGCGCCGCCACCGAATGCGCGCGGCGCGGCGAGTCCTGGAAACAGAACTGCACCACGTGATAGCCCTGCTCGGCCAGCGTCGCCCCGGCCGACCCCCCGGCCAGCCCGGTCCCGACCACGATCACCCGATGCTTGCGCCGGTTCGCCGGGTTCACCAGCTTCGCCGAGAACTTCCGCGCGCTCCACCGCTGGTCGATCGGCCCGGACGGCGCCTTCGTATCGGTGATCGGCTCACCGATCGTGTACTCGAGCATGCTCAGCTCACCCATCCCGTCATCACGGAAACCGGCACGATCATGAACCCGGCCGTGATGACCACCGCCAGCACCGTCCCGACCGTCTTCACCGCGCGGTCCTTGGTCGCGCTCTTGATCCCCAACGTCTGCGCCGCACTCCAGAACCCGTGATTGATGTGCAACCCCAACATCAACAACGCCACCAGATAGATCACATTGACCCACCACACCTGGAAATCAGCCACCACGTTGTGAAACGGCTGCCCCTCCACGAAATCCCGGTTCGCCACCCCGACCGTGAGATCGAGAATGTGCCACACGATGTACACCGCCAACGTCGCACCACCCCAGCGCATCGTGTGCGTGGCGAACGTCGCCCGCGGCCGCTGCCCGTGCGCGTACCGCACCGGCCGAGCGCGCCGGTCGCGTTTGGACAGCTGCACCGCCGCCGTGACGTGCAGCACCAGCGCCACCACCAGGACCGCGCGCTGGATCCACAGGAACCACGCGTACGGCAGCGCCGGCTCGCCGATCGTGCGCAGCCAGGCCGCGTAGTGGTCGAAGGTCTCGGGCCCGAAGAAGATCTTCAGGTTGCCCGCCATGTGCGCGAGCAGCCAGACCACGAACAGCAGTCCGGTCGCCGCCATCACGACCTTCTTGCCGATCGACGATTCCCAGAAAAGCCGCACCGCCGGGCGTTTGCGCCGGGCGGTGGCGAGTTCACTTGCCACGCCTGCGACGTTAGGTCTGAGTGAACGAGAGGGCAAACACATGATTCCTCTCATCACCAGAGTCAAAGCCTATGATGGGCCCTATGCAGTTCCAGCAGCTGGCATATTTCCTGGCAGTGGCCGACACGCGGCATTTCACGCGTGCGGCCGAGCAGGCGCGTGTGGCGCAACCCTCACTGTCCCAACAGATCCGCGCGCTCGAACGCGACGTCGGCGCCACGCTGTTCCACCGCGTCCGCGGCAACGTCACGCTCACCGAGGCCGGCGAGACGCTCCTGCCCATCGCGCGGCGCATCCTGGCCGAGACCGAGGCGGCGTACCGGGCGATCCGCGAGCTCGACGAGCTGGGGCGCGGCCGCGTGCGCCTCGGCGCCACGCCCAGCCTGTGTACCGGCCTGCTGCCGGTGATGCTCGCGGCGTTCCGGCGCACCTACCCCGGCATCGAGCTGGTGCTGCACGAAAGCGGTTCCCGCGACCTGCAGACCGACCTGTCGGAAGGCGGGCTCGACCTCGCGATGATCGTCGACAGCCGGGTCCGCGACGACCACCGCCTGGAGAGCACGCCGCTGTTCGTCGAAGAGCTCGTGGTGATCTCGCCGAAGCACGAGCCGGCGCCGGTGCGCGGCCGGCTCGCCATCCAGGACCTGAAGGGCCGGCCGCTGGTCATGTTCCGCCGCGGTTACGACCTGCGCGAGGCCACGGTGAACGCCTGCCGCGCCGCCGGCTTCGATCCGGCCTTCGCCATCGAGGGCGGCGAGATGGACGCCGTGCTCGAGCTCGTGCAGGCGGGCCTCGGCCTCGCCGTCGTCCCGAGCACTGTGGTGGGGGACCGCTTCCGGATGACGCAGTTCACCGAGCCCGGCCTCAGCCGCGTCGTCCGGCTCGCCTTCCGCCGCGACGTCGAGCTCACCCGCGCGGCCCGCGCTCTGCAGGAGGAGATTGTCCGGTTCCTGGCCGGGGAGGGTGGGCTCGGTCACCTGCCGCCGGGGATCCGCTCGCTCGCCGGGCGCTGACGGGGGCATGATCAACTCGACGGGCGGAGAAGGGAGTGCGTGGTGGCGGGAGCGCTGAACGAGCAGTCGGCCGTACGGGTGCTGGAGCTCGGGGGAGTGCGGTTCACCTACGTGGTCGACGGCGCGCTGGCCATGGTGCCCGGCGGCTTCTTCCCCGCCATCCCGGCCGCTTACTGGACCGAACACCCCGAGGTGCTCGACGCGAAGGGCCGCGTCACGGCGTCCGCGGGCGGTCTGCTCGTGGAGCGCGACGGCCGGTCGCTGCTCGTCGACGCCGGACTCGGTGTCGAGACCGACCCGGTCGAGATCGGCGGTGAGCCGGTCGCCTTCAGCGATTCCGGCGCCCTGCCCGACATCCTCGCCGCGCTCGGCCACCGGCCCGAGGACATCGAGGCCGTCGCGTTCACGCACCTGCACGTGGACCACACCGGATGGGCGTTCGTCGACGGGCGCAAGTTCTTCCCCGCGGCCACCTACCTCGTCGCGGCGCAGGAGTGGGCGCCGCACGGGCGCGGGGAGCTCATCCCGGGCGCACCGGGCCGGGCCGAGGTGATCGAGCCGCTGGCGGGCACGCACCAGGTGATCGGCGACGGCGACGAGGTTTTCCCGGGCGTGCACGCGATCGTGACGCCCGGACACAGTCCGGGGCACACCTCGTACGTGATCGAGGCGGGGGAACGGCGCGTGGTCGCGTTCGGCGACGTCTTCCACATCCCCGCGCAGATCACGCACCCCGACTGGCCTTCGCTGCCCGACGTCGACGCCGCCGGCGTGCTCGCCGCTCGGCGCCGGATCGTGGCGGAGCTGGAGCGGTCCGGCGCGATCGGGTTCGGCATCCACTTCGGGGACCAGGCCTTCGGGCGCGTCGAGCGCGACACCGACGGCTCGCTGAAGTGGGTCCCGGTCCAGGCCGAAGCCGTGCTGCCCGCGCCGCGCGTGCTCGGGGACTGAGGCCGCTCCACCCGTCGGGCGACGCTCGTGGACAGGGTGCGGTGCGGGTGCTATAACCGGACTACTCCATACTGCATACAACATCCAGTCGAGCGGGTGACGCCATGTCCGAACCCCAGACCACCACCGCCGTTCGCGAGCTGAACGACGTCTACGGGCGCCGGTACCGGGTCGGGGAAAGCGATCTGGACCTGCTCGGGCGCCCCCGGAGCTGGATGCTCTGGCTCAGCGGCGCCGCGATGTTCGCCGCCGGGCTGCAGCAGTACGGCTTCGGCGCCATCGCGCCGGTGCTCACCGGCGCGCACGGCTGGACGTTCACCGAGGTCGTGGTGTCGCTCGCCGTGTGGGCGGTGGCGCAGGCGAGCGTGGTGTTCCCCGCGGCCTGGCTGCGCGACCGCGGCCGGCTCTCACCGTCGTTCGCCGTGGTGCTGGGCGGGATCCTGTGCGCGATCGGCCTCGTGACGCTCGGCCACGCGTCGAGCCTGGTCGTGGTGTTCGCGGGCTACTCGCTGCTCGGCGGCATCGGCACCGGGCTCGTGTACGGCACGTGCGTCGGCGCCGTCATGAGCTGGTTCCCCGACCACACCGCCACCCGCGTCGGGGCGGTGAGCGGCGCCTTCGCCTACGGCAGCGTCCCCTTCGTCCTCGTCGCCGGCTTCGGCCTCGGCGTCGGCAACCGCGGGGTGCTCCTCGACGTGACGGCGGCACTCGTGCTGGTCGTCGTGGTCGGCGCGGGCGTGCTCCTGCGCTACCCGCCGCGCAACTGGTGGCCGTCGGGCGCGCCGGACCCGCGCGAGTGGGCGCGGGACAAGGTCCGCAACCGCACCGTCTCGGTCAACCGCCCCGCCGTCCGCCACTACCGGCCGGCCGAGCTCCTGCGCTGCGGCACGACGGCGGCGTTGTACGGCACGGTGGTGCTGGCCGCCGCGGTGCTGCTGTTCGACCTCGCCTATCTGGCCACGTTCGTCGCCGAGCAGGGCGGCGGCACCGGCCTCGCGGCGGTCGCGCTCGCTGTGCTCGCCGGTGTGACCGGCACGGGCCGCGTGCTGCTCGGGTGGCTGTCCGACCGCGTGGGCCGCCGCCGCATCCTGCAGCTGGCCCTGGTGGCCGGCGGGATCGGCCAGTTCGTGCTGTTCTACTCCGGCGAACACCGGCACGCCTTCGGCCTCGTGCTCGGCGCCGCGCTCGCCGGGCTCGGCAACGGCTGCTGCTACACCCTGCTGACCGGGCTGGTGCGCGAGTACTTCGGCGAGGAGTCGGCGTTGCAGAACTTCGGCGTGCTCTACAGCGCCAAAGCCGTCGGCGCACTGCTCGGCATCGGGCTCGCCGCCCTCGTCGTCACGGCGCACGGCTACTTCGGCGCCTTCGCCGCGGCCGGGCTCTTCAGCCTCGCCGGCGCGGTCCTCACCGGACGGCTCACGCAGCCGGGCCGGCCTAAGTCCCTGCTTCCCGCGCGCTGAACCCGGAGGTGGCCCCATGGGCCGGATGACGAGCCGACGCCGCGTGTTCCGCGTCGTCGACGGCGAGCTCACGATGCGCCCGGACACGCTCAGCGCCGAGGAGCCGCTGGAGATCCGTGTGGCCGGCAAGGCGCTCACGATCACCATGCGCACACCCGGCAGCGACTTCGACCTCGCTGCCGGGTTCCTGGTCGGCGAGGGGATCGTGCACCAGAGCGCCGACGTCGCCGGGATCCGGTACTGCGCCGGGGCCACTGTGGACGGTTCCAACACGTACAACATCGTCGACGTCGTCCTGCGCGCCGGCGTGCCGTTGCCGGACCCGTCGCTGGAGCGCAACTTCTACACGACGTCCTCGTGCGGCCTCTGCGGCAAGGCGAGCCTCGATGCGGTGCGCACGACGCTGCGGTGGCCGGTGACCGCCGACCCGCTCGCCGTCGGGCCGGAGGTCCTGACCGGTCTGCCCGACGCGTTGCGCGAGGCGCAGAAGGTGTTCGACCGCACCGGCGGCCTGCACGCGGCCGGGCTCTTCGACGCCACTGGAGAGCTGCTGTGCGTGCGCGAGGACGTGGGGCGGCACAACGCGGTCGACAAGGTCGTGGGCTGGGCCGCGCGGGAGGGCCGGCTGCCGCTGACCGCCACGATGCTGATGGTCAGCGGGCGGGCGTCGTTCGAGCTCGTGCAGAAGGCCGCGATGGCGGGAATCCCGTTGCTGGCGGCGGTTTCCGCACCCTCGTCGCTCGCGGTGGAACTGGCGGAGGAAGTCGGGCTCACGCTCGTCGGATTCCTGCGGGGCCGCTCGATGAACGTCTACACCCGGGCCGACCGGCTCGGCCTGCACGATCCGCTGCAGCTCGTCGAACACTGAGGCGCCACACGAAGAAGCCCCCTTCGCCGCAGAATCGGTGAAGGGGGCTTCTTCGGCCGGGGTCAGCGGTTGGTCGAGTAGGAGTGCGCGCCGGTGCCGGCGAGCTTGCCGCCGTCGACGATGAGGTACTCGTCGCGGATGGGCGTGCCGGCGAACCACGATTCGAGGATCTCGCGGGTGCCCGCGGCGTAGCGCGTCTGGGCCGAGAGTGAAGAACCCGAGATGTGCGGCGTCATGCCGTGGTGCGGCATCGTGCGCCACGGGTGGTCGGCCGGCGCGGGCTGCGGGAACCAGACGTCGCCGGCGTACCCGGCGAGCCGGCCACTCTCCAGGGCCCGGACGATCGCGTCGCGGTCGGCGATGCGGGCGCGCGCGGTGTTGATCAAGTACGCGCCCCGCTTCATGGTGGCGATGAGGTCGTCGTTGAACAGGCCCTCGGTCTCCGGGTGCAGGGGCGCGTTGACGGTCACCACGTCGCAGTGGGGCACCATCGCCGCGGCACTCTCGTGGAAGGTCAGGCCCAGCTCTTGCTCCACCTCGGCGGGCAGGCGGTGCCGGTCGGTGTAGTGCAGGTGCACGTCGAACGGCTTGAGGCGGCGCAGCACCGCGAGGCCGATGCGGCCGGCGGCGACGGTGCCGACGTGCATGCCCTCGACGTCGTAGGACCGGGCGACGCAGTCGGCGATGTTCCAGCCGCCGTCGAGCACGGTCCGGTACGAGGGCAGGTAGTTGCGCACCTGCGAGAGGATCATCATCACCACGTGCTCGGCGACGCTGATGCTGTTGCAGTAGGTCACCTCGGCCACGGTCACGCCGTGGGCGATCGCCGCGTCGAGGTCGGTGTGGTCGGACCCGATGCCCGCGGTGACCACGAGCTTGAGGTTCTTCGCCCGCTCGAACCGCTCCGCCGTGAGGTAGGCGGGCCAGAACGGCTGCGAGATCACGACGTCGGTGTCGGGCAGCTCCTGGTCGAACACCGAGCCGTCGCGGTCCTTGTCGGACGTGACGACCAGCTGGTGGCCCTGGCTCTCCAGGAACTTCCGCAGGCCGAGCTCACCGGAGACACTGCTGAGCAGGGCGCCGGGCGTGAAGTCGATCGCTTGGGGCGTCGGGAGGGTCTGGCCGCCGGGATAGCCGTCGAGGTGGGGCAGATCGTCGCGCGCGTAGGTCTTGGGGTACCCGTCGACCGGGTCGTCGTACAGCACGCAGAGCACCTTTGCCATGGTCTGTCTCCCGAGGTTTTTCGTTGGCAGCTAACGACTTTTACCTTCCTCCGCCGCAGAGAGGGGGTCAAAGCGTTAGTGCCTATGCCGAGATAGGTCCCGGCTGTCGCGCGGGCGCGAGAAAACCGGCGAGGACGCGCTCCAGGACCCCCCGGACGTCGACCTGCGGAGTCACCTCGAGCAACGCCCGGGCGAGGATGGGTTCCGGGTCCCGGTCGGCCATCACGAGCCCGATCTGGGGCGGCCGGGCCGGGGTTTCCAGCGGCACCACGCGCATGCCCGGCGGCACGCCGAACATGTGCAGCCACGCGTGGGAGATCACGCTCGACCAGCGCCGCGAGGCGACGTGGGCGTAGAGCGCCGACACGGTGTCGGTCTCGATCGCCGGGACGACCGACGCCCCGGCGTCGGCGAAGAACCCGTCGAGGATCCGCCGGTTGCGCATCTGCGGGCCGAGCAGGCACAACGGAACGGTGGCGACCTCGGCCCAGCGCACGCGCTCGCGCCCGGCGAGCTTGCCGTCGCGCGGTGTCAGGAGCAGGTAGCGCTCCTCGTAGAGCGGGAAGGTGCGGACGGCGCCGAGCTCCTCGTCGTCCACATAGGTCAGGGCGATGTCCAGTTCGTACTCCGCGAGCCGGCGCGTGATCTCCCGGGACGGCAGGGATTCGAGCGACACGCGGGCGTGCGGGTGGCGTTCGCAGAACGGGGTCGTGAGCAGCGTCGCGGCGGTCAGCGACGTCGGGATCGTGCCGACGCGCAGGACGCCCGAGAGGTTGCTGCGCATCGTGGAGAGGTCCTGGCGCATCCCGTCGCACTCGGCGAGGATCCGGTGCGCCCACAGCAGCACGCGCTCACCCTCGGGTGTCAGGCCCTCGAACCGCCGGCCCCGGCGCACGATCGGCGCGCCCAGCTCGTGCTCCAGCTTCCGGATCGCGGCTGAGAGCGAAGGCTGCGAGACGTGACAGGCGTCGGCGGCGCGGGCGAAGTGACGTTCCCGCGCGAGCGCGACGAGGTACTCCAGTTGGCGTAGCAGCACATCTCATCATGGCGCACGCCCCGGACCGGCGAAAGGCTTTGCGGCTTCAGGTCAGGTGCCGCAGCACGGCCGCCACCGCCGGCGGGGGATCACCGGCCGGGCGGGTCACGGTGATGTGCCAGGTCGGGCCGCCGCGGGAGAAGGGCCGAGAGGTGAGATCGGCGAACCGCGCGGCCACGGACGCGGGCAGGATGCACGCGCCCAGGTCGTGGCGGACGAGCTCCGCCGCCGCGGCGACGTCGGTGACCTCGTGGGCGACGGTGCGGCGCACCTGCGCGGTGTGGAACGCGCGGTCGGTCGCTTCGCGGTTGGCCCAGCCCGGGGCGAAGTCGACGACCGCCGCGGCGGCCGCGTCGGCCGCGGTGACCGGCCGGTCGGCGCCGCGATCGCCCGCGGGACTCACCAGGACCATCTCCTCGCGCCGCAACGGCCGGCTGATCAACCCGTCACCGGCCACGCAGTCCTCCACGGCGACGAGAACGTCCACACTGGACTCGTGCACCGCCGAGCGCAGCTGCCTCGGCGGGACCAGCAGGACCTGCACCTGCACACCCGGGTGCTCGCGGCGCAGCGCCGCCAGCGCGCGGTGCGGGTCGGGCCACGCGCCGGGCATCACGCCGACGCGCACGCGGCCGGCGAGTTTCCAGCGCGCCCCGTCCACGGTCGCCCGCGCGTGTTCGGCGGCCTTCAGCGCGGCGCGCGCGGCGGGCAGGAACGCCCGTCCGGCCGGGGTCAGCGCGACGCGGTGGGTGGTGCGCTCGAACAGCGACGTGCCGAGGTCGCGTTCGAGCGCGCGCACCACTGTGGACACCGTCGACTGCACGGTGTGCAGGCGGTGCGCCGCGGCGGTGAACCCGCCTTCCTCGGCGACCGCGACGACGATCTCCAGCTGCCGCAGGTCCATCCGCGGTCCTCCTCGGGTGCTCGTGGTCAGGGCAGGGGCAGCAGCTCGACGTCACCGCCCCGCCAGCCCGGCGGCACCACGGCGAGGGCATCGGCGAGCGCCGCGCCCCACAGCGAACCGGGCCGGTCGTGGCCCACCGGCGTGACGTCGCCGCCGGAGCGCACGACGGGCACGAGCCGGGTGTCGCTCGGGTGCGCCGGCAGGGGTTCGGCGGCCCACGCCGTGACGGGCCTCGGCTCGCGGTGCCCGCCGAGCTCGGTCAGCAACGGCAGGAGCAGGGTCAGCCCGGCCCCGAGCGCCGCGAACGGGTTGCCCGGCAACCCGACCACGCACCGGCCGTCGGGCAGCACCGCCAGCAGCTGCGGGTGCCCGGGCCGGACCGCGACACCGTCCACGCGCACGTCGGCGAGCAGTGCGCGCAGCACGCCACGCAGATGGTCGGCCGGGCCTTTCGAGGTGGCGCCGCAGACCACCACCACGTCGGCGTCGTCGTCGGTCAGCACCGCGGTGAGGGCGTCGGGCCGGTCGGCGAGCCGGACGAGGCCGTGCTCGTCGGCACCCGCGGCGCGCAGCAGGCCGGGTAACAGCGGTCCGATCGCGTCACGCACCCGGCCCGGCCGCGGCAGCCCCGAGGTCTGGACCTCGTCGCCGGTCACGACCACCGACACCCGCGGCCGGCGGTGCACCAGCAGCGTGTCGTGCCCGACGGCCGCCGCCGCGCCGAGCACCGCGGCCGTCACGGTGGTCGACGTGGCGAGCAGCTCCTCGCCCTCGGAGCAGTCCTCGCCGCGGCGGCGCACGTGCTTGCCGGTCACCACGGTGCCGCTCACCCGCCGTCCACTGTGGACGGCGTGCTCCACCGGCAGCACCGCCCGCGTGCCGGCCGGGACCGGCGCGCCCGTGGCGATCTCGAGGGCCGTGCCGTGGGCCAGCACCCCGGCGTACGGGGCGCCGCCGGCCCGGACCGCGCCCACCACGGTCCACGGTCCGGGCCCGGCGACGGCGTACCCGTCCATCGCCGAGTTGTCGTACGCCGGCATCGGCACCAGGGCCCGGACCGGGCTCGCCAGCGCCCGGCCCAGCGCCTCGCCCAACGGCAGCTCGACCGCCTCGAGCGGCTTCACCGCGTCGCGGGCGATCCGGCGGGCCTCGGCCCATCCCCGGTGCATGGCGTACCTCCTAGTCCGGCCGGCCCGCGGCGCCGACCTCGGTCATCGCCCCGGTCCGCTCGTCGTACACGAACCCTCGCACGGACGCGGTGTGCGGCAGGAACGGACTGCTGCGCACGCGGCGCAGGCATTGGCGCACGTCCTGCTCGGCGTCGGTGAACGCCTCGGCCGACCAGGGCGGCCGGATGCCGGTGCCCTGCTCCACCTGGCGCGCGAACTCCGTGTCCGTGAAGGTTCGCATGCCGCAGTCCTCGTGGTGGACGAGGATGATCTCCCGGGTACCCAGCAGCCGCTGGCTCACCGCCAGCGACCGGATCGCGTCGTCGGTCACCGCGCCGCCGGCGTTGCGGATCACGTGCGCGTCGCCCTCTTCCAGGCCCAGCAACCGGTAGACGCTGATCCGCGCGTCCATGCACGCCACCACCGCCACGCGCCGGCGTGGCCGCTTCACCAACCGGGTGTGGTCGAGGCTGCCGTGGTAGCGCCCGGCGTTGGCGACGAGCGCGTCGATCTCGCCCACGGCTACGGCGTTCCCGCGAGGACCTCGCGCACGAGCCGCGCGGTCTCGCTCGGCGTCCGCCCGACGCGGATGCCCGCCGCCTCCAGCGCCGCCTTCTTCGCCACGGCCGTGCCCGCGGAGCCGGAGACGATCGCGCCGGCGTGGCCCATCGTCTTGCCCTCCGGCGCGGTGAACCCGGCGACGTAGCCGACCACGGGCTTGCTCACGTTCTCCCGGACGTAGGCGGCCGCGCGTTCCTCGGCGTCGCCGCCGATCTCGCCGATCAGCACGATCACGTCGGTGTCCGGGTCTTTCTCGAAGGCCTCGACCGCGTCGATGTGCGTGGTCCCGATCACCGGGTCGCCACCGATGCCGACGCAGGTGGAGAAGCCGATGTCCCGCAGCTCGTGCATGAGCTGGTAGGTGAGCGTGCCCGACTTCGACACCAGCCCGATGCGGCCCGGGCCGGTGATGTCGGCCGGGATGATGCCCGCGTTGGACAGCCCGGGGGAGACGATGCCCGGGCAGTTCGGGCCGATGATCCGCGTCTTGCCGCCCTTGGCCACGGCGTGCGCCCAGAACACCGCGGAATCGTGCACCGGCACGCCCTCGGTGATGACCACGGCCAGGCCGATCTCGGCATCGACGGCCTCGATGACCGCGTCCTTCACGAACGGCGGCGGCACGAACAGCACCACCACGTCGGCGCCGGTCCCGGCCATCGCGTCGGCGACACTGCCGAACACGGGCAGCTCGTGCTCGCCGACCGCCACCTTCTGCCCGGCCTTGCGCGGGTTCACGCCGCCGACCACGTTCGTGCCCGCGGCCAGCATCCGCTTGGTGTGCTTCATGCCCTCGGCGCCGGTCATGCCCGACACGACGACACGGCTGTTCTCGTCCAGGAAGATCGCCACTTCTCAGGCCTCCGCGCTAGCAGGAACGGTCGCGAGCTTGGCCGCCTCGCGGGCGGCGTCGTCCATGGTCTCCACCACGGTCACGAGCGGGTGGCCGGCTTCGGCGAGGATGCGCCGGCCCTCGGCCACGTTGTTGCCGTCGAGGCGCACCACCAGCGGTTTCGTCGCGCGGTCGCCGAGGATCCCCAGCGCCTGCACGATGCCGTCGGCCACCGCGTCGCACGCGGTGATGCCGCCGAAGACGTTCACGAAGACGCTGCGCACGTCCGGGTCGCCGAGGATCACGCCGAGCCCGGCCGACATGATCCCGGCCGAGGCGCCGCCGCCGATGTCGAGGAAGTTCGCCGGCCCCCGCGCGCCCACCTCGGCGGCCGCGGCCGCGACGACGTCCAATGTGGACATCACCAGGCCGGCGCCGTTGCCGATCACGCCGATGTCGCCGTCGAGCTTCACGTAGTTCAGCCCCTGCTCGGCGGCTTCGCGCTCCAGGGGGTCGCCGGCGTTCGGGTCGGCGAAGGCCTCGTGGTCGGCGTGGCGGAACTCGGCGTTGGCGTCGAGGGTGACCTTGCCGTCGAGCGCGATCACCTGGCCGTTCTCGGTGCGCGCCAGCGGGTTCACCTCGACCAGCGTCGCGTCCTCGCCGACGAAGACCTCCCACAGGCGCACGAGCGCGTCGGCGATGTGGTCGGCCACCTCCGCCGGGAACTGCGCCGCGGCGACGATCTCGGCCGCCTTGGCGCGGTCCACGCCGGTGCGCGCGTCGACCGGCACCTTCGCCAGCGCCTCGGGCCGCGTCGCCGCGACCTCCTCGATCTCCATGCCGCCGGCCACCGACGCCATGGCGAGGAACGTCCGCTCCGCGCGGTCGAGCAGGTAGGACACGTAGTACTCCTCGGCGATCTCGCTCGCCTCGGTCACCAGCACCTTGTGCACGGTGTGGCCCTTGATGTCCATGCCCAGGATGTCGTCGGCGATCTGTTCGGCGTCGTCAGGCGTCGCGGCGAGCTTCACGCCGCCGGCCTTGCCGCGCCCGCCGGTCTTGACTTGTGCCTTCACCACCAC
The DNA here is from genome assembly GCF_042896185.1 of Amycolatopsis sp. NPDC001319. Taxonomy (NCBI): domain Bacteria; kingdom Bacillati; phylum Actinomycetota; class Actinomycetes; order Pseudonocardiales; family Pseudonocardiaceae; genus Amycolatopsis; species Amycolatopsis sp. NPDC001319. Next base: position 907,640 of record NZ_JBIAWY010000002.1, on the reverse strand, counting down.
GGTGCCGCCGATCACCGCGGCCGCCGCGCGCGCTTCCTCCGGGTTCGCGGCGACGCGGCCGTGGGGGACCGGTACGCCGTGCGAGGAGAACAGCTCGCGCGCCTCGTGTTCGAAGAGATCCATCTGAGTCCTTCCTGGCGGGCCCGGTGGGCCGCGAACGGGACTGGGGAGGAAAAGGGCCGTCCGGCGTGCCGTCATCCGCCGCGGCTCCGGCGAAAAAAACCTCCGGACAAACCTGCGGATGGCCCTGGACAGCGGGTCGCTCGGAGAGTAATCCTAATGCCTACCTCATACGGTATGCAATCTACAGTTTTCGGCGAAGGTGCCGCTGACCTGGAGGGATTCCCTTCGCCGCGGCTGTGGACCGACGGCAGTGCAGACCGGGGAGCGCACCGGAACGAGCGCCCGGATCAGAGAGGTCCGGCGTGAGACCAGAGGAGTTGAGCAATGGCGCCAACCACGACCGGCCAGAACGTCGACAAGGACCGGGCCGCCCCTGCGACGAACGGCGGCCAGCCGGCTCCGGACACGATCTCCGGCGGGCACCTGGTGGCCAAGGCGCTCAAGGCGGAGGGCGTCGACACGATCTTCACGCTGTGCGGCGGGCACATCATCGACATCTACGACGGCTGCGTCGACGAGGGCATCAACGTCATCGACGTACGCCACGAGCAGGTCGCCGCGCACGCCGCCGACGGCTACGCGCGGATCACCGGCCGCCCCGGCTGCGCGGTCGTCACCGCGGGCCCGGGCACCACGGACGCGGTGACGGGCGTGGCCAACGCCCTGCGCGCGGAGAGCCCGATGCTGCTGATCGGCGGCCAGGGCGCGCTGAGCCAGCACAAGATGGGCTCACTGCAGGACCTGCCGCACGTGGACATGATGACCCCGATCACCAAGTTCGCCGCGACCGTGCCCTCGACCGCGCGCGCGGCCGACCTGGTGTCGATGGCGTTCCGCGAGGCCTTGGCGGGCGCGCCCGGCCCGGCGTTCCTGGAGATCCCGCGCGACGTGCTCGACGCGCGCGTGCCCTTGTCGGCCGCGCGGATCCCCGAGGCGGGCCGCTACCGCGCGTCCACCCGCAGCGCCGGCGACCCCGCCGACGTCGAGCGCCTCGCCGACCTGCTGGTGCACGCGAAGAAGCCGGTGATCCTGCTGGGCAGCCAGGTCTGGACCACCCGCGCGGCCGAACCGGCGGCCGAGCTCGTGCGCACGCTGAACATCCCCGCGTACATGAACGGCGCGGGCCGCGGCACCCTGCCGCCCGGCGACCCGCACCACTTCCAGCTTTCGCGCCGCTACGCGTTCGACAACGCGGACGTGATCGTGATCGTCGGGACGCCGTTCGACTTCCGCATGGGCTACGGCAAGCGGCTCTCGCCCGACGCCACGGTGGTGCAGATCGACCTGGACTACCGCACCGTCGGCAAGAACCGCGACATCGACCTGGGGCTGGTCGGCGACGCCGGCCAGATCCTCGCCGGCGTGACCCAGGCGGCGTCGGGCCGCACCGACAACGGCGCGGTGGCCCGCAAGCCGTGGCTGGAAGAACTGCGCGCGGTGGAGGACAAGGCGAAGGAGAAGCGCCTGCCGCAGCAGCATTCCGACGCGAACCCGATCCACCCGTACCGGCTCGTGCACGAGATCAACGAGTTCCTCACCGAGGACTCGATCTACATCGGCGACGGCGGCGACATCGTCACCTTCTCCGGCCAGGTCGTGCAGCCGAAGTCGCCCGGCCACTGGATGGACCCGGGCCCGCTGGGCACGCTCGGCGTCGGCATCCCCTTCGTGATGGCCGCCAAGCACGCCCGCCCGGACAAGGAGGTCGTCGCGCTGTTCGGCGACGGCGCGTTCTCCTTGACCGGCTGGGACTTCGAGACGCTGGTGCGGTTCAACCTGCCCTTCGTCGGGATCGTCGGCAACAACTCGTCGATGAACCAGATCCGCTACGGCCAGGCCCAGAAGTACGGCCTCGCGCGCGAGCGCATCGGCAACACCCTCGGCGACGTCCGCTACGACGAGTTCGCCCGCATGCTGGGCGGCTACGGCGAAGAGGTCCGCGACCCCGCCGACATCGCGCCGGCACTGCAGCGCGCCCGCGAATCGGGCAAGCCGTCGCTGATCAACGTCTGGGTCGACCCGGACGCGTACGCCCCCGGAACCATGAACCAGACGATGTACAAGTAGTCGGGAGGCACGAGAAATGGGAAAGGCACTCGAAGGCGTCCGCGTCCTCGACATGACCCATGTCCAGTCGGGACCGTCGTCGACCCAGATCCTCGCCTGGCTGGGCGCGGACGTGATCAAGCTGGAGACACCGGGCCGCGGGGACATCACCCGCGGTCAGCTGCGGGACCTGCCCGGAGTGGACAGTCTCTACTTCACGATGCTGAACGGGAACAAGCGCAGCATCACGCTCAACATGAAAAGCGACGAGGGCAAGGAGATCTTCACGAAGCTGGTGTCCGGAGTGGACATCCTCGTGGAGAACTTCGGCCCCGGTGTCGTCGACCGCTTCGGCTTCTCCTGGGAGAAGCTGCAGGAGATCAACGACCGGCTGATCTACGCGTCCATCAAGGGTTTCGGCCCCGGCCGCTACGCCGACTTCAAGGCCTACGAGGTGATCGCGCAGGCCATGGGCGGCTCGATGAGCACCACCGGGTTCGAGGAGGGCCCGCCGACCGCGACCGGCGCGCAGATCGGCGACTCCGGCACCGGCATCCACCTCGTCGCCGCGATCCTCGCCGCGCTGTACCAGCGCACGAACTCCGGCCGCGGGCAGCGGGTGCAGGTGGCCATGCAGGACGCGGTGCTCAACCTCTGCCGCGTCAAGCTGCGCGACCAGCAGCGCCTGGCGCACGGCCCGCTCGGCGAGTACCCCAACGAGGTGTTCGGCGACGAGGTGCCGCGCTCGGGCAACGCGTCCGGCGGCGGGCAGCCCGGCTGGGCGGTGCGCTGCGCGCCCGGCGGCCCGAACGACTACATCTACGTGATCATCCAGCCCGTCGGCTGGCAGCCCATCACCGAGCTGATCGGGCAGCCCGAGCTCGCCGAGGACCCGGAGTGGGCCACGCCCGAGGCGCGGCTGTCCAAACTGGACAAGGTGTTCGCGCTCGTGGAGCAGTGGACCGAGCGCCACACCAAGTGGGAGGTCATGGAGAAGCTCAACGCCCGCAACATCCCCTGCGGGCCGATCCTGTCCACCCAGGAGCTCATCGAGGACGAGACGCTCGCCGAGCTCGGCAGCGTGGTCGAGGTCGACCACCCCGAGCGCGGCAAGTTCAAGACCGTGGGCTGCCCGCTCAAGCTGTCGGACTCCCCGGTCGACATCGGCCGCTCGCCGCTGCTGGGCGAGCACAACGACGAGGTGCTGGGCGAGCTCGGCTACGCAGGCCAGGACCTCGAGCGGCTGCGCACCGCAGGCGTGATCTAAGGAGAAGCTGGATGACCACGGGAACCGGCCGCGCTGCGGTCGAGAAGATCCTGGAGAAGGCGGCGGCCGAGGGGCGCTCGTCCCTCACCGCCCCCGAAGGCCGCGCCGTGTGCGAGGCCTACGACATTCCCACCCCGGCCGAGCGGCTGGCGACCTCGGCCGACGAGGCGGTGGCGCAGGCGCAGGAGATCGGCCTGCCGGTGGTGCTGAAGATCGTGTCGCCCGACATCCTGCACAAGACCGAGGCCGGCGGCGTGCTCGTCGGCCTGCGCACGGCCGAGCAGGTGGCCGACGGGTACGCCACGATCCTCGCCAACGCCGAGGCGTACGACGCCGACGCGGACATCGTCGGCGTGCAGGTGCAGCAGATGCTCACCACCGGCCAGGAGGTGATCATCGGGTCGGTCACCGACCAGACCTTCGGCAAGATCGTCGCCTTCGGGCTCGGCGGCGTGCTCGTCGAGGTGCTCAAGGACGTGACCTTCCGGCTGGCCCCCACGAGCGAGGCCGAGGCACTGTCCATGGTGGACGGTATCGCGGCGGCCGAGGTCCTCGACGGGGTGCGCGGCAGCGAGGCGGTGGACAAGAAGGCGCTCGCGGGCATCGTGAACAAGCTCTCGCAGCTCGTCACGGACTTCCCGCAGCTGGCCGAGGTCGACCTCAACCCGGTGCTCGCCACGGCCGCCGGCGCGACCGCGGTCGACGTGCGCATCCTGGTCGACCCGGACGCGGCCAAGGAGCCGGTGCGGTTCACGCAGGAGGAGATCCTCGCGTCGATGAACCGGATCATGAAGCCGGCCGCCGTCGCGGTGATCGGGGCTTCGGCCGAGGCGGGCAAGATCGGCAACTCGGTGATGAAGAACCTCGTCAACGGCGGCTACGCGGGCGAGATCTACCCGATCAACCCCAAGGCTTCGGAGATCCTCGACCGCAAGGCGTACGCGAGCATCAGCGAGGTACCCGGCGACGTCGACGTCGCGGTGTTCGCCATCCCGGCGAAGTTCGTGCCCGCCGCGCTCGAAGAGGCCGGCGCGAAGGGCGTGGCCGGCGCGATCCTGATCCCGTCCGGGTTCGGCGAGACCGGCAACATCGAGCTGCAGGACGAGGTCGTGGCGATCGCGCGCAAGCACGGCGTGCGCGTCCTGGGGCCGAACATCTACGGCTACTACTACACGCCGGAGAACCTGTCGGCGACCTTCTGCACCCCGTACGACGTCAAGGGCGGTGTCGCGCTCTCCTCGCAGAGCGGCGGCATCGGCATGGCGATCCTGGGCTTCAGCCGGTCGGCCGGCATGGGCGTGTCGTCCATCGTGGGCGTGGGCAACAAGGCGGACATCGACGAGGACGACCTGCTCACCTTCTTCGAGCACGACGACAACACCCAGCTCGTCGCGATGCACCTCGAAGACCTCAAGGACGGCCGCTCGTTCGCGGAGACCGCCAAGCGCGTCTCGGCGAAGAAGCCGGTCGTCGTCCTGAAGGCCGGGCGCACGTCGCAGGGCGCGAAGGCGGCCAGCTCGCACACCGGCGCGCTGGCCGGCAACGACAAGGTCTACGACGACATCCTGCGCCAGAGCGGCGTGATCCGGGCGCCGGGGCTCAACGACATGCTGGAGTACGCCCGCGGCATCCCGCTGCTGCCGGCTCCGCAGGGCGAGAACGTCGTGATCATCACCGGCGCCGGCGGCTCGGGCGTGCTGCTGTCGGACGCCTGTGTGGACAACGGCCTGTCGCTGATGGAGATCCCCGACGACCTCGACGCGGCGTTCCGGGAGTTCATCCCGCCGTTCGGCGCGGCCGGCAACCCGGTGGACATCACGGGTGGCGAGCCGCCGTCGACCTACCGGAACACGATCGCGCTCGGTCTTTCCGACGAGCGCATCCACTCCCTGATCCTCGGCTACTGGCACACGATCGTCACGCCGCCGATGGTGTTCGCCGAGCTCGTGGTGGACGTGGTCGAGGAGTTCCGCCGCAGGGGGATCCACAAGCCGGTGGTGGCGTCGTTGTCCGGGGACGTCGAGGTGGAGGCCGCGAGCGACCACCTCTACGCCAACGGGATCGTCGCCTACCCGTACACGACCGAGAAGCCGGTGGCGGTACTCGGTGCCAAGTACCGCTGGGCGCGGTCGGCCGGGCTGCTCGGCTGATCACTTCCGGCGAGGAGGAAGGAGGCGTATCTTGCCGGACACCTAGCCGTCGGCCACAGCGGGGGACACGAGCACGCAAGAAGCGCCGGGCGCGCGCGGTCGCGCCCGGCGGGGGACAAGGAGCCACCCCACTCAGAGGGAACCGAAGTCAACGTTGACGAAAGAGAACTCTCATGACCGCAGCCCTACCGACGTACCAGGAGATCGTCGACGACAACGGACGCAAGTACCGGATCGGTGAGAGTCCCAGAGACATCATGGGCCGCTCACGCGCATTCATGGTCTGGCTGCCGTGGGTCGCCATGATGGCGGTGAGCGTGTTCGAGTACGGCTGGGGAGCCGTCGAAGGCACGCTCGAAGAGAAGTACGGCTGGTCGTTGTCGGACGCGTTCTGGCTGGCCAGCATCTGGGCCGTGTTCCAGGCCGGGGTCGCGTTCCCGGCCGGCCGGCTGCGCGAGAAGAACATCGTCTCGGCGAAGACCGCCATGCTCGTAGGCGCGGTCTTCTCCGGGATCGGCTACTTCACCATCGCGCACAGCGGCAACCTGGTGCTCGCCTTCATCGGGTACTCCGTGCTCGGCGGCACGGGCGCCGGATTGGTCTACGCCACCTGCATCAACATGGTCGGCAAGTGGTACCCCGAGAAGCGCGGTGCGCGCACCGGCTTCGTGAACGGCGGGTTCGCCTACGGTTCGGTGCCGTTCATCTACCTGTTCAGCGCCTTCCTCGGGCACGAGAACCTGACCATCACGCTCGACGCCATCGGCCTCTACATGCTGCTGGTCGTCGGGATCTGCGGGTTCCTGTTCAAGGACCCGCCGAAGAACTGGTGGCCGTCCGAGGTCGACCCGATCGCGTGGCTGAAGGGCAAGGCGGCGGGCAGCGCCAAGAGCCTGGAGAAGAACCCGCCGGCCGTCCGGCAGTTCACGCCGATGGAGGCGATCAGGACCGGCATGCTCCCGCTGATGTGGGTCACGCTGATCGTGATCGGCGGCGTGTCGTTGTTCGGCATCAACTTCCAGGTGCCCTTCGCCGAGGAGAGCCACTTCGGCGCGTTCGTGGCGGCCTCGTCGGCCGGCATCCTCGCGATCGTCAACGGCGTCGGCCGCGGCCTGGTCGGCTGGGCGTCGGACCGCATCGGGCGCAAGCAGACGCTGTTCTGGGTGCTCGTGATCGCGGCGGTCGCGCAGTTCGGCGTGATGTGGTCGGGCAACACGCACAGCCTGTTCTGGTTCATGGTGTTCGCGGTCCTGACCGGGTTCGGCAGCGGCGCGTTCTACCCGCTGTTCGCCGCGCTCGTGCCGGACTACTTCGGTGAGAACCACAACGCCACGAACTACGGCCTCGTCTACAGCGCCAAGCTCATCGGCGGTGTCGGCGGCGGTGGTCTCGCCGCGGGCGTGATCGCGGCGTGGGGCTACACCGGTGCCTACGTCCTGGCCGGCTGCATCGCGTTGCTGTCCGCCGTCATGGTGCTGTTCCTGCGCCAGCCGGGCCGCCGCAGTGGCCCGACCGCCTCGGAGCAGACCGGCGTGGTCGCGCAGGCCTCACCGGCCACCGGGAGCGCCGGCAGCTGACGCCTGCCGGGGTTTTCGGTACAGGGCCCGGGAGTGAGGGGGCGGCTGACGCCCGCCCCGTCACTCCCGGGCTGCTTCGGGCCGCTCGTGGAACGCCTGACGCGTGCGTTCCGTGTGGTGGGCCATGATCTTTTCCGCCTTCTCGACTTCGTGGGCCGCGACGGCTTCGATCAGCTCGGCGTGCTCCGCCCACGCGTCGTGGCCGCGGGGCCGGGCGATCGGCGTGTAGTACCAGCGCACGCGGCGGTCGACGAGCCCGATCAGCTCGGCCAGCACGGCGTTGCCGGTCAGCTCGGTGAGGAACGCGTGCAGGTCGGCATTGGCCGAGACCAGGCCTTCGCTGTCGTCGGCGGCCAGGGCTTCGAGGCCGGCGTTCTGCAGCTCCCACAGCCGGGCGACGTCCGCTTCGGTCGCGCACGCGGCCGCCAGCCGCGCAGAGTGGGTCTCGAGGACGGCGCGGACACCGAGCAGCTGGTCGGCCTCCTCGTCGGTGGGCATGTGCACGAACGCACCCTGCGCGGGCCGCAGGTCGACCCAGCCCTCGGTCTGCAGGCGCTGCAGCGCTTCGCGCACCGGCTGGCGGCTCACGCCGAGGTACTCGGCCAGGTCGGCCTCGACGAGGTGCTGCCCAGGTTCGAGCGTGCGGTTGATGATGAGCTCGGCCAGCGCGTCGTACACGACCTGGCGCAGCGGCGCCGGGCGCTCCACGCGCTGGGCGGACTTGGCCGCGAGCGACCCCTTGGCCGTCCGCCGACCGGTGGGCCCGCGCTCGGGCAGGGGAGAGGCGGTCTGGGTCACGGGGCACCTCTGGTCCGGGTAGACGCGGTCCGGCCGAATGCGGGAAACCGCGGGAGTTCGTGGAGCTGAGGCAAGAATACAGGTTTTGGTATGCAAAATCCCAACTCTTCACTCTGTGGCCTGGATCTCACCCGAAGTGGATCAATCGGACAGGCCTGAAATGACAATCAGTATCGGGTGTGCCTGCTCCGCCTGGGTGTCATCGGCGAATCCCATCACCGGATCCTGGCATCGCACGGTTTCTCGGGATACTGTATGCAATCGCTGTGTTCGACCGAGCGGGAGGCACACCATGCGGGTTGCTGTTCTGGGCGCGGGCGCGATCGGCGCCTACGTCGGTGCGGCCATGCACCGAGGCGGCACCGAGGTCCATCTGGTCGCGCGCAAGGCGCACCTCGAGGCGATGCGCGAACACGGAGTGCGGGTGCTCAGTCCCCGCGGCGACTTCACCGCGCATCCCCACGTCACCGACGACCCGGCCGAGATCGGCCCGGTCGACTTCGTCTTCCTCGGGCTCAAAGCCCACTCCTACCCGAGCAGCGGCCCGCTGCTCGAGCCACTGCTGGGCCCGGACACCGCGCTCGTCGCGGCGCAGAACGGGATCCCGTGGTGGTACTTCCACGGCCTCACCGGACATCCGCTGGAAGGCCACCGGGTCGAGACCGTCGACCCGGACGGCGAGACCAGCCGGGTGATGGCCGTCGAGCGCGCCATCGGGTGCGTCGTCTACTGCTCCACCGTGATCGAGGAGCCGGGCGTGATCCGCCACCTCGAAGGCACACGGTTCTCCCTGGGCGAGCCGGCGGGCGGGGTCTCACCCCGCTGCGTCGCGCTGTCGGAGGCGATGATCGAGGGCGGTCTCAAGGCGCCGGTCGAGCCGAACCTGCGCGACGACATCTGGGTCAAGCTCATGGGCAACGTCGCCTTCAACCCGTTGAGCGCCCTGACGCGGGCGACGATGGCGCAGATGTGCGAGCACGACGACACGCGCGAGCTCGTCGCCACGATGATGACCGAGACCCTCGCGATCGCCCGGGCCGCGGGGGCGGATCCCCAGGTCTCCGTGGAGAAGCGGATCGACGGCGCCTGGCGCGTCGGGCACCACAAGACCTCGATGCTGCAGGATCTCGAAGCCGGCAAGCCGCTGGAGATCGACGCGATCATCGGCGCCGTCGTGGAGCTGGCCGAGCTCACCGGGGTGCCCGCGCCCGCGCTGCGTCACGTGCACGCGGCCATCGGCCTGCTGAACCGCACGGCCACCGCCGTGCCGGTCGGCTGACACCCATCCCACCACCTCCTGGAGGCAGAAAGATGAAGCGCAGGAAGGACACCACGCCGTACGCCCGGCTCACGGAGCCGCTGGTGCGGGACTCCGGTGTGCTGCGGCCGGCGACGTGGGAAGAGGCGCTCGACCGCGCCGCCGCGGGGTTCCGGCGCACGCTGGAGACGAAGGGCCCCGAGGCGTTCGGCATGTTCTCCTGCGCGCGGGCCACGAACGAGATGAACTTCGTGGCCCAGAAGTTCACCCGCGCGGTGATGGGCACGAACAACGTCGACTCGTGCAACCGGACCTGTCACGCGCCCAGCGTGGCGGGGCTGGCGCGGGTGTTCGACAGCGGCGGCGGCACCTCGTCGTACGCGGAGATCGAAGACGCCGACGTGATCGTGATCTGGGGCGGCAACCCGCGCGAGGCACACCCGATCTTCTTCCAGCACGTGCTCAAGGCCGTCCACAAGGGAGCGAAGCTCTTCGTGGTGGACCCGCGCCAGACGAGCACCGCGAAGTGGGCGCACCGGCAGCTGCAGCTGGAGGTGGGCACCGACATCCCGCTCGCCAACGCGATCGCGCGGGAGATCATCCACTCCGGACTGGCCAACACCACGTTCATCGAGCGGGCCACGGAGGGCTACGAGGAGTTCGCCGCCTCCGTGGAGCCGTGGACGCTCGAGGTCGCCGAGCAGGTCACCAAGGTGCCGGCCGAGCTCATCAAGGAGCTGGCCCACACCTACGCGCGCGCCGACCGCGGGCAGATGTCGTGGACGCTGGGCATCACCGAGCACCACAACGGCACCGACAACGTGCTGTCGCTGATCAACCTGTCGCTGCTGGCCGGGCAGGTCGGGCGCTACGGCGCCGGGTTGAACCCGTTGCGCGGGCAGAACAACGTGCAGGGCGGCGGCGACATGGGCGCGATCCCGGACCGGATGCCGGGGTTCCAGGACATCCTCGACCCGGCCGTGCGCGCGAAGTTCGACGCGGCGTGGGGCTCGCAGATCCCTCCGCACAAGGGCAAGAACCTCACGCAGATGCTCGAGGCGATGGAGGACGGCCTGATCACCTGCGTGTACGTGATCGGGGAGAACCCGGTGCAGTCCGAGGCCGACTGCGAGCACACGATCAAGCGCCTGTCGAACATCGAGCACCTGGTGGTGCAGGACATCTTCCTCACCAAGACCGCCCAGCTCGCCGACGTGGTCCTGCCGGCGTCGGCCGCGTGGTGCGAGAGCGACGGCACCTTCACCAACAGCGAGCGGCGCGTGCAGCGGGTGCGCAAGGCCGTGAACCCGCCGGCCGGCGCGCGGGACGACATCGAGCTGCTGAGCGAGCTCGCCCGCCGGCTGGGCCACGACTGGCACTACAGCGGCGACGACGGCCGCGAGGTGTGGGACGAGCTGCGCTCGCTCTCGCCGATGCACGCCGGCATGAGCTACGAGCGGCTCGAGGACCTCGGCGGCATCCAGTGGCCGTGCTACAGCGAGGACACGCTGGAACCGTCGTACCTGCACGGCCGGCTGTGGGCCGAAGACCCGGCCGAGCGTGGCCGCCCGGCGCCGTTCACCGTGCTGCGCCACAGCCCGCCGGTCGACGTGCTCGACGACGAGTTCCCGCTGCGGCTCACCACGGGCCGGCGGCTGGACTCGTACAACACCGGCGTGCAGTCGGGCGGGTTCCCGTCGCCGCTCCGGCGGGGCGAGACGCTCGACCTGTGCTCGGCCGATGCCGCGCAGCTCGGGGTTGCGGAGGACGAACTGGTGCAGATCTCGTCGCGGCGCGGTGCGATCGTCGCGCCGGTGCGGATCGACGAGGGGCTGCGCCCGGGCCTGGCGTTCATGACGTTCCACTTCCCGGACGAGATCGACGTCAACGTGATCACGATCGAGGCGACGGACCCGGTGGCCGGTACCGCGGAATACAAGGCCGCGGCCATCCGCGTGGACAAGCTGCCCGCCGACGCGGTCGCGGGCTGAGGGGGCGGGGATGGATCTCCAGTTCCTCGACGCCAAGGCTTCCTTCGAAGAACGCGCGGCGATCGACGCGCTGCCCGAGGGCGCGGCCCGGGACCAGCTGCTGCCCGCCTTGCACGCGGTGAACGACCGCGTCGGCTGGATCAGCCAGGGCGCACTGAACTACATCTGCGAGAAGCTGCACGTGCCGCCGGCCGAGGCGTACGGCGTCGCGAGCTTCTACTCGCTGTTCTCGCTCACCGAACGGCCGGAACGCGTGGTGCACGTGTGCACCGACCTCGCGTGCCGCGTCAACGGGGCCGACACGGTGTGCGACACGCTCACTGAGCACGTCGGGCCCGCGGGCAAGGCGCGCGGGGGAGTGACGTGGCTGCGCAGCCCGTGCCTGGGCGTGTGCGAGAAGGCGCCCGCGGCGCTGGCGTTCGAGGCCGGCGACCCGCCGGGCAGCGAGCTGCTCGCGCCCGCCACCGGCGCGTCCGTGGTGCTGGCCGCGCGCCGGTCGCCGTCCACTGAGGACGGCCCGGCGCCGGTGCTGCACCAAACGGACCGGGCGTCGCTGCGGCTGTTGCGCCGGGTCGGGGCGGTCGACCCGGAGAGCCTCGACGACTACCGCGCCACCGGTGGCTACGCGGCCCTGCGCAACGCGTTGCGGCTCGGGCCGAACGGCGTGATCCGCGAGGTCACCGACTCGGGGCTGATGGGCCGCGGCGGCGCCGCGTTCCCGACCGGGCGCAAGTGGGAGGGCGCGGCCCGCCAGCCCGCGCTGCCGCACTACCTGGTGTGCAACGCGGACGAGAGCGAGCCCGGCACGTTCAAGGACCGGGTGCTGCTGGAGGGCGACCCGTTCGCGCTGGTCGAGGCGATGACCATCGCCGGGTTCGCGACCGGTGCCACGCGGGGTTTCCTCTACCTGCGCGGCGAGTACCCGCGGGCACGCCGGCTCGTGCAGAACGCCATCGACGTCGCCCGGGAGCGCGGGTTCCTCGGTGCGGACATCATGGGGCACGAGGGGTTCTCGTTCGACATCGAGATCCGCCGCGGCGCCGGTGCGTACATCTGCGGCGAGGAGACGGCGATCTTCAACTCGATCGAGGGCTTCCGCGGGGAGCCCCGGTCGAAGCCGCCGTTCCCGACGGAGCAGGGCCTGTTCGGCAAGCCGACGGTGGTCAACAACGTCGAGACGCTGGTCAACGTGCCACTGATCCTCACCGCCGGCTACGCGGCCTACCGGGAGATCGGCACGGAGAAATCGGCCGGGCCCAAGCTGTTCTGCCTCTCGGGCAACGTGCGCAAGCCCGGCGTGTATGAGGTCCCGTTCGGCACCACGCTGCGCGAGCTGCTGGAGCTGGCCGGGGGCGTGCCGGAAGGCCGTGAGCTGCGGGCGGTGCTGCTGGGCGGCGCGGCCGGCGGGTTCGTGCGGCCCGACGAGCTGGACCTGCCGCTGACGATGGAGGACTCGCGCGCCGCCGGCACCACGCTCGGCTCCGGCGTGGTGCTGGCGCTGGACGATCAGGCCGACCTCGGCGGGTTCCTGCTGCGCATCGCGTCGTTCTTCCGCGACGAGTCGTGCGGGCAGTGCGTGCCCTGCCGCATCGGCACGGTCCGGCAGGAGGAGGCCGTCAGCCGCATCGTCGGCGGCCGCAAGCTGAGCACCGGTGCCGACGATCTGGCGCTGCTGCGCGAGGTCGGGCAGGTGATGCGGGACTCGTCGATCTGCGGGCTGGGGCAGACGGCGTGGAACGCGATCGAGTCGGCCGTCGAGCGGCTGGGCGCGTTGGACGGAGGACAGCGATGACTACCGACGACACACTCCCTCCCGCGGAGGAGTCATGACCATTGTCGAGATAGGCCTGCCGAAGCGGCTGGTCGAGTTCACTGTGGACGGTGAGACCGTCCGGGTGCCCGAGGGCGCGACGATTCTGGACGCGTGCTCGGCTGCGGGGAAAGAGATCCCCACGCTCTGCTACGGCGACACGCTCAAACCCGCCAACGCGTGCCGGGTGTGCATGGTCGAGGTCGAGGGTTCGCGCACGCTGGTGCCGTCGTGCTCCCGCAAGGCCGAGCCGGGCATGGTCGTGCACACGGATTCCGAACGCACCCGCACGAGCCGCAAGGTGGTACTGGAGCTGCTCGGCTCGGCCACGGACCTGTCGACCACGCCCGGCGTCGCCGAGTGGATGGCGGAGACGGGCGCCGACCCCGAGCGGTTCGGCCCGCCGGCCCCGCCCTCCGACGAGCGCGACGACGCCTTGCCGGGCGAGCACGAGCCCGTCGACGGCCTCACCGCGGCCACCGTCCGTCAGCCGGTCAAGGTCGACAACGCGCTCTACGTGCGGGACTACGGCAAGTGCATCCTGTGCTACAAGTGCGTCGACGCCTGTGGCGACCAGTGGCAGAACTCGTTCGCCATCTCCGTGGCCGGCCGCGGCTTCGGGGCGCGGATCTCCACGGAGTTCGCGACGCCGTTGCCCGACAGCGCGTGTGTCTACTGTGGAAACTGCGTCGAGGTCTGTCCCACGGGCGCGCTGAGCTTCAAGGCCGAGCACGACAAACGCGAGGACGGCACCTGGGACGAGTCCGCGCAGACGCAGACCACCACGGTCTGCACGTTCTGCGGGGTGGGCTGCAACCTCACGCTCCACGTGCAGGACAACGAGATCGTGAAGGTCACGAGCCCGCACGACAGCTCTGTGACCCACGGCAACCTCTGCATCAAGGGCCGCTTCGGCTGGCAGCACGTGCAGAACACCTGACGGCAGCCCCGACCCGCCTGCCCCGGACCCGCCGTCCCCCGTCCCGGCTGCCTCAGCCGACGTGCGCGGGCGGCGGGTCCCGCGCGCTCTTTCCCTGCCGAAAACCTGAGCGAAGGGGGCAATGGTGCCTTCCGTCGAAGAAATCTCCCGAGTCGTGACTTCCGCTGTCGCACCGGCCGCGGCCGAGGCCGATCGGCTCGCGCGGTTCCCGCGAGGGGCGATGGCCGCGTTGAGCCGCAAGGGCGTGCTGGCGCTGACGGCGTCGCGGCGGCAGGGCGGGGGCGGCCACGGGCTGGCCGAAGCCGCGCGGGTGGTCGAGGTGGTGGCGCGGTCGTGCGCGAGCACGGCCACGGTGCTGCGTTCGCACTTCGCGGCCGTCGCGGTGCTGGAGGCGCACGCGGACCAGTCCGTGCGCGCGGAGCTCGCCGCGGGCCGCCACCTCAGCACGCTGGCGCTCGTCGACGCGGGGCCCGGCAGCCGCCTGCTCGCGCCGGACGGCGGGGCCGGTGCGCACGGCGGGGTCGTGGACCTGACCGGCCGCAAGGCCGGGGTGATCGCGGCGGGGGAGGCCGACAGCTACGTGTGGTCGAGCCGGCCGGCGAGCGGCCGGGGTGGCGCTTCGGTGTGGTTCGTGCCCGGCCACGCGCCCGGGCTGTTCGTGCCCGCCGCCGGTGGCGGCCTGGGGCTGCGGGCGAGCGCGACCACCACCGTGTGCGCGGATCCGGTGCAGCTGCCGGAGAACACGGTCCTCGGCCGGGACGGCGACGGAGCCGAGGTGGTGCTCGATCTGGCGCTGCCGTGGTTCCTCGGCCTCGGCGCGGCGGTCGCACTGGGCCTCGCGGAGGCGGCGATCGAGCGGGTCTCGCGGGACGGGTCCGGCGCGGATCTCGCGCGCCTGCGCCTGCGTTCCTCCGCTGTGCGGGTGCTGGCCGCCGACGCGTTCGCCACCTACAGCTGGGATCCCGTGCACGCGTTGCCGAAGTTCTTCCACCTCTGGCTCACCGCCGCGGAAACCGTCACGGCGACCACCGAGGTGGCGCTGCGGCTGTGCTCGGGCTACCCGGGTGACCCGGTGCTCGAACGCTGCTTCCGCGACGCGCGGGCGCACTGCGCGCTGGAGCCGACTGTCGACACCGTGGTGGACCTCGCCGCCCGTGTGAACGGCGACGGCGCGAGCCGGGAACTGCACGCGGCCCGTTGACCCGGCACAGCTCTGACGGCTATTCTCGAACTACGGAAGAAAGCTTCCACGATACGAAATCAAGAGGTCAGAGCAATCCGATGAGCCGAGGTATCCGATGACCGGTCCCGCCGGGGTGCGGCACTCGCTGCCCTACACCGCCAACCTGTCGATCCTGTTCACCGAGCTCCCGCTGCTCGAGCGCGCCGAGGCCGCTCGGGCAGCGGGCTTCACCGCGGTCGAGTACTGGTGGCCGTTCGACGGCGCCGACCCGCGCCCGGTCGAGGTCGAGAGGTTCGTGCGTTCCATCGAGCAGGCCGGGGTGCGGCTGACCGGGCTCAACCTGTTCGCCGGCGACATGGCCGCGGGCGAGCGCGGGCTCGTGTCGTGGGTCGGGCGCGAGGCGGAGTTCGCCGTGAGCCTCACCATCGCGATCGGCATCGCGGAGCGGCTCGGCTGCCGCAGCTTCAACGCGCTGTACGGCAACCGGCTCGACGGCGTCGCACCGTCCGAACAGGACGCCCTGGCACTGGAGCACCTGGCGACGGCCGCCGAAGCGGCGGGCAAGATCGGGGCTCGGCTGGTGCTGGAGCCGCTCTCGGGCACTCCGGCCTACCCGCTCAAGACGGCCGCGGACGCCGTGGCGGTGATGGACCGGCTGGGGCTCGACAACGTCCGGCTGCTCGCGGACCTCTACCACCTGGCGGTGAACGGCGACGACCTCGACTCCGTGATCGCCGGGTACACCCCGCGCACCGGGCACGTCCAGATCGCCGACGCGCCGGGCCGGCACCAGCCGGGCACGGGGGAGCTGGACCTCGAAGGACACCTGGAAAAGCTGGAGGCGGCGGGCTACCGCGGGCACGTGGGGATCGAGTACAAACCGGACGGTCCCACACTCGCGTCGCTGGCCTGGCTGCCGGAAGAGCGAAGGGGAGACAAATGAGCAAGGTGGGCTTCATCGGTCTCGGCGTGATGGGCACGCCGATGGCCGCGCACCTGGCCGGTGCGGGACACGACGTGAGCGGCTTCGACCTGAGCGCGGACGCGCTGGCGAAGCTGACTGCGGCGGGCGGGCGCGCGGCGTCCGATGTGGCCGACGCGGTGGCCGAGGCGGACGTGGTCGTCACGATGCTGCCCGACCACCCGCAGGTCGAGCAGGTGGTGCTGGCGGCGGGCGGGGTGCTCGACGTCGTGAAGCCGGGCACGCTGCTGGCCGACATGAGCACCATCCGGCCGGAGACGTCGATCGCCGTCGCCAAGGCCGGTGGTGCCAGGGGGATCCGGGTGCTCGACGCGCCGGTCTCCGGGGGCCAGGCGGGCGCGGAGCAGGCCGCACTGTCCATCATGGTCGGTGGCGAGGCCGAGGACTTCGAGGCGGCCAAGCCGATCTTCGAGGTGCTGGGCAAGACGATCGTCCACGTGGGACCGCACGGCGCGGGCCAGGTCGTGAAGGCGGCCAACCAGCTCGTGGTCGGCGGTATCTACGGGCTGGTCGCCGAGGCGATCGTGCTGCTGGAGGCGTCCGGAGTGGACGCGGGCACCGGGCTCGACGTGCTGGCGGGCGGGCTCGCCGGCAGCCGGATCCTGGAGCTCAAGCGCAAGTCGATGGTCGCGCGGCAGTTCCAGCCGGGCTTCCGGATCGACCTGCACCACAAGGACATGGGCATCGCGCTCGCGGCCGCGCGCCAGGCCGACGTCGCCCTGCCGCTGACCGGGCTGGTCGCCCAGCTGGTGGCCGCCGGGCGCGCCATGGGCCACGGGTCGCTGGACCACTCGGCGCTGCTGAAGGTCGTCGAGGAACTCTCGGGCCGCGAGTCGGCGGAGGTCTGACGAGAATCCCGGTCGTGGTGGGCGACCGGTTCTCGTAGGCCCCGTGATCGAGCTGATCCACTCGTCGGTTGTGGGCACTCGGAAGCCGAGCGCACCGCGGCCGGTTGTCGAGGGCCCGTGATCGAGCGCGAGGTGAGTTTCTGCCGTGGGCGGGCCCGGGTGTGCGGGGCCCGCCCACGGCAGTGCGTTGCCTGCTACCTGCTCTCGACGAGCGTGGCCAGCGACGCGAGCGCCTCGGCGTGGCCGGTGCCCGGGGCGGCGTGAAAGACCACGAGCGACAGGGCGTCCGGGCCGGGGAGGTTGAGTTTGTCGCTGTGGAGGTCGAGGGGGCCGGCCGCCGGGTGGCGGAAGCGGGCGAGGTGGCCGGTGCGGGGCTTGATGTCGTGGCGGGACCACAGTTCGCGGAAACGCTCGCTCTTCGCGGAGAGTTCCGTGACGAGTTCGGTGGCGGCGGGGTCGCCGACGTCGCGGCCGAGCGAGGCGCGCAGGCCGCCCACGCCGTCGGCGGTCGTCTCGTGCCAGTCGACGCGGAAGTCGCGCTCGGCGGGGTCGAGGAAGACCTCGCGCAGGAGGTTGTGGCCGACCGCGTAGTGCGGGGAAAGCGCGGTGGCGATGGCGTTGGCGGCGAGGACGTTGGTGAGGCGGTCCTGCACGTACGCGGGGGTGGTCGGCCACGTGTCGATCAGCTCGGCGATGCTCGGCGGCACCACCGGCGCCGGGCCCGCGGTGGTGGCGGGCGCGGGGGCCGTGAGGCTGTGGAGGTGGTCCGTGGCGTCGTCGTCGAGGCCCAGCACGCGGGCGAGCGCGTCGAGGACCTGCGCGGACGGGTTCTGGTCGCGGCCCTGCTCGAGGCGCATGTAGTAGTCGCTGCTGATTCCGGCCAGCAGAGCCAGCTCCTCGCGGCGCAGGCCGCGTACGCGCCGGCGCCCACCGGCGGGCAGGCCGACGTCTTCGGGCGAGACGAGCTCGCGCCGCGCCCGGAGGTAGTCGCCGAGGAGGTTGTCCACGCGCCCCAGTCTACGAGAGCGCGGCCAGGAGTCCGAAGTAGACGGCGCCGCCCACCACCGCGCCGACGAAGGCGCCGCTGGTCACCTCGGGCACCGTGTGGTCACCGAGCTCCACGCGCGACCACGCGACCCACAGCACGAACGGCGCCAGCAGGAGCAGCCACGGCCCGTACACCCACACCAGCATCACCGTCGCGCCCGCGGCGACCTCGGCGTGGATGGAGATCTTGAACTTCAGCGCGAACGTGATCGCCACCGCCACCGCGAGGCACGCCAGCTCGGTCGCCGTCAGCGCGATCAGCTCCCGCGGCGCCCCGCCCGCGATCAGCACCACGAACCCCGCCGCCAGCGAGCCCAGGCACACCGCGAACGGCACCACCCGCCCCGCCCGGTTCGTCACGTGGTGCGAGTCCCACTTCCCGCGCCGCGCCCCGCGCACGATGACAGCCATCGGAATCAGCGAAGCCGTCACCCCCACGACCAGCCCCCACAGCACGGTCGCCCCGACCCGGTGCCCGGTCACCTCCCACGCCACCGCGAGCGGCAACCCCAGCACCCACACCCACGGCGCCAGCACCTCCGTCGCGACGCGCGCCGCGCCCCGCTGCACCGTGCCGGTCGCCGACATCGATCTCCTCGCGTCGTGGGGGATCCGCCGCTTCACGCGCCGGCTCGCAAATCCTACGGCGGCCCGCGTTCGCCGTTGTCTCGGTCTTCGGTTCAGGGACTGTCCAATAGATCAGCCGGTGCTGTACTGTTCGGCCCATGCTGAGCTGTGAAACCCGCGAATCAGCCCTCGCCCGGATCGGCCGCGCCCTCGCCGACCCGACGCGCTGCCGCATCCTCGTCGCCCTGCTCGATGGTGTGGCCTACCCGGCACGCCTGGCCGAGACGCTCGGGTTGAGCCGGTCCAACGTCTCCAACCACCTGTCCTGCCTGCGTGGCTGCGGTCTCGTCATCGCCACCTACGAGGGCCGCCAGGTCCGCTACACCCTCGCCGACCCCCACCTGGCCCACGCCCTCTCCGAACTGACGCAGGTCGTCCTCGCCGTCGCCCCGACCCCCGACTGCGCGGATGAGGACGTACCCGCAGTGGAGGCCACCCGATGACTCCCGCGTTGCGCTTTGCGCGGGATCGCGCCGACGGCCGCGGCGGCGGACGTTCTTCCGCGTGGACCATCGCCCCCGCCGAGCGGGGTTGCCCGGTTGTGGCCGCCCGCGCGGGCGAGGACCGGCTCGGCAGAGGGGCGGCTTGATGAGTCGTGACCTGCGGGCGGAGTCGGTGGCGGCTGTCGAAGAGCGTGGCGCCAGCGGATGTGCGCCGGACGCCCGTCAGATCGCGCCGACGGCTGTCGTCTGGGACCGGCGCCGGATCTCTTCCGCCGCGCCGCATGCTCCTGCCGCCTTGGCGGCGTCGCGGTTGCGGCCGTTCGCGCGGGCGAGAACCGGCTTGGCAGGGAGGTGGCTCGATGCGTTATGAATCGCGGCCCGAACCGTCGGCCGCTGACGACGACCGCGGCGGTACCGACTACTGCACGCCCGAACCGACGGCTTCGGACGACCGGCGCCGCGGGCCCGCACTTCTGGCTGCGATGCTCGCGAACCGGTGGCCTCAGGCAGATCGGCGCTGCGCGCCCGCACTTTCGGTTGCGACGTCCCCGACCCGGCTGCCTCGGACGGATCGGAGGCGTGCGCCTGCGGTGCTGGTTGCGACACTCCCGAACCGGTGGCCTCGGGCGGGTCGGCGACGGGTACCTGCGGTGTTGGTTGCAACACTCGCGAACCGGTGGCCTCGGGCGGGTCGGCGACGGTGTAGCTGCGGTGCTGGTTGCGACGTGCCGGAACCGAGGTCTCAGGCGGATGGGCTGCGCGCGCGGGCCGTGCCGGTTGCTGTGTCTTCGAACCCGCCGCCTCGGGCGGATCTGAGGCGCGTGCCGGCGGCTGTTGTCGAGAGGCGTGGCGGTGCTGGTTGTTGCGTGCCCGCGCCGGTGGTTGTGGATGGTCGGGCGCGGCGTGGGCGCGGTGGGTTGCGTGGGTGAAGGTGTGGCTGCTGTGGAGGTGGCGTGGTGAGTCACGAGGCGCGGGTCGAACCCGAGGCGGTCGACGAGTGTTGCGGTGGCGCCGGCTGCTGTTCGGCCGAGGAGCCAGCGGGCGACCGTCGGGTGCCTGTCGTCGCGGAGGAGCGGCGGCGCGTGTTGGCGCGGCGGGTGCGGTGGCTGGTGGCGGGGACGATCGCGTACAACGTCGTCGAGGCGGTGGTCGCGCTGGTGGCAGGGGAGGCGGCGGGGTCGGGCGCGCTGGTGGGGTTCGGGTTGGATTCCGTGGTGGAGGTGGCGTCGGCGGCCGCGGTGGCGTGGCAGTTCGCCGGGGCGGATCCGGAGCGGCGGGAGCGGGCGGCGCTGAAGGTGATCGCGGTGTCGTTCTTCGTGCTGGCGGCCTACGTCGTGACCGATGCCGGG
This sequence comes from Amycolatopsis sp. NPDC001319, assembly GCF_042896185.1. NCBI lineage: Bacteria > Bacillati > Actinomycetota > Actinomycetes > Pseudonocardiales > Pseudonocardiaceae > Amycolatopsis > Amycolatopsis sp. NPDC001319. The sequence goes on along the minus strand of NZ_JBIAWY010000002.1, from coordinate 887,201 downwards.
TTGGCGCTGGCGCGGGGGAGCGAGGCGGGGCACTCGACCGTCGGCATCGTGCTGGCGGCGGTGTCGCTGGCGGTGATGCCGGTGCTGTCGGCCGCGCAGCGCAGGGCCGGCCGCGAGCTCGGCTCCGCGAGCGCCGTGGCCGACTCCAAGCAAACGCTGCTGTGCACTTACCTCTCGGCGGTGTTGCTGGCCGGGCTGCTGCTCAACACGCTGTTCGGCTGGTACTGGGCCGACCCGGTCGTCGCGCTGGTCATCGCGGCGGTCGCGGTGCGGGAAGGCCGCGAGGCCTGGCGCGGGGAGCACTGCTGCTGAGTGCGCCTCAGCCCGCGGTCGCGGGCGAGCCACCACTGCAACCCCCGCAGCACGACCGCGAACGCGATGAACACGCCCACCAGCAGCACCGAACCGTCGAAATCACTCACCGCACGCTCTCTTCCCACGCGTCACCCTGACGAACCCCAGCGTGCGACGGCGGCGCCCGGCTCGCGCGCGGCGCTCACGCTTCCTTGACGCCCGCGGCGACGACGTTGACGTCACGCGCCGGATGCGCGTGGATCAACGCCCGCGCGAGCCGCGGCAAGGCCGTCGCCATGCGCTGCTCGGCGGCGTGCGCGATGCCGTGCGCCTCGGCCAGCGTGCGGCCGGGGTCCACCGACACCTCCGCCTCGGCCGCGAGGGTGTGCCCGATCCAGCGCAACCGGATCACGTCGACGCCCAGCACGCCGGGCGTCTCGGCGAGCGCGTGTTCGGCGTCGTCCACCAGGTGCGGGTCGACGGCGTCGAGCAGCCGGCCGAACACCTCGCGCGCGGCGTCGCGCAGCACCAGCACGATCGCCACCGTGATGAGCAGCCCCACCACCGGATCCGCCCACGTCCAGCCGACGAGTGCCCCGCCCGCCGCGAGCACCACGGCGAGGCTCGCGAACCCGTCGGTCCGCGCGTGCAGCCCGTCCGCGACGAGCGCCGCCGACCCGATCCGCCGCCCGACACGGATGCGGAAGCGCGCGACGAGCTCGTTGCCCACGAAACCGATCACGCCGGCGAGCGCCACCCATCCGGCGCCCGTCATCGGCCGCGGGTTCAGCAGGCGGTCGATCGCCTCGTAGCCCGCGAGCACCGCGGACCCGGCCATCACCACGAGAATCACCAGACCCGCGAGGTCCTCGGCGCGCCCGAGCCCGTGCGTGAAGCGGCGCGTCGCCTGCCTCCGCGCGAGCAGGAACGCGACCGCCAGCGGCACGGCGGTCAGCGCGTCGGCGAAGTTGTGCAGCGTGTCGCCGAGCAGCGCGACCGACCCGGTGAACCCCACGACCACCAGCTGCGCGACCGCCGTCGCCAGCAGCCCGGCGAACGACAGCCACAACGCGCGCATCCCGGAGCGGCTCGCCTCGAGCGTGTCGTCGACGAGCTCCGCCGACTCATGGCTGTGCGGTTTCAGGGCGTGCTTGAGCTGGCTCCAGTGCCCGTGGCCGTGCCCATGCCCGTGTCCTGCGCTTTCCATGTCCGGAACGGTAGCAGAACGAATGAAGATATGTTCATGTCTCCTGTCGTGTTCTAGTCTCCTCTCCATGGGACACGGGGTCGAAGGGCGTCGCCGCCCCGCGGGACCGCTCGACGCGACCACCGCGGCCGCGGTCGCCACCACACTGCAGGCCCTCGCGACCCCGAGCCGCCTGCTCATCCTCAGCGCACTGCGCGAACAGCCCCTCGCCGTCGGCGACCTGGTGGCCGCGGTCGGGATGGAGCAGTCGGCCGTGTCGCACCAGCTGCGGCTGCTGCGCAACCTCGGGCTGGTCGTCGGCACCCGCAACGGCCGCAGCATCGTCTACAGCCTGCACGACAACCACGTCGCCCAGTTGCTCGACGAGGCCGTCTACCACAGCGAGCACCTGCGGCTCGGGGTCGCGGACCGCGCGGGTGAGGCCGGGTAAACCGCGGCGGCGCCGGGGTGTGTCTCGGGCGGTGGGTACTCCTCTCGTTCGCCTAGACTTCAAGTGTGAGTGAGACTTGCGATGCCGTCGACGAGGTCATCGCTCAGTGGCGGCAGGAACGGCCGGACCTCGACCTGTCCGCCATGGACGTGTTCGGCCGGCTCTCCCAGCTGACCCGGGTGGTCGAGTCCGTCGTGGAACGGGTGTTCACCGAACACGGCCTGCGCCCCGGCGAGTTCGACGTGCTCGCCGCGCTGCGCCGCACGGGCTCGCCCTACACCCTCACCCCCTCCGAACTCTCGGCCGCGCTGATGACCTCCCGCGCCGGCATGACCAACCGCCTCGACCGCCTGGAGGCCGCGGGCTACGTCGAGCGCAGCCTCGACCCGGCCGACCGCCGCAGCTTCCGCATCACCCTCACCCCGGCCGGCCGCGACGTCATCGACGCGACCCTCACCGACCACGCGGCCGGTCTCGCGAAACTCCTTTCTTCGGCCACGACCCCCGACGACGCGGCGACGTTGAGCCGCATCCTCAAGGTGATGCTTGCGGAACTCCGTTGAGGACCGGCGGACGACCCGAACCGTCCTGTATGGACGGACCTGGCGGCGGCTGATCGCGGACAACCACCGCGGCGGTCGTCGGATGACCGCATCGACCGGCAGCCGCATGGCTGCGGCCAGGCAAGCTCGACCGCGGTCCGGCCACGGTGATGGCCCGCAGCGCCATCCCACACGGGACGACACGTGACGACGGTGCAGGCCGCACGGATCGCCGACGATCGAACGCCAGCAGCCGGCCACCGAACCTCCGCAACGGCCGGGCGGTGTTCAAGCCCGCCCGCCGGTCGGGTGTGGTGCCGAGGGCAGCCGGCCTCTGTGGCGGCCACTGCCGGACTGTCGGCGGTGCGCTCCGGTCAGTCCCGATGATCGGGGTCGGGTCTGCGACTGGGTGCCTCAGCACTAAAGCGGTGTCGTCGCAACCGATCCGCGGCATCCGCAAGTCGCAGTGCTCATCCTCCAAGCCGGAATCGCGCGATTGCTGATCCTCCCTTTGGCGCGCGACGACGAAACGTCCATCCCGGCCTGCCCGACGCCACCGCGCCCGGCAACGCACCGCGGCCGAGCCGAACGCCCCAGCGTGTGCCGGCGGGCGACGTCAGAACGGCGGATCCCCCGCGCCCGCGGTGACCGGCATCGGGGCGGCCGGGGACCACGGGCTGTCGGAACTGCCCGAGCTTTCCGGGGAATCGCCGGACGGCGGCCCGGAACGGTTGGCGCGATTGACTTTGGCCGTGGCGTAGCGAAGGGAGGGGCCGATCTCGTCGACCTGGAGTTCCACGACGGTGCGGCGTTCGCCTTCCTTGGTGTCGTAGGAGCGTTGGGTGAGGCGGCCCTGGACGATGACGCGCGCGCCGCGGGTGAGGGATTCCGCGGCGTTTTCGGCGGGCTGGCGCCAGAGCGAGCAGCGTAAGAAGAGGGCTTCGCCGTCTTTCCATTCGCCCGTGGCGCGGTCGAAGGTGCGCGGGGTGGACGCGACGGTGAAGTTGGCGACCGCGGCGCCGGACGGGGTGAAGCGCAGCTCCGGGTCGGACGTGAGGTTGCCGACGATGGTGACGACCGTGTCTCCGGCCATGGTGTTCTCCTCGGGTTCCGGCGGCGCCCCGGGGTGGGGGCCGCTTCCGGGATTCAGGAGACCATCCGGGTACGACAGTTTCTCCGGCAGCGGCCGTCACCCCATCAGGTGGTGTGCCGGAACCCTTCCTTCGGCCGTGCCCGGACGGGCGCGGCCACGGCACGATAGGCGGCCGAGGCGGTGGAGAGGGAGCGGATGAGGATCTGGCGGAAGGCCCGCGCGGCAGTGCTGGCGTTGGCGTTGGTGGGGAGCACCGCGGCAACCCCCGCGAGTGGCACCGCGACCGACTGCTGCGGTGGCCCCTCGTCGTGGACCACCGGGGACAAGTCCGCGCTCGGCACCTCGGCGACGACGCAGAGCCCGGTCTGGTTCACCGTCGCGGACGGCGTGACGTCGGAGGTGTTCTACCCGCGCGTGGACGTCCCCGAGACGCAGGACATGCAGTACGTCGTCACCGACGGCTCCTCGTTCGTCGACCTCGAGCGCGACGCGACCGACCACGCCGTCTCGATGCCCGACGAGAAGTCGCTCGAATACACCGTCACCAACACCGCGAAGAGCGGCCGCTACCGCATCACGACCACGTACGTCACCGACCCGGCCCGCGCGACGCTCGTGACCCGGACCCGGTTCCAGGCGCTCGACGGTGGCACGTATCGGCTTTACCTGCTCGCCAACCCGTCCATGGCCGGCGGCGCGGGCGGGGACACCGCGTCGTGGGACGGCAATGGGCTTGTGGCGAGCGGTACGGAGAACCTCTTCGGCACGACGACCACCGTCGTGTCCTCACTGCGCGCGTCGACCGGATTTTCCGCGCACGACAACGGATACTCCGGCGCCGCCAGCGACTGTCTCGTCGACCTGCGCGCGGATCACCGGCTGGACAACGGGTTCGATGCGGTTTCGGGCGCGGGCAACGTGGTCCAGTGTGGACAGATCCCGGTCGCCGCGGACACCACCTTCACCGTCGCCCTCGGCTACGGATCGACCGCGCAGGCGGCGACGAGCGCGGCAACCGGCTCACTCACCGCGGGGTTCGGCGCGCTGGAAGCCGGTTACCGTACGGGCTGGAACTCCTACGTCGGCAGCCTCAAGCCCGCCCCGGCGAACGTCGCGGGGGACCAGCAGCGGCGGCGCGCGTATTACGTCGCCGCGATGGCGTTGCACGCGGCCGAGGACAAGACGTTCCGCGGGGCCGGCGTGGCCGGACTGGCGACGCCGTGGGGCGACGTCGTCAACGGCGACAGCCTCGGCGACGGTTACCACCGGGTGTGGGGTCGCGACCTCTACCAACAGGCCACCGGTCTCCTGGCCGCCGGCGACACGGCGCAGCCGAAACGCATGGCGCAGTTCCTGTGGAACTCGCAGTGGATCGGCTCGCCGACCGCCGGCGACGGCACGACGTACCCGGCCGGCGCGTTCCCCCGCTACAGCCCCGTGAGCGGCGTCGCCGGCGCCAGTGCGCAGCAGCTCGGGTGCTGCGAGCAGCTCGACCAGGACGCCGACGCGATCGTGCTCGCGTGGCTGACCGGTCTCACCGACGCCGCCACGTACGCGAAGGTCAAGGTCACCGCCGAGCACCTGCGCACGAGCGGTCCCGCCACGACCGAACGCTGGGAAGAACAGTACGGCCGGTCGCCCTCGTCGATCGCCGCCGAGATCGCGGGGCTGGTGACGGCGGGCGCGATCGCCCGGGCCAACGGTGACACCGCGAGCGCCACCACGTGGGAGTCCACAGCGGACTCGTGGCGGGCTTCGCTCGACTCGTGGACCGTGACGACGTCCGGTTTCTGGGGCGGCCACACGTACTACGAGCGCCTCGACAAGGGCACCGACCCCAACGACGGCGGGCAGATCTGCTTCGACGAAGGCTGCTTCTACGAGCACGACGTGGTCGACTTCGGCTTCCTCGACCTCGTTCGGCTCGGCGTGCGCGCGCCGGCCGACCCGACGATCGCCGCCTCGATCGCCCCGACGGCCGCCGCGTCGGACGGCAACGCACCGATGCAGGTCACCCTGCCCAACGGCGACGTCTACTTCCACCGCTACCCGCACGACAACTACGGCGAAAGCACCTCCGCGTGCACCGGCTGGCCCGCCGGCGGCCCGCAACGCTTCGGGCGGCTGTGGCCCGTGCTGTCCGGCGAGCGCGGCGAGTACGAGCTCGCCAACGGCCGCTCGGCCGCGGTCTACCTCAAGTCCATGGCCGACGCCGCCAACGACGGCTACTTCATCCCCGAACAGGTGTGGGACCGCGCGAGCGGCTGCTTCGCCCTCGGCCGCCCGACGGGCAGCGCCGCACCCCTGATGTGGGCGGAGGGCCAGTACCTGCGGCTGGCCCAGAGCATGGACGCGGGGCACAACCTCGACACGCCTTCGGTGGTGAAGGAGCGGTACGGCAGCTGAGGTCCGCAAGCCGCGGCCGGCGCGAAGCATTGCTAACGAGTTCGGCCCGCAAGCGCTTCGGGTCGGAATGGACCGGCACGGCGGATGCGGCGCCGGCTCGCGTGACTTCGGCGGCGAAGCACCGCGGACGCCCTTGACGCTTGGCCCGCGACGCTGCCGAGGTCGGCCGCGTCGCGGGCGCAGCGATGGGCGCCGCGGCAACCTCACCTTGCCCTCGACGTGCGAGCCTGCCTCGGCAGCTGAAACGCGGCCCGCGCGAGTGGCGGCTGTCGTTCGGCGAACGCGACTGGCGCGGCCCGGCGCGGGCGGGCTCGGCCTCCTGGCGCTTCGGGGCGAAATGCAGCCGACCCTCGAAGACGTCTCCTTCGAGGGTCGGCCGGAACGGCACAGCAGAGGACGCGGCGCCGGCGCGAAGGGACCGGCGCGGCACCTTCCCCGAATACGCACCTGGAGCAGTGCGGCCCGCACCTCACGCGCCTCCGGTGGTCAAAAACCGGCACCGCGGCCGATATCGAGCACCGAAATTCCTACAGATCCGTCGAGAACGCCACGCTCTTCTGCTCCCGCACCTCCGCCAGCTGGGCCTCCAGCGCGGCCGTGATCGCGGTCCACGCGTCGCTGCCGAGGACCAGGCGGCGGGGTGCCGGGGTGTGGTCGACGGTGGCGATCATGGCCGCCGCCATGCGGGCGGGGTCGCCGGGGGCGAGGGTGGTGCGTTCTTCCAGGATCTGGCGGATGCGGGCGGCCGGGGAGGCCGCGTAGGCGTCGATTTTGGGGGCCAGGCGGGAGTTGCCGTAGCGGAACTCGGTGCGGGCGCCGCCGGGTTCGACGAGGGTGACGCCGATGCCGAAGGGCGCGACTTCGTCGGCGAGGGCGTCGGCGAAGCCTTCGATGCCCCACTTCGTCGCGTGGTAGAGCGAGCCGCCCGGCCAGGCGACCTGGCCGCCGACCGAGGAGAGCTGGAGGATGCGGCCGCCGCCGTCGGCGCGGAGGTGGGGCAGCGCGGCGCGGATGAGCTGGATGGAGCCCAGCAGGTTGGTGTCGAGCTGGTGGCGCACCTGCTCGTCGGTGAGCTCCTCCGCGGCGCCCATGAGGCCGTAGCCGGCGTTGCTGACCACGACGTCCAGGCGCCCGAAGTGGGCGTGCGCGGCGTCGACGACCGGGCGGATGGCCGCGGTGTCGGTCATCTCCAGCAGGGAGACGTGGAACGCCGAGCCGTACGACTCGACGAGGTCGGCCACCGAGCCGGGACGGCGGACGGTGCCCGCGACGCGGTCGCCGGCGGAAAGCAGCTGTTCTGCGAGGTGCCGGCCGAAGCCGGTGCTCACGCCCGTGATGAACCAGGTTCGTGTCATGCCGCCAGCCTGGGCCGTCTCGACCCGGCCGACCAGACCGTGCCGACAGGGGTGCCGCCAGGGCCACCTTCGGCGAATTATCGTGGAGGGCATGGCGGGCAACGTGATCGGCGAGTACCTGCGCGCACGGCGCGAGCAGGTGCGGCCGGAGGACGTCGGGATCACCGTGAACAGCCACCGGCGCGTGCCGGGCCTGCGGCGCGACGAGCTGGCGATGCTCGCCGACATCAGCACGGAGTACTACACGCGGCTGGAGCAGGGCCGCGACCGCCACCCGTCGGCGCAGGTACTCGACGCCGTGGCCCGCGGGTTGCGCCTCGACCGCGAGGCCACCGCGTACCTCCACGACCTCGCCGACCCTGCGCCACGCCGTCGCCGTGCGCCGCAGAGCCACGAAAACGTGCGGCCCAGCGTCGCGCGGCTGATCGCGTCGTGGGAGCTGACGCCGGCGTACGTGCAGGGCCGGCATCTCGACGTCCTCGCCGCCAACCCCATCGCGGCCGCGCTGTCGCCCGTGTACACGCCGGGCACCAACCTGTTGCGCGCCGTCCTCCTCGACCCGGCCGCGCAGGAGTTCTTCACCGGCTGGGAGGCGCGGGTCGGCGGGCTCGTCGCGAGCCTGCGGGCCGCCAGTGAGCCGGACGATCCGCGGCTGGCCGGGCTGGTCGAGGAGCTGTCGGCGGAGAGCGAGCTGTTCCGCCGGCTCTGGCCGCGCCACGACGTCCGCCCGCAGCCCGGCGGCGGCACCCACCACCTGTGCCACCCGCGGGTGGGCGAGCTGGAGCTGCAGTACGACAAGTTCGCCGTCACCGGCGCCGAAGACCAGCTGATGGTGATCTACCACGCCGAGCCCGGCACCCGGTCGGCCGATGCCCTGCGGAAGCTGGCGGAAGACGTCAGCGGACCAGGTGGAACGCCCGCGCCGCCGGGGCGAACGTCACCGACTGCCCGCGTGTCACGGTGACCGCGTCGTTCTCCAGGCCGTCGCCGAACGCGGTGAGGTGATCGGACTCGACGTCGACCGTCAGCGCCGACGTCGTGAGCTCGCCCTCGGTGAGCGACGTCCCGGTGGTGGGGGAGGGCCAGGCCTCCCGGACGAACCACACGAGCCGGCGTTCGTCGGCGGCCGGCAGGCGCAAAGCGCTGTGCCGCTCCTGCCAGACCGACCGGCACCAGCCCGTGGCGCCGGTGCCCGTGCCGACCAGCAGGCCCGACGACGCCTGCCGCTCGGGACCCAGGCGGTAGCGCGCGGTCTGGTGGCTCGGGTGGCCGAGGTAGATCTCGTTGAGCGCCAGCAGCTTCTGGCCGTCGTCGGCGGTCAGCTCGACCATCGTGCGGGGCTCGACCGAGTCCCGCGAGCGCAGCAGGTCCGCCGTGGCCTCGGCCGGGTGGCGCACCAGGATGCCCGGCTCACCCGGCGTGATGCCGACGACGCGCTGGCCCGCGAGGTACTTCGCGACGTTCGCGACCAGCCCGTCCTGCCCGACGACGAGCACCACGTCCTCGGGCGTGAACAGGAACCGCGACAGGTCCGCTCGCTCGACGCTGCCGCGGCGCCAGTCCAGCGGGATGGCGGCCGACACCGCGGTCAGCGCCCGCCGCAGCGCCGCGTCCTGCGCCACCACGTCGTCGAGCGAACGGCCGCGCGTGGCCAGGAAGAACTCGGCCTGGCCGAGGGTGCCGTGGCGGGCGAGCAGCTCGTCGAGCTCGGTGCGCCGGTGCACCACCACGGCCCGCGGGGCGAGGCTCACGACCCGATCCCCAGCCGGGCCAGCAGCGGCGCGATCAGGTCAGGCGTGAGCACGAGGCTGTCGATCTTCGGCAGGTTCGCCGCCAGCTCCTTCACGGCCAACGCGCGCAGCACCGGCTCCGGCAGGTCGCGGTACGCGGCCAGCCGCGCGGCCTCACCGGCCGCCTCCGCTTCGCCGAGCGTCCGCGTGGCCTCGGCCTTCACCTGCGCCAGCCGCGTCTCCCGGCTCGCGCGGGCCTCGGTCTCGATGTGGTCGGCCGCCGCGGCTTCCTCGGCCTGACGCCGGGCGTTGGCGCCGCGCTGGGCCAGCAGCTGCTCCTCGCGCCGGGCGAGCTCGATCTTGTTCTGCAGCTCGTTCTCGCCGATCGCGCGCTCGCGTTCCACGGCCAGCGCCCGCCGCTCGTAGGTCGCGCGGTCGGCTTCCTGCTGCACCTTCTCTCGCGCGGTCGTCTGCAGGGCCTTCTCGACTTCGGGCTCGGCGCGGATCGCGACGACCCGCACGTCGAGCACGGCCGAACCCGTCTGCGCGAGCCGCGTGTCCTCCTCGGCCAGCCCGGCGCGGATGCGGTCGCGCACGGCACCGACGCCGTCGACGAGAGCCTCCGCCAGCGGCGTGCGGGTGAGCACGTCGAGGGCGTACTGCTGCACGTTCTCGGTGAGCAGGCCGCTGATCTGCGCGAGCGGGTCGCCGCGCCACCGGCCCGTGTCCGGGTCGACGGAGAAGTCGATGCGCTGCGCGGCGAGCGCCGGGTCGACCACGCGGAAGGTGAGGGCGAGCTGCACCGTCACGTCCTGGAAGTCGGCCGTGCGGGCGTGGAACAGCAGCGGCAGCTCGCGGTCGTCGACCGGGATCTCCGACAGGGCCGCGGCCAGCGGCCGGTACCAGAACGACAGCCCGGTGCCGTCGTGCACGAGCTTGCCGCCGCGCAGGTGCCGGATGTGCGCGGTCGGCACCCCTCGCAGGTGCCGGAACCCGAACCGGCGCTTGATGTCCACCATGGGGACCTCCTTATCGTCGCCGTGACGATATGGGTTCGCCGGTCTTTTCGTCAAGCTGACGGTTAAGGTGTAGTGTGCGGCAGATGGAGGAGTTCCCGCCCAGCGCGGTCACCGTGGACCTCGTCGTGCTCACGATCACCGGGGAGCAGCTGTGCGTGCTGCTGGTGCGGCGGGGGATCGAGCCCTTCCGCGACGCCTGGGCGCTGCCCGGCGGCTTCGTCCTCGCCGACGAGGACCTCGACACGGCCGCGCGACGCGAGCTGGCGGAGGAGACAGGCTTGGCGCCGGGCACCGTCCACATCGAACAGCTCGCGGGCTACGGCGACCCGGGCCGCGACCCGCGGCTGCGCGTGGTGACCATCGCCTACCTGGCGCTCGCGCCCGACCTGCCGGTGCCGCAGGCGGGGACCGACGCGGCCGAAGCGCGCTGGACGCCCGTCGCGACCCTGGACCCGGGGACACTCGCCTTCGACCACGCGAAGATCTTCACCGACGGCCTCGAACGCGCTCGCGCGAAACTCGAGTACACCCCGCTCGCCGCGGCCTTCTGCCCACCGGAGTTCACGGTGGCGGAGTTGCGCCGAGTGTACGAGCTGGTGTGGGACACGCACCTGGACCCGCGCAACTTCCACCGCAAGGTCACGGGCGCCGAGGGCCTCCTGGAGCCCGTCGGCACCACGACGACCCGCGACGGCGGCCGGCCCGCCCGGCTGTACCGGAGGGGGCCGGCCGAGCTGTTGTCACCGCCGATGCTGCGGACGCGGGGGTGAGGTTCAGGAGAGGCGGACGGTGGCGATTTCCCAGGGGCGCAAGGAAAGCCGCAGCTCGCCCTCGGTGACGGGGACCGAATCGCCGGGGCGGCCGAGCAGGTCCACGCGCCGCGCGGACGCGAAAGGCCCGCGCACGACGGCCGTGGCCGCCTCAGGAGATTGCGCGACCAGCCGCACCTCCAGCGCGTCTTCGCGGCGGCGCACGCTGGTGAGCACCGCGCCGTCGACGGACAGGCCGGAGTGCGAGGCCGGCGGTGCGTCGAGCGGGCCGGTGCCGAGGGTCGCGTGCAGGGGGTGGCGGTAGCGCTCGGCCGCCGAGAGCAGTGCGCCGGCGCGCCAGTCGCCCGCGTGGGGCAGGACGGCGAGCTGCACGGTGGTGATGCCGATCTGCTGCGCCAGCGGGGTCGGGATCTGGGGGCCGGCCGGTTCTTCGCGATACGGGTGGACGTTGCGGCTGAGCCGGCCGCTCGTGCGCAGCACGGTGAGGGCGAGCGCGTCGTCGAGCAGTTCGTACTCGCAGGCCTGCGTCAGCAGCAGCCCGGCGCCGCCGGCGTCGGCGAAACCGTGGGCGGGGAACGTCGGGATGGGGTACTCGCCGAAGCCACCCTCGGCGGTGCGGCCGCGTTCGACGACGGCGAACTGGCCCTCGGCGTGCGAGGTCTGCGCGGCGCGGGCGAGGGGGACGTGGAACCGCACGCGGTGGTCTCGCGAGGCGTTGTCGATCGTGAGGTCGAGGCGGACGAACGGTTCCCCCGTGCGGAGCTCGACGGCCATGGTCACCGTGCCGCGGGAAGCCGACGCAACGCGGCGATCGCCGTCCCAGTCCATCGCCGTCGGCCACGAGTAGGTCCGCTCGACGGTGACCGTCGAGCGCAGCGGGCCCTCGACCCCGGGCGTCACCCGCACCGCGTCCGGCTCGGTGACCAGGGTGTCCGTGCCCGGCGGAGCGTAGTTGTAGGAGTCGCCGCGATCGCCGCCGTCGACGATGCGGCCGACCCCGTCGAGGACGGTGCCGTCGGCCGACGCGATCCGGAGGGTGCCGTCGTCGAGCACCGAGACCGTCACCGGCCCGTTGCTCAGCGACGGGCCGGCCACGACGGGCACGGCGACCTCAACCGAGCCGGGCACCACGCGCGCGGTCGTCCACCCGACGGCCGGGACGTCGACCAGCGCGGTGACCGTCCGCCGCTCGGCCTGGCGGATGCGGATCGTCCACGCACCCGTCGCGCCGGTCACCGCCGCCCGCACGGCTTCGACGTCGAACGGGTCCGCGCCGCCGTGCCGAGCGACGGAGAACTCCAGCAGCCGTGCCGAAGAGTCGCACCGCCAGCCCGTGATCTCACTGCCGAACAGCTCTCGCCCGTGGATGCGCGGCAGGAAGAGCGGCAGGTCGGGGCCCGCAGCCGCTTCCTCGTGCAGCAACTGTCCGCTGCGCGCCTCCACCTGCGCGGGCAGGCGCGTGCCGTCGGGCAGCTCCAGTGAAACCTCGTCCCACGGCGCTTCGACGTCGAGCGTCACCAGGTCGCGGCGAGCCGCGGGCGTCGGGTTGAGCACCAGCAGCGAATCCCGCGCCACGGACCGCGCGAGCCGGCCGGTGACGCGGTCGCGCACCGCCTGCCCGAGGTGCTCCGCCTCGCTGACGCGCGCGAAGACCTGCGTCGCCGTCTCGTCGACGCCGCAGCCGGTCACGGAGTCGTGCCCCGACGCGTCGACCAGCCGCCACCACGCCAGGTCCAGGAACCGCTGCGGCCACTCGGCCGAGAACAGCGCGGCGAACGGCTCGGCGTAGCGCTCCACGACGCGCTCGGCCCGGGCCATCGCCTGCTTGAGCTGCGGGCGCACCGAAAGGACACCCGGCAGGATGTTGGCCGCCGCGTGGCTGCGCAGCTCACCGAGCACCACGGGCAGCGACGGGTCCGCGGCGTCGCGCTCCCCGATGTACTCGGCCAGGGTGGCGATCTGCACGTCGACCGACGCCGGGTCGAGGCCCGCGACGAGCTTCACGAGCGAGCCGACGGGCGCGGAGTGGTCGGTGCCGTACATCGCGAGCACCGGGTCGGCGCCGAACTCCGGCCGCAGCCGTCGACCGAGCTCGGCCATGCGGGAGGCGAAGAAGCCGGGGTCGGAGAACACGTAGGCCGCGTTGCCGTAGCCCCGGGCCAGATACTCCACGCGCACCGAGCTGCCGTCCGGCGCCGTCCAGCGGAACGCGTGACCGTCCACTCCGGACGGCACCCCACGCCACAGGCACGCGTGCTCGAACCCGGCGCCGGCGAGGATCTGCGGCATCTGCGCGCAGTGGCCGAACTCGTCGGGCAGGTAGCCCACGCGCATCGCGCCGCCGAGCTCGGTGGCCCGCGCCCAGCCGAGCTCCAGGTTGCGCACGATGTTCCCGCCCGAGACCAGGAACTCGTCGAGCAGGATCTGCCACGGCCCCACCGCGAGCTGCCCGGCCGCGACCAGCGCGGCCACCCGGTCGCGGTTCTCGCCCCGCACCTGAAGGTAGTCGTCGACGGCGGCCATCTGCCCGTCGAGCGTGAACCGGAACCGCGGGTCGGCCTCGGCGCGGTCGAGCACCTCGTCGAGCAGGTCGACCAGGCGCAGGCGGAACCGCTGGAACGGCTCGTACCACTCACGGTCCCAGTGCGTGTGCGGGACGAGGCGGACCTCGGGCGCACCGGTCATCGGGCGGCTCCTTCGGGCGTGATCGGGGAGAACGTGAGGGTGAGGCTCGCCTTCTGGGCGTGCAGGCGGTAACGCGGCAGCACGCCGGGCCCGCAGGAGGCGGTGCCGAGCCCGTGCTGGGCGAGGTCGAGGTTGAGGTGCACGAGCTCACCCGGCACCAGGTCGACGGTGTGGCGAGCGGCGTCGAGATCCTCGGAAGTCCAGCGCCGCGCGGTGAAGTCGAACACCGGCTCGCCCTCGATCCGGATCCCGGCGCCGCCCGCCGACGTGAGCCGCAGCCAGCGCGCGTCGGCGCGGTTGCCGTTCTCCTGCGGGTACACGTACGGCGTCTGCAGAGCGTCCACAGTGGAGGAGAACCGGCCGAGCCGCGCCGCCTGGCGGCTGTCGGCGTAGGCCTCACCCGGGCCGGCGCCGAACCACTCCACGCCGCCGAACGCGCCGGGCACCGCCATCCGCAGGCCGAGGCGGGGGAGCGTGCAGGGCCACTCGCCGTCGGGCTCCACCTCGACGCGCAGGCGCAGCCGGTCGTCGTCGGCGCTCCAGTGGTACTCGGCGAGCATCCCGAACGCGAGCCCGGGCGGCGCGACGCGCGTCCGCACCACCAGCGCCGACGCTCGTCCGTCCACTTCGGCCACCCGGTGCTGCAGCCGGTGCAGGCCCGCGGCTCGCCACCGCGTGGCCTCCGGGTAGTCGGAACCCCGGTCGTTGTCGGTCGGCGCGCGCCACAGGTCCAGCCGCGGCCCCTCGACGCGGTGGCCCCCGAGCGCGACCAGCCGGCCGGTCGCGGCGTCGAACGCGCCGGGCCCGAGGCGCAGCAGCCCGCGTTCGCGCAGCAGCGGTGCACCCACCGCAGCGGGCCCGGGGTCGGCCGCGGGCGTGACCGGCAGCTGTCCCCACGCCACGACGTGGCCCGCGGACGCCCACGCGGTGTCGGCCGCCAGCTCCGCCCGAACGGTGAGCACGCCTTCCCCCGAGACCTCGGGCAGCCGGGGGAGCGGCACGTCGAGGCTTTGTCCGGAAGGGACCTCGGGCACGGCCAGCTCACCGGCCGCCACCTCGACGCCGTCGTCCTCGCAGCTCCAGCGGAACACCAGGTGCGCCGACCCGGCCACGTCGTAGTGGTTCGAGATCCGCACGCCCCCCGCGCTCGCGCCGATCCGCACGGGCTCGAAGACCTTCGCGAACTCGGCCAGCGCCGGCGAGGGCGTGCGGTCGGGGTGCACGAGGCCGTCGATCACGAAGTTGCCGTCGTGGATCTGCTCGCCGAAGTCGCCGCCGTAGGCGAAGTACTCGTGACCGGCGGCATCGCGCCGGGCGAGCCCGTGGTCGAGCCACTCCCACACGAACCCGCCCTGCACGTGCGGATACCGCTCGAACAGCTCGCGGTACTCCAGCAGCCCGCCCGGCCCGTTGCCCATCGCGTGCGCGAACTCGCACAGCAGGAACGGCAGCGACCGGCGGCGTTCGTTCGGGTCGTCACGGCGGCCGATCCGGTCGACCTCGGCGTGGTCGGCGTACATGCGGCTGTGCACGTCCACGTACTTGCACTCGAAGTCGCCTTCGTAGTGCACCGGACGCGACGGGTCGCGCTCGCGCGTCCACGCGGCCGTCGCAGCGAGGTTCCGGCCGGTGTGGGCTTCGTTGCCCAGCGACCACAGCACGATCGACGGGTGGTTCTTGTCGCGCTCGACGGTGCGGCGCATGCGGTCGAGGTATGCCTCGCCCCACTGCGGGTCGTCACTCGGGTTGCCCGCCCAGCCCAGGTCACCGAAGCCGTGGGTCTCGAGGTCGCACTCGTCGATCACCCACAGGCCGTGGGTGTCGCACAGCTCGAGGAAGTACGGGTCGGGCGGGTAGTGGCTGGTGCGCACCGCGTTCACGTTGTGGCGCTTCATGAGCAGCACGTCGGCCAGCGCGAACTCGCGCGGCAGCGCGCGGCCGAACCGGGGGTGGTGCTCGTGCCGGTTGACGCCGCGGAACAGCACCCGCCGGCCGTTCACCTTGAGCAGGCCGTCCTCGACCACCACGGTCCGGAACCCGATCCGCACCGGCACGCGTTCGGCCGCGGTGTGCACCTCACCGTGGTAGAGCCGGGGCGATTCGGCGCTCCACGGCTCGACGGGGAGCTCCACCGCCGAGCCGGCCGGCAGGTTCTCGACACCCAGCTCGGGCACGCTCAGCAGCACGCCGTCCGCCGCGGCGACCGAGAGCGTGCCGAGCCCGCTGACGTGGTCGTAACCGGCGTGGAGCCGGTAGTCCTCGACCCCGCCCACCGGGCGCGAGAGCAGCGTGACCCCGCGGAAGATGCCCGAGAGCCACCACATGTCCTGGTCCTCGAGGTAGCTGCCCGAGGACCACTGGTGCACCCGCACGGCCAGCACGTTTCCACGGGGACGCAGCAGGTGGCCGGCAGCGAACTCCGACGGCAGCCGGCTGCCGCGCGTGACGCCGAGCTCCTCGCCGTTGAGCCACACCTTCGCGCACGAGTCGACGCCGTCGAACCGCAGCAGCGCCGGCTCGTCCGGCCAGCCGGGCGGCAGGTCGAACGGGAGCCGGTGATCACCCGTCGGGTTGTCCGACGGCACCAGCGGCGGCTGCACCGGGAACGGGTAGTGCACGTTGGTGTAAGCCGGTTTCCCGTGGCCCTGCAGCTGCCAGTGGCCCGGCACCGTGATCGTGTCCCAGCCGCTGTCGTCGAAGTCGTCGCGCGCGATCCCCTCGGGCGCGGCCGGCGCGGAGGGCGACAGGTGGAACCGCCACGTCCCGGCCAGGCTCACCGACCGCGCGTCGGAGGAGAACGCGGCGCGGGGCGGCAGTGAGCCGTGGCCGGGGGCGGGGTCTTCGACGTACGACGACGACATGGGTTCCTTTCAGCCCTTGAGGGCGCCGGCCGCGATGTTGCGGATGAAGTGCCGGGCACCGAACAGGAAGACGATGACCAGCGGGACGATCGCCACGAGCGTCCCGGCCATCACGACGCTGTAGTCCTTCACGTACACGCCCTGCAGCTGCGAAAGCGCCACCTGCAGCGTCACGTGGTTGGAGTCGATCAGCACGACCAGCGGCCACAGGTAGTCGTTCCAGGCGTTGACGAAGGTGAAGATGCCGAGGAACGCGAGCGCCGGGCGCAGCACCGGCAGCCCGACCGACAGGTACGTGCGGAAGAACCCCGCGCCGTCCATCCGGGCCGCTTCCAGCAGCTCGTCCGGGATGGCGCCGCGGGCGTACTGGCGCATCCAGAAGATGCCGAACGCGTTGGCGGCGGCCGGGATGATCAGCGCCTTGAGGTCGCCGACCCAGCCGAAGTCCGCCATCAGCGTGAACTGCGGGATCGCCGAGAGCTGGGTGGGCACCACGAACGTCGCGAGCAGGATGCCGAACAGCACGTTGCTGCCCGGGAAGTCGTACTTGGCGAAGGTGAACGCCGCCAGTGAGTCGAAGAACAGCACCAGCAAGGTGGTGACCACGGCGACGATCAGCGTGTTGAGCAGCGAGCCGAAGAAGTCGATCTTCGCGAAGACCTCGCCGATGTTGGCGAACAGGTGCCCGCCGAACGTCAGCCGCGGTGGCGTCGCGTAGATGTCGGCCGTGGTGTTGGAGGCCATCACGGCGAGCCAGTAGTAGGGGAAGAGGGTGATCAGGGCGCCGGCGATCAGCGCCACCAGCGTCAGCACCCGTGCGCGCCTGGTCGTCATCGGCCGGCTCCCTTGGTCTGGACCTGGCCGCGCTCGGGCCGCATCACGAGCCGCCAGTTGAGGATCGAGAACAGGACGACGACCACGAAGATGCCCCACGCGATCGCGGCGCCGTAACCGAAGTCGTTGTCCGCGAAGGCCGTGTTGTAGAAGTAGAGGACCATCGTCATGCCCGCGCCGCCGGGGCCGCCGCGGTTGCCGAGCAGCACCTGCGACTCGGTGAAGATCTGCAGGCCGTTGATCGCCGACATCACCACCGAGAACAGCAGCACCGGCCGCAGCAACGGCAGCGTGATGCGGAAGAACGTCTGCACCGGGCCGGCGCCGTCGATGCGGGCCGCCTCGAACACGTCCGGCGGCAACGCCTGCAGGCCGGCCAGGAAGATGATCGCGTTGTAGCCGGTCCAGCGCCAGATGATCATGATCGAGATCGCGCCGCGGATGGCCCACGGGTCGCTCAGCCAGTCGACGGTGCCGATGCCGAACAGGCCCAGGAACCAGTTCAGGATCCCGAACTCGTCGGAGAAGATCGAGCCGAACACCAGCGACATGGCCACGATCGAGGTCACGTTCGGCAGGAAGTACGCGACCCGCAGCAGACCCTTGTACCGCACCGACGAGTTGAGCCCGACCGCGATGAGCAATGCGAGCGCGGTCATCGGGACCGTCGACATCACCCAGATGATCAGGGTGTTGCCGATCGAGTCCCAGAACGTGGTGTCCGACAGCAGGAACGCGAAGTTCTCCAGCCCGACGAACTTCATCGGGCCGACGCCGTCCCAGCGTTGCAGCGCGAGGTAGAGCGAGTACAGCACCGGGTAGACGCCGAAGATCGCGAACAGCACGAAGAACGGCGCGACGGCCAGGTACTGCGGCAGGTAACGCCACCGCTTGCGGCGGCCGTGGGCGGCGTGGCGGATCGGGGCGCGGCGGGCGCCGGTCGTCTCGGCGGGCAGGATCGCGGTCACGAGAGCACCCCCTGGCGGCGCAGCAGGCGTTCCACCGAGGCGCGGGCGTCCTGCCACGCGGTCTCGGGGTCCTTGCCCGCACTCTCCACATTGGTCAGTTCGTCGGTGAACGTGTCGCTGATCGTGATGTCCCACGGGCTGAAGTACACGGGTTTGACCTCCCGCGCGATCTTCGAGAACACGTCCATCGTCACCTGCCCGCCGAAGAACGGCTCCGGCGCGAGCAGCCGCGGGTCCGTGTATGCGGACGGGCTGGGCGGGAAGAGCCCGAGGTCGAGGAAGGTCTGCGGCTGGTTCTGCGGCGACTGAAGCCACTTCACGATCTCGAAGGCGGCGTGCGGATCGGGGCAGTACTTCGTGATCGCCAGGAACGAACCGCCCTGGTTGCCCGCGCCGCCGGGCGGGCGGCACACGCGCCACTTGCCCGAGGTGCCCGGCGCCGACTCCTTGAGCTCACCGGTGATCCAGGAGGCGTTGACGAAGCTGAGCTCCTTGCCGCTGTTCCAGGCCGCGTGCCGGTCGATCGACTGGCCGTTGACGCTCTGCGAACCCGCGTACCCGGCGGTCAGCCCCATCCGGAACGCCTGCACGGCCCGGTCCCACGCGCGGCGCACCTGAGACTGGTCGTCGAGGTAGTGGTTGGCGCGGTCGAAGTACTTGCGCGGCTCCTGCGCGAGCGAGTAGGTGAACACCGTCTTCGTGTCGGTGATCATGTACCGCCCGGGCAGCTTCTTCTGCACCTGCGCGCTGAAGGTGAAGTAGTCGTCCCACGTGGACACGACCGCGGCGACCTCGTCGGGCTCGCTGGGCAAGCCGGCCTGGGCGAACAGGTCGTGGCGGTAGTACAGCGCGGCCGGGCCGACATCGACGGGGAACCCGAGCTGGAACCCGGCGGGGCTGGTGCCCGCCTGCCACTTCCAGGGCAGGTACTGGTCGCGGACGCCGCCCGCGCCGAGGGTGTTCAGGTCGACGAAGTGGTCGGTGTCGGCGAAGTAGGTGGCGATGTCGTCGCCGAGCATGGTGATGTCGGGCAGGTAGGCCTCGCCGGCCAGGGCGGCGAGCAGCCGCTGTTTGAGCTCGCCGCTGACCTGCGAAGGGGTCAGCTTGTCGGCGGCGAACCGCTTCACGGCCTCGCCGAGCACGGCGTCGGACAGGCCGTTCGAGGTGTACCAGAGCGTGATCCGCCCTGGGTTCGCGGTCGTGGGACTGGTGCAGGCAACCGTCCCGAACGCCGCGGCGCCGAGTGCCGCCGCGCCGGTCAGGAACCGTCGTCGAGTCAACGTCATCGGGGACCCTCCGGAGAGCTCCGTGAACGCTCCCGTGAACGTTCACGAATTGCCCGGAAGTGTGCGCGAGGCGCCGTGGGGTGTCAAGCGGAGCGGTTCAGGCGGATTCGCGGACCAGCAGTTCGGCCCGGATCACGAGCTCGTCGGCCGACAGGGGGGTGGCGCCGGTGAGCAGGCGCGCGGCCTGGTCGATCGCGAGGGCGCCCAGCCGGCGCGTGTCGAGGGCGACGCTGGTCAGCGCCGGGTCCACGACGGTGCCGAGCTGCAGCCCGTCGAACCCGACCACGGCGAGGTCGTCCGGGACCCGGCGCCCGAGACGGCGGGCCGCGCGCAGGGCACCCATGGCGATGATGTCGTTGAAGGTGAACACGGCGGTCACGTCGGGATGCTCGGACAGCAGCGCCTCGAGGGCCGCGGCCCCGCCGTCGACCGACTGGGCGGCTCGTTCGACGACTTCGGCTTCGAGACCGTGCTCGGCGACCGCGGCGGCGAACCAGTCGCGCCGGACGCTCGGCTCGGCGCGGCCCGCGTGGTCGAGCATGCCGATGCGCCGGTGCCCGGCGCGCACGAGGTGGGTGATGGCGGCCCGCACGCCGTCCGCGCCTTCGACCCGGATCGAGCTGAAGCGGGGCGTGTGGTGCTCGCGCCCGATGAGGACCACGGGGATCCCGCGCGTGAAGCGGTCGAGCTCGTCCTCGGGCCGGCTGAAGTAGCCCACGACGGCGTCGACCTGCGAGCCGATCACCTGCAGCGTGCCGAGCTCTTCCTCGGCGCTGTCGGAGGTGTCGTACACGACCACGTGCCAGCCGCGGGCGCGCGCGGCCTCGAGCGCGGCGGCGGCGACCTCGGTGAAGAACGGGTTGAGCAGGTCGGGGATCACCAGCCCGATGGTGGTGGTGTCCTGGCGCACGAGGCCGCGGGCGAACCGGCTCGGCCGGTAGCCGAGCTCGCGGGCCGCGTCGAGCACCCGCTGTTTCGTGGTGCCGTCGATCTCGGCCTTGTCGTTGAGCGCCCGCGACACGGTCTGGCGCGACACCCCGGCGCTGCGGGCGACGTCGTGGATCGTCACCTTCCGGGACGTTTCCGACGACACCATCACGGACCTCCCGCCGCGCGGCGCGTCCGCGCCGCCGGATCCGAGTATGCCCGCACCGCACACGCCGGGCCGGGAACGGTGCCCGGCCGGGCGTGTGCGGTGCGGTCCGGCGCCGGGCTCAGGCGTTGTCGCCGACACGCGCGCCGCGCCGGCGCGACACGATCCGCCAGCCGACCGCCAGGACGATCGCGAGCACCGGGATGGAGTAGAACGCGATCTTCTCGGCGCCGTCGGAGAAGCCCATGAGCACCACCACCAGCAGGAGGAACCCGAGCGTGGCCCAGCCGGTGTAGGGCGCGCCCGGCATGCGGTAGCTCGGCCGCTCGACCTCGCCGCGCAGCGCGGCCTGGCGCATCCGCATCTGCGAGTAGATGAGCGTGGCCCACGTGGCCACCACGCCGAGCGAGGCCACCGCGATGGCGATGTCGAACGCCTCCTGCGGCACGATGTAGTTCAGCACCACGCCGAGCACGTAGACGATCGACGTGAAGAGGATGCCGCCGTAGGGCACGTGCCGGCTGTTCATGCGGCCCACGAACTTCGGCGCCTCGCCGTGGTCGGCCAGCGCCCGCAGGATGCGGCCGGTCGAATAGAGACCCGAGTTGCACGACGAGAGCGCGGCGGTGAGCACCACGGCGTTCATCACGTCGCCGATGCCGCCGATGCCCAGGCGCGAGAAGACGGTGACGAACGGGCTTTCGGCGCCGCTGTAGAACGACCACGGCATCAGCATCGCCAGCAGCAGCACCGAACCGACGTAGAACACACCGATCCGCCAGACGACGCCGTTGATGGCCTTGGGCAGCACCTTGCGCGCGTCCTTGGTCTCGCCGGCCGCGATGCCGACGACCTCGATCGCGGAGTAGGCGAAGATCACGGCCTGCAGGGTCATGAGCGCGATGCCGATGCCCGCGGGGAAGAAGCCGCCGTGGTCGGTGAGGTTGTGCACGCCGGCCGGCGTACCGCCGATGTTCGCGCCCGCGAACACGAGCCCGATCGCCGTGATCAGGAAGACCACGATCGCGAGCACCTTCACCACGGAGAACCAGAACTCCAGCTCCCCGAACAGCTTCACGCTCACCAGGTTCACGCCGAGCAGCACACCGAGCGCCACGAGCGCGGTGATCCACTGCGGCACGTCGGGCAGCCACTTGTGCACGTAGATCGCGACGGCGGTGATCTCGGCGATGCCGGTCATCGCCCAGTTCACCCAGTACATCCAGCCGGAGACGAACCCGGCCCACGGCCCGATGAACTTGCGGGCGTAGGTGACGAAACTGCCGGAACTCGGTTCGTGCAGCACGAGTTCGCCGAGAGCCCGCATGACGAAATACGCGGCGATGCCGCAGATGGCGTAGGAGAGCACCAGCGACGGGCCGACCTGCTGGAGCTTGCCGCCGGCCCCGAGGAAGAGGCCGACACCGATCGCGCCGCCGATCGCGATCATCTGCACCTGGCGGTTGCCCAGTGCTTTCGTGTAGCTGTCGCCGTCTTTGGCGGCCACTGTGGAATCCATGGTTGCGTGACGCTAGCGGTCGGGGTGCGCGTGACCAAGCACACCAAGGAAGACTTAAGGTGTGCGACACCTCACTCGGGGGAAATCCGCAGAAAACGCTCCCTCGATTTGACAACCGCGCCATTCCTCCGGCGACTTGATCAAGGCTTGATTCACGAGGTCCGGCGATTCCGCTGACCGGGATTTCGGAATATCTCTCGGGTTCGCGGGGAAACTTCAGGAACACTTCGGTGGCCGGGAGGGTAGTGCGGCGGGCGCGCCCGCGCGACGGCCGTTACCTTCGCGACATGACCACCGAACTGCCCGCCTCCCAGCTCTCCGTGTCCATCGTGGACGAGATCGAGCAGCTGAAGGGGACCTACCCGGGTTACCGCCGGGCCCACGCCCGGGGCGTCTGCTACGACGCCACTTTCGTCCCGTCCGGTGTCGCCGCCGACCTCACCACGGCCGCGCACCTGCAGGGCGAGCCCGTGCGCGCGACCGTGCGGTTCTCCCACACCGACACCAACCCGCACCTGCCCGACGCCGGCACGGCCGTGCGCGGGCTCGCGGTGAAGTTCCACCTCCCGGACGGGAGCAACACCGACATCGTCGGCGTGAACCTCGACCGGTTCATCGCCGCGACGCCCGAGGACTTCCTCGCGCTGCTCAAGTCGGCCGAGCCCGACCCGGCCACGGGTGCGCCCGACCTCGGCAAGGTGCAGGCCCACGTGGGTGCGCACCCGAGCGCGGGCCCGGGCCTGTTCACCGCGTCGCAGCTGCCGACGCCGGTCAGCTACGGCACCACCACCTACTGGGCCATCCACGCGTTCTTCTGGCGCGCCGCCGACGGCTCCCTGCGCCCGGTGCGCTACCGCTGGGTGCCCGAGGCCGGCGACCACGTGCTCGCCGCCGGCGAGGGCGGCGACTGGTCGGCCGAGCACCTCACCGGCGAGCTCGGCGAGCGGCTGGCGCGCGGCCCCGTCGAGTTCACGCTGAAGGTGCAGCTCGGTGAGCCGGGCGACCCGACGAACGACGCCACGCTGGTCTGGCCCGGGGAACGCACGGAGATCACGGCCGGGCGCCTGGCGATCACCGCCGAGGTGACCGACCAGAAGCACTGGAACTCCCAGGTCTTCGACCCCACGCTGCTCACCGCGGGCATCGAGCTGTCCGACGACCCGATCCTGGCCGCCCGCAGCGCGATCTACGCGGTCTCCTACGACCGGCGCAGCCACGACCGCTGAGCCGGCACGAGGTCAGAGCAGCGTGCTCATCGTGGTGGCCGCCTTCAGCCCGGAGCCGGTGAGGATGACGGCGGTGGTCTCCCCGGGCGCGAGCACGCCCCCGGCGCGGAAGACGTCGACGGCGGCCGCCGCGGTGGCGCTGGTCGGCTCGGCGTAGAGGCCGATCCGGGGGAGCTCCCGCGCGGCGCGGGCGATCTCGTCCTCGGCGATCGCCACCGTCGTCCCGCCCGAGCGGCGGATCGCGGCGAGCACCTCGGGCAGGCGGACGGGCTCGCGGATGGCGGTGCCCTCGGCGATCGTCGGCGCGAACTCCGTCGGCACGGCGTGCTCGGCCCCGGCACGGAAGGCCGCGTCGATGGGCGCGCAGTTGGCGGGCTGCGCGACGAGCAGGCGCGGCCGTTTCGCGATCGCGCCGGACGCGAGCAGCTCGCCGAACCCGAGGTCGAGGCCGAGGACGATGCTGCCCGCGCCGGCCACGGTCACGACCGTGTCCGGCGCGGTGAAGCCGAAGTCCTCCCACAGCTCGTACGCCAGCGTTTTGGTGCCCTGCAGGAAAAACGGGTGCCAGTTGTGGCTCGCGTACGTGGTTTCGCCCGAGCGGCGCAGGGCTTCGGCGGCGGTGTCGTCGCGCGTGCCCGGCACGAGGTCCACCGTCGCGCCGTACGCCCGGCTCTGCAGGATCTTCGCGGGCGAGGTCGACTCCGGCGCGAGGATCGTGGCCGCGATGCCCGCGGCGGCCGCGTAGGCCGACACCGACGAGCCGCCGTTGCCGGAGCTGTCTTCGAGGACCTCGCGCACGCCGGCCTGGGCGAGCGCCGAGAGCATCACGCTGCTGCCGCGGTCCTTGAAGCTCCCCGTGGGGCTGAACCACTCGAGCTTGAACCGTGTGTCGTGCCCGCGCCACGGCCGCTCGACCAGCGGCGTGCAGCCCTCGCCGAGCGAGATCGGCCGCAGGTCGCCCGGCAGCGCGGCGCGGTAGCGCCACAGCGACCGCTCGGCGGTGTCCACCTGCTCGCGCGTGATGCCCGGCAGCGCCTCCACGGTGAGCGGCGCGCCGTCGTCGCCGCACCAGCGCAGCGCGTCGAGCGGGTAGCGGCGGCCGGAGCGTTCGTCCACGTAGTCCACGAGGGACACTCTGGCGACGCCCACCCGTCCGGTCAATGTGACGCGTCCCGGGTGGCCCCGTCACCGGAACGAGTGGCTATCCACAGTGGACACCTCGCCCTACGGTGGACCCGCGGGAACGACCGCCGAGCGGGTGACGAGGAGGGCGCATGACGGCCACCGCCGAGGTGACGCAGGAGGAGCCGGCCGCGCTGGGGGCCGGGTTGTCGCGGCGGAAGATCAACGCGGTGTTCGGCGCGGTGCTGCTCGGAATGCTGCTCGCGGCCCTGGACCAGACGATCGTGGGCACGGCGTTGCCCACCATCGTCGGTGACCTCGGCGGGGCGGGGCACCTGTCGTGGGTCGTCACCGCGTACCTGCTGGCCGAGACGATCATGACCGTGGTCGTCGGCAAGCTCGGCGACCTGTTCGGGCGCAAGCTGATGTTCCAGCTGTCCGTCGTGATCTTCGGCGTCGGGTCGTTCTTCTGCGGGTTCGCCGACAGCATGGTGTGGCTCATCGTGTGGCGGGCCGTGCAGGGGCTGGGCGGCGGTGGCCTCATGGTGACCTCGACGGCGCTCATCGCCGACGTCGTGCCGCTGCGCGAACGCGGCAAGTACCAGGGTGCGCTCGGCTCGGTGTTCGGCGTGGTGACCGTGGCCGGGCCGATGCTGGGCGGCTTCTTCGTGGACCACCTGTCGTGGCGCTGGGCGTTCTACGTGAACATCCCGCTGGTCGTCGTGGTGCTCATGGTGGCCGCGTCCGCGATGCCCAACGCCCGGGCTGTCCTCAAGCCCGTGATCGACTACCTCGGCATCCTGCTCATCGGCCTCGCCGCCACCGGGCTGACGCTCGTCACGAGCTGGGGTGGCACCACGTACGCGTGGGGCTCGCCGACCATCATCGCGATGGCGATCGGCTCGGTCGTGCTGCTCGGGCTCTTCGTGCTGGTGGAGCTGCGGGCCGAGGAACCGATGCTGCCGATGCGGCTGTTCCGGAACCCGGTGTTCACCGTGGCCGGGATCATGAGCTTCGTCGTCGGCTTCGCGATGCTCGGCGCGCTGTCCTACCTGCCCACCTACATGCAGTACGTGCAAGGTGTCTCGGCGACGTCGTCCGGCGTACGCCTGTTGCCGATGGTGCTGGCGCTGCTGTTCGCGTCGATCCTGTCCGGCAACCTCGTGAGCCGCACGGGCCGGTACAAGGTCTTCCCGCTCGTGGGCTCCGCGTTGATGACGGCGGGGCTCTACCTGCTCTCCCGCCTCGGCCCGGACACCGGCTTCTGGGAGTCGGCGCTGTACATGGCGGTGCTGGGCCTCGGGATCGGCCTCGGCATGCAGGTCCTCACCATCGCGGTGCAGAACAGCGTGGACTACCGCGACCTCGGCGTCGCGACGTCGGGCGTCACCTTCCTGCGGTCCATCGGCAGCTCGTTCGGTGCGGCGATCTTCGGCACGGTCTACGCCAACCAGCTCGGCCCGAACCTGGCCGGCGCGCTCGCGGCGCACCCCCTGCCCCCGGGCGTGGATCCCCGCGCGACGCAAGTGCCGCAGGCGTTGCACCAGCTGCCGCCGGCGGTGTCACAGCCCGTGATCGCCGCGTACAGCGATTCACTGCATGTGGTGTTCTTGTCAGCCGCTCCGGTGGGTCTCGTCGCGCTGGCGCTGGCGTTCTTCCTCAAGGAAGTGCCGCTGCGCGACACGTCCCGGGCGGCCGCGCCCGACCTCGGCGACGGGTTCGCGATGCCCGAGGCGCGCGACCACGACCGCGAGCTGGAACGGGCGATCGCCACGCTGTTCTTCCGCGAGCGGCGCAAGGTCGCACCCGCCATCGCCGCCCGCTCGGGCTCCGAGCTCGACCACGGCGGCCTGTGGTGCCTCGTGCAGGTCCACCTGCGGGAACGCCGGGGCGAACCGGCGACGCTCACGGCGATCGGGCAGCACTACGGCGTGCCGCCGCAGGTGCTGGAACCCGCCTTCGCGCGGCTGGAACTCACCGGCTACCTCAGGTTCTCCGGCGGGAGCTGGGCGCTCACCGGGGCCGGGCGCGAGGAGTTCGGCAAGCTGGTGCAGGCCTGGCGCGACTGGCTGGCCGAGCGGCTCGCCGACTGGGGCACCGGCGACCGGGCCGAGCTCGACGCCGCGATCGGCCGGGTCGCGGCCCGCGTGCTCGACCAGAGCGCCGACGCCGAGCGCACGGGCCGCCACGCACTGGTCTGAAAAACCCGGGCGTTACGGGCGGGGCGTTAACATCGCCGGAACGAACACCCCCTATTGTTCCCGGACCATGTCGGTGGATGAGTCAGTGGTCACGATCCCGGAAGACGCGGACAGCCGTGTCGAGCCCCGGTCCAGCAGTGCCGTACGGTCACGCTCCGTGCGCTTCCGTTGGCTGCCGTGGGCCGCGGCCCTGCTGGGCCTGTTGTCGTTCCTCCTCGTGCGCGGGAGCCTGACCGACGACGGGTACATCACGCTCGCCTACGCGAAGAACCTCGCGCTCCACGGCGAGTGGGCGCTGGTGCCGGGCACCACGGCGAACTCGGCGACCTCGCCGCTCGACGTGCTGCTGCTCGGGCTGCTCACGCTTGTCACACGCATCAGCGGCGCGGCCCACCCGGTGCTCGCGCTCGGCGCGCTCACCGTGGTGTCGTCGGCCGCCATCGGCTGGGCGTGGCAGCGCCTGGCGCGCTCGTTCGGGCTGGCGACGTGGGTCGGGCTGCTCGGTGTGGTGATCGTGGTCGTGAACCCGTTCCTGCTCTCGGCCACGGGCCTCGAGGTCCTGCTCGTGCCGGCGATCCTGCTGTGGCTCACGGTGTTCGCCGTCGAGGGCCGGCCGGTCCTGTTCGGGGTGTTCGCGGCGCTGACGGTGCTCACGCGCCTCGACCTGGTCGTGTTCGTCCTCATCATCACGTTCGGCACGCGGGCGATCCGGCAGCACTTCTGGCGCGCGTTCGGCACCGCCGTGCTCGTCGCCGCGCCGTGGTTCCTGTTCAGCTGGTTCGCGCTCGGCTCGTTCATCCCCGACACGCTGGTCATCAAGCAGGACCAGGAAGGCCTCTTCGGCGCCTGGGGCTACTTCAGCGGCCCGGTGATGTACTTCCTGTACCAGCCGGTGACGGTGATCTTCACGTTCGCCGCGGCGGTCGCGGGTACCGCGGTGCTGCTCGCGTGGTTCGGGCTGCGCTTCGCGCGCCGCTGGGACGACTTCCCGGCTCTCGCGCCCGTCGTCGGGCTCGGCCTGGGTGGCGTCGTCTACTACATCGTGTACTCGACGCTGGGCGTCGGGCCGTACCACTGGTACTACGTGACGCCGACGGCCACGATCGGCTCGTTCGCCGTCCTGATGACCGGCATCTGGCTGGCCGAGTCGGGCCGGCGGCCGGGCCTGCGCAAGGCCGCGCCGCTCACGGCGCTGGGCCTGGCCTGGGTGACGGCGCTCGGCATGGTCTCGATCGACCTCGCGCAGGGCGTGCCGTGGCCGTCGCCGGTCATCTTCGGCAACTGGGCGAGCTCGACCGACTACGCCCGCGTGGGCCGGGAGCTCGGGCAGCGGCTCAACGGCGCGTCGGTGGCGGGGCCGGGGGAGATCGGCACGCTCGCGTACTACTGCGACTGCCAGATCCTCGACGTGTTCTCCGACCGCAGCCAGGTCGCGTCGATCGTGCGCAAGCGGATCGCGGAGGACGGGGCCGTCTCGCGGCTCGGCCTGCGCATCAACTACCACTGGTTCGACCGCAACCAGCAGCCGCGCCAGGTAGACTACCGGCTTCTCTACGGCAAGGGCCCGGCCTCGGGACCCGACTCGTGGACGGTGTATTCGGCCGCCAAGGGCATCGGGCACTTCACGCTGGTGCCCGCGCGCTGAGACCCTGCCCGACCCCTCCCGACGAGGAGTCCCCGTGGCACAGACCCGCACCACCGCTCCCGGCGACGTCGAGGACGCCGGACCGGCACCGCGCCGCCACGGCGTGCTCGCGCTCGTGGTCGCCGTGCTCTCGGCCGGCGCGTTCGCGCTGTTCCGTGACCACCTGATCGACGACACCTTCATCACGCTGTCCTACGCCCGCAACCTCGCGTTCCACGGGCACTGGGGCCTGATCGAGCTGGGCACGTCGAACACGGCGACGTCACCGTTGAGCGTGCTCGTGCTCGCCGGGCTGACGCTGGTGGTGCGCGACGCCGTGCTGGCGGCGGCGATCCTGTACGTGCTGTGCCAGGTCGTCATCGCCGTCGGCCTGGCCCGCCTGGGCGACCGGGCGGGCCTGCCGCGGTGGTTCTCGCCGCTGGCCGTCGCGCTGCTCACCGTGAACCCGCTGCTGATCTCGTCGATCGGGCTCGAGGTCGAGTTCGGCGTGGCGGCGGTGGTGGCCCTGCTGGTGTTCTCGGCGGAGCGGCGGCCGGTGCTCGTCGGGGTGGCCACCGGCGTGCTCGTGCTCATCCGGGTGGACCTGGTGCTGATCGCGCTCGTGGTGGTCCTGCTGCGGGCGCGGTTCTGGGCCGGACTCGGCAAGTCGGTGCTGGCGGCGGTCGTGGTCGCGCTGCCGTGGTTCGTGTTCAGCTGGTTCGTGCTCGGTTCCGCGGTGCCGGACACGCTGATCATCAAAACGCTGCAGAAGTCGTGGGGCGCCTACGGGTTCTCGAACGGCCCGGTGCTGTACGAGGGCGTTTTCCCTTGGGCCACCTGGCTTTCGTTCCTCCCGGCGGCGCTGGGCGCGGTGGCTTTCCTCGGCTGGCTCCTCACGCTGGTGCGCCGCGGCCCCGCGGCGCGGACGCTGCTGCCGTTCGTGGCGCTCGTACCCGCGGGGGCCGTGCACTACCTGGCGTACTCGCGGCTCCACGTGCCGCCTTATCACTGGTACTACGGGCCGAGCATCGCCGTGACCACGCTGTTCTTCGCCGCGGCGGTCGCCGCCGTGGCCGGGCGCGCGCCCGCGGTGGCCCGCTGGACTGCCGGGGCGCCCGCGGTGCTGGCGGCGGTCGGGCTCGTGGTCGTCAGCGCGGTGTTCTACGCGTGGGGCGGTCTGCCGCGGCCGTTCGCGCCGATCATGTCCAACCACACCACCACCGCCCAGTACGAGCGGATCGGGCCGGAGCTCGGCCGGCTCGTCGGCACGGGCACCGTGCGCAGCGGCGGCGAGATCGGCGTGCTCGCCTACAGCTGCGGCTGCTCGATCGTGGACCTGTTCGACGACCGGGGCGCGGTCGGCCCGGCCATCGCGCAACGGGAGGCGACGATGGGCTCGCTGGGCCGCAAGCTCGTCGACCTCAACTTCCACTACTTCGACTACGGCGCGGTGGCCGTGAAGCCCGAATACGCGCTGGTGCCGACCCAGGTCGGCGCGGCCGCACCGGCGAACGCGCTGGCGCAGTGGCGGATCGCGTCGCCGTGGGCCGGCGAGCAGGTGCTCTACCTCGTGCGCGGCGACGGGACCTGACGTGGGCCGGGCCGTGGCCGCCGCGCGTCTCCCGGCCGAGCCGGGGGAGCCCGCGAGACGCGGCCGTGGCCGGGCCTTGCTGTGGCCGGCCACGGTGGCCCTGGTCTCCGCCGTGGTGTTCCTCGGCGTCAGGGGAAGCCTGATCGACGACTCGTTCATCACGCTCTCCTACGCCCGCAACCTCGCCGAACACTTCCACTGGGGACTGGTCGAGGCCGAGACGGCGAACTCGGCGACCTCGCCGCTGAACGTCCTGCTGCTCGCTCTCGGCGGCACGCTCACGCGGGTCGCGGGCGGCCAGGTGCACCCGGTGGCCGGCGCGGGACTCGTGTTCGTGGCGGCGATGACGGCCGTGGGCTGGGGGCTCGCGCGCATCACCCGGGCGCTGCGGCTGCCGTTTTTCACGGCCGTGGCGGGGACGGCGGCGATCCTGGTCAACCCGTTCGTGCTGTCGGCGACCGGGCTGGAGGTGCACCTCATCTCGGCGGCGCTGGTGCTGCTCACGGCGTACGCGGTGGAGGGCCGGGCGATCGGGTTCGGCGTGGTGGCCGGGCTCGCGGTGCTGGTGCGGCTGGATCTGGTGGTCTTCGTGGTGCTGTTCGCGCTGGGGGCCGGGGCGCTGCGGCGCCGGCTGCTGCCGGTGGCGGGCGTGGCGCTCGCGGTGTGCCTGCCGTGGTTCGTCTTCAGCTGGTTCGCGCTCGGCTCGGCGATCCCGGACACCTTCCTGATCAAGACGACCCAGGGCGCGTTCGGCGAATACACCTACGGCAACGGGCCGGAGTACTACCTCGACCCGAAGCGCTGGAAGGCGACGCTGGTGGCGTTCGCCCCGGCCGTCGCCGGTCTGGTGGTCCTGCTCGGCTGGCTGGGGTGGCTGGTGGTGCACCGAGACCAGGCCGCGCGGTTCGGGCCGGTCGGCGTGCTGGGTCTGGGCGGACTGGCGTACTACGGCGCGTACTCGCTGCTGGGCGTGCCGCCCTACCAGTGGTACTACGTGGCGCCGATCGTCGCGCTCACCGTCGTGTTCGTGGTCGGCGCCGGATGGCTGGCCCGCGGTGGCGCGTTCCGGGTGGGCGTGGCGAGCCTGGCGTTCGCACTGGCGGTGCTGCCGGCCGCGTACCTCGACGTGCACCGCGGAGTGCCCTGGACAGCGCCGCCGATCTTCGGCAACTGGGCCACGGCGGCCGACTACGCCCGGGTCGGCCGGGAGATCGGCGCGCGGGTCGGCGGCGCGACGGTGGCGGCCCCGCCGGAGATCGGCACCCTCGCGTACTTCTGCGAGTGCACGATGGTCGACACGTTCTCCGACCACGGCCGCGTCGTCCCGCTGGTCGCGCAGCGCATCGCGGCCGCGGGACCGGTTCCGGGGTTCCTGCTGCGGCTCGACTACCACTGGCTCGACCGCGCGCGACGGCCCCGGCCCGTGGACTACCGCCTCGACTGGAGCTGGACGCCGATCTCCGGGCCGGACACCTGGCACCTGCGGTCACCGGCGACGGGCGACGGCTGGGTGCGGCTCGTGCGGATCTGATCGCGCCCGCGCCGCGCAACGGTTACCGTCACGGCATGGCGAAAGACTCGGCGGTGGAGGTCGCGGTCGGGGACCGCATGGTGCGCATCTCCAACCCGGACCGGGTGTACTTCCCGGCCCGCGGCGAGACGAAACTGGACCTGGTGAACTACTACCTCTCGGTGGGCGAGGGCATCGTCCGCGCCCTGCGGGAGCGCCCGTGCATGCTGCACCGGTTCCCCTCGGGCGTCGCGGGGGAGAAGGTGCACCAGAAGCGCGTGCCGAACGGCGCGCCGCCGTGGCTGGAGACCGTGCGCGTGCACTTCCCCCGCTACGGGCGCTACGCCGACGAGCTGTGCGTGACCGAGGCGGCGCACGTGGCGTGGGCGGTGCAGATGTCCACTGTGGAGTTCCACCCGTGGAACTCGCGGCGCGCGGACACGGAAAAGCCGGACGAGTGGCGCATCGACCTCGACCCGATGCCCGACTGTCCCTTCGACACGGTCCGCCGGGTCGCGCACGTCGCCCACGAGGTGCTGGACGAGCTCGGCGCCGTCGGCTGGCCGAAGACCTCGGGCGGCAGCGGGCTGCACGTCTACGTCCGCATCGAGCCTCGCTGGGGCTTCGCCGACGTGCGCCGCGCGGCGCTGGCCTTCGCGCGCGAGGTGGAGCGGCGCGCGCCCGACGAGGTGACGACCACGTGGTGGCGCAAGGACCGGGACCCGAAGAAGCTGTTCGTGGACTACAACCAGAACACGCGTGACCACACGATCGCCAGCGCGTACTCCGTGCGCGGAGTGCCGGAGGGCACCGTGTCGACGCCGATCCGCTGGGACGAGGTCGACGACGTCGAGCCGCGCGAGTGCACCATCGCCACCGTGCCCGCGCGCTTCGCCGAGCTCGGCGACCTGCACGCGGGCATCGACGACGCCGTGTTCTCCCTGGAGCCGCTGCTGGAGTGGGCCGACCGCGACGGGCTGGAAGCCGAGGACTCCTGACGATCAGCCGATGCGGTACGCGGCGGCTCCGTTGTGGAGGAACCGGGCGCGACCGTACTCGTCGGAACCGACCAGCGACAGCACCTGGTGGACTCCGGATTCCGGCTCGACGGTGATGATCGCGCGGTCACCGAGCCGGACCACCTCGGCTCGGTTCCGGGGCGTGCCGGCGGACGAGCTTCGGGGGCGGTGGGTGAGGAAGGCGCGGCCGTTCTCGACGGCGAGGGTGATGTCGTACGCCGTGGTGCGGTAGGTCCCGCCCATGCGGTCCGGGTCGATCGGAGCCGGGTTCGCGGGCGGCACGGGCAGCGGGGTCGTCTCGACCCCGGCGAGGTCCCGGAGCACCGCGCTGAAGATCTCGTAGGCCATCGGTTCCCCACCCGAGCTGTTGGTGAGCACGGCCACCGCGACGCCCGCCGAGGGCGCCACGCGAACGAAAGCCTTCTGTCCCTTCGAGACGCCGGTGTGGCCGAGCACGCCGTCGCGGTGGAGCATCCAGCCGAGCCCCCAGCCGACGATCCCGCCGCCGAAGTCCGGGACGGAGTCGAGCTGGGGTTCGCGCAGCGGCGAGAGCGTCTCGTCGGTGAGGTGCAGGCGGACGAACTCCAGCAGGTCGCGGGCGCTCAGCGCGAGGTGCGAGCCGCTGGGCACGCAGTGGTAGCGGACCGCCCACGACGTGGTGGGCACGAGTTGCCCGTCCGCCTCGACGTGGCCGACGGCGGCGCGGTGCAGGATCGCCTCGTACGGGTCGACGGCGACGGTGCGCAGGCCGAGCGGAGCGACCAGGTGTTCGCGGAGCACGTCGTGGAAAGGCTTGCCGCGCAGGACTTCCACGAGCCGGCCGAGGAGCGCGTAGCCGCTGTTGGAGTAGGAGAACACGGTGCCCGGCGGGAAGCGGTGGTCGGCTTCGGCGAGGGTGGCGACGAACTTCTCGATGGCGTCGTCGTTGCGCCCGCTGTCGACCGGGTGGTTGCCGTCGAGGCCACCGGTGTGGGTGAGCAGGTGGCGGGCGGTCAGCGACGCGGTGGCGGCCGGGTCGCTGAGCCGGAACCCGGGCAGGTACTCGCGGACGGGATGGTCGAGGTCCAGCACGCCCTCGTTCACCAGTTGCCGGACCAAGGTGGCGGTCCAGAGCTTGGTGATCGAGCCGATCTTGAAGACCGAGTCGGTCGTGGCCTCGACGCGCGTGTGCAGGCTCAGCACGCCCGCGGCTTCGTCCTCGATCTCCCCATCGGCCAGCACGGCGACCTGCGCGCCCGGTACGTCGTACTTCCCGATGAGCTCGCCCAGATTCCACCCCATGCCGCCAACGTAGCGGCGGTCCCGGGACGCCGGGGGATGGCGGGCGTCCCGGGACCCGGGTCAGAGGCGTTCGATGACGGTCGCGTTGGCGAGGCCGCCGGCCTCGCACATCGTCTGCAGGCCGTAGCGGCCGCCGGTCTGCTCCAGGACCGACAGGAGCGTCGTCATGAGCCGTCCACCGCTGGCGCCGAGCGGGTGGCCGATGGAGATGGCGCCGCCGTTGATGTTGACCTTGTTCAGGTCGGCACCCAGTTCCGCCTGCCAGGCCAGCACGACGCTGGCGAACGCTTCGTTGACCTCGAACGCGTCGATGTCCGACAGCTTCAGGCCCGCGCGGTCGAGGACCTTGCGGGTCGCCGGGATGACGCCGGTGAGCATGTACAGCGGGTCGTCGCCGACCACCGAGAACGAGTGCAGGCGCGCCCGCGGCTTGAGGCCGAGCTTCTTCGCCGTGTCGCTGCTGGTGATGAGCACAGCGGAGGCGCCGTCGTTGATCGGCGAGGAGTTGCCGGCCGTCACGCGCCAGTCGATCTGCGGGAACGCTCCGACCACAGGTCGGCCTTGAACGCCGGCTTGAGGCCCGCGAGGACCTCGGGCGTGGTGCCCGGGCGCACCGACTCGTCGGTCGTCACGTCCACGAGCGTGCCGTCGGGGCCCGGCGCTTTGAGCGCGGCGACCTCGCCGGCGAACTTGCCGTCGGCCCAGGCCTGGGCGGCGCGGCGGTGGCTCTCGGCGGAGTACGCGTCGAGCTGCTCGCGCGAGAAACCCCACTTGGCGGCGATGAGCTCGGCGCTGATGCCCTGCGGCACAAGACCTTCGGGATAGCGCGCGGCGACCCCGGCGCCGAACGGGTCCTTGCCGGCCATCTGGCTGCCCATCGGCACGCGGCCCATGGACTCGATGCCGGACGCGATGGCGATGTCGTACGCGCCGCTCAGCACACCCTGCGCGGCGAAGTGGATCGCCTGCTGGCTGCTGCCGCACTGGCGGTCGACGGTCACCGCGGGCACCGACTCCGGCAGCCCCGCGGCGAGCGCGGCCCAGCGCGCGGTGTTCATGCTCTGCTCGCCGATCTGCCCGACGGCGCCGCTGATCACGTCGTCGATCAGCGCGGGGTCGATACCGGTGCGCTCGACCAGCGACCGGATGGCATGCGCGTGCAGATCGACCGGGTGGACCCCCGCCAGCTTGCCCGTGGGCTTGCCCTTGCCGATCGGTGTCCGCACCGCGTCGACGATGACCGCGTCCCTCATGACCTGCCTCCTCGCATAGCCGCTTGATCCCGTTGTACGCCCACCGAGTTGGATAACACAACTCACTGCGTGAGCGCTGTCGGCCACCTCACACCGCCCAGGTGACGTGCTAGGTTGGAAATTCCTGCTGGGGCGTAACGGAGGTGGGACGGATGACGGCGCGAGGCCGGGAATGCTCGATCGCGGACGCGCTCGAGGTGGTCGGCGAGCGGTGGAGCCTGCTCGCGCTCCGGGAGATCATGCTGGGCGAGCGGCGGTTCAACCAGATCGCCGAGAACACCGGGGCCAGCCGCGACATCCTCGCGGCGCGGCTGCGCAAGCTGGTCGACGCCGGCGTGCTCGAGAAGCGTCAGTACGAGAACCACCCGCCGCGCTTCGAATACCTGCCGACGGAGTCCGCGAAGGCGCTTCAGCCGGTGCTGCTCGGCCTCATGCAGTGGGGCGACCGGTTCATCCGCCAGGGCCCGCCGCCCACGGTGTACGAGCACGAGTGCGGTGAAGAGCTCCGGCTGAAGAGCGTGTGCGCGCACTGCGGCGAGGCGATCGCGTCGACGGGCCTGCACGCGGTCCGGCTCGGCGCGGTGCACTGATCTTCCCCTGACGCACACGGCTTCCGGGCCGGGCGGGCGCGTGCCAGGATGGCCGCGGAAGCCGTCCGGCCGGGCGGTGGTGCCGGGAAGGGGCGGCGTGCCGGAACGGATCCTGGTGACCGGCGGGACCGGTCAGCTCGGCAGTGTGGTGGTCGACCGCCTGGTGGCGGCGGGCGAGCAGGTGCGCGCGCTGAGCCGCCGGCGCCGCGGCGGAGGCGGCGCCGAATGGGTGGTCGGCGATCTGCGCTCCGGTCGCGGCATCGACACGGCGCTGGCCGGCTGCGACGTCGTCCTGCACTGCGCCACCGACTACCGGCACGAAGTCGCCACGATGCGCACGCTCGTGGAGGCCGCGCGGTGGACGGGCAACCCGCCGCACGTCGTGTACGTGTCCATCGTCGGTGTCGACCGCGTACCGCTCGGCTACTACGCGGCGAAGCTCGCGGCCGAGGAGGTGCTCGCGGGTTCCGGGCTGCCGCACACGATCCAGCGCGCCACGCAGTTCCACTCGCTCGTGCGCGCCGTGCTCGCGGGTGCGGCCCGGCTGCCCATGGTCCCGGTGCCGCGCTGGCGGTTCCAGCCGGTGGACGTGCGGGACCTCGCGGTGCGCCTGGGCGAGCTGGCCAAGGCCGAGCCCGCGGGCCGGGCGCCGGACTTCGGCGGACCGGAGGTGCTGGCGGCGACGGACCTGGCGAAGGCGGTGCTGGCGGCGAGCAGCCGGACGAAACGCGTGGTGCCGGTGCGGCTGCCCGGCGCGTTGTTCCGCGCCTACGCCGAGGGCGGCAACCTCGCGCCCGGCCACTCCGACGGGGTGATCACCTTCCGGCAGTACCTGGCGGAGCAGGCGAATCCGGCGGCGCTGCGCTACCACTGACACCACTGGCACCACCGACTTCGCGTGGGGTGACCAGCAACTTCAGCACGTCGGCGAAGAGCGAGTCCGGCACCGCCGACGCTTCGACGCCGCGTTCCACCGCGAGCCCGTTGGACAGCGCCAGCACCACCACGGCGAGCTGCTCCGGCGGCAGCGGCAGCTCGACGCCGTGCTGGGCCGCGGCGCGCGTGATGGCCGCGGTGATGGCGTCGCGCAGCTGGGCCCGGCGCAGTGCGAGTCCTTTGTGGACGGCCGGGTTGCGCATCGCGATTCCCCAGTACTCCAGCAGGAGCCGGTGCCAGGTCGCGTCCGTGTCCACGCCCGCGGCCAGCCGCGCACCCGCCTCCGCGGTGGCCTCGCCGAGATCGCTCAGCTCGTCGAACGCCGTGGTGGCCGAACGCATCCGCTCCACGATGTGCTCTTCCATGATGGTGAGCACGAGGTCGTCGCGGCCCTCGAAGTTCGAGTAGACCGCGCCCTTGGTGAGGCCGGCCGCCGCGGCGATGTCGTTGAGCGACGTGGCCGCGATGCCTTGCCGGGCGAACACCTCGCCCGCGGCGTCGATGATCTTGCGCCGGGTCTCGGCGCGGCTCGGGCGACGGCGCGGGGTCCGCGAAGGGGCCATGGGCCGGAGACTACAGCTCCCTCACCTGGACGTTTTTCGTTGACTGTGATCCAGGTCATCTGGTAAGCCTCTGACCCGATACCGGTTGGTATTGAGTTGGAGGTCCCGTGCCCACTGTCAGCGTCGACATCCGCCGAAAGCTCTCCGCCCTCGCCGTCGTCACCGCGATGGCCGCGACGGTCTTCACCGCCGCCGCGCCGTCCGCCACCGCCGCGCCGTCCGCCGCCGACGCGCCGTCGCCCGGAAATCCCGCCGGTGACCCGTTCTACGCCCAGCCCTCGCCGTTCCCCGACGTCGCGCCGGGCACCGTGCTCGACTCGCGGCCCGTCACCATCCGCGCGCTGGCCCTGCCCGTGCCGGTGCGCGCCTGGCAGGTGAAGTACCGCTCGACCGACACCGACGGCGCCGCCATCGCCGACGTCGCCACGATCATGCAGCCGGTGAACCCGCCGGCGGGCGGTGCGCGCAAGCTCGTGTCGTACCAGACCGCGCAGGACGGGCTGACCACCGACTGCGCGCCTTCCTCCGTCCTCACCACGGGCACGGCGCCGCCGGCCGAGGAGCTCGCGCTGATGCTCCCGCTCGTCGCGGCGGGGTACACCGTGGTGACCGCCGACTACGAAGGCCCGGACTCCGAGTGGGCGGCCGCCGCCAACACCGCCCACGGTGTGCTGGACGGGATCCGCGCCGCACAGTCGTTCCCGCCCGCCGGGCTCGCCGGCCCGAGCACGCCGACGGGGTTGATCGGCTATTCGGGCGGCGCGCTCGCCAGCGAATGGGCCAACGAGCTGCAGCCGCAGTACGCGCCGGAGCTGAGGTTCGCCGGGGTCGCCGCCGGCGGCGTGCCCGCGGACCTCGACTACATCGCGCGCCACATCGACGGCGGTCCGTTCGCGGGCATCTACGTGGGCGCCGCTGTCGGGCTCGCCCGCGCGTATCCGGAGATCGACACGGACGCACTGCTCAACGCGCGCGGCAAACAGGCGTTCGCCGAGGTCGGCAAGCAGTGCATCGCGCAGTTCACGGTCGGGCAGGCGTTCCGGCGCATGCGCGACTACACGACCGTGCCGCAGTTGCTCGACGTGCCCGCGGTGAAGCGCGTGATCGCCGAGAACACCATGGGCCGCTTCAAGCCCGGCTCGCCGGTCTACGTCTACCAGGGCGTGTTCGACGAGCTGGCGTTCTCGCCGCCGGTGGACAAACTGGTGCGCACGTACTGCGCGCAGGGGGTTTCCGTGCAGTACCACCGGATCCCGATCGGCGACCACGTGACGGTGGCGGTGCAGGGCGCCCCCGGCGCGCTGGCCTACCTCGCCGACCGGCTGGCGGGCAAGCCCGCGCCCAGCACCTGCTGAGGCGCGCACGGGTGGCGGTCCCGCCGGAGGGGGGAGGGGCCGCCACCCGAGTCGTCCGACGGCTTTGATCCGGTTGCGCCGGAAACCGATCCGCCTCCGTCGTTGGCGGCAAATAATTCCGAAGAATCTTGACCAGGTTCGGGCAGACATCCTATGTTTGGCGAGCTTCGGGCCTCGCTCACGGCCGGATTCCGCCTTCGACGACGAACGGACCTGTCATGTCGGACCTCTCCTCCCCGCCCTCCCGTCGGACCTTTCTCAAGCTCGGTGGCGCCGTCGGCGCGGGCTTCGCCTTGAGCGGGTTTCGCCCGTTCACGGCGCAAGCGTCGCCCGTGCGGCCGCCCTCTGCCGACCTCGTGGCCGACGCCGCCGCGACGACCCTGTGGTACCCCGCGCCGGCCGTCGAGTCGCACGTGATCGAGCAGGCGCTGCCGATCGGCAATGGTCGGATCGGTGGCCTCGTCGGCGGTGACCCCGCGGCCGACTACGTGTACTTCACCGACTCGTCGCTCTGGACCGGCGGGCTCAACGACACGGTGCAGGACGACGGCCAATTGCCCTACGGCAAGGACGACTTCGGCAGCTTCGGCCTCCTGGCCAAGGTGCGGCTGAAGCTGCCCGCCCACACCGGTGTCAGCGGCTACCGGCGAACCCTGGACCTCAGCAACGGCCTCGTCACCGCGACCTACGGCCTGCGCGGCGCGACCTACCGGCGCGAGGTCTACGCCAGCTATCCCGACGACGTCGTGGTGATCCGGCTGACGCAGCAGGGCGGTGGCTCCTACACCGGCTCGGTGACGCTGGAAGGCACTCGCGACGAGAAGCCGACGGCGGGCGGCGGCGCCGTGTCGCTGGGCGGCACCTTCGCGAACGGCCTGAAGTACAGCACCGCCGTCACCGCCGCGTCGAAGGGCGGGCGCGTCAGCGTCTCGGGCACGGAGGTGACCTTCACCGGCTGCGGCGAGGTGGTGATCGTGGTCTGCGGCGGCACGAACTACGTGCCCGACGCGGCGCGGCACTACCTGGACGCCGGGGCGAACCCGGCTTCCGTGGCCGTCGGCAAGGTGAAGGCCGCGGCCGCCGCTTCCGGCACGGCGCTGCTGGCCACGCACGTGCAGGACTACCGCAAGCTGTTCGACCGCATGAAGGTCGACCTCGGGCAGTCGCCGGCCAACCGGCGCACCCTCGACTCGTGGTCGCGCATCGCGGTGCGCAACACCGACCCGGGCACGCCCGACCCGGAGCTCGAGGCGAGCTACGTGCAGTTCGGCCGGTACCTGACGATCACCGGCTCCCGCAGCGGCCTGCCGATCAGCCTCCAAGGCTTGTGGCTCAACAACAACTCGCCCGACTGGTACAGCGACTACCACACCGACATCAACCTGGAGATGAACTACTGGCTCGCCGACCGCGCGGGCCTGAAGGAGTGCTTCACCGCGCTGGCCGACTACTGCCTCGCGCAGCTGCCGTCGTGGACCGACACGACGAAGCGGCTGTTCAACGATCCTCGCAACCGGTTCCGCAACAGCACCGGCAAGATCGCCGGCTGGGCCATCGCGTTCTCCACCAACATCTACGGCGGCTCCGGCTGGGCCTGGCACCCGGCAGGCAACGCGTGGCTGTGCAACAACCTGTGGGACCACTACGAGTTCACCCAGGACAAGGCCTACCTCGCGAAGGTCTACCCGGTGCTCAAGGGCGCGACGGAGTTCTGGGAGGCGCGCCTGGTCACCAAGACCATCGACGGCAAGGACTACCTCGTCAGCGACACCGACTGGTCGCCGGAGCACGGCCCGGACGCGCAGGGCAACACCTACTCCCAGGAGCTCGTCCACGACCTGTTCGGCCACTTCGCGCAGGCGACGCAGATCCTCGGCCGCGACGGCGACTACGGCCGGACGATCACCGGGATGCGCGACCGGCTGCACCTGCCGACTGTCAGCCCGGTCACCGGCTGGCTGCAGGAATGGCTCTCGCCGGAGAACCTGGGGGAGACGACCCACCGGCACCTCTCGCCGCTCATCGGGTTCTTCCCCGGCGACCGCATCAACACCGACACCGCGTCGAAGGAACTGATCGACGGGGTGCGCAACCTGCTGATCGCCCGCGGTATGGACACCTTCGGCTGGGGCTGCGCGTGGCGCTCGGCGTGCTGGGCCCGACTCAAGGATGCCGACCGCGCGTATCAGCTCTTCCTGACCGTGCTGCGGCCTTCGTTCAACAACGGCAACGGCACGGCGGCCAACTTCTTCGACATGTACAGCCAGGGCAGCTACACGATCTTCCAGATCGACGCGAACCTCGGCGGGCCGGCCGCGGTGCTGGAAATGCTGCTGTACTCGCGCTCCGGCGTGATCGAGCTGCTGCCCGCGCTGCCGTCGGCCTGGGCGGAGTCCGGCCATGTGACCGGCATCGGCGCGCGCGGCGGGTTCGAGGTCGACCTCGAGTGGCGGCGCGGCAAGGTCACCAAGGCGGTCGTGCGCAGCGTCGGCGGTACGGAGACCGAACTGCGCGCGGGCAGCTGGAAGCAGCAGGTCCGGCTGCGTCCGGGCCAGTCGGTCACCGTCACCCCGCGGTGACCGGACGGGCGCCGGATGGTTCCCGTCCGTACCTTCCGGCGCCCGTGCCGCTCGTCGGTTCGACCTCGAACAGTGTAGCGTTCAACTACATGAGTCGGACGGATCGGGAGCGGGCATGAACATCGCGTTGTGGATCGCGGCGGGGATTTCGGCAGTGCTGTACCTGGGGGCGGGCGGGATGAAGCTCGCCACGCCGCGGAAGAAGCTGCTGGAAAACCCCAACATGGGCTGGGTCGAGGACTTCTCGGACACCTCGGTCAAGCTGATCGCGCTCGCGGAGGTGCTCGGCGCGATCGGCCTGATCCTGCCGCAGGCCCTGGACATCGCGCCCGTGCTGACGCCGATCGCGGCGGTGGGCCTGGCGATCGTGGCCTTCGGGGCGATCGTGGTGCACGCGCGGCGCAAGGAGCCGAAGGCCGTGCCGGTCAACGTGGTGCTGCTGGTGCTGACCGTGTTCGTCGCCGTGGGCCGCTTCGCCGGCTGAGCGGACCCTCACCCGGGCGTCGGTCTCGACCGGTCTCCGGCGCCGCGGCTGGCCTAGGCTGGACGCGGCGACGGACGGGAGGCCCTAGGTGGACGTCGATCTGCGGAAGGTGCGCTACTTCGTCGCCGTGGCCGAGGAACTGCACTTCGGCCGGGCGGCGGAGCGGTTGCACATCGCGCAGCCCGTGCTGTCGCGCCAGATCCGGGCGCTCGAAGAGGAGCTGCGCGCGCAGCTGTTCGTCCGCGACCGGCGCTCGACGGAGCTCACGGCCGCCGGCCGGCAGCTGCTCGAGGACAGCCGGCCGATCCTCGCGTCGGCCGACGCGTTGCGGCGACGCGTGGCGCTGGCCGCGCGCGGTGCTTCGACCTTCACCATCGGTTTCATGCCGGGCATCACCGTGACCGAACCCGTGCGGGCGCTGACGGACCGCCATCCCGGGCTCGACGTCGAGCTGGTCCGGACCACGTGGGACGACCAGACCCAGGTGCTGCACGACGGCCGCGCCGACGTCGGCATCGTCCGGCTGCCGGTGGACCCGCGCGGGCTCACGGTGCGGCCGATGTTCAGCGAGCCGCGCGTGGCCATCCTGCCGGTGTCGCACCGGCTGGCGGGCAAGGAGTCCGTGGACGTGGCCGACCTCGCCGACGAGCACCTGCTCAACGACCCGGACGCGGTGCCGGAGTGGCGGGCCGTCGCGACCGAGCTGCGCACCGGCGGCGCCGCGCGGCCCCGCGGGTTCCGCAGCATCGAGGAGAAGCTGGAGCACGTGGCCGCCGGTCTGGGCATCGCCATCGTGCCGCTGTCCACTTCGGAGTACTACACGCGCCCGGACGTCACCCACGTGCCGGTCGGTGACCTGCCGCCGGGCCAGGTCGCCCTGGCGTGGGTCGCCGCGCGGCGCTCGCGGCTGATCTACGAGTTCGCGGAGCTCGTCACAGCCTGACTGCGGGGCGCGCGCTCGTGTGGTAGGCCAAGACCATGAACGCGCTGGGCTCGTACGTCGAGTCGTGGTCTCCCGAACCGGTCACCGACACCGACGCGCTCCCGGCCGGACCGGCCGCCGCGCTGTCCGCGGCGCTGGACCTGCCGCGGCCGGCCGCCGTCGCAGGGCAGGCGCTGCCGCCGCTGTGGCACTGGCTGTACTTCCTGGAATGGCCGCGGCAGGCGGAGATCGGCGCCGACGGCCACCCGGCGGACGGCCACTTCCTGCCGCCGCTGCCGGACCGGCGGCGGATGTTCGCCGGCGGACGCCTGGAGGTCCGGGCGCCGCTCGTGCTGGGCACGCCGGCCGAACGGACGCGGTCGCTCGGCGACGTCGCGGTGAAGCACGGCCGCACGGGCGAGATGCTGTTCGTGACCGTGCGGTCGGAGATCAGCCAGGACGGGACCGTGCGCGTGGTCGAGGAACAGGACATCGTCTACCGCTCCGGCGAGGACGCCGGGCGCACCGCACTGGCCGCGCTCGACGTGACCGGCGAGCCGGAGTCGGCCGCCGAATGGCAGCAGGTGTGGACGCCGGATCC
Organism: Amycolatopsis sp. NPDC001319; assembly: GCF_042896185.1. NCBI lineage: Bacteria > Bacillati > Actinomycetota > Actinomycetes > Pseudonocardiales > Pseudonocardiaceae > Amycolatopsis > Amycolatopsis sp. NPDC001319. The sequence goes on along the minus strand of NZ_JBIAWY010000002.1, from coordinate 844,252 downwards.
CGTGCTGCTGTTCAGGTTCAGCGCGCTGACGGCCAACGCGCACCGCATCCACTACGACGAGCCGTACGTGACCGGCACCGAGGGGTACCCGGGTCTCGTGGTGCACGGCCCGTTGCTCGTGCTGCTCCTGCTGGAGCTCGCGCGCACCCGCGCGCCGGAACGCGCGATCCCCTCGCTGTCCTACCGATTGCGCCGCCCCGTGTTCGCGGGCGAGCACCTCCTTGCGACGGGCGTGCCCGCCGAAGGAGGCGCGGCGCTGCAGGTCGACTCCGCGCGTGCGGAAGCCGTGGCGACCGCGGACGTCGCGTTCGCCTGACGGCGGTTCAGGCCCGGCGCGCCTCGGCGGGGGACACCGGTGGGTCGGCCTCGACGCCGTGCAGCACGTGGGCGAGGACTTCCGCGCCGCGCACGACGCGCGGGCCGGGACGGTTGAAGTAGGCCGGACCGTCGAGCAGCCACACCGCGCCGGCCCGCACCGCCGGGAGCTCCGCCCAGCCCGGCAACGCCGTGAGGACGTCGAACTCCGCCGCCGTGCGGTCGGGACTGAAGCCGCACGGCAGGACGAGCAGCACGTCCGGGCGCGCGGCGACCACCGCGTCCCACGGGATCGGGTGCGTGTGCTCGCCGGGCGCCGCGAGCAGGGGTTCGCCGCCGGCCGCGGTGATCTGCTCGGGCACCCAGTGGCCCGCGGGCCACAGCGGGTCGAGCCATTCCAGCGCGACCACACGGGGCCGAGGCTTGCCGGCAACGCGGTCGCGCACGGCGTCGAGCCGGGCGGCGAGCGAACGGACGCGCTCGGCGGCGAGCTCCGGCACACCCAGCGCGTCGCCGAGCGTGGTGACGCAGTCGAGGACCTCGGTGAGCCGCCGGGGTTCCAGGCTGAGCACTTTCGGCCCCGCGTCGAGCATCCGCACGGCTTCGGCGACGCGGGTGTAGGACACCGCGCACACCTCGCACAGGTCCTGGGTGAGCACGAGGTCCGGCGCGAGCTCGGCCAGCCGCGCGGTGTCCACTGAGTACAGCGACGAGCCGCGGTGGGCCGAACCGCCGACGGCGTCGGAGATCTCGCGGCTGGTCAGCACGGCGTCGTCCACCTCGGCCGCGGTGACGACCGGCACCGACTCGACGCCGGGCGGCCAGTCGCATTCGTGGGTGCGGCCGACCAGGTCACCGAGGCGGCCGAGCTCCGCGACGAGGTCGGTGGCGGCGGGCAGCAGTGACACGATCCGCATGGTTCGAACCTAGCCCGCGCCGGACCGCCCCGCGCGGGGGAGGCCGGACCGCAATCACCGTGGGTAGCGCCGCGCGTCGAGTCCACTGTGGACTGACTGCGCGCGGTGTCCGGACGGGCGCGCACCGTGACAGGTCAAGCCGTTGTGGCGCCGGGAGTGTTACGCAGGACACATCCCGCTCGGCGCGCGTGAACACGGTGGTCTGGGGGAATCTGTCGAAAGACCGGGATCTCCCTCAAAACCGGCCGACCTTGTTGTGTGGCCGGTGTGACCGTGGGTAGCGTGCGGCTTTCGGGAAACCGAAAGGGAGGCTCTCGGGTTACCGACAGGGGAGAAGCGGGAGAATGTACGCCGAGGAGCGCCATCAGACGATCCTGGACATGGCGCGCAAAAACGGCCGGGTGGACGTGGCCGGGCTGGCGACGCAGTTCGACATCACCACGGAGACCGTGCGCCGGGACCTGACCGCGCTCGAACGCCGCGGGGTGCTGCGCCGCGTCCACGGCGGCGCGATCCCGGTCGAAAGCGGGGGCACCGAACTCGGCCTGCCTGTGCGCGACTCGGCCATGGCCGCGGAGAAACGGCGCATCGCGAAGGCGGCGCTGGACCTCGTGCCCGCCGAAGGCGCGATCCTGCTCGACGCGGGCAGCACCGTCGGCGAGCTGGCCGGCATCCTGCCGGTGGAGCGCGAGCTCACGGTGGTCACCAACGCGGTCACGATCGCGGTCACCCTCAGCGGCCGCGGCAACGTGACGGTGATGCTCGTCGGCGGCCGGGTCAAGGGCCGCTCGCTCGCCGCCGTGGACAACTGGGCGCTGCGCGCGCTCGGCGACACCTACGTGGACGTGGCTTTCATGGCCACCGACGGCGTGTCCGTGGAACGCGGCCTGACCACCCCGGACTCCTCGGAGGCGATGGTCAAGCGCGCGGCGATCGCGGCCGCGCGCCGGACGATCGTGCTCGCCGACCACACGAAGATCGGCAACGACCACTTCGCGCGCTTCGGCGATCTGGACGACGTGGACACGCTCATCACCGACGACCACGTCGACCCCGGAGCCCTCGACGAGATCCGCCACACGGGTACGAAGGTGCTCACTGTGTGACCGCGAGCGCCCTGCTGTCCCACCCGGTTGATCGACAGCTGGCACAGTGGCACCGGCAGCAAGATCCCGCCGGGCATGAGCGCCCGCGATGCGTGGAGGAGGCGCGGTGGCCCTTCGGAGTGGCCTGCGGCCGGTGCCCGGAACCGAGCTGGCCGGGCGGGACTGGGAACTTTCGCTGCTCGTGCGGAAAGCCCGCGACGCCGCGCTCGGCGAAGGCCAGGCGGTGCTGCTGCGCGGCCCGGCGGGCATCGGCAAGACGAAGCTGGTGGCGGCCGCGCTCGACGAGCTCGACACCGTCGCCGCCACGGTCCTCACCGTCACCTGCCCGGAAAGCGGCTCGTCGGCGTACGAAGCGGTTCGCGCGCTCTTCGCGCCGCTGGACCTGACCGGCGCCGGCCTGCCCGACGGGAGTGCCCGGCTCGCACTGCCCGCGCTGGAGCCGGGCGGCGCCGAGGGCGCGGCGGCCGACACGTACGCCGTGATGCACGGCCTGCACTGGCTCACGGCGGGGCTCACCGCCGACGGGCTCGTGGTGCTCGCCGTGGACGACGTGCAGTGGTGTGACGAGACTTCGTTGCGGTGGCTGGGTTTTCTGTTGCGCCGCGCGGAGAACCTGCCGCTGCTCGTGGTGATGACCCAGCGCACCGGCCGTGATGCACCGCGCCCGGAGGTGCTCGGCGAGATCGGGGCGACGCTGACCTGCCTCACGCTCGACCTGGAACCGCTGGGGCCGCAAGCGGTGGCCGAGGTGCTGCAGGCGCGCTTCGGCGCGAGTCCGGACGACGCCTTCGTGCGCAAGTGCGTGGAGGTGACGGGCGGGAACCCGTTCCTGCTCGACCGGGTGGTGACACAGCTGCGCGGCAGTGCCGATCCGCGCGTCGTGCCTGATGCAACGCACGTGCCGGCGCTCGACGAGCACGGCCGCGAGGTCGTGGCGCGCTCGGTGCTGGACCGGCTGCCGGCCGCCGCGTTCGCCGTCGCCCGCGCGATCGCCGTGCTGGGCGGGGAAGAGCTCGAGCTGATCGCGGCACTCGCCGGCACCCAGCCGGGGCCGGCGGCGGCCGCCGTGCGCGCGTTGCGGGCCGACGACCTGCTGCTGCCCGACCGGCTGGAGTACACCCACGACCTGATCCGCCACGCGGTCGTGGACGCCGTCTCCGCCGAACAGCTGCACGCGTTGCGGGAACGCGCGGCCACGCTGCTCAACGACAACGGCCGGGCGCCGGAGGAAGTCGCGGTGCAGCTGCTGCTCCTCAGCGGGCGGCCGCAGCCGTGGATGGTGAACGTGCTGCGCGACGCGGCCGTCGTCGCGGAGAACCGCGGCGCTCCGGCGGCCGCGGCCCGCTACCTGACGCGCGCGCTCGCGGCGGACGAGGACAGCGTGGCCGTGCTCGGGCACGTCGCCCGGGTGCTCGCCCAGGTCGACCCGAAGGCGGCGCTCGGGCACCTCGAACGGGCGCTGGACCTCGTGACCGATCCGCGGCGCCGGGTGCCGCTGGCGGTGCAGTACGCGCTGACTTCGCTCACGTCGCAGAACTCCTTGCGCGCCTACGCGCTGGCGGAGTCGGTGCTCGACCGGTTCGACGAGGCCGTCGGCGGCACCCCGTCGGCACAGGACCGGTCGACGCGGACGCTGCTGGAGTCGGTGCTGCTGCTGTCGGGCATGGACGAGAAGGCCACCGTGCGCCAGGTCGGAGAGCGCTTCCGCGACGCCGTGCCGCCGCAGGGAGACACGGCCGAGGAACGGCAGCTGCTGGCGATGCTCGCCTCGCTCGGGACGCTGCAGGGCAGACCGGCGGCCGAGCTCGCCGGGCACGCCCGCAAGGTCCTCTCGATCGGCGACGTCACGCCCGGCGGCTGGGCCGTGCTGGGCGCGGTGCTCACGCTGTACCTCGCCGACGACGTCGAGCCGTCGCTCGCCGCGCTCGGCGACCTGATGGAACACGCGCAGCGCCGCGGCGAGGCGTGGACCTACACGCTCGGGGCCAGCACCCGCTCGCTGGTGTTGCTGTGGACGGGAAACTCCGCCGACGGCCTCTCCGACGCACAGTTCGCCCACGACATCATCACGCAGGAGGCGTGGGGCGACGCGGGCGCGATGCCGCAGGCGGCGCTCGCGGCGGCGCTGATCCGCCACGGTGAACCCGCCCGGGCTTTGCAGGTTCTCGACAGCGTGCGCCGGCCGCGGCTCGACCGGTTCACGCTGGAGTACCACTGGGTCCTGATGGCGCGGGCCCGCGCGCTCGCCGCCACCGGCGACGGGCCCGGCGCGCTGGAGCAGTTGTTGCGCTGCCGCGACAGCCTGGCCGAGGCCGACATCGCCAACCCGGTGCTCGCGCCGTGGTGGTACGAGGCGGCCGAGGTGCTGGCGGGGCTGGGCCGGAGTGACGAGGGCTGGGCCGGGATCGAAGAAGCCGAAGAAGGCGCGGCCCGGTGGGGCACCGCCCGCGCGCTCGGCATGGTCCGGACCGCGCGCGGCGTGCTGACGCCGGGCGACACGGGCATCGACCTGCTCGCCGAGGCCGCCGAGATCCTGGCTCCGTCCCCGGCGAAACTGGAGCACGCCCGCGCGGAGTTCCTGCTCGGCAGGCGGCTGTTCCACCGCGGCGACGCGGAGGGCGCGCGGGACCGGCTGCGCCGCTCGATCGACGTCGCCGTGCTGTGCCGGGACAAGCTGCAGCTGAACCAGTCGCTGCCGGCGCTGGCCGAGGCGGGCGGCCGGATGCGGCGCGGGACGGCGTCGCCGGCCGACGCGTTGAGCGGCAGCGAGCGGCGCGTCGCGGAGAAGGCGGCCGAGGGCGCGACGAACCGGGAGATCGCCGAGTCGTTGTTCCTCACGGTGCGTACGGTCGAGCTGCACCTGACGGGCGTGTACCGCAAACTCGGGCTGAAGGGGCGGGCGGAGATCGCCGAGGCGCTGAGTGAGCAGCCGTGAAGCGTTCTACACCCTCCGTGACGGCTTGAGGACGGTAGAAGTACCGCCGTGAATGGTCACCGATCGTTACGGTTGCCCCCGCGTCCGGCGCTGTCGGGCGCGCAGGGGCAGAAATTCACTACCTCCTAACGTGGGAAACAGCGATAGTCATTCTCCGGGGATAACCTTTAGTGCAGAATCGGTAGCCTGAGCGTCACTGGATGGGATGGCCGGGGAGGTGGGTGTGCAGAACCTCCGAACACGCTTCGTGACCGGTGTGGTGAGCGGCGGCGGGTCCGCCGGCCCGCTCCTGGGCCGCGAATCGGCGCTGCGGACGGCCGGAGAGCTCGTCACGGCGCTCGGCGAGGGCCGCCCGGGGTTGCTCAGCGTGATCGGACCGCTGGGCGTCGGCCGCAGCGCGGTGCTGGGCCGGGTCGCCGAGGCGGCCGCGATGAGCGGGGCCGCGACGGCCGTCGCGCGGTGTTCGCCGGTGGAGACCGACATTCCCTACAGCGCCGTCACGCAGCTGCTCGCCGCGCTGTGCACGCCCGCCCGGTTCGCCGAGCTCGTGGAGCTGTGCGTGCGCGACAGCAGCGAGACGGGGTCCTGCACCTCGCCGGTGCACCTGGTCTGCGCGGAGTTCGCGGCGCTGAGCCGCCGCGGCCCGCTGGCGCTCGCGCTCGACGACCTGCAGTGGGCCGACCCTTGGTCGCTGTGCTGGCTCGAGGCGATGCTGCACCGCGTCGCCGGCGCGCCGATCCTGATCGCGACGACCTCCCACGGCCCGCTCGGCCGGTACCTGGGCACGGACGCCGCGTTCGACGCGGCCTGGCCCGTCGAGCTGCAGGAGGTGGGCCTCGAACCGCTCAGCTCGGCCCAGACCGCAGCGTTCCTGACGAACACCACGGGCGAACCGGTCGACGAGGCCTTCGCGTCCGCCGCCATGGCCGCGACTCGCGGCTTTCCCGCGGTGCTGGCCCGCACGCTCGACCGGCTGCAGGCCGAGGGCGTGCCGCCCGTCGCGGACCGGACGCCTGCGCTCGTCACGGCCGCGCGGGCGGTGTGGTCGGAAAGCACCTGCCGCGTCGCGCGCGGGTTGCCGGCCGATGCGATCGCGCTGCTGCAGGTCTTTGCCGTGTGCGGCGAGGACTTCGACTTCGAGCTCGCCGTCGCGCTCGCGCGGCTTTCCGAGTCCTCACCCGCGCAGGCGCTGGAGATCCTCGTGACGACCGGGCTCGCCGTGCCGGACCCGCCGCGGCTGGCCGAACCGCACCTGGCCGGCGAGGTGCTGGCGGTGATGCCGGCGAACGAGCGCGAGGACCTGTTCGTGCGCGCGGCGGCGCTCGGCCGGCGCACCGGGGTGGGCTCGGGCGCGATCGCCGACCTGCTCGCCGCGGCGCCGCCGGTGGGCCGGGCCTGGGCCGGCACGGCGCTCACGGACGCGGCGGCGTTGCGGTCGCGGCAGGGCCGCTCCGGTCCGGCGGTCACGGCGCTGCGCCGCGCACTGGGCGAACCCCTCGGCTCCGAGCAGCGGGCGCGCGTGCTCACGCGGCTCGCGACGCTGGAGGTCGCGCAGAGCCCGGACGCCAGTGACACCCGGCTGCGGCAGGTGCTGACCGCGCCGCCGTGCACCCGCTCGTGGCCCTCGGTGCTCGAAGCCGCCGACCTCCTCGTCGGCCGCGGCGACAACGAAACGGCGCGCCAGGTCGTGTCGGTGATGTGCGAGCGCGGCGCGGGGATCATCCCGCAACCGTCGCTGACGACGCTGGGCGTGATCGGCTGGATCGCGCAGGAGGAGGGACCGGCCGAACCCGAGGTGCCGGTCGAACCCCTGGCCGCGCCGGCGGATCCGGCCGCCGACGGCGACCCGGCCCAGGCCGGCGCGCTCGCGTGGCTGCTGGCCACCCGCGGGCAGGACCGCCCCCGCGCCGGCGCGCTCGCGCGCGAAGCGCTCGCCAACCCGGATGACGACGGCCCGCTGATGCCCAAGCTCATGGCCGGCCGCGCGCTCCTGTGCTGCTTCGAACCCGCCGAGGCGCTCTCCGGCCTCGACGCCGTGCTCATCCAGGCGCGCATCCGGGACAATCGCGCGATCGCGGCGCAGGCGCTGCTGTACCGGGCGCTCGCCGCGGGCTGGCTCGGCCGCGCCGAGCAGGCGCGCCGCGATCTCTACACCGCCGGCCGCGAGCTGCCCGTGCGCTGCTGGCACCCGACGCTGGTGGCGCGGCACGTGGCCGGGGAGATGGCGACGTACCAGCAGCAGGGTGACGTCGAGAAGGCGCGGGAAGCCGAGGCGGCGCCGCTGCCGGCCGGAGCCGAACGCGGGGCCGGCTGGGCGTTCCTGCTCTACGAACGCGGCCGGCTGCGCCTCGCACGCGGTGACGTCGAAGGCGCGCTGACGGCGCTGCTGGAGTGCGGCCGGATCCTGCGGGGCCGGCACTGGCTCAACCCCATGTTGTCCCGCTGGCGCACCATCGCGGCCGTCGCGCAGCTGCGGCTGGGTGACCGCGCCGCGGCGCAGGAGCTGATCGCCGAGGAGAAGGCGCTCGGCGAAGCTTGGGGCGCGAGCGAGCTGCTCGACTGGATGCGTGAGGTGTCGTTCGCGAAACTCGGTGCGGGCGCGGCGATCCACCCGCCGGCGGCCCGGCCGGCACTGCGGCTGCCGGCCCCGCGGGACGAGGACGACACGACCGGCGGGCTGCTGTCGGAGCCCGAGCGCGAGGTGGTGGAGCTCGCCGCCGGCGGGATGGCGAACCGGGACATCGCGAAAGCGCTCTCTGTGGCGACGAGAACCGTGGAGCTGCGGCTCACCAAGGCCTACCGCAAGCTCGGGATCCGCGGCCGCGCACAGCTCGCGGCCCGGTGGGCGCCGGCGGGGCGGGGGGAGTGAGCGGCGGTGCTCCTCGAACGCGAACCTGAGCTGGCCGTGCTGGAGAAGGCCGTGCTGGAGGTGCAGTCGGGCGAGGGGGCCGTGCTGCTGGTCGGCGGTCCGGCCGGTGCGGGATCATCCGCGCTGCTGCGGGAGATCGGGTCGTCGGCGACGCGGCTCGGCGCGCGGGTGCTGCGGGCGGGCGGCGCACAGATCGAACAGGATTTCCCGCTCGGCGTCGTGCGCCAGCTCGTGCTCCCGCTGCTGTCGGTGCCCGGCCCGCCGGTGGCGGCGCCGGTCGCGCGGGTGCTGCTGGACCCGCTGACCGGCGGCCGGCCGCCGGTCGTGGGCGACGACCCCGCCCGCTCGGCGACGGCCAGCGTGCTGCACGGGCTGCACACGCTGTTCGTCGGGCTGGCCGCGCAGCGCCCCGTGGTGGTGCTGGTGGACGACCTGCACTGGGTGGACGAGCCGTCGTTGCGGGCGCTGGCCTTCCTCGCCGGGCGGCTTTCGGGCATGCGGGTGCTGATCGCGGCGGTGCTGCAGGACGGCACCGCCGGGCGTGAGCCCCTGATCCGCGAGATTGCCGACGTCGCCCGCTACCACCTGCGGGCCGCCCCGCTCTCGGCGGAGGCGACCGCGCGGCTCGTCGGCCGCAAGTTCGGCGCGGACCACGCCGCGGAGTTCGCGCTCGCCTGCCACGAGGTGACTTCCGGCAGCCCGAAGGAACTGCGCACGCTGCTCGACCGCGCCGTCTCCCACCGCGTCACCGGCAAGGCTTCGGACTGCGAACGGATCCACGAGCTGGGCACGGCGTTCCGGCGCGAGCGCCTGCAGTTCCTGCTGCGGCGCGTTCCCGGCGTCGCGGCGTTCGCGAAGGCGCTGGTGGTCCTCGGGGGTGACGCCGAGCTGGACCTGGTGCTGCGGCTGGGTGAAGTCGACGCGCCGGGCCGCATGGCCGCGCTCACCGCGCTGGGCGGCCGCTGGCTCGAAGTGGCCGGCGACCGCGTCACCGTGCGGGACGCGTCGCTCAACCGCGTCGTCGAGGAACTGCTCGACGCGCGGGAAAGCTCGGCGCTGCACCGGAAAGCGGCCGGGTTGCTCGACGAGAGCGGCTACCCGCCCGAGGCGGTCGCCGCGCAGCTGCTCCAGGTCGACGTGATCAACGCCGGGTGGGAGGTCGAGCGGTTGCGGGCGGCGGCGCAAGCAGCCCGCCGTCGCGCCGCGCCTTCGCCGGCCGGGCGCTACCTGCGCCGCGCGCTGCTGGATCTGTCGCCGGACAGCGGGGAGCGCGCGCGGTTGCTCGTGGAGCTGGCCGCGGCCGAGCTCGACGTGGACCCGGGTTCGGCGGTCCGTCACCTCGCGCAGGCGGCGCCGCTGATGCCGACGGTGCGCGACCGCGCCACCGTGGCGACCTGGATTCCCTTGCCGGTGGCCGGGGAGGGCCCGCTCGTGGCCGAGCTGGTCCGCGACGTAGCCGACCGGCTCGGCCCGGCCGAGGAGCTGTCCGGCCACGACCGCGAGCTGGCGCTGCGGCTCGAGGCCCGGGTCTGGTTCTCCGGTCTCGGCGAACCAGCCAAGCTCGCGGCGGCCGCCCGGCGGCTGGCCGAGCTGCGCGACCACCCGCACGGCCCGACCGCCGGCGAACGCGAACTGCGCGTGGTCTTGCTGATGGCCGCCACCCTGGGCTCGGGCACCACGGCGGACGTGATCGCCGGCCAGGCCCGGAAGCTGCTCGCCCACGATCCGACCAACACCTACGGCGCGCTCGCCGCGCTGCAGACCCTGCCGGCCGTGCTGATGGCCGCCGACGCGGTGGACGCGGGGTGGTCGTGGCTCGAAGCCGCGTACGACAACGCCCGACGCCACAGCAACCCGACACCGCAGGCCCTCGTCGGCGCGCAGCGCGGCCTGCTCCTGCTGGGCTGCGGGCGGCTCGTCGAGGCGCGGGAGGAGGCGGTGCGGGCGTTCGAGCTCGTCGACCGCTCGTGGCCCGACGCCGTGTTGCTGCCGTCGGTGGTGCTCGGGCTGGTGGCGTTCGCGTTGCGGGACCGGCCGCTCGCGGCGCGGGTGCTCGACGGCGCGCCGCCGGGGGACCTGCGGCTGTTCGAGATCCGCCGCTCGTTGCGAGGCGCGCTCGCGGCGCAGCGCGGTGACCTGCAGATGGCGCTCGCGCAGTTCCTCGACAGCGGGCGGCGGCTGGACCGGGCCGGCTGGCACAACCCGGCGATGCACCCGTGGCGCACGTGGGCGGCGGTGCTGTCGCACCGGCTGGGCCGCCAGGACGACGCGGTGCGCCACGCCGAGGACAACTACGAACGCGCACTCGAGTGGGGCGCTCCGACCACGCTCGGGCGGGCGCTGCGCATCCGGGCCTCGGTGCACCCCGACCGCGACCGCGCGCTGGAGCTGCTGCGCGAGTCCAACGAGGTGCTGCGTGGTTCGGTCGACCGGTTCGAGCAGGCGAAAGCGCTGATCAAGCTGGGCGAGGTGCTGCGCGATGTCGACCGCGACGAGGCGGAGCGCGTGCTGGCGCGCGGACGCCGGCTCGCCGAGCAGTGCGGAGCCCACTGGCTCGGCGCCGAGGCCGACGGGTTGTTCGCGGCCCCGGCCGGATCCACCGCCGCGCCCGTGATCCGCCCCGAGCTGACACGTGGCGAGGCCACCGTCGCCGAGCTCGCCGCGCGCGGGCTCACCAACGCCGACATCGCCGTCGAGCTGGGCACCAGCCGGCGCGCGGTCGAGAAGCACCTGACGAGCGCGTACCGGAAACTCCGCATCGACGGCCGCGCGGAGCTGGCCGCGGCGCTCGGCGGCGACCCGGAAATCGGCTGAACCGGGCCGCGTTGTGCCGCTGGCCGGGAATTGACGGCAGAAGTACCGCCACGAACTGGTGCGCGTAATCGGGGAATGTCACAGTTATGCGCCGAACCGAATGAATGGGAACAGGGTTTCCGAAGAAGTTTCAGGTCCGCGGGGGAACGGGCCGTGGCATTTCGGGAACTCCGAAGAACGGGCACATACCGGTGGTCTCACGGGCAAGGGTGGGCGATGTGGGTTTATGTTCGTCCGTGTGGGACCGCGCGCCCGCACCGGTGGTCGGGGCCGGCGGGCGAACGCGAGGTGAACTTCGGCTGAGTGATTTCGGTTTTGGCTGGTCAGAGGGAACCGTACCGCGTCCGACCGCACCGTACCGAACCATCGTGTGGGGGTACCGCAGGATTAAGCGGGGAGGCTCCGGCGCTGTTGACTTGGTTGGTTTTCCATCCATAGACTGAGATCAACAAATGAAACGTCATATGTCGGCCGATTCGCTTCCGGTCGGCAGATCATGGCCTCGCGTGACCTGAGAGGAATGGTCGATACCGATGAATTCCAGTGCAGTCATCGCCAAGCCGGCGCCTTCCGCCACCACCATGGCCCGGAATTCCGATGAATACCGCGACATCTACACCTCCCTTTTCGAGCAGTCCGGGATGTGCATGGCCAACCTCGACCTGGGGTTGCGCGTGCGGGAAGCCAACGTGCCGTTCTCGCGGCAGTTCGGGCGCACCGCCAAGGACGTGTACGGCCGCAGCTTCTGCGACTTCCTGCACCCGAGCGTGCAGGGCAAGCTCAAGCACCAGCTGACGCGGCTGACCGAGGGCCAGCACGCCCGGTTCGCCGAGCAGATGGTGGCCGTGGGCCCGCGCGACTCCGTGTTCGCGGGCGAGCTGACCGGCATCGCGGTGCGCAGCGGCGGCCGCGTCGACACGATCACGGTGCTCGTGAAGCCGGACGACGCGGACTCCGCGCCGCAGCTGGCCAGCAGCAAGCAGAAGCTCCTGAGCCAGGTCGACGCCCGCATCCTGGAGGGGGTGGCCGCCGGCGAGTCGACGGTGCAGCTGGCCGCGAAGCTGTTCCTCTCCCGCGGCGGCGTCGAGTACCACGTGACCACGCTGCTGCGGAAGCTGAAGGTCACCAACCGCCCGGCCCTGGTGTCCAAGGGCTACTCGATGGGCATCCTCGGCATCGGCCAGTGGCCGCCGCGGGTGCGCCCGGAATACATCCGCTGAGCCCGTGCTCACCGAGCGGGAGCAGGAGACCGCGCTGGTCGCGCGAATCCTGGACGACACGCGACGCAGCGGTACCGGCTGCGTGGTGACCGTCTCGGGACCGCTCGGCATCGGCCGGTCGGCCCTGCTCGGCGCCCTGGCCGAGGCGGCCGTGCTCGACAGCGGGCCCGAAGCGGTGCTCGTGCTGCGGGCCGGCGGTGTGCGGTCCGAACGCGACTTCCCGCTCGGGGTGCTGCGCCGGATGCTCGACGTCCTGCCGGAGACGGCGGTGCGCTTGCCCGATCGTGCCCGGACGGCGGGAGGTCTCGCCGACGCCGACGCGATACGGGTGCGTGACGAGGTGCTGGCCCACGCCGCGGGCCGGCCCCTCCTGGTCCTCGTCGACGACCTCCACTGGGCCGACCCGTGCTCCGCGCGGTGGCTGGCTCTGCTGGCGGAGTCCGCTGAGGACCGTCCGGTGGTCCTCGTCGTCGCCGGCCGGCACGACCGGGCCGGCGTGGCGGAAACCGGTCCGCTGGCGCGGATCTACGGCCGTACCGCGCACGAACTGGCGCTGCGCCCCCTCACGCGCGCCGGGGTGAAGCAGGTGATCACCGACTGCTTCGGTGAACCAGGCGACGGGGCTTTCGTCCGCGCGTGCACCACAGTGTCGCACGGCCGCCCCCTGTTCCTCGCCGCTCTCGTGCGGAGCCAGCGTGCCGCGGGCCGGCGGCCCCAGTCCGGTGCCGTCAAGGCCGTGCGGACGTGCCGCCCCGCCGCCATCGGCGCGCGGGCGGCGCAGGCGCTGGCCGTGGAATGCCCGCCGGTCAAGGAAACCGCGTACGCGCTGGCTGTGCTGGGCGAACCGGCCGGCCCCGGACTGCTGACGCCGCTGACCGGGCTCGCGGCCGACGACTGCGCCGCGGCTCTGGCCGCGCTCGCCGCGGCCGGCCTCGTCGACGAGAACGAACCCGCGTGGTTCGCGCACGCGGCGATCGCCGACGCCGTCGAAAACTCTTTGCCCGCCTCGGAAACCGCCGAACGCCACCTGCGGGCGGCCCGGGTGCTCGCCGAAGCCGGCCGGCCGCCCGAGGACGTCGCCCGCCACCTGCTCGCCGCCGAGAGCCCGCCGACCGGCTGGGCGATCGGGTTGCTCAAGGCCGCGGGGCGCGACGCGTTGCAGCGGGGCGATCTCGCCACCGCGCGCCGGTGCCTGCTGCGCGCGCTGCTCGGGGTGACGGCCGGTGGTGCCGACCGCGCGGAGCTGCTCGTGGATCTGGCCACTGTGGAGCGGTCGTCCGCGCCCGTGGCTTCGCTGCGGCACCTGACCCAGGCGTTGCCGGGACTCACCGGCCGCGGCCGCCGGGCCCGGGAGCTCGCGGTGCTGCCGCCGCTGGCCCTGGAGCTGGCACCGGCTTCGCTCACCGCGCAGTTCGCCGCGGCCGCCGCGGAGCTGAGCGTCCCCGCGGATCGCGACCTCGCGCTCGCCCTGGAGGCCCGCCTGCGGTACGCGCGGCTGGGGGAGCTGCGCCCGTTCACCGACGCCCTGGCCGGGTTCGCCCGCCTCGATCCCGCGGCCACCCCGGGCTCCCGCGCCGAACGGGACCAGGCCGCCGTGCTCGTGCACGCCGCGACGCTCGCCGGGCAGGACGCCGAGCGGTGCGGCGTGATCGCGCGGAAAGTCGTGCTCGGCGAGCCGCCCTCGCCCGCCGACGCGCGGACGGCCGTGCCACTCGCCGCGCGCTCGATGCTGGCGCTGGACCTGCTCGACCAGGCCGACTCGTGGCTCACCTCGCTCACGGTGCTGGCGCGCCGGCAGTGGGGTGAGAACGCGGCCGAGACGTTGGTCGCCCAGGCCGAGCGCGCGTACTCGCTCGCCCGCCGTGGCTGGCACACCGAAGCCGCGACACTGGCCGCGCGCACGCTCGAACGCGCCGACCCGGCGTTCACCGCCGTCGCCGTGCGCTGCTGCGAAACCCTCGCGCTGATCGTGGCCGAAGCCGTGGTCCCGGATCTGGCGCGGCGGGCGCTGTCGGCCTACCGCGCGCGGGAGAACGCGCTGATCCCGGCTTGGCTGGGCAACCTCGTCGACGGCGTGGTCGCGGCCTCCAACGGCGACGCGGAGGCCGCGCTGGAGCACCTGCTCGACTGCGGCCGCGAGTACGACCTCATGGGCTGGGGCAACCCGGCCGTGCTGCCGTGGCGCACCTGGGCCGCGCGGCTGCACCACCGGCTCGGCGCCGAAGAGCTGGCCCACGACCTCATCGAGGAGGAACACGAACGAGCCGCCGCGTGGGGCGCGCCGACCGCGCACGGCCGCGCGCTGCGCGTGTGGGCGAGCATGACCGAGGGCCCGCGCGCCCTGGACCTGGCGCGCGAGGCGATCGAGGTCCTCGACGGCTCGTTCGGGCAGCTGGAGCTCGCGAAGGCCCACATCCTGCTCGGCCGGCGCCTGGCGTCCACCGACCGTGCCGCGTCCGCCGAACACCTGGCCCGCGGCGAGAAGCTCGCGAAAGCCTGCGGTGTCGCCGACGTACGACCCCACGGCGACCCGACGTCCGGCGCGCACCCGGCCGACCTGACGCCGTCGGAGCGCCGCGTCGCGCGGCTCGTGCTGGCGGGCCAGGCGAACCAGCGCATCGCCGAAGACCTGGAGATCAGCGTGCGGGCCGTGGAGAAGCACCTGACGAAGGTGTACCGCAAGCTCGGCATCGCGGGTCGGGGCGGCTTGCCGGACGTCGCGCACATCCTGGAACCCGCCGAGGGGAACTGACCGCACGAAGAGGGCCCGCCGCGACTCGAGCGGCGGGCCCTCCTCGTGCGTGCTCAGAAGTCGAGTGCGTCCAGCTCCTGCGCGAGCTCCTGGTTGACCTCGGCCGCGGCCGTCGTGAGGAAGAAGTGGCCGCCGGGGAACGTACGGAGGCGGAACCCGGCGGTGGTGTGCTCGCGCCAGCGTCCGGCCTCCTCGGTCGTGGCCTTCGGGTCCGCGTCGCCGACGAGCGAGAGGATCGGGCACGCCACCGGGCGGCCCGGGCGCGTCGGGTAGGTCTCGATGGCGCGGTAGTCGCTGCGCAGCGACGGCAGGGTCATCTTGAGGATCTCGTCGTTGTCCAGCAGCGACGAATCGGTGCCGTTGAGCCGTTTCAGCTCGGCGAGCAGGCCGGCGTCGTCGCGTTCGTGCACGCGCTCGTCCCGTATGGTGCCGGGGGCCCGGCGGCCGGAGACCACGAGTGACGCGGGCGCGTGCGGGGTGCCGGCCAGGCGCAGGGCGACCTCGTAGGCGATCGCGGCGCCCATGCTGTGTCCGAAGTAGACGGTCGGCTTCACGGGCTGGGTGGCGAGCACCTCGGCGACCGCGTCGGCGTAGCCGTCGATGCCGGTGATCGCGGGCTCGAGGCGGCGGTCCTGGCGGGCCGGGTACTGGAGCACCACCACGTCGGTCCCGGGGGAGTGGGCCACCGCCACCGGGTGGTAGAAGCTGGCCGAGCCCCCGGCGTGCGGGAAGCACACGAGCCGGCGCGCGGCCTGCTCGGCGGGGCGGAAGCGGCGCAGCCAGAGTGCCGGGTCGAGGCCGGTGGTGGCGTTCACGGCTGTCCTTTCGTCGGGGCGGCTCCTTCGTGGACAGTCCAGCACGCCGGAAACCGGGAAGTGTGCAGTCTTTCCGCGGGCGAAACTCGGTGATTCCCCAGCATCCGGCGCCGGTCGTTGACAACGGCGCGGGGCGGCTGCGAGCGTCGGAGCCGAGCCGCCGAGGACGATTCCCCGGTGTCGCAACGGCTTTCCGGCAACTTCTTTCCGATGACAGCCCCGGTCCGGGGCGTCACCCGGCCACCGCCGCGGTGGCTTTTCCGTAGGTGGAAGGGGACAGCATGTCCAGGCGCGCACTGATCACCGGGATCACCGGGCAGGACGGGTCATACCTCGCCGAGCACCTGCTCGCGCAAGGCTATCAGGTGTGGGGACTCATCCGGGGCCAGGCGAACCCGCGCCGGTCGCGGATCGCCCGCCTGATGTCGGACGTGTCCTTCGTGGACGGTGACCTGATCGACCAGCGGAGCCTCGTGTCCGCGATCGAGCTGGTGCAGCCCGACGAGGTGTACAACCTCGGCGCGATCTCGTTCGTCCCGATGTCGTGGCAGCAGCCCGAGCTCGTGACGGAGGTCAACGGCATGGGCGTGCTGCGCATGCTCGAAGCCATCCGCATGGTGAGCGGTCTCTCGGCCAGCCGCACGGCGTCGAAGGACGGCCTGATCCGGTTCTACCAGGCGTCCTCGTCGGAGATGTTCGGCAAGGTCGCCGAGACGCCGCAGTCGGAGGACACGATCTTCCACCCGCGCAGCCCGTACGGCGTGGCGAAGGCGTACGGCCACTACATCACCAAGAACTACCGCGAGTCCTTCGGGATGTACGGCGTGTCCGGCATCCTGTTCAACCACGAGTCCCCGCGCCGCGGTGCCGAGTTCGTGACGCGCAAGATCACCCTCGCCGTCGCGGCGATCAAGCTGGGCCTGCAGGACAAGCTGGCGCTGGGCAACCTCGACGCCGTGCGCGACTGGGGTTTCGCCGGCGACTACGTGCGCGCCATGCACCTGATGCTGCAGCAGGACGACCCGGGCGACTACGTGATCGGCACCGGCGAGATGCATTCGGTGCGCGACGCCGTGCGGATCGCCTTCGCGGCCGCGGACCTCGACTGGGAGGAGCACGTGGTGGTCGACCCGGCCCTGGTGCGGCCCGCGGAGGTCGAGACGCTGTGTGCCGACTCCCGCCGGGCGCGCAAGGCGCTGGACTGGGAGCCGAGCGTCGACTTCACCGAGCTGATGACGATGATGGTCCACTCCGACATCGAGCAGGCCGCGCGCGAGCGCGACTACGGCGACGTGCTGCTGGCCGCCGCTTGGTGAACCACTCGCACCCCGGCCCCTGCCGCTGCCCGCGGCGGGGGCCTTCTGCTGTCGGGAAAACCGACGTGAACTAGGGATTTCCCAGGCCCGCCCGGTCGAGACTCGGTGGGGATCGTGACCCGAACGTGTGCCGCCGCGCGGCCGTCCAGATGGGTTGAGCTGAGCATGGACAACGAACAGAAGCTGCGGGACTACCTCAAGCGCGCCAGTGCCGATCTGCGCCGGACGCGCCAGCGGGTGCAGGAGCTGGAGGCGGCGGCGAGCGAGCCCATCGCGATCGTGGGCATGAGCTGCCGCTACCCCGGCGGCGTCACCAGCCCGGAGGACCTGTGGCGGCTGGTCGAGGCCGGCGAGCACGGCATCACCGAGTTCCCCGCCGACCGCGGCTGGGACCTCGACGGCGACTTCGCGTCTTCGACGCTGTCGGGCGGCTTCCTGCACGACGCCCCGCAGTTCGACGCCGACTTCTTCGGCATCTCACCGCGTGAGGCGCTGGCGATGGACCCGCAGCAGCGTGTGCTGCTGGAGGCGTCGTGGGAGGCGTTCGAGCGCGCGGGCCTCGACCCGGCGGCGCTGCGCGGCAGCCGCACCGGCGTGTTCGTCGGCGCGATGGCCCAGGACTACGCGGTCGGCCCCGAGGACGGCGTCGAGGGCTTCCAGCTCACCGGAAACACCACGAGCGTGATGTCCGGCCGGCTGTCGTACGTGTTCGGTCTCGTGGGGCCCGCCGTCACCGTGGACACGGCGTGCTCGTCGTCGCTCGTTGCTCTGCATCTGGCCGCGCACGCGTTGCGCGCCAAGGAATGTTCGCTCGCGCTCGCCGGCGGCGTCACCGTGATGTCGAGCCCGGCCACGTTCGCCGAGTTCAGTCGCCAGGGCGGTCTCGCGACCGACGGCCGCTGCCGCTCCTTCGCCGACTCGGCGTCGGGCACCGGCTGGGCCGAGGGCGTCGGCGTGCTCGTGCTGGAGCGCCTGTCGGACGCGATCCGCCACGGCCACGAGGTGCTGGCCGTGGTCCGCGGGTCCGCGGTGAACCAGGACGGCGCGTCCAACGGCCTGACCGCGCCGAACGGTCCTTCGCAGGAACGCGTGATCCAGCAGGCGCTGCTCAACGCCCGCCTCACCGCCGCGCAGGTCGACGCGGTGGAGGCGCACGGCACGGGCACCACGCTCGGCGACCCCGTCGAAGCGCAGGCGCTGCTGGCCACCTACGGCCGCGGCCGCGACGCGGGCAAGCCGCTCTACCTCGGCTCGGTGAAGTCGAACATCAGCCACACGCAGGCCGCCGCCGGTGTCGCGGGCATCATCAAGATGGTCATGGCCCTGCGCCACGGCGTGCTGCCGAAGACGCTGCACGTGGACGCCCCGTCGTCGCATGTGGACTGGACCGAGGGCGCCGTGCGGCTGCTCACGGAGGCCACGCCGTGGCCGGAGACGGGCGAGCCGCGACGGTTCGGCGTGTCGTCGTTCGGCATCAGCGGCACCAACGCCCACACGATCATCGAGCAGGCGCCGGAAGCCGAAGCGACGGAGCAGGAACCCGCTCCCGCACCACTCGCGGCGGGTGCGGTGCCGCTGCTCGTGTCCGGGCGCACCGCCGAAGCGCTGCGGGCCCAGGCAGCCCGCGCCGTGGAGTTCCTCGAAGACAACCCGGACGCGGCCGTGGCCGACCTGGCGCTGTCGCTGGCCACCACGCGGTCCGCGTTCGAGCACCGGGCAGCGGTCGTCGCGGAGGACCGGGACGCCGCGCTGGCCGGGCTCACCGCGATGGCGGCGGGGGAAGCGCCCGCGAGCGTCGTGCCGGCGAAGACGAAGCTCGCGTTCCTGTTCACCGGGCAGGGCGCACAGCGGCTCGGCGCGGGGCGTGAGCTCTACCGGCGTTTCCCCGTGTACGCCGAGGCGTTCGACGCGGTCGCCGCCGAGCTGGACCGCCACCTCGACGGCTCGCTGCGCGAGGTCCTGTGGGGCGAGGACGCCGAGAAGCTGAACGAGACGGGCTGGGCGCAACCCGCGTTGTTCGCCGTCGAGGTGGCGCTGTTCCGCCTCGTCGAGTCGCTGGGCGTCACGCCCGACCACCTGACCGGCCACTCGATCGGCGAGCTGGCCGCCGCCCACGTCTCCGGCGTGTTTTCCCTGGCCGACGCGGCGAAGCTGGTCGCCGCGCGCGGCACGCTGATGCAGGCGCTGCCCGCCGGCGGCGCGATGGTCTCGATCACCGCGGCGGAGGACGAAGTCGCGCCGCTGCTGACCGGCGAGGTGTCGATCGCCGCTGTGAACGGCCCCGGCACGGTCGTCGTCTCCGGTGCGGAGGACGCCGTGCTCGCGGTGTCGGCGCACTTCGCCGAGCTGGGCCGCAAGACGAAGCGCCTGCGGGTGAGTCACGCGTTCCACTCGCCGTTGATGGACCCGATGCTGGCCGAGTTCCGCGCCGTCGTCGCCGGTCTCGCGGCCGAAGCTCCGCGGATCCCGATCGTCTCCACGCTGACCGGCGAGCCCGTGACCGCCGAGCAGCTGTCCACTCCGGACTACTGGGTCGACCACGTCCGCCGCACCGTCCGCTTCGCCGACGCCCTCGACTGGCTCACCGGCCACGGCGTCACGACGATGCTGGAGTTGGGCCCCGACAGCGCGCTGTCCTCGCTGGTCCGAGACGCCGAGGCGTTCGCTTTGCTGCGCGCGAACCGGCCCGAAGACGCGTCGATGGCCGCCGCGCTGGCCGGTGTGCACGGGCGCGGGATCACCGTGGACTGGGCGCGGTACTTCGCCGGCACCGCCGCGCGCCGGCTCGACCTGCCCACCTATGCGTTCCAGCGCCGCCGGTTCTGGCCGAAGGGCGGGATGGCGCAGTTCAACGACGTGCGCGCCGCCGGGCTCGGCGCGGCGCACCACCCACTGCTCGCCGCCGCGGTGACACTGGCCAACTCCGACGGGCTGCTGCTCACCGGCCGGCTGTCCACCCGGACGCACCCGTGGCTGGCCGACCACGCCGTGCGCGGCGCGGTGCTGCTGCCGGGCACCGCGTTCCTCGAGCTGGCGCTGCGGGCCGGTGACGAGGTCGGTTGCGGCCTCGTCGAAGACCTCACCCTGGCCGCGCCGCTCGTGCTGCCCGACCACCGCGCCGTGCAGGTACAGGTGTGGGTCGGCGCGCCGGACGCGGCCGGCCGCCGGGGCGTGAACGTCTACTCGCGGTCCGACGGCGAGGACGAGCAGCCCTGGACCCAGCACGCGGCGGGCACCGTTTCCCCGGGCACCGCGTCGGTCGCCTCCGACGCGGCCGCCTGGCCACCGGCCGACGCGGAACCCGTGGACCTCGACGGCGGATACGACCGGCTGGCCGAAGCCGGCTTCGCCTACGGCCCGGCGTACCGGGGCCTGCGCTCGGTGTGGCGCCGCGGCGACGACGTGTTCGCCGACGTCGCCCTGCCGGCCGGGCCCGGAGCCGACGCCGGCGCGTTCGGGATCCACCCGGCGCTGCTCGACGCGACGCTGCACGCCCTGCTGCTCGGCCGCCCGGACGGTGGCCCGGCGGGCCTGCCGTTCTCGTGGGAGGGCGTGGCCCTGCACGCGGCCGGTGCGGCTTCGGTCCGCGTGAAGCTCTCGCCCGCGGGCAGCGACGCGGTGTCGATCGCGGTCGCCGACAGCACGGGCGCGCCCGTGGCCTCGGTCGAAGCCCTGACGGTGCGGCCGATGTCGGCCGACGACCTCAACTCCGCCGCGACCGTGCAGCGCGATGCGCTCTTCGCCGTGTCGTGGGTCCGTCCGCGTGGGATTCAGGCCTCCGAGGTGGACGAATCGAATGTCGTGCTCGTGCCGATCGAGGGCACCGGCGACCCGATCGGCGACGCCCACTCGCTGACCGCCCACGCCCTGCGGCTGCTCCAGGACGCGGCTTCGGGCGACCAGCGTCTGGTCTTCGTGACGCGCGGTGCCGTTTCGGTGGCGGGGGAGCCGGTCACCGACCCGGCGGCCGCGGCCGTGCGGGGACTGGTGCGCGCGGCCGAGAGCGAGCTGCCGGGCCGCTTCGGCCTGCTGGACCTGGACGCGGACGGTGAGCCGCCCGCCGAGGTCTACTCCAGTGACGAGCCGGACCTGGCCGTGCGCGAGGGCGTCACCTACGCCGCTCGGCTGAGCCGCGCCGCGCTGCCGGTCGCCCCCGACGAGGTCGCGTGGGATCCCGAGGGCATGGTGGTCGTCACCGGCGGCACCGGGGGACTGGGCGCGGTGTTCGCTCATCACCTCGTGGCCGAGTACGGCGTGCGGCACCTGCTGCTGCTCAGCCGTCGTGGCCCGGACGCCCCCGGCGCGGCAGAACTGGTCGCGGACCTGACCGAGGAGGGCGCGGAAGTCACTGTCCTCGCCTGCGACGCGGCCGATCGCGAGGCCCTCGCCGCGGCCCTGGCGTCGGTCGAACGCCCGGTGCGCGCCGTCGTGCACACCGCGGGCGTGCTGGACGACGGTGTCCTCGCGTCGCTCACACCCGAGCGCCTCGACACCGTGCTGCGCCCGAAGGCCGACGCCGCCTGGAACCTGCACGAGCTCACGAGCGACCTCACCGCGTTCGTCACGTTCTCCTCGTTCGCCGGCGTCTTCGGCGCGCCGGGCCAGGGCAACTACGCGGCCGCCAACGCTTTCCTCGACGCACTCGCCGAGTACCGCCGGGCCCAGGGCCTGCCGGCCGTGTCACTGGCGTGGGGTCCGTGGGCGAGCACCGGCGGCATGACCGGCACGCTGTCCGAAGAGGACCTCAGCCGCATGGCCCGCGCCGGGACGCCCGCGCTGCCGGTGGCGCAGGGCGTGGCCCTGTTCGACGCCGCGCTCACCGCCGACGACGCCGTGCTCGTGGCCGTCCGCCTCGACCTGCCCGTGCTGCGCTCGCAGGGCGCGGTGCCGCCGTTGCTCCGGGGGCTGATCCGCGGCCCGGCCCGGCGGTCCGTCGTCGCGGGGTCGGCCGCGGTCGGCCTGGCGGAGCGGCTGAGCGGGCTCGGCGAGGCCGAACGCGCCGACGTCGTACTGGAGCTCGTCCGCGCCCAGGTGGCCGCGGTCCTCGGCCACGGCGGCGCCGACGCGATCGACCCGGCCCGCGCGTTCTCCGACCTCGGCTTCGACTCGCTGACCGCGGTCGAGCTGCGCAACCGCGTGGGGTCCGTGACGGGCCTGCGGCTGGCGGCCACGGTCGTGTTCGACTACCCGACGGCGGCCGCGCTGGCCGCGCACGTCGTGGAGGAGCTGCTCGGTTCGGCCCCGGCGGCGACCGTGGGCACCACTCGCGCCGCGGCGGCCGACGACCCGATCGTGATCGTCGGCATGAGCTGCCGGTACCCGGGCGGGGTGACCTCGCCCGAGGAGCTGTGGCGGCTCGTCACGTCCGGCACCGATGCGATCACCGGCTTCCCGGACAACCGCGGCTGGGATCTGGCCGGGCTGTACGACCCGGACCCCGACAGGACCGGCACCACCTACGCGCGCGGCGGCGGCTTCCTGCACGACGCGCCCGAGTTCGACCCGGCGTTCTTCGGCATGAGCCCGCGCGAGGCCCTGGCCACGGATTCGCAGCAGCGCCTGCTGCTCGAGACGTCGTGGGAGGCGATCGAGCGGGCCGGCATCGACCCGGTGTCGTTGCGCGGCAGCCAGACCGGCGTGTTCGCCGGCGTGATGTACAACGACTACGGCGCGGTCCTCGCGGGTGGTGACTTCGAAGGCTTCCAGGGCAGCGGCACCTCGCCCAGCGTGGCGTCCGGCCGGGTGTCCTACACGCTCGGGCTCGAAGGCCCGGCCGTCACGGTGGACACGGCCTGCTCGTCGTCGCTCGTCGCGATGCACTGGGCCATGCACGCGCTGCGGTCGGGCGAGTGCTCGCTCGCGCTGGCCGGTGGCGTCACGGTGATGTCCACGCCGGCGTCGCTGCTGGAGTTCTCGCGCCAGCGCGGCCTTTCGCCCGACGGGCGCTGCAAGGCGTTCGCCGAGTCCGCCGACGGCGTCGGCTGGGCCGAGGGGGCCGGCATGCTCGTGCTGGAGCGGCTTTCCGACGCGAAACGCCACGGCCACCCCGTGCTCGCCCTCGTGCGGGGCAGCGCGGTGAACCAGGACGGTGCGTCCAACGGCCTGACCGCCCCGAACGGCCCTTCACAGCAACGCGTGATCCGCGCGGCCCTCGCGAACGCGGGCCTGGACACCGGCGACGTCGACGTCGTCGAGGCCCACGGCACCGGCACCACGCTGGGCGACCCGATCGAGGCGCAGGCCCTGCTGGCCACCTACGGACGCGACCGCGAGACGCCGCTGCTGCTCGGGTCGGTCAAGTCCAACGTCGGCCACACCCAGGCGGCCGCGGGTGTCGCCGGCGTGATCAAGATGGTCGAGGCCATGCGCCACGGCACGGTCCCGCGAACGCTGCACGTCGACGCACCGTCGTCCCATGTGGACTGGGAAGCCGGCGCGGTCGAGCTGGTGCGCGAGGACACCGCGTGGCCCGAGTCCGCCCGGCCGCGGCGGGCCGGGGTGTCGTCCTTTGGCATCAGCGGCACCAACGCGCACCTCATCCTGGAGCAGCCGGCCGCGCCGAAGGTGATCGAGGCGCCGACCACCGACCGGGTGCTGCCGTGGCTGGTCTCCGGCCGCAGCGGAAAGGCGCTGTGCGCGCAAGCCGCCCGGCTGCGGTCCACTGTGGACGGGGCGCACGTCGCCGACGTCGCGCATTCGCTGGTCACCACGCGGTCGGACTTCGAGCACCGCGCCGCCGTGCTCGCCACCGACGCGGAGACCGCGGCCCGCGCACTCGAAGCGCTGGCCGACGGGCGTTCGGACTCCGCGCTGGTCAACGGCGAGACCGGGGCGGCCGGACGGCTGGCGTTCCTCTTCACCGGCCAGGGCAGCCAGCGCGCCGGGATGGGCCGCGACCTGGCCGAGCGGTTCCCGGTGTTCGCACAGGCGCTGAACGAGGTCTGCGCCGCGTTCGACGAGTACCTGGACCGGCCGCTGCGTGAAGTCCTGGCGGCCGGCGACGGCTTGCTCGACGAGACCGGCTGGACGCAGCCCGCGCTGTTCGCGTTCGAGGTCGCGCTCTACCGCCTGGTGCGCTCGTGGGGCGTGAAGCCCGCATTCCTCGCCGGGCACTCGATCGGCGAGCTGGCCGCCGCGCACGTCGCCGGCGTGTTCTCCCTCGCCGACGCCGCGGCGCTCGTCTCCGCCCGGGCCCGGCTCATGCAGGCGCTGCCCACCGGCGGAGTGATGGCCGCGCTGCAGGCGACCGAGGACGAGGTGACGCCGCTGCTCACCGACGGTGTGGGGATCGCGGCCGTCAACGGTCCCGCGTCCGTCGTGATCTCCGGCGACGACGAGGCCGTGACGCCGATCGTCGAGCACTTCGCCGCGCTCGACCGCAAGACCAAGCGCCTGCGGGTGAGCCATGCGTTCCACTCGCCGCGGATGGACCCGATGCTGGCGGAGTTCCGCGCCGTCGCGGCGAACCTGACCTACTCGCCACCGCAGCTGCCGGTCGTCTCCAACCTCACCGGCACCGTCGCGACGGCGGAGCAGCTGTGCTCGCCGGACTACTGGGTGGACCACGTCCGCGGCACCGTCCGCTTCGCCGACGGCGTCCGCGCGCTGGCGGCCGAAGGCGTCGGCACGTTCCTGGAGCTCGGCCCGGACGGCATCCTCTCCGCGATGACGCAGGAAACCCTGCCCGACGCCGAAGTCGTCGCGACCCGGCGCGCGGACCGGGACGAGGAGCTCACGCTCGTCGCCGCCCTTGCCCGGCTGCACACGCGCGGCTTCGTCGTGGCGTGGCCGGAGTTCTTCACCGGCGTCGGCGGCCGGCGGATCGATCTGCCCACGTATGCGTTCCAGCACGAGTTCTTCTGGCCCGACACACCCTCGGCTTCGGTGCCGGCGGACCCGGCCGACGAGCGGCTCTGGGACGCCGTGGAACGCGGCGACGCCGGCGCGCTGGCCGGGATCCTGGGTCTGCAGGACGAGCAGCACGCCTCGCTCTACGCGTTGCTGCCCGCCCTCTCGTCGTGGCGCCAGACGCGGCACGAGAAATCGCTGCTGGACTCGTGGCGCTACCGCGTCGAATGGCAGCACCTGCAGCCCTCGGCGCTGCCCGCGCTCGAGGGCACCTGGCTGGTCGTCAGCCCCGCCGACGCGCCGCAGGACGTGGTCGACGCGCTGACCGAGCACGGCGCCGAGGTGCGCACCGGCACCGTCGAGAACCTGGGCGACCTCGACGGGGTCACCGGGATCGTGTCCACGCTGGCCTCGGCCGAGGACGACGCGCTGGCGTTGACGGTCGCGCTCGTCCACGCGCTGGAGGACCACGGCCCGCTGCCGATCTGGACCCTGACCCGCGGCGCGGTCGCCACCACGCCGGACGAGACCGTGACCAGCGCCGCGCAGGCCGCGGTGTGGGGGCTGGGCCGTGTGGTCGCGCTGGAACAGCCCCACCGCTGGGGCGGTCTGGTCGACCTGCCGTCCACTCTGGACCCGGCCGCCGCCCGCCGGCTCGTCGCGGTCCTGGCCGATGCGGAGGGCGAGGACCAGCTCACGATCCGCGCCAACGGGGTCGCCGGCCGGCGGCTCGTGCGGCACGCGGCGCAGGACCTGCCGCCGGAAGGCGCGTTCACCGCGTCCGGCAGCGTGCTGGTCACCGGCGGCACGGGCGCGCTGGGCGCGGAGGTCGCGCGCTGGCTGGCCCGCAGCGGCGCCGAGCACGTGGTCCTCACCAGCCGTCGCGGCGCCGAGGCACCGGGCGCGGCCGAGCTGGCCGCGGAGCTGGAGGAGCTGGGCGCGCGCGTCACCGTGGCCGCGTGCGACGTCGCCGACCGCGACGCCCTCGCCGGCGTGCTCGCGGAGCTGCCGGACCTGACGGGCGTGGTCCACGCGGCCGGTGTCGGCCAGGCGACGCCGTTGAACGAGATCGATCAGGCCTACTTCGACCAGGTCCTGTCGGCGAAGATCGCCGGCGCCGTCAACCTGGACGCGCTGCTCGGCGACCGTCCGCTCGACTTCTTCGTGCTGTTCTCCTCGATCGCGGGCGTCTGGGGCAGCGCGGGCCAGAGCGCGTACGGCGCGGGCAACGCCTACCTCGACGCGCTGGCCGAGCAGCGCCGCGCCCGCGGCCTGGCCGCGACGGCCGTCGCGTGGGGTCCGTGGGCCGAAGCGGGCATGGCGACCGACGACGCGGTCGCGGGTGACCTGCGCCGCCGCGGCCTCGGGATGATGGCGCCCGCCCCGGCCATGGCCGAGCTGCGCCGCGCGGTGGTCGCGGGCGAGCCGGTCGTGACCGTCGCCGACGTCGACTGGGACCGGTACGTGCCGGTGTTCTCGGCGATGCGGCCGAGCCCGCTGCTCGCGGGCCTGGCGGCCGTGCGGGCCGACGAGCCGGAAGCGGAGGCCGGCGAGTTCGCCGCTCGCCTGAGCGCGCTCGGCGAGCCCGAGCAACTGCGCCTGCTCCTCGACCTGGTGCGCGGCGAGGCGGCGGCCGTGCTCGGCCATGCGTCCTCGGACGAGGTGGGGGAGCGCCGGGCCTTCCGCGAGGCCGGCTTCGACTCGCTCACGGCGGTCGAGCTGCGCAAGCGGCTCGGCGCGCTGACCGGCCTGACGCTGCCCGCGACCCTGGCCTTCGACTACCCCAACCCGACGGCGCTGGCGGAGTTCCTGCGCGCCGAGGTGCTGGGCACCGCCGCCACGGCGAACGTCGTGGCCGCCGCGGGCGCGAGTGACGAGCCGATCGCGATCATCGGCATGGCCTGCCGGTTCCCCGGCGGCGCCGACACGCCGGAGGAGTTCTGGCGGCTGGTCGCCGACGGCGTCGACGCGATTTCCGAGTTCCCCGCCGACCGCGGCTGGGAGATCGACGGCCTCTACGACCCGGACCCCGACCACCTCGGCACCACCTACTCGACGCGGGGCGGTTTCCTGCACGACGCCGGCCGGTTCGACCCCGCGTTCTTCGGGATCTCGCCGCGGGAGGCGCTGTCGATGGACCCGCAGCAGCGGCTGCTGCTGGAGACCTCGTGGGAGGCCTTCGAACGCGCCGGCATCGACCCGGCGACCCTGCACGGCAGCCCGACCGGCACGTTCATCGGCTCGACCTTCCAGGACTACGGCGCCGGGGCCGGCGACGCGGGTGAAGGCCACGTCGTCACCGGCACCCAGCCGAGTGTCCTTTCCGGACGGTTGTCGTACACCTTCGGGCTGGAAGGACCCTCGGTCACCGTCGACACCGCCTGCTCGTCTTCGCTGGTCGCGCTGCACCTGGCGTGCCAGTCGCTGCGCGGCGGGGAGAGCACGCTGGCGCTGGCCGGCGGCGCGACCGTGATGGCCAACCCGGGCCCGTTCGTCGCCTTCAGCCGCCAGCGCGCGCTGGCGCTCGACGGGCGCTGCAAGGCGTTCGGCGACGGCGCCGACGGCATGACGCTCGCCGAGGGCGTCGGCATGCTGCTCGTGGAGCGATTGTCGGACGCGCAGCGCAACGGCCACCCGATCCTCGCCGTGGTGCGCGGTTCCGCCGTGAACCAGGACGGCGCGTCCAACGGTCTCTCGGCTCCCAACGGCCCCGCGCAGCAGCGCGTGATCCGCCAGGCGCTGGCCAACTCCGGCGTGCGCACCGAAGACGTGCAGGTCGTGGAGGCGCACGGCACCGGCACCGCGCTCGGCGACCCGATCGAGGCGCAGGCGCTGCAGGCCACCTACGGCCGGGACCGCGACCCGGAGCAGCCGCTGCTGCTCGGCTCGGTGAAGTCGAACATCGGCCACACGCAGTCGGCGGCCGGCATGGCGAGCGTGATCAAGATGATCATGGCGATGCGGCACGAGGTCCTGCCGCGGACGCTGCACGCCGGTGACCGGTCGGCCCACATCGACTGGACGCCCGGCACGGTGCAGCTGCTGACCGAGGCCGCCGCGTGGCCGCGCGGCGACCGGCCGCGGATCGCGGCGATCTCGTCGTTCGGCATCAGCGGCACCAACGCGCACACGATCCTCGCCGAGCCGCCCGCGACGGAGGTCCCCGACCACGCGGACGAGCCCGAACGCCTGGTTCCGCTCGTGGTGTCGGCGCGAAGTGAAGCGGCGCTGCGCGAGCAGGTCGTGAACGTCGCTTCGACGCTCGAAACCGCCGACCCGCGTGACGTCGCCGCCTCCCTGCTGACCACGCGGGCCCGGTTCGAGCACCGCGCCGTGGTGCTCGGCACGGGCCGGGACGAGCTGCTCGCCGGCCTGCGGGGCGACCTGCCCACCGCGGTGCGCGGGGTGGCCGACGTCGAGGGCAAGCGGGTGTTCGTGTTCCCGGGCCAGGGTTCTCAGTGGGCGGGCATGGGTGCGCAGCTGCTCGACGAGTCGCCCGTGTTCACGGAGCGGTTGCACGAGTGCGCTGCGGCCCTTTCGTCTTTTGTGGATTGGTCGTTGCTGGATGTGCTGCGGCAGGTCGAGGGTGCGCCGACGTTGGAGCGCGTGGATGTGGTGCAGCCGGCGTCTTGGGCGGTCATGGTGTCGCTGGCCGCGTTGTGGCAGGCCCATGGCGTGGAGCCCGACGCTGTGGTCGGTCACTCGCAGGGCGAGATCGCCGCCGCGTGCGTGGCCGGTGCACTGTCGCTCGAAGACGCGGCCCGCGTGGTGGCGCTGCGCAGCCAGGCCATCGCGCGGACACTCGCGGGCCACGGCGGGATGATGTCCGTGGGCCTGCCCGTGTCCGAAGTGGAGCCGCGCCTGCCCGAGGGCGTTTCGATCGCCGCGGTCAACGGGCCGACGTCCGTCGTGGTGGCGGGCGACCCGGACGCGCTCGACCGCCTGCACGCCGAGCTGACGGCCGAGGAAGTCCGCGCCCGCAAGATCGCCGTGGACTACGCGTCGCACTCCGCGCACGTCGAGGCGATCGAGACCGACCTCGCCGAGGCGCTGGCCCCGATCACGCCGCGGGTTTCCGCCGTCCCGTTCTACTCGACGGTGACCGGCGGCTGGCTCGACACGACGGAGATGGACGCGAGCTACTGGTACCGCAACCTACGCGGCCGCGTCGGCTTCGAGCCCGCCATCCGCGCGCTCGCCGAGGACCAGCACCGCGTGTTCGTGGAGATCAGCTCGCACCCCGTGCTGACCATGCCGGTGCAGGAGACCCTGGAAGGCGCGGGCCGCACGGCCGTGACCGGGACGTTGCGCCGCGACCAGGGCGGGCTGCAGCGCTTCCTGACCTCGGCCGCGGAGGCCTTCGTCCGTGGCGTGCCGGTGGACTTCACGCCGTACACCGGCGGCGGCCGGCCCATCGAGCTGCCGACCTACGCCTTCCAGCACCAGCACTTCTGGGCCATTCCGGCCGAGCCGGAGCCCGTGGTGCACGCCGACCCGGCCGACGCCGAGTTCTGGGCGGCCGTGGAGGGTCAGGACCTCGACTCGCTCACGGCGAGCCTCGACGTCGACGGTGCCTCGCTGGCCGCCGTGCTGCCCGCGTTGTCGAACTGGCGCCGGCGCCGGCAGGACGCGTCCACAGTGGACTCCTGGCGGTACCGGCCGGTCTGGAAGCCGCTGACCGGGCTGCCGAGCGGCATCCTGTCCGGCACCTGGCTGCTGGTCACGACCGAGGGCCACGAGGGCGCCGAGATCGCCCGGGGCCTGCACGCCGCCGGCGCGCAGGTGCGGACCCTCGTGCTCGACGAGTCCTGCAGCGACCGCTCCGTGCTCGCCGGACGGCTGCCGGTGGACGAGGAGATCACCGGCGTCGTCTCGCTGCTGGCGCTGGCCGAAGCGCCCCACGGCGAGTTCCCGGAGCTCGCGAGTGGCCTCGCGCTCACCGTCGCACTGGTCCAGGCGCTCGGGGACGCCGGGCTCGACGCTCCGCTGTGGACGGTCACCACCGGTGCCGTCGCCACCAACCGCGCCGACACCGTGACCCACCCGGCCCAGGCGCAGGTGCACGGCGTCGGCTGGACCACCGCGCTGGAGCACCCGGATCGCTGGGGCGGTGTGGTCGACGTTCCGGAGCAGCCGGACGAACGCGCGGTCGCGCGCCTGGTGACCGTGCTGTCCGGCGCGACCGGGGAGGACCAACTGGCCGTGCGCGCGTCGGGGGTCTTCGCCCGCCGCGTCGTGCGGGCTCCGGCCGGGACGACCGAACGCGCGTGGACGCCGGCCGGCACCACGCTCGTCACCGGCGCGACCGGGACGCTCGGCCCGCACCTGGCCCGCTGGCTCGCCCGCGAGGGCGCGCCGCACGTCGTGCTCACCAGCCGCCGCGGCCTCGACGCGCCCGGCGCGCGCGAGCTGGTCGCGGAGCTGGCCGAGCTGGGCACCGAGGCCGAGGTCGTGGCCTGCGACATCAGCGACCGCGCTCAAGTCGAGGCGATGCTCGCCGGGCTGCGCGACGCGGGCCGCGAGATCCGCAACGTGCTGCACACGGCCGCGTTCATCGGACTGCAGACGCTGGCCGAGACGTCGATTGAGACGTTCGCGGAGGTCATCCGCGCGAAGGTCGTGGGCGCGCGGCTGCTCGACGAGCTGCTGCCCGAGGACCTCGACTCGTTCGTGCTCTACTCGTCCACCGCCGGCATGTGGGGCAGTGGCCAGCACGCCGCCTATGTGGCGGGCAACGCGTTCCTCGCCGCGCTCGCCGAGCACCGCCGCGCCCGCGGCCTGCGGGCGACGTCGGTCTCGTGGGGCATCTGGGCCGACGACCTGCAGCTCGGCCGCGTCGACCCGGCGCAGATCCGCGGTAGCGGCCTGGTGTTCATGGACCCGAAGCTCGCGCTCTCGGGCCTGCGCACGGCGCTCGACGGCGACGACACCGTGGTCGCCGTGGCCGATGTGGACTGGGACCGCTACCACGCGGTGTTCACCGCGATGCGCCCGACGAACCTGTTCGCCGAGGTGCCCGAGGTCAAGCTGCTGCAGGCCACCGAACAGGAGACCGCCGGCACGGTGGCGGAAGGCGAGTTCGCCGCGCAGCTGCGCGCGCTGAGCCCGGCCGAGCAGGAAGACCGGCTCCTGGCGCTGGTCCGCACCGAGGCGTCCGCCGTGCTGGGGCTGGCCGATCCGGCGGACCTGGCCGAGGAACGGGCGTTCCGCGACGTCGGCTTCGACTCGCTCACGGCCGTCGACCTGCGCAACCGCCTCGCGACCGCGACCGGGCTGACGCTGCCGACCACGATGGTGTTCGACTACCCGAACCCGTTGGCACTGGTGGAGTTCCTCCGCACCGAGGTCGCCGGTGCCACCGTGGCGACCGGCGGACCGGCGGCCGCGATCGCGACCGACGAGCCCATCGCCATCATCGGCATGAGCTGCCGCTACCCGGGCGGCGTCGGTTCACCCGAGCAGCTGTGGGAGCTGGTTTCCGAGGGCCGTGACGTGATCTCCGGCTTCCCCGCCGACCGCGGCTGGGACGCCGACGCGATCTTCGACCCGGACCCCGACGTCAACGGCAAGACCTACTCGACCCAGGGCGGGTTCCTGCACGACGTCGCCGACTTCGACGCGGGTTTCTTCGGGATCTCGCCGCGGGAGGCGCTGTCGATGGACCCGCAGCAGCGGCTGCTGCTGGAGACCGCGTGGGAGGCGTTCGAACGCGCCGGTCTCGACCCGTCGGCCCTGCGCGGCAGCCTCACCGGCACGTTCATCGGCGCCAGCTACCAGGACTACGGCGAGAGCGCCGCGGCCGGTGCCGAGAACTCCGAGGGCCACATGATCACCGGCGCGCTCTCCAGCGTGCTGTCCGGCCGGCTGTCCTACCTGTTCGGGCTCGAGGGCCCGGCGATCACGCTCGACACGGCCTGTTCGTCGTCGCTGGTCGCGCTGCACCTGGCGTGCCAGTCGCTGCGCGGCGGGGAGAGCTCGCTCGCGCTGGCTGGCGGGGTGTCGGTGATGTCGACGCCGAACGCGTTCATCGGCTTCAGCCGCCAGCGCGCGATGGCGCCCGACGGCCGTTGCAAGGCCTACTCCGACTCGGCCGACGGCATGAGCCTCGCCGAGGGTGTCGGCCTCGTGCTGGTGGAGCGCCTGTCCGACGCGCGGCGCAACGGGCATCCGGTGCTCGCCGTGATCCGCGGCTCGGCGATCAACCAGGACGGCGCGTCCAACGGCCTGACCGCGCCCAACGGTCCCGCGCAGCAGCGCGTGATCCGCGCGGCGCTGGCGAACTCGGGCCTGACGGCCGGCGAGATCGACGCGGTCGAGGGCCACGGCACCGGCACGGCGCTCGGCGACCCGATCGAGGCCCAGGCGCTGCTCGCGACCTACGGCCAGGACCGTGAGCGGCCGCTGCTGCTGGGGTCGATCAAGTCGAACATCGGCCACACCCAGATGGCGTCCGGCGTCGCGAGCCTGATCAAGGTCGTGAAGGCGATGGAGCACGGCGTGCTCCCGCCGACCCTGCACGCCGACGAGCCTTCGTCCCATGTGGACTGGGGCACGGGTGCAGTGCAGCTGCTGACCGAGACGACGCCGTGGCCCGGCGGCGACCGGCCGCGGCGCGCCGGGGTGTCGTCGTTCGGGCTCAGCGGCACGAACGCGCACACCGTGGTGGAGCAGGCACCGCCGGTCGACGTGGTCGAGGAGCCGGGTGTCGAGCAGGCCGTTCCGGTCGTCCTTTCCGGACGGTCGCAAGACGCCCTGCGCGCCCAGGCTTCGCGGTTGCTGGACCGGCTCACGGACGAGCCCGGCCTGCGGCTCGCGGACGTCGCGTACTCGCTGGCCGCCGCGCGCTCGGCGTTCGACCACCGCGCGGGCCTGGTCGCGGGCGACCGGGCCGAGCTGCTCGCCGGTCTCACCGCCGTGCGCGACGGAGCGCCTGCGGGGAACCTGGTGACCGGCCGCAGTGCCGGACGCGGGCGCACGGCGTTCCTGTTCACCGGACAGGGCAGCCAGCGCTTGGGCATGGGCCGTGAGCTGTACGAGCGGTTCCCGGTGTTCGCCGACGCCTTCGACGCCGCGTGCGCCTGCTTCGACGCGGAGCTGGACCGGCCGCTGCGCGAGGTCATCTGGGGCGCCGACACCGAGCTGCTCGACCGGACCGGCTCCACGCAGCCGGCGTTGTTCGCGGTCGAGGTCGCGCTCTACCGGCTCGCCGAGTCGTGGGGCGTGCGCGCGGACTATCTCGCCGGGCACTCGATCGGTGAGCTGGCAGCGGCCCACGTCGCCGGGGTGCTGACGCTGGAGGACGCGTGCAAGCTGGTCGCGGCGCGCGGCCGGCTGATGGAGGCGTTGCCCGAGGGCGGGGCGATGATCGCGCTGCAGGCGACCGAGGACGAGGTCACCCCGCTGCTCACCGAAGGCGTGTCCCTGGCCGCGATCAACGGGCCGCGTTCGGTGGTCATCGCCGGTGAGGAGGCCGAAGCCGGGGCCATCGCGCAGCACTTCGCCGCGCTGGAGCGCAAGACCCGCCGCCTGCGCGTGAGCCACGCGTTCCACTCGCCGCGCATGGATGCCATGCTCGACGACTTCCGCCGCGTCGCCGGATCCGTGAGCTTCACGGCGCCGGTGATCCCGTTCGTCTCGAACGTGACCGGCAACCTCGCGACCGAGGAGCAGGTGTGCTCGCCGGAGTACTGGGTGGACCACGTCCGCCGCGCCGTGCGGTTCGCCGACGGCGTGTCCTGGCTCGCGGGTCACGGCGTCACGACGTTCCTGGAGCTCGGGCCCGACGGGGTGCTGTCGGGGATGGCGCAGGAGTCGCTGACCGAAGCGGCGCTCGTGCTGCCCGTGCTGCGCCGCGACCGCGACGAGGTCGCGACCGCGCTCGGTGCGCTCGCCCGCCTGCACGTCCACGGCGTGCCGATCGGGTGGGACGGCGTGTTCGCCGACAACGGCGCGCGGGTCGTCGACCTGCCCACCTACGCGTTCCAGCGCAAGCGTTACTGGCCGGAGCCCGCGGCTCTCGCTCCCGTCGCGGCCGATCCCGCCGACGCCGGCTTCTGGTCCGCCGTCGAGCAGGAGGACGTGACGGCGCTGGCCGAGCAGCTCGGCCTCGACGGCGAGACGCTCCAGCCGATGGTGCCCGCGCTCTCGGCCTGGCGTCGTCGCCGCACCGAACGGGCCACGGTGGACGGCTGGCGTTACCGCGTGGACTGGAAACCGTTCCGGCCCGCCGAACGACGCCTGTCGGGCACGTGGCTCGTGGTGGTCCCGGCGGAGTCCGGCTGGACCCGCGGCGTCGTCGAAGCGCTGGGCACGGACACCGTTGCGGTGCCGAACGTCGACGAGATCGGCGCCGGTCCCTACGCCGGCGTGATCTTGCTGTCGGAGCCCGACGAGACCGGCGAAGGTCATACTCCTGCCGGAGTCCTCAGCGCTGCGGCGCTGGTTCAAGCGCTCGGTGCCGCGAACGTCGATGCTCCACTGTGGATTCTCACCCGCGGCGGGATCTCAGTGGGCCGCGCCGACGCCGGCGTGAGCCCGGACCAGGCCGCGGTGTGGGGCCTCGGCCGGGCAATCGGCCTGGAACACCCCGACCGCTGGGGCGGCTTGATCGACCTGCCCGCGGAGCTGGACTCCGCTGTCGCCGCACGGCTCGTGGCCTCGCTTGCCGGGTCCGGCGACGAGGACCAGCTCGCGGTGCGCGCGTCGGGCGTTTTCGTCCGGCGGCTCGCGCACAGTGTCACCGACCCGAAGACGACGTTCACGCCGACCGGCACCGTCCTCGTCACGGGCGGCACCGGCGGTCTCGGCCGTCGCGTGGCCCGCCGGCTCGCCGCGGAAGGCGCAGAGCACCTGCTGCTGACGAGCCGCCGCGGCCCCGATGCGCCAGGTGCGGCCGAGCTCGCCGAGGAGCTGGCAGAGCTGGGTGCCCGCGTGACGATCGCCGCGTGCGACGTCGCCGACCGCGCCGCCCTTGCGGACCTGCTCGCCGAACACCCGGTGCGGTCCGTCTTCCACACCGCCGGCGTCGTCGACGACGGCGTGCTCGACACCCTGACCCCCGAACGGTTCGACACGGTCTTCGCCGCCAAGGCCACGGCCGTGCGGAACTTGCACGAGCTGGCCGGCGACGTCGACGCGTTCGTCCTGTTCTCCTCAGTCGCCGGCACGCTCGGTGCCGCGGGGCAGGGCAACTACGCCGCCGCCAACGCCTACCTCGACGCGTTCGCCGCCCAGCGCCGCGCCTCGGGCCGGCCGGCGACGTCGATCGCCTGGGGCCCCTGGGCCGACGACGGCATGGCCGGCGACGCGGAGATCGCGAACCGCGTTCGGCGCGGCGGCTTCGGCCTGCTCGACCCCGCCGCGGCGATCACCGCGATGTGGCATGCGATCGAGGCCGGCGACACCGCGCTCGCGGTGCTGGACGTCGACTGGCCGCGCTTCGCGACCGTGCGCCCGGACCCGGTGATTGCCGATCTGCCGGAGGTCCGTGCCCTGGCCCGGACCGACGTCGCGGAGCAGCAGGACGAGAACGCCCTGCGCCGCACGCTCGCCGGGTTGCCCGAAACCGAGCGCGTCCGCGCCGTGCTCGACCTGGTGCTGGTGCGGGTCGCGGCCGTGCTCGGTCACGACGGTACGGGCCAGGTCGAGGCCGACCAGCCGTTCGCGGACCTCGGTTTCGACTCGCTGACCACGGTCGAGCTGCGCAACTCGCTCGCCGCCGCGACCGGGCTGACGCTGCCGTCGACGATCGTGTTCGACCACCCCAGCCCCCGTGCGCTGGCCGCGTTCCTGCTCGGCGAGCTGCTGGGCACGCTCGACACCCCGGTGTCGTCGGCCCCGGCCGCACGCGCGGTGGACGACGACCCGATCGCCGTCGTCGGCATGGCCTGCCGGTACCCGGGCGGGATCCGCTCGCCCGAGGACCTGTGGCAGCTGCTGGTCGAGGGCCGTGACGCCGTGGCGCCGTTCCCGGCCGACCGCGGCTGGGACCTCGAAGCGCTGGCCGCCGGAGCCTCCGCCACGCTGCAAGGCGGGTTCCTCTCCGACGCGGCGGACTTCGACGCGGGCTTCTTCGGCATCTCCCCGCGCGAAGCCCTCGCGATGGACCCGCAGCAGCGGCTCCTGCTGGAGACCACGTGGGAGGCGCTGGAACACGCGGGCATCGACGCCGACGGGCTGCGCGGCAGCGACACCGGCGTGTTCGTGGGGACCAACGGCCAGGACTACGTGCAGCTGCTGCAGAACGCGTCCGCCGACATCCAGGGGCACATCGCCACCGGCACCACGGCGAGTGTGCTGTCCGGCCGCCTTTCCTACACACTCGGGCTGGAAGGCCCGGCCGTCACGGTCGACACGGCCTGCTCGTCTTCGCTGGTCGCCCTGCAGTGGGCGGCGCAGGCGCTGCGCAGCGGCACGTCGTCGCTCGCGCTCGCCGGCGGTGTGTCGGTGATGGCGAGCCCGGGCTCGTTCCTCGAGTTCAGCACGCAGAACGGTCTCGCCGCCGACGGCCGCATCAAGGCGTTCTCCGAGGACGCCGACGGCACGGCCTGGGCCGAAGGCGTCGGCGTGCTGGTGCTGGAGCGCCTGTCCGACGCGATGCGCCACGGCCACGAGGTCTGGGGCGTCGTGCGCGGTGGCGCGGTCAACCAGGACGGCGCGTCCAACGGCCTCACCGCACCCAACGGGCTCGCGCAGCAGCGGGTGATCCGCCAGGCACTGGCCGACGCCGGACTGTCCACTGCGGACATCGACGTCGTCGAGGCCCACGGCACCGGCACGAAGCTGGGCGACCCGATCGAGGCCGGCGCGCTCCTGGCGACCTACGGCCGCGACCGGACCACGCCGTTGCTGCTCGGCGCCGTGAAGTCGAACCTCGGTCACTCGCAAGCCGCCGCGGGCGTCGCCGGCGTGATCAAGGTGCTGCTCTCGATGCGCCACGGCGTGCTGCCGAAGACGCTGCACAGCGAGCGCCCGACCTCGCACGTCGACTGGACCGGCGGCACGATCTCGCTGCTGGACGACGTCACGCAGTGGCCGGAGACCGGCCGCCCGCGCCGCGCCGGGGTGTCCGCGTTCGGCGTGAGCGGCACCAATGCCCACGTGATTCTGGAGCAGGCGCCCGAGCCGGCGCCGGCCGAGCCCGCCGTGATCGAGCCGGTGGCTGTGCCGTGGCTGGTCTCGGGCCGCACCGAGCAGGCGCTCGACGCGCAGATCGCCCGGGTGACCGCGGCCGCCGGTGAGCTGTCGCCGGTGGACGTGGGCTACACGCTCGCGACCGGCCGCGCCGCGCTGCGCCACCGCGCGGTGCTGGTGTCCACTTCGGACGGTGTCGCCGAGGCGGGCCGGACGAAGGCCACGACCGGCCGCACCGCCGTGCTGTTCTCGGGTCAGGGCGCGCAGCGCGCCGGCATGGGCCGCGAGCTCTACGACCGGTTCCCGGTGTTCGCCGAGGCCTTCGACGAGGTGCTCGCGCACTTCGATCGCGAGCTCGACCGCCCGCTGCGCGACGTGATTTTCACGGGTTCGGAGCTGCTCGACGAGACCGCGTACACGCAGCCCGCGTTGTTCGCGATCGAGGTGGCGCTGTTCCGCCTGGCCGCCTCGCTCGGGATCCGGCCGGACTTCGTGGCCGGGCACTCGATCGGCGAGCTGGCCGCGGCGCACGTCGCCGGGGTGTTCTCGCTGGCGGACGCGTGCACGCTGGTCGCCGCTCGCGGCCGGCTGATGCAGGCGTTGCCGGCCGGGGGCGCCATGGTGTCCGTGCAGGCGACCGAGGCCGAGGTCACGCCGCTGCTCTCGGGTGACGTGGCGCTCGCCGCTGTCAACGGCCCGGACGCCGTGGTGCTCTCGGGTGCCGAGGACGCGGTGCTCGCGGTGGTGGCACGGCTGACGGGCCGCAAGACCAAGCGGCTCAGCGTCAGCCACGCGTTCCACTCACCCCTGATGGACCCGATGCTGGACGAGTTCCGGGCCGTGGTCTCCGGATTGACCCTGGCCGAGCCGGAGATCCCGGTCGTGTCCACCGTGACCGGTGCGGTCGCGGCCGCCGGGGAGCTCGCGTCGCCGGAGTACTGGGTGCGCCAGGTGCGCGAGCCGGTGCGGTTCGCCGACGGCGTCGCGACGCTGACCGGCCAGGGCGTGACGACGTTCCTCCAGCTCGGTCCCGACGGGGTGCTCACCGCACTCGCGCAGGCCGGTCTCGGGCAGGACACCGAAGCCATCGCCGCGCTGCGCAAGGGCCGGGGTGAAGAAGCCGCGTGGGCCGGCGCCCTCGGCCGGCTGCACGGTCGCGGGGTCGCCGTGGACTGGGAGGCCTACTTCGCCGGCACCGGCGCCCGACGTGTCGTGTTGCCGACGTACGCGTTCCAGCGCGAGCGCTACTGGCCGGAGTTCGACGCGCAGGTCGCGCCGGATCCGGCGGACGCCGGGTTCTGGGCCGCGGTCGAAGACGCCGACCTCGAGACGCTGTCGGCGAGCCTCGACCTCGACGGCGACCAGCTCGCCACCCTCGTGCCGGCGCTGGCGCGCTGGCGCCGCGGCCGGCAGGACGAGGCGCGGGTGCCGCAGTGGAAGTACGACGTGGTGTGGCGGCCGATCACGCCCGACGGCGGTGCCGAGGGGCGCTGGCTCGTGCTCGTCCCGGCGGAGCGCGACGAGTACGTGACCGCGATCCTGGCCGCCCTGGGTGACACGGCCGTGGCCGCCGAGCTCGACGCGCTGCCCGCGGAGACGGACTTCACCGGAGTGCTGTCGCTGCTGGACGTCGCGCCGGCCGGCCTGCTGGACCGCGTCGACGCTCCACTGTGGTGCGTCACGCGAGGTGCCGTGGCCGTCGGCGACGACGAAGACCTCGACCCGGCGCAGGCCGCGGTGTGGGGGCTCGGCCGGGTGGCCGCGCTCGACGCACCCGAACGCTGGGGTGGCCTCGTCGACCTGCCCGCCGAGCCCGACGACCGTGCCCTCGCCCGGCTGGCCGCAGCGCTGGCGGGCGGCGAAGACCAGGTCGCGGTCCGCTCCGGCGGCGTGTTCGGCCGCCGGATCGTCCGCGCGGTCGCGGGGGAGCGGTGGACGCCGCGGGGCACCGTCCTCGTCACCGGCGGGACGACCGGCACCGGCCTGGCCGTGGCCGGGTGGCTCGCCGAGCACGGCGCCGAGCGGCTCCTGCTCACGGCACCGTCCCTTGTGGACGCTCCGGAGCTGGGCGTGCCGGCCGAGGTCGTCACCGAGCTGTCGGCCGAGCTGGTCGCGGACGTGACCGCCGTGGTCCACGCCGACGACGGCACCGGCCACGGCGACCCGGTCGCCGCGGTGCTCGGCGGCGCCGAAACCCTCGACACCCTGTTCGGCGACCGCGAGCTCGACGCGTTCCTCGTGTTCGGTTCCCTCGCCGGAGCCTGGGGCGCGGCCGGCCGCGCCGACGAAGCCGCCATCGGCGTGCAGCTGGCCGCGATCGCCGAACGCCGGCGCCTGCGTGGCCTGGCCGGGCAGGCGATCGCCTGGGGCGCCTGGGCCGGCACCGACGACGCTCTCGCCGGGCACCTGCGCCTGTCGGGTCTTCCCGCGATGCCACCCGCGGCCGCGGTGACGGCATTGAGCGCCCCGGCCGCGATCGTCGCGGACGTGGAGTGGGAGAAGTTCGCCCCGGCGTTCACCCGGACGCGCCCCACGAACCTGTTCACCGAGCTGCCCGAGTTCACTCAGGCGGTCACGCAGAAGACGGCCGGTCTCGCCGGGGAACTGCGCGAACTGCCGCAGGCGGACCGCATCCGGCGGCTGCTCGCCGCCGTGCGGGAGAAGGCGGCGCTGGTCCTCGGCCACGCGAGCGCCGACGCGGTCGCCGCCGACCTGCCGTTCAAGGACCTCGGATTCGACTCGCTCACCGCGGTCGACCTGCGCAACCAGCTCGGGGACGCCACCGGCTTGGCGCTCCCGGCCACCCTCGCGTTCGACCACCCGACCCCGCAGGTGCTGGCGGCTTTCCTCGACGCCGAGCTGTTCGGCGCCGACGACAGCGGCGCCGGCGTGGTGACCACGGCGGCGGTCACCGACGACCCGATCGTGATCGTCGGCATGAGCTGCCGCTACCCCGGTGGCGTCCGGTCGCCGGAAGACCTGTGGCGCCTCGTCTCCGACGGGGTCGACGCGGTCGGCGACATGCCCGCCGACCGCGGCTGGCCGATGGACGAGCTGTTCGCCGGCGGCCCGGAGACGCCGGGCACGAGCGTGACGCGCCAGGGCGGTTTCCTCTACGACGTCGCGGACTTCGACCCCGGCTTCTTCGGGATCTCGCCGCGCGAGGCCGTGGTGATGGACCCGCAGCAGCGCATCGTGCTCGAAGCCGCGTGGGAGGCGCTGGAACGCGCCGGGGTCGACCCGGCCGGCCTGCGCGGCACCGACGCGGGCGTGTTCGTCGGCGGCGGCAGCGGCGACTACCGGCCCGTGCTCGGCGAAGAGGGCGGGCACTGGCAGACGGCGCAGTCGTCGAGCCTGCTCTCCGGGCGCCTGGCCTACACGTTCGGCCTCCAGGGCCCGACCGTGTCGGTCGACACGGCGTGCTCGTCTTCGCTGGTCGCGATGCACCTCGCCGCCCAGGCCCTGCGCAGCGGTGAGTGCTCGGTCGCGCTGGCCGGCGGGGTCACGGTGATGTCGACGCCGGTGAACTTCGTCGAGTTCAGCGACCTCGGCGCCTTGTCGCCGGACGGACGGTGCAAGGCCTTCTCCGACGAGGCGAACGGCACCGGCTGGGCCGAGGGCGTCGGCATGCTGGTGCTGGAACGCCAGTCCGATGCCGTGCGCAACGGCCACCGGATCCTCGCCGTGGTGCGGGGTTCGGCCATCAACTCCGACGGCGCCTCCAACGGCCTGACCGCGCCCAGCGGTCCGGCGCAGCAGAAGGTGATCCGCAAGGCGCTCGCCGGCGCCGGCCTGCAACCGTCCGAAGTGGACGCGGTCGAAGCCCACGGCACCGGCACGAAGCTGGGTGACCCGATCGAGGCCCAGGCGCTGCTCGCGATCTACGGCGGCGAGCGGGAACACCCGCTGCTGCTGGGGTCGGTGAAGTCGAACCTCGGCCACACGCAGTCGGCCTCGGGTGTCGCGGGCGTGATCAAGATGGTGCTCGCGATGCAGCACGGCGTGCTGCCGAAGACCCTGCACGCCGACGCGCCGACGTCCCAGGTGGACTGGAGCGCGGGGGCGATCGAGCTGGTCGGCGAGTCCCGGGCCTGGCCGGAGGTGGGCCGGGTGCGGCGCGCGGCGGTGTCGTCGTTCGGCGCCAGCGGCACGAACTCGCACGTGATCCTGGAGCAGGCGCCCGAACAGCCCGCGGTCTCGGCCGAGGAGTCCGCCGGGCCGGTACTGGTGCCGGTCTCGGGCCGCACACCAGGGGCGCTGAAGGCGCAGGCCCAGCGGCTGCGCGACCGCCTGCTCGACGAGCCGGGCCTCTCGCCCGCCGAAGTCGCGTACGCGCTGGCCACCACCCGTGCGACGTTCGAGCACCGCGCGACGGTGCTGGCGTCGGACACCGCCGAGCTGCTGGCCGGGCTGACCGCGCTCGCCGAGGGCGCGCCGTCCCCGTCGGTGAGCGAGGGCCGGGCGCGGTCACTGGGCCGCACCGCGTTCCTGTTCACCGGCCAGGGCGCGCAGCGCGCCGGCATGGGCCGCGAGCTCTACGACCGGTTCCCGGTGTTCGCCGAGGCCTTCGACGAGGTCGTGGCCGCGCTGGACGCGCACCTCGAGCGCCCGCTGCGGGAGATCGTGTTCGCCGAGCCCGGCACGGCCGAGGCCGAGCTGCTCGACCGCACGGGCTACACGCAGCCCGCGCTGTTCGCGGTGGAGGTCGCGCTGGTGCGGCTGGTCACCTCGCTCGGCATCCGGCCGGACGTGGTGGCCGGGCACTCGATCGGCGAGCTGGCCGCGGCCCACGTGGCCGGCGTCTTCTCCCTCGCCGACGCCGCCCGCCTGGTCGTCGCCCGCGCGACGCTGATGGACGCGCTGCCGGGGGCCGAGTCGGCGATGGTGTCGATCGAGGCCCGCGAGGACGAGGTCACGCCGCTGCTCACGCCGGGGATCTCGGTGGCGGCGGTCAACGGCCCGGCCGCGGTGGTGGTGGCCGGGGACGAATCGGAGGCCGAAGCGCTCGCCGCGAGGTTCGCGGCCGAGGGCCGGAAGACTAGGCGTTTGCGGGTCTCCCATGCGTTTCACTCACCTCATATGGACGCGATGCTGGACGACTATCGCCGGGTGGCCCGGAGCGTGGCTTACGCCGCTCCGGTGGTGCCGCTCGTGTCCACGGTCACCGGCGCGCCGGCCGGCGACGAGGTGCTCACCCCGGAGTACTGGGTGCGCCACGTCCGCGACGCGGTCCGCTTCGCCGACGGTGTTGCCGGCCTGGCCGAGGCCGGTGCCGATGTGTTCGTGGAGATCGGTCCCGACGGGGTCCTCTCCGCGATGGCGGCGGCGACCCTCGACGACCGCGCGACGCTCGTTCCGGTGCTGCGCAAGGACCGCGGCGAACCGGGCGCGCTGCTCGGGGCGCTGGCCCGGCTGCACGTCGCGGGCCTGAGCCCCGACTGGCGGGCCTTGCTCGGCCGCCACCGCGTGGTGGACCTGCCGACGTACGCCTTCCAGCACGAGCGGTTCTGGCCCGAGAGCCAGGCCCTCGGCGCCGCCCCCGCCGCCGAGTCCTCGCGTGACGACGCTTTCTGGTCGGCCGTGCGGGAGGAGGACTTCGAGCACCTCAGCAGCACGCTCGACGTCGACGCCGGTGCGCTGGGCCAGGTCCTGCCCGCGCTGCTCGGCTGGCACAAGACCGTCGCCGACCGGTCCACAGTGGACTCCTGGCGCCACCGCGTCACCTGGTCGCCGCTGACCGGCGCGGCCGAGGCCGCTCCGGCGGGCACCTGGCTCGCGGTCGTCCCCGAGACGCACGACGGCGACGCCTGGACGGACGCTGCGGTCGCCGCGCTGGGCACCGACGTGGTTCGCCTGGCTGTCGGCGGCCAGGACCGGGCCGCGCTCGCCGAGGAGCTGCGCGCGGCGGGTCCGGTGACCGGAGTCGTCTCGCTGCTCGCCCTCGACGAACGCACGACGTCCGGCGTGCCGCACGGGCTCGCGGCCACCACGACCCTGCTGCAGGCGCTGGGCGACGCGGGGACCACCGCGCCGCTGTGGGCGGTGACGCGGGGTGCGGTGCCGGCGGGCGGCACGGACGTGACCAGCCCGCTGCAGGCCGCCTGCTGGGGGCTCGGCCGCGTCGCCGCGCTGGAACACCCCGACCGCTGGGGCGGGCTCGTCGACCTGCCGGAGATGCTCGACGAGCGTTCGGCCGCCCGCTTCGCCGGTGCCCTCGCGGACCCGGCGGGGGAGGACCAGCTCGCCGTGCGCGCGTCCGCGGTGTTCGGGGCGCGCCTGGCGCCGGCTCCGGCCGGCGGCGAAGCCCGCACCTGGGACCCGACGGGCACGGTGCTCATCACCGGTGGCACCGGCGGACTCGGGGCGCTGGTCGCGCGCCGGCTCGCCAAGGCCGGGTCCGGGCACCTGCTGCTCGCCAGCCGACGCGGCGAGTCCGCGCCCGGGGCGGCCGAGCTGGCTGCCGAGCTCGAAAACCGGGGTGCCCGCGTGACGATCGCCGCCTGCGACGTCGCCGACCGGGCCTCGCTCACCGAGCTGCTGGCTGGGATCCCGGCCGACGTGCCGCTCACCGCCGTGGTCCACACCGCCGGTGTGCTCGACGACGGTGTGCTCGACGGACTCACGCCGGACCGGTTCGAAGCCGTGTTCCGCGCCAAGGTCGGTTCGGCGCTCCTGCTCGACGAGCTGACCCGCGACCACGACCTCGCGGTGTTCGCGCTGTTCGCCTCGGCGTCGGCCGTGGTCGGCAACCCGGGGCAGGCCAACTACTCCGCCGCCAACGCGGTGCTCGACGCCCTCGCCGAACGGCGCCGGGCCGAAGGGCTCGCGGCCACGTCGATCGCGTGGGGCGCCTGGGGCGGAGCCGGGATGGCGACCGGGGCGGCGGCCGAGGTTGCCGCGCGCCGCAGCGGGATCGCCGCGATGGACCCGGATCTGGCCGTGCTCGCACTGCGGCAGCTCGTCACCGAACCACGTCCGACGGCGGTGGTGGTCCAGGTCGACGCCGGGGGCTTCAGCGGCGGACCCGGGCGGCCCAATCCATTGCTGCGCGACCTGCCGGGTTACGTCGAACCGGCAGCGGCCGCGCCGGCCGAGGAGACGTCCGCGTTCCGCGAGCGCCTCGCCGGCCTGCCCGCCGACGAGCGCGAAGAGGCCGTGCTGGACCTCGTGCGGGTGCGAGCCGCGGAGGTGCTCGGGTACGCCGACCTCGACGTGGTGGGACCGGACAAGCCGTTCCGGGACCTCGGGTTCGACTCGCTCGGCGTGGTCGAACTGCGCAACCGCCTCACGGCGGCGACCGGGCTGACGATGCCCTCCACGCTCGTGTTCGACCACCCGACGCCCGAGGCGCTGGCCGCGTACCTCCTGGAGCAGCTGGCTCCGGAAGCGGCCGAGGCCGGCGACGAGGAGACCCGGGTGCGGGCGCTGCTCTCGGCGGTGCCGCTGGCCAAGCTGCGCGAAAGCGGCGTGCTGGACACCTTGCTGCGCCTGGCCGAAGGCGGCGAGGCGGACGCGGGTGCGGACATCGACGACATGGGCGTGGACGACCTCGTGCGGGCCGCGCTGACCGGGCAAGAGCCGACCGAGTGACCCAGCCGAGCGAGTGACGGAGCTGAAGAGATGACCACGTCCAGCGAAAAGGTTGTCGAGGCGCTGCGGGCTTCCGTGAAGGAGGCCGACCGCCTCCGCCGGCAGAACCGGGAGCTGCTGGCCGCGGCGGCTGAGCCGATCGCGATCGTGAGCATGAGCTGCCGGTTCCCCGGTGGCGTCCGGT
Organism: Amycolatopsis sp. NPDC001319; assembly: GCF_042896185.1. Classification (NCBI taxonomy): domain Bacteria; kingdom Bacillati; phylum Actinomycetota; class Actinomycetes; order Pseudonocardiales; family Pseudonocardiaceae; genus Amycolatopsis; species Amycolatopsis sp. NPDC001319. The sequence goes on along the minus strand of NZ_JBIAWY010000002.1, from coordinate 799,439 downwards.
CGCCCGAGGACCTGTGGCGGCTCGTCGCCGAGGGCCGCGACGCAGTCGGCGGCTACCCGGCCGATCGCGGCTGGGACCTGCGCGCGTTGCAGACGAGCGAGGTCGACGCGCGCGGCAAGGAAGTGAGCCGGCGCGGCGGGTTCCTCGACTGCGTCGCCGACTTCGACCCGGGCTTCTTCGGCATCTCGCCGCGCGAGGCGCTCTCGATGGACCCGCAGCAGCGGCTTCTGCTGGAGACGTCGTGGGAAGCGGTGGAACGCGCGGGCATCGACCCGGTGTCGTTGCGCGGCAGCCGGACCGGTGTGTTCGTCGGGACCAACGGCCAGGATTACGCGTACCTCATGGTGCGCTCACTGGACGACGCCGACGGCAGCGTGGGCACCGGCATCGCCGCGAGCGCCACGTCGGGCCGGATCTCCTACACGTTCGGGCTGGAAGGCCCGGCCGTCACGGTGGACACGGCGTGCTCGTCCTCGCTGGTGTCTCTGCACCTGGCGGCGCAGGCGCTGCGCTCGGGCGAGTGCACGCTGGCGCTGGCCGGTGGCGTGAACGTGATGTCCACGCCGGGTTCGTTGCTGGAGTTCAGCCGCCAGGGCGGCCTGGCGCCGGACGGGCGCTGCAAGGCGTTCTCCGACGACGCCGACGGCACCGGTTGGGCCGAGGGCGTCGGCGTCCTGGTGCTGGAGAAGCTGTCGGACGCGAAGCGCAACGGACATCCGGTGCTCGCGCTCGTCCGGGGCTCGGCGGTGAACTCCGACGGCGCGTCCAACGGGTTCACCGCGCCCAACGGGCGTTCGCAGCAGCGCGTGATCCGCCAGGCGCTGGCGGCGGCGCGGCTGGAACCGTCCGAAGTGGACGTGGTCGAGGCCCACGGCACCGGCACACCGCTGGGCGACCCGGTGGAGGCCGGCAGCCTGCTGGAGACCTACGGCCGGGAGCGCGAGCACCCGCTGCTGCTGGGGTCGGTGAAGTCGAACTTCGGGCACACGCAGGCCGCCGCCGGGGTCGCGGGGGTGATCAAGCTGGTCGAGGCGATGCGCCACGGAGTGGTGCCGAAGACCCTGCACGTGGGCACGCCGTCGTCCCATGTGGACTGGAGCTCCGGCGCGGTGACCCTGGTGGCCGAGCAGGTGGCGTGGCCGCAGACCGGCCGCCCGCGGCGCGCGGCCGTGTCGTCGTTCGGGGTGAGCGGCACCAACGCGCACACGATCCTGGAGCAGGCGCCGGCGAGCGACCCGGTCGAGACCGAGCCGGCCGGGGGAGTGGTGCCGTGGGTGCTGTCGGCCAAGACCCCGGAGGCGTTGCGCGGGCAGGTCCGGGCCCTGGTGGGCCACGACCTGGGTTCCGCGGTCGACGTCGGGTTCTCGCTGCTCACGGGCCGTTCGGCGTTCGAGCACCGGCTGGCCGCCGTCGGGTCCGACACCACGGCGCTGCGGGAGGATCTGGCGCGCTGGCTGAGCGACGGTTCGGCGCCGGGCGTCACGACCGGGCTCGCGGGGCGGCGGGTCAAGCTCGCCGTGGTCTTCTCCGGCCAAGGGGCGCAGCGGCTCGGGATGGGGCGCGAGCTCTACGGGCGGTTCCCGGCGTTCGCGGAGGCGTTCGACGCGGTCGCGGCGGAGCTGGACCCGAAGCTGGACCGGCCCGTGTGCGACATCGTGTGGGGTGCGGACGCCGGGCTGCTCGACCGCACCGGGTGGACGCAGCCGGCGTTGTTCGCCGTCGAGGTCGCGTTGCTGCGGCTGGCCGAGTCTTTCGGCGTCCGGCCGGACGTGCTGGGCGGGCATTCCGTCGGCGAGATCGCCGCCGCGCACGGCGCCGGCGTGCTGTCGCTGCCCGACGCCTGCACCCTTGTCGCCGCCCGCGCGCGGTTGATGGACGCGTTGCCCCATGGCGGCGCGATGGTGTCGGTCCGCGCGACCGAGGCCGAGGTGACCCCGGAGCTCACCGACGGCGTCTCGATCGCGGCCGTGAACGGGCCGGACTCGGTGGTGCTCGCGGGCGCCGAGGCCGACGTCACGCGGATCGCGGAGACGTTCGCCGCGCGCGGGCGCCGGACCAAGCGGCTCAGCGTGTCGCACGCGTTCCACTCGCCGCTGATGGACCCGATGCTGGCCGGCTTCCGCGCCGCGCTCGACGGGATTTCCTTCGCCGCGCCGAAGATCCCGCTCGTGTCCGCGCTGACCGGCGCTCTCGCGGGTGACGAGATCCGCACCGCCGACTACTGGGTGCGCCACGTCCGCGAGCCGGTGCGGTTCGCCGACGCCGTGGTCGCCGCGCACGAGGCCGGAGCGGGGGCGTTCCTGGAGCTCGGCCCCGACGCCGTGCTCACCGCGATGGCGCGCGAGAGCGTCGGCGACGCGATCCCGGTCGTGCCCGCGCTGCGCCGCAACCTCGGCGAGGAAGAGACGTTCGTGGCCGCGCTGGCCGCACTCCACGTCGCCGGCGCGCGCGTGGACTTGGGCGGGTTGCTGGCCGGAGCCCAGCGGGTGGACCTGCCGACGTACGCCTTCCAGCACGAGCGGTTCTGGCCCGAGTCCGACGTCGAGAAGTCCATCGTGGACTCCTGGCGGTTCCGCGAGGTCTGGCGCCCGGTCACCGCGATCCCGGGCGCGCCGCGTCGGTGGCTCGCCGTCGTGCCCCCGGACGCCGGCGCGTGGGTGGACCTGGTGCTCGAGGCCGCGGGCGACGTGGTCCGCGTCGAACCGGATGAGCTCGGTGAGACGGATCGTGACGCCGTGCTGTCCTTCCTGCCGGACGCCCCGGCGACGGCCGCATTGCTGCGCCGCGTCGACCTGCCGGTGTGGGTTGTCACGCGGGGCGCCGTCGCGGCCCAAGCCGACGCCGAGGTGACGGATCCGGCCGCGGCCGCCCTGTGGGGTCTGGGCCGGGTCGCCGCGCTGGAGCAGCCGCGCGGGTGGGGCGGTCTCCTCGACGTGCCCGCCGAGCTCGACGACCGGACGATCGAGCTGCTGGCGCAGGCGCTGCGCCAGTCCGAAGAGGACGAAGTGGCGGTCCGCCCGTCCGGGATCTTCGGCCGCCGCCTCGTCCCCGCGCCGGCCACCACGGCCGAGGAATGGCAGCCGCACGGCACCGTGCTCATCACCGGCGGCACGGGCGCCCTCGGCGCGCACGTCGCGCGGTGGCTGGCCGAACACGGCGCCGAGCACCTCGTGCTCACCAGCCGCCGCGGGCCGGACGCCCCCGGCGCGGCCGACCTCGCCGCGCAGCTGGAGGCACTCGGTGCGCGCGTCACGCTCGCCGCGTGCGACGTCGCCGACCGCAACGCCGTGGCCGCGCTAATCGAACCCCTGCCGCTGACCGCGGTCGTGCATGCGGCCGGTGTCCTCGACGACGGCGTGCTGGAAGCCCTGACGCCCGAACGGTTCGAGACCGTGTTCCGGGCCAAGGCGACCTCCGCGCTGGTGCTCGACGAGCTGACCCGCGGCAAGGACCTCGAAGTCTTCGCCCTGTTCTCCTCGGTCGCCGGCACCCTCGGCAACCCCGGCCAGGGCGGGTACGCCGCCGCCAATGCCGTGCTCGACGCCCTCGCCCGGCGGCGGCGCGCCGCGGGACTGCCCGCGACCGCTGTCGCGTGGGGTGCCTGGGCCGGCGACGGAATGGCCAGCCAGGGCGTGGCCGCGGACCGGCACACCGACTCGACCGCCCTCGACCCCGCGTCGGCCGTCACCGCTCTCGCGCACGCGGTCACCGAACCCGAAGCCACCGTGGTGGTCGCCGACCTGCGGCAGCCCCGGTTGCTGTCGGCGCTGCTTTCGGTACGGCCCGGCCCGCTGCTCGACGAGCTGCCCGGCGCCCGCGACCTGCGCCGGGAGCAGACGTGCGAACCGGACTTCGGCCGCACGCTGCGCGCACTGTCCGAAGCGGACCGTCCGGCCGCCGTCCTCGAGCTGGTCCGCACCCGTGCCGCCGCCGTGCTCGGCCACTCCGGAGCGGGCGCGATCGGTGCCGACAAGGCCTTCCGCGACCTCGGGTTCGACTCGCTCAGCGCCATCGACCTCAGCAACGCCCTCGGCGCGGCCACGGGGCTCACGCTGCCCTCGACGCTGGTGTTCGACCATCCGACCCCCCACGACCTCGCCGCGCACCTGCTCGCCGAGCTGACCGGCGGCGACGCGGCCGGCAGCGAGATCGTCGCGGCCACCGCGGCCGGCACCGAACCCGTCGCGATCATCGGCATGGCCTGCCGGTTCCCGGGCGGCGTCCGCTCGCCCGGGGACCTGTGGTCGCTGCTGACCGCCGGCGAGCACGCCATCACCGACTTCCCCGACGACCGCGGCTGGGACCTCGCCGCGCTGGCCGGCGACGGCCGGGGCCGCAGCGCCACCGCGCGCGGCGGGTTCCTCGACGACGCCACCGGCTTCGACGCCGGCTTCTTCGGCATCTCCCCGCGCGAGGCCCTCGCGATGGACCCGCAGCAGCGCCAGCTGCTCGAAACCTCCTGGGAGACCTTCGAACGCGCGGGGCTCGACCCCGCCACCCTGCGCGGCAGCCGCACCGGCGTGTTCGTCGGCACCAACGGCCAGGACTACGCGAACCTCGTCACGATGGCCCGCGAGGACATGGAAGGCCACGCCAGCACCGGCCTCGCCGCCAGCGTGGTGTCCGGCCGGCTGTCCTACACCTTCGGGCTCGAAGGCCCGTCGCTCACGATCGACACGGCGTGCTCGTCCTCGCTGGTCGCGCTGCACTCGGCCGCGCAGGCCCTGCGCAGCGGCGAATGCACCCTCGCGCTGGCCGGCGGCGTCACGGTGATGTCCACGGCCATCGGGTTCGCCGGCTTCACGCGCCAGGGCGGGCTCGCCGAGGACGGCCTGTGCAAGGCGTTCGCCGACGGCGCGGACGGCACCGGCTGGTCCGAGGGTGTCGGCATGCTGCTGGTCGAACGGCTGTCGGATGCGAAGAAGAACGGCCACCCGGTCCTCGCCGTCGTCCGGGGTTCCGCGGTGAACTCCGACGGCGCGTCGAACGGCCTGACCGCGCCCAACGGCCCCTCGCAGCAACGCGTGATCCGCCAGGCCCTCGCGAACGGTGGACTGTCCACTCAGGACGTCGACGCCGTCGAGGCCCATGGCACCGGCACGGTGCTCGGCGACCCGATCGAGGCGCAGGCCGTGCTCGCGACGTACGGGCAGGACCGCGCGACGCCGGTCTACCTGGGCGGCATCAAGTCCAACCTCGGCCACACCCAGGCCGCGGCCGGTGTCGCCGGGATCATCAAGATGGTCCTCGCCCTGCGCCACGGCGTGCTGCCGAAGACGTTGCACGTCGACGCGCCCTCGTCGCACGTGGACTGGGCGGCCGGGTCGGTCGAGCTGCTCACGCGGCAACGGCCGTGGCCTGGGTGTGGCCGGCCCCGTCGCGCCGGGGTGTCGTCGTTCGGGCTGAGCGGCACCAACGCGCACATCGTGCTGGAGCAGGCGGAAGAGGTTTCGACGCAAGAACAGCGCGCCGAGGACGTCGTGCCGTGGACGGTGTCGGCGAAAACGGCGGCGGCGCTCGACGAGCAGGTCGGACGGCTGCGCGCCTTCGCGGCCCGGGACGGCGCGCCGAGCGCCCTCGACATCGGCGCCACTCTCGCGGCCCGCCCGCACTTCGGCCACCGCGCCCTGCTGCTCGCCGGACCCGACGGGATCACCGAAGCCGGCCGCGGGCTCGCCACCGAGCAGTCGACGGCCGTGCTGTTCTCCGGCCAGGGTTCGCAGCGCCCGGGCATGGGCCGTGAGCTGCACGAGCGCTTCCCGGTGTTCGCCGCCGCGTTCGACGCGGTGACGGCCGAGCTGGACCGCCACCTGGGCCGCCCGCTGCGTGAGATCGTCTTCGCCGCCGACGGCACACCCGAGGCCGGCCTGCTGGCCACCACGGGCTACACGCAGCCGGCGCTGTTCGCGTTCGAGGTCGCGCTCTACCGGCTGCTGGAGTCGTTCGGGCTGCGGGCCGCGCAGTTCGCCGGGCACTCGATCGGCGAGCTGACCGCCGCGCACCTGTCCGGCGTGCTGACGTTGGAAGACGCTGCGACGCTCGTCGCCGCGCGCGCCGGGCTCATGCAGGCGCTGCCCGCCGGTGGCACGATGGTCGCCGTCGAGGCGACGCTCGACGAAGTGACGGCGGAGCTCACGGCCGAGGTGTCGATCGCCGCGGTGAACGCGCCCGCGTCGGTGGTCGTCGCCGGGGCCGAGCAGGCCGTGCTGGCGCTGGCCGACCGGTTCGCCGAACGGGGCCGCCGGACCAACCGGCTCACCGTTTCCCACGCGTTCCACTCGCCGCTGGTCGAACCGATGCTCGACGAGTTCGCCGCGGTCGTGCGCGGACTTTCGTTGTCCGCGCCCGAAATCCCGATCGTCTCGACGCTCACCGGCGAGCCCGCCACCGCCGAGCAGCTGACCGATCCGGCCTACTGGGTGCGCCACGTCCGCGAGGCCGTGCGCTTCGGCGACGGCGTGCGCTCGCTGCGTGCCGCGGGCGCGACCACGTTCGTCGAGGTCGGCCCCGGCAGCGTCCTGGCCGCGCTCGCCCAGCAGAACGTGGACGACGTGACCGTCGTCGCGACCCAGCGCAAGGATCGCGACGAGGCGACCGCGCTGCTCACGGCGCTGGGCCGGCTGCACGTCGCGGGGGTGGCCGTGGACTGGTCACCGCTGCTGGCCGGCGGCCGGCACACCGAGGTGCCCACCTACGCGTTCCAGCACCAGCGCTACTGGCCGACGCTCGCCCCGCTCGTCGCGGACGCCGCGGGCCTCGGGCTGGCCGTCGCCGGGCATCCGCTGCTCGCGGCGGAGGTCCCGCTCGCGGGCTCGGCCGACGCGGTGTTCAGCGGGGTGCTCTCGGCGCAGACCGTGCCGTGGCTGGCCGACCGGCTCGTCGACGGCGAGACGGTGTTCCCCGAGTCCGGCTTGCTCGACCTGTTCGCGTGGGTGGGCGAGAAGACCGGCTGCGACCGCGTCGACGAGCTGACCGTGGCCGCCCCGCTCGTCGTGGACACCGCCGTGGCGGTGCAGGTCCGCGTGGGCGAGCCGGCGTCCGGCCGCCGCCCGGTCACGCTCTACGGCCGTCCGGCCGACGACCCGGAAGCCGCCTGGACGGTGCACGCGCGCGGTCACGTCGCCGACGGTGCCGTGCCCGGGGGCTCGCTCGGCGAGTGGCCGCCCGCCGATGCTGCGGCCGTCGACCTCACGGGGTTCCACGAACCGCACGAGGGCGACCGCGTGGAGCACGGGCCCGCGTTCCAGGGCATCACGGCCGTCTGGTGCCGCCGCGAAGAGGTCTACGCCGAGGTCACGCTGCCCGAAGAGGTCCCGGATGCCGCGGAGTTCGGCTTGCACCCGGCGCTCGCCGACGCGGTGTCGCGGCTCGCCGCGTTCGCGGACCTCGACGTGGAGCCGGACCCGGTGCCGGACGTCTGGCGCGGCTTCAGCCTGCACGCCGCCGGGGCGTCGGCGGTGCGGGCGCGGCTGATCCGCACGGGACCGGAGTCCGTGGCGCTGGCGCTGTTCGACGTCGAAGGCCAGCTCGTCGCCTCCGTCGACACCTGCGTGTACCGGGCGCTGCCGGAGCCCGAGCACCACACGCACGACACCCGGCACGACTCGCTGTTCCACCTCACCTGGACCCCGGTGCGCGGCGAGCACACCGAGGGCGACCGCTGCACGGTGCTGGGGGCCGACGGTCTCTGCCTCGCCGGCGTGCTGAGCGCCGGCTCCGCCACCGCACTGTCCGAAGTGGACGAAGTACCCGAGGTGCTGCTCGTGCCGATGGCCGGCCTCGGCCCGGACCCGCTCGCCGCCACGCGTGAGCTCGGCGGACGCGCGTTGAAACTCGTACAGGAGCTCTCGGCCGAAAAGTACGCCCGCACCACCGTGGTTTTCGTGACGCGCAACGGCGTCGCCGCCGAGGACGGCGACCCCATCGAGGACCCGGCCGCCGCCGCGCTGTGGGGGCTCGTGCGCGCCGCGCAGCTGGAGAACCCGGGCCGGTTCATGCTCGTGGACGTCGACGCCGACCCCGCTTCGGTCGCCGAGGTCGCGAGCGCACCGAAGCTGCTGGCCGTGGGGGAGACGCAGCTCGTGATCCGCGGCGGCGAGGTCCTCGCGGGCCGGCTCGCGCGCCTCGGGGAGACCGCGACGTGGGGCCGGCCCTGGGACCCGGACGGCTCCGTGCTCGTCACCGGCGGCACCGGCGGTCTCGGGCGCGAGCTGGCGCGCCACCTCGTGCGCGAACGCGGCGTACGGCACCTGGTCCTGGCGAGCCGCCGTGGTCTCGAAGCCCCCGGCGCGCCCGAGCTCGAGGACGAGCTGACCCACCTCGGCGCGACGGTGCGCTTCGTCGCGGCGGACGTCGCCGAACGGGGCGAAGTCGCCCGCGCGCTGGCGGAGGTCGACCCGGCCCACCCGCTCACCGCCGTCGTCCACACCGCCGGGATCCTCGACGACGGCGTGCTCGGCTCGCTGACACCCGAGCGTGTCGCCGCGGTGCTGGCGCCGAAGTCCGACGCGGCCTGGCACCTGCACGAGCTGACGCGCGGCGCGGACCTGGCGGCGTTCGTCGTCTACTCCTCGATCGCCGGCACGATGGGCAGCCCCGGTCAGGCCAACTACTGCGCCGCCAACGCCGCCCTCGACTCGCTCGCGGCCCACCGCGTGGCCCACGGCCTGCCTGCGACGTCGCTCGCGTGGGGTCCGTGGACCGAGACCGGCGGCATGACGGGCACGCTCGGCGAGACCGACCGGCGCCGCATGCGCTCGACCGGCCTGCCGCCGCTGGAGGTCGCCGAAGGGCTCGCGCTGTTCGACGCGGCCGTCGCCTCGGGGGCCGGCCGGATCGTGCCGCTGGCCGTCGGGCGGGGCGGGTTCGCGAGTGTCGAAGGCGACGTCCCGGCCGTGTTCCGCGGGTTGATCCGCGGCACCCGACGGCGGGCGGCGGCCGCGCGGGCGGTGCCGCGCGAGTCGCTGGCCGAACAGCTCACCGGGCTGCGCGAGAACGAGCAGATCCGACTGCTGGTGGACCTCGTCCGCACCGCGGCGGCGGCCGTGCTCGGCCACGACAGCGCCGAGGCGATCGACGCCGGGCAGGAGTTCCGCGAGCTGGGCTTCGACTCGCTCACCGCGGTGGAGCTGCGCAACCGCCTCACGGAGGTGGCCGGCACCCCGCTGCCGTCGACGCTCGTCTTCGACTACCCGACTCCGGTGGTACTCGCCGAGCACCTGCGCGAGGAGCTCACCGACGGCGCGGCGCCCGAGGCGGCGCTGGACGCCGAGCTGGACCGGCTCGAAGCGAGCCTGCGCGCGGCGGCGCCCGACGGCGTGACGCGCGGCGGCATCGCCGCCCGGCTGCGCCGGATGCTCTCGGCGCTCACGGAGACCGAAGAGGCGGAAACCGGCGTCGCCGACCGGCTCAGCGACGCGAGCGCCGACGAGGTCCTCGACTTCATCGACCACGAACTGGGCCGGCTGACCGACCGCTGACCCGCGCGAACGCCCACAGGAAGGTGCGCACCATGCCGGAGGACCGCAAGCTCGTCGACTACCTGAAGTGGGTCACGGCCGACCTGCACCAGACGCGGCAGCGGCTGGCCGACGCCGAGGCCGGCCGGGGCGAGCCGATCGCGATCGTCGGCATGGCCTGCCGGTTCCCCGGCGGTGTCCGCTCGCCGGAGGACCTGTGGCGCCTCGTGGCCGACGGCGCGGACGGCATCGGCGAGTTCCCGGCCGACCGTGAGTGGAACCTGGCCGTGCTCGCCGGCGACGGCCGCGGCCACAGCGCCACCGACGTCGGCGGGTTCCTCTACGACGCGGCCGAGTTCGACGCGGCGTTCTTCGGCATCTCGCCCCGCGAGGCCACCGCGATGGACCCGCAGCAGCGCCTGTTGCTGGAGACGAGCTGGCAGGCGTTCGAACGAGCCGGCCTCGACCCGGAGACGTTGCGCGGCAGCCGCACCGGCGTGTTCGTGGGCACCAACGGGCAGGACTACGCCGAGCTCGCGCTGGGTGCCGGCGAGGACGTGGAAGGCCACGCCGGCACCGGGCTCGCCGCGAGTGTCGTGTCGGGCCGGATCTCCTACGTCTTCGGGCTCGAAGGCCCGGCGATGACGATCGACACGGCGTGCTCGTCCTCGCTGGTCGCGCTGCACCTGGCCGGGCAGGCGCTGCGCAGCGGCGAGTGCACGCTCGCGCTGGCGGGCGGCGTCACCGTGATGTCGACGGCCATGGGCTTCGCCGGCTTCACCCGCCAGGGCGGGCTCGCCGAGGACGGGCGCTGCAAGGCCTTCTCCGACGACGCGGACGGCACCGGCTGGTCCGAGGGCGTCGGCATGCTGGTCGTCGAGAAGCTCTCCGACGCCAGGAAGAACGGCCACCCGATCCTCGCCGTCGTCCGGGGTTCCGCGGTGAACTCCGACGGCGCGTCCAACGGCCTCACCGCGCCGAACGGGCCGTCGCAGCGGCGCGTGATCCGGCAGGCGCTGGCCAGCGGCGGCCTGTCTGCTCAGGACGTCGACGTCGTCGAAGCGCACGGCACCGGCACCGTCCTCGGTGACCCGATCGAGGCGCAGGCCGTGCTCGCGACCTACGGGCAGGAGCGGGAGACGCCCGTCTACCTCGGAGCCGTGAAGTCGAACCTCGGGCACACGCAGGCCGCCGCCGGCGTCGCCGGGATCGTGAAGATGGTCATGGCGCTGCGGCACGCGACCTTGCCGAAGACGCTCAACGTCAGCACGCCGTCGTCCCATGTGGACTGGTCGGCCGGTGCCGTCGAGCTGCTCACCGAGCAGCGGCCGTGGCCCGAGGTCGAGCGCCCGCGCCGGGCCGGGGTGTCGTCGTTCGGCATCAGCGGCACCAACGCGCACGTGATCCTGGAGCAGGCACCGGATCCCGAGCCCGCCGAGGTGCCGGCGCGACCCGCGCCCGCCGCGGTGCCCTGGGTGCTGTCGGGCCGGACACCCACCGCGCTGACAGCGCAGGCGAAGCGGTTGCACGGCGTTGCCGGGGACGCCGATCTGCTGGATCTGGCCCATTCGCTCGTGACCACGCGGTCGGCGTTCGCGCACCGCGCCGTGGTCGTCGGGGCGGAGCGGGCCGATCTGACCGGCGGCCTGGCCGCCATCGAGGAGGGGCGGCCGGCTCCCGAGGTCGTCGAGGGTGTGGCCGACGTGTCGGGCAAGACCGTGTTCGTGTTCCCGGGCCAGGGCGTGCCGTGGACGGGGATGGGCGGGCGGCTGCTGGACGAGAGCCCGGTGTTCGCCGCGAAGATCGCCGAGTGCGCCGAAGCGCTGCGCCCGTACGTGGAGTGGGACTTGGCCGAGGTGCTGCGCGGCGGGCCGGACGCGCCGTCGCTGGAGCGCGTCGACGTGGTGCAGCCGGCGTCGTTCGCGCTCACCGTCGCGCTGGCCGCGGTGTGGCGCTCCTCCGGGATCGAGCCCGACGCCGTGGTCGGGCACTCGCAGGGTGAGGTCGCGGCCGCCGTCGTCGCGGGCGCGCTGAGCATCGCCGAGGGCGCGCGCGTGGTGGCGCTGCGGGCGAAGGTGCTCACGCGCACGATCGCCGGCCGCGGTGGCATGCTCGCGATTCCCCTGCCGCTCGACGAGGTCGAGGAGCTGCTGGCCGGCACGCCGATCGCGGTCGCCGCGGTGAACAGCTCCGGGTCCGTGTCGGTGTCCGGTGAGCTCGGGGCCCTCAACCGGCTGTTCGACGACCTCACGGCGCGCGACGTGCGCGTGCGCCGGATCTCGATGGGCTACGCGTCGCACTCGCCCGAGGTCGAGGTGCTGCGCGACGAGCTGCTCGCCGAGCTGGGCGAGGTCACCGCGAGCACCCCCGAGATCCCGATCTACTCGACGCTGACCGGCGCGAAGCTCGACGAGCCGATGACCGCGGACTACTGGTACCGCAACCTGCGCGGCGTCGTGAGGTTCGAGGACGCCGTGCGCGCGCTGCTCGCGGACGGCCACCGCGCCTTCGTCGAGACCAGCGGCCATCCGGTGCTGACCGCCAACGTCACCGGCGTCGTCGAGGACACCGAGACCACCCGCACTCTTGTCACCGGCACGCTGCGCCGTGACGACGGCGGCCTGGTCCGCGCGCTCAAGTCGCTCGCCGCCGCGTACACGCGGGGCCTGCCCGTGGACTGGCGGCCGTTGCTCGACGGCGCCCGCACGATCGAGCTGCCGACGTATGCGTTCCAGCGCGAGCGCTACTGGCCGCGCAAGGCCGCGATGACCGGCGACGTGACCTCGGCCGGGCTGTTCCCCGGCGCGCACCCGCTGCTCGGTGCGATGGTGGCGCTGGCCGGGTCCGACGGTGTCGTGTGCACCGGCCGGATCTCCGCGCGCACGCACCCGTGGCTCGCCGACCACACGCTCGGCGGCGTGATCCTGTTCCCGGGCACGGGTTTCCTGGAGCTCGCCGTGCGGGCCGGCGACCACGTCGGCGCCGGGCGCGTCGAGGACCTCACGCTGGCGGTGCCGCTGGTGCTCGGCCCGGAGGACGCCGTGACGATCCAGGTGAGCGTCGGCGCGGAGGACGAGCAGGGCGGGCGCCCGGTGACCGTCCACTCGCGACCGGCCGACGACCCGGACGCGGCCTGGACCGAGCACGCGAGCGGCCTGCTCACCGAGGACGCACCGGCCGCCGCCTTCGACGCCTCGGTGTGGCCGCCTGAAGGCGCTGAATCCGTCGATGTGACCGGCTTCTACGAGAACTCCTCCTACGGCCCGCTGTTCCAGGGCCTGCAGGCTGTGTGGCGCCGGGGCGACGAGGTGTTCGCCGACGTCGTCCTGCCCGGCCGGGGCGACGGCGCCGACGCGTACGGCGTGCACCCGGCCCTGCTCGACTCCGCGCTGCACGCCGCCACCTTCGTCGGCTCGGGTGCTGCGCGCGGCCGGATCCCGTTCGCGTGGAGCGGTGTCACGCTGCACGCGGGCGGCGCGTCCGCGCTGCGCGTGCGGCTGGCCGGCGACGACACCGGCACGATCAGTGTGGTCGCTGCCGACGTGACGGGCCGTCCGGTGCTGACTGTCGAAGGTCTCGCGTTGCGGGCTGCTTCGGCCGCCCCGGCCGCGAAGCCGGACGTCGCGGGCGAATCGCTGTTCCGGCTCGACTGGGTGCCGGCCGAGGTGCCGGCGGTCGCGGGCGGGCGCCGCTGGGCCGTGGTCGGGGCCGACCCGTTCGGCGTCGCCGACGAGGTGGTGGTCGCCGGGGAGATCGTGTCGGGCTATGCCGAGACGCTCGCGGGCACCGTCGCCGGGACGAGCGCGCCGGATGTCTGCCTCGTGCCGGTCACCGGCGCCGAAGGGCCGGCGGCCGTTCACGAGTTGACCGCCCGGGCCCTCACGGTGCTGCAGGACTGGGCGGCCGACGACCGGTTCACCGACACGCGGCTGGTGTTCGTCTCGCGCGGCGCGGTCGCCGCGGCCGCAGGCGAAGCCGTGCCCGACCCGGCCGCCGCCGCGGTCTGGGGCCTGGTGCGCTCCGCGCAGGCGGAGAACCCCGGCCGGTTCCTGCTCGCCGACATCGACAGCGCGACGACCTCGCTCAGTGCTCTCGCCGGCGCCGTCGGGCTGCTCGACAGCGGCGAGACGCAGGTCGTGCTCCGTGACGGCGCCGTCCGCGTGGGCCGTCTCGCGCGCCTGGCGACGGGCACAAGCCTCGTGCCGCCGTCGGGTGGGGTGCCGTGGCGGCTCGCCACCACCGGCAAGGGCAGCCTCGACACCCTGGTCCTCGAACCCCGGCCCGAGTTCCTCGACGAGCCGGCCGGGCGCGACGTCCGGGTACGCGTGACGGCCGCGGGCATGAACTTCCGCGACGTGCTCAACGCACTCGGCATGTACCCCGGCGAAGCGGGCGCGTTCGGCGCCGAGGCCGCCGGCGTCGTCGACGCGATCGGTCCGGCCGTGACCGACCTCGAGGTGGGCGACCGCGTCTTCGGCATGCTCGGCGGCGGTTTCGGCACCCACGCCGTGGCCGACGAGCGCTTCCTGGCCCGCACACCCGACGCCTGGTCCGAAGTGGACGCCGCGTCGGTCGCGCTGGTGTTCCTCACCGCCTACTACGCCCTGGTGGACCTCGCGAACCTGAGGCCGGGGGAGTCCGTCCTGATCCACGCCGGCGCGGGCGGCGTCGGCATGGCCGCGATCCAGCTGGCGCAGTACCTGGGTGCCGAGGTGTTCGCGACGGCGAGCGAGTCCAAACAGGACACGCTCCGGGAGCTCGGGATCGCCGAGGACCACCTCGCCTCCTCGCGCACCACCGAGTTCGAGGAGAAGTTCGCGCGCGCCACCGGCGGCCGCGGCGTGGACGCCGTGCTCAACGCCCTCACCGGCGAGTTCCTCGACGCGTCACTGCGGCTGCTCGCCGACGGCGGCCGGTTCCTGGAAATGGGCAAGAAGGACCTGCGCGACCCCGCGACGCTGGGTGACATCGCGTACCACCCGTTCGACCTCGGCCAGGTCGACCCGCACCGCGTGCAGGAGATGCTGCAGAGCCTGCTCGCGCTGTTCGCCGAGGGCGCGCTCGAGCCGCTGCCGGTCCGGACCTGGGACGTGCGCGACGCGCGGGAAGCGTTCCGGTTCATGAGCCAGGCCAGGCACATCGGGAAGCTCGTGCTCACCGCGCCGCCCGCGTGGCACCCCGAAGGGACGGTCCTGATCACCGGCGGCACGGGCGTGCTGGGCGGCCACGTGGCCCGCCACCTGGTGCGTGAACGCGGCGTGCGGAACTTGCTGCTCGTCAGCCGCAGCGGCGCGGACGCGAACGGTGCCGACGAACTGCGGCAGGAGCTCGCCGGCGCGGGCGCGGCCGTGCGGATCGCCTCGTGCGACACCTCCGATCGGGACGCACTTGCCGAGCTGCTGGCCAGTGTGCCGGTCGACCATCCGCTCACCGCGGTGGTCCACACCGCCGGGATCCTCGACGACGGGGTGATCCCGTCGCTCACGCCGGATCGCCTGAGCGCCGTGCTGCGGCCGAAGGCCGACGCCGCGTGGCACCTGCACGAGCTCACCCGCGAGAGCGACCTGGCCGCGTTCGTCCTGTTCTCGTCGTTCGCCGGCGTGAGCGGCGGGCCGGGCCAGGGCAACTACGCGGCGGCCAACGTCTTCCTCGACGCCCTCGCCCAGCACCGCGCGGCCCTCGGCCTGCCCGCGACTTCACTGGCCTGGAGCCTGTGGGCCGAGTCGAGCGGCATCACCGGCAAGCTGTCCCGCGCGGATGTCGAGCGCATCGACGCCGCCGGGCTGCCGACGATCGGCACCGGACAGGGACTCGCGATGTTCGACGCCGCCCTCGCGGCACGCGAACCGCTGATCGCGGCCCTGCGCGTCGCCGGTGGCGGCAAGCCGCAGGGCGAGGTGCCGGCGTTGCTGCGGGGACTGGTGAAGACGCCGCGCAAAGCGGCGGCGAAGGCCTCGTCCTCGGCGTCGTCGGTCCGCGACCGCCTGGGCGGACTGGACGCGGCCGCCCAGCGGCAGCTGCTGCAGGACCTGGTGTGCGACTTCGCCGCGGCGCTGCTCGGGCACCGCGACGCGAGCTCCGTCGACCCCGAACGCGACTTCCTCGAGGCCGGGTTCGACTCGCTCATCGCGGTGGAGCTGCGCACGAAACTCGGCGAGGCGACGGGCCTGCGGCTGCCGTCCACGGCGGTGTTCGACAACAAGACCCCGGCCCGGCTGGCCGAATGGCTGCGCGACGAGCTGGCCGGCTCCGTCGCGGCCGCCAACGCGCCTACGCCCGGCACTGCGGCCCCGGTCGCCGGCGACACGCTGGACCGGCTGTTCTTCCGCGCCGCCAACGGCGGCAAGCTCACCGAAGCGCTCGGCATGCTCAAGGCCGTCGCGGCCATCCGCGACACCTTCGAGACACCGGCGGAGCTCGAGGACCTGCCCGAGGCCGTCACCCTCGCCGACGGGCCGGCCTCGCCGCGGCTGATCTGCGTCAGCTCCCCGGTGGTCACCGGCGGCGTGCACCAGTACGCGCGGATCGCGGCGCACTTCCGCGGCAAGCGCCACGTGTCCGCGCTGCCGCTCGTCGGCTTCGCGCTCGGCGAGCCGCTGCCGGCTTCGGCGACGGCGGCCGCGCGCGTGGTCGCGGAAAGCGTGCTGCACGCCAGCGACGGGGACCCGTTCATCCTGGTCGGGCACTCGTCCGCCGGCTCGCTGGCCTACGCCGCCGCGGGCGTGCTGGAGCAGACGTGGGGCGTGCGCCCGGACGGCGTTGCGCTGCTGGACACGCTGAGCATGCAGCACCGCGCGGGCGAGAACGTCGACTTCGTGGAGACCACGCGGTTCTACCTCGCGGAGATCGAGAACCCGACCGTGACGCTCAACAGCGCCCGGCTCTCGGCCATGGGCCATTGGTTCAGCAAGATGGCCGACCTCGAGGCGCCGAAGACGACCGCGCCGACGCTGCTCGTGCAGTGCGCCGTGGACCTCTTCGGTGACGAGATCGAGCACGACCAGGACGACCTGCTCTCCCGGGTCCCGGCCGACGTCGTGACGACGGTCGCCGCCGACCACTTCTCCCTCGCCAAGGAGGACTCCGCCGTGACCGCGCAGGCGGTCGAGGAGTGGCTCAGCACGCTCTGAGCCGCGCCACCCCAGCTCGGGCCTGGTCATCGCCGTTTCGACCCCGGCGGCGACCAGGCCCGGCCCAGTTCCGGGCTTTTCGCGTCGCGGGGTTTTCCCCGGCGGAAGAACGGGTAGAGATCACGGACACGCGACGACGGGAGGCCTCATGACCAGTGCCGTGGCGGTGCTGCCCGGGTGGCTGCGGATCCGGTCGGCTCAGGCGCCCGGCTGGGTGCGCGCGCCGTGGCCCGCCGAGGACGACCGGTCGCTGGCCCTGGTCTTCCGCGTCGCCCGCGGTGCGGGGATCTCCCGGCGCTCGGCCGCGCGCCTGTGCCGCCGGCTGGTCCGGGAAGGCCACCTCGCCGAAGGCCGCGACCGGCTGCTCGCCGCGTTGCACGACACCCTGCGGCCGCGCGTGCCGGCGGAACGCCTGGCCAAGGCGACGGCCGACGCCTTGCTGCTCGACGCGTTCCAGACCCTGCCCCACGGTCGCCGCGGCCTGCTCTGGTCCGCGTTGCGGGAGCGGCGCACCGCGGCGGAGCTGGCCGTCGAGCCCGGGCTGCCCGCGCAACGCGTGCACGAACAGCTCCGCGACGCGCTGCGCGAGCTCGCCGCCTGCCGGCCCGCCTGATCGCACGAAAGAGCCGCCCCACGGCGTGTGGGGCGGCTCTTCGGAAGAGGTTCAGTCCTTGAAGGACAGTGCTCCGGACGGGCAGGTCTGCACCGCGTCGCGCATTTCGGCGTCCGACCCGGGTTCCGCGACGACGGTGACGATCCCTTCGTCGTCCTGGTCGAACACGTCGGGCGCGTTCAGCACGCACTGGCCGGCGCCGACACAGCGGCCGCGGTCCACCTCCAGCTCCATCACGGTCTCCTTCCTCACCAGCGCACCGGCAGGCCGTGCAGGCCGAAGAGCACGCCGTCGTACTTGAAGGGCAGCTCGGCCACCGGCGCGTCGAGCGCGAGCGTGGGGATGCGCTCGAACAGCGTCCGGTACGCGATCTCCAGCTCGGCCCGCACGAGGTTCTGCCCGAGGCACTGGTGCACGCCGTAGCCGAACGCCACGTGGTGGCGCGCCGAGCGGCCGGGGTCGAACTCAGCCGGGTCGGAGAACGGGCAGCCGTCGTGGTTGGCGGCGGCGATGAGCGGCACGATGCCCTCGCCCTTGCGGATCAGCTGGCCGCCGATCTCGACGTCCTCGGTCGCCACGCGCAGCGCGACCAGGTCCGCCACCGAGTGCAGCCGCAGCATCTCCTCGACCACGCGGTCGTCGCCGATCCAGTCCGGGTTCAGCAGCAGCGTGACCACGCCGAGGGCGATGTTGTTGGCCGTGGTCTCGTGTCCGGCGATGAGCAGCAGCATCGACACCCCGGACATCTCGGCCGGGCTGATCGCTTCGCTGGCCAGCAGCTGCGTGATCAGGTCCTCGCCGGGGCGCTTCTTCTTGATCGTGATGAGCCGGCCCAGGTAACGCAGGATCTCCTTGCCCGCCTTCTCCTTCTCCTCGTCGGTGGAGAAGAACGAGACCAGCGTGCGCGTCTTCGACTCGAAGAACTCGTGGTCGGCATACGGCACCCCGAGCAGCGCCGAGATCACCAGGGACGGCACCGGCAGCGCGAACTCGGCCACCAGGTCCGCGGAGTTCCCGCCGGCGAGCATGGCGTCGATGCGACCGTCGACGATCTCCTGGATGGCCGGGCGCAGCTCGCGGATCTTGCGCACGGTGAACTCGGGGATCAGCGTCTTGCGGAACCGGCCGTGCTCGGGCGGGTCGAGGGCGACGAACCAGCCGGGCACGTCGGGCACCCCGCCCGTGCGCCCGATGCGGGGGAAGCCTTCGTGACCCGGGTTGGAGCTGATCCGAGGGTCCGTGAGCACGGCGCGCACCTCGTCGTGGCGCGTCACGAGCCACACGGTGTTCCCGCCGGGCAGCTGCGACCGCACCAGCCCGGGCTGCTCGCGCAGCCGCGCGTATTCCGGCGGCGGGAACGGCGCTCCCTCCCGGCGGGCGGGGAACTCGACGAGGGTCGTCGACTCGGCGCTCGGCATGGCAGGTGTCTCCCTTCGGACGGGCGCTCAGCCCGCCTGGTAGAACTCGCGGACCTTGCCCGTGATGTGGTCCTGGTCGGCCTCGGTCAGCCCGGTGTGCGTGGGCAGGTAGAAGCCGTCTTCGGCGAAGGTGTTCGCCTTGAGCTGGGGCCAGACCGGGTCGAGGTACAGGGGCTGGCGGCTCATCGGCTTGAAGAACAGCCGCGTCTCGATCCCGTTGTCGGCCAGGAACGCGCGCAGCTCCTCGCGGCGGGTGGCGCGCAGGTCGTACATCCACAGCACGTCGCGCGGGGGCATCAGCGTGATGCCGTCGATGCCCGCGAGGCCGGCGTCGTAGCGGGCCTCGATCTTGGCGCGCTCGGCGAGGATTTCGTCCAGGCGCTCGGTCTGGGCGAGCGCGACGGCGGCCTGCATGGCCGTCATGCGGAAGTTGTAGGCGAGCTTCTTGTGCAGGAAGCTGTGGTCGCTCGTGAACGCCATCGCGCGCAGGTGCGCCATCTGGCCGGCCAGGTACGCGTCTTCGGTGAGGCAGATCCCGCCCTCGCCGGAGGTGATGATCTTGTTGGCGAACAAGGAGAAGCACGCGATGTCGCCCACCGGCTTCACGCCGTGGGCCTCGGCGGAGTCCTCCACCACGCGCAGGCCGTACTGGTGCGCCAGGTCCATGATCGGGCCCATCGCGCAGGCGCGGCCGTAGATGTGCACCGGCATGATCACCTTGGTGCGCGGGGTGATCTTCTCCTCGATCAGGGCCGGGTCGATGTTGAGGTCGTCACCGCAGTCGACGAACACGGGCGTGGCGCCGGTGTAGGTCACGGCCCACGCGCTGGCGATCATCGTGAACTCCGGCACGATCACCTCGTCGCCGGGACCGACGCCCAGCGCCCGCAGCGCGAGCGTGAGCGCGGTGGTGCCCGACGAGCACGCCACACCGTGGGCGCTGCCGTTCCAGGCGGCGAACGCCTCCTCGAACCGCCGGACGAACGGGCCCTGGGAAGAGATCCAGCCGTCGCCGATGGTCTCGGTGACGTAGTCGAGCTCGTGGCCGGTCAGGTGCGGCCGGGACACCGGGTACTGGTACGCCATGGAGAGTCCTCGCTCGGGGTTCGGGGGTCAGGGGCGCGCGAGCAGCGCGAGCACGGCGTCGGCGGCGGCTTCGCGGCCGCCGGCTTCGCGTTGCGCACGGGAGAAGTGCTCGGCGCGCGTGCGGTAGCGCGACTGCTCCAGCACGCGGGTCAGCTTGTCGGTGACGTCGTCGGGGTCGAAGGTGTCCGGCCGGTCGAGGGTGAGGCTCACGCCGGCGTCGGCGCCGCGGACGGCCTGGTCGTAGCAGTCCACCCAGAGCGGGCGGATGACGAGCGGCTTGCCGAAGTAGATGCCTTCGTGGAACCCGTTGCCGCCACCGTGGTTGAAGAACACCTTCACGCTGGGATGTGCCAGCACGTCGAACTGCGAGGGCACCCAGTCCTCGATGCGCAGCGTCGGCGGCAGGTCGGCGGGCAGAAAGTGCTGCTGCTCGCTCGGCAGCTTCCACAGCACCGAATGCCCGCGCGAGCCGAGGCGGCGCGCCACCTCCACGAGCGAGGCGACCTGCTCACGGGTGAGCCGCGTGATCGTGCCGAATCCCATGTAGACGACGGAGTCCTGCGCGTCGAGCCACGCCGGAAGCTCCTCGGCGCCGGGCGCCTGCGGCAGCGGCGGCACGAGCGCGCCGACGAGCTTCATGTGCTCCGGCACGGGGAAGGGGTAGTCGAGGCCGGCGACGGAATAGCACAGCACGAGCTGTGCGTGGTCGATGCGGGACATCACGCCGCCGGCCTCGGGCGCGATGCCCAGCTCCGCGCGGACCTCCTTGTCCTTCGCCAGCTGCTTCGCCATCTCCGGCTTGAGGAACATCGCCAGCGTGCGCAGCTTGAACAGGCGGTTCTCCCAGCGCTGGCGCGCGGTCATGCGGTAAGGCAGGCCCGAGTGCGGCACGGGGAAGTCGCGGCCGGTGTAGCTCTTGGCGAACGGCGTGTAGGCCGTGAGCATGGTGCTCGCCATGAACGGCACGCTGAGCACGTAGGGGATCCCGCGCGTGATCGCCAGCTCGAACGCGAACTGCGACATGCTCTCGATCACCATCAGCGCCGGCTCGATCTTGTCGACGGCGGCCTCGAGCTTGCGGTACTTCGCCACCCGCAGCCCGGGGTCGAGCGTGTGCTCGATGACCGCGCGGTGGGCCTTGAACCGCGAGCGCTGCGTCACGGCGCGGTAGGTCTCGTCGTCCCAGGTCACCGCCGACATCTCGGGGACGACGTCGCCGAGCGAGGCGAACTCGACGATGCTGCGCGCGCCGTCGCCGCCGAGCTCTTCGACGGCGCCGCGCCGGTTCTCGTCGGTGGCGAACCAGAGGTCGGGCACGCCGCGGCGGGCGAGCTCGCCGGCCAGCGTGAGCACCGGGTTCAGCAGCCCCGCCTCGGGTGAGCTGACGAACAGGATCGGCCGCCGGAGGTCCGGGTCGGCGGGGTCGTCGGTCTCGTGCACGGGTTTCTCCTCGGCTCGGTGCTGCCCACGTCCGGACTCTGTGATCCCACGCGGGGGCCGGGAAAATCCCTAGAACCGGCGGCGAAACGCATCCGGGAGCGCGGTTTCTGGGGGTTTCCCTTGATCGCCGCGCGGAAACTGGGCTTCGGGTGGGGCCGTCCGGTGACGGCGCCCGGGGGGAGCAACCCATTCCACGCAGGGTCGAGGAAGAGGTTCACCGAACATGGCGATGATCTGCGGGACGGACTCCGTCCGCACACTGACCGACCTCGAACGCGACGCCGTGAAGATGGCCGAAGAGCTGGCGTCGCGGGGGATCGGCCGTTCGGATCGGGTGCTGCTGA
This sequence comes from Amycolatopsis sp. NPDC001319, assembly GCF_042896185.1. Lineage (NCBI taxonomy): Bacteria > Bacillati > Actinomycetota > Actinomycetes > Pseudonocardiales > Pseudonocardiaceae > Amycolatopsis > Amycolatopsis sp. NPDC001319. Next base: position 777,950 of record NZ_JBIAWY010000002.1, on the reverse strand, counting down.
AGGCGGACAACTCGGTGGGCTACCTGACCGCGCTGCTCGCCTTGATGCACGTGGGCGCGTCGGTCGCGCTCATCGACCACCAGGAGAAGGCCGAGTCCACCGGCGAGCTGATGGACCGGGCCGGCGTGGTGCTGTGCGTGACGGACGAGAACGCCGAGCTGCCCGAGGACACCGACGTCAGCCGGATCACGATCTACGAGCTGGCCCTGGCCTCGGCCGGGCGCACGCCGAAGGCGACGCTCGACACCACCTCGTGGTCCGAGCTGCCCGACGGGTTGCTGATGTGGTCGTCCGGCTCGACCGGCAAGCCGAAGGCGATCGTGAAGTCCGGCGGCTCGTTCCTCGAGAACCTGCGCCGCAACATCGACGCGGTGGGGCACCGGGAAAGCGACGTACTGGCGCCGTTCCTGCCGTTCTCGCACCAGTACGGGCTGTCGATGCTGCTCATCGCGTGGCTCACGCGGTGCTCGCTCGTGGTGGCCCCCTACCGGCGGCTCGACCACGCGCTGAAGATGGCCGACCTGTGCGGGGCCACGGTGTTCGACGCGACGCCCGCGACCTACCGCAGCATGCTCAACATCGCCCGCAAGCGCCCGGCGCTGCACGCGACGCTGAACCGCGCGCGGATGCTGTGCGTCGGCGCGGCGCCGCTGATCCCGGGCCTGGTCGACTCCTACGTCGGCGAGTTCGGCAAGCCACTGCTCGACAGCTACGGCAGCACCGAGCTCGGCAACGTCTCGTTCGCCACGACCGACAACCCGGTGGCCACGGGCCGCCCGGTGCGCGGCGTCGAGCTGAAGATCGTGGACGACAACGGCGTCGAGCTGCCCGCGGGCGAGACCGGCGAGATCCTGGTGCGCACGCCCGACGTGATGGCCGGCTACCTCGACGAGTACGGCCAGGTCGACCCGGTGCTCGGCGACTGGTTCGCCAGCGGCGACTTCGGGATCCTCGACCGCGGCGGCAGCCTGCACGTGCTCGGCCGCAAGCGCGCCGTGCACCGCGGCGGCTACACGCTCTACCCGGACATGATCGAGCGGCGCGTGGCCGAGACCGGCTGCCTGACGAAGATCGTCGCGGTGCCGTGCGAGCGCTACGGCAGCCAGCTGATCGCGTTCGTGGAGGACGAGAAGGATCGCGACGCGGCGTTCTGGCGGGCGCGGATGGCGGAGGTGCTGCCCGCGTACGAGGTGCCGAGCCGGGTCGTGGTGATCGACGCGTTCCCGCTCAACCGCAACGGAAAGCCCGACAGCAAGCGGCTGCAGGAACTGGCGGTCACGGCATGAGCTCGCCCCACCCGGCGCCGTCCCCGCTTCCCGGCGGGGGCGGCGCCGCCGCGGTGTTCCCGGGGATGGCCGCGGCCTCGTACGCGGATCTCGGGCGGTTCCTCGTGCTGGACCGGTACTCCCGGCCACTCGTGCGGGCGGCCGACGAGGCGCTGGGCGATTCGCTGCTGACCGGATACCGCGCGGAGGAGTCGACGTACGGGCCGTTCTCCCAGGTCGCGTTCCTCGTGGCGTCCCTCGCCTGCGCCGAGCGGGCCACGGCCGAACTGGGCCTGCGTCCGGACGTCTGCGCGGGCGCGAGCTTCGGCCACCGCCCGGCCGCCGTGCTCGCCGGGGCACTGTCCTTTCCGGACGCCGTGCGGCTGACGGCGGACCTCGCGCGCTGCGAGGTCGCGTATTTCGGGGAGCTGGGCGAAGAACTCGTGACGCAGTGTTTCGTCCGCGTGCCCGACGGCGTCGTGTCGGCGTTGCTGGCGGACTTCGCGGAACGAGGGGAGTGGCTCGAGCTGTCGGTGGAGCTGGGCGACGGCTCGGTGATGTTGTCGCTGCCGGAGCGCCTGCTCGACGAGGTGATCGCCACGATGCGCGAGGCCGGCGCGTACGTGATGCAGACGATGCGCCCGGCCGTGCACGCCCGACGCTTCACGCCGCTGCGCGAGCTGGCCACCCCGTTCGTCGACCGGTGCGCCCTGACCGACCCGGCGCTGCCGCTGATCGCCGACCAGGACGGCCGCGTGCTCCGCACCGCCGCCGAGGTCCGCACGATGCTGCTCGACACCTTCGACCACCCCGTGGACTGGCCGGCCATGGTGACGTCGCTGGCGGCCGGGGGAGCGGCCACCGCGTACGTGACCGGCCCGGACCAGCTGTTCCACAAGCTGGCGGCGACGAAACGCGCGTTCGCGACCATCGTGCCGGTGACGCCGAAGACCGCCCAGCGGCCGGTCACGCAGCCGGTCTGAAAACCACCGAAGGCCCGCCCGATCACGGGGGCGGGCCTTCGCTGTGTCCACCGAGACTTGTGTATAACGACCTATACAGCTCGCGATGGGTGCCGCAGCTCAGCCGGGGAGCTCGACCGGCGCCAGCTCGGCGAAGACATCGCCAGGACCGGGGTTGGCCGGGAAAGTCGTGCCACCCAGGTGGTCGAGCACGCCCCACACCGCGTTGAGCGCCGTGGTGACGGCGCCCTCGGCGAAGCCGGCCGTCCAGGAGATGTCGTCGCCGCAGAGGAAGAAGCCGCGGCGGTCCGGCGGCAGGTCGTGCTGGCGGAACTGGGTGAACAGGCGGCGCTGGTAGCGGTACTGGCCGGGCAGGTTGGCGCGGAAGGCACCCATGAAGTGCGGTTCGCGCTCCCAGCTGATGGTGACCGGGTCGCCGATCACGTGCGACGCAATATCCACATCGGGGTAGATGGACTCGAGCCGGCGCAGGAGCACGGCCAGGCGCTCGTGGTCGTCGAGCGTCGCGAACTTCGCCGAGTCGTCGTTCCACGTGTAGGACAGGCACATCACGCCCGGGCGGTCGGGGCCGTGGTCGAACAGGTACACGCCGCGGGGCGAGCGATCGGTGAGCGTCATGCCCATCACGTCGTGGCCGCCGTCCGGGTCGGCGTCGAGCCAGAACGGGCGGTCGGTGAGCACGAAGAGCTTCGACGAGCTCATGTAGTGCGTGCGCTCGACCGCGGTCCACTCGTCGGTGGTCAGCAGCGGTTCGTGGCAGTCGACGCGGCCCAGCAACGCCCACACGTGCGGGGTGAACACCACCGCCGGGTAGGCCTCCGACCGCCCGGTTGCGTCGGTGACCACGAGGTCGCGGCCCGCGCGGCGGATCTTCGTCACGGACGGGCGCGGGCTGCCGCGGTGCAGCGCGGCGAGCGAAGTGCCTTTCGGCCAGAACACCGTGTCCGGCGAATGCGTCCACAGCCCGCGCGGCACCTGCTGCGCGCCGCCGACGATGCTGACCTGGTCCACGTCGGCGTGGGTGTAGACCACGCGCAGGATCTCCAGGATCGAGTTCGGGAAGTCGGTGTCCCAGCCGCCGGTGCCGAAGCCGACCTGGCCGAACACCTCGCGGTGGCGGAACGAGTCGAACGCGCCGGAGCGGGCGAGGAAGCCGTAGAAGGACTCGTCGTCCAGCTCGGCGACCAGGCGGTTCCACACGGCCTTGATGAGGCCGACGTCGCGGCGCAGGATCGCGTTCTCCATGGTCGAGAGCTCGGCGCGATCCTGCAGCGCCTTGTCCCACGCGTCGGCGACCTCCTGGTACACCGTCGGCAGGTCGCGCGCGGTGCGGGCGCGGTGCACGGTGCCGCCCAGCTCGATCACGGTGCTGGGGGTCGTGGGGGCGAGCGGGTTCGGGAACGGCCGGGTCTCGAGCCCGAGCGCCTCGATGTAGTGGAACAGCGTGGTCGCCGACGGCGGGAAGCGCATCGCGCCGAGGTCGGCGACGGCGTGCTCGTGGTCGCCGAAGGTCACCGACCGCATGCGCCCGCCCAGCTCGCCCGCCTCGTAGACCACGGGCCGCAGCCCGAGGCGCATGAGCTCGTACGCCGCGACCAGCCCGGAGACCCCGCCGCCGACGACGGCCACGGGCGTGCCGTGCCGGTGGGCCGGCAGTTCGCCGAGGCCGGCCGGGTGGGTCACCCAGCGGTCGTAGCCGAAGGGGAAGTCGGGCACGAGCATCGTCATCCGCTCGGTCGCGGCCAGCGTCATTTCGGCACCTCATTCTCCGGGTGATCGCCTCCGATGGTGCGGGCGCGCGGTCCGGGAAAACCCGAGAGATCCCGGCGGGAAAGGGCCGTCGTCTAAGGGAAAGTACAGCGGGACCGTCCCTAACATCCGGGCACGATGGGTGTCCTCCTGCCTGCTTAGGGGTGGTTCTGCGTCATGACGAGCGAAGCCTTCGACGAGCACGTCGACCGACCGGCGCTCCTGGAGCGCATCGGGAGCGGAGCGGGTGAAGACGCGGTGCGGGTGCTGACCGGCCTGGTCCGGCAGCACCTGGCCGCGGCGCTGGACGGCGATGTGTCCGGAGTGGACGATCCGGGCCGCGGGTTCGCGGAGCTGGGCGTGAGCTCGCTGGCGGCTGTGGAGCTGCACCGCCGCCTGGTGGCCGACACCGGCCTCGCGCTGCCGGTGTCGCTCGTCTACGACCACCCGACGCCGCGCGCGCTCGCCGAGCACCTGGCCGGGCTGCTGCGCGGGGACAGCTCCGACGACACCGCCCCGGCCGTGGTGCCCGCGGATCCGGACGACCCGGTCGTGATCGTCGGCGCGGCCTGCCGGCTTCCCGGCGGCATCAGCTCGCCGGCGCAGCTGTGGGACGCGCTGCTGGCCGGCACCGACGCGATCGGCGAGTTCCCCGACGACCGCGGCTGGGACGTCGCCGCCGTCTACGACCCGGACCCCGACCGGCCGGGCCGCACCTACGCGCGCCGCGGCGGGTTCCTGGCCGACGCCGCCGAGTTCGACGCCGGGTTCTTCGGCATCTCGCCGCGGGAGGCCGCGGCGATGGACCCGCAGCAGCGGCTGCTGCTGGAGACGTCGTGGGAGGTCCTGGAGCGCGCGGGCGTCGACCCGTTGAGCCTGCACGGCAGCGCGACCGGCGTGTTCGTCGGCGCGGAGAACCACGAGTACGGCCCCGGGCTGCAGGACGCGCGGGACGGCGCCGAGGGCCACCTGATCACGGGCACGGCCGGCAGTGTCGTCTCCGGGCGCATCGCCTACCACCTCGGGCTTCAGGGCCCGGCGCTCACGATCGACACCGCGTGCTCGGCTTCGCTGGTCGCCCTGCACGTCGCGGCGCGGTCGCTGCGGCAAGGCGAGTGCGAGCAGGCGCTGGTCGGCGGCGTGGCCGTGATGGCGACGCCGGGTTCGTTCCTCGCCTTCAGCCGCCAGCGGGGCCTTTCGGCCGACGGCCGGTGCAAGGCCTTCGGTGCCGACGCGGACGGCACGGGCTGGAGCGAGGGCGCCGCGATGGTGCTCGTCGAACGCCTGTCGACCGCCCGCGCCCGCGGGCACCGCGTGCTCGCCGTGCTGCGCGGCTCGGCGGTGAACTCCGACGGTGCGAGCGCCGGGCTGACCGCGCCCAACGGCGTGGCCCAGCAGCGGGTGATCCGCCAGGCGCTGGCCGACGCGGGCCTGCGTCCGTCCGAAGTGGACGCCGTCGAGGCGCACGGCACGGGCACGCGCCTGGGCGACCCGATCGAGGCCGCGGCCTTGCAGGCGACCTACGGGCGGGACCGGGAACGGCCGTTGCTGCTGGGGTCGGTGAAGTCGAACCTGGGGCACACCCAGGCCGCGGCCGGTGTCGTCGGCGTGATCAAGCTGGTGGAGGCGCTGCGCCACGGCGTGCTGCCGCGCACCCTGCACGCCGACGAGCCGACGCCGCACGTCGACTGGGCGGCCGGCGGGCTGTCGCTGCTGACCGAGGACACGGACTGGCCGGAGACCGGCCGTCCCCGTCGCGCGGCGGTGTCGTCGTTCGGGTTCAGCGGGACCAACGCGCACGTCGTGCTGGAGCAGGCGCCGGACGAACTCACCGAACCCGTGGAGCCGGCGGAGGTCGCGGTGCCGCTGGTGCTTTCGGCGCGCACGCCGGAGGCGCTGCGGGCCCAGGCCGCGCAGCTGAGTGCGGTGGTGGACCACGGTTCGGCACTCGACGTCGCGTACAGCGCCGCCACCGAGCGTGCTGCGCTGGAGCACCGCGCGGTGATTCTCGGCGACCCGGCCGAAGGGCTGGCGGCGCTGGCGTCGGGGAATTCGCACCCGGGTGTCGTGACCGGCACCGCGGGGCACGGGCGTCTCGCGTTCGTTTTCCCTGGCCAGGGCGCGCAGCGCGCCGGGATGGGCCGGGACCTGTACGAGCGGTTCCCGGCGTTCGCCGCGGCTTTCGACGCCGCGTGCGCCGAGCTCGATCTGCACCTCGACGTGCCGCTGCGCTCGGTCGTCTTCGCCGAACCCGGCACGCCCGAGGCGGCGCTGCTCGACCTGACCGGGTACACGCAGCCGGCGTTGTTCGCCTACCAGGTCGCCGCGTTCCGGCTGGTGGAGTCGTGGGGCCTGCGACCCGACGTGGTCACCGGGCACTCGATCGGCGAGGTGGCCGCCGCGCACGTCGCGGGGATCTGGTCGCTCGCCGACGCGAGCGCGTTCGCCGCGCACCGCGGCCGGCTGATGCAGCAGCTGCCCGCCGGAGGGGCGATGCTCGCGGTCGGCGCCGACGAAGCCGACCTCGCCGACTTGCTGGCTGAGCATGACGACGTCTGCGTCGGCGCCATCAACGCGCCCGGCTCCGTCGTGCTTTCCGGCGCGGCGGAGGCGATTGCCGCGATCGAGGCCGTGGTGCGAGAGCGTGGGCTGCGCGCGAAACAGCTGACGGTGAGCCACGCGTTCCACTCGGCCCTGATGGAGCCGGCGCTCGACGAGCTGAGCTGGGTCGCCGACGTGCTCGCCTACCGCGAGCCGCGGATCCCGATCGTCTCCACGCTCACCGGCGCGCGCCACGACCTCGGCTCGCCCGAGTACTGGGTGCGCCAGGCCCGCGAGGCCGTCCGGTTCGCCGACGCCGTGGCGACACTGCGCGAAGAAGGTGTGACGGCCGCCCTGGAGCTTGGCCCGGACGCCGTGTTGTCCGGTCCGCTCGCGCAGGGGCTGGCCGGGGAGAGCGAAGCCGTTGCCGTCCCATTGCAGCGCGAAGGCCACGATGCCTACGCGGCGCTCGCGGCGCTGCACGTCCACGGCAACGGTCCGAAGTGGACCGAGTTCTTCGCCGGCTTGGGCGCCCGGCACACGGACCTGCCGACGTATCCCTTCCAGCGCAAGCACTTCTGGCTCGACGCCGGGGCCCGCCGCGGCGGCTCGCTCGACCACCCCGTGCTCGACTCCGTGCTGGACCTCGCGGGTTCGGCCGGGCTCGTGGTCACCGGGTCGCTCTCGCGCACCACGCACCCGTGGCTGGCCGACCACGAGATCGGCGGCACGGCCATCGTGCCCGGGACCGGCCTGGTGGAGCTGGCGATCCGCGCCGCCGACGAGGCCGGCTGCGACCGTGTGGCGGAGCTGGTCCTGGAAGCGCCGCTGCTCGTGGCCGCGGACGGCCGCGTGGAACTGCAGCTCGCGCTCGGCGAGGCCGACGACACCGGCACCCGCACGCTGACCGTCCACTCGCGCCCGCAAGGCGGCGGCTGGACCCGCCACGCCACCGGGCTGGTCGCCTCGGGCTCCGCCGACTTCGCGTTCGCCGAGGAGTGGCCGCCCGACGGCGCGGAGCCGGTCGACGTCACCGGCGCCTACGACCGCCTCGCCGCCGCGGGGTACGGCTACGGCCCGGCGTTCCAGGGCCTCACCGCCGCGTGGCAGCGCGGCGACGACGTGTTCGCCGAGGTCGTCCTGCCGGAGGCCGCGCAGGGCGACGCGACGTTCGCCGTGCACCCGGCCCTGCTCGACGCCGCCCTGCACGCCGCCGCGCTCACCTCGGGGGAGTCGCGCGCGACCCTGCCGTTCTCGTGGACCGACGTGACCCTGCACGCGAGTGGCGCGACCGCGCTGCGTGTACGGCTCACCCCGGCCGGACCGGACACCACGGTGCTGCACGCGACCGACCCCCAGGGCGCCCCGGTGTTCTCGGCCGGTTCGCTGCTGGTGCGCCCGGCGCCGGAGAGCTTCGAGTCCGCTGTGCACGGTGCCGAGATGCCGCTGTGGCAGCTCGACTGGGTGCCCACGCAGCCGGCCACGCCGTTCACCGGCACCGTCGGCGTCCTGGGCGCGGACCCGCTCGGCCTCGCCGTGCCGGGCAGCCACACCGCGAACACGCTGGCCGACCTCGCGCCCGCCGACGTCGTGCTGTACCCGATCGAGAACACCGCGCCGGCCGAGGTGCTGGGTGTGGTGCAGGACTGGCTGGCCGACGAGCGGTTCGCCGATGCCCGCCTGGTCGTCGTGACGCGGGGCGCGGTCGCCGTCGACGACACCGAGGAGATCACCGATCTCACCACCGCCCCGGTGTGGGGCCTGGTGCGCTCGGCCGCCCTGGAGAATCCCGGCCGGTTCGCGCTGGTCGACACCGACGCGGCTGAGGTCACGGACGCGTTGGCGGTCGGCGAGACGCAGGCCGTCGTGCGGGCCGGCGAGGTCCGCGTCGCCCGGCTCGCCCGGTTCTCCTCCTCGCTCGTCCCGCCGAGCGGCACCCCGTGGCGGCTCGACAGCCGGCGCAAAGGCAGCCTCGACGCGCTGACCCTGCTGCCGTTCGCGGCCGCCGAGGCGCCGCTGGGCGCGCACGACGTCCGCGTCGCCGTCCGCGCGGCCGGCCTGAACTTCCGCGACGTCCTCAACGCACTCGGCATGTACCCCGGCGAGGCCGGTCCGCTCGGCGCCGAACTCGCCGGCGTCGTCACCGAAGTCGGTTCGGCGGTTCAGGACCTGGCCCCGGGCGACCGCGTGTTCGGCATGCTCGACGGCGGCTTCGGCCCGCTGGCCGTTGTCGACGAGCACTACCTCGCGCGTGTCCCGGACGCCTGGAGCGACGCCGACGCCGCCGGCGTGCCGCTGGTCTTCCTCACCGCGTACTACGCGCTGGTCGACCTCGCCGCGGCCCGGCCCGGCGAGGCGATCCTGATCCACGCCGGGGCCGGCGGCGTCGGCATGGCCGCGATCCAGCTCGCGCACCACCTCGGCCTCGAGGTCTACGCGACGGCCAGTGAGAGCAAACAGGCCGTGCTGCGCGAGCTGGGCGTCGCCGACGACCACATCGCGTCCTCGCGCACCCTGGACTTCGCCGGGCAGTTCGGCCCCGTCGACATCGTCCTCAACGCGCTCGCGGGCGAGTTCGTCGACGCCTCGCTCGGCTTGCTGCGCGAAGGCGGCCGGTTCCTGGAGATGGGCAAGACCGACTTGCGCGCGGGCGTGCCCGGCTATCGCGCGTTCGACCTCGTCGAGGCCGGCCCGGAACGCACGCGCGAACTGCTCGCCGCGTTGCTGGGGCTGTTCGAGGCCGGGACGCTCACCCCGTTGCCGACGAAGACCTGGGACGTGCGCCGCGCGCCGGAGGCGTTCCGGTACATGAGCCGGGCCAAGCACGTCGGCAAGCTCGTGCTCACGATGCCGCGCGCCTGGAACCCGGACGGCACCGTGCTCGTCACGGGCGGCACCGGCGGGCTCGGCCGTGCGCTGGCGAAGCACCTGGTCGCCACGCACGGTGTGCGGCACCTTCTGCTCGCCGGCCGCCGCGGTCCGGACGCGCCCGGCGTCGACGAGCTGCTGGCGGAGCTGCCCGGCACCGAAGTCACAGTCGCGGCCTGCGACACCGCCGACGCGGACGCGGTTCGCGCGCTCGTCGCGAGGGTCGACCCGGCGCACCCGCTCACGGCGGTCGTCCACGCCGCGGGCGTGCTCGACGACGGTGTGGTCGGCTCGCTCGACGCCGGGCGGTTCGACGCCGTCACCGCGCCGAAGCTGGGTGGCGCCTGGGCCCTGCACGAGGCGACGCGCGAGGTGGACCTCGCCGCCTTCGTGCTGTTCTCCTCGATCACCGGTGTGCTCGGTGGGCCTGGCCAGGCCAACTACGCCGCGGCCAACACCGGCCTCGACGCCCTCGCCCGCCACCGCCACGCCCGTGGCCTGCCCGCCACCGCGCTCGCCTGGGGCGCGTGGTCACCCGAGGCCGGCATGACGGCCGAACTGTCCGAAGCGGACCTCGCCCGCCTGGCCCGCGACGGCCAGCCGCCGTTGCCCCTGGCCGAAGGGCTTGCCCTCTTCGACGCCGCCATCGCCACCGACAGCCCGGTGGTCGTCCCCGCGCTGGTCGACACCACGGCGCTGCGCGCGCTGCCGGCGGTGCCGGAGGTGTTCCGCGGCCTCGTGCGCGGACCTCGCCGCGCCGCGGCGGCCGGCTCGGACACCCGGCTCACCGGACTGTCCACAGCGGACCGCGAGGCGGCGCTGCTCGACACCGTGCGCTCGGAGATCGCCGCCGTGCTCGGCCACGACTCGGCCGATGGCGTCGAGGTCTCCCGCCCGTTCCGCGACCTGGGTTTCGACTCGCTCACCTCGGTGGAGCTGCGCAACCGGCTCGCCGCCGCGACCGGCCTGCGCCTGGCGCCGACGCTCGTCTTCGACTACCCGACGCCGCTCGCGCTCGCCGCGTTCCTCGCGGGCGAGCTCGGCGGCACCACGTCCACCGCCGCGACGCGGACCACCCGCGTGACCGGCGACGACCCGCTCGCGATCGTCGGCATGAGCTGCCGCTTCCCGGGCGGTGCCGACACTCCTGAGCAGCTGTGGCAGCTGCTGACCTCCGGCGGCGACGCGATCGGCCCCGTCCCGGCCGACCGCGGCTGGACCGGCCTCGGCGGCCTGCGCGGCGGGTTCCTCGCCGGCGCGGCCGACTTCGACGCCGAGTTCTTCCGCATGAGCCCGCGTGAAGCCCTGGCCGCCGACCCGCAGCAGCGCCTGCTCCTGGAAGCCGCGTGGGAGGCGTTCGAGCGCGCGGGCATCCGGCCCGGCACCGTCGCCGGCTCCGCGACGGGGGTGTTCATCGGCGCGTCGAGTGCGGACTACGCGCAGCTGCTCACCGGCGCCGCGCGGGCCGAAGGTTTCGTGCTCACCGGCAACACGGGCAGCGTGATGTCCGGCCGGCTGTCTTACACCTTCGGGCTGGAAGGCCCGTCGGTCACCGTCGACACCGCGTGCTCGTCGTCGCTCGTGGCGCTGCACTTGGCCGCGCAGTCGCTGCGGACCGGCGAAAGCTCGCTGGCGCTGGTCGGCGGCGTGACGGTGCTGGCGGACCCGTCGATCTTCGCCGAGTTCGGCAAGCAGGGCGGCCTCGCCGCCGACGGGCGCTGCAAGGCGTTCGGCGAAGGAGCCGACGGCACCGGCTGGTCCGAAGGCGTCGGCATGCTGCTCGTCGAGCGGCTGTCCGACGCCCGGCGCAACGGCCATGAGGTCCTCGCCCTGGTCCGCGGCACCGCGGTGAACCAGGACGGCGCGTCCAACGGCCTGACCGCCCCCAACGGTCCCGCTCAGCAACGTGTGATCCGCTCGGCGCTGGCGAATGCCGGACTGTCCACTTCGGACGTCGACGCGGTCGAGGCCCACGGCACGGGCACGGCGCTGGGCGACCCGATCGAGGCGCAGGCGCTGCTGGCCACGTACGGCCAGGACCGCGAAACGCCGCTGCTGCTGGGTTCGGTCAAGTCGAACCTCGGCCACACGCAGGCGGCCGCCGGGGTGGCCGGCGTGATCAAGATGGTCCTCGCGCTGCGGCACGGCGTGTTGCCGCGCACGCTGCACGCAGGGGAGCGGTCCTCGCGCATCGACTGGGCGGCCGGCGACGTCGAGCTGCTCACCGAGGACACGTCGTGGCCCGACGGCGGGCGCCCGCGCCGGGCCGGGGTGTCGTCGTTCGGCATCAGCGGCACCAACGCGCACGTGATCCTCGAGCAGGCGCCGCCGGTCGCCGCGCCGGTGGTCGTCGAGCCACGAGCGGGACTCGTCCCGTGGCTGCTCTCGGCGCGTACGCCCGAGGCGCTGACCGCGCAGGCCGCACGGCTGGGTGCCTTCGTCGAGGAGCACGACGCTCGGACCACCGACGTCGGCCACACGCTGGCCGCGCGCACGGCGTTCGACCACCGCTCGGTGCTGGTCGACGGGGCCGAGGTCGCCCGCGGTGAAGCGGCCGACCGGACGCCGGCGGTGCTGTTCGCCGGGCAGGGCGCGCAGCGGCTCGGCATGGGCCGTGAGCTGCACGCCCGGTTCCCGGTGTTCGCGGCGGCGTTCGACGAAGCTCTCGCGCTGCTGCCGGACGGCCTGCGTGAGGTCGTGTGGGGCACCGACGACGAGGCGCTGAACGACACCGGCTGGGCGCAGCCCGCGTTGTTCGCGCTGGAGGTCGCGCTGTTCCGGCTCGTCGAGTCGTGGGGGATCGCGCCGCAGTTCGTGGCCGGCCACTCGATCGGCGAGATCGCCGCCGCGCACGTCGCCGGGGTGCTGTCGCTCGCGGACGCGGCCCGGCTGGTCACCGCTCGCGCGAAGCTGATGCAGGCGTTGCCGCGCGGAGGCGAGATGGTGGCGCTGGAGGCCACCGACGACGAGGTCACGCCGCTGCTCACCGCGGACGTCTCGATCGCCGCGGTCAACGGGCCGCGGTCGGTGGTGGTCGCCGGCGCGGAAGACGCAGTCGCTGCCGTCGTGGAGCGTTTCGCGGACCGCCGGACGAAACGGCTGAGCGTGTCGCACGCGTTCCACTCGCCGTTGATGGACCCGATGCTGGACGAGTTCCGCGCCGAGGTCGAGCAGCTGAGCTTCGGTGAGCCGGCGATCCCGCTCGTGTCCACGTTGACCGGTGCGCTCGCGACGGCCGCCGAGCTCGCCTCGCCCGAGCACTGGGTCCGGCACGTGCGCGAGACTGTGCGCTTCGCCGACGGGGTGACCGCGCTGGCGGCTCAGGGCGCCAACGCGTTCCTGGAGCTGGGGCCCGACGGCACACTGTCCGCCCTGGCGTCGGCTCTCGTGCCGGACGCCGTCGTCGTTCCGGCGCTGCGCCGCGAGCGTGCCGAGGAACTCTCCGCCGTCACGGCGCTGGCCATCCTGCACGTGGCGGGCGCCGACGTCGACTGGTCGCCGTTCTTCCCGGGTGCACACCGGATCGACCTGCCCACCTACGCGTTCCAGCACGAGCGCTACTGGCCCGAGCCGCCCGCCGGCAGCGACCCGGTCGCGCCGCTGCGGCACCGTGAATCGTGGGTCCGCATCGCCGCCGGTGAGCGCAAGCCCGGTGACTGGCTCGTGGTCGCCGGGACGGACGCCGAGCTCGCGGACTTCGTCGCCGAAGCCCTCGATGCCGAGATCACGACCGTCGGCCAGCTGGCCGGCCGCGTCGGCGAGGTGGCGGGTGTGGTGTCCCTTGTGGACACCGCCGGCACCGCCGAAGTGGTGCAGATCCTGGCCGAGACGGGCACCCGGGTCTGGGCGGTGACGCGGGAAGCCGTGAGCGCCGCCGACACCGTGGTGAATCCGCGCGCGGCCGGTGTGTGGGGCCTCGGGCGCGTGGCCGCGCTGGAGCACCCGCAGCTGTGGGGCGGTCTCGTCGACCTGCCCGCCACGCTCGACGCGACGATCGCCGATCGGCTTGCCGCCGTGCTGGGCGGGGCCGAGGACCAGGTCGCCGTCCGCGCCTCCGGGGTCTACGGCCGCCGGATCGTGCCGGTCGGCGCGGCCGCGGACGAGACGTGGGCGCCGTCGGGCACCGTGCTCGTCACCGGCGGCACGGGTGCCCTCGGCGCGCAGGTCGCGCGCCATCTCGCCGCGGCCGGCGCCGAGCGCCTGGTGCTCGTGAGCCGCCGCGGTGCCGAGGCGCCGGGCGCGGCCGAGCTGCGCGCGGACCTGGCGGAGTCGGGCGCCGACGTGGTGGTCGAGTCCTGTGACGTCGCCGACCGCGACGCTCTGGCCGGTCTGTTCGCGCGGCACGAGATCGCCTCCGTCGTCCACACGGCCGGCGTGCTCGACGACGGCGTGCTCACCGCCCTCACCCCCGAGCGGCTCGACGCGGTGCTGCGGCCCAAGGCCGAAGCCGCGTTGCTGCTCGACGAACTCGCCGGCGACGTCGAGAAATTCGTGCTCTTCTCCTCGGTCGCCGGAGCCCTTGGCAACCCGGGCCAGGCGAGCTACGCCGCGGCCAACGCCGTGCTCGACGCCCTGTCCCAGCGGCGCCACGCCGAAGGCCGCCCCGCGACGTCGATCGCCTGGGGCGCCTGGGCGGGTGACGGCATGGCCGCCGGGCTGCGCGCCGACCTCGCGCCGACGACCGCGCTCACCGCGTTGCTGCAGGCCGCCGCCGAGCCCGAGCCCACGCTCGTCGTCGCGGACCTGGCCGACCCCGAAGTCCTGACGCCGCTCGTCGCCGCGCGGGCGTCGCGGTCGCTGGCCGAGCTGCCCGGCGCACGTGACCTGGTGGCCCCGCAGGCCACCGGCACCCTGCGGGCCCGTCTCCTGGAACTGTCCGAAGAGGACCGCGAAGCCACGACGCTGACGCTGGTCCGCGAGCACATCGCCGCGGTCCTCGGGCTGTCCGGCACGGCCGGTATCGGCGCCGACCGCGCGTTCCGCGACCTGGGCTTCGACTCGCTCACGGCCGTCGAACTGCGCAACCGCCTCGAGACCGCCACCGGTCTGGCGTTGAGCAGCACCGTGGTGTTCGACCACCCGAGTGCCACCGCGCTGGCGACCCACCTGATCACCACGGCGTTGGGCGAAGACGCGGCCCTGCGCCCGGTGACCACGACGACGCGCGTGACCGACGACCCGATCGTGATCGTCGGCCTGGCCTGCCGGTTCCCCGGGGGCGCGGCCACCCCCGAGCAGTTCTGGGACCTCGTGGCCGGCGGCGAGCACGGGATCTCGGACTTCCCGGCCGACCGCGGCTGGGACCTCGGCCGGCTCGCGGGCGACGGCCGAGGCCGCAGCGCCACCCAGCTCGGTGGGTTCCTCTCCGACGCCGCCGACTTCGACGCCGGCTTCTTCGGCATCTCCCCGCGTGAAGCCCTCGCGATGGACCCGCAGCAGCGCCTGCTGCTGGAGACGACGTGGGAGGCGTTCGAGCAGGCCGGCATCGACCCGGCAACGCTGCGCGGGTCGAGCACCGGCGTCTTCGTCGGCACCAACGGCCAGGACTACGGGGCCCTCATTGCCACCGCACGCGAGGATCTCGAAGGCCACTCGGGCACCGGCGTCGCCGCCAGTGTCGTGTCCGGCCGCATCTCCTACACGTTCGGCTTCGAAGGCCCGGCGCTGACCGTCGACACGGCGTGTTCGTCGTCGCTCGTCGCGATGCACCTCGCGGCGCAGTCGCTGCGCGGCGGCGAGAGCTCCCTCGCGCTCGTCGGCGGCGTGACGGTCATGTCGACGCCTGAGGGCTTCAGCGAGTTCACCCGCCACGGCGGCCTCGCCGCCGACGGCCGCTGCAAGGCCTTCTCGGACGACGCCGACGGCACCGCCTGGGGCGAGGGCGTCGGCCTGCTCGTCCTCGAACGCCTCTCCGACGCCCAGCGCAACGGCCACCGCGTCCTCGCCACCGTACGCGGCAGCGCGGTCAACCAGGACGGCGCGTCCAACGGCCTGACCGCCCCGAATGGCCCGTCGCAGCAACGCGTGATCCGCGCCGCCCTCGCCGACGCCGGACTGTCCACTTCGGACGTCGACGCCGTCGAGGCGCACGGCACCGGCACCGCGCTCGGTGACCCGATCGAAGCCCAGGCCCTGCTGGCCACGTACGGGCAGGACCGGGAAACGCCGCTGCTGCTGGGTTCGGTGAAGTCCAACATCGGGCACACCCAGGCCGCCGCGGGAGTCGCCGGCGTGATCAAGATGGTGCTCGCGATGCAGCGCGGCACCCTGCCGCCGACGCTCAACGTCGGCGCGCCCTCGACGCACGTCGACTGGAGCGCGGGCGCGGTCGAGCTGCTCACGGAGGCGGCCGTGTGGCCGGAGACGGACCGGCCGCGTCGCGCGGGCGTGTCGTCGTTCGGCATCAGCGGCACCAACGCGCACGTCGTCCTCGAAGGAGCCCTCGCCGAGGAGCCGGCGCCGGTCGAGGACCGCGACCTCGTGCCGTGGGTCGTCTCCGCGCGCAGCCCGGAAGCCCTCGACGCCCAGGTCGCACAGCTGACCGAACTGACCGGCGCGCACCGTCTCGACGTCGGCCACTCGCTGCTCGCCCGGACCGCCTTCGAGCACCGCGCCGTGGTGCTGGCCGACGCGGACACCGTCACCGAGGTCGCCCGCGGCTCCGCGGCCGACCGCACCCTGGCGATCCTGTTCGCCGGCCAGGGTTCCCAGCGGCTCGGCATGGGCCGGGAGCTGTCCGCCCGGTTCCCGGTGTTCGCGGCGGCCTTCGACGAAGCCCTCACCCTTCTGCCCGACGGGTTGCGCGAGGTCGTCTGGGGCGTGGACGAAGAAGCGCTGAACGCGACCGGTTCGACGCAGCCCGCGCTGTTCGCCCTGGAAGTCGCCCTCTTCCGGCTGGCCGAGTCGTGGGGGATCCGCCCCGCGTTCCTGGCCGGGCACTCGATCGGCGAGATCGCCGCGGCCCACGTCGCCGGCGTGTTCAGCCTCGAAGACGCCGCGAAGCTCGTCACCGCCCGGGGGCGGTTGATGCAGGCCCTGCCCGCCGGTGGGGTGATGCTGTCGCTGCAGGCGACCGAAGACGAGGTGACGCCGCACCTGACCGGCGGCGTCACCATCGCCGCCGTCAACGGACCGGACTCCGTGGTGCTCGCGGGCACCGAAGCCGCCGTGACCGCCGTCGCCGAGCAGTTCGGCGATCGCAAGGCCAAGCGGCTGAGTGTGTCCCACGCGTTCCACTCGCCGCTGATGGACCCGATGCTCGCCGAGTTCCGGGCCGTCGCGGAAACCCTGACCTACGGCGAACCGCGGATCCCGCTCGTCTCCACGCGCACCGGAGCGGCCGCTGGCCCGGGCGACTTCGTGACGCCCGAGTACTGGGTCGGGCACGTCCGCGAGGCGGTCCGGTTCGCCGACGGCGTCCGCACGCTCGCCGGCCTCGGCGCCGACACGTTCCTGGAGCTGGGCCCGGACGGCGTGCTGTCCGCGCTGGCGCTCGGCTGCCTGGACGACGACGCCGTGGTGGTGCCGTTCCTGCGCCGCGACCGGCCGGAAGACCGCTCGGCGCTCACCGCGCTGGGCGCCCTGCACGTCGCCGGGGTCCGCGTGGACTGGACCCCGCACACCGGCGGCGGCCGCCGCGTCACCCTGCCCACCTACGCCTTCCAGCGCGAACGCTTCTGGCCGAACCTCGTCTCCGGAGCCGGCGACGTCGCGGCTGCCGGGCTCGTCGCGGCGGAGCACCCGCTGCTGGGCGCGGCCGTGCGGCTCGCCCACGGTGACGGCGCGCTGTTCACCAGCCGCCTCTCGCTGGCGACGCACCCGTGGCTGGCCGACCACGCCGTCGGCGGCGACGTCCTGTTCCCCGGCACCGGGTTCCTGGAGCTCGCGCTGCGCGCCGGCGACCAGGTCGGCTGCGACCGCGTGGAGGAGCTCACGCTCGCCGTCCCGCTCGTGCTCCCGCTCACCGGCGCGGTGGCCGTGCAGATCTGGGTCGGCGACGCGGACGCCGACGGCCGCCGTGAGGTGACCGTCCACTCCAGCCCCGCCGGCGAGCCCGATCCCATGTGGACACTGCACGCCTCGGGCACCCTCGCGACCGGCGAGCACACGGCCGAGCTCGACAGTTCCACCTGGCCGCCGGCCGGCGCCGAACGCGTCGAGCTCGGGGAGTTCTACCCGGCACTGGCCGCCGAGGGCTTCGGCTACGGCGAGACCTTCCAGGGCCTGAAGTGGGTGTGGCAGCGCGGCGACGAGGCGTTCGTCGACCTCGCGCTGCCGGCGGGTGTCGAGGACGCCGACGCCTTCGGCCTGCACCCGGCCCTGCTCGACGCGGCCCTGCACGCGATCTCCTTCGCCGGCCTCGACGCCGCAGGCAAGCGTGTGCTGCCGTTCTCCTGGAACGACGTGTCGCTGCACGCCACCGGTGCGTCCGCGCTGCGGGTCCGCCTGACCCGGACCGCGCCCGACTCGGTCGCGCTCACTGCCGTCGACGTCGAGGGCGCCCCGGTGCTGTCCGTCGGCACGCTCGTGATGCGCGAGGCGACCGCGGCGAAGGCCCCGGAGGCCGAGTCGCTGTACCGCGTCGGCTGGGTGGCCGCGCCGCAGCTGCCGGCGGGCGAGGACCTGCGCTGGGCCGTGCTCGGCGCCGACTTCGACATCCCGCTGCCCGCCGTGGTGGCGGACCCTGCGGACGCCGACGTGGTCATCGTCCCCGTGCTCGGCGGTACGGACCTGCCCGGCGCGTTGCGCGAGGTGACGAGCCGCGTGCTCGGCCTCGTGCAGGAACACCCCGACGCCCGGCTGGTCTTCGTGACCCGCGGCGCGGTGTCCACCGTGGACGGTGCCGACGTCGCCGACCTCGCCGCGGCGTCGGTGTGGGGCTTGATCCGGGCCGCGCAGACGGAGAACCCGGACCAGTACGTCCTGGTCGACGTGGACGACGACCCGGCCTCGCTCGCGCTGCTGCCCGGGATCGTGGAATCGGGCGAGCCGCAGGTCGTGGTGCGTGAAGGCACCGCGCACGTGGGCCGGCTGGCCAAGCTGTCCGCGGGCCCGGCCCTGCTGCCGCCCGCGGACGGCGCGCCGTGGCGGCTCGACAGCCGGGCCAAGGGCAGCCTCGACGACCTCGTGCTGGCCGCCGACCCGGAGCTCGCCGCACCGCTGACCGGTCGTCAGGTGCGCCTGCGTGTCGAGGCGGGCGGCATCAACTTCCGCGACGTGCTCAACGCGCTCGGCATGTACCCCGGCGAAGCCGGTCCGCTCGGCGCCGAAGCGACCGGTGTGGTGGTGGAGACCGGCCCGGACGTCGAGCACCTGGCCGCGGGCGACCGCGTGTTCGGCATGGTGCCCGACGGCTTCGGCTCCCTGGCCGTGGTGGACGAGCGCTACCAGACGAAGGTGCCCGACGGCTGGTCCGCCGAGACGGCCGCGAGCGTGCCACTGGTCTTCCTCACGGCCTACTACGCGCTGGTGGACCTGGCCGGGTTGCGGGCGGGGGAGTCGATCCTGATCCACGCCGGCGCGGGCGGCGTCGGCATGGCCGCCATCCAGCTCGCGCACCACCTCGGTGCCGAGGTCTACGCGACGGCGAGCGCGGGCAAGCAGCACATCCTGCGTGAGCTGGGCGTGGCCGAGGACCACATCGCGTCCTCGCGCACGCTCGACTTCGAGGAGAAGTTCCGCGCCGTCTCCGGCGGCCGCATCGATGTGGTGCTCAACGCCCTGACCGGCGAGTTCGTCGACGCTTCCCTGCGCCTGCAGGGCGAAGGCGGGCGGTTCCTCGAGATGGGCAAGACCGACGTCCGCGAGGAGACTCCGGGCTACCGTGCGTTCGACCTCTTCGACGCCGGCCCCGACCGCACGCGCGAAATGCTTTCCGCCCTGGCCGGGCTGTTCGCCGAAGGCGTGCTCGAACCGCTGCCGGTGACCACGTGGGACGTGCGCCGGGCGCGCGACGCGTTCCGCTTCATGAGCATGGCCAAGCACATCGGCAAGCTCGTGCTCACCGTGCCGCGGCCGTGGGACCCGGACGGCGCCGTGCTCATCACCGGCGGCACGGGCGGGCTGGGCCGCCTGCTCGCGCGGCACCTGGTGACCGAACGCGGAATGCGGCACGTCGTGCTCGCCAGCCGCCGCGGCCCGGACGCTCCCGGCGCGGCCGAGCTGGTGGCCGAACTCGGCGTCTCGGCCGTCGCTTGCGACACCAGCGACGCCCACGCGGTGCGCACGCTCGTCGACGGCTTCGACCGGCCGCTGACGGCCGTGATCCACACCGCCGGGGTGCTCGACGACGGCGTGCTCGATTCCCTGACCCCCGAACGGTTCGACCGCGTGCTGGCGCCGAAGGCCGACGCCGCCTGGTACCTGCACGAAGCCACCCGCGACCACGACCTCGCCGCCTTCGTGCTGTTCTCCTCGGTCGCCGGCGCGATGGGCAGCCCGGGCCAGGCCAACTACGCCGCTGCCAACGTGGCTCTCGACGCCCTCGCCGCCCACCGGCGCGCGTTGGGGCTGCCGGCCACCTCGTTCGCCTGGGGTCCGTGGGGGCTGGGCAGCGGCATGACGAGCGAGCTGACCGAAGCAGACCTCCAGCGCATGAGCGCCGCAGGTATGCAGCCGATCGACGCCGAGCTCGGCATGCGGATGTTCGACGACGGCGTCGCCTCGCTCGAACCCCAGGTCGTCGCCGCGCGCCTCGACACGCAGGCGCTGCGCCGGCAGCACGAGATCCCGGCGCTGCTTCGCGGGCTCGTCACCGGCGCGCGCCGCAGCGCGGCCAAGGCCGGGTCCGGGAAGGCGAAGACGCTGGTGCACCAGCTCGTCGCGCTGCCCGAGGCGGAGCGGGCGCGGTTCGTGGCCGAGCTGGTCCGCGGTGAGGTCGCGGCCGTGCTGGGCCACCCGTCGGCCTCGACCATCGACCTGCGCAAGGAGTTCCGCGAGCAGGGCATCGACTCGCTCACCGCGGTCGAGCTGCGCAACCGGCTCATCGCGGCGACCGGCCTGCGCCTGACCTCGACCCTCGTCTTCGACTACCCGACGCCGGGCGTCCTCGCCGAGCACGTGCTGGGCGAGCTGCTCGGCGACGTGGCCGCGGAGGCCGACACCGCCGCGGTCACCCGGGCGCACACCGGCGACGACCCGATCGTGATCGTCGGCATGGGCTGCCGGTACCCCGGCGGGGTGCGGTCGCCGGAGGACCTGTGGCGGCTCGTGGACACCGCGGGTGACGCCATCGGCGGGTTCCCGACCGACCGCAACTGGGACGTCGAGAAGCTCCTCGGCCTCAGCCAGACCCGCCACGGCGGGTTCCTGCAGGAGATGGCCGGCTTCGACGCCGCGTTCTTCGGGATCTCGCCGCGCGAAGCCCTCGCGATGGACCCGCAGCAGCGGCTCGTGCTCGAGACGTCGTGGGAAGCCCTGGAACGCGCGGGCATCGCGCCGAACTCCTTGCGCGGCCGGCGCGCCGGGGTGTTCGTCGGCGCCACGCACGGTGGCTACCAGGAGATGCTCGGCTCGGCCGCGGCAGAGCTGGCCGGGCACCTGCTGACCGGCAACACCTCCAGCGTGATGTCCGGCCGCGTCGCCTACACCCTCGGCCTCGAAGGCCCGGCGGTCACGGTCGACACGGCGTGCTCGTCCTCGCTCGTCGCGCTGCACCTGGCGGCGCAGGCGATCCGCTCCGGCGAGTGCACGATGGCGCTCGCGGGCGGCGTCACGGTGATGGCCGGGCCCGACGGCTTCAGCGAGTTCAGCAAGCAGGGGGGCCTCGCGCCGGACGGGCGCTGCAAGGCGTTCGCCGACGGGGCGGACGGCACCGGCTGGGGCGAGGGCGTCGGCATGGTCGTGCTGGAACGCCTGTCCGAGGCGCGCCGCCACGGCCACGAGGTGCTCGCCGTGCTCCGCGGCTCCGCGGTCAACCAGGACGGCGCGTCCAACGGGCTGACCGCCCCCAACGGCCCGTCGCAGCAGCGCGTGATCCGCGCCGCGCTCGCCGACGCCGGACTGTCCACAGCGGACATCGACGCCGTCGAGGCCCACGGCACCGGCACCCGCCTCGGCGACCCGATCGAAGCCCAGGCACTGCAGGCGACCTACGGCCAGGGACGCGAAGACCCGCTCTGGCTCGGGTCGATCAAGTCGAACATCGGCCACACGCAGTCGGCGGCGGGCATCGCCGGCGTGATCAAAATGGTCCAGGCCATGCGCGCCGGTGTGTTGCCGCAGACGCTGCACGTCGACGCGCCTTCGTCTCATGTGGACTGGAGCGCCGGCGCCGTCACGTTGCTGACGGACCGGCGGGACTGGCCGGAGACCGGGCGCCCGCGCCGGGCGGCGGTGTCGTCGTTCGGCATCAGCGGCACCAACGCCCACGCCGTGCTGGAGGCCGCGCCCGTCGCGAAGCCGGCGTCGGAGCGCGAGGAGACCACCCGGATCGTGCCGTGGGTCGTCTCGGCGCGGGACGACGCGGCGCTGGCCGAACAGGCCGTGAACCTGGCGGCGCAACTGGAGGAGCGGACCGAGCACCCGGCCGACATCGCCCTCTCGCTGCTCACGAGCCGCTCGGTGTTCACCCGGCGCGCGGTGTTCGTCGGCGACGACACCACGGATCTCGTCGCCGCGTTGCGGGGAGACGAGACGACCGGCGCCGTCGTGCGCGGCGTGGCCGACGTCGACGGCAAGCGGGTGTTCGTGTTCCCGGGTCAGGGTTCTCAGTGGGCCGGGATGGGGGCCCGGCTGCTGGAGGAGTCGCCCGTCTTCGCGGAGCGGTTGCACGAGTGCGCTGCGGCCCTTTCGCCTTTTGTGGATTGGTCACTGCTGGATGTGCTGCGGCAGGTCGAGGGCGCGCCGACGTTGGAGCGCGTGGATGTGGTGCAGCCGGCGTCGTGGGCGGTCATGGTGTCGCTGGCCGAGTTGTGGCGCTCGCACGGGGTTTCGCCCGACGCGGTGGTGGGTCACTCGCAGGGTGAGATCGCGGCGGCTTGCGTGGCCGGGGCGCTGTCGCTGGCGGACGCGGCGCGGGTGGTCGCGTTGCGGAGCCAGGCGATCGCGCGGACGCTCGCGGGCCACGGCGGGATGATGTCCGTGTCGCTGCCCGTCGACGAGGTCGAGCCGAGGCTGCCCGGCGGCGTGTCGATCGCCGCGGTCAACGGGCCGCGTTCGGTCGTCGTCGCCGGTGATCCCGGCGGCCTGGACGAGCTGTTCGAGCAGCTCGGCGCCGAGGGCGTGCGGGTGCGCAAGATCGCCGTGGACTACGCGTCGCACTCCGCGCACGTCGAGGCCATCGAGGCCGAGCTGGCCGACCTGCTCGCGCCGATCGAGCCCCGCGCGGCCGAGATCCCGTTCTACTCCAGCGCCGAGGGCGCCTGGCTCGACACGACCACGATGGATGCGGGCTACTGGTACCGCAACCTGCGCGGGCGCGTCGGCTTCGAGCCGGCGATCCGCGCGCTGGCCGAGCAGCACAGCGTGTTCGTCGAGATCAGCTCCCACCCGGTGCTGGTGATGGGCGTCCAGGAGACCCTGGAGGACACCGCGGCGCCGATCGTCGTGACCGGCACGCTGCGGCGCGACCAGGACACGATGGCACGCTTCCTCACGTCGGCGGCGGAGCTGTACGTCCGCGGCGTCGACGTCGACTGGGGCATCGAGGGCAGCCGCGTCGCACTGCCCACGTACGCCTTCCAGCACACGCGTTTCTGGCCCGCGCCGTCCGTGACCACGGGCGACGTGAGTGCCGCCGGCCTCGCCTCGGCCGAGCACCCGCTGCTCGGCGCCGCGATGACACTGGCCGAAGGCGACGACGTGGTCTTCAGCGGCCGTGTCTCCCTGGCCACGCACCCGTGGCTGGCCGACCACGCCGTGGGCGGCGCCGTGTTCTTCCCCGGCACCGGGTTCCTCGAGCTCGCCATCCGCGCGGGCGACCAGGCGGGCTGCGACCACGTCGAAGAGCTGACGATCGCGGCGCCGCTCGTGCTCGACCCGGCCCGCGCCGTGGTGCTGCAGGTCCGCGCGGGCTCGCCCGACGAGGCCGGCCGCCGTGAGCTCGGCATCCACGCCCGCCCGGCCGACGACGCCGACGCGCCGTGGACGAAACACGCCGGCGGTGTGCTGGCGAGCGGCTCGAAGACCGCGGCCTTCGACACGGCACCCTGGCCGCCGGCCGGCGCCGAACCGCTCGACCTCGCCGGCTACTACGAGCGCGCCGCGGCCGACGGCTTCGGCTACGGCCCGGTGTTCCAGGGCCTGACCGCCGCGTGGCAGCGCGGCGAGGAGGTGTTCGCCGAGGTCACGCTGGCCGACCAGCCGGGCGGCCAGGACACCGCCGCCGCGTTCGGCCTGCACCCCGCGCTGCTCGACGGCGCGCTGCACGCCATCAAGTTCGTGCCCGGCCCCGGCGGCGAGGGCAAGGCGCTGCTGCCGTTCACCTGGTCCGACGTGTCCCTGCACGCGGCCGGCGCGCAGACGCTGCGCGTACGCCTCACTCCGACCGGCGGCGACTCGGTCTCGCTGGCCGCGGTCGACGTTGAGGGCGCGCCCGTCGTGTCCGTCGAGTCGCTGCTGCTGCGGGCCGCCGGTGCCGCGCCGAAGCCGAGCCCGTACGACAGCCTGTTCCGTCTCCAGTGGACCCCGGTCGCGGCGGACGCCGCGTCCGGCACCTGCGTGGTCCTCGGCGACGATCGCCTGGCCGCGCCACTGCACGCGCTCACGGTGACCGACCTCGACGACGTCGACACCACCCCGGACGTCGTGCTCGTCCCGGTCCACAGCGGCGCGACCCCCGCGGCCGTGCACGAAGCCACCACGAACGCACTCGCGCTGCTGCAGCGCTGGCTCGCCGACGACCGCTTCGCCGACACCCGCCTGGTGTTCGTCACGCGCGGCGCCGTGGCCACCCGCGACGGCGAGGACGTCACTGACCTGGCCGGCGCGGCCGTCTGCGGACTGGTGCGCTCGGCGCAGTCGGAGAACCCCGGCCGTTTCACCCTCGTCGATCTCGACGGGACGGGCGCCGACGCACTGTCCACTGTGCTCGGTTCCGCCGAACCACAGCTCGCGGTGCGCGCCGGTGAGCTGCTCGCGGGCCGGCTCGCCCGGCTCGGCACCGGCTCCGCGCTCGTCCCGCCCGCCGGCGGCGAGCCGTGGCGTCTGGACACCCGTCAGAAGGGCAGCCTCGACAACCTGTTCCTGACCCCGAACCCCGAAGTCCTGGCCCCGCTGGGCGAACGTGAGGTGCGCGTGCGCCTCGCCGCGTCGGGCCTGAACTTCCGCGACGTGATCGACGCGCTCGGCATGAACCCCCGCAAGTCCGGCCTGCCCGGCCTCGAAGGCTCGGGTGTGGTCACCGACGTCGGCTCCGCCGTGACCGGGCTACGGCCAGGCGACCCTGTGTTCGGCGTCCTCAACGGCGGGTTCGCCGACGTCACCGTGGCCGACGAGCGTTACCTGGCGCGCGTCCCCGAGGGCTGGACCGCGCAGGAGGCGGCTTCGGTCGCCCTCGTCTACCTGACCGCGTACTACGCGTTCGTCGACCTCGCCGACGTGCAGCGCGGGCAGACGGTCCTCATCCACGCCGGCGCCGGCGGCGTCGGAATGGCCGCGATCCAGCTGGCGCACCACTTCGGCCTCGAGGTCTACGCCACCGCCAGCGAAGGCAAACAGCACCTGCTGCGCGAGCTCGGCGTCGCCGAGGATCACATCGCCTCGTCGCGCACGCTCGACTTCGAGGAGAAGTTCGGGCCGGTCGACGTGGTGCTCAACTCCCTGGCGCACGAGTTCGTGGACGCTTCGGTGCGGCTGCTGACCGACGGCGGCCGGTTCCTCGAGATGGGCAAGACCGACATCCGCGAGGCCGCGGACTTCCCGCGGATCCGCTACCGTGCGTTCGACCTCGTCGAAGCCGGCGCCGACCGCACGCAGGAGATGCTCACAGCGCTGCTGGAGCTGTTCGACGCCGGCGTGCTGAAGCCGCTGCCCGTGACCACGTGGGACATCCGCCGCGCCCGCGACGCGTTCCGGTTCATGAGCCAGGGCAAACACACCGGCAAGATCGTGCTCACCCAGCCGAAGGCGTGGGACGCCGAAGGCACCGTCCTCATCACCGGCGGTACCGGCGTGCTCGGCGGAGAGCTGGCCAAGCACCTGGTGGCCGAACGCGGGATGCGCCACTTGCTGCTGGTCAGCCGCCGTGGCGCGGACGCGCCCGGCGCGGCCGAACTCCACGCCGCCCTGACGGAGCTCGGCGCCGAGGTCACGCTCGCCGCGTGCGACACCGCGGACCGCGACGCCGTCGCTGCCCTGCTCGCATCGGTGCCGGCCGAGCACGCGCTGACCGCGATCGTCCACACGGCCGGTGTGCTCGCCGACGGCACTGTGGAATCCCTGACGCCCGAAAGGCTGGCGCAGGTGCTGCGGCCCAAGGCCGACGCCGCGTGGCACCTGCACGAGCTGACGCGCGACGACGATCTCGCGGACTTCGTGCTGTTCTCCTCGGTCGCCGGCGTGACCGGCAGCCCGGGCCAGGGCAACTACGCCGCGGCCAACGGCTACCTCGACGCGCTCGCCGCCCACCGCGCCGCACAAGGACTTCCGGCGACGTCGATCGCCTGGACGCTGTGGGCGCAGGCCAGCGGGATGACCGGTGAACTGAGCGACACCGACGTGGCGCGCATGAGCGCCGCGGGGCTGCCACCCATCGACACCGCCCACGGCCTGACGTTGTTCGACGGCGCGGTCGGCACCGACGAGGCGCTCGTCGTCGCCGCGAAGCTCGACACCGCGGCACTGCGCCGCCAGAACGAGGTCCCTGCGTTGCTGCGCGGCCTCGTCACGGGCGGCCGGCGCACGGCGGCCCAGGCTTCGGCGACGGGCGCGGCCAGCTCGCTCGGCCGTCGCGTCGGCGAGCTTCGGCCGGGCGAACGGCTCAAGTTCCTGGCCGAGCTCGTCCGCACGGAGGCGGCGGCGGTGCTCGGCCACGCGTCCGGACACGCCATCGACGTGCGCCGCGAGTTCCGTGAGCAGGGCTTCGACTCGCTCACCGCGGTCGAGCTGCGCAACCGGCTCACGGCTGCGACCGGCCTGCGGCTGCCGTCCACTTTGGTCTTCGACCACCCGACGCCGGAGCGGCTCGCCGAGCTGCTGCTGACCGACCTGGTGGGCGACGCGCAAGCGGCACCGGAAGCCGTCGCGGCGCCGGCGAAGGCGCTGGACGGCGACCCGATCGTGGTCGTCGGCATCGGCTGCCGTTACCCGGGCGGCGTGCGCTCGGCCGAAGACCTGTGGGCCCTGGTGGGCGCCGGGGTCGACGCGGTCACGGAGTTCCCGGCCGACCGCGGCTGGCGCATCCGCGACCTCTACGACCCGGACCCCGACCGCGCCGGCAAGACCTACGCCACGCACGGCGGGTTCATGGACCAGGCCACCGACTTCGACGCGGAGTTCTTCGGCATCTCGCCCCGCGAGGCCGTCGCGATGGACCCGCGCCAGCGGCTCCTGCTGGAGACGGCGTGGGAGACGTTCGAACACGCCGGCATCGACCCGGCGACGCTGCGCCGCAGCCGCACGGGCACGTTCGTCGGCGCCAGCGCCGACGACTACAGCTCATCCGCCTTCAAAGCTCCCGACGGGGCCGAAGGCCACCGCGTGACCGGCGCCGACTCGAGTGTGCTGTCCGGTCGGATCTCCTATGTCTTCGGGCTGGAAGGCCCGGCGGTGACGATCGACACGGCCTGCTCGTCTTCGCTGGTGTCGATGCACCTGGCGTGCCAGTCACTGCGCAGCGGCGAGAGCACGCTGGCGCTGGCCGGTGGTGTGCAGCTGGTCGCGACGCCGAGCACGTTCGTCGGCTTCAGCCGCCAGCGCATGATGGCGGCCGACGGGCGCGTCAAGGCGTTCGCCGAGGCCGCCGACGGCATGAGCATCGCCGAGGGCGTCGGGCTCGTGCTGCTGGAACGCCTGTCCGATGCGAAGCGCAACGGCCACGACATCCTGGCCGTCATCCGCGGCTCCGCCGTGAACCAGGACGGCGCCTCCAATGGCCTCTCCGCACCGAACGGGCCTTCGCAGCAACGCGTGATCCGGGCCGCGCTGGCCAACGCGGGACTGTCCACTCAGGACGTCGACGTGATGGAGGGCCACGGCACCGGGACCGCGCTGGGCGACCCGATCGAAGCCCAGGCGCTGCTCGCGACTTACGGGCAGGACCGTGAGACGCCGATGCTGCTGGGCTCGGTCAAGTCCAACATCGGTCACAGCCTCGCCGCCGCCGGCGTGGCGGGCGTGATCAAGATGATCATGGCGGTGCGCGAAGGCTCCGTGCCGAAGACGCTGCACGTGGACGCGCCTTCGTCGCACGTGGACTGGACGTCGGGCGCGATCGAGCTGGCCACCGAACCGCGGCCGTGGCCGGAGGTCGACCGCGTGCGGCGTGCGGCGGTGTCGTCGTTCGGCATCAGCGGCACCAACGCGCACCTCATCCTGGAACAGGCCCCGGCGGCCAAGCGACCGGAGCCGGCGACGCTGGCGCCGACCGTGGTGCCGTGGGTGTACTCCGCGAAGACGCCGGAGGCGCTGGACGCGCAGATCGCCCGGGTCGCCGGTGAGCCGCTGGCCGTCGGCCGCACGCTGGCCGGCCGCAGTGTGTTCGCGCAGCGCTCGGTCGTCGCCGCCGGCGTGGAACTCGCTCGCGGCGAAGCACAGGATCGGACGCTCGCGGTGCTGTTCGCCGGCCAGGGCGCCCAACGGCTCGGCATGGGCCGTGGGCTCTACGCGCGCTTCCCGGTCTTCGCCGAGGCGTTCGACGAGGTCCTGGCGATGCTGCCCGAAGGCCTGCGCGACGTCGTGTGGGGCGAGGACGCCGACCGGCTCGACGAGACCGGCTGGACGCAGCCCGCGTTGTTCGCGCTGGAGGTGGCGCTGTTCCGGCTCGCCGAGTCGCTGGGTGTCACGCCGGAGTTCGTTGCGGGGCACTCGATCGGCGAGATCGCCGCGGCCCACGTCGCCGGGGTGTTCAGCCTCGCAGACGCGGCGAAGCTCGTCACTGCTCGCGGGCGGCTGATGCAGGAGCTTCCCGCAGGCGGCGTGATGCTCGCGCTGGAAGCCGCCGAGGACGAGGTGACGCCGCACCTCACGGACGACGTGGCGATCGCCGCGATCAACGGACCGGCCGCGCTCGTCCTGGCGGGCACCGAGGCCGCGGTCGACGCCGTCGCCGCGCACTTCGCCGACCGCAAGACCAAGCGCCTGGCCGTCTCGCACGCGTTCCACTCGCCGCTGATGGAGCCGATGCTCGCCGAGTTCCGCACGGTGGCGGAGTCACTGGAGTACTCGGCGCCGGCGATCCCGATGGTCTCCACCGTGACCGGCGCGCTCGCCGAACCGGCGAACGCCGGCTACTGGGTCGAGCACGTCCGCGCCACCGTCCGGTTCGCCGACGCCGTGCGGGCGCTCGCCGAGCAGGGCGCGACCGCGTTCCTGGAGTTCGGGCCCGACGGCACCCTCTCCGCGATGGCCCGCGCGAACGGCGCCGAGGTCGCGGTTCCGCTGCTGCGCAGGGACCGCGACGAGGAGCAGGCCGCGGTGACCGCGCTGGCCGAGGTGTTCGTGGCCGGCGTGGACGTGCGGTGGTCCGAGCTGTTCACCGGCACCGGGGCGGCCCGCGTGGTGCTGCCGCCGTACGCGTTCCAGCGCGAGCGGTTCTGGCCCGAGCGCGCGGACGAGCACGTGGCCGACGACGAGTTCTGGGCCGCCGTCGACCGCGGTGACGTCGCGGCGCTGGCCGCCTGGCGCAACCGCAGCCGCGCGGACTCCCTGCGGTACCGCGAAACCTGGGTCCCGGCAGCCGTCACGGGCAGCCTCACCGGCACCTGGCTCGCCGTCGTCCACGAGCACGACGAGTGGACCGAGCGGATCGTCGACGGTCTCGGCCTGACGCCGGTCACCGCGGATGAGCTGGCCGACGTCGAGAACGTCACCGGCGTCGTGTCGCTGCTGCCGAACGTCGAGCAGACGGGCGAGCTGGCCCGCACCGCGAACGCTCCCTTGTGGACGGTCACCCGGGACTACGGGGCCGACCTGGCCCAGGCCGCGGTGTGGGGCTTCGGCCGCGTCGCGGCGCTGGAACACCCGGCGACGTGGCGTGGTCTCGTCGACCTGCCGGCCGCGCTCGACGACGACGTGCTGGCCAGCCTGGCCGCCGTGCTGAGCGGTGCCGGGGACGAAGACGAGCTCGCCATCCGCGAGACCGGCGTGCTGGCCCGGCGCCTGGAACCGGCTCCGGCGCCGGACCGCGGCGAGTGGACGCCGTCCGGCACCGTCCTCGTGACCACCGCCGGCCCACTCGGCGAAGAAGTCGCCCGCAGCCTCACCGAATGGGGCGCCGACGACGTGCTCTTGGTCAGCCCGGGTCGCGAGGCCATTGCCGAACTCCTCGCGAGCCACGACATCACCGCCGTGGTCCACACCGCGGGCTTCGACGGCGACGACTGGGCCACGACCGTCGAGCCCGCCCTCGTCCTCGACGAGCTGGCCACCGACCTCGACGCGTTCGTGCTCTTCGCCTCGGCTTCCGGCTCGGTCGGCACCCCGGCCCACGCCACCCAGGCGACGGCCGGCGCGGCTCTCCGCGCCCTCGCTGCCCGCCGCCGCGCGGAGGGCAAGCCCGCGACGGCCATCGGCTGGGGCGCGTGGGGCACCGAACCCGGCGCGCTCGACCCGCAGCTCGCCCTCACCGAACTGCGGCGGCTGGTCGCGGCGGACGAGACCTCGACTGTGGTCGCCGACCTGCGGCACCGGCCGTTCCTCGAGGCGGTGCTGGGCCTGCGCCCGTCGCCGCTGCTGTCCGGGCTGCCGGAGGCCCGGGAGGTGCTGGCCGACCAGCGCGCCGCGGCCGCCGCGGCGGGATCCGCGCTCACCGGACGGCTGCGCGGCCTGCCCGAGCAGGAGCGCCGCGCGGTGGTGCTGGACCTCGTGCGGCAGAACGTCGCCCGCGTCCTCGGCCACGCCGGGACCAAGACGATCGCGCCGGACCGCGCGTTCCGTGACCTCGGGTTCGACTCGCTCACGGCCGTCGAGTTGCCCACACGCCTCAAGGCGGCGACGGGACTCGCCTTGCCGGCCACGCTCGTCTACGACCACCCGACGGCTTCGGTGCTCACCGACCACCTCCTCGCCGAGCTGCTCGGCGAGCGCAAGACCGGCACCGCGGCGCGGGGCACTCGTCCTTCCACCCAGGGGGCCGACCACGACGACCCCGTCGTGATCGTCGGCATGAGCTGCCGCCTGCCCGGCGACGTGACCTCGCCCGAGGAGTTCTGGGAGCTGGTGGCCGAAGGCCGCGACGGCATCACGCCGTTCCCGACCGACCGCGGCTGGGATCTCGACCTGCTGGCCCACGGCGACGGCGACGGCCGAGGCCGCAGCGACGCCCTGCACGGTGGTTTCCTGCACGACCTCCCGTTGTTCGACGCCGCGTTCTTCGGCATCTCGCCGCGCGAGGCGCTGGCGATGGACCCGCAGCAGCGGCAGCTGCTCGAAACCACCTGGGAAGCGTTCGAGCGCGCGGGCATCGACCCTGCCGCCGTGCGCGGCACCGACGCGGGCGTGTTCATCGGCACCAACGGCCAGGACTACGCCGACCTCGTCGCCCACGCCGCCGAAGACCTGGAAGGCCACGTCAGCACCGGGCTCGCGGCGAGCGTCGCGTCCGGCCGGCTGGCCTACACGTTCGGCTTCGAAGGCCCGGCGGTCACGGTGGACACGGCGTGCTCGTCCTCGCTGGTCGCGCTGCACTGGGCGAGCCAGTCGCTGCGCTCGGGCGAGTGCTCGCTGGCCGTCGTCGGTGGCGTCACCGTCATGACCACCGCCGACTCGTTCAGCGAGTTCACCCGCCAGGGCGGGCTCGCGCCCGACGGCCGGTGCAAGGCGTTCGCCGACGGCGCGGACGGCACCGGCTGGTCCGAAGGCGTCGCCGTGATCCTCGTCGAACGCCTTTCGGACGCCCGCCGCCACGGCCATGAGGTGCTGGCGGTCGTGCGGGGCAGCGCGGTGAACCAGGACGGTGCGTCCAACGGCCTGACCGCCCCGAACGGCCCCTCGCAGCAGCGCGTGATCCGGCAGGCACTGGCCAACGCCGGACTGTCCACTGCGGACGTCGACGTCGTCGAGGCCCACGGCACCGGCACGGTCCTCGGCGACCCGATCGAGGCGCAGGGCCTGCTCGCGACCTACGGCCAGGACCGCGAAACGCCGCTGCTGCTGGGTTCGGTGAAGTCGAACATCGGCCACACGCAGGCGGCCGCGGGCGTCTCGGGCGTGATCAAGATGGTGCTCGCGCTGAAGCACGACCTGCTGCCGAAGACCCTGCACCTGGCAGCACCGTCGTCCCGTGTCGACTGGAGCACCGGCGCGATCGACCTGCTCACCGAACCCCGGGCCTGGCCCGAAACCGGACGTCCGCGCCGGGCCGGCGTGTCGTCCTTCGGCGTGAGCGGCACGAACGCACACGTGATCATCGAGCAGGCGCCGCCGGCCGAGCCGGTCGAGGAACCGGCGGTGACGCCATCGGTGGTGGCCTGGCCGGTCTCCGGACGCGACGCCGAAGCACTCGACGAGCAACTGGCCCGCGTGCGTGCTTTCGCCGACACCCACCCGGAAACCCCCGCGATCGACGTCGCCCGGGCACTGGCCGCGCGCCCGCCGTTCGAGCACCGCGCAGTGCTGCTGGCCGACACGGACGGCGTCACCGAGGCCGCCCGCGGCGAGAGCGGTGAGCGGACGCTGGCGGTGCTCTTCGCCGGCCAGGGCTCGCAGCGGCTCGGCATGGGCCGCGACCTCTACGCGCGTTTCCCCGCGTTCGCGGAAGCGTTCGACGCCGTCGCCCGGCTGCTGGACGCTCAGCTGGCGCGGCCGTTGCGGGAGGTCGTGTGGGGCGAGGACGCCGAAACCCTCGACCGGACAGAGTGGGCGCAGCCCGCGTTGTTCGCGATCGAGGTGGCGCTGTACCGGCTCGTCGAGTCGTTCGGCGTGCGGCCCGACCTGCTGGCCGGGCACTCGATCGGCGAGATCGCGGCGGCCCACGTCGCCGGTGTCCTGACGCTGGAGGACGCCTGCGTGCTCGTGGCGGCCCGCGGCCGGCTCATGCAGGCGCTGCCCGCCGGCGGCGCGATGGTCTCCGTGCAGGCGAGCGAGGACGAGGTCGCGCCGCGCTTGGGCGAGAGCGTCTCGATCGCCGCCGTGAACGGCCCGGACGCCGTCGTGCTCGCCGGCCGCGAAGCCGAAGTCGCGCAGGTCGCGGCGGAGTTTTCCGCGCTGGGCCGAAAGACTAGGCGTTTGCCGGTCAGCCATGCGTTCCACTCAGTGCTGATGGAACCCGTGCTGGAGGAGTTCGCGCGAGTGGTGGAGACGCTGAGGTTCGCCGCGCCGCGGATCCCGATCGCCTCGACCGTGTCGGGGTCGATCGGGGACGCGGCCGAACGGATGGGCACGCCCGGCTACTGGGTGAGCCACGTCCGCGAGACCGTGCGCTTCGCCGACGGCGTCGCGGCCCTCGAAGCCGCCGGCGCGGACACCTTCCTCGAACTCGGCCCCGACGGCGTCCTCACGGCGCTCGCGCTTGGCTCGGCCGAAGGCGACGACGTGATCGCCACCCCGGCGCTGCGCAAGGACCGTGCCGAGGAACCGTCGCTGCTGGCCGCGCTGGGCCGCCTGCACACCGCGGGTGTGGACGTCGACTGGGCTCGCGCCGGCGACGGCACCGGCGCCGGCCACGTCGAACTGCCCACCTATCCCTTCCGCCACCAGCGGTTCTGGCCCGAGCGGGCCGCGGCGCCGGTGGCGGCGAGCTCGGCCGACGCCGTCGACGCGGAGTTCTGGGCCGCCGTCGAACAGGAAGACCTGGCGACGCTCGCGGCCAGCCTGGAGCTGGAACTGGAGGGCGCGGCACTGTCCACTGTGGTGCCCGCGCTGTCCACGTGGCGCCGCCGCCGGCAGGCCCGCTCGGCGCTGGACGCGCACCGTTACCGCGAGACCTGGTCCCCGGTGCGGCTCGGCTCGGCCACGCCGGGCCCCCGCCTGGTACTCGTCCCGGCCGGGGCCGACGCCTGGACCACCGAGGTCGTGGCCGCGCTCGGCGACGTCACCGTGGTCGAGATCGCGGACCCGAGCCGTGGCTGCCTGGCGGAGTCGCTGCGCGAGGCAGCGAAATCCTCGTACGCCGCGGTGGTTTCGCTGCTGGCCACGGCCTCGCCGGGGCAGTCCGGCGCGGTCGACACGACCGCGTTGATCCAGGCCCTGGGCGACGCGCAGATCGGGGCTCCGCTGTGGGTCTTCACCCGGGCCGCGGTCGCCGCCGTGGCCGGCGACGTGGTCGAGGACCCGTACCGGACCGGCGTGTGGGGCCTGGCGCGGGTCGCCGCGCTGGAGTACCCGCAGCTGTGGGGCGGTGTGGCCGACCTGCCCGAGGACCTCGGCGCCGACGTCGTGCGCCGGATCGCCGACGTCGCCGGCACTTCCGGTGAGGACCAGCTGGCGGTGCGCTCGACCGGGATGTTCGGCCGCCGTCTGGTGCCGGCCCGGCCGGCCGAGGGGACGCCGTGGCAGCCGTCCGGGACGGTGCTCGTCACCGGCGGCACCGGTGCGCTGGGTGCGCACGTCGCCCGGCGGCTGGGCGCCACGGGCGCCGAGCACCTGCTGCTGGTGAGCCGCCGCGGCTTGGACGCGCCGGGCGCGGCCGAGCTGCGCGACGAACTGACGGCCGGCGGCACCCGCGTCACCGTGGCGGCCTGCGACGTCGCCGACCGCGCGGCGGTGGCGGCCCTGCTGGCGGGTGTTCCGCAGGAGCACCCGCTGACCGGGATCGTCCACACCGCCGGGGTGCTCGACGACGGCGTGCTCGACAGTCTCACGCCCGACCGGTTCGACTCCGTCTACCGCGCCAAGGTGACCTCGGCGCTGGTGCTCGACGAGCTGACCCGCGACGTCGACCTGGCCGCGTTCGTGCTGTTCTCGTCGGTCTCCAGTGCGGTCGGCAACCTCGGCCAGGCCAACTACGCGGCGGCCAACGCGGTCCTCGACGGACTCGCCGAACGCCGGCACACCGCCGGGCTCGCGGCGACCTCGATCTCCTGGGGCGCCTGGGCCGGCGGCGGCATGGCCACGACGGCGGAGCTCGACCGGATCGGCGCCGCGGCGCTGCCGCCCGAGCTGGCGCTCGACGCGCTCGCCCACGCGGTGACCGATCGCGCCCCGGCGCTCGTGGTCGCGGACCTGCAGCACCGCCCGTTCCTGATGGGGCTGCTGGAAGTCCGCCCGAACGCGGCGCTGGGCGACCTGCCTGCCGCCCGCGAAGTCCTCGACTCCGTGGCCGCGGGCAGGCGTGAGGCGGAATCAGCCGCGTCCGGCCTGCGGGAACGGCTGGCCACGCTGCCGGTCACCGACCGTGCGGGCGCCGCACTGGACGTGGTGCGGACGCAGGTGGCCGCGGTGCTCGGCCACGGGGACCCGAAGGCTGTCGCGGCCGGGAAACCGTTCCGGGACCTGGGTTTCGACTCGCTCACCGCGATCGAGGTCCGCAACCGCCTCGCCGCCGCGACCGGCCTCGGGCTCGCCGCGAGCCTCGTGTTCGACCACCCGACGCCTCGCGTGCTCGCCGAGCACCTGGCCGGGCTGCTGTGCGGCGACACCGACGAAGCAGCCGAACCGAGCGAGGAAGCCGAGATCACCCGCCTGCTGGCGACGATCCCGCCTGACCGCCTGCGCGACGCCGGCCTGTTGCGGCAGCTGCGCGAGCTGGCGGAGCAGCACCCGGAGGACCCTGCCGTGGACGATCGCGCCCCGGAGGCCTCGATCGACTCGATGGACGTGGACGACCTCGTGCAGGCGTTCCTCACCGATCCCGATCCGACCCGCGACTAGACGGAGCTGACACCCATGACCACGCCCAGCGAGAAGGTCGTCGAGGCCCTGCGGACGGCGGCGAAAGAGGTCGAGCGCCTGCGCCGCCGGAACAAGCAGCTCGAGGCGAAGGCGCACGAGCCGATCGCGATCGTGGGCGTGGGCTGCCGGTTCCCCGGCGGGGTGCGCTCCGCCGAGGACCTGTGGGCCGTGGCCGCCGAGGGCCGGGACGTGATCGGCGAGCTGCCGGCCGACCGCGGCTGGCCCGCCGAGCTCGACGGCGGCGAGTTCCCCGTGGCCCGCCGCGGCGGGTTCCTGGAGGGGATCGCCGACTTCGACGCCGCGTTCTTCGGGATCGCGCCGCGCGAGGCGCTCGCGATGGACCCGCAGCAGCGGTTGCTGCTGGAGACGTCGTGGGAGGCCATGGAACGCGCGGGTCTCGACCCGGCGCGGCTGCGCGGCTCGCGGACCGGCGTGTTCGTGGGCACCAACGGCCAGGACTACGGCTCGGTGCTCAGCGAGGCTCGTGAGGACCTGGAGGGCTATGTCAGCACGGGCGTCGCGGGCAGTGTGGCGTCCGGGCGGCTGGCCTACACCTTCGGCTTCGAAGGCCCGGCGGTCACGGTGGACACGGCGTGCTCGGCGTCGCTGGTCGCGCTGCACTGGGCCGCGCGGTCGCTGCGGACGGGGGAGTGTTCCCTCGCGCTGGCCGGCGGGATGAGCGTGATCACCACGGCCGCGCCACTGGTCGAGTTCAGCCGTATGCAGGCGCTCGCGCCGGACGGCCGGTGCAAGGCGTTCGCCGACGGCGCCGACGGGTTCGGCTGGGCCGAGGGCGCGGGGATGCTCGTGCTGGAACGGCTTTCCGACGCCCAGCGTCACGGCCACGAGGTCCTCGCGGTCCTGCGCGGCTCGGCGGTCAACCAGGACGGCGCGTCCAACGGCCTCACGGCGCCCAACGGTCCTTCGCAGCAGCGGGTGATCCGGCAGGCACTGGAGAACGCGCGACTGTCCACCGAGGACGTCGACGTGCTGGAGGCCCACGGCACCGGCACCGCGCTGGGCGACCTGATCGAAGCCGACGCGCTGCTGGCCACCTACGGCCGCGACCGGCCCGCCGAGCGGCCGCTGCTGCTCGGGTCGATCAAGTCGAACATCGGCCACACTCAGGCCGCGGCCGGGGTCGCCGGCGTGATCAAGATGGCGATGGCGCTCAAGCACGGTCTCGCCCCGAAGACGCTGCACGCCGAGACGCCGTCGCCGCACGTCGGCTGGTCCTCGGGCGCGGTGTCGCTGCTGACCGACGCGGTGCCGTTCCCCGAGACCGGACGCCCGCGCCGGGCGGCGGTGTCGTCGTTCGGCATGAGCGGCACCAACGCGCACGTGATCCTGGAGCAGGCCCCTGCCGTCGAGCCAGTGCCGTCTGCGGAACGGACCGGGGTCGTGCCGTGGCTGCTGTCGGCGCGGAGCAAGGCCGCGCTGCGCGGCCAGGCGCGGGCGCTGCTCGACGTCGACGCGGACCCGGCCGATGTCGCGTACTCGCTGGCCACCGGCCGGACGTTGCACGAGCACCGCGCGGTCGTCGCGGGCGAGAACCGCGAGGACCTGCTGGCCGGGGTCCGCTCGCTGGCCGACGGGACGCCCGGCCCCGGCGTGGTCGAGGGCGACGGCCGGATCCCCGACGAGCGCCGCACCGTGCTGGTGTTCCCCGGCCAAGGTTCCCAGTGGGCCGGCATGGGGGCGGAGCTGCTTGCCGCGTCGCCGGTGTTCGCGGCGCGGATCGACGAGTGCGAAGCCGCGCTCCGGCCGCTGGTGGACTGGTCGCTGCGGGACGTGCTCACCGGCGCGGAAGGCGCGCCGGGCCTGGACCGCGTCGACGTGGCGCAGCCCGCGCTGTGGGCGATGATGGTCGCGCTGGCCGAGGTCTGGCGTGCGGCGGGCGTGGTCCCGGCGGCGGTCGTCGGGCATTCGCAGGGCGAGATCGCGGCGGCGTGTGTCGCGGGTGGACTGTCCCTCGAGGACGGTGCCCGCGTGGTCGCGTTGCGCAGCCAGGCCATCGCGCGCGAGCTGTCCGGCCTCGGTGGGATGGCCTCGGTGACCGCGTCGCGTGAGGTCGTGGCCGAACGCCTGGAGACGCACGACGGCGTGTCGATCGCCGCGGTCAACGGGCCCGGCTCGGTGGTCGTGTCCGGCGACGCCGGCGCGCTCGACGAGTTCCTCGAGGCGTGCGCAGCCGACGGCGTCCGGGCGAAGAAGGTGCCCGTGGACTACGCCTCGCACTCCCACCACGTCGAGCGCATCCGCGACGAACTGCTGCGGGACCTGGCCCCGGTCGCGCCGCGGACCTCGGCGGTCCCGTTCTTCTCGACCGTCACCGGCGCGTGGCAGGACACCGCCGGGCTCGACGCGCGGTACTGGTACGACAACCTCCGCGGCGTCGTGCAGCTGGAGACCGCGCTGCGGGCGCTGCTGGCCGAGGACCACGACGTGTTCGTGGAGGCGAGCGCCCACCCGGTGCTGGTCATGAGCATCCAAGACACCGCCGACACCGACGGTGTTGTCGCCGTCGGGTCGTTGCGCCGCCACGAGGGTGGCCTGGCGCGGCTGTACACGTCCTTCGCCGAGGCCCATGTGCGGGGCGTGCCGGTGGACTGGACATCGGCGATCGACGGTGGCCGACGGGTGGACCTGCCGACGTATGCGTTCCAGCGGCAGCGGTTCTGGCCGGAGGTGCTGCCCTCGGCCGCCGACGCCACCGGGCTCGGCGTCGCCGCCGCGGACCACCCGCTGCTCGGCGCGGCCGTGCCGCTCGCCGACGACCGGGGCGTGGTCCTGACCGGCCGCGTGTCGCTCGCGGCGCAGCCGTGGCTGGCCGACCACGCGGTGGCGGGCACGGTGCTGGTGCCGGACACGGCGTTCGTCGAGTGGGCCGTGCGGGCCGGCGCCGAGGCCGGGCTGCCGGGGCTCGCGGAGCTGACCGTGCACGAACCCCTCACGCTGGCCGGCACCGCGGCGGCGCAGGTCCAGGTCATCGCCGAACCGGACGGCGGGACGGGCACCGTCGCCGTCTACGCGCGATTCGACGACGGCCCGTGGACCTGCCACGCGAGCGGCACTTTGCGTGCGGCCGCGCCGATCCCCGCGCTGTCGTGGCCGCCGGAGAACGCCGTCGCCGAGGACCTCGACGCGTTCGCCGGCCGAGCCGTCCGCCACGGCTTCGAGGCCGGCCCGCTCTTCGCGGCGGTGACCGGCGTGTGGCCGGGCGACACCGACGTGTTCGCCGAGGTCACGCTCGCGGCCGACCTGGAGGAGGACGCCGGGCAGTGTCTCCTGCACCCCGCGCTTCTGCAGTCGCTGCTGGCTTGCGTCTCCGAGGACACCCTCGCGCTGCCGTCCGCTTGGCACGGCGTGACCGTGGCGGCCACCGGGGCCACGACCCTGCGGGTCCACTTGCGCCGGACGTCCGACGGCGTCGCGCTGACCGCGATCGACGGTTCCGGCCAGCCGGTGGTGGCGTGCGAGAACATCGAGCTTCGCCCGCTCGACCCGGCCAAGATCGCGGCGCCCGACGCCGAACTGCGCTCCGCGCTCTTCCGGCTGGACTGGGCTCCCGCGCCGGCCGGCCGGCCCGCGGACTACACGACGGTGGGCACCGGCCCGCTCGCCGAGAAGCTCGGCGCCATCGCGGCGACCGTGTCCGAAGTGGACCCGAGGCCGTTCGTCGTGCTGCCCCTCGTACCGGCGCAGGACGACCTGGTCACCAGCGTCCACGAGACGACGGCCGCGGCGCTGGAAGCCGTGCGCGCCTGGCTCGCCGACGACCGCTTCGACGACAGCCGCCTGGTCCTCCTGACCCGCAACGCGGTCGCGGCCGGACCCGGCGACACCGTGGCCGGGCTCGCCGGCGCGGGCGTCTGGGGCCTCGTGCGGTCCGCCCAGACCGAGCACCCCGGCCGGTTCGTGCTGGTCGACGTGGACGACGACGAAACGTCCCTGGCCGCGCTCACCCCGGCGCTCGGCAGCGGTGAACCCCAGCTCGCGATCCGCGGCGGCGCGATCACCGTGCCTCGCCTCGCCCGCGCCGAACGCACCGCGGAGCCGGCCGGCTGGGGCACCGGCCCGGTGCTGCTGACCGGCGGCACCGGCACCCTGGGCGCGCTCGTCGCCCGGCACCTCGTCACCGAGCACGGCGTGACCGACCTGCTGCTCACCAGCCGCCGTGGTCTCGACGCCCCGGGCGCCCGCGAACTCGTCACCGACCTGACCGCGCTCGGCGCCACCGCCCGGGTCGAGGCCTGCGACGTCACCGACCGCGCGGCACTCGCGAAGCTGCTGGCCGGCGAGCCGCTCACGGCCGTCGTGCACCTCGCCGGCGTCCTCGACGACGGCGCCCTCGAAGCCCAGACGCCGGACCGCCTCGGCCCGGTGCTGCGGCCCAAGGTCGACGTCGCCGTGGCACTCGACGAGCTGACGCGGGACAAGGACCTCGCCGCGTTCGTGCTGTTCTCCTCCGCGGCGGGCGTGTTCGGCAACGCCGGCCAGGCCAACTACGCCGCCGCCAACACCTTCCTCGACGCCCTCGCCGCACGCCGCCGGGCCGAAGGTCTCCCGGCCACGTCGCTGGCATGGGGCTTCTGGGCCGAGCGCAGCACGATGACCGGTGGTGTCGAGGACACCGACCTCGCCCGGTTCCGCCGCGGCGGGGTGCTGCCGCTGTCCGCCGAGCTCGGGCTGCGGCTGTTCGACGCCGCCGCCGAGGTCGACGCGGCACTGGTCGTACCGGTGCCGATGCGGCTCGGCGGCACGTCCCACGAGGAGATCCCGCCCGTGCTGCGCGGGCTCGTGCGCCCGCCGGCGCGGCGTGCGGCCGGGGCGGCCGCACCCGCTGAGACCGGCGGGTCGGTGTTGGCGGAAAAGCTGGCCGGCCGCAGCGCGCGGGAGCAGCAGGCCATCCTGCTGGAGCTCGTCTCGCGGCACGCGGCGACCGTGCTGGGTCACGGCTCGCCGGAGGCGCTGGACGTCGAGCGCGGGTTCACCGATCTGGGCATGACGTCGCTGACGGCGGTCGAGCTGCGCAACCGGCTCACCGCCGAAACCGGCGTGAAACTGCCCGCCACCACCATTTTCGACCACCCGACACCCGTCGCGCTCGCCCGCCGGCTCGGTGCCGACCTCGGTGCCGGGGCCGACGACGAAGCAACCGGGTCCGTGTTCGCGGAGCTCGAGCGGCTGGAGGCGGCCCTGGCCGCGGCCGCGCTCGAACCCGCGGTGCGGACGCGGCTCGGCAAACGGCTCTCCGCACTGCACTGGAAGGTCGAGGAGCACGACGGCGGGCAGGCAGCCGCGTTGAGCGGTGGAAGTGCCGCCACGGCCGCCACCGCGCTCGCCGTGTCGACCGACGACGAGATGTTCGCGCTCATCGACGAGGAACTGGGGCTCGGCTGAGCAACCCGGTAGGTCGAGACGTCATTCCCTGGAACACCGGGAGGTTTTCGCGCCATGACCAGCACCGAGGACAAGCTTCGGGAATACCTGAAGCGCGTCACCACCGACCTGCAGCAGACGCGCCAGCGGCTGCAGGCGGTCGAGGCGAAGGGCAGCGAGCCCATCGCGATCGTGAGCATGGCCTGCCGCTTCGGCGGCGGGGCCGACACGCCGGAGAAGCTGTGGCAGCTGCTCCTCGACGGCGGCGACGCGATGACCGGCTTCCCCGTCGACCGCGGCTGGGACGTCGACGGGCTGTACGACCCCGACCCCGACAAGCCCGGCAAGACCTACGTGCGCGAGGGCGGGTTCCTCACGGGCGCCGCCGAGTTCGATGCCGAGTTCTTCGGGATCTCGCCGCGTGAGGCGCAGGCGATGGACCCGCAGCAGCGGCTCCTGCTGGAGTCGGCCTGGGAGGCCTTCGAGCGCGCCGGTGTCGCGCCGAACTCGTTGCGCGGCAGCAGCACCGGCGTCTACGTCGGCGCCTTCAACACCAGTTACGCCTCCAGCATCAGCGGTGGTGAAGGCGGTGACGGGCACCTGCTCACGGGCAACGCGACCAGCGTCGTCTCCGGCCGCATCTCCTACCTGCTGGGCCTCGAAGGCCCGGCGGTCACCGTCGACACGGCGTGCTCGTCCTCGCTCGTCGCACTGCACTGGGCGGCGCAGGCACTGCGGGCGGGGGAGTGCTCGCTCGCCCTGGCCGGCGGCGTCACGGTGCTGCCGGTGCCGGACCTGTTCGTGGAGTTCGCCCGCCAGCGCGGCCTCGCGCCCGACTCCCGGGTGAAGGCGTTCGCCGACGCCGCCGACGGCACGGCGTGGGGTGAAGGCGCCGGGATCCTCGTGCTGGAACGGCTTTCCGACGCGCGCCGGCTGGGGCACCCGGTGCTCGCCGTGGTCCGCGGCAGCGCGATCAACCAGGACGGTGCGTCGAGCGGTCTGTCGGCGCCCAACGGCCCGTCGCAGCAACGCGTGATCCACGCCGCGCTGGAGAACGCGCGGCTGTCCACCTCGGACGTCGACGCCGTCGAGGCCCACGGCACCGGCACGGCGCTGGGCGACCCGATCGAGGCGCAGGCCCTGCTCGCCACCTATGGCCGCCGGCGCGAACGGCCGCTGCTGCTGGGCTCGGTGAAGTCGAACATCGGCCACACCAACGCCGCGGCCGGGGTCGCGGGCGTGATCAAGGTCGTGCAGGCGATCCAGCACGGCCTGGTGCCGAAGACGCTGAACGTCGACGCGCCCTCGTCACACGTCGACTGGACGGCGGGCGACGTCGAGCTGGTCACCGAGCACACGCCGTGGCCCGAGACCGGCCGCGCGCGCCGGGCGGGGGTGTCCGCGTTCGGCATCAGCGGGACCAACGCGCACGTGATCGTCGAGCAGGCGCCGCCGGCCGACGAGCCCGAGGAGAGCTACACCGGGCCGGCCACGGTCCCGTGGGTGCTGTCGGCTCGTACGCCCGAGGCGTTGCGGGCGCAGGCCGCACGGCTGCGCGACGGCCTGGCGGACGACGCCACGCTGGCCGACGTCGGGTTCACGCTGGCGACCGCACGGGCGCACCTGCCGCACCGGGCCGCGGTGCTCGCGACCGACCGCGAGGCCGCGCTGTCCGCGGTGGCGGCGCTGGCCGACGGGGAGCCCGCCGCGGTCGAAGGGTCCGTGCTGGCGGGCCGCCTCGCGGTGCTGTTCACCGGCCAGGGCGCCCAGCGGCTCGGCATGGGCCGTGAGCTGCACGCGAGTTTCCCCGTGTTCGCGGCCGCGTTCGACGAGGCCGTGTCCGCAGTGGACAGTCACCTCGACGGCTCGCTGCGCGAGGTGGTCTGGGGCGCCGACGAAGCCGCGATCGACGAGACCGGCTGGGCCCAGCCCGCCTTGTTCGCGCTCGAGGTCGCGCTGTTCCGGCTCGCCGAGTCGTGGGGCATCGTGCCCGACTTCGTGGCGGGCCACTCCATCGGCGAGATCGCCGCAGCTCACGTCGCCGGCGTCCTGTCGCTGGCCGACGCCGCCGCGCTGGTCGCCGCCCGCGGCCGGCTCATGCAGGCTCTGCCCGCCGGTGGCGCGATGGTGTCGATCCAGGCGGCCGAGGACGAGGTCGCCCCGCTCCTGACCGGGGACCTGGCGCTCGCCGCCGTCAACGGGCCGGCTTCGGTGGTGGTCGCCGGTCCCGAGGGCGCCGCGCTCGCGCTGGCCGAGCGGTTCGCTGCAGATGGACGCAAGACCAAGCGCCTGGCCGTCTCGCACGCGTTCCACTCGCCGTTGATGGACCCGATGCTCGGCGACTTCCGCGCGGCGATCGAAGGCCTGAACTTTCACGCTCCCGAGATCCCGTTCGTCTCTACGCTGACCGGCGCGCTCGCCTCGGCCGACGAGCTCGCCACACCCGAGTACTGGGTGCGCCACGTGCGTGGCACCGTCCGGTTCGCCGACGGCGTCACCGCGCTGGGCGCGCTCGGCGTCCGCAAGTTCCTGGAGGCCGGGCCGGACGGGGTGCTGTCCGCGATGGCGCAGGACTCCGTGCCCGCCGGCGCGCTGCTGGTTCCGCTGCTGCGCAAGGACCGCGCGGAGGAGACCACCGCCCTCACGGCGCTGGCCACCCTCCACACCCGCGGCGTCCCGGTCGACTGGGCCGCGCTGTTCCCCGGCGCGCACCGCACCGACCTGCCGACGTACGCGTTCCAGCACGAACGCTTCTGGCTCAGCTCCGGGGACGGCGCGGGCGACGTGACCGCCGCCGGCCTGGAGGCGCCGGGGCACCCGCTGCTCGGGGCCGCGGTCGAGCTGGCCGACGGTGCGGGTCTGCTGTTCACCAGCCGGCTTTCGCTGCGTTCGCACCCGTGGCTGGCCGACCACGCGGT
Source organism: Amycolatopsis sp. NPDC001319 (assembly GCF_042896185.1). Classification (NCBI taxonomy): domain Bacteria; kingdom Bacillati; phylum Actinomycetota; class Actinomycetes; order Pseudonocardiales; family Pseudonocardiaceae; genus Amycolatopsis; species Amycolatopsis sp. NPDC001319. The sequence goes on along the minus strand of NZ_JBIAWY010000002.1, from coordinate 734,318 downwards.
GGGCGGGCGCGCGATCTTCCCCGGCACCGCGTTCGTGGAGCTGGCCGTGCGCGTCGGCGACGAGGTCGGCTGCGACCGCGTCGAGGAGCTGACGCTCGCCGCGCCGCTCGTCGTGCCCGCGGAAGGCGCGGTGCGGCTGCAGCTGCGCGTCGGCGCCCCGGACGAGACGGGCCGCCGCGCGGTGAGCGTGCACAGCCGGGCCGATGGCGCCGTCGGCGAAGCCTGGACGCAGCACGCGTCGGGCTTCCTCGTCGAAGCCGCGGGCGCGCCCGCCGAGTTCGACACCACGGTGTGGCCGCCGGAAGGCGCCGAGTCCGTGCCCGTCGAAGGCTGCTACGAATCCTTCGCCGAAGGCGGCTTCGCGTACGGGTCGGTGTTCCAGGGCCTGCGCAACGTCTGGCGGCTGGGCGAAGACGTGTACGCCGACGTCGCGCTGCCCGACGGGGTCGAGCCCGGCGAGTTCGGCCTGCACCCGGCGCTGCTCGACGCGGCCGCGCAGACCACGGCGTTCACCGGCGCGCCCCCGGGCATGCCGTTCTCGTGGGCCGACGTGACCCTGCACGCCTCCGGCGCGACCGCGCTGCGGGTGCGGCTGTCGCCGCGCGGTGAGAGCGTGGAGCTCGCCGTCGCCGACGGCACCGGCGCGCCGGTGGCGACTGTCTCGGCGCTCACGATGCGGGCGATCACGACCGGGCCCGAAACCGGCTCGGTTCACCGCGACTCGCTGTTCCGCCTCGACTGGCTGCCCCTGCGCTCGGCCCCGCCGGCGCCCGAGTCGTTCACGGTTCTGGGCGAGGGCACCCTGCTGCCCGAAGCCGCCGTGGCGGAGGGACTCGACGAGCTGGCCGCCGTGCCGTCCGTCGTGGTGCTGCCCGTGGCCGAATCCACGGGTGATGTCGTCGCCGAGACCCACGAGCGCACGTCCGAAGTGCTGGCCCTGCTGCAGAAGTGGCTCGGCGACGATCGGTTCGCCGACGCCCGCCTCGTGGTCGTCACCCGCGGTGCGACGACCGGCGCCGACCTGGCCGCCGCCGCCGTGCACGGCCTGGTGCGCGTGGCCCAGTCGGAGAATCCCGGCCGCTTCGGCCTGGTCGACCTGCCCGACGGCAGCACCGACGGGCTGGCCGCGGCGCTCGGCTCCGAAGAACCCCTGCTCGCGCTGCGCGGCGGCATCCCGCTCGCGGGCCGGCTCGTCCGCGCCGAAGCCGGTGCCGGTACGCACGACTGGGACGGCACCGTCCTCGTCACCGGCGGCACCGGCGGGCTCGGCAGCCTGCTGGCCCGCCACCTCGTGACCCGCCACGACGTCCGGGACCTGGTGCTCGTCAGCCGCCGCGGTGCCGAGGCCGACGGCGCCGCCGAACTCCGCGACGAGCTGACCGCGCTCGGCGCCGACGTCACGATCGAGGCCGCCGATCTGACCTCCCGCGAAGCCACGGCCGCCCTGCTGGCCAGGCTCGACCGTCCGCTGAGCGCCGTGGTCCACACCGCCGGCGTCCTCGACGACGGCGTGCTCGGCTCCCTGACGCCCGACCGCATGGCCACGGTGCTGCGCCCCAAGGTCGACGCGGCGTGGCACCTGAACGAGCTGATCGGCGACCGGACCGCGCTCGTCCTGTTCTCCTCGGTGTCCGGCACCTTCGGCGGCCCGGGCCAGGGCAACTACGCCGCCGGCAACGCCTTCCTCGACGCGCTCGCCCAGCACCGGCGCGCGGCCGGGCTGCCGGCCGTCTCCCTGGCGTGGGGGCCGTGGGCCAGCACCTCGGGCATGACCGCGACGCTCTCGGAAACCGACCTGCGCCGCATCTCCGGCTCCGGCATCCCGGAGCTGGCCGCCGAGGAGGGCATGGCGCTGTTCGACGCCGCCGTCACCTCCGGCGCGCCGGTGCTGCACCCGATCCGGCTCGACCTCCCGGCGCTGCGCGCGCAGGGCGAGCTGCCGCACCTGCTGCACGCGCTCGTCCGGCCGTCGTCGCGCCGCGCCGTGGCGACGTCGGCCGCGGCCGACGGACTCGCCGCGCGCCTGTCCGGACTGTCCACAGCGGACCGGCTGCGCGAGCTGGTCGACCTCGTGCGTACCCAGGTCGCGATCGTGCTCGGACACGCGGGGTCCGCCGCGATCGACCCGGCGCGCGCGTTCAGCGACCTCGGCTTCGACTCCCTGACCGCGGTGGAGCTGCGCAACCGCCTCGGCGCCGCCACCGGCCTGCGGCTGCCCGCGACCGCCGTGTTCGACTACCCGACCCCGGCCGTGCTCGCCGAGCACCTGCACGACGAACTCGTCGGCAGCACACCGGAAGTGACTGCCGCGGCCGTCACGAGCCGCGCCGCGGCCGACGACCCCGTGGTGATCGTCGGCATGAGCTGCCGCTACCCGGGCGGCGTGCGCTCACCCGAGGACCTCTGGCGGCTCGTCGCCGAGGGCACCGACGCGATCACGACGTTCCCGGAGAACCGCGGCTGGGACCTCGACGCGCTCTACGACCCGGACCCCGACCACGCCGGCACCTCGTACACGCGTTCGGGCGGCTTCCTGCACGACGCCGGCGAGTTCGACCCCGCGTTCTTCGGCATGAGCCCCCGCGAGGCCCTCGCCACGGACTCGCAGCAGCGCCTGCTGCTGGAGGTCTCGTGGGAGGCGCTGGAGCGCTCGGGCATCGACCCGGCCGGTCTGCGTGGTTCGCCGACCGGGGTGTTCGCCGGCGTGATGTACAACGACTACGGCACCCTGCTCGGCGGCCGCGAGTTCGAAGGCTTCCGCGGCAACGGCAGCTCGCCGAGCGTCGTCTCCGGTCGCGTGTCCTACACGTTCGGCTTCGAAGGACCGGCCGTCACGGTCGACACCGCGTGCTCCTCCTCGCTGGTCGCGATGCACTGGGCGGCGCAGGCGCTGCGCAGCGGGGAATGTTCGCTCGCGCTGGCCGGCGGCGTGACCGTGCTGTCCACTCCGGACCTGTTCGTCGAGTTCTCCCGCCAGCGCGGCATGTCGGCCGACGGCCGGTGCAAGTCGTTCGCCGACGGGGCGGACGGGGTCGGCTGGGCCGAGGGCGTCGGCGTGGTCGTGCTCGAACGCCAGTCGGACGCCGTCCGCAACGGCCACCACATCCTCGCGGTGCTGCGCGGTTCGGCGGTCAACCAGGACGGTGCGTCCAACGGGCTGACCGCGCCGAACGGGCCTTCGCAGCAGCGCGTGATCCGCCAGGCCCTGGCGAGCGGGCGACTGTCCACTCAGGACGTCGATGTCGTGGAGGCCCACGGCACCGGCACGACCCTGGGCGACCCGATCGAGGCGCAGGCCCTGCTGGCCACGTACGGCCAGGGCCGCGAGACCCCGCTGCTGCTCGGCTCGATCAAGTCCAACCTCGGCCACACCCAGGCCGCGGCCGGGGTCGCCGGTGTGATCAAGATGGTGCAGGCGATGCGGGCCGGGCTCGTGCCCTCGACCCTGCACGTCGACGGCCCGTCGTCGCATGTGGACTGGACGGCCGGCGACGTCGAGCTGGTCGCCGAGACCACCGCGTGGCCGGAGGCGGACCGCCCGCGCCGCGCCGGTGTCTCGTCCTTCGGCATCAGCGGCACCAACGCGCACTTGATCCTGGAGCAGGCTGCCCCGGTCGCCGAGCGGCCCCCGTCGGCGGTCACCGGCCCGGTACCGTGGGTGGTCTCCGGGCGCACGCCCGACGCGGTCCGCGCCCAGGCGGGCAAGCTGCTCGCCGCGGCGCAGGCCGAGCCGGAGCACTCGCTCGCCGACGTCGGGTTCAGCCTCGCCACCACCCGCGCGGGCCTGGAGCACCGCGCCGCCGTGGTCGGCGAGACCCGCGACGAACTGCTCGCCGGCCTCGGCGCGCTCGCGGCGGGTGAACCGCACGCCGACGCCGTGGAGGGGGTGGCCCGCACCGGCCGGCTCGCGATGCTGTTCACCGGCCAGGGCGCGCAGCGGCTCGGCATGGGCCGCGAGCTCTACCACCGGTTCGCAGTGTTCGCCGCCGCGTTCGACGAGACCGTCGCCGCGCTCGACGCGCACCTGGGCACACCGCTGAAGACCGTGATCTGGGGCGAGGACGCGGCCGCCGTCGACGAGACCGGCTGGACCCAGCCGGGCCTGTTCGCCGTCGAGGTCGCGGGTTACCGCCTCGCGGAGTCCTGGGGTGTGCGGCCCGACTTCGTCGCGGGCCACTCGATCGGGGAGATCGCAGCGGCCCATGTGGCCGGGGTCTTCACCCTCGAAGACGCGGCCGCGCTCGTGTGCGCCCGCGGCCGGTTGATGCAGGCGCTGCCCCGCGGAGGGGCGATGGTGTCGATCCGCGCGAGCGAGGAAGAGATCACGCCGCTGCTGACCGAAGGCGTGTCGATCGCCGCGATCAACGGACCTGCGTCGATCGTGGTTTCCGGCGTCGAGGCCGAGGTCACCGCGGTGGCCGAGCACTTCGCCGCGCAAGGCCGCCGCACGCGTGAGCTGCCGGTGAGCCACGCGTTCCACTCGCCGCTGATCCAGCCGATCCTGCGCGCCTTCCGTGGGATCGCCGAAGAACTCACTTACCACGAGCCGAAGATCCCGGTCGTCTCGACGCTGACCGGCGCCGCCGCCACGGCCGAGGAGCTGTGCTCGCCCGAGTACTGGGTCCGCCACGTCCGCGAGGCCGTCCGGTTCTCCGACGGCGTCCGCACCCTCGCCGACCTCGGTGCCACCACGTTCTTCGAGGTCGGCCCGGACGGCGTGCTCTCGGCCATGGTCCGCGAGTCGCTGGAGGACGCCGACGCGGTGTTCGTCCCGCTGCTGCGCAGGGGCCGCGACGAGGCGCGCACCGCCGTGGCCGCGATCGCGCGGCTGCACGTTGCCGGCACGCCGGTCGACTGGACCGCCGTGTTCCCCGGCGCGCACGTCGTGAACCTGCCCACCTACGCCTTCCAACACCAGTGGTTCTGGCCGGCCGCCACGCCGGGCCTCGGCGACGCGGCCGCCGTGGGCCTGCGCCCGGCCGAGCACCCGCTGCTCAACGGCACGGTCGAGCTGGCCGAAAACGACGGCGTGCTCTTCACCGGACGGCTTTCCCTCGCGTCGCACCCGTGGCTGGCCGAGCACGCGGTTCAGGGGACGGTTCTGCTGCCCGGCACCGCGTTCCTCGAACTGGCGTTCCGCGCCGGCGACGAGGTCGGCTGCGACCACGTGGACGAGCTCACGCTCGCGGCCCCGCTGGTGCTGCCCGAACGCGGCGCGGTCCAGCTGCAGGTCCACGTCGGCGCGCCCGGCGACGGCGAGGGGCGCGCGCTGTCCGTCCACTCGCGAGCCGAAGGTGAGCTCGACGCGTGGACGCTGCACGCCACCGGCGTGCTCAGCTCCGGCGCGGCCGACGACGGTGGCTACTCGAGCGCCGAATGGCCTCCGGCCGGCGCCGAGCCGATCGACCTCGGCGGCTGCTACGAGCGCTACGCCGAGGCCGGGTTCGCGTACGGAGCCGCGTTCCAGGGCCTGCACGCCGCGTGGCGACGCGGCGACGACGTGTTCGCCGAGGTCACGCTGCCGGGTGCCGAGGGCCGCGCCGAGGAGACGGCCGCGGAGTTCGGCCTGCACCCGGCCGTGCTCGACGCCGTCCTGCACGCCGCGGGCCACCTCGGCATCGGCGACGAAGGCGGCTCGCTGCCGTTCTCGTGGTCCGGTGTGTCGCTGCGCGCGTCCGGCGCCGCCACGGTCCGGGCGCGGCTGACGCGCACCGGTGACGACACGCTCTCACTCGACCTGACCGACGCGGCCGGGGCACCCGTCGCGTCGGTCGGCGGCCTCGCGCTGCGCGCGGTCTCCGCGCTCGGCACCGCATCGGTCGCGGGATCGCGTGATCCGCTGTTCCGGCTGGCGTGGCCGCCGATCGCGGTCGAGCCGGCGGTGCCGGGCGACGTCGCCGTCGTCGGCCCGGACACGCTGGGTCTGGCGGCCGCGATCGAACACTGCACTGCGGTGACGTCGTACGCGCGGTTGTCCGATGTGGACACCGTGCCCGCCGTCGTCGTGATCCCGGTCGACGCCGGCGTCGCCACCGGCACCGTCCCCGAAGCCGCCCACGCCGAGTCGGCCGAAGTACTGGCGCTGCTGCAGCAGTGGCTTGCCGAGGAGCGGTTCTCCGCGGCGCGCCTGGTTTTCGTGACGCGCGGCGCCACGACCGGCGAAGACGTGGCGGCCGGCGCCGTGTGGGGGCTGGTGCGCGCGGCCGACGTCGAGCACCCGGGCCGCTTCGGTCTGGTCGACCTCACCGACGACGACACCACGTTGCTCGCCGCCGCGCTGGGCACCACCGAACCACAGGTGGCGATCCGCGCCGGCGCCGTGACCTCGGCCCGACTCGAACGCGCCGCGCCCGCCGACCCGGTGACCTGGAACCCCGGCGGTACCGTGCTGATCACCGGCGGCACGGGCGGCCTGGGCCGCATCATCGCCGAGCATCTCGTGACCCAGCACGGCGTGCGGAAGCTGCTGCTGCTCAGCCGCCGCGGTGGCGAGGCCGCCGGGGTCGTCGAACTGGTCGCGGAACTCGCGACGCACGGCGCCGACGCGACTGTGGTCGCCTGCGACGCCGCCGACCGCGAAGCCCTCGCCGCCGTGCTCGCCGAGCACCCGGTTTCGGCGGTGGTCCACGCCGCCGGTGTCCTCGACGACGGCGTGCTCGACGCGCTGACGCCCGAGCGCATGACGACCGTGCTGCGCCCCAAGGTCGACGCCGCGTGGAACCTCCACGAGCTCGCCGGAGACCTCGACGCGTTCGTGCTCTTCTCCTCGCTGTCGGGCACCTTCGGCGGGGCGGGGCAGGGCAACTACGCGGCCGGCAACGCGTTCCTCGACGCGCTGGCCGAACACCGCCGCGCGGCCGGGCTGCCCGCCGTGTCGCTGGCGTGGGGCCCGTGGGCCCAGGCGGCCGGTATGACCGGTGCGCTGACCGAGGCCGAGATGCGGCGCATGGCCCGCTCGGGCATGCCGGCGCTCACCCGCGAGCAGGGGCTGGCGCTGTTCGACGCCGGTGTCGCCGCGGACGACGCCGCCGTGGTCACCGCCCGGCTGGACCTGGCCGCCCTGCGGCAGGCCGGCGAGATCCCGCCGGTGCTGCGCGGGCTCGTCCGCACCCGGGCCCGCCGCGCCGCCGCCGGTGGGGCCGCGACCGCGGGTGCGCTGGCCCAGCGGCTCACCGGGCTCGACGGCGCCGCACGCAGGCGCGAACTGGTGGACCTCGTCCGCGGGCAGGTCGCCGTCGTGCTCGCCCACGCCGACGCGAGCGCCGTGGAGGCGACCCGCGCGTTCTCCGAGCTCGGCTTCGACTCGCTGACGGCGGTGGAGCTGCGCAACCGTGTCTCCGCCGTCACCGGACTGCGGCTGCCGGCCACGGCGGTGTTCGACCACCCGACGGTCGAGGCGCTCGCCGCGTTCGTGCTCGACGAGCTGTTCGGCACTGAACTCGACGAAGCCGTGCCCGCCGTGACCGGGCAGGTCGTGAGCGACGACCCGATCGTGATCGTCGGCATGAGCTGCCGCTACCCGGGTGGCGTGTCGTCGCCGGAAGACCTGTGGCGCCTGGTGTCCGAGGGCGTCGACGCGATCACGGAGTTCCCGAACGACCGCGGCTGGGACGTCGACTCGCTGTACGACGCCGACCCCGACCGGCCGGGCACCACGACCACGCGCTTCGGCGCGTTCCTGCACGACGCCCCCGCCTTCGACCCGGAGTTTTTCGGCCTGAGCCCCCGCGAGGCGCTGACCACCGACTCGCAGCAGCGCCTGCTGCTGGAAACCTCGTGGGAGGCCCTGGAACGCGCCGGGATCGACCCGGCGGGCCTGCGTGGTTCGCCGACGGGTGTGTTCGCCGGCGTGATGTACAGCGATTACTCGAGCCTGCTGTCCGACGCGGAGTACGAGGGTTACCAGGGCAGCGGCAGCGCGGGCAGCATCGCGTCCGGCCGCGTGTCCTACACGTTCGGCTTCGAAGGTCCCGCGATGACGATCGACACCGCGTGCTCGTCGTCGCTGGTCGGCCTGCACCTCGCGGCCCAGGCCCTGCGGGCGGGCGAGTGCTCGCTCGCGCTGGCCGGCGGCGTCACGGTGATGTCCACACCGGGCACGTTCATCGAGTTCTCCCGCCAGCGCGGCCTCGCCGCCGACGGCCGCTGCAAGTCCTTCGCCGAGGGCGCCGACGGCACCGGCTGGGGTGAAGGCGTGGGCATGCTGGTGCTGGAACGCCAGTCCGACGCGCTGCGCAACGGCCACCGTGTGCTCGCCGTGGTCCGCGGCTCCGCGATCAACTCCGACGGCGCGTCCAACGGCCTCACCGCACCCAACGGGCCCGCGCAGCAGCGCGTGATCCGCCAGGCGCTGGCCAGCGGCCGACTGTCCACTGCGGACGTCGACGCCGTCGAAGCGCACGGCACCGGCACGACGCTGGGCGACCCGATCGAGGCCCAGGCTCTGCTGGCGACCTACGGCCGTGACCGCGAAACCCCGCTGCTGCTGGGGTCGATCAAGTCGAACATCGGCCACACACAGGCCGCGGCCGGCGTGGCGGGCGTGATCAAGATGGTGCAGGCGATGAGCCACGGCGTGCTGCCGCGGACCCTGCACGTCGACGCGCCGTCGTCCCACGTGGACTGGAGTGAGGGCGCGGTCGAGCTGCTCACCGAGCCGCGCCCCTGGCCCGAGGTCGAGAGGCCGCGTCGCGCCGGCGTGTCGTCGTTCGGCATCAGCGGCACCAACGCGCACGTGATCCTCGAGCAGCCGCCCGCCGTCGCGGTGCCGAAGCCGGCGCCGTCCGCCGGGGTGGTGCCGTGGGTGCTGTCCGGCCGCACGCCGGAAGCCGTGCGCGCCCAGGCGGCGCGGCTCGCGGAGCACCTCGACGGCTCGGCCGAGGGCTCGTCGCCGGCCGACCTCGGCTGGTCGCTCGCCTCGACGCGGTCCGCGTTCGACCACCGCGCCGTGGTGCTCGCCGAGGATCACGACCAGGCCGTCGCCGCGCTCACCGCGCTGGCGGCGGGGGAGCCGGGCGCGGTCGAGGGCACGGTGCTCGGCGGCCGTACGGCGGCGTTGTTCACGGGTCAGGGCTCGCAGCGGCTCGGCATGGGCCGCGAGCTCTACAACCGCTTCCCGGCGTTCGCGAAGGCTTTCGACGCGGCGGTCGCGGAGCTCGACCGGCAGCTGGAAAGCCCGCTGAGCGCGGTCGTCTGGGGCGAGGACGCCGACCAGCTCGACCGCACCGGCTGGGCGCAGCCCGCGATCTTCGCACTCGAAGTGGCGCTGTTCCGGCTCGTCGAGTCGTGGGGCGTGCGTCCGGAGCTGGTGGCCGGGCACTCGATCGGCGAGATCGCGGCCGCCCACGTCGCCGGTGTCCTGTCGCTGGCCGACGCCGCGGTGCTCGTCGCCGCGCGCGGCCGGCTCATGCAGGGCCTGCCGCGTGGCGGCACGATGGTCTCGATTCAGGCCAGTGAGGACGAGGTCACGCCGCTGCTCACCGACCAGGTCTCGATCGCCGCGGTGAACGGGCCGAACTCCGTGGTCGTCGCCGGTGCCGAACGCGCCGTGCTCGCGATCGCCGACGAGTTCGCCGCGCGGCGGCGCAAAACCCGCCGGCTGCGGGTGTCGCACGCGTTCCACTCGCCGCTGATGGACCCGATGCTCGACTACTTCCGCGCGGTGGTGGGCGAACTGACCTTCCGCGCGCCGGAGATCCCGTTCGTCTCGACGGTGACGGGCGAGCTCGTGGCGGCCGAAGAGCTGACCGACCCCGAGTACTGGGTGCGGCACGTCCGCGAAACCGTGCGGTTCGCGGACGGCATCCGCACGCTGGCCGACCAGGGTGCCCGCGTGTTCGTCGAGCTGGGACCGGACGGCACGCTCTCCGCGATGGCGCAGGACAGCGTGTCCGAAGGGGCCGTGCTCGTTCCGCTGCTGCGCAAGGACCGCCCGGAGGACGTCTCGGTGCTCACCGCGCTGAGCCGCCTGCACGTCGGCGGCGTGGCCGTGGACTTCGCGTCGCTGTTCCCCGGTGCCCGTGTGGTGGACCTGCCGACGTACGCCTTCCAGCACCGGCGTTTCTGGCCCGCCGCGGCCACCGGGGGTTCGGGCGACGTCCGGGCCGCAGGCCTCACTTCGGCCGGCCACCCGCTGCTCGGCGCCGCCGTGCAGCTCGCCGACGGCGAGGGCGCGCTGTTCACCAGCCGGCTGTCGGTGCGGTCGCACCCGTGGCTGGCCGAGCACGCCGTGCACGGCGCGGTGCTCGTGCCGGGGACGGCGCTGCTGGAGCTGGTCGTCCGCGCCGGCGACGAGGTCGGCTGCGCGGTCGTCGAAGAGCTCACGCTCGCGGCACCGCTCGTGCTGCCCGCAGACGGCGCCGTGCAGGTGCAGCTGCGCACCGGCGCCGCCGACGAAACCGGACGGCGTACCGTGACCGTCCACTCGCGACCGGAGGGCCACGACGACTGGCGTCAGCACGCCACCGGTGTGCTCGCCGGGGGCCCGGTCACGGCGCCGTCGTTCGACGCCACCGAGTGGCCGCCCGCCGGAGCCGAGGTGATCGGCCTCGACGGGTTCTACGAGGAGTTCGGCGAGGCCGGCTTCGCCTACGGCCCGCTGTTCCAGGGTGTGCGCGCGGCCTGGCGGCTCGGTGCCGACGTGTTCGCCGAGGTGGTCCTGCCCGAGGACACCGCGGACGCCGCGGCCGCCTTCGGCCTGCACCCGGCGCTGCTGGACGCGTGCCTGCACCCGGCGGCGTTCGCCGGCCTGGACCGCGGGGTGGTCCCGTTTTCCTGGCGCGACACCACACTTCGGGCGGCCGGCGCGGCCGAGGTCCGCGTGCGGCTGAGTCGCGCGGCGGACGACGAGATCTCGCTGGAGCTCGCCGACGTGACCGGTGCGCCGGTCGCCTCCGTCGGCTCCCTCAAGCTGCGCGAAATCGGCACCGGCCTGAGCGCCGGGTCCGACGCGCTGTTCGAACCGGCCTGGGCGCCGCTCGGAGCCGAGAGCCCGCTGCCCGCCGCGGCCGTCATTCTCGACGACGACGGGCTGGGCCTGGCCGACGCGTTCGCCGCGGCGGGCGTGCCGACGGACGTGGTGGCCACGGCGGCCGGCCCGGTCGTCGCGCTCGTCGGACTGTCCACTCCGGACCTGCCGGTGCCCGCCGCCGTGCGGACGCTGACGGCCGATGTCCTGGCCCGTCTGCAGAGCTGGCTGACCGAGGACCACGCCGAGACCGACCGGCTCGTGTTCGTCACCCGCGGCGCCACGACCGGCGCCGACCCGGCGGCCGCCGCCGTGTGGGGCCTGGTGCGCTCGGCGCAGTCGGAGCACCCGGGCCGGTTCGGCCTGGTGGACCTCGACACCGACAGCGTGCTGGTGCCCCAGGCGGTCGCTTCGGGCGAACCGCAGGTCGCCGTGCGCGACGGTGCGTTGTTCGCACCGCGCCTGGCGCGTGCGGGTTCGGCGGGCGAGCCCGTGACCTGGAACCCGGACGGCACGGTCCTCGTGACCGGCGGCACCGGCGGGCTGGGCCGGATCTTCACCGAGTACCTCGTGACCGAACACGGCGTGCGCAACCTGCTGCTGCTCAGCCGCAGCGGCCCGGACGCCCCCGGGGTGGCGCGATTCGTCGAGACCCTCGCCGAAGCCGGCGCGAGTGCCGAGGTCGTGGCCTGCGACGTCGCCGACCGCGACGCGCTCGCCGCGGTCTTGGCCGAGCACCCGGTCTCCGCCGTGGTCCACACCGCCGGCGTCCTCGACGACGGCGTGCTCGAATCCCTGACCCCGGACCGCTTCGACACCGTGCTGCGGCCCAAGGTCGACGCGGCCTGGAACCTGCACGAGCTCACGAGCGACCTCGACGCGTTCGTGGTCTTCTCCTCCGTCGCCGGGCTCTTCGGCGGCGCCGGGCAAGGCAACTACGCGGCCGGCAACACGTTCCTCGACGCCCTCGCCGAACATCGGCGGGCCGCGGGGCAGCCGGCGGTGTCGCTGGCGTGGGGCCCGTGGGCGCAGGACTCCGGCATGACCGGCGTGCTCACGAGTGCCGACCTGCGGCGCATGCAGGACTCGGGCCTGCCGCCGCTCGAGCGTGAACAGGGCCTCGAGCTGTTCGACGAAGCCCTGGCCACCGGCCGGCCCGTCGTCGTGCCCGCGCGGCTCGACCTCGGCGCCTTCCGCGCGGCACCGGAGATCCCGCCGCTGGTGCGGGGTCTGGTGCGCACACCCGTGCGCCGCGCCGCCGCCGGTGCCGCGGCCGGGGCGACCCTGGTGCAGAAGCTGCTGGGCCTGCCTGAAGCCGACCGGCGCGAAGCTGTGCTCGACCTCGTGCGCCGCGAAGTCGCCGGGGTGCTCGCCTACGCCGACGCGGGTGCGGTCGAGCCGGCCCGGGCGTTCCAGAGCCTCGGGTTCGACTCACTCACCGCCGTCGAGCTGCGCAACCGGATCACCGCCGTGTCGGGGCTGCGGCTCCCGGCCACGCTGATCTTCGACTACCCGACCTCCTACGCCCTGGCCGAGCACCTTTGGACGGAGCTGTTCGGCGACCTGGCGGGCTCGGCGGACGGCACGTCGGTGCCGGCGGCGGCGATGCCGTCGCTGACCGACGACCCGATCGTGATCGTCGGCATGGCCTGCCGCTACCCGGGCGGGGTCGCCTCGCCCGAGGACCTGTGGCGGCTCGTGACCGAGGGCGCGGACGCGATCACCGAGTTCCCCGCCGACCGCGGCTGGGACGTCGAGTCGCTCTACGACCCGGACCCCGAGCACCTCGGCACGTCCTACACGCGCTCGGGCGGCTTCCTGCACGACGCGGCCGAGTTCGACCCCGGCTTCTTCGGGATGAGCCCGCGCGAGGCGATGACCACGGACACCCAGCAGCGCCAGCTGCTCGAAGTCTCGTGGGAGGCGCTGGAGCGTTCGGGGATCGACCCGGCCGGCCTGCGTGGTTCGCCGACCGGTGTGTTCGCCGGCGTGATGTACAACGACTACAGCTCGACGCTGTCGTCGTCGGAGTACGAGGGCTACCAGGGCCACGGGAGTGCCGGAAGCGTGGCCTCGGGCCGAGTCTCCTACACGTTCGGCTTCGAAGGCCCGGCGGTCACGGTCGACACGGCGTGCTCGTCGTCGCTGGTCGCGATGCACTGGGCGGCTCAGGCGCTGCGCAGCGGGGAGTGCTCGCTGGCACTGGCCGGTGGCGTCGCGGTGATGTCGACGCCGGCGGCGTTCGTCGAGTTCTCGCGCCAGCGCGGCCTTTCGCCGGACGGGCGCTGCAAGGCGTTCAGCGAGTCGGCCGACGGCGTCGGCTGGGCCGAGGGCGTCGGCGTGCTGGTGCTGGAGCGCCAGTCCGACGCCGTCCGCAACGGGCACCACGTGCTCGCCGTGCTGCGTGGCTCCGCGATCAACCAGGACGGTGCGTCCAATGGCCTCACCGCGCCCAACGGGCCTTCGCAGCAGCGCGTGATCCGGCAGGCGCTGGCCAGCGGCGGATTGTCCACCGCGGACGTCGACGTGGTGGAGGCCCACGGCACGGGCACGACACTCGGCGACCCGATCGAGGCGCAGGCGCTGCTGGCGACCTACGGGCAAGACCGCGAGACCCCTTTGCTGCTGGGGTCCGTGAAGTCGAACATCGGGCACACGCAGTCGGCCGCCGGTGTCGCGGGAGTGATCAAGATGGTGCTCGCAATGCAGGCCGGGCGGGTGCCGCACACGCTGCACGTGACCGAACCGTCGACGCACGTCGACTGGACCGCGGGCGCGGTGAGCCTGGTGACCGAGCCGACGGTGTGGCCCGAGACCGACCGTCCGCGCCGCGCGGGGATCTCGTCGTTCGGCATCAGCGGCACCAACGCGCACCTCATCGTCGAGCTGCCGCACGAAGTCCACGTGCCCGAGCTGGACGACGAGCCGGAACCGGCCGGCCACCACGCGGCCCGCGACGGACTGGTGCCCTGGGTCCTGTCGGCCCGGACGCCGGCCGCGCTGCGGGCACAGGCCGCGCGGCTGCACACGGCGCTGGCGGAGCAGGACACGCTCTCGCCCGCCGACGTCGGCTGGACGCTGCTGGCCGGGCGCTCGCTGTTCGAGCACCGCGCCGTCGTCCCGGCCGAGGACCGGGCCTCGGCGCTCGCCGAGCTGGCCGCCCTCGCGGCCGGTGAGGGCAACGCCGTGACGGGCTCGGTGCGTACCGGCAAGCTGGCCGTGCTGTTCCCGGGCCAGGGTGCGCAGCGGCTCGGTATGGGCCGCGAGCTGTACGACCGGTTCGCGGTGTTCGCGGCGGCGTTCGACGAGGTGGTGTCCGAAGTGGACCGGCACCTCGACGGCTCGCTGCGGGACGTGGTCTGGGGCTCTGACGACGCCGAGCTGAACCAGACCGGCTGGGCGCAGCCGGCGTTGTTCGCATTGGAAGTGGCGTTGTTCCGGCTCGCCGAGTCGTGGGGCGTCGCACCGGACCTGGTCGCGGGCCACTCGATCGGCGAGATCGCGGCCGCGCACGTGGCCGGGGTGCTGTCGCTGGCCGACGCCGCGGCGCTGGTCGCTGCACGCGGTCGGCTGATGCAGGCGCTGCCCGGAAGCAGGAAAGCGTCGCGCAGCGACTCCGTTGAGAGTGGCGGCGGGGGCATGGACGGAGGGGCGATGGTCGCGGTGCAGGCGGCCGAGGACGAGGTCGCGCCGCTGCTGTCCGACGGCGTGACGATCGCCGCGATCAACGGTCCGGACTCGGTCGTCGTCGCCGGTGCCGAGGCCGCCGTGACGGCGGTGGCCGAGCAGCTCGCCGAGCGCGGCCGCCGGACCCGGCGCCTGGCCGTGTCGCACGCGTTCCACTCGCCGTTGATGGACCCGATGCTCGACGAGTTCCGCGCGGTCGTGGAGACGTTGTCGTTCCGCCCGCCGAAGCTCGCGTTCGTCTCGACGCTCACGGGCACGCCGGTGACGGCCGACGAGCTGTGCTCCGCGGACTACTGGGTGCGCCATGTGCGCGAGGCCGTGCGGTTCGCCGACGGCGTGCGGGCGCTGGCGGACCAGGGCGCGCGGAAGTTCCTCGAGCTGGGTCCCGACGGCACGCTCACCGCGATGGCCGCGGCCTCCGTGCCGGAGGACGCCGTGACGGTGTCGTTCCTGCGCAAGGACCGGGGCGAGGAACAGGCTGCGGTGACCGCGCTCGGGGTGCTGCACGTCCACGGCACCGCAGTCGACTGGGCGCCGCTGTTCCGCGGCGCGCACCAGGTGGACCTGCCGACGTATGCCTTCCAGCACCAGCGGTTCTGGCCGGCCCCGGTGGCCGGTGCGTCCGGGGACGTGCGCGCGGCCGGGCTGGGGGCGCCGGACCACCCGTTGCTCGGTGCGGCGGTGGAGCTCGCCGGGTGTGAGGAGCTGCTGTTCACGAGCCGGCTTTCGCTGCGGTCGCACCCGTGGCTGGCCGACCACACCTTCGGTGACGCGGTGCTGGTGCCGGGCACGGGCCTGCTGGAGCTCGCCGTGCGGGCGGGTGCCGAGGTCGGGTGCGAGACCGTGGAGGAGCTCACGCTCGCGGCGCCGCTGATCCTGCCGGCGGAAGGCGCGCTGCAGGTGCAGCTGCGGGTCAGCGCTCCGGACGCGGCGGGCAGCCGGCCGGTGACCGTCCACTCGCGACCCGAAGGCGAGAGCGAGTGGGTGCAGCACGCGAGTGGCCTGCTTGCGGTGGCGCCGAAGCCGGCCGCGCCCGCGGTCGAGAGCTGGCCGCCGGCCGGGGCCGAGCCGATGGAGCTCGAGGGGTGTTACGAGGCCTTCGCGGACGCCGGGTTCGGGTACGGGCCGGTGTTCCAGGGGCTGCGGGCGGCGTGGCGGACCGAGGACGAGATCTTCGCCGAGGTCACGCTGCCCGACGGCGTCGACGGCCGTGGGTACGGGGTGCACCCGGCACTGTTGGACGCGTCGCTGCACGCCTCGCTGCTCGCGGGGTCCGAAGAGGACGGTGGTGGGCTGCCCTTCCTGTGGGAGGGCGTGACGGTCCACGCCGGTGGCGCTTCGGCGGTGCGGGTGCGGTTGACGCCGCGGGGCGCCGATGCGATGGCGGTGGCGTTGACCGATCCGGCCGGGAACCCGGTGGTGTCGATCGCGAACCTGCGGACGCGGGTCGTGGCGCCGAGCGGGATCGAGGACACGGCGTTGTTCCGGGTCGGCTGGGTGCCGGTGACGTCCGGTGGAGAGCTGCCGGCCGCGGTGTCGGTGTCGGTGTCGGTGTCGGATGCTGCTCTTGCTTCGTCGCTTTCGGACGCCGGAGTTGCTGTGGCGGACGACGCGCCGGTCGAGGTGGTGGCGATGCCGGACGGTTCCGTGGCCGATGTGACGAACGCGGTGCTGGAGCGACTGCAGCCGGCGTTGACCGGGGACACCCGGGTGGTGTTCGTGAGCCGTGGTGCGGTCGAGGGGGACAACCTCGCCGCAGCGGCCGCGCACGGGTTGGTGCGGTCGGCGATGGCGGAGAACCCGGGTCGCTTCGGGCTCGTGGATCTGGATTCCGGGCCGGTCTCCGCGGAGGCGTGGGGCCGGGTGCTGGACGGTGGCGAACCGCAGGTGATCGTGCGGGACGGGGCTGTGCTGGCGGCTCGGCTGGAGAGGCAGCCCGCGCCGGAGGAGCGCGTCTCGTGGCGTGGCCGGGTGCTGGTGACCGGCGGGACCGGTGGGCTCGGGAGTGCGGTGGCCCGGCATCTCGTGGTTGAGCACGGGGTGCGGTCGCTGGTGCTGGTGAGCCGGCGTGGTCCGGCTGCTCCCGGTGCTGATGCGCTCGTCGAGTCGCTTCGCGGGCTCGGGGCCGAGGTGTTGGTGGAGGCGTGTGATCCGGCGGATCGGTCGGCCTTGGCTGAGTTGCTCTCGCGGTATCCGGTGGATGGTGTCGTGCACGCCGCCGGGGTTGTCGATGACGGGGTGATCGCGTCGTTGACGCCGGAGCGGATGGAGAAGGTGTTGCGGGCCAAGGTGGACGCGGCGTGGAATCTGCATTCGCTGGTCGGTGAGGTGTCGGCGTTCGTGCTGTTCTCGTCGGTGGCCGGGGTGTTCGGCGGGGCCGGGCAGGGGAACTATGCGGCGGGGAACGCGTACCTGGATGCGTTGGCGCAGCTGCGGCGGCGCGAGGGGAAGCCGGCGGTGTCGTTGGCTTGGGGGCCGTGGAGTGAGGTCGGGATGGTCGGTGCGTTGGGTGCCGATGAGGCCGAGCGGATGAATCGGTCCGGGTTCCCGATGCTGGCGGTTGATGACGGGCTGGCGTTGATGGATGCGGGGTTGTCGGTGTCGTCTGCTGCGGTCGTTGCGGCGCGGATTGAGTTCGGGGTGTTCAGGGCTGGTGGGGATGTGCCGGCGTTGATGCGTGGGCTCGTCCGGGTGCCGGTGAAGCGGGCGGCTGTGGTGGCTGGTGGTGGGCGGCTTGCTGAGCGGTTGAGTGGGCTCGGTGAAGCGGAGCAGACGGAGGTGTTGCTCGAGGTGGTGTGTCGGCAGGCTGCGGAGGTGTTGGGGCATGCCGATGCGGGGGAGATTTCGGGGAAGAGTGAGTTTCAGAGTCTGGGGTTCGATTCGCTGACTGCGGTCGAGTATCGGAATCGGCTCGGGGCTGTGGTGGAGATGGGGTTGCCGGCGACGTTGTTGTTCGATTATCCGACGCCGGTGGAATTGGTGGGGTATTTGCGGGAGCGGTTGGTTCCGGAGGAGGCCGGGGCTGGTGCGTTGCTGGCGGAGTTGGATCGGATTGCGGTGGTGATGGGGGAGATGGTGGTTGAGCCGGGGATGGTTGAGGAGGTTGCCGGGAGGATTGAGGTGTTGAGGAGTCGGTGGGGGAAGGTGGCTGGGGATGCTGGGGGTGCTGGGGGTTCTGGTTCGGAGTTTGATTTTGAGGGGGCTTCGGATGATGAGGTGTTTGATATGTTGGATAATGAGTTGGGGTTGAGTTGAGGTAGGTAGTTGTCCGGCTCGGCGCGCGGGGCGCGCCATTGCCGGATGTCGGTGGTGGAGGTGGGCACCCCGATTTTTGATTGTCACGACAGTAGAGATCGGCTTGTCAAGGCGGGAAAGAGTACCTTGACAAGCCGATCTCTACTGTGTTGGGGAAAAGAATCGGGGGGCCGGGCGGGGGAAGGTTGCGGGGAGGGGTTGGGGGAGCGTTTGTTGTGTTGCCGGGTGGTGGTTGGGTGGGGGCAAGGGCGCGCTTGGCTGGGTGGGTGGTGGGTTTGTGGTGGCGGGTGGCGGGTGGTTTGAGTGACTGGCTGACTGGCGATCCTGGTCCGGTGACTCACCTGACGTGGCACGCCGTTCGATCCATGTGATGTGCCCGAGCGTGCTTGACTCGCCAGGTAGGGCGCTGAGTCAAGCGTCGGCCCGGCTAAGCACATTCGATCTAGCCGGCCATGCCGATTCATCCAGCGTGCCGGGCCCCGATTCGTTGGCCTCGTCGGCCATCCCGCGTGGCTCGAACTCCGACCGCGGCCAATGCCTGCCCGAGGTGTGCCGTGGGTGGGCGTGAAAGAGCCCCGGCCCAGGTGAAGGGGGTGGTCACCTGGGACGGGGCTCCGAGCGCGCGGAGTGGAGCGGAGGGAGGGGCACCGCGCGCGGTCACGGCGGCGTGGGGAAGGGCGCGGCCGTGAGGTTAGAAGGGGCGGCGGAAGAAGTGGTTGGCGGCGAAGGCGCCGACGGCGGCCAGGGCGGCGCTGATGAGCAGGGTGGTGCCGGCGGCGGAGAAGCCGCCGCCGGGCATGCCGAGGGCGATGGAGCGGATGGTGTCGACCGCGTAGGTCAGGGGGTTGGCCTGGGCGACGGCGCGGAGCCAGTCGGGGAGGGCTGCGAGGGGCACGTAGGCGCTGGAGACGAACATGAGCGGGAAGACCGCGACGATGCTGATGTTCTGCATGGTCTGGGCCCGCCTCAGCCAGGCGCCGAGGGCGAGGAAGACCCAGCTGAGGCCGTAGCTGACGACCAGGGCCAGGGCGACCGAGACGACGCCGCCCAGGAAGCCGCCGCCGGGGCGGTAGCCGAAGACGGCGACGGCGGCGACGAGGAGGGCCACGAGTTGCAGGGCGCAGTAAGCCAGATCGGCGAAGCTGCGGGCGACCAAGGGTGTCGAGCGGTGGATGGGCATGGAGCGCAGGCGGGCGAGGAAGCCGTTCTTCAAATCTTCCACCAGGCCGACGCCGGATTGCATGGCTTGCTGCACCGCGTTGTTCAGCAGAATCGCGGGCATCAGGTAGTCGATGTAGGTGATGCCGGGCGGGAAGCTCGACGTGGTGGCCATGACGGCGAACACCTGCGTGAACATGAACAGCAGCACGGCCGGCTGCAGCAGGCTGAACAGGATCATCTGCGGATCGCGCACGGACGTCATCAGGGAGCGGCTGGTCAGCACCGCCACCTGGGTGGTGAACGAGCTGCCCCGCGGGCGGGGCGGCGCGGCCGTGGGTGCGCCGCGGGTGAGGGTCGACGTCATCGGGTACTCCAGGAAGCTCAGGCGACGCGCGAAGCGTGCTGGTCGGCCAGGGTCAGGTAGACGTCGTCGAGCGTGGGTTCCGCGAGGGCCACGTCGTCGGCTTCGATGCCGGCGCCGTCGAGGGCGCGGAAGACGGTGGCGATCTCGCGGGACGACCCGATGGGCGCGACGATGACACCCGGCTCGGAGACGGCGGGGTGCAGGCCCGCGCCACGCAGCGCGGCGCAGGCGAGGTCGGTGCTGCGGAGCCAGTCGAGGCGCACGGTGACCGTGCGCTGCCCGACCTGGGCCTTCAGCTCGGCCGCGGTCCCGGACGCGACGACGGCGCCCGCGGAGAGCACCGTGATGATGTCGGCGAGGCGGTCGGCCTCGTCGAGGTACTGGGTCGTGAGCAGCACCGTCGCGCCCTCGCCGACCAGGCTCTCGACGATCTGCCACAGGTTGAGCCGGCTCGTCGGGTCCAGGCCCGTGGTCGGCTCGTCGAGGAAGATCACCTCCGGCCGGCCGACGAGGCTCGCGGCGAGGTCGAGCCGCCGGCGCATGCCGCCGGAGTAGGTGCGCGCCGCGCGGTCGGCGGCCTTGGTGAGGCTGAACGCCTCGAGCAGCTCGTCGGCGCGCGCCCGCGCCTGCGTGCGGGCCGAACCCAGCAACCGGGCCAGCAGCACGAGGTTCGCGCGGCCCGTGAGCTCTTGGTCCACCGAGGCGAACTGCCCCGTGAGGCCGATGCGGGAGCGGACCTCACCGCCTTCGCGCGCGACGTCGAACCCGGCGACGCGCGCGGTGCCGGAGCTGGCCGGCAGCATGGTGGTGAGGATGTTGACCAACGTGGTCTTGCCCGCGCCGTTGTGGCCCAGCAGGCCCAGCACGGTGCCGCGCTCGACGCTCAGGCTCACCGAGGACAACGCGTCGACCGACCCGAACGTCCTGGTGATGCCGGTGGCCTCGATCATCGGGTCGCCGGTGCTCATTCGTGCCCTCCGGGGCTCGCCTCGGGCCGGCAGCGAGCTTCTCGGTCCTTCCGGACAGCCGCCGGCGGTGCTTCGACGAGCCGAGTCTCACCCGGGGACGACGAGGGGTCCACCGCGCCGTATCAGCAAAACTCTCGGTGGACCGCTAGAGAAAGACCCCGGTCAGGCGGCCTCGTGCAGTGCCGCCAGCAACCTCGCGGCGCGCGTGTCCACGTCCTCGGCCTGCAGTTCGTTGGTGGTGAAGGAGAACGAGACACCGCGGTTGGGCCACGCGCCGTGCCGGCCGCCGCCCGCGCCCGAGTGGCCGAAGGCGCCCGGGTCGGCGCCGTCCGGGCCGTAGGTGCCGATCGGGTCGGCCAGCTCGAAGCCGAGACCGAAACGCAGCGGCCGATCGTTGATCGCGTCGACGCCCTCGCTCCACGTGCGGGTCGCCTGCGTCAGCACGGCCGACGGGACGAGCGAACCCGCCAGCAGCAGGTCGTAGAGCCGCGCCATGCTCGTGGCCGTGCCGACGCCGCTGCCGGCCGCGAGCTCGGCGCCGCGGTACCCGGGCGAGTTCATGGTGTCGGTGGAGTCCAGCAGGCCGCGGTACATGCGCTCGACGACGCGGCGGCGCTCGTCATCCTGGAGGAACGTGCTGATCCGGTAGCCGGGCGCGCGTTGCAGCGTCGCGACCGGGATCGATGGCGGGGTGCCGAGCCGCAGATCCAGCCCGTGCGGAGCGGCGAGCAGCTCGTGCAGCAGCTCGCCGACGCGCTGGCCGGTGACGCGGCGGATCAGCTCCGTGGCGAGGTAACCGTAGGTCAGGGCGTGGTACGCGACCCGGGAGCCAGGTGTCCACAAAGGACTCTGTGCGGCGAGGGCGGCCGCGTTGGCGGTGTTGTCCGTCATCGGCACGTCGGCGTCCACATAGGGCAGCCCGACGGTGTGCGCGAGCACCTGCGACACGGCCACGTCGGCCTTGCCCGCCGCCGCGAACTCCGGCCAGTAGCGCGCCACCCGTTCGCTCGGGCCGAGCTGGCCGCGGGCGGTGAGCATCGCGACGAGCGTGGCCACGATCCCCTTGGTACCGCTGAAGAGCACCACGCGCGTGTCCCGGGTCCACGGCACACCGGGCGCCGCCGATCCGGCACACAGCTCGACCACGAGACGGCCCCGCCGGAAGACGCTGAACGCGACGCCGCCCGAGGCCGCGGCGGCGACCTCGTCGAACGCTTCGCGCACCGCCTCGAACCCCGGCCGCACCTCGCCGTGGCCGGTCATAGGCGCGGCGTGGTGGCCAGCAGTTCGCCGGTGTAGGAGTGGGCGGGCGCGGTCAGCACGGCTTCGACCGTACCCTCTTCCACGATCTCCCCGCCGCGCAGAACGGCGATCCGGTCGGCCACCTCGGGCGCGAGCGCGATGTTGTGCGTCACGAACAGCACAGCCATCCCCAGCTCACGGCGCAGCTCGCCGAGCAGCTCCACGATGGTCGCCTGCACCGACACGTCCAGCGCGGAGGTCACCTCGTCGCACACCAGCACGTCGGGCGTCGTGACCAGCGCCCGCGCGATGGCCGCGCGCTGGCGCTCCCCGCCGCTGAGCTGGTCGGGCAGGCGGTTCGCGAGCGACCGGCCCAGCCGCACGCGGTCCAGCACCTCGGCCACGCGTTCGCGCCGCTGCGGGCGCGACAGCTAGGTCAGGTGCACCAGCGGCACCTCGATCGACTGCGCGATCGTGCGGCGCGGGTTGAGCGAGGAGAACGGGCTCTGGAACACGTACTGGATCCGCCGCCGCTCGTCGTTGCTGCGCTGGCGCGTGCCGGGCGCGAGCGGGGTCCCGTCGAGCGCGACGGTGCCGGTGAAGCCACGGGTGAGACCCGCGACGCACTGCGACAGCGTGGTCTTGCCGGACCCGGACTCGCCCAGCAGCATCACGCACTCGCCGCGCGTCACCTCCAGATTCACCCCGCGCAGCACCTCCTGGCGCCCGTAGGAGACCCGGATGCCTCGCGCGGCCAGCACCGCGTCCGACGGCGGGGGAGCGGCACCCGGTTCCGCGCCCAGATCGGGCACGGCGCCCAGCAGTTCGCGGGTGTACGCGTGTTCTGGTCGCTTCAGCACGTCCTCGGCCGTCCCGGTCTCCACCACGCGACCCCGGTACATCACCGAGACGCGGTCGGCGAGCTGCGCGACCACGGCCAGGTCGTGGGTGATGTAGAGCGCGGCCACGCCGTGCTCGGCCGTCAGCCGCCGCACGGTCTCCAGCACGAGCGCCTGCGTCATCACGTCGAGCCCGGTGGTCGGCTCGTCGAGCACCACGACACTCGGCCGGCACGCGAACGCCATCGCGATCCCCACGCGCTGCTGCTGCCCGCCCGAGAGCTGGTGCGGGTACCGCCGCCGGTAGGCCGGATCGGCGGGCAGACCCACCTCCGTGAGCACCTCGGCCACGCGCTCCTCGACCGGGCCGGGGTAGCCGTGGGTCTGGAGCACCTCGGCGATCTGCAGCCCGATCCGCAACGACGGGTTCAGCGACAGAGCCGGGTCCTGCGGCACGTAGGAAACGGTCGCGCCGCGCAGTTTCCGCCGCTCCGGCGTCGCGAGCGAGAGCACGTCGACGGGTTCGCCGGCGCGCGGGTGCAGCGTCACCTCGCCACCGTCCTCGACGAGGCCGCGGCGGAAGTGGCCGAGCGCGGCCAGCCCCGCCGTGGTCTTGCCCGACCCGGACTCGCCGACGAGCGCCAGCACCTCGCCGGGCGCGATGCGGTAGGAGACGTCGTGCAGCACCGGCCGGCCCGCGGCCGTCTTCACGCGCAGGCCGGTCACTTCCAGCGCGAGCTGGGGACTGTCCACGGCGGTCACGAGCGTTCCTCCCGGGTGCGCCCGGCCGCGGCCGAGGCGAGCGAGTCGGCCACGAGGTTCGTGCCGACGGCGAGCAGCGCGATCGCCACCACCGGGAGCAGCACGCCCCACGGCTGCACGACCAGCGCGATCCGGTTCTCGTTGATCATCAGGCCCCAGTCGGCCGTGGGTGGCTGGATGCCGAGCCCGAGGAACGACAGCGACGCGATGTAGCCGATGGAGTAGGTCAGCCGCAGGCCGAGCTCCACCATGAGCGGGCCGGTGATGTTGGGCAGGATCTCGCGCAGCAGGATCCGGCTGCGGGGCACGCCGTACATCTCCGCGGCCCGGATGTAGTCCTCGCCGCGCACCGCCACCGTGGCCTGGCGCGCGACGCGGGCGGTGCGCGGCGCGTGGGTCAGGCCGATCACCAGCACGAGGAGCCAGCCCTTCGGCCCGATCACCGCGATCGCGAGCAACGCGATCACCAGCTGCGGGAAAGACAGCAGCACGTCGTTGCCGCGCATCAGAAGGCTGTCGAGCCACCCGCCGCCGTAGCCGGCGACCATGCCGAGCAACGCGCCCAGCACGATCCCGAGCACGGTGGCGAGCACCGCGTAGAGCAGCAGCGTGGTGCCGCCGGCGAGGAAACGGGTGAGCACGTCGCGGCCGAGACCGTCGGTGCCCGCGAGCCCATCCGGTTTGAACGGTTTGCCCGCGAAGTCCGTGGTGGTGTGGCCGGTGAGCACCGGCCCGAGCCACGGGCCGAGCAGCGCCACCAGCACCACGACCCCGGCCAGCACCGTGCCGGCCTTCGCCTGCGGAAACCGCCACGCCGTGCGGAGGAGCCCGCGGGCCTTGGCAGGTGCTTCGCCGGCCGTGGTGGCCGGCGCGAGCTCGTCGTCGACGGCGGTCATCGGCTCGCCTCCGTCCGCAGCTTGGGGTTCGCCAGGATGCCGACCACGTCGGCGAGCAGGTTCACCACGATGTACACCGCGGCGATGATCAGCGTCACGGCCTGGACCACGGCGACGTCGCGTTTGCTCACCGCGTCGATCAGCGACTGCCCGATTCCGGGGTAGCGGAACAGGAATTCGACCACCACGACCCCGCCCGCCAGCCACGCGAGCTGCAGCGCGACGACCTGCGCGACGGGACCCACCGCGTGCGGCAAGGCGTGCCGCAGCAGCACGGTCCGCTCGCGCACCCCCTTGAGCCGGGCCATCTCGACGTAGCCGGAGTCGAGGACCTCGTTCATGGTCGCCCGCATCATCCGCGTGATGTACGGCGTCACCACCAGCACGAGCGTCGCCACCGGCAGCACGAGCTGGCTCGGCTGCCGCCACACCGGTTCACCCGGCGCGGTGAGCGTGACCGAGGGCAGGACCTTGAACACCGTGGTCGCGAACAGCACGATCAGCGCCACGCCGATCACGAACTCCGGCAGCGCGGCGATCACCAGGCTGATGCCGGACACGGTCTGGTCCGCGGCCCGGCCGCGCCGCATCGAGCTCCACGTGCCCAGCGCGAGCCCGAGCGGCGTCGCGATCACCGCGGCGAGCACGAGCAGCACGAGCGAGGCCACGATCCGGTCGCCCAGCAACGTCGTCACCGGGCCCTGCGTGGACGTCGAGGTGCCGAGATCGCCGGTGAACAGCCCGCCGAGCCAGGTGAGGTAGCGCTGCCAGACCGGCTCGTCGAGGTGCAGCTGGTGCTGCAGCGCGGCGATCCGCTCCGGTGTCGCCTGCTGGCCGAGGATGGCGCGCGCCGGGTCACCCGGCAGCAGCAGTGTCGCCACGAAGACGAGCAAGGTGACCAGCCAGAGCACCACGAGGCTCACGAGCAGCCGTTTCACGATCATCCGGGTCATGCCGCACCTCCCTGTGCTGTGCCGAGCCACGCTTCGCGGAACTGGTAGCCGGACAGCGAGATCCCCGTCCGGTCCGGCACGAGTCCCGCCACGTAGACCTGGTGGGCGTCCACCTGGTCGACGAAGCCCCACACGATGAGGCCGCCGCGTTCGTACTCGATCCGCTGCGCCTGGTGCAGCAGCTCCGTGCGCGCCGCGGTGTCCACAGTGGCGCTCGCGCGCGTGACGAGGTCGGTGAACTGCGGGTCCTGCCAATGGGTTTCGTTGTACGGCGACTTCGGCAGCGAACCGTTCGCGACCTGGGGCAGGTAGTTGCGCGTGTACCAGAAGTCCTGCGCGAAGTCCCAGGACAGGTAGTTCTCGCCGTAGAACGTGGTGGTGTCGACCTTCCGGATGCGCACGGTGACGCCCGCCGCCTTGGCCTGCTGCTGGAACACCTGCGCCGCCTCGACCGCGCCGGCCTGGATGGGCGCGGTGACGAGCTCGATGTCGAGGTTCTCGTGCCCGGCTTCGGCCAGCAGCCGCTTCGCCGCCGGGATGTCCTGTTTGCGTTGCGGCAGCTGCGAGTCGTACGCCGGGTCGAACGGCGCGTAGAGGTCGTTGCCGGGCCGGCCCTGGCCGCTGAGGACCTGGTTGATCATCTGGTCGCGGTCCACGACCAGCCGCAGCGCCTGGCGGACGCGCACGTCGTCGAACGGCGGCCGGTCCACGCGCATCGTGAACGGCAGCCACGTGCCCGTGGCCGAGCGCAGCACGCGCATCCGCGGGTCGCTGCGCAGCACGTCGATGAGCGCCACCGGCACCTGGTCGATGGCGTCCACCTGGGACGAGAGCAGCGCGTTGATCCGGGCGTCGTCCTCGGCGAAGTTGATCAGCACGAGCTCGTCGAGGTAGGGCTGGCCGGGCCGCCAGTAGTGGTCGTTGCGCACGAACGTGCTCTGCAGCCCCGCGGTGAACTCCTTCAGCCGGAACGGGCCGGTGCCGATCGGGCGCTTCACGTCGAAGTCGGCAGGCACGATGCCGAGGGAGTATTGGCCGAGCAGGTCGTCGAAGCCGGAATCGGGCTCGGTGAGACGGAACTCGACGGTCCGCTCGCCCGTCGGCACCACCCGGCCGAGCATGGTCAGGCTGGCAGCCCCGCTCTTGGGGTCCTTCGGGTCCGTGATCCGCTTGAACGTCGCGACGACGTCGGCGGGGGTCACCGGTCGGCCGTCGTGGAACCGCACCCCGTCGCGCAGCACGGCGGTCCACGTCCGTGCGTCCGGCGACGACGTGAGCGATTCGGCGACCAGCATCTGCAGCTTGTAGTCGTGGTCGCGCAGCAGCAACGGTTCGTAGAGGTTGACCACCCGGGCGATGTCCGGGTTCGCCACCGGGACGTGCGGGTCGAGCGTGTCGGACGCGCCGCCGCCGGTCACGCCGACGCGCAGGGTGCCGCCGCGGCGCGGTGGCCCGGTCGGCGCGGCGGCCGCGACGCCCGAGCCGCCGCACGCGGCGAGCAGGGGAGCGGCGCCGAGCAGGGCGGCACCGCCGAGCGCCGCCGTGAGGAACCGGCGGCGCGGGAGGGAGTTCGGCTCACATCGTTCTTCCATGGGTGTCTTCCGGTGGGAGGCGGGCCGGGTGGGGTTCGGGAGAGCGTCAGGCGATGGCGCGCCCGGCGTGGTCGGGCAGTGGCGCGAGGTGGGCGCCGAGGCGCTCGGCGACGGCTTCGGGGAACGGCGAGGCTCTGCCCTCGGCGACGTGCAGGCACAGCAGCTCCTCCGTGGCCACGAGCTCACCGCCGACGTGCAGTTCGTGCCACAGCCGCACCTTCTTCGCCCCGACGGCGAGCACGGAGGTCGTCACGGTGAGCTCGGCGTCCGGCCCGACCTCACGCAGGTACCGCACGTGTGCCTCCACGGTGTACAGCGAAGCGCCGGTGGACTCGCGGTAGGCGGGATCGAGGCCGACGGCGTCCATCAGCGCCGTGGTGGCGTCTCCGAACACCAGCACGTAGTAGGGCTCGGAGAGGTGTCCGTTGTAGTCGATCCACTCGGGACGGACGCGGTCGTGGTGGACCAGGGCTTCACCCACGGCGGGCCTCGCCGACGGCGCGCTGGATGGCGATGATCGCCCGGTCCCGCTCGGCCACGAGGTCGGCGATCGTGCGCGGCGCGGCTTCGTCCTCGCAGCCGTCGACCACGGCGTTGCGCAGCTCGGTCGTGAGCTCCGGCGCATCGAGGCGGGTCCAGGGCGCCTTCAGCGACGGTCCGAAGTGGTCCAGCATGTGCGCCATGCCCCCTTCACCGCCCGCGAGGTGGAACGTGAGCATCGGCCCCTGCACCGGCCAGCGCAGGCCCGGCCCGTCGGTGATCGCGGTGTCGATCTGCTCCACGGTGGCCTCGCCGTTCGCGACCATGTGCAGGGCCTCGCGCCAGAGCGCCTCCTGCAGGCGGTTGGCGATGAACCCGGGCACCTCCCGATCCATCGTGATCACGGTCTTGCCGACGTGCCGGTAGAACTCGCTCGCCCACGCCACGGCCCACGGCGCGGTGAGCTTGCCGCCCACGACCTCGACCAGCGGGATGAGGTAGGGCGGGTTGAACGGGTGCCCGACCACGAGCCGCTCCGGCGTCTTCGCCGCCACCTGCATCTCGGTCATGCCGTAGCCCGAGGTGGACGACGCGATCACGACACCGGCGGGGGTGGCGGCGTCGATGTCGGCCAGCAGCTTCTGCTTGAGCGGCAGGTCCTCGGGAGCGCTTTCCTGCACGAACCCCGCGCCCTCGACCGCTTGGGCGAGCGTGGCGGTGACCGTGAGCGCGTCACGGCTCGCGCCGTCGGCCAGCCCGAGCGAAGTGAGGGCGGGCCACGCCGCGTCGACGAGCCGTCCCAGTTTCGCCGCGGCGTCCGGTGCGGGGTCCCAGGCCCGGACGCGGTAACCGCGGGCGAGGAAGTGCGCCACCCAGCCGCCGCCGATCACGCCCGCGCCGACGCACGCGACCGTGTCCACAGTGGATACGTCAGGCACGGACCCGCTCCTTGAGGCCGAGGATCTCGCGGGCCCGGCCGGGGCTCGCGATCGTGGCGCCGAGGTCTTCGACGATCCGCACCGCGCGCTCCACCAGCTGCCCGTTGGTCGCCTTGACCCCACGGGCGAGGTAGAGGTTGTCTTCGAGCCCGACGCGCACGTGCCCGCCGAGCAGCACCGACTGCGCCACCCACGGCATCTGGTCGCGCCCGATCGCGAACGACGCCCACTGCGCGCCCTCGGGCAGCAGCTTCACCATCGCCTGCAGCAGACCCGGATCGGCGGGCGCGCCGTAGGGGATGCCCATGCACAGCTGGAACAGCGGCGGCGCGTCGATCAGCCCTTCCGCCACCATCTTCGAGGCGAACCACAGGTGCCCGGTGTCGAAGATCTCCAGCTCCGGCTTCACCCCGAGCTCCTGGATGCGTTTCGCGCCGGTGCGCAGCATGTCCGGAGTGGACACGTAGAGCTGGTTGCCTTCGCCGAAGTTGAGCGAACCGCAGTCGAGCGTGCAGATGTCGGGCAGCAGCTCCTCGACGTGCGGCAGGCGGGCGAGAGCGCCGACCAGGTCCGTGCCGTCGACCGGCTTGAGCGGATCCTCCTCGTCGAGCGCGAGGTCGCCGCCCATCCCGGCGGTCAGGTTCACGACCACGTCCACTCCGGACTCCCGGATCAGCCGCACGGCCTCGCGGTACAGCGCCACCTCGCGCGACGGGGCCCCGGTCCCGGGCTCGCGGACGTGGATGTGGACGACGGCCGCCCCGGCTTCCGCCGCTTCGATCGCGCTCGCGGCGATCTGCGCCGGCGTGACCGGCACGTGGGGGCTCCGGCCGACGGTGTCGCCCGCGCCGGTGAGGGCGCAGGTGACGATGACCTCGTGGTTCATCAGGCTCCCTTGACGATCGACCTTTCGATGAAGTCGTGCAGGTGCGCGCGCATGGTGGCCACGGTGCTGCCGGGCTTGCGGGTCAGCACCTGGATGCCGAGACCGTCGATCAGCGCCGTGAGCTGCTCGGTGGCGGCCTCGGGATCGGCCACGCGGAACGCGTGCTGCTCCTGGCCGGTGCGGATGGTCATGAGGATCGTCCGGTACCAGCGGTCGTAGGAATCGGTGTAGAGCGACCGCAGCTCCGGGGCGAGGGACACCTCGTTCCACACCTGAAGCCAGACCGACCACTCGGCGCGCAGCACGCCGTCGGCCGGGAGTTGCAGTTCGACCAGCTTGAGCAGCCGGTCGTGGGCATCGGCGACCGCGTGCAGCTCGGCGACCTGGCGATCGAAGGCGAGCTTCACGTTGCGCCGCAACGCTTCGTTGAGCACTTCCGCCTTGCTGGGGAAGTGGTAGTGGATGGTGGCGGTGCTCGTGCCGCACGCTTTCGCGATGTCGGCGATGCGTACCCGGTGGTACCCGCGTTCGGCGATGAGCAGCCACGCCGTCTCGAGGATCCGCCGCCGCGGCTCGGACTGCGTGTGGTGCTCGGGATCGCTCTCCGGGCGCGCGGCGAGCGCGGGGACCGCCGTCACGGTTTTCGCGTCGTCGCTGCCGTTGAGCAGCCAGTTGACCGTGACGCCGCAGTACTCGGCGACCCGGACGAGCTCGTGCGGCGAGAACCGGCGGGTGCCGGTGAGCGCCTTGGACAACTTCGTCTCGTCGAGCCCGATGGCTGCGGCGAACTCCCGCTGGGCTCCCGGCATGGACCGGATCAGCTCCCGGACCCTGGTCCGCAGCTCCTCCGACTCGTCCATGCCGGAAGACCGTAACCCCGCGTTGCGATTATCGCAATACTCACGCCACCTGTGGCGTAACGTTTGCCGGGTTTCGTTGCGGTGGACCGGATTTGCGATCCTGGCTTGACTGCTGGGTCAGTCGAGGCCCCGGTTTGACCGCCGGCGGCGGTGCGGCTAACGTCCGGAACGCTCGACCGAATCCCTCCGCACCACCGGGAAAACCATGACCACCGCGCCCCCGGGTGCTGTCCGCACCGAGGTAGTCGACGGCGTGCTCGTGGCGACGATCGACCGGCCCGGCGGGAACGCCATCGACTCCCGCGTCAGCTTCGAGCTCTACGCCGCCTGGGCGCGGCTGCGTGACGACCCCGCGGTGCACGCCGGCGTGGTCACGGGCGCGGGCAGCGAGTACTTCTCGGCGGGCTGGGACCTCGCGCCGGGAGCCGGCGGGCTGGCCGGCGTCGCGGACTTCTTCCGCATCGGCAAGCCGATGATCGCCGCGGTGAACGGCCTCGCCCGCGGCGGCGGCTTCGAGCTGGCGCTGATGACGGATCT
This sequence comes from Amycolatopsis sp. NPDC001319, assembly GCF_042896185.1. Lineage (NCBI taxonomy): Bacteria > Bacillati > Actinomycetota > Actinomycetes > Pseudonocardiales > Pseudonocardiaceae > Amycolatopsis > Amycolatopsis sp. NPDC001319. The sequence continues at coordinate 703,932 of NZ_JBIAWY010000002.1, read as the reverse complement.
CATCGTGGCGGCCCCGCACGCCGAGTTCGTGGTGGCCGGCCCGCTCGGCACGGCGCTGCCGGCGCGACTGTCCGAAGAGGCCGTTGCCGAACTTCGCCGCGGTGGCGGGAAACTCACGGCCGCCGCGGCGGCGAAGTGGGGTGTGGTCCACCGGGTCGTGTCGGCGGGCACCGAGCTCGGCGTCGCGCTGGAGCTTGCGCGGTCGCTGGCGGGCACGCCCGGCGCGGCCGCGGCCGTGAAGGAGATCGGCCTCGGCGCGCACCGCGCGGACGACGAGTAGCGGCTCGCGGATCAGGAGGCGCTGTCCCGCGGCGCCACCGTGAACCGTCGCAACGCCAAGGCCGGGTTCGTGGTCCGGACCTGCTCCACGCGGTCGGCCGAGACCTCCGCGACGGCCACGCCCGGCGCTTCGCCGAGCGACGCGGCCACCACGCCCATCGGATCGACGACGAGGCTCGAACCCGACCCCATCGGCGCGATCTGCCCTGCCGCGGCGACGTAGACGGTGTTCTCGATCGCCCGCGCCTTCACCAGCGTCGTCCAGTGGTACTCCTTCAGCGGCCCCGGCACCCACTCCGCCGGCAGCGCCACGACCTGCGCGCCCGCGTCCGCGAGCCGCCGGGTCACTTCGGGGAAGCGCAGGTCGTAACACGTCTGGAGGCCGAACGTCAGGCCCGCGGCCTTGAACGTGGCCGGCTCCGTGATCTCCCCGGCGCGGACGAAATCGGACTCGCGGAAGCCGAACGCGTCGTAGAGGTGCAGCTTGCGGTACACCGCGGCGAGCTCGCCGTCGGGGCCGGCCACCACGAGCGTGTTGAAGATCCGCCCGCCTTCGGGCAAGGCTTCGTTCATCCCGGCGACGACGGTGATCCCGCGGCGGGCCGCGACCTCGCGCAGCCCGGTCACGAACGCGCCGTCGAGGCTCTCGGCCGAGGCGACGAACCGCTCGTCCATCGCCGGTACCGTGAACATCGAGTACTCGGGCAGCACCACGACCTCGGCTCCGCGCTCCGCCGCCTCACCGGCGAGCCGCGTGAGCACCGCCAGGTTGCCCGCTTTGTCGTCGGTGGGAGCGAACTGCGCGACGGCGACCTGCACCATGCCGAGTGTCCTTTCAGGAGCGACGAGAACCGTCACCGGTCTGTGTACTCCGTGCATACATGACGGATGAGGCCCCGGTCCAGCGGTGTAGGCTCGCCAGCGCGCCGACGCAGGCGCGCGACGAGGGGAGAGGCATGACCACCACCGCACCGGGACCGGTGCCGGTCGAGGGCGGCGGACCGGCTCGGGATCGGGTGTACGCCTGGCTGCGCGACGGGATCATCTCGGGCGAGCTGGAAGGCGGGCGGTTCCTCGACGAGCTGTGGGTCTCCGGGGTGGTCGGCGTGTCGCGGACGCCGGTGCGCGAAGCGTTCCACCGGCTCGAGGCCGAGCGGTTCATCAGCCTGCTGCCGCGCAAGGGCGCGCAGGTCCGCACGGTGACCGCGCGGGAGCTGGAAGAGGTCTACCAGAGCCGGCGGCTCATCGAGGGCCACGCGATCACCGAGGTCTGCGCCGCGGGCGCGGGTGCCCCCGCCGAGATGGCCGGCCTGATCGAGGACATGGGCCGCGCGGGCGCGGAACGTGACTGGTTCGCCGTGTCCGGGCTCGACCGCCGGTTCCACCGGGCGATCGTGAACGCCGCCGGCAACACCGTGCTCACCGAGCTGTACGACACACTCCGCTCGCGCCAGCAGCGCGTGGCCGTGCGGGCGCTGGAAGCGCGGCCGGAGCGGCTGTCGATCATCGACGAGGAGCACCGGCAGCTCGTGGCCGCGCTCGACGCGGGGGACGCGGAAACGGCGCTGCGGATCCTGAACCAGCACCTGCGGCCGGTTTCCGAGGTGGTCTCGGCTCTTGACCGCACCTGAACGGGCGTGAGCGGCGCGGCCCCGCGGGTGCGAATGATAGGAAGGTCGAGTGACCGAACCGAACTCGATCGACGCCGCCGCTGACGAGGCCGTCACGCTCACCAGCGACCTCATCCGCATCGACACCACCAACACCGGAGACCCCGACACCCTGATCGGCGAACGTGCCGCCGCCGAGTACGTCGCGGAGCAGCTCACCGACGCCGGCTACGAGATCACCTACGTCGAGTCCGGTGGCGAAGACCGCCACAACGTCATCGTCCGGCTGGCCGGGGCCGATCCGTCGCGCGGGGCCCTGCTGATCCACGGGCACCTCGACGTCGTGCCCGCCGACCCGGCCGAGTGGTCGGTGCACCCGTTCTCCGGCGCCGTGCAGGACGGCTACGTCTGGGGCCGCGGCGCGGTGGACATGAAGGGCATGGTCGGCATGACGCTGGCCCTGGCCCGCCACTACAAGATCCACGGCATCGTGCCCCCGCGCGACATCGTCTTCGCGTTCCTCGCCGACGAGGAGGCCGGCGGCAAGTACGGCGCGCAGTGGCTGGTGGAGAACCGGCCCGAGCTGTTCGAAGGCGTCACCGAGGCGATCAGCGAGGTCGGCGGGTTCTCGATCACGCTGAAAGACGACGTGCGCGCGTACGTGATCGAGACGGCCGAGAAGGGCATCCGCTGGATGAAGCTGCGCGTGCGCGGCACGGCGGGCCACGGCTCGATGATCCACCGCGACAACGCGGTCACCAAGCTCGCCGAGGCCGTCGCGAAGCTCGGCAGCCACCAGTTCCCGCTCGTGCTCACCGACTCCGTGCGCGAGTTCCTCGCCGGCGTCACCGAGATCACCGGCTGGGACTTCCCCGAGGACGACCTCGAGGGCTCGGTCGCCAAGCTGGGCAACATCTCCCGCATGATCGGCGCCACCCTGCGCGACACCGCGAACCCGACGATGCTCACCGCCGGCTACAAGTCGAACGTGATCCCGTCGGTCGCCGAGGCCGCGGTCGACTGCCGCATCCTGCCCGGGCGCATCGAGGCGTTCGACCGCGAGCTCGACGAGCTGCTCGGCCCGGACATCGAGAAGGAGTGGATGGAGCTCCCGCCGGTCGAGACCACGTTCGACGGCGCGCTCGTCGACGCGATGACCGCCGCGGTGCTCGCCGAGGACCCGGGCGCGCGCACGCTGCCGTACATGCTTTCCGGCGGCACCGACGCGAAGTCGTTCCAGCAGCTCGGGATCCGCAACTTCGGCTTCGCGCCGCTGAAGCTGCCGGCCGACCTCGACTTCTCCGCGCTCTTCCACGGCGTGGACGAGCGCGTGCCGGTGGACGCGCTCAAGTTCGGCACGCGCGTGCTGGACCGGTTCGTGCGTTCGTCCTGAGCGCCGGAAACGACCGCGTTGCCCGCGTTCACGCTCGCCGACGGGACACCTCTGCACCTCGTGCGCTGGGGTGACCCGTCGGCCCGGCGTGACCGTGGTGCTCCTGCACGGCTACGCGCTCGACCGCCGCAGCTGGGGCCGGATCGCGCCGCTGCTGCCGGAGGCGGTGGACGAGCCGCTGTCGGTCGTCGGCTACGACCACCGCGGCCACGGCAAGTCCGGCCGCGCCGGCCGCGGCACGGCGACCATGGCGCAGCTGGGCGACGACCTCGCCGAAGTGCTGGCACGCGCCGTGCCCGAGGGCCGTGTGGTGCTGGTGGGCCACGACATGGGCGGGCTCGCGATCATGTCGCTCACGCAACGCCATCCGGAGCTGTTCGCCGCGCGCGTGGCCGGGCTGGTGCTGCTCGCGACGTCGTCCGGGCGGCTCGCCACGGAGGCTTCGGCGGCGTGGCCGGGCGCGCTCGGGATGCTGGCGCAGGACCTGGAACTGGTGCTGGGCGCCAAGTTCTTCGGGCTGGTGCGCGAGCACACGAGCCGCGCGGTCAGCGCCGGCCTGCGCTGGTGGCTCTTCGGTGACGACCCGGATCCGGACCTGGTGGAGCTGACCGTGACGATGATCCGGCGCAACTGGCCGCACACCGTCGCGGTGTTCCGTCCCGCGCTCGACGCGTACGCGCGCGAAGCGGCGCTCGCGCGAGTGGGTGCCCTGCCGGTCACGGCGATCGTGGGGGAGCGGGACCGGATCGTGGCGGCCACAGACGTCGAGCACCTCGTCCGGGGCCTCGAACACGGCACGGCTGTGGTGCTGCCGGGCGTCGGCCACGTCGTGCCGCTGGAAGCCGCCGCCCAGGTCGTGCCCCGGATCGTGGCTCAGGTACGCGAGGCGTACCGACAACATCGTGGTTCTTGACAACTTCGTTTTTCGGCAGCACGATGGGCGCATGTTTCCCGTTGCGGTGATCGAGGACGCGGCCGCGGCCGAGGTGTCGCTCGACCCGGTCCGCGCCCGGCTGCTGGCCGAGCTGGTGGAGCCGGCGTCGGCGACCATGCTCGCGGCCCGCGTCGACCTGCCCCGCCAGAAGGTCAACTACCACCTGCGCGCGCTGGAGAAGCACGGGCTCGTGGAGCTGGTGGAGGAGCGGCGCAAGGGCAACGTCACCGAGCGCATGATGCGCGCGACCGCGGCGTCCTACGTGATCTCGCCGTCGGCGCTGGCGGCGGTGCAGCCGGACCCGGCGCAATCGCCCGACCGGCTGTCGGCGCGCTGGCTGCTCGCCGTGGCGGGCCGGCTGGTGCGCGACGTCGGGATCCTGATCACGGGTGCCGCCAAGGCGCGCAAGCGCGTCGCGACGTTCGCGCTCGACGGCGAGGTGCGGTTCGCCTCGGCGGCGGACCGGGCCGCGTTCGCCGAGGAGCTCGCGGTGGCCGTGACGAGCCTGGTGGGGAAGTACCACGACGAGGGAGCGGAGAACGGTCGCGCGCACCGCGTGATCGTGGCCGTGCACCCGAGCGTGCCGGACGAGGAGGCCTGAAGTGGCGGAGTTCAGCGGGAAAGAGTTCGAGCTGCCCGGGGCGGCCGAGGTGGCCGCGACCCCGGAGCAGATCTGGGCGGCGATCGCGACCGGGCCGGGCATCGACTCGTGGTACATGGGCCGCAACGAGGTCGAAGGCGGCCTCGGCGGCGTCGTGCGCGGCTCGTTCGCGGGCTACGAGCCGGAGATGGCGATCACCGCGTGGGACCCGCTGGAACGGCTCGTCTACGGCACCCAGACCGAGCCCGACGGGCGGCGGATCGCTTATGAGTTCCTGATCGAGGGCCGCGACGGCGGCAGCTCGGTCGTCCGCTGCGTCACCAGCGGCTTCCTGCCCGGCGACGACTGGGAGGACGAGTTCGAGGCGATGGCCGCGGGCGGCGCGCTGTTCTTCCGCAACCTCGCCGAGTACGTCACGTACTTCGCCGGCCGCACGGCCACCCCGGTCACGGTGTTCGGCCCGCCGGTGTCCGACTGGGACCGGCTGTGGGCGGCGCTCGGGAACCGGCTGGGACTGGCGGGCCGGCCCGAGGAGGGCGACCGCGTGCGCATCGATTTGGCGGGCCGGGCCGTCGAAGGCGTCGTCTACGCCGTGAACCCGCAGACGGTGGGCGTGCGCACAGCCGACGCGCTCTACTGCTTCCTGCAGGGCTTCCACGGCCCGCTCATCGCCTGCCACCACGTGTTCTCCGCCGAGGCGGGCGACGAGCAGAGCTGGCAGGAGTGGCTCGGGCGGCTCGCCGCCTGACCCGGACACCGGGCTCGCGCTGCCGGCGCCCCGGTCAGCCGGCTCGCGGGGCCACCGGGCGCCGGGCTTGAGCGCCGAAGCGATCCTGGCCCGCTGTGCCAGCAGCACCGAGTAGGGCTGGCCCAGGGAGTGCCCTCCGTCGACCTGCAGGTTGTGCCCGATCACGTAGCCCGATTCGTCGCTCGCCAGATAGACCGCGGCGGCGGCGACGTCGTCCGTCGTTCCCGCGCGCGGCGTCGGGCTGACCTCCTTGACCAGGGGAGTGATCTTTTCGCCCACCGCGGCCAGCACCTCGGGGGTCTCGGCTTCTTCGTCGCCGTACCCGGCGACCTTGGCAAAAATCCCGGTCGTGACCCCGCTGACGCTGATGGTGTTCACGCGGACTCCGTGCTGGCCCAGCTCGGCGGCCGCCCATTGGCTCAAGTGGTGGAGGCCGGCCTTGGACACGGAGTAGTCCAGGCCCGAATTGGCGACCCGCGTTCCCGCGATGCTGCCGATGTTGATGATGCTGCCCGCGCCCTGCGCGCACATGTACCCGGCGGCGTATTTGATGCCGAGCAGCGGACCGCAGACGTTCACGTCGAACGCCCGCCGGAAATCGGCCAGGTCGACGTCGGTGACCGAGCTGATGGTGGCGGGTGCCCCCGCGTTGTTCACCAGCACGTCGATGCGGCCGAACCGGTCCGAGGTCGAGCGGACCAGGTCCTCGACCTCGGTGTCCACCGACACGTCGGCCCGGTGAAAACTGGCCGCTGGGCCCAGCCGTTCCGCGATCGCGAGACCGTTTTTCGCGCGCCGCCCGGAAAGGACGACCTGAGCGCCCTCGGCGACGAACCGGTGGGCGATGGCGGCCCCGATGCCGCTGGTGGCGCCGGTGACCACGGCGATTTTTCCGTCCAGCCTGTTCATGTTCACCCTCTTTGGCATGATTCGGCCGCCGGCCGAAGACCTGGTCGTACGCGAAGATCCACTGCGTACGCTAACGGGCCGGATCAGGGTGAAAAGGCGCGCGAAAATCTTGGTCTGGACTTATTGGTGTTACGTGGCGAGCCCGGGCAGGCGGTCGGCGGCCGTGCGCTTGCGCCGCAACCAGACCCGCCGGGTGCCGTCGGCGTAGAGCCGCACCGTGCGCAGCTCCCAGCCGGCGAACTCGGCGTGGATCGAGAGCTGGATCGCCGCCGCGCGCCGGGACACACCCGGGGGCAGGCGCAGGCGGCGGTACTCCCAATCCCCTTCGACCACCGCCTCGTCGACCGTCGTCATGGCTGGATCACCTGGGTCCCTTCTCCTGCGGCCGAGCCGACGAGCACTCGGCCGCTCCGGTCGTCGACGCTCACCGAGTTCGGCTGGCGCACGGTCGGGAATCGGTACTTCTCGGTGGGCTCGCCGCCGCGGACGTCGAAGCCCACCACTTGGTTCTGCCCGGTCAGGGTGACCCAGGCCAGGTTGCGCTGGTGGTCGTAGGCGATGCCGTAGATCCCGCCGGGCACCGGGTAGCGCTGCCGCAGGATCAGCGGGCCGACGGAGAACGCGAGCAGCGCGCCCGCTCGGGCGTCGGTGACCAGCACGCGCCCGTACGAGTCGCTGGTGGCGTTAGCCGCGCCGTCGCCGGCGCGCAGGCCTTCGCCCATCGTCCCGGCGTTCACGTCGACGCTGAACACGGCGGTGCGCAGGCGGTCGAGCACCACCACACCCTGCCCGGTGTCCACGACGTCGTCGGCGCTGTAGAGCTGGCCGGTGATGGTCTTGGTGACCGCGCCGCCGGCCAGGACCTCCACGGCCTTGCGGTCGCGGACGGCCACGATCGTGTCCGGCCCGTCGGCCACCCCGGCGGTGGGCTGGCCCGCCACCGGCTGCGTGGTCAGTCCGCCACCGGGCAGTGTGATCTTCGCGAGCTCACCCTTGGTCGGGATGCTCGCGATCGCCTGGCCGTCGGACGTCGTCAGCGATTCGGCCGGTCCGGGCAGGGGCACGGTGACCCGGGGGGTGCTCAGCGAGTCGAGGTCGTAGACGAGCACCGACGGCGGCTGCGTGACCGCGACCACGAGCGTGCGGGTCTTCTCATCGGTCGCCATCGCCGACACGGCGGGCGTCGCCAGTACCTGACCCGCGGGCTTGGTCGTCACGGCCGGGGAGACCGCCGGCTTCGCGGCCACGGGGTTCGCGACCACCTGCAGCGAGTCGGAGTTGTCCTGGCCCGAAGCCGAGCATGCCGAGAGCGCGAGGGCACCGACGAGCGGAATCGCGATCCGCGACGCGGCGGTGAGCCGACGCACCTTGAAGCCTCCTGCAGTTCCTCGGCGAGGTGTCCTCACCAGCATCCCCCACGATTCCCGTGCCGTCACGTGTGCGTCATCCAACAGACACCTGCGCCTCATTTCGGTCCCCGCTCGGGGTAGCCCACGTCGACGCAGCTCACGTCGTCGAGCGCGCTGCGGATCGCGGGCGGGAGCGTGAGCTCCTCCGCCGCCAGCGAACCGGTCAGCTGGCCGGTGTCGCGGGCGCCGACGACCGGCGCCACCACCCCCGGCCGGTCGCGCACCCAGGCCAGCGCGACGACCAGCGGCGAGGTGCCGAGCCCGTCGGCGGCGGTGGCCACGGCCTGCACGATCCGCGCCGCGCGGTCCGTGCGGTGGTGTTCCACGTACCCGGCGAACTCGCTGGACGCGCCGCGCGAGTCCGCGGGCGTGCCGGTGCGGTACTTGCCGGTCAGCACGCCGCGGCCCAGCGGCGCCCAGGGCAGCAGCCCGATGCCGTGGTGCAGCGCGGCGGGCGCGGCTTCGCGGTCGACCCCGCGCTCCAGCAGCGAGTACTCGTACTGGCAGGACACGATCGGCGCGACCGCGCTCGCGCGCGAGGCGGCCGTGGCCAGCTGCCAGCCCGCGTAGTTGGAGACGCCGACGTAGCGGACCTTTCCGCTGGTCACGGCGTACTCCAGGGCCGAGAGGGTCTCCTCGATCGGCACCCCGGCGTCCCACGCGTGCAGCTGCCACAGATCGAGGTGGTCGGCGCCGAGCCGGCGCAGCGAGCCGTCGAGCGCGTTCAGCAGCGCGCCCCGGGAAGCCCCGCCGCCGAAGGGGCCTTCGGTGCGCCGCGCGACGGCCTTCGTGGCGACCACCACGTCGTCGCGGGGCACGAGATCGCCCAGCAGGCTCCCGAGCACGCGCTCGGCCTCGCCTTCGGCGTAGATGTCCGCGGTGTCCACGAGGGTGCCGCCGGCGTCGACGAACGCGACGAGCTGGCTGGCCGCCTCCTCGGCGTCGGTGTCGCCGCCCCACGTCATCGTGCCGAGCGCCAGGCGCGAGACCCGCAGTCCCGACCGGCCGAGCTGTCGCTTTTCCACGACCACCGAGCCTAGCCGTCGGCCCGGCCCGTACTTGACCAAGGTGACGCCGTGTCGCGACCGGCCACCCCGTCGGTGCACCCAGGGCACGGCGCGAGTCGTGCCCTCGGTACGTTTCCGGCCGTGCGAATGGGACTCAACCTCGGTTACTGGGGCACCGGGGACAACTCCGCGAACCTGGCGCTGGCCGGGAGAGCGGACGAACTCGGGTATTCGGTGGTGTGGGCGGCCGAGGCGTACGGCTCCGACGCCGTGACGATGCTCACCTGGATCGCCGCGCGGACCGAGCGGATCGACGTCGGCAGCGCCGTGCTGCAGATCCCGGCGCGGACGCCGGCGATGACCAGCATGACCGCCGCCACGCTCGACACGCTCTCGGGCGGCCGCTTCCGGCTCGGCCTGGGTGTCTCGGGCCCGCAGGTGTCGGAGGGCTGGCACGGCGTGCGGTTCGCCGACCCGGTGGGCCGCACCCGCGAGTACGTGGAGATCGTGCGGGCCGTGCAGTCGCGCCGCCGCGTGCGGTTCAGCGGCGAGCACTTCGAGCTGCCGCTGCCCGACGGGCCCGGGCTCGCGCTGGGCCTGACCTTCCGGCCCGAACGCAAGCAGGTGCCGGTGTACCTCGCCGCGATCGGGCCGAAGAACCTCGAGCTGACGGGCGAGATCGCCGACGGCTGGCTGCCGGTGTTCTTCTCGCCCGGGCACGCGGGCGAGCAGCTCGCGCACATCCGCGCCGGCGCCGAGGCCGCCGGGCGGTCGCTCGACGGGTTCGACATCGCCCCGTCCGTGCCGCTCGTGGTCGGCGACGACTGGCGCGAGTGCGCCGACGCCGTCCGCGCCCACGCCGCGCTGTACGTGGGCGGGATGGGCAGCCGGAAGCAGAACTTCTACAACCGCCTCGCCGTGCGGATGGGGTTCGAGGCGGAGGCAGCCGAGGTGCAGGAGAAATACCTCGCGCGCGACTACGCGGGGGCTCAGGCGGCCGTGCCGCTGGAATTCCTCGACGCGACGTCGCTGCTCGGTCCGCGGGAGCGGATCGCCGAGCGCATGGCGGAGTTCGCGAAGGCGGGCGTGACGACGTTGTCCGTGACTCCGTACGGGGAGTCCGCGGGATTCGAGGCGGCCCTGCGGACCGCCGTGGAAGCGATCGAACTGGCGGGAGTGGCCTGATGGGGTGGTTCGAAGCACTGGTGCTGGGGCTGGTGCAGGGACTCACGGAGTTCCTGCCCATCTCCTCCAGCGCGCACCTGCGGATCGTGGCCGCGCTCGTCGGCTGGGACGACCCGGGCGCGGCGTTCACCGCCGTGACGCAGATCGGCACCGAGCTCGCGGTGATCCTGTACTTCGGGAAGAAGATCGGCCGCATCCTGCAGGCTTGGTTCTTCTCGCTCTACCGCCGCAGCTGGCGCCGCGACCCCGACGCGCGGCTGGGCTGGCTGATCATCGTCGGCTCGATCCCCATCGTCGTGCTCGGCCTGCTGCTGCAGGACCAGATCGACGAGGCCTTCCGCGACCTGCGCATCACCGCGTCGACACTGATCGTCTTCGGCGTGATCCTGCTCATCGCCGACCGCGTCGGCTCACAGCGGCGCACCCTCGACCACCTCACCGTGCCGCACGGCCTCGGCTTCGGCTTCGCCCAGGCCCTGGCCCTGATCCCGGGCGTCTCGCGCTCCGGCGGCACCACCAGCGCCGGCCTGCTCATGGGCTACACCCGCGCCGACGCGGCGGAGTACTCGTTCCTGCTGGCCCTGCCGGCCGTGTTCGGCTCGGGCCTGTACAAGCTCACCGACATCGGCAAGAACGGCGAGACCGCCCAGTGGGGCCCCACGATCCTGGCGACGCTGGTGGCCTTCGGCGTCGGGTACGTGGTGATCGCGTGGCTGATGTCCTACATCAAGCGCAAGAGCTTCGTGCCGTTCGTGATCTACCGGATCGTGCTCGGCCTGCTGCTGTTCGGACTGATCATCGGCGGCGTGCTCGACCCGAACGCAGGACCGGTCGGAAGCTGAGCTGTGTTTTTGGCGTTGGCTCCGCCGCCGCGTGCGAGATCGCCGTTGAGCCGGCTTCTGGATCGGGCGGTCGGATCGGCCGGGGCCGATCGCACCGCCCGATCCAGAAGCCGGCGCGATCTCGCGCTGTGGTGGCGTCAGTCCGCCGTGGCCAGGGTGACGTGGTTTTCGGGGGGATGCGTGCGCGGCGCGAGCTGGGCGCGTTCGTCGAGGACCTGGCGGTAGTGGGCGATCAGGCTGTCGCCGGCGGCTTCCCAGGTGTGGCGGAGGGCGAAGGACCGCGCGGCCGCGCCGAAGGTGGCGCGTTGCGCAGGCGACTCGACGAGGCAGCGCACGGCGTCGCGCAGGGCGGTTTCGTCGAGCGGCGGTACGAGGAAGCCCGTCCGCCCGTGCTCGACGAGGTCGAGCGGGCCGCCGGCCGCGGGCGCGACCACCGGGAGGCCGCTGGCCATCGCCTCCTGGACGGTCAGGCCGAAGGTCTCGAACGGCCCGGTGTGCGCGAAGACGTCGAGTGACGCGTAGATGCGCGGGAGCTCGTCGCCGACGCGCATGCCCAGGAACGTCGCGTCGGGCAGCGCCGTCCTCAGTCGGGGACCGTTAGGGCCGTCGCCGACGACGACCACCCGCACCCCCGGCAGGCCGCAGACGCCGCGCAGCAGCTCGACGTGCTTGTCCGGCGCGAGGCGGCCGACGTACCCGACGAGGACCTCACCGTTCGGCGCGAGCCGGCGGCGCAGGTCCGGATCCCGGTGCCGCGGGTCGAAGCGCACGGCGTCGACGCCGTGGGGGAGCAGGTGGATGCGCGGGATGCCCTGCTCCTCCAGCGCCAGCTTCGACGCGCTGGAGGAGACGATCGTGCGATCGGCCGGCCGGTGGATCCCGCGCAGCCGGCGCCACACGTACCGCGAGCCGCCCGGCACCCGGGGCGCGTAGGACCGGCAGTAAGCGGCGACGTCGGTCTCGTACACCGCGACGATCGGCACCCGCCGCTTCAGGGCCGCCCGCACGGCGTGCGCGCCGAGCAGCAGCGGGCTCGACAGGTGCACGACATCAGGCCGGTGCGCGGCGATCGCGCGGCCCACCACGCCGGTCGGCAGCGCCATGCGCACGTCCGGGTAACCCGGCCACGACAGCGCGGGCGCCCGGACCACCGGGGAGTCCCCGCTCTCCGCGTCGGTGCCCGTCCGCAGCCCGGCCGGCGCGGTCGGCGCCACGACCAGCGGCGAATGACCACGCCGCACGAGGTGCTCCGCGGCCCGCGACGCGGTGTGCGCGACCCCGTTGACCTGCGGCGGGTACGACTCGGTCACGACGAGGACCCGCAACGAAGATCCCGCGCTCTGCGTGGACGTCATTCGGCTGATCCAAACCCATGACACCGACCGCACATCCCCGGGAACAACACCCGAACACGAGGTTCCCACCAGACAACGCGCTGAACCATCCGAAGTCGCCCCCACCGCGAGATCGCGCCGGCTTCCGGATGGGGCGGTGCGATCGGCCCCCGGCCGATCCGACCGCTCCATCCGGAAGCCGGCTCAAAGGCGATCTCGCACGCCCCGGCGGAGCCGGGGCCAAAGACTCAGCGATCTCGCACGCCTCGGCGGAGCCGAGGCCGAAGACACAGTTACTGTTGCTTTCGTGAGTACGGTCATCTTGCTGCGGCACGGGAAGTCCACCGCGAACGGGTCCGGCGTCCTGGCGGGGCGCACGCCGAAGGTCGGTCTCGACGACACCGGCCGCACGCAGGCCGAGAAGCTGGTCGAGCGGCTGGCCGGCGTGCCGGTCGCCGAGCTGGTGGTGTCGCCGATGCTGCGGTGCAAGCAGACGGTGACGCCGCTGGCGACGGCGCTGGGTCTGGACAAAACCGTGGAGCCGCGCCTGTCCGAAGTGGACTACGGCGACTGGACCGGTCGTGAGCTGAAGACGCTGGTCAAGGAGCCGCTGTGGCGGGTGGTCCAGTCGCACCCGTCGGCGGCGGTGTTCCCCGGCGGTGAGGGCCTGGCCGCGATGCAGGCGCGCGCGGTGGCCGCGATCCGCGCCCACGACGCCCGCATCACCGCCGAGCACGGTGACCACGCGGTGTGGATCGCGTGCAGCCACGGCGATGTGATCAAGGCGGTGCTGGCCGACGCACTGGGCCAGCACCTCGACGCGTTCCAGCGCATCGTGGTGGACCCGGCGTCGGTGTCGGTGGTCCGCTACACCGAGACCCGGCCGTTCGTGCTGCGCGTGAACGAGAACGGCGGCGACCTCAAGGGCATCGTGCCCCCGCCGCCGAAGAAGAAGTCCCGCGGCAAGAAGGCGGGCGACAGCGACGCGGTGGTCGGGGGCAGCACCGGGCGCTGAGCCGGGCGGACACGCCCTCGGCGGAAAGCGGCTCGACCAGGGCCGCGAAACCCGTAGGGTGGGCGGGATCAGCGCGGGAAAGCACGTGAAGAACCAGGAGCACAACCCGATGATTTCGCCGGACAACCCGTTCGCCACCCCGAGTGAGCTGCCCTACGCCCTGCCGCCGTTCGACAAGATCAAGGTCGAGCACTACCGGCCCGCGTTCGAAGAGGGCCTGATCGCCCACGCCGCGGAGATCCGGGACATCGCCGAGAACCCGGCGGAGCCCACGTTCGAGAACACCATCGCCGCGCTGGAGCGGGCGGGGGAGCTGCTGGAGCGGGCGTCCGGCACGTTCTTCAACGTCTCCGGTTCCGACTCGACCGACGAGATCCAGGAGATCCAGGCGGAGCTGGCGCCGAAGCTGGCCGCGCACTCCGACGCGATCCACCTGGACCCGCAGCTGTTCGCGCGGATCAGCGCGCTGTACGAGCGCCGCGAGAGCCTCGGCCTCGACGCCGAGTCGCTGCGCCTGCTGGAGCGCCGCCACACCGACTTCAGCCGCGCGGGCGCCGGCCTGCCCGCGGCCGAGCAGGAGAAGCTGCGCAAGCTCAACGAGCAGCTCTCGACCCTGCAGACGAAGTTCCAGCAGAACCTGCTGCGCGACACCAACGAGCTCGCCGTGGTCCTCGACGACGTCGCCGACCTGGCCGGGCTCGACGAGGGCGCGATCGCCACCGCCGCCGAGGCGGCCGCGGCTCGCGGCGAAGCGGGCAAGTACGTCCTGAACCTCACGCTGCCGACCGCGCAGGCGGCCCTGGAGTCGCTGGAGAACCGCGCCGTGCGCGAGCGCGTCTTCACCGCGTCGGTCTCGCGGGGCAACCGCGGCAACGAGTACGACAACAACTCCGTCGCCGCCGAGGTCGTCCGCCTGCGGGCCGAGCGCGCGGCGCTGCTGGGCTACCCCGACCACGCGTCGTACGTGATCTCCGACGAGACGGCCAAGACCGCCGACGCGGCCTCGGGCCTGCTGGAGCGGCTGGCGCCGGTCGCCGTGGCCAACGCCCGCGCGGAGGCCGCCGAGCTGCAGCAGCACCTCGAGGCCGACGTTCCCGGCGCGACGCTGAAGCCGTGGGACTGGGCGTTCTACGCCGAGAAGGTGCGCCGCGAGCGCTACGAGGTGGACACCGCGGCGCTGCGCCCGTACTTCGAGCTCAACCGCGTGCTCACCGACGGCGTGTTCTTCGCCGCTAACCGCCTGTACGGCCTGACCTTCACCGAACGCGACGACCTGCCCAAGTACCACCCGGAGGTGCGGACCTTCGAGGTCTTCGACGCCGACGGCAGCGGCATGGGCCTGTTCCTCGTGGACTACTACACGCGTGACTCCAAGCGCGGCGGCGCGTGGATGAACAACTTCGTGAGCCAGTCGGACCTGCTGGGGCGGAAGTCCGTGGTGGTCAACGTGCTCAACGTCGCGAAGCCGCCGGCGGGGGAGCCGACCCTGCTGACGCTCGACGAGGTCACCACCGTGTTCCACGAGTTCGGCCACGCCCTGCACGGGCTGCTCTCGGGCGTCGTCTACCCGACGTTCTCCGGCCCGAACGTGCCGCGTGACTTCGTGGAGTACCCGTCGCAGGTCAACGAGATGTGGATGCTGTGGCCGGAGGTGCTGGCCCACTACGCCAAGCACCACGTGACGGGGGAGCCGCTGCCCGCCGAGCAGGTCGCCAAGCTGGAAGCCGCGCAGCAGTACGGCGAGGGCTTCAAGACGACGGAGTACCTGGCCGCGTCGCTGCTCGACCTCGCCTGGCACCGCCTCGGCGTGGACGACCGCGTCGACGACGTCCAGCGCTTCGAGGCCGACGCGCTGGAGAAGACCGGCGTGGCCCTGGAAAGCGTCCCGCCGCGCTACCGCACCACGTACTTCAACCACGTCTTCGGCGGCGGCTACAGCGCGGGCTACTACTCCTACATCTGGAGCGAGGTCCTCGACGCCGACACCGTGCAGTGGTTCCGCGAGAACGGCGGGCTGAAGCGCGAGAACGGCGACCACTTCCGCTCGACCCTGCTGGGCCGCGGGGGGAGCGTGGACCCGATGGAGGCGTTCGCGAACTTCCGCGGCCGTCAGCCGGAGATCCAGCCGCTGCTGGAGCGCCGGGGTCTCGCGGGAGCCTGATCGTTTTCGGGGTGGGGCCGATCGGGAACGGTCGGCCCCACTTTTGTCTCTTGTGGACTGTATAACGACCTATACAGCCGGGCATCGTTCCAGCCGTGGTCACTCCAAAGGGAACAAGATCGGGCTGATGAGGTGCTGACGCCGGCCGGCGGCGGGCTCGTTGTGCAGCCGGGGGAGGAGGACTTCACGGAGATCGGTGATCAGGTCGGCGAGCTCCTCGTGGCTCAGCCAGACGGAGTGCTGGCGGTAGCCCACCAGGTCCTCGGCCGGATCCGCGCCGGCGCGGCCCAGGTACGCGGTGAACTCGGCGATCAACGTCGTCATCGCGGTCGCGAACACCTTGCGGTGGTCGTCGAGCGTCGCCGAGGCTGCCGTGTCCGCGTCGACCACCGCGCGGTCACGGCGCAGCCGGTAGCTGCGCTCGACGGCGCCGCGGACGCGTTGTTCCTCGGCCACTTCGAGGATTCCGGCTTCGGCGAGCAGGCCGACGTGGCGGTACAGGGTCGCCTTCGACACGTCGTGGATGCGCTCGGCCAGCTCGGTGGTGGTGAGGGGGCGCCCGCCGGAGAGGGCGTGCACCACGCGCAGCCGCACCGGGTGCACCAGGAGTTCGAGATCGTCCACGCCGTTATGTTCGCACATCTGCTACCGTTCTCAATGTTGAGAACGGTGGGCCGCTGGGGGTCCGTGACGGGAGGTTCGGCGATGAAGGTCGATGGGGCACCACTGGGCGAGCACTACGAGATCGCCGGGCGCCGGCTGCTGCTGCACCGCTCCGGTGCGGGCGGCCCCGCGGTGGTGTTCTTGCCCGGCGCGGGCTTGATGGCGTACGACTTCCTGAACGTGCAGCAGCGCGTCGCGGAGTTCACCACGAGCGTGGTGTACGACCGGGCCGGCACGGGCTGGAGCGCCACAGCCGGGCTGCCGCGCACGCCGGACGAGGTGACGGACGAGCTGCGGGCCTTGCTGGCGGCCGCGGACGTGTCGGGACCGTACGTGCTGGCCGGGCATTCGCTCGGGGCGCTGTACGCCCGCCGCTACGCGCAGCGCTTCCCCGAGGAGGTCGCCGGCTTGGTGTTCCTCGATCCGGGCCACGAGGACATCCTGGAGTTCCTGCCGGCGGAGGCCGCGGAGCTGAACGAGAGCCTCAAACCCGACCCCACCACCCTGCCTGAACCGACGACCGAGCAGCTGGCCGCCTCCCGCGACGCCCTGCTGGCGCTCTACGCCGCCTGGCCTGACGACGTCCGCAAAGAGTTGGTGGACAAGCACCTCACGGAGTGGCTTACGGCGGTCCTGGAGACGCAGAACTTCGAAACCACGGTGTACGACCAGGTTCGCGCCGGG
Organism: Amycolatopsis sp. NPDC001319; assembly: GCF_042896185.1. Taxonomy (NCBI): domain Bacteria; kingdom Bacillati; phylum Actinomycetota; class Actinomycetes; order Pseudonocardiales; family Pseudonocardiaceae; genus Amycolatopsis; species Amycolatopsis sp. NPDC001319. The sequence continues at coordinate 687,158 of NZ_JBIAWY010000002.1, read as the reverse complement.
GGAGGGCTGCCGGACGTCCCTCTCGTCGTGCTGAGCGCACTGGGCGCCAACCCGTACTGGGCGCAGTTCGCGTCGCCGGAGCTGATGAGGGAGATGCTCGCGGGGATCAAGGCACTGCACGCGTCGATCGCCGCTTCGGTTCCGCGAGGTGAGCACCGCGTCCTCGACGGCGCGGCCCACCAGACGATGCACCTCGACCACGAGGACGCGGTCGTGGAGGCGATCCGCTCAGTCTTCTGAGGACGACTGGCGCGGGATGGCACCCGGACGACCGCCGATTCCTTTCGGCTCGGCGCGAGGTCTCCCTCTTCGACGGTGCGGCTCGCCCCGAGCTCGCCGGGTTCGGCAAGCCGGAAGAGAGCTGATCGCCGTGAGCATTCCCGCCACCATGCGCGCCCTGGAGCAGACGTCGCTCGAGGGACCGCAAGACCTGCGACTGATCACCGACGCGCCGGTACCGGCGCCCGGGCGGGGTGAAGTGCTGATCAGGGTCCGGGCCGCCGGGGTCAATTTTGCCGACCTCTCGCAAGCCCGCGGGCTGTTCCGAGGCGGCCCGCAGCCGCCGTACCTGGCGGGTTTCGAAGCCTCGGGCGAAGTGGTCGCGCTGGGCCCGGACGTCACCGGCCTCGAGCCGGGGAATCCGGTCGTCGGTGTCGGCTCCGGTGCGTTCGCCGAGTATGCGCTGCTGCCGGCGGCCGCGGCGCTGCCGGTGCCGGCCGGCTGGTCGGCTGAGCAGGTGCTCGGCCTGGTCGTGAACCGTCCGGCCGCCCTCGCCGCGCTCAAGCCGCTGGGCAGGCTGACCTCGGGGGAGACGGTGGTGGTCCGCGCCGCGGCGGGCGCGACCGGCCAGGCCGCGGTGCGGATGGCCAAGCACTACGGCGCGACGGTCATCGCGACCGCGTCCCCGGCCAAGCACGAGATCGTGCGGGCACTCGGTGCCGATCACGTCCTGGACTCCCGGGACGCCGATCTCGCCGCCGAAGTCCGGCGGCTGACCGATGGCGCCGGTGCTGATCTGGTGCTGGAGTCGGCCGGCGGTGCCGGCTTCGCGGCCGCCCTGGCCTCGGCCAAACCGGTCACCGGCCGGGTTGTCGTCTACGGCTTGGCCGGCGGCCAGGCCGCGATCACCAACTGGGACCTCGTCTACCGCCACCAGGTCCACGTCGTCGGGCTCAATCTCGGGGTACTGAGCCAGGCGGCTCCCCGGATCTTCGGAGAGGTCATGGGCGAGCTGTCGGTGCTTGTCGCCGCCGGTGTCCTTCCGCCCGAACGACCGGTCGTCCACGACCTGGCCGACGGCCCGCACGCCCTCGCCGCACTGGAGTCGAGGGCGACCGTCGGCAAGCTCGCCCTGCGCCCCTGACTCCGGGCTGACCTGCGGTTCGATTCCTTCGGGCCGCGTCCGGGGTCATAGTGGGCGACGGTCCCGATCCGCGGGATCGGTCCGGACGAGGAGCAGGCATGGTCACCAGGCGATCCACGGTCAACCGCGCGCCGCGACCCGGGCTCGCCGCGTGACGGCCCAGGCGCGGGAACCGGCGGACCGGTTCGCCGCCGAAACCGAGCCGTTCCGCCGGGAGCTGCTGGCGCACTGCTACCGGATGGCCGGCTCGGCGCACGACGCCGAGGACCTGGTGCAGGAAACGTACCTGCGCGCCTGGCGGTCTTACGCCGGGTTCGAGGGCCGTGCGCCGATCCGGTCCTGGCTCTACAAGATCGCCACCAACGTCTGCCTGACCGCGGTGCAGCAGCGCAAGATCCGGATGCTGCCCTCGGGCCTGGGCGGTCCCCAGAACCGATCCGAACGGCCGGCCGACCCTGGTGCGCCGGGTGAGGTCTCGTGGCTGGAGCCGTGGCCGGACCGGAGGACAGCCCTGGCCGACGACGATCCGGCCACGTCGGTCGTCGCGCGCGAGTCAGTGCGCCTGGCGCTCATCGCGAGCCTTCAGCACCTGCCCGCCCGCCAGCGCGCGATCCTCATCCTGCGTGACGTGCTGGCGTTCTCCGCGGCCGAAACCGCGCAGCTGCTCGGGACCACCACCGCTGCCGTGAAGAGCGGACTGCAGCGGGCCCGCGCGCGGCTCGGTGAGCTCGAACCACGGCCGGAGCGGTTGCTCGAACCGGCCGACCCGCGGGCGCGGGCCCTGCTCGACGGTTACATCACGGCCTTCGAACGCTCGGATGCCGGTCTCCTGCAACAGGTCCTGCGCACGGACGCGACGCTGGAGGCGACCCCGTTCCGCGAGTGGCAGGCCGGGCTGGTCAACTGCATCCGCATGCTCGCCGCGGACGTGCTGGGCGCGCCGGGGGACTGGCGAATGCTCCGCACCACAGCGAACGGCCAGCCTGCCGCCGTCGAGTACCGCCGAGACGAAGCCGGCGTATTCCGGGGGATCGGCATCGTGGTCCTGGCTCCGACCGCCACCGGGGTCGCCCGAGTCGTGGCGTTCCACGACGAAGCCCTGGTCACCCTGTTCGGCTTTCCCGAATCACTCACGGACGGATCCTGACCGACCGTGCCCAGCTCCCTGTAGGCAGTCAATTCAGAAGTGTATAACGACCTATACGGCGGGCCGGATGGCGAAAATCATCCTCAGCTCGAGCGCTTCGCCGCACCATCAAAAATACGCTAAAGACCGGAGAGGATCTCGACCACGGCATCGTAGGTCTGTTCCACACCAAGGGTTTCCGTGTCGACCACCGTGCACTTCGGACGTTGCCGCAGGTACGCGGCGAGATGGTCGTGGACGCGGTCGACCAGCTCGAGCCCACCGGCGCGGGTGATGATCTCGTCGATGTCGCGGGCCGGCCCGGTGTCGCTGGAGCGGGAGGAATAGCGGTCGAACGCGTGGGGCTTCGCCGCCGTCAGCGCGATCTCGACGTACGGCACTCCTGCGGCGCGGGCGGCGGCCTCGAACCCGGCGACCTCTTTCAGGTGCGTCGCCAGCTGGGGCATCACGACGGAGAACCCGGACCGCAGATGGGTTTCCGCCATGGCGACGGCCAGCCGGCGGGCCACGGGCAGGGTGGCGAAGAAGTCGTCGCGCCAGCCGCCGATGAGGGAGACGACGTGGTCGGTGTCGAGGTCGAGCACGCCGGGGTGGCGGTCGGCGTAGAGGCGCGCGACGGTGGACTTCCCGATGCCCGACGGACCGTTGAGGTGAATGAGGCGAGGGCCGCCCCGGACGGATCCGGGGCGGCCCTCAGAAGAAGCAGTGCTCAACTCAGATGAGGCCGAGCTTCTGCACGGCGTCGCGCTCCTCGGCGAGCTCGCCGACGGTGGCGTCGATGCGGGCGCGGGAGAAGTCGTCGATCTCGAGGCCCTGGACGATCTCGTACTTGCCGTCCTTGGCGGTGACCGGGAAGGACGAGATGAGGCCCTCGGGCACGCCGTAGGAGCCGTCGGAGATGACCGCGGCGGAGGTCCAGTCGCCTTCGTCGGTGCCGTTGACCCAGGTGTAGACGTGGTCGATGGCGGCCGACGCGGCGGAGGCGGCGGAGGAGAGGCCGCGGGCCTCGATGATGGCGGCGCCGCGCTTGGCGACGGTGGGGATGAAGGTCTCTTCGACCCACTTCTGGTCGTTGACGGCCTCGGCGAGGTTCTTGCCGCCGACGGTGCCGTGGGTGATCATCGGGTACTGCGTGGCCGAGTGGTTGCCCCAGATGGCCAGGCGCTTGATGTCCGAGACCGGGGCGTCGAGCTTCTTCGACAGCTGCGCGAGGGCGCGGTTGTGGTCGAGGCGGGTCATCGCGGTGAAGCGGTCGGCCGGGACGTCGGGTGCGTGGGACTTGGCGATGAGGGCGTTGGTGTTGGCCGGGTTGCCCACCACGAGGACGCGGATGTCGTCGGCCGCGCCGGCGTTGATGGCTTCGCCCTGGGGCTTGAAGATGCCGCCGTTGGCCTCGAGCAGGTCGCCGCGCTCCATGCCCTTGGTGCGGGGGCGGGCGCCGACGAGCAGGGCGATGTTGGTGCCGGAGAACGCCTGCTTGGGGTCGTCGAAGATGTCGATCCCGGACAGGAGCGGGAAGGCGCCGTCGTCGAGCTCCATCGCGGTGCCCTCAGCCGCCTTGACCGCCTGCGGGATCTCGAGGAGCCGCAGCTTCACCGGGGTGTCCGGGCCGAGGAGCTGACCGGACGCGATGCGGAAGAGCAGCGCGTAGCCGATCTGGCCGGCCGCACCGGTGACGGTGACGTTGACAGGGGCTTGGGTCATAGCGGGTTCTCCAGCTTGAGACGACTTTGGCTAGTACCGCGACTCTAGTACTCGCGGGTGCGTTCGTTCGGGTGCGTCCAGTCACTCTCCGGCGGGTGTCGTGACGTTGGCGGCGAGGCGGCCCAGGAGTGTGGCGAGCGTCGCGATCTCGTGGTCGGTGAGGCCGGTGCGCATGCGGTTGTCGTGGGCCACAGCGGCTTCGGCGAGGCGGTGGAAGGTGGTTTCGCCGTACTCGGTGAGCTCGACGTGGTGGACGCGGCGGTTTTCGGGGTCGCGGGTGCGGGTGAGCAGGCCGGAGGTTTCCATTCCGTTGAGGTGGTGGGTGAGGGTGGCGCCTTGGATGCCGACGGCGTCGGCGAGCTCGCGTTGGCTGGTGTGCTGGTGGGTTTTGAGGGCGATGAGGATCTGCCAGACGGGCTGGGAGCCGCCGACGGCGGCGAGGGCCTGGTCGAAGGCTTGGCCCGCGGCTTTGGCGGTGCGGGCGAGGAGGACGCCGATGGGGGCGGTGGTGGGTCGGGGCACGGGTGCACCGTAGCGCAGATTGATCGAAGACTAAGCGTTTGACATCTAACGATTCGAGTTCTAACGTTTGTCGCGTCAAGCTGCTCCACTGACCACGGGAGGGATCATGGGCACCACCGAAGAGATCACCGACTCGGGGAGGCGCTGGGTCGCGGCCGAGACGGCGGGGGACACCACGACGCTGGCCGGGATGACCACGGGTGACTTCACGCTGGTCGGCCCGCTGGGTTTCGTGCTGGACCGCGACCAGTGGCTGCAGCGCTACGAAGGCGGCGGGCTCGTCACGCGCCGGCTGGACTGGCGCGATGTCGAGGTGCGCGAGCACGGTGACTCGGCGATCGCGGTCGGCGTGCACGACCAGGAGGCGACGCACCGGGGCAACGCGGTGGACGGGCGGTTCCGGTCGACGCACGTGCTGGTGCGTGAGGACGGCCGGTGGTTGCTGGCGGGGATGCACCTGAGCCCGCTCGGTGCGCCACCGGCGTTCGCGCGCGGGGGTGCGTGATGGCGGAGCTGAACCACACGATCGTGTGGGCGACGGATCGGAGCGCGTCGGCGGAGTTCCTGGCGGGGGTCCTGGGGTTGACCGTGGGTGCGGAGACGGCTCCGTTCCTGCCGGTGGTGCTGGGCAACGGGGTGACGCTGGACTTCGCGCAGGCCGACACGGTCGCCGGTCAGCACTATGCGTTCCTGGTGAGCGACGAGGAGTTCGACGCCGCGCTGGCGCGGCTGACTGCTGCCGGTACGGCGATCTACGCCGATCCGTTGCACCGCACGGCGGGGGTCAACGGGATGTTCGGCGGGCGGGGGTTCTACTTCGACGATCCGGACGGGCACAACATGGAGTTGCTCACGAAGGCCGGTTAGCGCCGGCCGGTGCGGGCTGGGTCGCGTCGACGTTGAACACGCGGCCCAGCGCGACGACGCCTTCGTCGAGGTGGCTGAAGCTGGAGACGACGGCGCGGGTTTCGGCGTCGTCGATGCGGTCGACGACGGGGGTGCCGTCGTCGCGGATGAGCTTTTCGGTGGGTGTGGTGTTGGGGTGGCGGACGGCTTCGCCGACGAGGTCGATGTTGGCGAGCACGCGGCCGGCGAAGAGGTCGAGCCGGTCGGCGACGGGTCCGTCGAGCTGGCCGGGCTGGGCGCGGGCGGCGACGTGGCGGGCGCGGAAGGCGATGGTTTCCAGCGTGGTGAGCACGTGCCAGCCGTAGTCGCGCCGTGCGCTGCGGAGGTTGATGGGGTGGGTGAGGGGTTCGATGGTCTTGCGGACCTGTTCGACGGCTCGGTCGAGGTCGCGGGACATCTCGATGATGTTCACGTTGTCGCGGCCCGAGAGGAGCGTGTCGGCTGATTCGACGAAGTCGTGGAGCTCGTCGAGCACGGTCGCGATGTCGTCGAGCATCACCGAGCGGGTGCGGACGGGGACGATGACGACGGCGGCGAGCAGGCCGGCGGCGGCGCCGACGGCGGTTTCGGCGACGCGGATCCAGAGGACTTGGATGCTGAAGGTGCCGAGCAGGCTGTAGAGCAGGCCGAGCATGCTGGTGACGAAGAAGGCCATGAGGAACTGCGAGACGCGGGACATGTAGACCATGCCGAAGACGCAGACCATGATCAGGGCCAGGATCGCGAGGGTGTTGCCGCTGACGAGCAGGGCGAGTGCGACGCCGCCGACGATGCCGATGAGGGTGCCGCCGGTGCGGCGGACGCCTTTGACGAAGCGGGCACCGGCGCTGGAGGTGCCGACGAAGACGACGAAGACGGTGAGCACGGCCCAGTACCAGCGTTGGTGGGAGATGAGCTGTCCGGCGAGGACGGCGAGCCCGCCGCCGATCACGGCCTGGATGGCGCTGCGGGTCTGGTTGTCGTAGGCGAACGCTTTGGTGGGTTCGGGTTCGTCGTCGTCTTCGTCGAGGGAGTAGTCCACTGTGGCTTCGCGGCCGGCGACGCGCTGGGCGCGGTCGTCGGCGACGGCGAGCTCGGCGATGGCGCGGCGGACGCCGTCGCCGGGGTGGGCTTTCTCGTCGATGCGGCTGCCTTCCACGAGCATGCGGCTGTACTCGCCGGTTTCGCTGATCAGGGGCAGTTCGCGGGGGTCGCGTTCCATCAGGGAGCGGAATTTGGCCAGGCGGGCGACGAGGTCGTCGGCGACGCCTTCGGGCATCGGGTGGGAGCAGGTGCGCTGGACGGTGATGGTGAGCCATTGCACGGCGAGCTCGACTTCGATGGCGCGGCGGCGCAGGAGGTCGGCGTTGCGGGCGTCGACGACGTCGGGGGCGTTGTCTTCGATGAGGAGGACGGATTCGTGCAGGCGGGCCAGTGCGGTGCGGATCTGGCGGTTGCTGCGGTCGCTGCCGGAGGAGGCGATGTAGGCCTCGGTGGCGCGGACGGCGGCGGCGACGCGGGCGCGGAAGGCGCGGCGGATGCGGATGAACTCGGTTTCGGCGTTGCGGCGCAGGAGGACGAAGCGCACGAGGGCGTTGGCGGCGACGCCGGTGGCCATGGCGATGAGCAGCTGCGGGGCCTGGGCGAGGTGGGCCTGCAGGAACATGGGGAAGAAGAAGAGGAAGAACGCCATGGAGCCCAGTGCGGTGCCGCGGGGGCCGAAGCGCTGGACGTAGACGGCGACGAAGATCAGCAGGACGAAGATGATGCTGTCGAGCGGTGGGTAGGCGGCGCCGATGGTGGCCAGGGTGATGGAGCAGGCGCCGACGACGGCGGCGAGGCAGAGCGTGATGGCTTGGCCGCCGCTGGTGGGGTCGTTGACGGTGAACGCGCTCATCATGGCGGCGATGGCGGCGACCAGTGACGTGGTGAGCGGGAAGTGCAGGGGCTGCAGCGCGAGGATGGCGATGATGATGCCCAGCACGGCGGAGCCGGCCAGCCGCAGGCGGACGAGGCCGGGATCGGCTGCCGCCAGCCGGTCGAGGGTGGCGTCGCGGAGGTCGGCGATCATCGGGCGAGCAGCTCCCACTGGGCGAGGGTGACGCGGCGGCGGTTCGCCGCCGTGACACGCAAACGGTAGTGCTCGCAGGCGGCGGGGCTGTCGAGGACGAACGGGCGGGTCTGGCGGCGCCAGCGGAACAGCTCGTCGTCGCGGCGGTCGAGCACGGTCCAGCGGCGGCCGTCGGCGGAGCCTTCCAGTACCCACGCGGTGGGGTCGCCGTCGCGGCTGCCCGAGGTGAGCGTGTACATCGTGACTTCGCGGGGGGTGCCGTGCACGGAGAACTCGATCACGGGGGTGCGGGTGGTGAAGGTGGCTTCGGTGCGGCTGGTGTCGTCGACGAGGAGCGCGGCGGGGCCGTGGGAGCTGTAGGCGGTGCCGACGAGGTCGGTCAGCGGCTCGGGCTGCTTCGGGGTGACGGGTTCGGTGCCCCAGGTGCCGGGTTCGCTGCGGACGTCGAACTCGAGCACGGCGCCGCGGGCGAGCACAGCGTGGGAGAGGGTTGCCGACTGGTGGGGCCGGCCGTCGATGGTGAGGCCGTGGACGTAGGGCGTGTCCGCGGCGTCCCCCGGGCCGGCGGCGCCGGGGGCGCGGATCACGAGGTCGTGGCCGTTCTCCAGGTGCAGGGTCGCCTGGCGGAACAGCGGCGCGCACACCACGTAGCGGGGGCTGCCGACCGTGAGCGGGTACAGGCCGAGGGCGGCGAAGACGTACCAGGCGGACATCTCGCCGTTGTCCTCGTCGCCCGGGTAGCCCTGGCCGAGCTCGCTGCCGAGGTAGAGGCGGCGCAGGACCTCGCGGACGGTGCGCTGCAGCTTCGCGGGCGCGCCGGCGAAGGCGTAGACGAACGGGATGTGGTGCGAGGGCTGGTTGGAGTGGCCGTACTGGCCCATGCGCACGTCGCGGGCTTCGGTCATCTCGTGGATGAGGCCGCCGTAAGAGCCGGGTTTTTGCCCGGTCTCGGGGGTGGTGAAGAACGTGTCGAGCTTGGCTTCGAGGCCGGCGGTGCCGCCGTGCAGGGCGGCGAGGCCGGGCCCGTCGTGGGGCACGGAGAACGCGGTGTTCCACGCGTTGGTCTCCACGAAGTCGCCGCCCCAAGCTTCGGGGTCGTAGCCGTGGGCCGGGAAGTGGCGGCCGCCGTCGGGGGTGCGGCCCTGGAAGAACCCGATGCGCGGGTCGAAGTGGTGCACGTAGTGCTGGGCGCGCTGGCGCAGGTAGGCGGCGTTGTCGGCGCGGCGGCGGGCGCGGGGGCCTTCGCTTTCGCGGGCGAGTGCGTCGGCGAGGTTGGCGAGGCCGAAGTCGTTGAGGCAGCCTTCCAGCGCCCAGGACAGGCCTTCCTTCGTGGAGGTGGGGGTGTAGCCGAGGAACGGTGCGGTGTCGAGGCCTTTGCGGCCGACGCCGGCGCGCGGCGGGGCGACGGTCGCGTTTTTCAGGGCGGCGTCGTAGGCGGACTCGACGTCGAAGTTGCGCACGCCCTTGAGGTAGGCGTCGGCGAAGGCGACGTCGGAGCTGGTGCCGGTCATGAGGTCGGCGTAGCCGGGGGAGGACCAGCGGGCGATCCAGCCGCCTTCGCGGTACTGCTGCACGAACCCGTCGATCATCCGGCCGCAGCGCTCGGGGGTGAGCAGGGAGTAGGCGGGCCAGGTGGTGCGGTAGGTGTCCCAGAAGCCGTTGTTGACGTACAGCTCGCCGTCGACGATCTTCGCGCCGGTGCGTTTGCGGGTGCTGAACGCGCGGCCGCGGGCGACGGGGCTGGCGTGGCGGATGCCGTCGGGCGTGTTCTCGTGCGCGCGGTTCGGGTAGAGGTAGAGCCGGTAGAGGTTGGAGTAGAACGTGGCCAGCTCGTCCTCGCTCGCGCCTTCCAGCTCGACGCGGCCCAGCACGTCCTGCCACTTGCGGCGCGCGCGGTCGCGGACCTCGTCGAACGTGGTGCCGGCGGGGATCTCCAGCTCCAGGTTGCGGCGTGCCTGCGCGAGGCTGATCAGGGACGTCGCGATCCGCAGCGTCACCTCGGGCGCGGCGAACTCCAGGTGCCCGCTCACCCGGCGCCAGATCGAGCCGCGGCCCCCGCCGGAGGCGGGCACGTCCGCTTGGGCGTAGACGAACATCCGCCGCGCGCCGGTGGACAGGCGGCTGCGTACCCACGTGTGGCCGGTGACCACCCCGGTCGACGGGTGCACGCGCAGGCCGCCGCGGTTGCGGGCGTTGTCGAAGACCACCCAGCCGGCGCCGTCGGGGAAGGTGAAGCGGAACATCGCCGCGTGGTCGGTGGGCGTGATGTCGGCGGTGACACCGGTGGAGAACCGCACGCCGTAGTGGTGCGGCCGGTCGGTCTCGTCGGCGTGGGTGAAGGTGAGCGCGCGGCGCCGGCGGTCGGTCTCGACGGGACCGGTGCCGGGCATGAGGTGGAAGGTGTGGCGGTCGCCCATCCACGGGCTCGGCTGGTGGCTCACCGCGAACGCCTGCAGCGCCGGGGAGTTCGCCGCCGTGTTGTGCCGGTGGTAGGAGTAGAACCAGTCCAGCGACCGCGCGTCGGTGACCGGGGTCCAGAAGTTGAAGCCGTGCGGCACGGCCGTGGCCGGGAACGTGTTGCCGCGCGAGAAGGCGAAGCCGGAGTGCGAGCCGCGGGTGGTGCGCGCGTGGTCGACCGGGTCGCCCGTGCGCGGGTGGTGCTCGCCGACGCGCACGTCGTCGAGCCAGCCTTTGATGTCACGGCCGCCCGGCGCGTCGGTGAGCAGCACGATCCGCCGCACCCGGCGCCCGGCGAACGCGCACAGCGGCCGGCGCACGAGGTTCCACTGGTCCACCAGCAGCGTCTTCGCGTGCCCCTGCTCAGTGGCCGAGAAGCCGGCGCTGCCGCCGTCGTCGAACTCCACGTCCAGCGCGACGAACGTGCTCCGGTAGGAGGGGATCGTCGCGTCCGAGGCCGGGAAGACCACGTAGGACAGTGCACTGTGGGCGGTGACCTCGACGTCGGTCTCGAACAGCACCGTCCGCGCCACGCCGCTGTAGCGCAGGGCGCGCACGCCGGTGAACCCCACGCCCGGTTTCGCGGTGGGGGACCGGTCGGGCCCGCTGTCCACGCGGACACCGGCCGCGACCGGCTGCGGGTCACCCGCCTCGAACGATGAGAAGAACCCGGCGCTGGTCACGCGCACACGGTAGCCGCTCGGACGCCCACCGGCCCGCCACGGACATGATCTTTGACGCCGCCCGCCCCCGGAAACGACCGTGGGGCCTCTTTCCGATGCGGAAAGAGGCCCCACGGCGGGTCAGCCGGCTACAGCTTCGCGCACTGCCCCGCGGCCGGGCCGCGGACGGTGTTGGCGAGGTCGTGGTCGGTCGGGGCGGGCGTGTTGCCCGTGCAGGCCAGCGGCCCGCCCACGGTGCTGCTGGTCAGCACCGGCCCGTGGTTGCCCGTGAACGTCGCCGGGCCGCCGATGTCGGTCAGCTCGACCGAGACCGAGCCGGTCGTGCCCGTGATCGCCACCGGGCCCGACACCTTCGTGCGGTTCAGCACGACCTGCGCCGCACCCGTCGCCGCGAGCGGACCCGAGATCGAGCCGCCCCGCACCACCAGCGACGCACCGGCGGCCACGGTCACCGGACCGGACACCGTGGCGCCGGCGAGGCACACCGTGCCGCTCGACACCGTCAGCGGGCCCTTCTGCGCGCCCGTCAGCGTCTTCGTGCACGACGCGTCCGGCCGGCCCAGCAGCTCGAACTCCGCCAGTGACGCGGGACCACCGCTGCTGTCGGTGACGGTGAGCCGGTAGTAGGCGTAGTGCGCCGGGTTGGCCACCGCGAACGCCCGCGTCTGCTGCCGCCACGGGAACGTCTGACCGGTCTGCTGGTCGGCGACCGCCCACGTCTTCCCGTCGTAGGAACCCTCCAGCTTCCAGCTCTTCGGGTCACCCGCGCCCTTCGGCGAGGTCAGCGTGTAGTGCGTGACCGCCTCGTCCGTCGAGTTCAGCTGATACGTCACCGCGCCGGTCACCTTCGCCTCGGTGCGCGAGGAGTTGTCGATCAGCGCCGCCGCGTTCGAACCGTCCGAAGTGGACAGCGTGCCCTTGCCGGCGCCGGTCTCGTCGTGCAGCGGCGTCGGCACCGCGTCGCCCGTGGTGATCGACTTCGGCGCGTCGTTCGCGCCCGTGCCCCAGGCCGAGGGGTTCGGGCCCATGTCGAAGTCGAGCGTGGCCCCGTGGGAGAGCACGTCCTGCGGCAGCGACGTCGACGTCCAGGCCTTGCCGTTGATCTTCAGGCCCTGCACGTAGACGTTCTTCGCCGAGTTCTTCGGCGCGTTGATCACCACGTCGCCACCCGGCAGGTGCAGCGTCGCCTTGGTGAACAGTGGCGACCCGATCGCGTAGTTCGGGCTGCCCATCTGCAACGGGTAGAAACCGAGCGCGCCGAACACGTACCACGCGGACATCTCGCCGTTGTCCTCGTCGCCCGCGTAACCCTGGCCCAGCTCACTGCCGGTGTAGAGCCGCGAGAGCGCCTCCCGCACCTTCGCCTGCGTCTTGGCCGGCTGACCCGCGTAGTCGTACATGTAGAGCAGGTGGTGCGAGGGCTGGTTGGAGTGGCCGTACTGGCCCATCCGCACGTCCCGCGCCTCCCGCATCTCGTGGATCACCGTGCCGTAGGACCCGGTCATCGTCGCGGTCTCCTGGTCGGCGAAGAACGCGTCCAGCTTCTGCGCCAGCTTGTCCTTGCCGCCGTAGAGGTTCGCCAGCCCCTGCCCGTCCTGCGGCACCGTGAACGCCATGTTCCAGCCGTCGGTCTCGGTGTAGTCCCCGCCCCACGCGCGCGGGTCGTACTGCGCCGCGGTCTTGGTGAACTTCCCGGACGCGTCCTTGCCCTGGAAGAACCCGATGCTCGGGTCGAACAGGTTCACGTACTGCTGCGCGCGGCTGGTGAAGTACTGGTAGTTCTCCAGGTACTCCGCCTTGCGCGGGTCACTCGCCGGGGCCTCGTCGTAGAGCTTCTTCGACAGGTTCGCGATGCCGAAGTCGTTGACGTAACCCTCGATCGCCCACGAGAAGCCCTCGCCCGTGGTGTTCGGCGTGTAGCCGAGGAAGATCGACTGGTCCAGGCCCTTGCGGCCCACCGCCGAGTTCGGCGGCGTCACCGTGGCGTTCTTCAGCGCCGCGTCGTAGGCCGACTTCACGTCGAAGTTCGTCACGCCCTTGAGGTAGGCGTCGGCGAACGCGACGTCGGAGCTCGTGCCCGTCATCAGGTCCGCGTAGCCGGGGGAGGACCAGCGCGCGATCCAGCCCGAGTCGCGGTACTGCTGCACGAATCCGTCGACCATCTTCCCGGCCATGTCCGGCGTGAGCAGCGAATACGCCGGCCACGTGGTGCGGTAGGTGTCCCAGAACCCGTTGTTGACGTAGATCTGGCCGTCGACGACCTTCGACCCGGTCTGCGTCGCGGTGTCCGCGCCCGTCTTGGCGGCCACCGGGCTGGCGTACTTGTAGGCCGGGGCCTGCGGCGTGCCGGTGTTCTCGAACGCCTCGTTCGGGTAGAGGAACAGCCGGTAGAGGTTCGAGTACAGCGTCTCCAGCTGGTCCTTCGACGCGCCCTGCACCTCGATCACCCGCAGCTGCTTGTCCCACGCCTGCTGCGCCGCGTCACGCACGGAGGCGAACGTCGCGGTCGGCGAGACCTCCTGCTCGAGGTTCTTCTTCGCCTGCTCCACGCTGATCAGCGACGTCGCGATCCGCATCGTCACCGTCTTGTCCGCACCCGCGGCGAACCGCAGGTAACCCGTGACGTTGTCGCGGCCCTGGCCGGTCAGCTTCGCCGCGGCGGTCACCGGCTTGTCGAAGCTCGCGTACACGAACATCCGCCCCGCGCCCGCCGACAGCCCGCTCTTCGCGTCCGAGTACCCGGTCAGCGTGCCCGTGGCCGGGTCGAGCGTGAGCCCGCCGGAGTTGTTCACGTTGTCGAAGATCAGGCTCGAGTCGCTGCCCGGGAAGGAGAACCGCATGACCGCCGCGTGGTCGGTCGGCGCGATCTCCGTCTTGATCCCGTTGTCGAACGTCACGCCGTAGTAGTGCGCCCGCGCGACCTCGTTGTCGTGGGAGAACGACAACGCCCGCGCGTCGCGGTTCGCGTCCGGCACCCCGGCCGCCGCCGACGGCATCACCTGGAAGCTCTGCCGGTCACCCATCCACGGGCTCGGCTCGTGGCTCGCCGAGAACGCCTGCAACTGCGGCCGGTTGTCCGCGTTGTTCTGCGTCGAGTAGTTGTACAGCCAGCTGTCCGAACCCGCGTCCGTGACCGGCGTCCAGAAGTTGAACCCGTGCGGCACCGCCGTGGCCGGGAAGTTGTTGCCGCGCGAGAACGTGCCGTTGGCCATCGTGCCGCGCGTGGTCAGCACGTTGTCGCTCGGGCGCTGGCTCGCCGGCGGCGTCGGGGTCGCCGAGATCTTCACGTCGTCGAGCCAGCCCTGGAACGCACCCGGCCCGTTCGGGTTGTCGTAGCCGACGAGGATCCGGTCGATCGTCTTGCCCGCGGCGACCGTGCCGATCGCCGAACGCACCAGGTTCCACTGGTTGGCGTACAGGATCTTGCTCGCGCCCTGGCCCTGCGGCGTCAGCGGGAACCCGTACTGGTCCGTCGCACCCAGCCCCGACAGGTACGTGCCGTCGGTGAACGCGAGGTCGATCGCGACGTTCGTGCTCGGGTACTTCAGGTCGTTGCCCGCGAGCTGCGGCTGCACCTTGTAGGACAGCTCGGTGGTCGGGACCACCGGCAGGTTCACGTCGAACACCTTGTTGTAGGAGTACCCGTGCCCGGCCGCGGTCTGCGTACCGGCGTAGCGGAACGCCTTCTTGCCCGTGAAGCCCACCCGGTTCTTGCTCGTGTACCCGCTGGTGGGCCCGGAGTCGACGAAGCTGCGCATGTTCGGCAACGGCGGCGGCGGGGCGTCGTCGTTGGCCAGCAGCAGCTCCGACATCTGCAGGATGTCGTCGCCGTGGTTGCGCGTCACGTCGAGGCGGTAGTAGCGGTACGCCGCGCTCGGTGCCGCGAGCTTGTACTGGTTCGTCTGGAACCGCGCGTCGAACGACTGGCCCGACTGCTTGTCCAGGTCCGTCCACTGCTGCGCGTCGTTCGACCCCCGCAGCGTCCAGTCCTGCGGGTCACGGCCGGGGAAGTCGTTGGCCGAGCTGATCGCGTAGTGCGTGATCGCGACCGGCTCCGACAACGTCAGCTGCGCCCACGCGGTGGGGTCCCACGAAAGCCATTTCGTGTCGGTCGTGCCGTCGACCAGGTTCGCCGAGACCTCACCGCCGTCGGTGTTCTCGCTGCTCGCGCTCACGTCGGTCACCTTGCCCCGGATGTCACCCGGGATCGTGGCACCGTTCGCGCCGTTGACCCCCGACGTCCGCGGCTGCCCCGCGGCATCGGTGTCAACGGTGTCCTGCCACGTCGGCTGCGGATCCGACGGCTCGAACGAGGACGAGAAATCCGGCGGAGGGGCGTCCGCCGCGGCGGTCGAGGTCACCGGCGCGGCGACCAATCCGGCCGCCGCCACGACCGCGACCAGCGCGGCGCGGACGGATCTGGCGCTTCGGGGCATCGTTGCTCCCAGCTTGTCGGGGCGGGTCGGGCACGCCCGCGCGGGAACCCTCCCGGCGGCGGCGCTACGGAAGGGAAACCCGGGCGTGACATCGATGTCAAGATCCGGCGGGCAAACCTGACCGGAAACGGACAACGCCGGACGTACCCGCTGGCGCATCCGGCCTTGCCGCGCCGGCGAGCGGACTGCGGCCGAGCGGCGCGGCGCGTCAGAACCCGCGGAACACCCCGTCCTCGTCCGCCGACGCCGTGAACTCCTCCCAGTCCATGTTCGCCAGCGAAATGTTGTTCTCGATCGACCACAGGTGCTCCGCGACCACCCGCAGGCGCCCGTTCACCCGCGGGCTCACCCGCACCACCAGCAACGGCAGCTCCGCCGACGCGAGCGCCGTCCGATCCGCCAGCACCAGCAGCGCCCACTCCGGCGCCAGCGCGATCAATTGGTCGGCGGTCGCGTCGCGGTAGGCCGGGTCGTCGACCACGTGCAGGTTCGGCAGGAAATCGTCTTCGTTCGGGGTCGTCACCGCGGTGCGGACCGCGTCCCACCCGGCCGGGTCGGCGAAGTCCGTGCGGATCAGCAGGCTGGTGTGGAGGTCGGGCAGTCGGTCCATGGTGATCAGTGAACCGCAGCCGCGCACCCGGGCCGGCACCGCACGCACGCGGGGGCGCTCGAGTACGCGGCCGGGTGGCGCATCCGGAAATCCCGCACACCGCATGGCCGCCGCCGGTATAAGGGGAGCATGCCCCCTGAAGCGATCGACCAGGCGGCGGCCGACGACGCCGCGCGCCGCCGTGCCGAGGCCGCGCTGGCCGAAGGCGACCCGACGGGGTGGTTCGAGCCCCTGTACGCCGCGGCCGAAGCGGGGGAGGCCGTCGTGCCGTGGTACCGGGGCGAACCGGGCCCCGAGCTCGCGGCCTGGGCGGCGGCGAACCCCGGCGCGGGCCGCAGCGCGCTCGTCGTCGGGTGCGGCCTGGGCGACGACGCGGAACTGCTCGCCGAGTCCGGCTACGCGACCTCGGCGTTCGACGTCTCGCCCAGCGCGATCAAGGCCGTGCTCAACCGCTTCCCCGACACGCGCGTCTCCTACCGCACCGCCGACCTGCTCGACCCGCCCGCCGCCTGGCACCACGCCTTCGACGTCGTCGTCGAGATCCTCACCGTGCAGTCCATGCCGAAGTCCGTGCGCGACGCGGCGATCGCGTCCGTGGCCGGCTTCCTCGCCCCCGGCGGCACGCTCGTCGTCGGCGCGTTCGCCGAGGAGAGCATCGACCTCGCCACCTGGTCCGGACCACCCTGGCCGCTCAACCGCGCCGAACTCGACTCCTTCGCCCGCGACGGCGTCAAGGCCACCACCGTCGACCGCGTCCGCGAAGGCAGCCGCTGGTGGGCCCAGTTCACCCGGGAGACCTGACGTGAACCCGATCCTCGAACGCTGGCTCACCGAGCACCTCCCCGACCTGGCACCCACCGAGGTGCTCACCGCCCTGCTCATGACGGCTCAGCTCGGCCACGACGTCCCCGACGACGTCCTCGACGCCTGGGGCCGCGAAGTCGTCATCACCCGCCGCGTCGTCGACCAGTCCGAACCCGAGTTCATCACCCAGGCCCGCCGGCGCGGCTGGTCCTGGGACCGCATCGCCGACCGCCCCGGCCTCCCCAGCGCCGAAGCCGCCGAACACCGCCAGGCCACCCTCGAAGCCGAACTCGAGCGCACACACCCGCAGAACCTGCCGGGCGCCTGGCGGGCCTAGCGGCGCCGGAAGGTCGCCGCATGGCACGGACACTCTCCCTGAGAACCACCCGTGATCATCCGCGCGAGCCGGCGTGCGCACGCCAACGCCTGCAACGGCGTCACCTCCGCAGTGGCGGGCAGATACCCCGCATCGGTCAGCTTCGCGGACTCCATCCGTCGAGCGCCCCACCGCGGCCGTCCGTCACCGGGCGAATCGGTCCGTCGCGCCGACCAGCACGTCCTGCATCGACGCGGCGGAAATCGTGTGTCCGACGTCGTCCAGCATCACCAGTTCGCTGCCGGGCCAGGCGTGGTGCAGCAGCCACGGTGTGCCGACGATGTTGCTGGTGTCGAGCACACCCTGCGCCAGCACAGCCGGGATCCCCGCCAACTTGGCCGCTTCGCGCAGGATGACGCCGTCCTCGAGGAACGCCCGGTTGCTGAAGTAGTGCGTGACGAGCCGGGCAGAGCAGAGCCGGTACGTCGGATCCTCGTAGACGTCGTGTGGCCGCACGCCCGGCAGCATCGCGTCTTCCCAGGCGCACCAATCCGCGGCCGCTTTGTGGTGGACCACGGGGTCCGGGTCCATGACCAGTCGGTGGTATGCGGCGGACAGGTCGCCGTCGCGCTCGTTCTCGGACACGCCCTCGCGGAACTGGGCGAAGGCTTCCGGGAAGTAGGCACCGAGGCCGCGGATGAGCATTTCGATCTCGAGGTGCCGGTCGGTCGCCAGGCCCATCAGGACGATCTCGCTGATCCGCTCGGTGTGGCGCAGAGCGTAAGTCAGTCCGAGCACCGAGCCCCAGGAACCGCCGAACAGCAACCACTTCTCGATACCGAGCCGGGTCCGGAGGAGTTCGAAGTCCGCGATCAGGTGGGCAGTGGTGTTGGCCGAGAGGTCGGCGACCGGAGCGCCGGCGTGCGGGATGCTGCGGCCGCAGCCGCGCTGGTCGACGAGCACGACCCGGTACCGCTCGGGGTCGAAGTAGCGGCGGAGGTTCGCCGAGCAGCCCGAGCCCGGGCCGCCGTGCACGACGAGCGCGGGCTTCCCGGCCGGGTTTCCGCAAGTCTCCCAGTAGATCTCGTGCCCGTCTCCGACGTCGAGCAGGCCGTGCTCGTACGGTTCGATCTCGGGGTACAGCCCAGCCATCAGCGCGTCCTCACACCGGGATACAACAGTGCTGTCACATTAGCGGCCCACGGCACGCTCACGCACGGCCTTTTTGACTCGGAGAAGGGCGGGCGAGGGCGCTTACACGCACTCCGAGTTCCTCTCACAACTGCGCGGTCCAGTGGCCCGGACCACCGTCGCACCACGGCTACCTGCGGCAGGGAGCCGCATCATCCTCTGATCTTTGCTGGTCAGACATATTCACCATTACGGTGGCCGCCGGTCGACGTCGGAGCGCAACCGCTTAGCGGTACGTTGCTACCCATGAGCGAGCTCGACGACGACTTTGCGATGGTCATCGATCCGACCGTGCCGAGTACCGCCCGGGTCTACGACGCGGGCTTGGGCGGCAAGGACAACTACGAGGTCGACCGGGAAATGCTGCGCAAGGTCCAAGCCGTGGCACCCGAGGTGACCGAACTGGCCGTCGTCGCTCGAGAATTTCTGATCCGCGCCGTGCGCTTCCTGGCCCGCGACATCGGCATCGACCAGTTCCTCGACTGCGGGTCCGGGCTACCCACCGCCGAGAACGTCCACGAGGTCGCACAACGGTCCAACCCCGACGCGCGCGTGGTCTACGTCGACAACGATCCGGTGGTGCTCGCCCACGGCCGCGCGCTGCTGGCCGACAATGAGCACACCCACATCGTCCGAGGCGACATCTTCCAGCCCACGAAGCTGCTGGCCGATCCGACCGTGCGCGGCGAGCTCGACTGGGACAAACCCCTCGCACTCATCCACTCGATGAGCATGCACTTCTGCGCCGACGACCCGGCCGCCGTACTGCGTGACTACCTCGACGCCCTGCCGTCAGGATCGTATGTGGTGCTCAGCCACGCCCTCGACCCCGAAGACGACGAGTACAGCGCCGTCGCCCGCAACATCGAACGCGTATATCAAGGCGCCTCCTCAGGGCGGATCCACTTCCGCACCCGCGCCGAGATCAACACCATGCTCGCCGGCCTCGAGCTCCTCGAGCCCGGCCTGGTCCAGCCGGCCGACTGGTGGCCCACGGGCCCCCGCATGCAGCCTCTCAAACTCTCCGATCACTGCCTGCTCGCAGCCGTGGCCCGCAAACCCTGACCGAGCCGCTGACGCGGCGGCAGGTACGTGACCGCGCTGCCCCTTGTGGGTTTCGCCGAGGCTGGTTCTTGGCCATGATCGAGGAGTACCTCGCCGACCGCGACGCCGCCGAGGCCGGCAGCGAGATCGCCGTGCGCGGGCAGGTGTCGGCGAAACCAGCTCGCCGACCAGACCAAGGACCCACCCATGAGCGCCCGGACCGGGCACGAGAACACCACGCTCCTCGTGCTGCGTGGCCCCTCAGGCTCGGGCAAGACCACAGTCGCCGAGGCCGTGCGCTCCGCCTACGGGCACGGCCTGGCCCTCGTCCAGTTCGCCGTGCCGTTCGAGGAAACCGTTGCCCGCCACGCCACCCGCCGCCAGGCGCAGGAATTCACCCCCGAGGACATGCGCAGCTGGTACGTCGCCGACGACCAGCTCGGCGTTCCCGGTGAAACCACCATCCCCGCCGGCTGGAGCCTCGCGGACACCCTGCAGCAGCTGCACCACCACCTGCCGGTTGCATCGCCGAGCTCACCACCAGGCGTAGAGCGCGACTCCTGACGGACATCGCAGGGTGCGCGGGCCAGGTTCGCGTGCGGGCCGTGGTCTAGACAGCCCGGTGAGCGGCTAGTCATCGATCTTGTCGAGGTCAGACGGCGCCGACACGCGGGCGGTCTTTCGCCGCGCGCTTCGGCGGCGGAGCGTTCAAGCGGAGTCGGCGCATCGCCGCAGCCCAGGTGCGGATTGTCCGGACGCCCGCAACATTGCGAGTGACCCGACCGGACGAGACCGTCAGCGCGGTCGCCATCCGATCGGGTGCCTGAGCCGTGGCTACCAGCCGGTCGACGCTGAACGAAGCGCCGTCGCCCAGCCCGTTGGTGCGATCGAGTTGACCGACGCGGCAACAAAAGGGTGCGTCCTAACAGGACTCCAAGAACCGCTTCAACACCCGGGTCCCGAAGCGCAGCCCGTCCACCGGTACGCGTTCGTCCACGCCGTGCGCCATGGCGCGGTACGGGAAGCCCTCGGGTAGTGACAGGGGAGCGAAGCCGTAACACGCCATGCCCAGCCGGGAGAACGCCTTCGCGTCCGTGCCGCCGCCCATGCAGTAGGGCACCACCACCGCGTCGGGGTCCTCGGCGCGCAGGGCGGCGGCCATGGCGTCGAACCACGGTGAGTCCACCGGGGCCTGCACGGGCGGCTGGTGCGCGACGAACTCGCGCGTCACCCCGGGGCCGAGCAGGGAGTCGAGGACCTCGAACAGTTCGTCCTCGGCGTCCGGCAGCACCCGGACGTCCACCTGGGCCGTCGCGGTCGACGGGATCACGTTCACCTTGTAGCCCGCGGACAGCATCGTCGGCGTGGTGCTGTTGCGGACCGTCGGCACCACGAGCGAACCGGCCGGGCCGAGCCGCGCCACTGTCGCGTCCACCGCGTCACCCGAGGAGAGGTCCACGGGCACGCCCAGCGCCGCACCCGTGCGGTCCAGGAACGCCCGCACGGTCGGGGTCAGCCGCACCGGCCAGCGGTGCCCGGCGATGCGGTGCAACGCGTCGGCGAGCATGGTCACGGCGTTCTCGTCGTTGGGGCGCGAGCCGTGCCCCGCCCGGCCGCGGGCGGTGAGCTTGATGTGCGCGGTGCCGCGTTCGGCCGTCCCCACCGGGTACAGCCGCACGGCGCGCCCGTCGGCCGCCGGCACGTGGTAGCTGTAGCCACCCGACTCGCTGATCGCCGCGGCGCAGCCCTCGAACAGCTCCGGGTGCTGCGCGACGAGCCAATGCGCCCCGAAGTCGCCCTTGTCCTCCTCGTCCGCCACGAACGCCAGCACCAGATCCCGGCGCGGCCGCAGCCCCGACGCGACGGCGGAAAGCACCATCGCGCAGAAGTCCTTCATGTCCACCGCGCCCCGGCCCCACAGGAACCCGTCGCGCACCTCACCGGAAAACGGCGGCACCGACCAGTCCGCCGCGTCCGCCGGGACCACGTCCAGGTGCCCCTGCACCAGCAGTGCCGGCAACGCCGGATCAGCACCCGGGATCCGCGCGATCACGTTCGCCCGCCGCGGCGCCGACTCCACGATCTTCGCCGCAACCCCGTGGCGCCCCAGGAATTCCGCGACGTACTCCGCCGCCTCCCGCTCGCCCTCGGAGTCCCCGCCGCCGCGGTTGGTCGTGTCGAACCGGATCAGATCCGCGCAAAGCTCGACGGGGTCAGCCACGTCAGCCATAGATACCCTGCACCGCCCCCGCCGCGATGGCCGTGACCACCTTGAACGCCTTCATCGCCTCGGTCATGCTCGGCGCGTCGAACCCGACCCGGCGCGTGCCGATCTGCTCCACCGTCGGGATCACGGCCGTCGCCTGCGCCAGGTGGCTCGCGTCGAACTCCACCTCGATCCGGTGCCGCCCCGGCAGCCGCTCCACCCGCCCGGCCCGCACACACGAGTCCAAAGCCGCCGCGGTCAGCAGCTCGGAGGTGCGCGCCGGCGGCAGGCAGATCGCCGCGTACCGGCTCACGCACTCCTTCACCGGCACCAGCTCCGCTTCCGGAGCGTAGTCACGGGCGTCCTCACATGCCTGGTCGTCCCCGCTGACCAGCAGTACCGGCACGCCGTACTCCGCGGCCAGCGCCGCGTTGAGCCGGCCCTCGCTCGCGGGCACGTCGTCCAGCCACACCCCGGTGATCTGGTTCTCCAGGTACGTGTGCGAGAGCACGCCGTCGAAGCCGGCGCCCGCGTGGTAACCGAGGAACACCACACCGTCCACACCGGAATCGATGCCCTGCATCATCGACAACGGCTTGTGGCGCCCCGTGAGCATCCGCGCCCGCGGATCCAGCTCCTCCAGCAACAGGTTCCGCTGCGACGAATGCGCCTCGTTCACCAGGACGTCGGACGCACCGGCTTCGAACAACCCCGCCAGCACCGCGTTGACGTCACCGGTGAACAACCGCCGGAACCGCTGCCAGGGCTCGGTACCGGGCACGACGTCGTCGGTCCACGTGACGCCCGTGGCGCCCTCCATGTCCGCCGAGACCATGATCCGCATGCAGGCACTCTAGTCATCCTACGTCCGGCCCGGGGCGGAACACCCGAGGTCACGCACGGTGACGGCACGCCGCACATAACGATCGGACACGCACAGTTGTCGGAACATATTGCGCCCTTCCCTCGGTATGTGGTTACTTTTCGGCTCTGGGGCTAGACGATGGGGTGGTCTTCAAGTGCGGATCAAGCACGTTCGGCGCGGGGTGAACCGCGTCATCGCGGTTCTGGCCGCGGGAACCATGGCGATTCTGCCGCTGGCGGGAACCGCCGCGGCACAGCAGCCGGCGCAGCCGAAGGTGCTGCGGGTGGCGCTCACGACCGGGATCGACCACCTGAACCCGTTCACGGCGTCGCTCGCGGCGTCGACGCAGGTCGGCCGGTTCATCTACGAGTTCCTCACCATCCCGAGCGCGGACAAGGCCGAAGCCTCGCCCGCGCTCGCGGAGTCGTGGACGACCTCGCCCGACAAGCTCACCTGGACGTTCAAGATCCGCCAGGGCGTGAAGTGGTCCGACGGGCAGCCCGTCACCGCCAAGGACGCGGCGTTCACCTTCCAGCGCATGCTCGACGACGAGACCGCACGCACCGCGAACGGCAACTACGTCGCCAACTTCCAGAGCGTCGCCGCACCCGACGCCACGACGCTGATCATCAAGACCAAGGCCGTGCAGGCCACCATGGACCTGCTCGACGTGCCGATCGTGCCCGAGCACATCTGGGCGCCGATCAAGGACCTCAACGACCCGAAGACCGACGACCTGTCCGTGGTCGGCGTCAGTGACGGCCCGTACCAGCTCACCGAGTACAAGCAGAACGAGTACGTGAAGTTCAAGGCCAACACCTCCTACTGGCGTGGTGCGCCCAAGGTCGACGAACTGCAGCTGCTCGTGTTCAAGGACGTCGAAGCCGCCGTCAACGCCCTCAAGCAGGGCGAGGTCGACGTGATCAACCGGCTCACCCCGACCCAGTTCGACGCCCTCAAGGGCCAGCCGAACATCGCCACCAACCAGGCACCCGGGCGCCGCTACAACGAGATCAACATCAACTTCGGCGTCGAAGACGTGACCAACAAGCCCATCGGCAACGGCAACCCCGTGCTGAAGGACCTCCGGCTGCGCCAGGCCATCGCGGAAAGCATCGACACCAAGACGATCGTCGACCGGGTCATGGGCGGCTACGGCCAGCTCGGCGGCGGCGTCATCCCGCCGATCTACTCCGCCTACCACTGGGATCCCTCACCGGCCGAGGCCCGCAAGTTCGACCTCGCGGCCGCCAACAAGACTCTCGACGAGGCCGGCTACGCCAAGGGCGGCGACGGGATCCGCGTCGCGCCCGGCGGCGCGCGCCTCGAGCTGCGCCTGACCGGCCACGCCAACCGCGCGTTCGACCAGCGCACCGTGCAGTACGTCACCGGCTGGCTGCAGCAGATCGGCATCGCCGTGAAGCCCGAGCTCGTCTCCGACGAGGAGCTCAACGACCGCACCACCGCCGGCAACTACGACCTCGCGATCTCCGGCTACGCCACCAACCCCGACCCGGACTACGCGCTCGCGCTGCACACCTGCGCCGCGCGGCCCAACGCCCAGGGCAAGGGCGCCACCACCGACACGTTCTTCTGCGACCAGGCCTACGACGGGTTCTACAAGCAGCAGCTCACCGACACCGACCCGGCCACCCGAGCCGGCTACGTCAAGCAGGCCCAGGCCCGCCTCTACAGCCAAGCCGTGAACGTCGTCCTCGACTACGACAACGCGCTCGAGGCCTACCGCTCCGACAAGTTCTCCGGCTTCCAGACCCAGCCGCAGCCCCAGGGCTCGATCCTGGAGCAGACCGGCTACTGGGGTGTCTACGGCGCCGTCCCCGCCGGCACGGAGAACACCGCCGCCGAGAGCGGCGGCTCGAACACCGTGCTGTGGATCGTGCTCGGTGTCGTCGTGGTCGTCGTCCTCGTCGGCGGCGGCATCATGATCGGCCGGCGCGGCAAAGCCGCGGACGACCGGGAGTAGCACCTCTTGACGCAGTCACTCACCTCCGACCAGGCCGCGGTTCTCGTCGACCCCGACGAGAACCGCGGCGGGACCGGCACCACCCGGTTCGTCCTCACCAAGATCGCCGAAGCCCTCGCCAGCATCGTGCTGGTGATCGTGCTCGGGTTCCTGCTGTTCCGGCTCCTGCCCGGCGACCCCGTGGCGTTCATGGTCCGCGAACGCCCCACCGACCCCGTCCAGATCGCCGAGCTGCGCGACCGCCTCGGCATCGACAAGCCCCTGATCACCCAGTTCTGGGACTACTTCACCGGCCTGTTCCGCGGCGACTTCGGCACCTCCTACATCGAACGCCGGCCCGTGCTCGACATGATCGGCGAACGGCTGTGGCCCACGGTGCTGCTCGTGGGCAGCGCGACCGTGCTCGCCGTCGCGCTCGGCCTGTGGCTCGGCATCCGCGCCGCCTGGAAACGCGACAGCTTCTTCGACCGCGCCCAGACCGGCATCGCCCTGACCCTGTGGTCGGTTCCGCAGTTCTGGCTCGGCCTGCTGCTGCTCGTCGTCACCGGCGGCCTGTTCCCCAGCCGCGGCATGCACTCGCCCGACGCCGGACCCGGGTTCCTCGCCCAGGGCCTCGACGTGCTGCACCACCTGGTCCTGCCGTGCGTGACACTGCTTGCGGTGTTCTACGCCCAGTACATGCTGGTGATGCGCTCGTCGCTGCTGGGGGAGATGAACGCCGACTACCTCACCACCGCCCGCGCCAAAGGCCTGCGCGACGACCTCGTCCGCCGCCGCCACGCCGTGCCCAACGCGCTGCTGCCCACCGTGACCCTGGTGTTCATGCAGTTCGGCATGGTCGTCTCCGGCGCCGTCACCGTCGAGGCCGTGTTCAGCTGGCCCGGCCTCGGCCAGCTCACCTACGACGCGCTGCACGGCCCGGACCTGCCGGTGCTGCAAGGAGTTTTCGTCGTGCTCGCCAGTGCCGTCGTCCTGATGAACCTGCTCGCGGAACTGCTCTACCGCGTGCTCGACCCGAGGGTGCGCACCGCATGACCGCCCCCGCCACCACCGCGTCCGAGACGCCGCGCGCCATCGCGTGGCGCCGCCGCCGCGCCGGCATCGCCCGCACCTGGCACGAGTTCGCCGCCCAGAAAGCCGCGCTCACCGGGTTCGTCCTGCTCGTGCTCACCGTCCTGCTCGCCCTGCTGCTGCCCGTGATCAGCGACTCCAGCGGCCTCGACGTCACCCAGGCCACCGGCCGCCCCCTGAGCCCGCCCGACGGGCAGTTCTGGCTCGGCACCGACATCGACGGCCGCTCCGTGCTCCTGCTGACGATGTGGGGCACCCGGATCTCCCTGCTCGTCGGGTTCGCCGCCACGGTGCTGAGCGTGCTCATCGGCACCGTCATCGGCATCGCCGCCGCGCACTTCGGCGGCTGGATCTCCACGATCCTGCTGCGCTTCACCGACTTCTTCCTCGTCCTGCCCTCCCTCGTGCTCGCCATCGCGCTGTCCGCGGTGCTGCCGCAGGGGATCTGGACGATCGTGCTCGCCATCGGCGTCACCGCCTGGCCCAGCACCGCCCGGCTCGTGCGCGCCCAGACCCTCACCATCGAAAGCCGCCCCTACATCGAACGCTCCCGGGCGCTCGGCGGCGGCCACCTGCACGTCGTCGGCAAACACGTCCTGCCCGGCGTCGCGCCGCTCGTGCTCGCCAACACCACCCTGGTGGTCGGCAACTCGATCATCGCCGACGCGACCCTGTCGTTCCTCGGCGTCGGCGACCCGAGCTCCATCTCCTGGGGCGCCATGCTCGAAACCGCGCTCAACAACGGCGCCGTCAGCCGCGGCGCGTGGTGGAACCTGCTCCCGCCGGGCATCGCGATCGTGCTCGTCGTGCTGTTCTTCACCCTGGTCGGCCGCGGGCTGGAGACGGTGCTGAACCCGAGGCTCAAAGGACAACACTCGTGACCGCCCTGCTCGAACTCAAGAACCTCGGCGTCACCTACCGCACCGGCGGCGGCGAGGTCCCCGCCGTCCGCGGCGTCGACCTGCGCCTGGAAGCCGGCGGCACGCTCGGCGTGGCGGGGGAGTCCGGCTCGGGCAAGTCCACCGTCGCCATGAGCGTGCTGCGCCTGCTGCCCCGCAGCGCCACCGTGACCGGCGAGATCCTGCTCGACGGCGAAGACGTCACCACGATGCGCTGGGGCCGCCTGCGCGCCGTGCGCTGGGCCGAGGCGTCGGTGGTGTTCCAGGGCGCCATGCACGCGCTCAACCCCGTGCGCCGCATCGGCGAGCAGATCGCCGAACCCCTGCGCCTGCACCCGCCCGAGACCGGCGCGCTGAGCGAGCCGCAGGTGAAAGCCCGCGTCGCCGAGCTCCTCGAACAGGTCGACCTGCCACCCTCGCGCGCCGGCGCCTACCCGCACGAGCTGTCCGGCGGACAGAAACAGCGCGTGATGATCGCGATGGCCCTGGCCTGCTCACCGCGCCTGGTGATCGCCGACGAGCCGACCACCGCACTCGACGTGATCGTGCAGGCCCAGGTGCTCGCCCTGCTGTCGAAGCTCGTGGCCGAACAGGACATCGGGCTCGTCATGATCAGCCACGACCTGTCCGTACTCGCCGCCACCTGCGACCGCATCGCCGTGATGTACGACGGGCAGCTCGTCGAGGAACGCCCCAGCGCCGAGCTCATGGCCGACCCGCACCACGAACACAGCCGCGCGCTCGCCGCCGCGTTCCCCACCGTCGGCGACCCCGTGTCCCGCTTCGCCCCGGCCACCAGCACCCCGCTGCCGCCCGAACCCGAGCACCGCGCCGGCCCCGGCGACACCCCGCTGCTCGAAGCCGAAAACCTCCACGTCAGCTTCCGCGACCGCACCGGCAAGCGCATCCACGCCGTCAACGGCGTCGACCTCGCCGTGCGCCGCGACGAGATCGTCGCCCTGGTCGGCCAGTCCGGCTCCGGCAAGACCACCCTCGCCCGCACCCTGCTCGGCCTGCAGAAAGCCGACTCCGGCGCGATCCGCCACGGCGGCAAACCCCTCCCCGCAGGCGGCGCCGCGCTGCGCGCCTACCGGCGCAAGGTCCAGCTCGTCCTGCAAGACCCCACGAGCGCGCTCAACCCCGCCCACACCGTCTACGAAGCCGTCGCGGAAGGCCCCCGCATCCACGGCCTGCCCGCCGAACGCGACACCGTGCTCAAGGCGCTGGAGGCGGCGGAGCTGCGGCCCCCGGAGAAGTTCCTCGACCGCCTGCCCCACGAGCTCTCCGGCGGCCAGCGCCAGCGCGTGGTCATCGCCGGCGCGCTCGCGCTCGAACCCGCCGTGCTCGTGGCCGACGAACCCGTCGCCTCCCTCGACGCATCCGTGCGCGGCGAAATCCTCGCCCTCCTGCTGCGGCTGCGGCGCGAACTCGGCCTCGCCGGGCTCGTGATCACCCACGACCTGGGCCTGGCCTGGAACATCGCCGACCGCGTCGCCGTGATGTACCGGGGCGAACTCGTCGAAACGGGCACCGTCGAGCAGGTCCTGCTCGACCCCCGGCACGAGTACACCCGCTCCCTGCTCGCCGCCCTGCCCGGCGGCACGGCCCAGCGCGCGACCACCGGCAGCTGAACGTTCCGGGCCACTTCCGGAAAAACGGCGTCCACCACCCACGGGCGGAACATTCACCCGGACCGCACGCCGGCCGCCCGAACAGGTGCGCGAAACGGCATCGGAGCGGGAGCCCGTGCGGTGAGGCGAAGATTCACCCGGTAATCTCCTGGATCGAAATGGCGACCACCACCGACTCCGCGCAGCCGTCCGCGATCAGCGCTCCGGACGCGCGATTCCTCACGCCCTCGCGGTTCCCGTACCGCACGATCGCGATGGGCACCATCGGGACCACGCTGCTCATGCTCGCCGCGCTCGGCGCCGGCGGGATCCTGATCCGCGACCCCGTCCTCGGCCACGGCCCGCTGTCGTGGATCCGCTACGGCCACGGCCGCGCGCTCGCCAACGGACTGCTCTACCTCGGCTTCGCGCTCGTCGTCTGGGCCTGGGTCCGCCTCGGCCGCTACGTGCTCGCCGGCCGCATCGGCAGCAAGCCCATCCTCGTCGCCGCCCTGTGCTGGATGGCGCCCCTGCTCGTGTCGCCGCCGCTGTTCACCCGCGACGTCTTCTCCTACCTCGGCCAGGGCGCCCAGCTGCTCTACGGGCTCGACCCGTACGCCAACGGCCCCGCCGAGCTCGACGTGCTCCCCAACGTGGTGCAGAACGTCCACCCGCTCTGGCAGACCACGCCCGCCCCGTACGGGCCGCTGTTCCTGCTCATCTCCAAGGGCATCGTGTCCATCACGCAGGACAACATGATCGCCGGCGTGATCCTCACCCGCGCCGTGCTGCTCGTCGGCCTCGGCATGACCCTGTGGGCGCTGCCGCGGCTCGTGAAGCACCTCGGCGGCAAGCTCCCCGTGGCGCTGTGGCTCGCGGTCGCCAGCCCGATGATGGTCATCCACCTCTTCGGCGGCCCGCACAACGACCTCATGATGCTCGGCTTCCTCACCACCGGCGTCCTCGCCGCCCTCGAGCGCAAGTACATCGTCGCCGTCGTGCTCGTGACCATCGGCATGCTGATCAAACCGACCGCCGCCGTCGCCCTGCCCTTCCTCGTCTGGATGTGGGCCGCGAACATGACCGGCGAGTCGAAGGTCAAGAACTTCTTCAAGGCCGGCGCCGCGTCCGTCGGGCTCTTCCTGCCCGTGTTCGTCGCCGGCACCTGGGTCTCGCTGGGCTCCCTCAACCTCGGCTGGTGGTCGGGCCTCGCGGCACCGCAGCTCATCGCCAACTGGCTCAACTTCCCGACCGGCATCGGCGAAGCCGTGTACAACCTCGTGCACCTCGTCGCCAACGTCCAGCCGTCGCCGTTCGTCACCGTCGCCCGCGCGATCGCCATGATCGGCCTCGCCGCGTTCGGCATCCGCCAGTGGTGGCTCGCCCGCGAAGGCGGCAGCAAGGCCGTGTATCGCGCCGCGATCACGCTGCTGGCCGTCGCGATCCTCATGCCGCCGACCCTGCCGTGGTACCTCACCTGGGGCTTCGTGCTCATCTCCGCGTTCCCCTGGGAACGCCGGAACCTCTCCGCCGTGGTGGCCGTGTCGGTCTTCGTGACCCTCGTGTACTACCCGACCGGCGAACAGGCCCTGTACGACTGGTGGTTCATCGCGATCGTCGTGGTGGTGAGCCTCTACGCGGCCGCGTCCCTGCTGCGCCCGGACCCCCTGGGCCTCATCTCGGCGTGGCGGCGACCGCGGGAAGACAAGTTCCTCCCCGCGGCACCCACCTCCGAGGGCTAGGGCCGCCCGAGCGCCTCGGCGAACAGCGGCGCGACCTTCGCCAACACGGACCGGCCCGGCTTGTCGACCCAGTCCGTGTTCGTGAAGACGAGCGACTCGGCCCGGTCACCCTTGCCCAGCACCAGCACACAGATCCGCACCCCGATGGGGTCGGTCGGCGCCGCGCAGAACCCGTACTGCGCATCCGCCACCTTCGGCGCCGTGAACTCGCTGACCGACCCGAAGTCAAGGTGCTGCACCGTCACGTGGCCACAGGCGAGCGCCTTCTTCACACCTGCCACGACCTGAGCACCGGTGTAACCGTCGTACTCGGCCACGAGCTGCGCGATCTCGCCGCTCTCGCTGTTCGAATGCGCCTGGGCACCCAGCTTCGCTTTCGCGTCCCAGGGCTGCGCCGCACCGCAGGCGTTCACCAGCCGCAACGGCGTGGTCTCGCCGATGACGTACTCGACCGGCTGCACGTACTCGTCCTGCCCGACCTCCGCCAGTTCGTCCTCGGTCGGCAGCAGCCGCTCCAACGTCGGCGGATGCACCACCGACGAAGGCGGCGCGCTACTCGACACGGGCGGCGCCTTCGTCGTCGCACTCGGCCCGGTCGTCGCCGCACCGGACGAACATCCCGCGACGATCACCGCGAGACCGGACACCGCCGCCGTTTTCCACAAAATCCGTCTGTGCACGCACCAAGATCGCCGATCACCCGGTGATCGTTACCGGTCCTTGGCGAACGCCGCGGCGAACATCGGCAGCGTCGTCAGCAGGCTCTTCTTCGCCTTGCCGGGTTTCAGGCCCTCGTCGTTGATCTCGGTCGATTCGAGCACCTCCGCCCGATCGCCGTGGGCGAGAAACAGGACGCACTTCCGGACATCAGGAGTGTCGGCGGCCGCGCCGCAGAACCCGTACTGCGCGTCGACCCCGGGGAGCGCGGGGGCGGTGAACTTTTCGTCCACCTTGAAGTCCTCGGCCGTTTCGGTGAACGTGCCGCAAGCCATGGCGGCCTTGATCTGGGCAACCACCTGCGCGCCGGTCACGCCGTCGTAGCGGCCCATGCGCTCGTCGACGGTCTCGGAGGTCACTGCCGGGTTCGCGCCGCCGCCCATCTTGAACCAGCCGGCCGAGCTGCCCTCGACCACGGCCTTGTCCCACGACTCCATCGCCTCGTTCTCACAGGCGACGATGAGCTTCTTCGGGTACACGACGCTGATGGTCGACCGCGGCTGGTCCTCCACCGCGAACCCCGTCGGGGCCAGCGCCTCGTCCGTCGGCAGGAACTGCGACAGATCCGCCGGCTTCGGGATGTGCGACTTCCGGCTCGTGGTCGGAGGCGGGGTCGACGTGCGCGTCCCGATCCCGGCCTTCACCTCGCCCGAAGAGCATCCCGCGAGCACCAGCACGAGACCGGCCAAAACCAGCGTTTTCCTCAGCACGGCAGCAAGATCGTCGATCACCCGGCGATCGTTAGCGGCCGTCGTCACACCGTTACGAGAAGGACCAGCCGTGCCACGAGTGCACGGTCGTGAGGACCACCGCGTGTTCCGGCGGGTGCTCGGCGTA
Organism: Amycolatopsis sp. NPDC001319; assembly: GCF_042896185.1. Taxonomy (NCBI): domain Bacteria; kingdom Bacillati; phylum Actinomycetota; class Actinomycetes; order Pseudonocardiales; family Pseudonocardiaceae; genus Amycolatopsis; species Amycolatopsis sp. NPDC001319. The sequence continues at coordinate 655,994 of NZ_JBIAWY010000002.1, read as the reverse complement.
CTGCGGGTACTTCGCCACCAGCCACGACACCGGCTCGGCCCGCGCGGCCGGATCCAGCACCTGCGCGACGCCGTCCGCGCGGGCCCACCACAGCTGGGACCAGTCGTCGGAGTAGGCGTCGACGAGGAAGGACACGGCCGGGTTCTCCGCGATGTTCGCCAGGCGGCGCAGCGCGGTCGTCGACTTGGGTTTGTGGTCGACGGCGAAGGCGATCGAATCACCGGACACCGCGAAGGTCACCGGTACCAGGTGTGGCACGCCGGCAGCCGAAGCCGTCGCCAGGCGGGCCACGCGGGAGGCCGCGAAGCGAGCTCGCGCTTCCGAAGCGGACAACCGCATGATCAGGCCAGCGCGGGGGAGTCGAGGGTCAACGTGCCCAGCTCGGTGTCCAGCGAAGCCCGCGCGCCCAGTGGCAGCGTCGGCGAGGACGCCACGTGGCCGAAGCCGAAGTCGCCCAGCACCGGGATGCCCAAGGGGGCCAAGCGGTCCAGCACCAGCGCCCGGATCTCTGCCGGGTCGCCGCACGCGGCCCACGAGCCCAGCACCACGCCCTGCGCGCCGGCGAACCAGCCCGCGCGCTGCAGCTGCGTCAGCATCCGGTCGATCCGGTACACGCTCTCGGTCACGTCCTCCAGCAGCACGATCCCGTCCGCGGCCGAACCCTGCTCCACCGTGCCGAGCCCGGCCGCGAGCAGCGACAGGTTGCCACCCACCAGCACGCCCGACGCGCGGCCCGGCACGAGCACGTCGGCGGCCGGCGCGTGCAGCACGCGCGTGCGCTCCGGCTCGAACAGCGTGCGCCGCAGGTGCTCGGCCGCGGTCTCGTCGAACAGGACCGAAGCGGGCATCGGCGAGAACAACGTGTCGAGGCCCAGGTGGGTGGCCACGGCACGGTGCAGGGCCGTCACGTCGGACGAACCCGCCAGCACCTTCGGCCCGGCAGCGCGCAGCGCCGCCCAGTCGATCAGGTCCAGCATCCGCTGCGCGCCGTACCCGCCACGGGCCGCGAGCACGCACGACACCTCCGGGTCGAGCCACGCGGCCGTGAACTCCGCCGCCCGCACCTCGTCCGGCGCCGACAGGTAGCCCGACGTCGAGCCGTGCACCGCCTCGCCGACCCGCACCTTCACACCCCACCCGCGCAGCACCGGCAGCGCCGCGTCGAGCAGATCCGGCGCGACGGGACCGGACGGCGCCACCAGCGCCACCGTGTCCCCGGGCGCCAGCCGCGGCGGTCTCATCGGGACAGCTCCAGCTTCGCCACGTCCGGCGTCGCGAACCCGAACACCTGGCCGTAGAACGACAGCTCGGCCTCCAGCGCGGTCACGATCGTCTCCGCCCGCCGGAACCCGTGCTGCTCACCCGGGAACCGCAGGTAGGCGTGGTCGACGCCGCTGCCGGCCAGGCCGGCGACGAACCGGTCCGCCTGCTCCGGCGGGCAGATCTGGTCCTCCAGCCCCTGCAGGAACAGCACCGGCCCCGCCAGCGAACCCGCGTGCGTGATCGGCGAACGCTCCCGGTAGCGGTCCGCGGTCTCCGGGTAGGGGCCGACCAGCCCCACCAGGTACTGCGACTCGAAGTCGTGCGTCTCGCCACCGGCGCCCGTCCACGTGGCGAGGTCCAGGATCGGGAACTTCACCGTCGCCGCCGCGTACGTGCGGGTCATGGTGATCGACGCCGCCGACGTGAACCCGCCCGCGCTGCCACCCCGGATCCCGAGCCGCGCGCCGTCGGCGGCGCCCTCGGCCACGAGCGCCTCGGCCACCGCCACGCAGTCGCCGACGTCCACCACACCCCACTGCTCGCGCAGCCGCTCCCGGAACGCCCGGCCGTACCCGGTGGAGCCGCCGTAGTTCACGGCCACCACGCCGATGCCACGGCTGGTGAAATACGCGATCGTCAGGTCCAGCGCCGCGTCGCTGCGCCCGGTCGGCCCGCCGTGCACGTGGACCAGGAACGGCGGCCGCTCACCCTCGGGACCGGTGAAGTCCGGGTTCCGCGGCGCGAACACGAACGCCGGGATCCGCGAACCGTCCGCCGCGGTGAACACACGCTCCTGCGGCACCGGCAGGTACTCCGCCGGCGGCAGGTCGGCCGGCTGCGGCGTCAGCGCCGTCCACGTGCCCGCGTCGAGATCCACGCGCACCACGGCGCTCTCGCGGTCCGCGCCCCCGGCGATCCCCACGACGCCACCCGGCACCACGGCCAGCCCGGACGTCGACCACACGCTCAGCTCCGGCACGACCGGCGTCACCGAACCGGCGTGCTCGTCGAGCACCGCCAGCCCGTCCGTGGTGAGGACGGCGTGCCGCCCGCCGCCGAGCGGCACGAACCAGCTCGCGCCGAGCTTCCACATCGCGCCGCCGATCTCCCGCTCCACCGGCGCCAGGTTCACTACCGTCCCGTCGAGCCCGACGCGGTGCAGGTTCCACCAGCCGTCCGGATCGAGCAGCGCCAGCAGCCGGTCCGGCGTCTCCCACTCCACCTGGCAGACCGCCACGTCGGCGCCACCGGCCAGCACCCGGGCCTCGCCGAACACCCCGTCGCCGTCCACGGGCGCGACGAACAGCTCCGTGCCGTCCCACGGCATCGCCGGGTGGTCCCACGCGAGCCACGCCGCGTGCGCACCGTCGGGCGAGAGCTGCGGCGCCGTGAAAAACCGATGGCCCGCCACGAGCACGCGCTCGGCCCCGCCCGCGACGGGGATGGCCACCAGCTCACGGGAGATGTCCGTGCGGCGCGGTCCGGTGCTGCGCTCCCGCACCGCCCACACCTCACCGGCGCGGCCCGCGCGAAGATCGCTGTAGCGCACGCCCTGCGGCTCGGCCGGCTCCGGCGTCAGCGCGCTCACCTCACCGGCGACCGACGCGTACACCCGCTGATCGGCCCAATGGGTGAAAACCACGACGTCGCCGATCGCGACCCACGGCCGGCCGCCGTACTCGTGCACCCGGTTGCGGACGTTCCACGGCGCCGGCAGCACGTCCTCGACCCCGCCACCCGGCACCGCGCGCACGAGCGCCACGCGGCCGCCTTCGGCCGGTCGGGCCTCGGCCCACCACAGTTCGTCACCCGCGGTCGCCGGCCACTGTGCGCCACCTCCCGCGGCCGCCACGTCCGCCGCCGAAACGGGTGAGGTCCAGGTTCCGTATGAAGAGATCTGTGGCACCCGGAAAGCCTAACGGCGATCCGCTGCGTGTCCGCACCCGCACGCACCGCACCGAAATCCCGGTCAACCAGGGGCGGCGGATGCCGATCATGCGCCCGTGGCCTAGGGTCGGGGGTGCTATGTCTCGCGTAATCCACGTCTTCCGCAAGCCCGACCGGTTCGTCGCCGGAACGGTCGGCGAGCCCGGCGATCGCACGTTCTACCTCCAGGCGTCGGAAGATGTCAGGACGATCAGCGTGACGATCGAGAAACAGCAGGTCGTCGTCCTCGCCGAACGCCTCGGCTCCCTTCTCGAGGAGGTCGCCAGCCGCTTCGGCGCCGACGTGCCCACCGACGTCCCCGACGACCATCTCGACGTCGACCCCCTCACGGTGCCCGTCGAGGAGGAGTTCCGCGTCGGCACCATGGGCCTCGGCTGGGACGCCGACTCCAGCGCCGTCGTGATCGAGCTGCTCGCGATCACCGAGGGTGAGGTCGACGAGACGGTGGTCCTCGACGACACCGAGGAGGGCCCCGACGCCGTGCGCGTGTTCCTGACCCCGGTCGCCGCCCGCGCCTTCGCCGAGCGCGCCGACCGCGTCGTCAACGCCGGGCGCAAACCCTGCCCGCTGTGCGGCGAGCCCCTCGACGCGACCGGGCACATCTGCCCCCGGCAGAACGGCTACCGCCGCGACGTCGACGTGGCCGAGGACTGAGGGCGCCGGTGGCCAGCACTCCGCCGGAGCCGACGGACCCCGCCGCGCGCGAATTCGTCACGCACGGCCGCATCGACGTCGAGGGCCGGCTCGTCGACGCCTCCAACGTCACCCTGTTCTGCGCGATCGAGCTCGACGGCGTCACCGGCCGGGTGGTCTACAAGCCGGTGTCGGGGGAGCGGCCGCTGTGGGACTTCCCCGACGGCACCCTCGCCGGCCGTGAGGTCGCGACCGCGATGATCGCCGACGCGTCCGGCCTCGGCGCCATCCCGCCCACCGTCCTGCGCGACGGCCCGTTCGGGCCCGGCATGGTCCAGCTGTGGGTGGAGACCGCCGAGGACGGCGACGTCGTCGACGTCTGCGCGCCCGACGAGGTCCCCGAAGGCTGGCGCACCGTGCTGCACGCCCACGACCGCCTCGGCGACCCGGCGGTCCTCGTCCACGCCGACCACCCCGGGATGCGTGAGCTGGCCGTGCTCGACGTCATCGTGAACAACACCGACCGCAAGGGCGGGCACCTGCTCGCCGGCACCGACGGCCGCGTCTACGGCGTCGACCACGGCATCTGCCTGCACACCGACCCGAAGCTGCGGACCGTGCTGTGGGGCTGGATCGGCGAGCGCCTCGGCGACGAGGCCGCGGAGAAGCTGCGCAAGCTGCGGTCCGACCTCGACGGCAAGCTCGGCGCCGACCTCGGCGAGCACATCACCACCTTCGAGGTCCGCGCGCTCTCGCAGCGGACCGACTTCCTGCTCGCCGAAGGGGTCTTCCCCGAACCCGGCGACGACTGGCGCGCGATCCCCTGGCCGCTCTTCTGAACGACTCGCTGGACGCCACGGCCCGCGCGAGGCTCGTCGACCGGTTCGGCGCGGGCGTCGGACCGTGGTGCGACGCGCTACCCGAACTCGTCACGCGCCTCGCGCAGCGCTGGACCCTCACGGTCCGGGAAGCGCGCCCGGGCAACACCGGCCGGACCCTGCTGTGCGACAGCCCCGACGGTCCCCGCGTCCTGAAACTGTGCCCCGATCCCGCGATCGCCCGGGCCGAGGCCACGGCGTTGCAGGCGTGGGCCGGCCTGCCTCGAGTCGTGCAGCTGCTCGACACCGACCTCGCCGCGGGCGCGATCCTGCTCGAAGGCCTAGTGCCCGGCACCCCCCTGACCGGCGCCGACGTCCCCTGGAACCAGGTCCGCGACCTGCTCGGCCAGCTCCACGGCGTCGGCGCGGACGGCCCGTTCCCGACCCAGCTCGAGCGCGTCCACGCGATGTTCGACCTCGCCGAACGCCGCTTGCGGGGCAGCACCGCGCAAGCGCACCTGCCGATGCACGTCCTGCGCACCGGGCGCACCCGCGCCGAAACCCTCGCCACCACCGGCCCCGTCGCTCTCGTCCACGGCGACCTGCACCCCGGCAACGTCCTCGACGCCGGCCCGGCCCGCGGCCTCGTCGCGATCGACCCCCGCCCGTGCATCGGCGACCCGGCCCTCGACAGCGTCGACTGGGCGTTCCTCCCGCTCGCCGACGGCGGCGCACTCGACGACGGCCTCGCCGAGTTGCCCGACCCCGGCCGCACCCGCGCGTGGTGCGTCGCGCTCGCCCCCCTCGTCGCGATGGGCCCCTTGCGCCGCACCGGCCCGACGCCCTTCACCGACGCAGTCCTCGCGCTCCTGCGGTAGGTGTGGCGCTTGTCACTGTTCGGCTCCGGGTTCAACCGTTGCGGTGCCGAGCGCCGTGTCGCGGGATGCCGGGCGAGCACGCGCCGGCTCCCGCTGCCGAAGGACTGACATGACCGCAACGAAGGCTCCCGGCGCGATGACCCGCGAGATGCGCATGGTGCACACCGCGCTGCGCCGCGAGTTCGGGCTGATGCCGAAGCTGATCACCGGCGTCGCCGAAGGGGACACTGCGCGCGCCGCGCTCGTCGCGGGCCACCTCGAGCTCGTCAGCACGATCCTGCACCACCACCATCACGCCGAAGACCTCGAGATCTGGCCGCACCTGCTCGACCGCTGCCCCGCCGACGTCGCGCCGCTCGTGCACGGCATGGAACGCCACCACGAACGCATCGCGTTCCTCGGCGTCGACCTCACCGAGGCCGTCGCGGCCTGGCGCAGCGAGCCGGACCCCGCGCACCGCGACGCCGTGCTGGCCGTGCTCGACCCGCTGATCACCGTGCTGTACGAGCACCTCGGCGCGGAAGAGGACTACGTGCTCCCGCTGATCGAACAGCACATCACCGCCGCCGAGTGGAACACGATGGCCGCCCAGGCCGCGGCCGCGCTCCCGGCCGAGAAGCTCCCGCTCGTGCTCGGGATCATGATGTACGAAGGCGACCCCGGGGCCGTCCGGGACACCCTCGGCAATCTGCCCGCCGAAGCCCGCGACCCCCTCGCCGAGCTGGCGCCGCGCCTGTACGCGGACCTCGCCGAAACCCTCCACGGCACCCGCACGCCCCCGAAGGAATCCGCGCACGCCCGCTGAACCGGCCCGTCACGGCCCAGCGGCACGGCCACTCGTCACGGCCACAGGAGCGGCACCGCCTTCTCCAGCGCCCAGCCGATGACCACGAACCAGCCGGCGATCCACACGAACGCCGGGATCGAGGTGAGCTCGGCGAGGCCGGCCGCGTCGTCGGTGTGGTCGCGCAGGCCGTGGCGCACCCGGTTGGACACGATCGCGGCCAGCCCGCCGATCTCGCTGGTGAGCAGCAGCCACGCCTCGCCGTACGCGACGGCGTTCTGCACCCACCCCGGTGCCGCCCGCCAGACGGTGAAGGTGACCATCCCCAGCGCGACCACCGCGACGAAGGTGATCAGGTCCCGCGTGACCACCAGCACGAGCACCATCACCAGCGTCGTGAGCGCGAGAACGGCGGGCGCGTGGCCGTGGCGCAGCAGCCCGGCGGCACCGAGCCCGGCCAGCGACGGCATCGCGTACCCGGCCACGCTCGTCAACGTCCGCGACCACGGCGACGGGGCCCACGACCACGTGGCACCGCTGTCGGCGCCGGTGATCGCGATCCGGTACACCCCGCCGCCGGTGAGGACGCTCGCCAGCGCGTGCCCGGCCTCGTGGAACACCGTCCCCAGCACGTTCGCGTGCCCGATCAGCAGATCCTTCTCGCTCGACAGGAACGCGAACGTCCCCGCCGACACCGCGGCCGCGAACAAGCCCGTCACCAGCACCAACCACTGCCCGGGCGCCTCGACCGTCCCGGTCAGCGACCCGAAGATCCCCCCACCCGCCATGACCTCGACCTCCCCTGGGAACGGCAGGAACCCGAAGAATCGCACGTGGGTACGACATTTCCGGCGCATCGAAGGCCGTCAAGGATCAAGAGCCGCCCGGCGTGGCGGCACGACTTCGGCCTACGAACCGCACTACGGTGCTCGGCCGTGCGCTCACATTCGTACGACGACGTGCTGTCGGGTCCGCGCAAGCGGAAGATCCCCGAGATCCCGGCCGAACCCGGCCTCGTGGTCGAAGATCCCGCCAGCGGCTACTGCGGCGCGGTCGTGAAGATCGAGTACGGCAATGTCGTGCTCGAGGACGCCAAGGGCCGCCACCGCGTGTTCCCGCTCGGCCCGGCGGCGTTCCTGCTGGAGGGCAAGCCCGTCACGCTCGTGCCGGTCCGCAAGGCCGCCGCGCCCGTCAAGAAGGTGTCGGCGTCCGGCTCGGTGAAGGTGCAGGGCCTGCAGGCCCGCGTCGCACGGGACTCCCGGATCTGGGTCGAGGGCAAGCACGACGCCGAGCTCGTCGAACGCGTGTGGGGCCACGACCTGCGTGTGGAAGGCGTGGTCGTGGAGCCGCTGGACGGCGTCGACGTGCTGGCCGGGAAGATCGCCGACTTCGGCACCGGGCCCGGCCGCCGCCTCGGCGTGCTGGTGGACCACCTCGTGACGGGCAGCAAGGAGTCACGGCTGGTCGCGCAGATCCGGGACGAACAGGTGCTCGTGACCGGTCACCCGTACGTGGATATCTGGCAGGCCGTGAAACCTGCCGCGGTCGGCATCCGCGCCTGGCCGGAGATCCCGCGCGGCACCGAGTGGAAGGTCGGGATCTGCGAGGCGCTCGGCTGGGGCGAGACCTATGAGGGCTGGCAACGGGTCCTGGCCGCCGTGAGCAGCTTCCGCGACCTCGAGACGCCGCTCATCGGCGCCGTCGAACGGCTCATCGACTTCGTCACCGAACCCGCCGAATGACCCGGAAGTGAGCCCGGTATGCCCGATTTCGGGCAAGGTCACGCGTCGGTCACGTCGAGTCACTTGCCCGGTGCGAACCGGCGCGATCTGAGAGCATGAGCACATGGCAGCAGCATTGATCTGGCTGATCATCGGCATCGTCCTGATGATCGCGGAAGTCATCTCGGGCGACTTCGTGTTGATCATGCTCGGCATCGCCGCGCTGCTCGGCGCCGGCTCCGAAGCGATCACCGGCAACATCTTCATCGACGTCGCCGTGTTCGCCGTCAGCTCCGTCGCACTGCTGGCACTGGTCCGCCCCGCGCTCAAGCGCCGCTTCCTCGCCGGCTCCCACACACCCACGGGCACGGACGCGCTCATCGGCGCCCGCGCCGTCGTGGTGTCCACAGTGGACTACGACGCCGGGCAGGTGAAGATCGGGGGAGAGATCTGGTCGGCGCGCGCGGTGCACGAGTCGCACCCGCCGATCGCGCCGGGCACCAGCGTGACCGTCGTCGAGATCTCCGGCGCCACCGCCGTGGTGGACGTCGTGTCGTGATCGCGAGAACTCCGGAAAACGGTACTAGGTAAGGGGAAACGCTCTTGTCGACAATTGCGATCGTCGTGGTCGCGCTTCTGGTCTTGTTCGTCATCATCACGGTGGTCAAGGCGATCATGGTGGTGCCGCAGGCCCAGTCGGCGGTGATCGAGCGACTCGGCCGGTTCCGCACGGTCGCCTCGCCCGGCCTGACGTTCCTGGTGCCGTTCCTGGACAAGGTCCGCGCCCGGATCGACCTGCGCGAGCAGGTCGTCTCGTTCCCGCCGCAGCCGGTGATCACCGAGGACAACCTGACGGTCAACATCGACACCGTCGTGTACTTCCAGGTCACCGACTCGCGCGCCGCAGTGTACGAGATCTCCAACTACATCATCGGTGTCGAGCAGCTCACCACCACCACGCTCCGCAACGTGGTCGGTGGCATGAGCCTGGAGCAGACGCTGACCTCCCGCGACGCGATCAACAGCCAGCTGCGCGGCGTCCTCGACGAGGCCACCGGCCGCTGGGGCATCCGCGTCGCGCGGGTCGAGCTCAAAGCGATCGACCCGCCGCCGTCGATCCAGGACTCGATGGAGAAGCAGATGCGCGCCGACCGGGAGAAGCGCGCGATGATCCTCACCGCCGAAGGTCAGCGAGAGTCGTCGATCAAGACGGCGGAAGGCCAGAAGCAGAGCCAGATCCTCTCCGCGGAAGGCCAGAAGCAGGCCGCGATCCTCGCGGCCGAGGCCGAGCGGCAGTCCCGCATCCTGCGCGCGCAGGGTGAACGCGCCGCCCGCTACCTGCAGGCCCAGGGTCAGGCGAAGGCGATCGAGAAGGTTTTCGCCGCCATCAAGGCCGGCCGGCCGACGCCCGAGGTGCTCGCCTACCAGTACCTGCAGACCCTGCCGCAGATGGCGCAGGGCGACGCGAACAAGGTCTGGATGATCCCGAGCGACTACGGCAAGGCCCTCGAGGGCTTCGCCCGCGCGCTCGGCGCCCCCGGCGACGACGGCGTGTTCCGCTACGAGCCGCCGAAGGACGACACCCCCGAACGCCCCGACCTCGACGACGACGAGGTCGCCGGCTGGTTCGACACCTCGACCGACCCGAAGGTCGCCGAGGCCGTCGCCGCCGCGGAAGCCGTGGCGCGCAAGGAGGTGCCGAGCCCGCTCAACACCCCGCCGCCGCGCCGCGCTCTCGGCGGCCCCACCTCGACGCCGGAAGCCGCGGCTCCGGCCGCACCGGCTGAGGAAGAGCCGCCCGCACCGCCGGCCCCGACCACGCCGCCGCCCAGCACGCCGCCGCCGGGGCTCCAGCAGCAGAACCCCCAGTCGCTCCCGCAGCCGCAGCCCCCGACCACTCCGCCGGGTGGTCCGTACCAGGGCCCGCCGCAGCAGTTCGGCGGTCAGCAGGGGCAGGGTCCGGGCAGCGGGCCGTTCCCGCAGCAGGGCCCGTTCGGCGGACCCCAGGGCGGGCCGCCGCAGCAGCGCCGCTGACGCACCACGCGAAAGAGGGGCGCCACACCGTCATTCCGGTGCGGCGCCCCTCTTTCGTCGTCAACGGCGGGCGTAGACGCTCACGTCGTCGATGTTCGCTTTCGACCGGTCCGGCAGCGCGATCACGCACAGGACCGTGACCACCGCGGACAGCACGATGTAGATCGACACCGAGTACGGCGTGCCGGTCAGGTGCAGCAGCCACGTCGCCAGCAGCGGCGCGGGCCCGCCCGCGAACACCGACGCCAGCTGGTACCCGAGGCCGGCGCCGCCGTAGCGCAGGTGCGTCGGGAAGCTCTCGCCGATCAGCGCGGCCTGCGGCCCGTACTGCATCGCGTGCGCGGCCAGCGACACGATCACCGCGACGAAGATCAGCACGTGTCCGGCGTGGCTGAGGATCGTGAAGTACGGGAACGCGATCACCGCCGTGAGCACCGAGCCGCTCAGATACACCCGTTTCCGGCCGATCCGGTCGGAGAGCTGCGAGAACACCGGGATCAGCACCAGCTCCGCCAGCGCGCCGACGAGCACCGCGTTGAGGATGAACGTCTTGCTGAACTCGGGACGTTCCACCACGTACACGAGCACGAAGCTGGTGAACAGGTAGAACGGCATCTGCTCGCTGAAGCGCAGGCCCGCCGAGAGCAGGATCTCCCGCCAGTGGTGGCGCACCGCGTCCTTCACCGGCGCCTTCGACGTCTTCTTGTTCGCCACCACCCCCGCGAACATCGGGGTCTCGAGGATCCGGAGCCGGATCACGAGACCGATGACCACGAGCACCAGGCTGAGCAGGAACGGGATCCGCCAGCCCCACGAATCGAAGTCCTCCTGCGACAGCGTGGCCGACAGCAGGGTCATGCCACCGGTTCCGAGCACCAGCCCGACCGGCACGCCGACCTGGGCGAAACTGGCGAGCAGCCCGCGCCGGCGTTGGTCACCCCATTCCATCGCGAGCAGAACCGATCCGCTCCACTCACCACCGATCGCGATGCCCTGCACCAGGCGCAGCAGCACCAGGATGATGGGAGCCGCGATCCCGATCGACGCGGTCCCCGGCAGCACCCCCACGAGTGCCGAGGACAAGCCCATCAGGAGCAGGGTGACGATGAGCGTCGCCTTGCGCCCCAGGCGATCGCCCCAGTGCCCGAAGATCGCCGCGCCGACCGGGCGTGCGGCGAACCCCACCGCGTAGGTGGCGAACGACTGCATCACGCCCGCGTAGCCGGTTGAAGAGGGGAAGAACAGGTGGGGGAAGACGAGTGCGGCGGCGGTGTTGTAGAGGAAGAAGTCGTACCACTCGATCGTCGTCCCGATCGACCCGGCGAGCGCCGCCCGCCGCACCTGCACTCGACGGTCTCCGGAGGACGCTGCGACTGACTTGGTGACTTCGTTGTCGCCTAGAACCATGATGCACACCTCTCGTGACTGGCGTCACTCAATAGTGTGAGGCACCTGCCCCGGTTCGGCGATTCCTGACGAACGATGCGGGAAGGCCGTTTCATCCCGTCACCCTTTGTGGTCGTATTCCGCCGAAAACCACGGTCTGCGATTGTTCCGGAAAACTTCGCGACGGGATGTCGGGAACCCGGGCGCGGCTCCGTCCCCGCGGCGAACACAGACCGAGCCTCACCGAGGAGACCCCCGTGGACCGCAGCGAGATCACCGAGATCCTCAACCGCCCGCTCAGCCAGGAGCTGCTGGCGCGCGACCTGACCCGCCTGGCCTACGTCGCCCAGGACGGGACGCCGCGCACCGTGCCGATCGGGTTCGCCTGGAACGGCACCGAGATCGTCATGTGCACCACCAAGAACGCACCGAAGCTCCCTTCGCTGCGCGCCAACCCGATGGTCGCGCTCACCATCGACACCGAGGTGCACCCGCCGAAGATCCTGCTCGTCCGCGGCCGCGCGGAGCTGGACGTCGTCGACGGGATCCCCGAGGAGTACCTGCAGATGAACGGCTCCTACGAGATGACCGCCGAACAGCGCGTCGAGTGGGAGGCCGAGGTCCGGTCGCTCTACGACGGCATGGTCCGGATCGTCGTGACCCCGACCTGGGTGAAGCTCATCGACTTCGAGACCACCCTGCCCAGCGCCGTCGAAGAGCTCGTCAAGCAGCGCGCCGAGCGTCAGCACGCCTAGAAGATTTCCGCCGCCGGATGTCGGGAACCCGCGAACGGCTGCGTCCCCCTACCGAACCCGGCCAGAATGGGCCGGAACCACACCGAGGAGAACGACGATGGCCAAGTACCTGCTGCTCAAGCACTACCGCGGCGCGCCGGCCGCCGGCAACGACGTGCCGATGGACCAGTGGACCCCCGACGAGGTCACGGCCCACGTGCAGTACCAGCGCGACTTCGCGGCCAAGCTCCAGAGCACCGGCGAGTTCGTGGACAGCCAGGCGCTCTCGCAGGAAGGCACCTGGGTCAGCTCCGGCGGCGAGGGCCGGCCGCCGGTCACCGACGGGCCGTTCGCGGAGACCAAGGACCTCATCGCCGGCTGGGTGATCATCGACGTCGAGTCCCACGAGCGCGCGGTCGAACTCGCCGGCGAGCTGTCCGCGGCACCGGGTGCGGGTGGCAAGCCGGTCCAGGAGTGGCTCGAGGTGCGCCCGTTCTACGGCGAGTGCCCCGCCATCACCGAATGACGGTGCCGGTGGACGAGACCCTGCTGCGGACCCTCACCCCGGCGGTGATCGGGATCCTCGGCCGCCGCGGAGCCGATTTCGCGGCGGCCGAGGACGCGGTGCAGGAAGCCCTGGTGGAGGCCGTGCGCGTGTGGCCGGACGACCCGCCGCGTGACCCGAAGGGCTGGCTGGTCACCGTCGCGTGGCGCAAGTTCCTCGACGCCGCGCGCGCCGACTCCTCGCGCCGCAACCGGGAACTGCGCGCGGACGAGGAGCCGGAACCGGGCCCGAGCGAGGTCGCCGACGACACGCTGCAGCTGTACTTCCTGTGCACGCACCCGTCGCTGACCCCGGCTTCGGCCGTCGCGCTCACGTTGCGCGCGGTCGGCGGGCTGACCACGCGGCAGATCGCGCAGGCCTACCTCGTGCCCGAGGCGACGATGGGCCAGCGCATCACCCGGGCCAAGAAGACCGTGGCGGGCGTGCGTCTGAACCAGGCCGGCGACGTCGCCACGGTTCTGCGGGTGCTGTACCTGGTTTTCAACGAGGGCTACTCCGGGGACGTCGACCTCGCCGCCGAGGCCATCCGGCTCACCCGCCAGCTGGCCGCTCGGATCGACCACGAGGAAGTCGCGGGCCTGCTCGCCCTGATGCTGCTCCACCACGCCCGCCGCCCCGCGCGGACCAGCACCGACGGCCGGCTCGTCCCGCTGGCCGAACAGGACCGCAGCCAGTGGGACACGCGCCTGATCGCCGAGGGCGTCGACATCCTGCAGGCCGCGCTCGCGCGCGACCGCCTGGGCGAGTTCCAAGCCCAGGCCGCGATCGCCGCGCTGCACGCCGACGCCCAGTCGGCCGAGGAGACCGACTGGGTGCAGATCGTCGAGTGGTACGACGAGCTGGTGCGCCTCACCGACAGCCCGGTGGCCCGCCTCAACCGAGCCGTCGCGGTCGGCGAGGCCGACGGTCCCCGCGCAGGCCTGGCCGCGCTCGCCGAACTCGACCCCACCCTGCCCCGCCACACCGCGGCGTCGGCCTACCTCCACGAACGCGCCGGCGACCCCGCCACCGCGGCCCACCTCTACACCGAAGCCGCCGCGGCCGCCCCCAACCTGCCCGAACGCGACCACCTCACCCGGCAGGCCGCCCGGCTGAACTCCCGGCTGCGCGAGTGACGCCGCGTCGTTGAGCCTGGTCGGCCAGGACATCGCGTAGACGTCGCGGTAGAGCTCAACCCGCGGTGGGTCACGTCGCCGCCCTGCCCGGCGAAGTGGCCGGCCCGCAGTGTGCCGCGGCCGCCCCGCGGCGCGCGTGATCCCGGTGCCCTTCACCAGCGAGCGCCCCTCGACGTGCTCGATCGCCGTCTGCATGGCTCGCGACCGAGAAGTCGGCCGCGAGCTCAGTGACCCGGTGCGGCTCCGGCGATGGCGATGTTGCACGGGCGCGCCCTCCGCTCTGTCGCAAAGCCCTGCGGGTTGACACGTAGGATTTCTCCTACCTATTGTTTCCGGCATGACCGTCTCCCGCATTCAGTTCGTCACCGTGCCGGTGGCCGACCAGGCGAAAGCGCGCGACTTCTACGTCGAGAAGCTCGGGTTCGAGGTCGTGGTCGATCGCGGTGGGCCGGCCGGGCGGTTCGTGATGGTGGCGCCGAAGGGGGCGCAGACCGGTCTGGTGCTGGTCGACTACCCGATCTCCGGCGTCACGCTCACCGGACCGCTGCACTTCCAGCTCGACACCACCGACCTCGACACAGACGTGGCCGCGTTGCGCGACAACGGGATCGAGGTCCCCAAGCCGCAGGGGATGCCGTGGGGTCGCGCGACCTCGTTCCGCGACCTCGACGGCAACGGTGTCGGCCTGCTCGAGCCGTCGGCGTTCGGCAACCGGCCGGGCTGAGCGGCGTGCCGGTCAACGACGACGTCTTCGCCGCGCTCGCCAACCCGGCGCGGCGCGAGGTGCTGCGGATGCTGCTGGAGGGCCCGATGGCCGCCGGTGATCTGGCCGTGCGCTTCGACATGCGCCGGCCCAGCCTGTCGGAGCACCTGCGCGTGCTGCGGGAGGCCGGACTGGTCACCGAGCAGCGTGCCGGGCGCAACCGCGTCTACTCCCTCGAAGCCGCACCGCTGGAGGAAGTGACGACGTGGCTGCACCCGTTCGAGCAGTTCTGGCGCACCAAGCTCACCAACCTGCGTGACCTGCTCGACGAGGAGGACCTGTGACCGAGGCCGTGCCGAACGCGGAAGACCCGACGGCCGTGCACGTCGACCAGTTCCTGCCGCACCCCGCGCGCAAGGTCTGGCGCGCGCTCACCGAACCGGAGCTGCTGGAACGCTGGCTCACGATGCCCAACGACATCAAACCCGTGGTGGGACACCGGTTCGAGCTGCTCGCTCAGCCCGTGCCGGCGGCCGGGTTCGCGGGCGGGCCGGTGCAGTGCGAGGTGCTCGTGGCCGACCCCGAACGCGAGCTGAGCATCAAGTGGGGTCCGAAGTGGACGGTCAC
Source organism: Amycolatopsis sp. NPDC001319 (assembly GCF_042896185.1). Lineage (NCBI taxonomy): Bacteria > Bacillati > Actinomycetota > Actinomycetes > Pseudonocardiales > Pseudonocardiaceae > Amycolatopsis > Amycolatopsis sp. NPDC001319. Next base: position 640,786 of record NZ_JBIAWY010000002.1, on the reverse strand, counting down.
GTGGCGGCTCGTGCCGGAGGGCACCGGCACCCGGCTGTTCCTCAGCCACGAGGGCTTCGACCCGGACGACGAGTTCGAGCGCGTCTCCCGCCGGATCATGGGCGGCGGCTGGCGCTCGCACGTGCCGCGAGCCCTGGAACGCGTGCTCAGCGCGCTGCCCGGCTGAACCCGGCTACGATCAGGCACCGTGACGGAGTCCAAACCGCTGCGCGCCGACGCCCGGCGCAACCGGGCCAAAGTGCTCGAAGCCGCGGAGACGGTGTTCGCGGCCAAAGGCACGGGCGCCCCGACCGAAGAGGTCGCACGCGAGGCCGGCGTGGGCGTCGGCACGGTGTTCCGGCACTTCCCGACGAAGGAAGCACTGCTCGAAGCGGTGCTCTACGCACGGCTGCACCGCTTCGTCGACGAGGCCGAGGCGGTCGTCGCGCAGGACTCACCCGACGCCGGCGCCGCGTTCTTCACGTTCCTGACCAGCTGGATCGAGATGTCCAGCGCGAAAAACGCCTACTTCGAAGCCCTCAGCGCCGCCGGCATCCACGTGCCACAGGCCGGCTCGGACGTCGCCACCCGCCTGCTGGAGGCGCTCGGCGTGCTGCTGCGCCGCGCGCAGGACGCCGACGCGGTGCGCGCCGACCTCACCGTGGCCGAGCTGATCCCGGTGATCATCGGCACGGCCAAGGCCGCCGAGCACATCGGTGCCGACTGCGCCCTGCGCGACCGCGTGGTCGCGATCCTCTTCGACGGCCTGCGCCCCGCCTTGTCAGCCGCGCACGCGCCGCGCGTCGGCGCTTGATCCGAGCGTGCCTGATCCGAGTGCACCGGACCCGAACGGCTCCAGCACGGGGCGTTTCGGGCTCATCGTGTCGCCGGACGACTCGCCCCGCAGGCGGCGCTGAACCCACGGCCACGCGTGCTCGCGGCTCCAACGCAGGTTCTCCTCCCGGCGTTCGCGGGCCGACAGGCGCGGGCGCGGCCCCAGCTCGGCCGAGGTGAGGTCGTGGGGGACCCCCAGCACGCCGAGGACCGCGATGGCGACCTCGAGGTGGCCGCGGGAGTTGAGGTGCAGGCGGTCGGGTGCCCAGAGCCGCCGGTCGCGCAGCTGCCGCATCGACCACATGTCCACCAGTAGCGTGCCGTGGCGGGCGGCGATGCCGCGCACGTTCTCGTTGTAGATCGCGACGCGCCCCCGCATCTGCCGGAACAACGCGTCTTCGACCCCGTCGACGCCGGTGAACAGCACGACCCGCGCACCGGTGCCGCGCAGCCGGGCGACGGCGAGCTCGTAGGAGTCGGTCAGCGCATCGATGTCGACCTTCGGGCGCATCAGGTCGTTGCCGCCCGCGTAGAGCGTGACCAGGTCCGGTTCCATCGCGATCGCCGGCTCGACCTGCTCGGCGAGCACCTGGGGCAGCAGCTTCCCGCGGATGGCGAGGTTGGCGTAGCGGAAGTCCGGCTCACGAGCGCCCAGCACCTCGGCGACGCGGTCGGCCCAGCCGCGCACGCCGTTCGGCGCGGCGGGATCGTCGTCGCCGACACCTTCGGTGAAGGAATCGCCCAGGGATACCAAGCGGTTGGTCATAACGGGAACCCTAATGCAGCCCGAAACGTCCCTTGATCGGCTGCGGTGTCACAGAGTGACGAGATTCGCTGAGATTTCTCCACGGATGGATGAACTTCTTGGGGTCTCCGTCCGTTGTTGCGAGTGTGAAGTCACGATCCGGTCACCGTCGTTCCCGGCACGGCGCGCTGGCACTCGCCATCGTCGCTGGTGCGGGCCTCGCCGGCGGCTACGTCACCGTCCAGAAGGGTGCGACCGCGTCCGCCGAGGGGCACGCCGACACGGCCGAAGTCGCGCACACGCGCGCGGGCGCCGCCGGGCAGGGCTCGTCGGCTCAGCCCGACGCGGCGCCCAGCAGCACGGCGCCGGCTCTGCCGCCGAGTGTGATGCCGTTCAACGCGAAGCTCACGTCGAAGGACATCCCCGTCGAGGGCGGCGGCGTACGCGGCGGCGGCTGCAGCGGTTCGCTGATCGCGCCGGACTGGATCATCACGGCCGGGCACTGCTTCCACGACCTCGACGGCACCCGCGTCGGCGGCGCGCCGCAGTACCACATGACGGTGGCGGTCGGGAAGATCAACGACGACGACCCGCGCGGGCACGTGGTGCAGGCGGTGGACGTGCGCCAGTCGCCGGTCAACGACCTCGCGCTGGTCAAGCTCAGCGCCCCGATCACCGACATCGCGCCGCTGACGCTGCCGACCGGTCCGCCGAAGGTCGGCGAGGACGTCGACTTCGTGGGCTGGGGCTCGCTCTCGGCCACCGTCGTCGCCCCGGCCGACCACATGAAACGCGGCCACTTCGAGGTCAGCGACATCCGCCACACCGAGCTCGACATGAGCCCCCGGGAGGCGCGCACCGTCGAGAACAGCCCGTGTCACGACGACTCGGGCTCACCGTTTTTCGTCCCCGAGGGCAACCAGAAGGGCCGGCTGGTGGCGGTCGAGGACAACGGCCCGGACTGCCCCCAGCCCGGCGTGGAGACCACCGCGCGAGTGGACACGATCCTCGACTGGATCCACGAGCAGATGAGCTGAGTCAGGCGCTGAGCTGCCGGGCCCGGTGGTCGGCGACGTTGACCCGGGTGCCGCACCGCGTCGAGCAGAAGCGGCGGCGGCCGTTGCGCGAGGTGTCCACGAACGCGATCCCGCAGCCCTCGCGCGCGCACAGGCCGAAGCGGTCGGGTGCTTCGCACACCAGGTGGGCGAGCCCGCCGGTCGAGTGCGCCTGCACGCGTTCCACGGCCCCGGCGTCCTCGCTCGCGTAGTGCAGGTGCGGGGGCTTGCCGTCGTGGCCGGAGATGTGCGGGCGCACGGCCGCGATGGCGAGCAACCGGTTCACGAGCCCGACCCGATCTGCGCTGCCGGCCGCGAAGACTTCACGCAGCCGCCGGCCCCAGTCGAGGATCCGGGCGCCTTCGTCGTCAGTGAGCCCGGTCAGCGTCATGCCGTGGGCGCGGCAGGTGTCCAGCACGTCGTCCGCCGGGACGCCGTCGTCCCGGACCAGAGTGGCCAGCGCCGCGGCCACCTGCGCGCCGGAGCCGCCGTAAGGGTTGAAGTGCACTGACTCATTACAGCACGATCGGGGCATGGATGAGAACCGTTGCCCCCGTTGTGACTGGCCGCTGGCCGAACTGCCCCCGTCCGCCGTCGTGCCCGGCTCGCGCGGCAGCCGGGCCGACTACGTCCGCTGCCTGTGCGGCAGCTGGGTCGCGCGGCTCGGTGGCGTCGTGGTCGGGTCGACGCGCCCGGCTACCAGTGGGCGGGCCGGCTGAGGCGTTCGGTGAGCCGGGTCGTGGCGTCGCCGCGGGCGGCGTTGACCTGCGACTGCGTGAGGAACAGGCACGCGGTGAGGTCCGCGCCGCGGACGTCGGCGTCGCGCAGGTCCGCCCCGATCAGGTCGGCCTGGCGCAGATCGGCGCGGCGCAGGTCCGCGGCGATGAGGTAGGCGCCGCGCAGGTTCGTGCCCCGCAGGTCCGCGTTCGCGAGCCTCACTCCGATGAGATCGGCGCCGCGGCGGTCCTTCTTCTTGCCGCGCACCCCGCCCCGCACGAGCCGGCTCGTGGCCTGCAGCAGCACGTCCACGCGGGCGCGCTGCCCGGCGACGTCCACGGCGAGCAGGGTGTCCGGGTCGGTCAGCGTCAGCGCTTGAGTCTCGCCGAGCGCGGTGTCGAGTTCGGTGTGCAGCTCCCGCGTGACGTCGAGGGACCGCGCTTCGGTGAGGTACCAGAGCAGTTCGTGCAGCTGGCGCATCACGGGCAGCGCGGCGAACATCTGCTTCGCACCGCCCGGTTCGCTGCGCCAGTCCCGCCCGCCGAACGTGATCTGTGAGATCTTCTGCCCGGCGCCGAAACAGTCGTAGACGGTGCAGCCGGAGAATCCCTTGTCCCGCAAGCGGTCGTGGATGCCGCAGCCGAACTCCGGCTCGAGATTCGGGCACGGGTCGCCGGCGGCCTTGTCCATCGCGAAGTCCGCGGAGCGGGTGAAGGTGAGGGCGACGCAGCAGAGCCCGAAGCAGCTGCTGCAGTCGGCGGTGAGCGGATCGTGGTGGGGCAAGTGTTCTCCAGGCTGCGGGGTTGCTGCCAGCGTATCGGCGGCGCTTTCGCCGCTCGGCGCGACGGGTGTGCAGCGAGCCGGGCGGGCCGTGGCTCCTCGGTCAGGGCACCCAACCGGCCGGTTTGTCCGGGGAGAAGTAGGCGGCGAACATGTCGAGGGCGGGTTCGACCAGGCGGGCGTACCGGCCCTCGTCGAAGCCGGCGTGCTGATCGTTGCCCAGCTGGAGCGAGCCGACGCCGGCGCCGAGGGCGATGAACAGCCCGACGCCCCGCTCCGAGGCGGCCGCCGGGTGCAGCTCGTGGCGGTCGACGGCCGCGGCGAACGCTCGCGTGGTCAGCTCCTGTACCGCCAAGCTGGGCCGATACGCCCGCGCCGACGGCTCGAACCCCGGCACCGCCGGGAGGAACAGCAGCTGGGACAAGGCCGGGTGGTCGACCGAGAACCGGACCGTGGCGGCGGCGATCGCGCGCAGGGCCGCCCAGCCCTCCGGCACGGCCGCGACCGCCGTCCGGACGACGTCCAGGTGCTGCTCCATTCCCCGTTCGAACAGCGCGTTGTACACCGCGAGCCGCGAGTCGAAGTACTGGTAGAGCGACGACTGCCGCAACCCCACCCGTCGCGCCACCTCCGACAGGTTGAGCGCGGCGGCGCCCTGCTCGGTCACGACGTCGAGCGCCGCGTCGAGGATCTCGTCGATCGCTTGCAGCCGCAGCCGCTCACGCCGGCCCGACGGTGGCGAAGCGTGGCGAGGGCCGCCGTCGGCGTCGAGGCCGGCCGAGCCGGGATGCGGGTTGAAAGATCCCATGACCTGCAGCGTAGACAACCCGATAGGGTATCGGCCACACTATGGCCTATCGGAACCGCCGTCGACGAGTGTCGAGAGGCCGGTCGAGCGGCGGTGAGAACGCATCAGCTCCCGGGAGGGGACGATGGGCGAGCTCACTCGCGACGAGGTGCACCGGCACGTCGAAGCCGACCCTCGGACGCTGTACGACCTGGTGTCGGACGTGACCCGGACGCCCGAGTGGAGTCCGGAGGTGATCGAGTGCCGCTGGCTCGACGGTGCGAGCAGTGCCGCGGTGGGCGCCACGTTCGTCGCCCGCAACAAGCGGCGCTGGTTCACCTGGTCGAACAAGCCGGTCGTCGAAGTCGCCGATCCGGCGCGGGAGTTCGGCATCCGCCGCACCGAACGCGGCGGCGGCATCCGGTGGCGGTACGTGTTCCGCCCGGATGGGACCGGTACCGCGGCGATCGAGTCCTACGAGGTCGTCGAATCCGTGCCGCGGGGCCTGCACGTGATCCTGCGGGTGTTCTTCGGGGTCCGGGATCTGGAGGCCGACCTCAACGCGAACATGCGCGTGAGTCTGGAGCGGCTTGCGCGGATCGCCGAACGAGAATCCGCCAAGGCCTGACTCGCCACGACCGCACGTCAGCCGGTGCCGGTGTCGTCGGGGAACCAGCTGGCCGCGACCAGGTCGACGGCGCTGCGTTCCGGGGCGCGGGCGGCGTGGTCGTAGGTCTGCTGGGTGGTGTCGATGCTGCTGTGGCCGACGTCGGCCTGCACGTGGACCAGCTGGGCGCCCGCTTCCACGGCAGTGGTGACGTAGAAGTGGCGCAGCGCGTGGGGGTGCATGGCGCCGGCGATGGGTTCGAGTTCGGTGCCGCCGGTGGCGGTGATGCGGCGGAGCAGCTGCCAGATCGCCTGGCGTTGGTAGCGGTTGCCGGTGCGGGTCTGCAGGAGAGGTGACGGTGGGGCGTGGCGCGCCTGCGTGCGGCGTTCGACCGTGGTCTCGCGTGAGGCGGCCGCGGTGTCGCGGGCGGAGAGGTAGCTCATGAGCGCGTTCTCCGCCGGGACGCTGAGGTAGACCACGCGCATCTTGCCGCCCTTGCCGAGCACGCGCAGGGCGCGGCGGCCGCGGGTGACGTGCAGGTCGGAGCGGTCCAGCCCGCACAGTTCGCTCACGCGCAGCCCCAGCGTGAACAGCGCGACCACGGCCACCGCGCGTGCCGTGTCCAAGGGACTCGCGCCGCGGCGGGGGGTGCCGGCGGCGGTGTAGAGGGCGCGGACCTGGCGCGTGGTGAGCGTGACGGTGCCGGACGTGCTGCTCGCGGCCGTGGCGAGGCCGAGCCGGCGGCGGTTGAGCGCGGCGGGGTTTCCGGTGACGAGGCCGGTGTCGGCGAGGTAGCCGTAGAGCGCTTTGACGGTGGCGAGCATCCGGTCGCGCGTCGCGGGTGCGGCGTCGGCGGTGGCGAGGGTGTCGAGCCAGCTCTTGACGTCGGCCGAGGTCGCGGCCATCGGATCGAGGCCGCGGGTGGCGCACCAGCGGAACCAGTGGTGCGCGCGCAGCCGGCCGCGGGGTGCGGGCGGGGGAGCGGTGACAGTGGCCGGGCTCGCGGTGAGGCGGAGTGCGTCGGCGTAGTGCAAGACGGCCGTTCGCCAGGTGTCGAGGTGACGGCCCGGTTCGGCCCACTCGGCGAGGTCGGCCGCCGTGACGGGGAGGCCGAGTCCTTCGGCGTAGGTGCGGCGGGTGGCCTGGTTGCCGTAGCCGGCGAGCCACTCTGCGATCGCGTCGAGCAGCGCGGCGGGGTCTTCGACGCCCGGCCAGACGTCGTGGTCGGCCGAGAGGGGGTACCCAGTTTTCGAGCCGGTTCCGAGGCTCACGATCTCACTCACAGCTGCCGGTTCCGTCACTCTCCGTCGACCAATCATCTTCTCGAGCAGCTTAGCAACAAAAGCTCTGTTCTGTAGCTGACCTGGGTATTAAGTTAGATAACTACAACCTCGGTTATGGGGTACATAACTAATCGGATAGGGTTCAGGAGTGACTGAAGGAGCTGTGATCGAGGACCGGACGGCCGCGCTGTGCGGGTTCAGGCAGTGCCGGGCGCCGTTGCCGCCGCCGGGGCCGCGCGGGGGCCGGCCGTTCGAGTTCTGTCCGGACCGCCGCTGGCCCGGAGACCGCACGTGCAAGCAGCTCGCCGCCGCCGACCAGGCGCTGCGGGAAGCACTGGGCGACTCGGTCTCCCACGCCGGGCTGACGGACGCGGCCGCGGAGTTCGTGCGCGCCGCCACGGAACTGGGCGGGCCGCTGCAGACGCTGCGCAACGCCCTCGACAGCGTCGCCGCCCGCGCGCAGGACGAAGTGACCTCCGCGCTCACCCGCGCCGAAACCGCGGAAGGCCGCGCCACCGAAGCCGACGGCCTGCGCCAAGCCGCCGAAGCCCGCGCGCTGGAGGCCGAAGAAGCCACCGCCGCCGCCCAGGCTCACGCCCAGGAACAGGCCGAGCTGGCGAAAGCCGCGCAGGAAACCGCCGCGCAAGCGGTGAAAGCCCGCAAGACGGCCGAGCTCGACCAGGCCCGTGCCGAAGCGGCCGCCACCGCCGCGGCCGAACGCGCCGACCAGGCCGCCACCGACATCCGCTCCGAACGTTCCCGTGCCGACGCCCTCGCCGCGGAGCTCGCCCAGCGCTCGGAGCAGCTCGCCGTCCGCACCGCCGAACGCGACGCCGCGCTCACGAACCTCGCGCAGGCCCGCGCCCGCGAGGAGGAGGTCCGCCGGGACCTCACGGGCCGGCTCGACCAGACCACCGAGACACTCGCCGTCGCCCGGGCTTCCCTCGGGGACCTGGAGCAACGCCTGGACGCTGCCCACCAGCACCAGCGCACGGAATCCGCTGCCTCAGCCGAAGCCCTCGCCGAGGAACGCAGCCGGGCCGCCGTCCTGGCCGGCCGGCTGGACGCGGCCCACGAACAGCTGACCCGCGCCGCGGAGCACCACAACGGCCTGCGATCCCGGCTCGAGCGCGTGCACCGGCTCGCGCTGGTGACCCCCACCGAGAACACCGACCTGCGCGCCGACCTGCTGGCGGAACTGCTCGACCTGCCCGGGGAAACCCCTCGGCCCTGACCGTGAAGTTTCACCCTCGCGCCGCATGGCCACCGTGGTGACTGCCCGCTCGGGCACCTGCCGCAGGCGGCCTGGACCGGCCGTTTTCCCTTGCGCGGCCAAGGGAAAACGCGAGCAGCATGCTGCTGCCGCACCGCGTGAGCAGCGGCCCGGCAGCTCTCGCGGAGCCCGCGCCGATGCCGTCTGACGTGCGCGTTCATGCCTTGCGGCCCCGACGGCACGCGCGGGACATTGGCCGCGGGGAATCGGACACGGGAGGCAGAACGTGACGACGGGACAGTCAGCACAGGCACAGACCGATCCGACCTTCTACCGCAGCCCCGGCGACGCGATCGCGGCCCCGCCGGAGACGCTCGCCTATGTCGTGGCGTTCGACCGGACGGCCGCCAAACCGGACGCCCTGGCGACGGTCGACGTGGATCCCGACTCGGGTACCTACGGCAGCGTGGTCGGCTGGTCGGAGCTGCCGGGCAGCGGCGACGAGCTGCACCACTTCGGGTGGAACGCGTGCAGCAGCGCGTTCGCGCACACCGGCCACGACACCGACGGCCTGCGCCGCCGGTTCCTGCTGCTGCCCGGGCTGCGTTCCTCGAACGTCCACGTCTTCGACACCCAGCCCGACCCGCGGCAGCCGGTCCTTCACAAGACGGTGACCGCGGCGGAGCTGGCCGAGAAGGCCGGGTACTCCCGTCCCCACACCTCCCACTGCGGGCCGGACGGGGTGTACTTGTCGTGCCTCGGCGCCGGCGAAGGCTCGGCCGGTCCGGGCGGCATCGCGCTGCTCGACCACGACACGTTCGACGTGGTGCGCGCGTGGGAGACCGAGCGGGGCCCGCAGTACCTGGCCTACGACGCGTGGTGGCACCTCAACCGGAACGTCCTGATCAGCAGCGAGTGGGGCACCCCCGCGATGATCGAGGACGGCATCGACCCGGAGCTGCTGCTGGGCCACAAGTACGGGCATTCGCTGCACTTCTGGGACCTCGCCGAGGGCCGGCACCTGCAGAGCGTCGACCTCGGTGAGCAGCACCAGATGGTGCTCGAGGTGCGTCCGTCGCACGACCCGGACGCCACGTGGGGGTTCGTCGGTGTGGTGGTGTCCACCGAGGACCTGTCGGCGTCGGTGTGGCGCTGGCACCTCGACGGCGACACCTGGGCGGTGGACAAGGTGATCACCGTGCCCGCCGAGCCCGCCGACGCCGCGGACCTGCCGCCGGCGCTGCGGCCGTTCGGGGCCGTGCCGCCGCTGATCACCGACATCGGCCTCAGCGTGGACGACCGGTTCCTGTACGTGTCGTGCTGGGGCATCGGTGAGCTCAAGCAGTTCGACGTCAGCGACCCGGCCCACCCGAAGGAGACCGGCTCGGTGCGCCTCGGGGGCATCACCGGGCGGGTGCCGCACCCGTCCGCGCCGTCGCTGCAGCTCTCGGGTGGTCCCCAGATGGTCGAGGTGAGCCGCGACGGTCGCCGGATCTACGTCACCAACTCCCTCTACGGCGCCTGGGACGACCAGTTCTACCCGGACGGTGTCGGGGCCTGGATGGCGAAGCTCGAGACCGATCCCGTCCGCGGCGGCCTGCGCGTCGACGGGAAGTGCTTCCTGCACGGCGAAGACTTCCGTGGCCTGCGGCCGCACCAGGTCCGGCTGGAGGGCGGGGACGCCTCGTCGGACTCGTACTGCTACCGCTGAGGGCCTTGGTCAGTTCGCGATTTCCGTGAAGGGCGAGTTGCAGAGACTGCACGTGATCGGCCCCAGCTCGAGAACCGACCGGGCGGCCCGGATGCGGCGCGGCTTGTCGCACCCGCACACCGCCGCCACGTAGTTCGGCCCGCCGCGGTGAGCGCCGCGGCCGTCCACCGGCGCGATCACGACCGGAACCGGTGCCGGCACGACGACGTCGGGCTGGTCGGGATCCGTGGGCAGCGGTTCCGGAGCCCGCGCGCGGACCGCGGCCTCCTGTTCGGTGTGCCGCCACACCGTCAACGCCCGTTCGAGAACGCGCAGGGAACCCGCGTAAGCGTCGATCGTCGCGGGCAGGGCGGTGGTGGCCGACCACCCGATCCGGTCCGCCTGCTCGGCCCGCACGCCCAGCTCGTGGGCGAGCGCCGCGAACCGCTTGTTGTGGTACCGGCCGTCGCTGACGTCGACGATGTCCCGGGTCGCGGCCAGGCCGTGCGCGGCTTCGTGCAACGTGGTGGCCAGGATTTCCGCGGCGGGGCGGCGCAGGCCTTCGGCACCGAGGAAGAACTCGGCGCGAGGGTCCTCGCCGGGGCCGACGTGCCAGCGGGAGCGGGCGAAGTGGCCGTGGATCTCGGTGGTGGTGCCCATCGTGCCGGACGCCAGGACGAGGATGGCGTCGGGCACGTCGGGGTGCCGGCTGCGGATTTCCGCCCACAGCTGTTCCATCGCGTGCATGACGCGGGTCGTCGGGCCGAGCTCGGGGGTCACGCCCGCGATCTTGCCGCTTAAGCGGTAAGCAGGCCACCGAGGGTGGGTAGTACGTCCTGCCTCGGGGCCTGGAAGCCGCCGATCTTCTGTTCGAGCAGTTCGGCCAGCCGCAGCGGGGTGCGGTCCTCGAACATCGGGCCGATGAGCTGGACCCCCACCGGCAGCCCCTCGGGGGACTGGCCCGCTGGTATCGCGGTGGCGGGCAGGCCGGGCATGGTGGCCAGGCCGGCCCAGACGAGCTGGTCGAAGTACGGGTACGCGGCGCCGTCGATGTCGATCCGGCGTTCGAGCGGATTGGGGTGGTGGTCGTGACCGAACGCCGGAGTCGGCGTGATCGGGCAGACCACGGCGTCGAACTCGGCGAAGAGCTGCCGCCAGCCGTGGCGGTGGAGCTCGCGGCGGTTGTTCACCTCGAGCCAGTCGCGGTGGCTCAACACCATGGCGCGCAACCGCGTCGCGTCGAGGCTCCGGTCGTCCGCGTTCAGTCCGGCCGCGCGGGTCTGCAGCTGCTCGTAGGCGTCGATCGGAAACCGTGCGACGGAGCCCGAAACCAGCAGCTGCATGTACAGCGTCGCGGCTTCGGCCAGGTCGGGCAGCAGCGGAGTTTGCCGTTCGACGCGGGCGCCGGGGTCGGAAAGTGCGTCGGCCACCCGGTTCACGCCCGCCCGCACCGCGGACCCGGTCGGGATGAGCGGGTGCTCGTCGAGGACCAGGACGCGGAAGTCACCGAGCCGTTCGTGGCGCGGGGGCGGCAGTGTCACGTTGTGCGCCTTGCCGTGGGTGAGCGGGTCCGGTCCGGCCATGACGTCGAGCAGGAGTGTGAGGTCACGGGCGGTGCGTGCCATCGGGCCGACGACGGCGAGGTCGAGGTCGACCGGCAAAGCCGGTGCCGGCGGCGCGACCATGCCACGGGTCGCGGCCAGTCCGAGTGTGGGTTTGTGCGCGTAAATGCCGCAGAAATGCGCGGGGGTGCGCAGTGAACCGGCGAGGTCGGAGCCGATGGACAGCGCGCAGAATCCGGACGCGAGGGCCGCCGCTGATCCGCCGGAGGATCCGCCCGCCGTGCGGTCGTGATTCCACGGATTGTGGGTGGTGCCGTAGATCTCGTTGAAGGTCTGGATGTCTTGCAGCCCCAAGGGCACATTGGTCTTGCCCAGCACGACCGCGCCCGCGGCCTTGAGCCGCGCCACCTGGACCGCGTCCTCGGCCGGCACGTAACCCCGGTGCTGCGGCATGCCCCAGGTCGTGGGCAGCCCGGCGATGTCGTAGGACTCCTTGACTGTCACCGGGATGCCGAGCAGCGGCCGGTCCTCGCCGCGAGCGCGCGCCTGGTCGGCATCGCGCGCGGCGGCTCGCGCACGGTCGAAGTCCGGCACGCAGATCGCGTTGATCACCTTGTCGTCGCGCTCGATCCGGGCGATCGCCTCGTCGGTCAGTTCCGCCGAGGTCACTTCACCGGCATGCAATGCGGCCGCCAGCTTTTCGGCCGGCTGAAAACTCCACTCCATGATTTCGACCCTAGGGGCCGCTCGAACAGGTCATAAAATGCCGATTCGCACAACGGGATACCCGGCCCGATTTCTCGTGCTCTCGGGTCACAGAAAATTCGCCGCGCGGTGCCCAGGGGTGCTGGACCGGATGCGGACCCTGGGCGCCCGCGACGTCGGTCAGCTGAGGTGCTTGATGACCTCGGCGAACGCGGCGAGGTGCGGTTCGAGCACGCTGATGTAGGTGGTGCCGAAGGTTTCGCGGTAGCGCTCCAGCCGCTCGGCGATCTCGCGCGGCGAGCCGACGAGCACGCCGGGCAGCTGGGTGAGCTGTTCGTCGGGCAGGCCGCTGGCCTGGCGGATGATGCCGAGGTCGAGCTCCTCGACGCTGTCTCCGACGGCCGCGACGAACAGGTTCAGCTCGATGTCGCCGAAGCGGTCGCCCGCGGCGTCGCGCAGCACCTGCACGCGGTGGGCGAAGGCGTCTTCCGGGGCGGTGCCAGGAGTGACGCCGGCCATGATCGAGAAGCTGAAGATGTCGGCTTCACGGCCACCGAGCGCCACCATGCGGTCGCCCGAGCCGGACAGCATGATCGGCGGCACGGGCGCACCCGTTTCGGCGGCGAGCAGTTCGCGCGTGGCCTTGAGCGTGGACTCCAGCTTGCGGATGCGCTCGCCGCCGGAGCCCATCGGCACGCCGGCGGCCTCGAACTCGTTGGGCATGTAGCCGGTGCCGAGGCCGAGCTCCAGCCGGCCGTCGGTGAGGCGCTGCACGTCGGCGACGTCGCGGGCGAGGTAGGCGGGGCTGAGGACGCCGGCGTTGAGCACGTAGGTGCCCAGCCGGATGCTCGTGACGTCGGCTGCCGCGACCAGCGCGGGGAACGGCGAGGCCATGCCGAGGTGGTCGGGGACCTGGAGCACGTCGTAGCCGCGGTCCTGCACTTCGCGGGCGCGGGCGCGCCAGTCCGTGCGGGAACCGACGTTGAGCAGGGAGACCCCGAAGCGGAAGGGGTGGTTCGTCATAGGGGCGGATCCTTCGCATGCGAACGGACGGAGAGAGCCGGTACGGCCTGCGGCTCACACGTACGCCACGCTAGCCCCGTTCACCGCCATGATCGAGATCACGGGATTTCGGAACCCTTACCGGTGACGCGGGGCTCGCGCAGGTGGTCGAGGACCCGCCCGAGCTGGTCGACGAACTGCACGCGCTCGGCCGCGAGCAGGGGTGCGGTGAGCTCGGCCTGCACGTCGTCGAGGGTCCGGGTCATCGCGGCGAGGTGGGTGCGGCCCGCGCCGGTGAGGGTGACGACGTTGCGGCGCCGGTCGGCCGGGTCGGGGGCGCGCAGCACGAGGCCGCCGGCCTCCAGCTCGCTGACGGCCTCGACGACGTAGCTGCGGTCGATGCGGCAGCGCCGTCCGAGCGCGGCCTGGCTCGCGGGGCCGAACTCGTCGAGCGCGGCGAGCAGTGCGTAGTGGTAGCGACGGAACCCGGCGGCGTCGAACGCCTCGCCCACCAGCCGCGTGACCTGCGTGGCGAGCTGGGCGACGAGCCAGCTGGGCCGGCTGCGCAACAAGATGGGGACGCGGTCGTCCGCCGGAGTGTCCATGGTGGAAGCGTAATCAGCGGCCCGCACCGGCACCGCCGCTCGGCCCTGACCCGTGCCGGCGAGCAGAGCGCCTCGCTGGTGTTTGGTCCTTCTCGATGGCGGCGGCGGAGACGAGCGTCGCCGCGGTGAGGCTGCCCCAGAGGGCGGCCGGGCCGTGGGCGGCGAGCGCGGTGATGACCGCCGGGGAGACGGCGAGGCCGAAGCCCGTGGACAGCTGGAAGCGGGCGAGGGCGCGGCCCAGGACCGGTACCGGGGCCAGGGCGGTGACGAGCGCGGTCGCGCTGCCGGCGTAGATGATCTCGCCGAGGGTGCAGACCACGGACACCGCCGCGACGGCCGGGGCTCCCCAGCCACCGCCCAGTGACGTGGCCGCCAGAAAGCCGAGGTAGGACCCGGTGATCACCACACCGGCGAGAGCCAGCACGGTGCGCCGGGAGAAGCGGGACAGCAGGACGGTGACGGGAACCTGCAGGGTGACCACCAGCACCGTGTTGGCGACGAAGATGGCTGCCGGCCACACCGGGGACGCGTGCAGCTGTGTGACCAGGACCAGGGGAAGCGCGACTTCGGGGACGTTGAGGCAGAAGACGTAGACCACGTTGGCGGCCAGCACCGTGCGCATCCGAGGTGCGGGCCGATCGGCCCCGTCGTCGGCCGGAGCAGCGGCGGGATGCGCGCGGATGTGCACCGACCACGCCAAGGCCGCCGCGGCGAGGTAGGCGAGTCCGGTGACGGCTGCCAGCGCCTGAAGTGCGGTGGTGCCGCCGGTCAGGCATGCGGTGGCGAGGAGGGCGCCCGCGCCGAGGCCGGCGTTGCGCAGTGCGCGGCCTCCCGCGAGTGCCGCGTCCCGTTCCCAGCCGTGGGAGACCGTGGCCACGAGGGCGGCGTGGGCGGCCGGCCAGGCCTGGTTGCCGATGCCGAGGAACAGCGCCGCCGTCGCGAACAGCCAGACGTGCCCCGCTGGGGCGGCGAGCAGCAGTGCCACGCCCAGCACCCGCACCAGCATCGACGTCGCCACGGCCGTGCTGCGCGCGCCCCGGTCCAGCCAGCGGCCGACGGCGGGCATGCACACCAAGCCCGCGACGGCGCCGACGGTCATGGCGATGCCGGTGACCGGCGGGGAGAGCCTGAGCACCGTCACCCCGTAGAGCAACAGGAAGGGCCGCAGCAGGCCGGTGCCGAGCGCGTCCACGGCCAGGGCGACGGCGTAGCGGGGTCCGCCGGAGGCACGGACGAGGACGCCCGGCCGGATCTTGGTGGTGGTTGCCATGGCGTCCACGGTGCGGCCGGCCGCCGGGATCACCGCGTCGGTTGACGGACCCCGTCAATCGACGCGGTCTCCGGCCGTCGGACCGGCGAAGATGAGGGGATGACGTTGAGGATCGACATCGGCGGCCTGCCGTCCGGGGGTCTCCGGTTCGCGGCGTCGCCGCTGGCCGAGCTGACCGCGATGCTGCACGTGCTGGCCGAGCCCGGGCATCACCCGCAGCTCGCCGGCTGGGCGGGCGAGGTGTGGGCGGGGCTGCCGCCGGAGCTGGCCGAGCGGCTCAGGGAGGCGGAGTTCCTCTGGCGTTCCTCACGAGCCGACTTCCTGGTCCCCGCGCGGCCCCGGCCGACCCTCGCCGAGGAGCTGGACGACGTGGACCGGATCGACGACGAAACCTACGTGACGGCCGCGCTCATCACCACGTGCGGCAGCAACCGGGTCCACTTCTCCGGGCCGTCACCGCTCGCCGACGCGACGGCGCGCGAGCGGGCCCTGGACCTCGCTCAAGCCCGTGGCGCGCTCCAAGAGGCTTTCGCGGAACGGCTGCTCGCGGACCCCGCAGCCGTGCGGGCCCGGGTGCGCCACACCCTCGAACAGTGCGCCGAAGCGTTCTTCGGCGCCGCCTGGCGGGGCGTCGCCGCGCAGCTCGCCGCCGATCTGCGGCTGAAGAACGATCTGCTGAAGCGCCAGGGTACCGGGGCGGCGCTCGCGTCGGTCTCCGGCGCCGTCACCCTGGCTCCGGACGGCAGCTGCATCATCGTGGACAAGCTGCAGGACAACGCGACCGCCGCCCGCGACACCGGGGTCACGTTCCTGCCCAGTGTCTTCGGCCGCCCGCACCTGGTGGCGATCCACGCGCCCGGGTGGCGGCCGGTGGTGCAGTACCCCGTCGCCGCGGCGAGCCCGTCGGCGCCGGTCTCGCTGGAAACGGTCACGCTCCGGCTGGAAGCACTCGCGCATCCGGTGCGGCTGCGGCTGCTGCGCACCCTGGCCCGCGGCCCGCACACGACCGGCGAACTCGCCCACGCCTGGGAGCTCTCGCCCCCGGAGGTCTCCCGCCACCTCGCCGTCCTGCGCCGTGCGGGCCTGCTCACGACCCGCCGGCACGGCCGGTACGTCCGCTACACCCTCAACCTGCCCGATCTGACGGCGCTGGGGACCGATCTGCTGGCGGCCGTCCTGCGCTGAGCGGCTTCGGCCCGGGTGATCGCCGGGAGCGAACCGGCCACGCCGTGAGCGAACGGCGCCCCCACGGCCGCGCCCGCGCTCCTACGTTCGGGGCGGACAGGGATCTCGCACCGAGTGAGGAGAAGACGATGACGCTGACGGTGGTTCCCGAAATGCACGCGGCGGGGCAGCAGCCGAACGAGTCGGTGTACGAGCAGTTGCTGCGCGACCGGATCGTGTTCCTGGGCACGGAGGTGACCGACGAGGTGGCGAACCGGATCACGGCGCAGCTGTTGCTGCTGGCCGCGGATGACTCGGAGAAGGACATCACCTTCTACCTGAACTCGCCCGGGGGTTCGGTCACGGCGGGGATGGCGATCTACGACACGATGCAGCTGGTGAAGCCGGACGTGGCGACCTGGGGGCTGGGGTTCGTGGCGTCGATGGGGCAGTTCCTGCTCTCGTCGGGCACGCCGGGCAAGCGGCACCTGCTGCCGAACACGCGGATCGTGATGCACCAGCCGTCGGCGGGGATCTCGGGGGCGGCGACGGACATCGCGATCCAGGCCGAGGTGTTCGGGAAGATGAAGCGGCGGATCGCGGAGCTGACGGCGGCCCAGACGGGGCAGTCGGTGGAGCGGATCACCGCCGACGCCGACCGTGACCGGTGGTTCGACGCGCAGGAGGCGCTGGCCTACGGGTTCGTGGACCACATCGTGGGTGCGGCGCGGGTCGCCACGGCCTGAGATCGTCCGGGGTGGACCGGAGCCGGTTTCACCTTTGCCGTGCGGTGCCGCGGCCCGGGCGAGCGGCGACGATGGTGGCCGGTGCGGGCGCGGGCCCGTCCGGTCATCTCGTGGCACGGGCTCGGGCTCGGGGAGGAGCACCCTGGTGATGCGGTCGTCGAAACGGGTCCCGTCTCGCAGAAGACTCCTGCTCGCGCTGATCGCGGGCGTGGTTGTGGCGGGTTGTTCGGCTCCGGCGGAGGAGCCCGTCAGCGTTCCGGCCACCGACGGTCCGGTGGCCCAGCAGTTGAAGAGTGCGGTGAGTGACGCCGGCGCGGTCGTCCACCTGCAGGCGTTGCAGCGGATCGCCGACGAGAACGGCGGCAATCGGGCGTCCCCGGGCCCGGGATACGACGCGAGCGTCGACTACGTGGCCGGTGTCCTGCGGGCTGCCGGTTACCAGGTGGACACACCCACTTACGAGGGGTCGCGGCAGCGGGGCACGATGCGCAACGTCGTCGCCCAGACTCGCACCGGCAGCCCCGACCACGTGGTGGTGGTCGGGGCTCATCTGGATTCGGTGAAGGAGGGGCCGGGCATCGTCGACAACGGTTCGGGTGTGGCGGCGCTGCTGGAGATCGCGAAGCGGCTCGGTCCTTCGGCGGCGTTGCGCAACGCGGTGCGGTTCGCGTTCTTCGGGTCCGAAGAGGACGGTTCCCAGGGCTCGAAGGCTTACGTGCGCGGGCTTTCCACCGAGGAGCTCGGCAAGATCCTGCTCTACCTCAACGTGGACATGATCGCTTCGCCGAACGGCGGGTACTTCGCGCAGGGCGGGGTGGGTGACGACCGGTCCGCGTCGGGTCCGCCCGGTTCGGCCACCGTCGCCGGCGTCCTCGCGGGCCAGCTGAAGCAGACCGGGGTGGAGCCGCAGATCATCGAGTTCGTCGGCGACGACGAATCGGCGTTCGTCGAGGCCGGGATCCCGTCGGGTGGCGCGGAAAACGGTGACCGCAAGCGGAAGTCGGAGCCGCAGGCCCAGGCGTGGGGCGGGTTGGCCGACGAGCGGTACGACCCGTGTTATCACCGAAGCTGTGATCGCCTCGACAACGTCAACCAGGTGGTGCTGAGCCACTACCTCGACGCGATCGCCGGGACGGTCGCCCACTTCGCGACGTCGGCGACCTCGAACCTCCGGTGACGGGCTCCGGCGGCGCGGTCAGGCCGGCACGCGCGTGCGGTACTGCTGGGGGCTGCGGCCGTATTCGCGTTTGAACGCGGCGCTCAGCGCGAACGCGCTGCCGTAGCCGACTTGGCGGGCGATGGCGCCGATCGTGGTGTCGGGTTGCTGGCGCAGCAGGTCGGCGGCGAGGGCGAGGCGCCACGCGGCCAGGTAGGCCATCGGGGGTTCACCGACGGTCGCGGTGAAGCGCCGGGCCAGGGCGGCGCGGGAGACACCGGTGCCGGCGGCGAGCTCGGCGACGGTCCAGGGGTGTGCGGGCCGGTCCTGCAGCAGCCGCAGCGCACGGCCGGCGACCGGGTCGTCGTGGGCGCGGTACCAGGCCGGCGCGGGCGAGCCGGGGCGGGCGAACCAGGTGCGCAGGGCGGCGATGAGCAGCAGGTCCAGGAGCCGGTCGAGCACGGCTTCCTGGCCGGGCACGTCTCTGCCGATCTCGGTCGCGAGCAGCGGCACGAGCGCGTTGTCCCAGTCGGCCGCGCGCACGAGCAGGGTCTGCGGCAGGGCGGCGAGCAGCCGTCGCGACACTTCGCCGACGCGGGGGTAGGTGCCGGTGAGCAGCACTGTGGTGCCGCCGCCCGGTGTGCCCCAGGTGCGGACGCCGACGTCGACGAGGTCGACGAGGTGCTCGCCGTCGGGGGCGCGGCATTCCTGGCCGGGCAGGATCACCGCCTGCGGTGGGGTGGCCGGGTCGTCGGCGAACAGGTACGGCTCGGGGCCGAGGACGACCGCGATGTCCCCGGCGCCGAGGTGTGTGGCGTCGTCGTGGTCGGGCACGAGCCAGGCCTCGCCGGTCACCACGGCCACGACCGTCAGCGGGGCCTCGTCCTCGATGCGCAGTGACCACGGTGGCGTCAGGACCGAGCGGAGCAGGAAGGCCCCGTGCGCGCGGGGCCCGTCGAGGAGCGCGGCGAGCGGATCCATGCGAGCAGTGTAGACGCTGGAACATGGGATCGAGCCGATGAACCATGGAGAGTCTCATTCATCGGCGCTTCACTGGCTCTCATGACGAAAACAACTCTGGTTCTGGGTGGTACGGGCAAGACGGGGCGCCGGGTGTCGCAGCGGCTGGCTGCGCGCGGTGCCGAGGTGCGGGTGGTCTCGCGGGGCAGCGAGCCGCGGTTCGACTGGGCGGACGACATGACGTGGGCGCCGGTGCTCGACGGCGTCGGCTCGGTGTACCTGACGTTCTATCCCGACCTCGTGGTGCCGTGGGCGGCGCCGGTGATCCGGGCGTTCTGCGCGGAGGCGGTGGCGGCCGGGGTGGAGCGGATCGTGCTGCTGTCCGGGCGGGGCGAGGAGGACGCGGCGGTCAGCGAGCAGGTGGTGCGCGAGTCGGGCGCGGCGTGGACGGTGCTGCGGGCGAGCTGGTTCTTCCAGAACTTCAGCGAGCACTTCTTCCTCGAGCCGGTGCTGGCGGGCGAGATCGCGTTGCCGGCCGGGCAGACCACGGAGCCGTTCGTGGACGCCGACGACGTCGCCGACATCGCGGCCGAGGCGCTGACCACGGGTGCGCTCGACGGCCGCACGCTGGAGCTGACCAGCCCGCGGCTGCTGACCTTCGGCGACGTGGCCGGGGAAATCTCCGCCGCGATCGGGCGGGATGTCCGCTATCGTCCGGTTTCGGCGGACGAGTTCGTGCGGCTCGCGACCGACGGCGGGGTGCCCGAGGACGAGGCGCGGGTGCTGGTCGAGCTGTTCGCGCGGGTGCTGGACGGGCGCAACTCGCACGTGACCGGCGACGTGGAGCTGGTGCTGGGGCGCCCGGCGCGCGATTTCGGCGATTACGCGCGCTCGACGGCGGCGACGGGCGTCTGGACGCGGTGAGCCGCGCCGGCTGGGGAAGGGAGCACGGCATGTCCACGGTGTCCGGGGTGGTGCTGGTGGTCGCGATCGTCGCGGCGGGGTTGATCGCGGGGTTGTTCTACTCCTACGCGGTGTCGGTGATGCCAGGACTGGCGCGCGCGGACGACCACACGTTCGTCACGGCGATGCGCGAGATCAACATCGCGATCGTCAACGGCTGGTTCCTGCTCACGTTCCTCGGCGCGCCCCTGCTGGCGGCGGCCGCGGCGGTGCTGGATCTGGCATCCGGCGGGCGCGGGGCGCTGCCGTGGCTGATCGCCGGGTTCGCGCTGCTGCTGGCGATGATCGTGATCACGGCGGTGAAGAACATCCCGATGAACAACGCGCTGGACCGCGGCACGGCGCCGCTGGCCGAACTGCGGGCGCGGTTCGAGACGAGCTGGGTGCGGTGGAACCTGCTGCGCGCGTTCGCTTCGACGGCCGGATTCGCGTGCTTGCTCGGCGGGTGGCTGGCGCGCGGGACCGGCTGACGCGATGCTCAAGCCGGTCCCGCGGCGCGCTCGTCAGTCGGCGACGCGGAAGTACAGGTCGGTCTCCCACTTCGTGGCGTCGGGTTCCACTCGCGGGTCGGTGCGGTAGACCTCGAGGCGCCCGGTCCAGTGCTCGCCGTCGGCGGCCTGGGTGCGGTCCCAGCGCACGCCTTCGGCCGCGCCCCACTCGAGCAGTTCGGCGGTGGCGGCGACGAGTCCGTCGGGTGCGCCGTAGTGGGTGGCCAGCACGTACTTCCCGCCGGGCACGACGTCGTTGCGGTACTCCTCGCCCAGCTCGACCGGCGCGGTGACGGGCACACCGGCTTCCACCGTCAGGCTCGCCATGTCCGAGCCGATCACGAGGTAGCGGAAGAACGGCGCGCCCGCCGGCGCGACCTCGCGTTCGGCGAGGGCGCCGACGATCGTGGCGATGCGGTGCGCGACCTCGCGCAGCCCGTCGAGGCCGACGGTCGCGCGGTAGCCGACGTAGGGCTGGTCTTCGCGCTCCACCAGGGACGGCATGGGGTTCTCCTCTGGGTTCGGGTCAGCCCAGCATGGGGCGGACTTCGATGGTGCCGTACGCGGCGGCGGGGTGGCGGGAGGCGATTTCGACGGCCTCGTCGAGGTCGGCGCAGTCGATCATGACGAAGCCGCCGATCTGTTCCTTGCTCTCGGCGAACGGGCCGTCGGTCAGCAGGACGTCTCCATCGCGCACGCGGACGGAGGTGGCGGTGGCCGGCGGGTGCAGGCCGCCACCGCCGACGAAGATGCCGCGGGCGAGCAGGTCGTCGGACCAGCCTCCGCACCCGGCGATCTTCTGTTCTTCCGTGGGCTCTTCGCCGGCGATCATGAGCAGGTAACGCATGAGCGGTCTCCTAGGCGTGGGTGAGGACTTCGGTCAGCCGGGTGGCGAAGGGGCCGGGCTCGCCGGCGAACCCGCCGTGGTCGCCGGGGAACTCCACGGCTTCCTGCCCGAGCGCGCGGGCGAGTTCGAGCCCGGCGGTGTGGGCGGGGGTGCCGGCCGCGGCCTTGCCGACGGCGACGACGAGGCGGGTGTCGGTGGCGCGCAGGGCGTCGAGGTCGGGTTCCCAGGCTCCGATGGCGGCCATGAGGTGGCCGAAGAAGAAGGCGAAGTTGCCCTGCATCCGTTTGCCCTGCTCGATTTGCTCGGCCGAGGGGTGAGCCGGTGGCGGCGGCACGTCGAAGCCGGAGGCGGCCATGAACGCGCCGAGCGCGGCTTCGATGCCCTGCTCGCGGTAGATCGCCGGGATGTCGGGGAACTCGGCGAGCATTTCGCCGAGGTAGCGGCTGATCGGCGGTTCGTGGGCGACCAGGGTCGCCACCTCGCCCGGGTGGCGCCGGGCGTGCTCCAGCATCGTGATCGCGCCGCCGCTGTTGGCGAACACGTGCGCGGGCCCGCCGCCGATTTCGGTGAGCAGGCGGTGCACGTCGTCGGCGTGCTCGCCGACGAGGTCGCGGCCGGGTTCGCCGGCGATCGGGCTGCGGGAGATGCCGCGCGGGTCGAAGGTGACCACGGTGTAGTGGCCGGTCAGGTGCGGGCGCAGGCCGGTGAACGCCGTGGCGTCGGCGGGTCCGCCGGGCACGAGCAGCAGCACGGGGCCGTCGCCGTCGACGTCGTAGGTCAGCTCGGCGCCGGGCACGCGCAGGGTCTTGGTGATCATCGCGGTCCTTCCGGTTCACGGGTCGGTTCGTCCAGCCGACGAACGGGCGGCGCCGGGACCGACACTCCGGCGCGGGATTTTTCGGGCGATGTTTCGGCGAGCCTGCGCCGCAGGTAGCTGCGCTCGGCGTCGGTGCGGGTGAGGTCGAACGCGTCGGTGTATGCGGCGTGGGCTTCGGCGGTGCGGCCGAGGCGGCGCAGGAAGTCGGCGCGGGTGGCGGGCAGCAGGTGGTAGCCGGCGAGCGTGCCGCGGGCGGTGAGCTCGTCGGCGAGCGCGAGGCCGGTCGCGGGCCCGAAGGCCATCCCCGCGGCGACCGCGTGGTTGAGCTCCACGACGGGGGTGGGCAGGTGCCGGCGCAGCTCGCGGTAGAGGCCGGCGATCTGGGCCCAGTCGGTGTCGGCGGCGCGGGCGGCGGTGGCGTGGCACGCGGCGATCGCGGCCTGCACCTGGTACGGCCCGGGGCTGCGGCGGCGCAACGCGGCTTCCAGCAGGGTCGTGCCCTCGATGATCGCGGCGGCGTCCCAGCGGCCGCGGTCCTGTTCCTCCAGCGGCACCAGCTCCCCGTTGCCGGCGACGCGGGTCGCGCGGCGGGCGTGCTGCAACAGCAGGAGCGCGAGCAGACCGGTCGCCTCGGGTTCGTCGGGCATCAGGTGCACGAGCACGCGGGCCAGGCGGATCGCTTCGGCGGCGAGGTCCGGTCGTTGCAGGTCGGGTCCGGCGCTGGCGGTGTAGCCCTCGTTGAACAGCAGGTACAGCACGCCGAGCACGGCCGCGGTGCGTTCGGGCAGCAGGTGCGCGGGCGGCACGCGGTAGGGGATGCCGGCGCTGCGGATCTTGCGTTTCACACGCACGAGCCGCTGCGACATCGTGGCCTCCGGCACGAGGAACGCGCGGGCGATCTCGGCGGTGCTGAGCCCGGCCAGGGTGCGCAACGCGAGCGCGACCTGGGCTTCGACGGCGAGCGCCGGGTGGCAGCAGGTGAAGATGAGGCGGAGGCGGTCGTCGGGCACGGTGGTGTCGTCGGTGGGTGGTTCGTCGGGGACGATCATGCGCGCGGCCTCCCGGAGCTTGCCCGCTCCGACGGCGTCGCGGCGGATCCGGTCGACGGCTCGGTTGCGGGCGGCGGTGGTGAGCCAGGCCCCGGGTCGGGTCGGGATGCCGTCGCGCGGCCAGGTGCGCACGGCGAGGGTGAAGGCGTCCTGGGCGCACTCCTCGGCGAGGTCCCAGTCGCCGGTGATCCGGATGAGGGTGGCCACGACCAGCGACCACTCTTCCCGGAACGCCCGCGCGACGGCGGCCTCCACCGCGGCGTCCCGCCCGTGCTCCTCCACCCGTGCTCCCTCCGGTACCGGCTCGCTCGTACCCGCTCGACGATCGGGCATGCGCGAAACCGACACCTGGTGCGAACCTAAACCGGGGGACCGACAGTCTCCAGGCCTTCAGCGGCGCTCGACGAGCAGCGTCACCCCGTCGAGGATGCGGGCGAGGCCGAAGCGGAAGTGGTGCTCGGGGTTGGACGCGGCGTTGTGGGCCTGGCCGGCGGCGGTGCCGACGCGGCTCGCGCGCGGGAAGTTCGCGGCGTCGGCGGCGGGGATTTCGGTGAGGACGGGCGCGCTGCGTTCCCACCACTCGGCGTCGGTCAGGCCGGTGCGGCGCGCGAGCCGGACGGCGTCGATGGAGCCGCGCGCGGTGCCCTGCACGAGCCCGATGACGAGACTGACGACGGCGTCGAGCTCCAGCTCGTCGAGGTCGAGGCCGTCGAGTGCGCTGAGCTCGCGTTCGTACTTGGCGAAGGTGTTGGGTCCGAGCGGCGGGCGGCCGGTGGTGATCTGCAGGAGCCAGGGGTGGCGGTGGTAGAGGCGCCACAGGTCCTCGGCCACGGCGGTGAGGGCGTCGCGCCAGCCGGTCGAGGGCAGTTCGGCGGTGAGCTCGCCGTGGGCGTCGTCGAGCATCAGGTCGATCAGCTCGGCGTGGCCGGGCACGTAGGTGTAGAGCGACATCGGGGCGACGCCGAGCTCGTCGGCGACGCGGCGCATGGTCACGGCCTCCAGCCCGTCGGCGTCGGCCAGCCGGGTCGCGGTCGCGACGACATCGGCGACGGTGAGCTTGGGTTTCGGCCCGCGCCGCGGCGGCCCGGGGACGCCCCAGAGCAGCTCGATCGTGCGCCGCGGGTCGCCGCCGCCGGTGTACTCCGTGCTCATCCGCGTCATTCTGCCCTGTATTTCCTCGTACGTCGTACAGAGTTCTGGTAACGTCGGCGGACGGCGTCCGAGACCGACGGGAAGGGGAGTCGTGGGGAGCGCATCGCCGGGGGAGGCCGTCGTCGTCGAGCCGGGTTTCGTCGCGTTCTGGCACCCGGACGGCACGACAGCGGTGGGACCGGGCGAGCGGGGACCACTCGACGTGGTGCTGCGAGACGGTCCGCGCACGGTTCCGGCGCGGCGGGTCCCGGTCGCCGACGCCGTCGAACTGCTGGGCCGAGCCCGCGGCGACGCGTCGGCCGAGTTCTGGTCGATCGCCGCGCAGGCGGGGACGCGCCTGGCCGAGGCCGGATGGACGGGACCGCTGGCACCGGAGGAAGAGCAGTGGCTGCGCCGGCTCGCGGACGCGATGCCGCCGCACGCCCACGCCACCCCGTTGCCCGGTGACCCGGCCCGGCTGCCCGAGCCGTTCCCGCTGCTGCTGCGGTTCCTGCGTGACGTCGCCGGCCTCGCCGCCACCACGCGGGTGTCGCTGCGGCTCGAATCGGACGACCTGGACGACGGTCGGTTCCGCGCGGTGGTGCAGGTGCACGGCGACACGCTCGTGGATGCGGCGGAACTGTGGCGAACCGGTGCCGAGGCGGTCCGCCACGAGGTGCTGCTCCTGCTGCGGCGCTGCGCCGAGGTGTGGCCGGCGCTCGCGCCGCTGCTGGCCGCGCCCGTGCCCGCGGAGGTGGCGCTGCGCGACGACGACATCCGCGAGCTGCTCGGTGACGCCGCCGGCCGGCTGGCCGAGCTCGGCGTCGCCGTCCACTGGCCCGCCGAGCTGGCCGGGCTCACGGCCCGCGCCGTCGTGCGCCCCGGTGCCGCGCCGGACGACGTGCCGGCGTTCTTCGGGGGCGGCCGCGCGCTGGAGCTCGACTGGCAGCTCACCCTCGGTGGCACGCAGTTGTCGGCGGCCGAGCTGGACGTGCTCGCCGAGGCCCGCCGGCCTGTCGTGCGGCTGCGGGATCGGTGGGTGCTGCTCGACCCGGCGTCGGCGAGCCGCGCCCGGGAGCGGGCGCTGAAACCCCTCGCGCCCGTCGACGCGCTGGCTGCTGTCCTGGCCGGCACGACCGAAGTGGACGGTGCCGAGGTCGAGCTCGTCACCGACGGCTGGCTCGCCACCCTGCGCTCCCGGCTCGCCGAGCTGCCCGGACCGGCGCCGCAGCCCCCGGGTCTGACCGCGACCCTGCGTGACTACCAGCTGCGCGGCCTGCACTGGCTCGACACCGTCACCTCCCTGGGCCTGGGCGGCTGCCTCGCCGACGACATGGGCCTGGGCAAGACGCTCACCCTCATCGCCCTGCACCTGCACCGCGCCACCGGCCCGACACTGGTGGTGTGCCCGGCATCGCTGCTGGGCACGTGGGAAGCCGAGATCCACCGCTTCGCCCCGGGTGTGGCCGTGCGGCGGTTCCACGGCGGCGCGCGCTCGCTCGACGACCTCGACGGGTTCGTCCTCACCACCTACGGCACGCTGCGCGCGGACCCGGCGCCGCTGGCCGCCGTGGCGTGGGAACTGCTGGTGGCCGACGAGGCCCAGCACGTGAAGAACCACCGCTCCGGCACGGCGAAAGCGCTGCGCACGCTGCGTTCGACGGCTCGGGTGGCACTGACGGGCACGCCGGTGGAGAACACGCTGTCGGAGCTGTGGGCGATCCTGGACTGGACCACACCGGGCCTGCTCGGCACGCTGGCGGAGTTCCGCGCCCGGTGGGCGAAACCCGTCGAGTCCGGCGCCGATCCCGCCGCGGCGGCACGGCTTTCCCGGCTGCTGCGGCCGTTCCTGCTGCGGCGGCGCAAATCCGACCCGGGGATCGCGCCCGAGCTGCCCGCGAAGACCGAGACCGACCGGCCCGTGGCGCTGACGGCCGAGCAGGCCGCCCTGTACGAGGCGGCCGTGCGGGAGCTGCTGGCCGAAGTCGGGGCGAGCGACGGGATGGCGCGCCGCGGCCGGATCGTCAAGCTGCTCACCGCGCTCAAGCAGATCTGCAACCACCCGGCGCACTACCTGGCCGAAGGCGACGACGCGCCGCTGTCCGGCCGGTCCGGCAAGCTGGAGCTGCTGGACGAGCTGCTCGACACGATCCTCGCCGAAGACGGCGCGGTGCTCGTGTTCACCCAGTACGTGGTGATGGCGCGGCTGCTGCAACGCCACCTCGAGGACCGTGGGATCCCCAGCCAGCTCCTGCACGGCGGTACTCCCGTCGCCCGGCGCGAGGAGCTGGTCCGCCGGTTCCAGGACGGCGCCGTGCCGGTGTTCCTGCTGTCGCTGAAGGCGGCCGGGACGGGCCTCACGCTCACCCGCGCCGACCACGTCGTGCACTACGACCGCTGGTGGAACCCGGCCGTCGAGGACCAGGCGACCGACCGCGCGTACCGGATCGGGCAGACGCGGCCGGTGCAGGTGCACCGGCTCGTCGCCGAGGGCACCGTGGAGGACCGGATCGCCGCACTGCTGCGGGAGAAACGGGCGCTCGCCGACGCCGTGCTCGCCGGTGGGGAAGCGGCGTTCACCGAGCTGACCGACGCCGAGCTCGCCCAGCTCGTGCAGCTGAGGAGGCCGGCGTGACCGACCGCGTCCGAGGGTTCCCCGCGTTCCCCGCGCGCGAAGGCCGAGGGCCGTTCGCGCGCACGTGGTGGGGCCGCGCGTGGCTGCGGGCGATGGAGGACACGGCCCTGGATCTGCGGCAGCTGCGGCGCGGCCGCCGGTACGCCGTCGCGGGCCTGGTCGGGCCGATCACCGTGAGCCCGGGCCGGATCGCCGCGACGGTGGACGACACCGATGGCGGTCCGTTCCGCACGAGCGTGCGCCTGGCGGAACTGTCCACAGCGGACTGGGACGTGCTGCTGGGGCGCGCCGCCGACCGGGCCGGGAACCTCGCCGCGCTGCTCGACCGGCACCTGCCGACCGAACTGGCCGACGACGTGCCGCTGCTGCCCGGCATCGGCGACCTGGACCCGGAGTGCGACTGCCCCGGCTTCGAGCTGCCGTGCCGGCACGCGGCCGCGCTGTCGTTCCAGGTGTCGTGGCTGCTCGACGCCGACCCGTTCGTGCTGCTGCTCGCCCGTGGCCGCACCGAACGCGAGGTCCTCGACGAGCTCGGGCAGCGCACCACCCGCCCCGCCGACGGCATCCTGGCCGCCGACGCGTATGCGCGGGTGGTGCCGCCGTTGCCGGACCTGGCCGAGTTCAGGCCGGTGCCGCGTTAGGCGTGGGTGCCGCCGTCGATGCGGATCTCGGTGCCGGTGATGAACTCGCCGTCGTCCGACGCCAGCATCGCCACGACGCCGGCGACGGACTCCGGGCGCCCGACCGGATTGCCGACGGGCGTCGCGAGGTCCGTCGGCAGGATCGGCAGGAGCTTGCCGAACAGCGCCCAGTCCACGTCCTGCGGCATCCAGGTGCCCGCGTTGTCGGTGATACCGCTCTTCACGCTGCCCGGCGCGACGCTGACCGCGCGGACGCCCTGCTTGCTGTACTCCAGCGCCAGCGAGTGCGTGAATGCCTGGATCCCGCCCTTGCTCGCCGCGTACGCCGCCATGTACGGGTGGGCGAACGCCGCGGAGGTGGAACTGAAGTTGATCACCACGCTCTTCCCCGTGGCGATCAGCGCGGGCAGCGCCTCGCGCGTGACCAGGAACGTGCCCGTGAGGTTCACCGCGACGATCCGGTTCCAGAACTCCAGCGACGTCTCGTGCGTGTGGGAGGCCTGCAGGATGCCGGCGGCGTTGACGAGCACGTCGAGCCCGCCGAGGTGCTCGATCGCGGCCGCGGTGCCCTTCACCACCGACTGCTCGTCGGCGACGTCCATCACGAAGGTTTCGAGCCGTGGGTCGCCCGCCAGCTCGGCCGTGCCGGCGATGGTCTCCGCGGACACGTCGGTGGCCACCACCCGCGCCCCCTCTTCCAGCAGACGCAGCGTGGTGGCGCGGCCGATGCCGGAACCGGCACCCGTCACGAGGATCCGGCGATCGTGCAAGCGAGTCATGCTGCTCCCTCAGGTTGCTCCGACGATCACCGTACCGAGTTCACCACTGCCTGCCACGGCGCAATTTCGCCAGGCCCGGCATCGACACGTGCCCGATCCGGTACCGCACGGGGTCTTCGTCCGGTGCGTCCCCGGCCCACAGCGTGTAGCGCACCAGTTCCCAGCCGCGCGGGTCGATCACGAGCGCGGCCGAGTGGGCGCCTGCGCGCCGCGCGTGCTCGGTCAGGCCTGCGACCGCCGACGTGATCACCTCACCCGGCAGCACCTCGCGGGGCAGGATTTCCGTGCGTTTGCCGGCCGCCCGCGGTGTGGTCCCGAACGCGGGCCCCTCCTCGAACGCGAGCACGGTCCAGTGCTGCACGGGCGGGCGGCCGAAGTCGTCGACGATCCCGCGGAACCCGCCGTCCCACAGGAACGAATGCATGCCCGCCGGGTCGTGCCAGAGGTAGAAGGGGGAGTACTGGTTGAGCGCCGAGCCGTCGACGCCGCGCTCCCGCACCCCGTACGCCTTGAGTCCCAGCCCGGGGAATTCGTCCAGCAACGGTCCCCGCTCGCGCACCCTGCGGTGGATGATCTGCATGTCGTAGCCGGCGGGCAGGGTGATCTCGTAGTGCATGGCGTGCACGGGTGACCTCCGATCGTCGAGGTCCACACTAGGAGGGCGGGGCATGCGGGCGTACGGGTTCGTGGGAGCCGGGGAGATCACGGCGGCGATCGTCGAAGGGCTCGGCGCCGACGGACCTGCGGTGTTCCTGTCTCCGCGCGGCCGGCAGGCCGGTCAGGAGCTGGCGGCGCGGTTTCCGAACGTGCGCGTTTGCGAGACCAACCAGGACGTACTCGACGCGGCTTCGGTGATCGTGCTCGCCGTCCGGCCCGCCGTGGCCCGGGAAGTGGTGGCAGAGCTGGAGTTCCGGCCGGATCACGTGGTGCTCAGCGCCGTGGCCGGGGTGCCGCTGGCGACGCTGCGGGAGTGGACGGCGCCGGCCGCGCACGTCGTGCGGACCATTCCGCTGCCGCAGGCCGCCCGCCGGCAGAGCCGCACCGCGCTGTTCCCGGACCACCCCGTCGCCCGCGAACTGTTCGAGCCGCTCGGCGGGGTGGTCGTCCCGCCGGATGAGCCGACGCTGGACGCCTTCAGCGCCGCCACGGCCACCTTCGCCGCGCACCTGGACTACCTCGCGACCATCGCCTGCTGGCTCGCCGCCCACGGTGTCGAACCGGGCGCTGCCGACGCCTACGTGACGCATCTGTTCGCGCAGCTGGGCCAGTCGCTGGGCACCGCGTCGCTCACCGAGCTGACCGCGAAACACACCACGCCGGGCGGGAT
Organism: Amycolatopsis sp. NPDC001319; assembly: GCF_042896185.1. Classification (NCBI taxonomy): domain Bacteria; kingdom Bacillati; phylum Actinomycetota; class Actinomycetes; order Pseudonocardiales; family Pseudonocardiaceae; genus Amycolatopsis; species Amycolatopsis sp. NPDC001319. Next base: position 611,249 of record NZ_JBIAWY010000002.1, on the reverse strand, counting down.
CAACGAGCAGCTGATGACCGCGTTGCGCCACGACGACGTGCCCGGCTCGGTGCGCCACGCCCTCGACGCGGTCCTGGCCCGGCTGCGCGAATGACTCAGCTTTCCTTGCGCGCCAACAGATAAGCCTGCGGCGTCTTCTCACGCGGCCCCCTCGCGCGGACGAGCCGGGCCTCCATCGTGAAGCCGGCGTCGGTGAGCAGCCCGGTGATGAAGTCCGGGTCGAGCCGGTAGGCGTAGAGGGAGATGTCGTGGCCGTAGCTGTGGGTCAGGTGCCGGCGCTCGGTGCCGACCTGGAACGCGGTCAGCAGCCGTCCGCCCGGCTCGACCACGCGAGCGAGCTCGGCGACCAGGACCGGCAGCTTCTCCGGCGGCGTGTGGATCAGCGAGTACCACGCGAGCGCGCCCGCCAGCGACGCGTCGGGCAGCGGCAACGCGGCCAGCGACCCGACCTCGAACTCCAGACCCGGATGCGCCGCGCGCGCGACCTCGACCATGCCGGGGGACAGGTCGATCCCGAACGCGGCCAGCCCCCGTCCCGCCAGATACCCCGTGACCCGGCCCGGACCGCACCCGAGATCCCCGACGCGCGCACCGGCGCCCACCAGCTCGGCGAAGGTGTCCAGCATCGCGCGGTCCCACGGGCTCGCGGCGAGATCGTCCTTCAACAGTTCGGCGTAGGACACCGCGACGGTGTCGTAGGCGGTGCGGGTGGCGGACACGAAGTCGGTTTCGGAGGCGGTCATGACCGAGGACGCTAGCGCGCCGGCCGGCCCCGCGTCCGCCGAACGCGCCGCCTACACCCGGGCGCGATCGATGATGGCCGAGGTGTCCGTGCCCGCCGGCAACGTGCCGAACGCGATGCCCCAGTCACCGGCGAACCGCGACGCGCAGAACGCGTCCGCCACCGCCTGGTCACCGTGGCGCACCAGCAGAGAACCCTGCAGCACCAACGCCATCGACTCCACCACGCGCCGCGCGCGGAACTCCACGTCGTCCAGATCGGACAGGTCCTTCTTCAGCCGGTCCACGGCGTCGTCCAGCCGCGCGTCGGCGCCCGCGGCCAGCTCGACCTCGGTGAAGAACGCCGCCACCGACTCCGGCTGACGGCCCATCGCGCGCAACGCGTCGAGCGCCGCCACGTTGCCCGAACCCTCCCAGATGGACATCAGCGGGGCCTCGCGGTAGAGCCGCGGCATCCCGGACTCCTCGACGTACCCGTTGCCACCGAAGCACTCCAGCGCCTCGGCCGCGTGCGCCGGCGCCCGCTTGCACACCCAGTACTTCGTGACCGCCAGCCCGAGACGCCGGAACGCCTGCTCCTGCGCGTCGTCCGGCCTATCGCCCGCCGCCGCGAGCCGCATCGCCACCGTCGCGGCCGCGTCGGACTCCACCACGAGGTCGGCCAGCACGTTCGCCATCAACGGCTGATCCACCAGCGCCTTGCCGAACGCGTGCCGGTGCGTCGCGTGGTGCACCGCCCGCACCGCACCCAGCCGCATCCCCGACGCACTGCCGAGCGCGCAGTCGAGCCGCGTGTTGTTCACCATCTCGATGATCGTGCGGACGCCGCGGCCCTCCTCGCCCACGAGCCAGCCCACGGCGTCCTCGTACTCGATCTCCGACGACGCGTTCGACCGGTTGCCCAGCTTGTCCTTCAGCCGCTGCAGCCGGATCGGGTTGCGGCTGCCGTCGGGCAGCACCCGGGGGAGCAGGAAACACGACAGACCACCGGGCGCCTGCGCCAGCGTGAGGAACAGGTCCGACATCGGCGCGGAGGTGAACCACTTGTGACCCACCAACCGGTACGAACCATCGGCGACCGGACGCGCGGTCGTGGTGTTGGCCCGCACGTCGGAGCCGCCCTGCTTCTCCGTCATCGACATGCCCGCGATCAGCCCGCGCTTGGTGCTCGGCTCCCGCAGCCCGAAGTCGTACTCCGTCGCCGCCAGCAACGGCTCGTACAGCGCCGCCAGCTCCGGGTTGGCGCGCAGCGCCGGAACCGCCGCGTAGGTCATCGAAATCGGGCACGTGTGCCCGGCCTCCACCTGACCCCACACGTACAGCTTCGCCGCCCGCGCCGCGTGCGCCCCGGCCCGCTCGTCACGCCACGGCGCGGCCTGCACCCCGTGCGACACGGCGACGCTCATCAGCTCGTGCCAGTACGGGTGGTACTCGACCTCGTCGATCCGGTTCCCGTACCGGTCGTGCGTGTGCAGCACCGGCTCGTTCTCGTTGACGATCCGGCCCCACTCCTGCGCCTGCTCACTCCCGGCGAGCCGGCCCAGCTCGTGGACCTCCTCGGCCGCCCAGCCCGCGTCCGCGCGGTCCAGCGCCTCGAGCAGCGCCGGATCCTGCGCGACGTCGTAGACCAACGGCGGCACCTGGTTGGTGACCTCATGCGTGGCGGACATCGGAACCTCCCAAAGACCGGACGACGAACGTCCGCAACTCGACGACATCACTCACCGCACCGCCCCGCAGCGGCCCGATCAACACCTCCGCCGCGGCGCCCACCAGCGCCGCCGCGGTCAGCACGGAATCCTGCGCGGGCAACGCACCCGACCGCACCCCGGCGGCCACGTGCTCGGCCACCACATCCCGAAACGCGCGCCGGAACTCCAGCCGTTCCGCGTCGATGAGCGCGTCCACCGGCTCGGCCAGCAGCGCGTACGCCAGCCGCGGCGCCTTCAACGCGCGCGCCGCGAACGTCTCGAACACCGCGGCCACCCGCTCCGCCGGCTCACCCGGGCCGGCCGACGCCTCGCGCACCGCCTCGACCTCCCGCGTCACGACCTGGCGGAACACCCGCACGACCAGCTCGGCCTTGGTGGGGAAGTGGCGGTACACCGTGCCGACGGCCACCCCGGCCCGCTCCGCCACCGCCGCGACGGAACAGCCCGCGTAGCCGTGCTCGGCCAGCTGCTCGACCGCCGCGACGACGATCGAGTCGCGCAGCGCATCGAGCCGCTCCTGCACCTTCCGAGTCCTGCGGTAGGGCACGTCAAGAAGTGAACCACCGATTCATTACTTCGGTCAACCGTACCGTTCGCCCAGCTCACGCCCCAGCCGCGCCAGGCCGGCCCGCACTGCGGGCGGCTCCAGCACCTCGGCCCGGGCACCCCAGCCCGCCACCTGCCGGGCGAGCAGCTCGGCCGTCGGCGCCGCCAGCTCCACCCGCACCCGGTCGCCCTCCTCACCCAGGACCCGGCACTGGCGGCCGAACTGCCGGCGAACCCAGGGGAGGAGCGACCGCTCGACGAGCACCGACGCCGTCGTCCCGCCCCGCCGGGTTTCCACCTCGGCGACCACCTGCGCCCACTCCCGGCCGAGGTCTTCCGGCTGCTCGGCGGGCTCGTCGGTCACGGTCACCGCCGAGATCCGGTCCACCCGGAACGTCCGCCGGCCCCGCTCGGTCCCCGCGACGAGGTACCAGACACCGTCCTTGTCCACGAGCCCCCACGGATCCACCAGCCGTTCTGCCGGCTCGCCACCCCAGGTGGTGTACTCCAGCCCGACCCTGCGCCTGCCCACCACGGCCTGCTGCAGCACCGCCACGAACCCCGGCTGCTCCCGCAGCTCACGACCCCACGCCGACGGATCCAGCACCACCGCGCCCGCCGCCGCCCGGGCATCGTCCCGGAACGTCTCCGGCAACGCCCGCACCAGCTTCCGCAACGCCGACCGGACGTCGGGGGACAGGCGCCCCGCCGGCCCCACCAGCACGAACAACGCCTGCGCCTCCGCCGCCGTCAACCCGCTCAGATCCGTGCGCGCCCCACTGACCAGCTGCCACCCGCCACCCCGCCCGGCCTGCGGATACACCGGCACCCCGGCCGCCGCCAGCGCCTCCAGATCCCGCCGCGCCGTCGCGACCGACACCTCCAGCTCCTCAGCCAGGCGCGCCGCCGTCACCCGGCCCCGCGCCTGCAACACCAGGAGAGCCGCCACCAGCCGATCCGCTCGCATGACCCGATCCTCGCAAAAAAAGTGCTCGGTGGATGAGCACTTAACCGTGCTTGGCTGAAGGCACGACAAACCGGACACCACCGCGAAAGGACCAGCTCATGCTGCGAGGAATGGCCACCCTGAACTTCTCCGCCGACGACCTGCGGGCCGCCCAGGCCTGGTACACCGACGTCCTCGGCATCGAGCCCTACTTCTCCCGCCCCGGCTACATCGAATACCGCCTCGGCGACCACGAAGCCGAGCTCGGCATCGTCGACCGCAAATACCTGCCCCCGGCCCCCGACGGCCCCGCCGGCGCCATCCTCTACTGGCACGTCGACGACCTGGCCGGCTCACTCGACCGCCTCCTGACCCTCGGCGCGAAGGAACACGACGGCATCCGCGAACGCGGCCACGGCTTCGTCACCGCGTCGGTCGTCGACCCGTTCGGCAACGTCCTCGGCATCATGTCCAACCCGCACTACCTCGAAATGCTCACTGCCGGCTGAGCCCTGTGCCCCGGACCGAGGACGCGGCCCGGGGCACAGGGGAGTGGCTCAAACAGGCTCGACCACCCGGATCAGCTTGCGGTTGACGAACTCGCCGATACCCAGCTCCGACAGCTCCCGCCCGAACCCCGAGTTCTTCACCCCGCCGAACGGCATGCGCGGCGAATCGAAGAAACACGAGTTGATGTAGACCATGCCGGCCTCCAAGCGCGCGGCCACCTGCTTCGCGTGCTCGACGTCGGCGTCGAAGACGTAGCCGCCCAGCCCGTACTTCGTCGCATTCGCGAGCGCCAGCGCTTCCTCCTCGCTGTCCACCACGTAGAACGACAGCACCGGACCGAACGCCTCCTGCTGGTAGAGCGGATTCTCCGGCGCGATGTCCGTGACGATCGTCGGCTCGAGGAAGAACCCCGGCCGGTCCAGACGACGACCACCCACGACGATCCGCGCTCCCGCAGCCTCGGCGTCCGCGATCTGCGTGAGCAGCGTATCCAGCGCCCGCTCCATCGCCACCGGGCCCAGCTGCGTCGTCTCGTCCGTCGGGTCACCCACCCTCAACGCCGCGAACCGCGCCGTCAGATCGGCCAGCAGCTGCTCGCCCCGCGCACGGCCGACCACGATCACCCGCTTGATGTTCACGCAGCCCTGCGCCGAGTTGAACGTCCGGCCCATCACGATCTGCTCCGCCGCGAATCCGAGATCCGCACCCGGCAGAACCAGGGCGGGATCGCTGCCACCCAGTTCCAGAACCACCTTCTTCAGGTTCCGCCCCGCACGAGAACCGACGGACGCACCCGCCCGCTCGCTGCCCGTCAAGGTCACCCCGCGCACCCGGAAATCCTCGATCAGCGCCGCGATCTGCTCGATGCTGCAGAACAGATTCGTGTACACCCCCTCCGGCGCGCCGGCTTCCTCGAACAGCCGCGCGAACGCGAGAGCGGACTGCGGAACGCTCTCCGCGTGCTTCAGCAGCACGACGTTCCCCGCCACCAGTTGAGCCGCGACGACCCGGGCCAGCTGGTAGTAGGGGAAGTTCCACGGCTCGATCGCCAGGATGACCCCGATCGGCTCGGCGACCACTGTCGCACCGGGCTCGTCGGGCAGTTCTTCGGCCGCCAGGAACCGTTCACCGTTCTGCGCGTAGTAATCCAGGATGTCGGCGACCAAATCGACTTCCAGGTAACCGAACCGGGTCACCTTGCCCATTTCCAGAGTCAGGTGGTCGACGTATTCGTCCCGCCTCTCGCGCAGGATCTGCGCGGCACGGGCGACGATCCGCGCGCGTTCGGCCGCGGGGCGGAATTTCCAGTCCTCGCGGTACCGCTTGTCCGCGGTTTCCAGTGCGGCGAAGACTTCTTCGTCCGACTGCAGCGGGAATTCCTTGACCAGTTCACCCGTGGCAGGGTTGACCGTAGCGAAGCTCATGACTGCTCCTTGTCCGGCAGTGTCAAATCCCGGACCCCAAGCCGGGTCATGGGGAATGGCGTGTCTTCGAGTATTGCGCCGGGCCGCGATTCGAGCCTGTCCCTGCCGGACGTAGGCACCTGAGGCGTGGGGAGCCGTGCCGATCCACTTTACTTGACATAATGTACATTATCGGCACTTGGCCGACCTGTGGAAGGAAGCCCGGAGAGGGGCTTCCGGAGGCTGATCCGAGGGTATGGGCAGCAGTCGAGAGCACACCCCCGGGAAGCCAGCCGGGGTTGCGGATCCACTCAACCCGATCGCCTGCCGCAGGACGGCTCCTGAGCGAGCCTCCCGGAGGTCGTCCGGAGACCTCGGCGGAGATCCCCGAGTTCAGGCGTCGACACCGCCCGAAGCACCCGTTCAATTCGTCACCGTGACGAATTGAACGCGACTGGCAGGACATCGAAAGCACGCAACCAACACGCGCACTGGAGCGCTGACAGTCGATCAGCCCACGGCGAGCCGCCCGAGGCGGTCCCAGGCGACCACTCGAACAGATGAACGATCCCTCGGCAACGCCGGACAACAGAGCTGTAGACGCACGAAACCGGCCAGGCGAGCCGAGGGCGCGAGACCGAGAGAACCGTTGTCCCCCAAGGGGATTCAGCCCTTCCGCAGCCACGTTTCATGCATAATCGCCATTATGCAGCATACCGGATGACCATCCGGACGTCGAAACTGTCGGTGCTGTGCTGTACAAGATCCACATGCTGGTTTCCGAGGCACAGCAAGCGTTCTTCGCGGCACGGCGGCCGCGCAAGGACTCGCCGCACACCACTGCCGCCTACCGTCGTGACCTGGCCGGGATCACCACTCTCCTGCTCCAGGAGCTCGGCCGTGCGCCCGAAGAGCTGGACGTCGGGCACCTGACGGCGCCGGCGCTGCGCACGGCGTTCGGCGCGTTCGCCGACGGGCACGCGAAGAGCTCGGTGCTGCGGGCGTGGTCGACGTGGAACCAGTTCCTCACCTTCTGCGTGTCCGACGGGCTGCTGGCGGGCAACCCGATGGGCGCGGTCGCCCGGCCCAAGACTCCCCCGCTGGTGCCGAAACCGTTGCGGGGTGAGGAAACTCCGGAGCGGTTGCTCGCCGCGGCGGCCGACGGTGCGCGGCGCGCGCGGGATCCGTGGCCGGAGCGCGATGTGCTGGTGCTGGCGCTCGGGCTGGTGGCGGGGTTGCGGGCGGCGGAGATGCGGGCGCTGACACCGCGTTCAGTGGTGGGCCGGGACGGTGAGCTGCGGTTGCACGTGTCGGGCAAGGGCAGCCGGGACCGGTCGATCCCGGTGCAGCCGGTGCTGGCGAAGCTGATCGAGGACTACGGGAAGTCGTGCCGGCGGCGGTTTCCACAGCTGCGGTTCCCGGCGTCGGAGCCGTTGCTGCGCGACCGGGCGGGTGAGCCGATCGGTCGCGGGGCGCTGGAGTACCTGGTCAAGTCGTGTTACCGGTGGGCGGGGTTGCACGACCGGGTGCCGACGGGGGCGAACCTGCACGCGTTGCGGCACACGTTCGCGACGCGGCTGGCGGAGGACGGGGCGACGGCGTCGGAGATCATGACGTTGCTGGGGCACGCGAGCCTGGCCACGAGCCAGAACTACATCGAGGCGACGGGGCGGGAGCAGCGGGCCGCGGCCGCGAGCAACCGGACGTACCGGGCGTTGGACGGGCTGGGCGCGGGTGAGGCGGGCTGAGGTTCAGTGGTGGGCCATGTACTGGTCGCGGAGCACGTGTTTGCGGATCTTGCCGGAGCCGGTGAGCGGGAACTCGGTCACGAACTGCCACACCTTGGGTGTCTTGTGCGGTGCGAGGTGTTTGCGGACGTGGGCGAACAGTTCTTCCTCGCCGGTGTCGGCGCCGGGGCGCAGGAGCACGAAGGCGCCGACTTGTTCGCCCCACTCCGGGTCGGGGATGCCGACCACGGCGACGTCGGCGACGGCAGGGTGGTCGAGCAGGACGTGTTCGATCTCCCGGGGGTAGATGTTCTCTCCCCCGCGGATGATCATCTCTTTGACGCGGCCTTCGATGGTGAGGTAGCCGCGGTCGTCCATGCGGGCGAGGTCGCCGGTGTGGAGCCAGCCTTCGGGGTCGATGGCGGCGGCGGTCTGTTCGGGCATGGCGTAGTAGCCGGTCATCACGTGGTAGCCGCGGGTGCAGAGTTCGCCGGTCTCCCCCGTGGCGGCGATTTCTCCGGTGAGGGGGTCGACGATCTTGACGGCGCAGGCGGGCAGGGCGCGGCCGAGGGTTTCGGCGCGGTCGTCGGCGCTGTCGTCGGGGGTGGTCATGGTGATGCAGGGCGAGGCTTCGGTCTGGGCGTAGACGATGCACATGGGGACGTCGAGGGTGGCTTCGATGCGGCGGACGAGGGCGGGTGGCACGGTGGCGCCGCCGCTGAGGGCGTAGCGGACGGAGCTGAGGTCGGTCTTGGGGAAGTCGGGGTGGCCGAGCAGGGCGAGCAGCATGGTGGGCACGCCGCCGAAGACGACTCCCCTCTCCTGTTCGAGGAGGGCGAGCTGCAGTGCGGGGTCGAACCAGGGCATGAGGACCTGGGTGCCGAGGGTGGCGATCGGGGCGAGGGTGGCGAGTACGCAGCCGGCGGTGTGGAACAGGGGCATGGGGTTGACGAAGTTCTCGCCGGGGCGCATGTCCAGCGTGCGGGCGTAGGAGAGCAGGGCGTTGTTGGTGATGCCCCGGTGGTGGAGCACGGCGCCTTTGGGGGTGCCGGTGGTGCCGGAGGTGTATTGGATCTGGGCGGGGTCGCCGGGTTCGACGCCGGGCAGGGCCTGGGTGGGCAGCCCGGAGGCGCGGAAGGCGCGCCAGTCTTCGAACCGGATGGTTTCGCGCAGGTGGGGCAGGTCGGGGCGGACGTGGTCGAGGATGGCGGCCATGGGGGTGCCGCGGTACTCGCTGACGAGGAAGACGCCGCAGGCGCCGGACTGGCCGAGGACGTGGCGGAGTTCGGCTTCGCGCAGGGCGGGGTTGACGGTGACGAGGGTCAGGCCGGCGAGGGCGGCGGCCATCTCGAGCAGGACCCATTCGGGGATGTTGTTGGCCCAGGCGGCGACGCGTTCGCCGGGTTCGAAGCGGCCGAGCAGGGCGCGGGCGGCGTCTTCGGCTTCGCCGAGCAGCTCGCCGTAGGTCCAGCGTCGACGCGTCGCGGGGTCGGGCAGGCCTTCGACGAGGGCGGGTGCGTCCGGGGCTTGGCGTGCGGCTTCGCGGAGCAGGTCGCCGACGGTGAGTTCGCGGACGGCGTCGAGTTCGGTGGCGGGTGTGAACGCGGCCTTCGTCACGGGCGTCTCCCTTGCTCGGCCGGCGCGCGGCTTCGCTGCCGGCAAGTCCCCCGGCGACATTCCGGACTCTAGTCCGCTCGGCGGGCCGGCGGAGCCGGTTGAATTCACCGCGGAGCCGTTGGAGTTCTCCGTGGGCCGGGGTGGCTTCTCAGCGGAGCTGCTCGAGGTCCTTCGCGGCGTGCACGATTTCTTCGGCGAGGCGGCGCAGTTCGTCGGCGTCGGCGCCGTCGTGGGTGGCGGTGGCGATGTCCTCGGCAGCGCAGCGCAGCTGGAAGAGGCGGTCCTGCAGGGCGGCGATCTCGGTGTCGGAGAGCACGACGGCGTCTTCGGGCAGGCCGCTGCGTTGCAGGGCGGTGCGGCGTTCGTAGGCGCGCTGGCGGCAGGATTGCCCGCAGTAGCGGCGGCGGCGGCCGACGTTGCCGCCTTCGGGCAGGCGGCGGCCGCACCAGCCGCAGTGCTTGGGTGCGTTGCTGCGGCGTGGTACGACCAGTTCGTCGCCGGTCATCGGGTGCTCGGCCAGTTCCCTCACCCGCCAGACCCTAGCTGGCCATCGTGTTCTCATGCCGAGGCCATGCCGGTGGCGCACACTGTGGGCATGCGCCCACCGTTTGCGTACCTGGCCGACCCGCTCCCCCGTGCGTTCGCCCACCGCGGGTGGCACCTGGACGAGCTGGAGGGGATGGAGAACTCGCTGCCGGCGTTCAAGCGTGCGGTCGAGGAGGGGTACCGGTACGTCGAGACGGATGTGCACGCGACGTCGGACGGTGTGGTGGTGGTGCACCACGACGACACGCTGGACCGGACGACCGACGGTGGTGGGTCGATCGCGGCGCAGACGTGGGAGCAGCTGAAGGGGGTGAAGGTCGGCGGGCGGGCGACGTTGTCGCGGCTGGAGGACGTGCTGGAGGAGCTGCCACAGGCGCGGTTCAACGTGGACGTGAAGGCGAACGGCGCGGTGGAGCCGTTCGTGCGGGTGCTGGAGCGCACGGGTGCGTTCGACCGGGTGGCGGCTGCGTCCTTTTCGGACTCGCGGCTGGCGCGGTTGCGGCGGCTTGCGGGGCCGAAGCTGTGCACGGCGATGGGGCCGCGGTCGGTGCTGATGGTGTGGGCCAACGGGTGGGTGCCGCCGTTGCCGTTGAGCCGGTTGGCGGGCGGGTATCTGGCTCAGGTGCCGGTGAAGCAGGGGCCGCTGACGGTGGTGGACCGTTCGTTCGTGAAGGCAGCGGAGCGGGCGGGGTTCGAGGTTCACGTGTGGACGATCGACGAGCCGGCGCAGATGCGGGAGCTGCTGGACCTGGGTGTGCACGGGCTCGTGACGGATCGGCCGGACCTGCTGCGCGATGTGCTCGTCGAGCGGGGTGTGTGGCAGCAGGCCGGCTGAGCCGCGGTTCTAGCGGGGGCGTTTGCCCTGCCAGGCGGCCTTCCACGTGAGGGGGCCGAGGCGGCCGGAGTCGTTGATGCCGTTGGCGCGCTGCAGGTCGAGGACGGCGGTTTTGGTCTTGTCGTAGTAGCAGCCGGTGCCGGTGAAGCCGTAGCCGAAGGCGTTCATGCGCAGCTGGAAGGTCTTGAGCGCGGGTGCGCAGTCGCCGTAGGCGTAGACGACGCCGGGCCAGGTGGGCATGGCGCCGGGCGGCGCGGGTGGTGCGGGCTGGGGTTTCGGGGCCGGCGGTGCGGGCAGGCCGGTGCCGCCCATGTAGGCGGATTCGTCGTAGGACGGGATGCGCTTGCTGCGTGCGTCGGCGTCGCCGGTGAGCTTGAGCATCCCGGCGCACTGCCAGGGCTGCCAGCCGCGCATCCGGTAGAGGTAGAGCGCGCGGTAGTCCTGTTCGCGGGGGCTGGCCTGGTCGGGGCGGCCTTGGCCGCCGACGCTGCGCCAGGTGGGCAGGTCGAACTGGTAGGCGCCGTAGTAGCCGTTTCCGGTGTTGATCGTGTAGCGGCCGCTGGCCTCGCACATGCGGAGCTTGGCCCAGGAGCTGGAGGCGGGGTCCGCGGACGCGGCGCCGGCGACGGCGAGCTGCAGCCCCAGGACGGCGGCCGCGAGGAGCACGATCCTCACGGCACCGCGGTGAGCAGTGCGAACGCGGTTGGTCATGGGTGCACAGTAAGCACGCGACCCATTGACCACAAGAGTCACACCACGCACACCAGCCTCACACAAAACGGCGAAGAATCGGGTGAGCGACACGCCTCGCGTGCCATTTCGAGAGCCGTTCGGCTCAGCGCGGATGATCGGCGGGCGACGAACCGGACACGGTTTACCCGTTCGGCGGTGTCGCACGCGGCCGCCCCAGTAGTCTGCCGCCTGACCTGGAGATTCGCGACCGCTGAGGAGCCGTGGATGACGCTGGCCGAGACCCGTGACAAGAAGCGGGAACGGTGGGGCTGGTACTTCTACGACTGGGCCAATTCGCCGTTCTATTCATCGGTCACGACCGTGTTCGGGGCGCTCTACATGAGCACTGTCGCGGCGGCGGACGCGAAGCAGAACATCACCCTTAACGGGGACAAGGCGTGCCTCGACGCGTCCGGTGTGGACGACAAGCTCCACAACTGCGACGTGTCGTTGTTCGGATTGCATTTTCCCGCCGGTTCGACGTGGGGTTACCTGCTGTCGGTGGCGACGGTGGTGCAGGTGCTGGTGCTGCCGATCGCGGGCGCGGTGGCCGACCGGAGCCGGAACAAGCGGCGGATCCTGGGCTGGTTCGCGTGGCTGGGCGCGCTGGCGTCGGCGCTGATGTTCTTCATGGCCGGCTCCGACTGGCAGCTGGGGGCGGCGCTGTTCATCGTCGCGAACATCGGCTACGGCGGTTCGCTGGTCGTGTACTACTCGTTCCTGGTCGACATCGCCGAGCCCGACGAGCGCGACGACGTGTCCGCGAAGGGCTGGGCGTTCGGTTACCTGGGCGGTGGGCTCGCGCTCGCGTTGCAGCTGGCGTTCTACCTCAGCCGCGACGCGCTGGGCGTGGACACGGGCACTGCGGTGCGGATCTGCTTCCTGACCTCGGGCCTGTGGTGGGCGGTGTTCACGATCCCGGTGCTGCGGGCGCTCCCCCGCGTCCACACGCCGGTGGCGGTCGAGCGCGGGGTGTCGGTGCTGCGGGCCGGGTTCCGGGAACTGCGGCGGACGGCGGTGGAGGCGAAGGCGTTCCCGCTGACGCTGGCGTTCCTGGGCAGCTACCTGATCTTCGCCGACGGGATCTCCACGGTGGTGGCGGTGTCGGCGCAGTACGGGAAGGACGAGCTGCGCTTCTCCGACGAGGTGCTGATCGTCACGGTGCTGGTGATCCAGTTCCTCGCCTACGTGGGCGGGGTGCTGCACGGGCTCGTGGCGCGCCGGCTGGGTGCGAAGCGGACGATCCTGGGCAGCCTGGTGCTGTGGGTCGTGGTGCTGGTGGGCGCGTACTTCATCCAGCCGCAGCAGCCGCTGCAGTTCTACGCGGTCGCGGTGGGGATCGGACTGGTGCTGGGTGGCACGAACGCGTTGTCGCGGTCGCTGTTCAGCCAGATGATCCCGGCCGGGAAGGACGCGCAGTACTACTCGCTCTACGTCGTGGGCGAGAAGGGCACGTCGTGGCTGGGTCCGCTGGTGTTCGCGGGCGTCGGGCAGGCGACGGGGTCGTTCCGGCTGGCGATCGTGGCGCTGGTGGTCTTCTTCGTGCTCGGGTTCGTGTTCGTGGCGCTGGTGCCGGTGCGGCGCGCGATCGTGGCTGCCGGGAACCGTCCGCCCGCCGTGCTGTGAGCGGGCGGGCCGGGGCCGGATAGGGTCGATCGTCGTGACTGCCCTCGAAGAAGCCGTTCCCGACGATCCCACCGACGCGCTGTCCCCGGTCCCCGCCGCGCGCGCCCGGGGCGGCCGCCTGAAGTTCTGCTACGGCCCGATGGACTGCGGGAAGTCGACGCTGGCCCTGCAGATCGACCACAACCACGCGCGGCAGGGCCGGCGCGGGCTGGTGCTGGTGCGCCACGACCGGTCCGGGGAACCGCAGATCAGCAGCCGGATCGGGATCACGCGCCGCGCCACGGAGGTCGGCACGACCACGGACGTGCGGGACCTGGTGCGCGAGCGCTGGGCCGACGGGCAGCACGTGGACTACATCATCGTCGACGAGGCGCAGTTCCTCTCCCCCGCGCAGGTCGACCAGCTGGCGGAGCTGGCCGACGAGGCCGGCATCGACGTGTACTGCTTCGGCATCGCCACCGACTTCCGCAGCCGCCTGTTCCCGGGCGCGGGCCGGCTGTTCGAACTGGCCGACGAGCTGCAGCCGGTGCAGGTCGAGGTGCTGTGCTGGTGCGGGCTGCCGGGCCGGTTCAACGCGCGCGTTCGGGACGACGAAATACTCCGTGAGGGTGACACCGTTGTGGTAGCAGATACCGAACCGTCTGTAGTTGAATCTTCAGCTTCGGCACGTTCCGATGCCGAATCCACTACGGTCCGTTATCAGGTATTGTGCCGCCGACACTTCCGGTTGGGTGACTTGGGTCCCGCAACGGCCCACCACGGTCAGTTACGGTTGTCGTGAACGGAGCGTCAGTAGCCCAACTGGGGGATATCCGCACTTGGAAGGCGGTGTCTGCGTCACGCCGGAGCGCGAAACCTGTCCCAGTAGAGGAAGCTGATGCCGAAGGGTGACACAGCTCATCGTGAGCAACGACATGGTTACCGGGGAATCCCCCGGACGCCGCGTTCGTTGCATAGGGTGAGCAACACCCTGGCTCCACCCGGAGCTGACTGAAAGGACCCCATCATGGCCGACCGTGTTCTCCGTGGAAGCCGGCTGGGAGCGGTCAGCTACGAGACCGACCGCAACCACGACCTCGCCCCGCGCCGAACCGTGCGCTACGCGTGCCCCAAGAACCACGAGTTCGAGGTGCCGTTCTCCGACGACGCCGAGATCCCGACCGTCTGGGAGTGCCGCCTGCACGGCAGCGAGAGCGAGATCGTCGACGGCGGGCAGCCCGAGCAGAAGAAGACCAAGCCCCCCAGGACGCACTGGGACATGCTTCTGGAGCGCCGCTCCATTCCCGAGCTCGAGGACCTGCTGAACGAACGTCTCGCCGAACTCAAGGGACGCCGGACCAGCCGGTCCGCGTGAGTTTCGGCCAGTAGCTGGCTCCCACCCATCCCCCGATCGATCGGCCCCCGTGACCTCCCTCCACGGGGGCCTTTCGCATGTCCGGGTGGCCGACACCCCCGGTGTCATCCCTTGACCTCGACCTTGACCCGAGGTCAACGTGGATGGTGCGTGCATGACTCCTCCTTCACCGTGGTCGGGCCTGGTCCCGGTCGACGACACCGCGCTGTTCGTGACCGACAGCCACGGCCCCGGCCGTCCCGTCGTTTTCCTCAACGGCTCCTTCGCAGCCCAGCGGTCCTGGCGGCGCGTGATCGCCGAGCGCGGCCCCGGCTGGAGACACATCACCTACGACGAACGGGCGCGTGGCCGCTCGAAGCGCTCGGCGGACTACTCCTTCGAGGGGTGCCTTCGCGACGTCGACGCGGTAGTCGAGGCGACCGGGGTCGACCGGCCCCTCCTGGTCGGCTGGTCCTACAGCGCGGCGCTCGCCGTGCACTGGGCCGACCGGCACCCGGACCGGGTCACCGGCGTGGTCTCGGTCGACGGCGCGGTTCCGTGGGGGCACACCGGCGAGGAAGGCCGGGAGCAGGTCCGGCGCATCTTCCGGAAGATGCGGCTGGTTCTGCCGCTCGCACGTCCGTTCGGGCTGGCCGCCTCGATGAGTGCCGCTCAGCACGCGGAGGTCAACATCGAGATCAACGAGGTCTGCGCGGCCCTCGAACCCGTCCCGGACCGGCTGGCCTGCCCGGTGCGCTACGTTCTCGCCACGGGCGCGAACCTCGGTGGTGGCGCGGAGGAGATGGAGCAGATGCGGGCCTCGCTCGACCCGGTCCTGCGCCGGAACCCGAACCTGCGGGTCAGCGCGAAGGTCGGGAGCAACCACACGCAGATCCTGCGCAAGGACTTCCGGGCGGTCGCCGCCGCCGTGCGGGAGACCGCCGACGCACACGGCCACCAGGCGCGATGACGGACGGGGTGACCATCGGCCAGGCGGCCGCGTTCGCCGGCATCACGATCAAAACGGTGCGGCACTACCACAAGCTCGGCCTGGTCGACGAGCCCGCGCGCGACAGCTCGGGCTACCGGCGATACGGCTCGGCCGAGCTGTTGCGGCTGGTGCAGGTCAAGACGCTGGCCGCCGCCGGGGTGCCGCTGGCCGACATCGGCCCGTTGCTCGCCTCGGACGCCGAGTCCTTCGCCGCCGCCCTCGTCGACGTCGAGCAGCACCTCACCGACCGGATCGCCGAGCTGACCGAGCGCCGGGACACCCTCCACCGGCTCGCCTCCGGCGACCGGACCCTGCTGCCCGACCGCGCCGTGGCCATGCTGGAGGGAATGCCCACCCTCGGCTTCACCCCGTACGACGTGCAAACCGCCCGCGAGTCCTTCGTCCTGGCCAAGGCCCTGGTCCCCGAAGGCTTCGACGACTACCTCACCGACATCGAACACGCACTGCAGGACCCGCGTTTCGTCGAGCTGACCCGGCGCACCGCCGAGCTGGCCGCCTGGGCACCGGACGACCCCCGCGTCGCCGAACTGGCCGCCGACCTCGCCGAGCACTACCTCGCCAACCCCGCGCAGCTCAGGATCGTCACCGGCCTGCAAGCCCGCACCGAAGCCGCCACGCGCTACCGGCTGGTCGCCCACCACCGCGAACAACACGAATCGGCCGCGGCCCGCCTCACCGCGCTCCTCGAAGCCCGCCTCCTGGCCGCCGGCGTCCGGCTCCCCAAACCCGGCGCACGCTGACCCGTCACCCGAAGCGCCGCTTCACTGCGAGCCGGAGGCCTGCGTGACTGGCCGGAGAAGGCCGGTTCCAGTACAGGTTCCGCCGAACATGCGAACGTCGGCCACCCCGGATCGGGACGGCCGACGTTCGTGGTTCTCGGGTGCGTCAGTGGCGGCCGAGCAGGCGCTTGACCTGCTCCAGGCGCCGCTTCACGCCCCACTCTGCGACGCGGAAGAAGGCTTCGCGCATGATGTCGCCGCTCATCTTCGACTGGCCGATCTCGCGGTCGGTGAAGGTGATGGGGACCTCGACGATGTCGAAGCCCGCGTCGGCGGTGCGGCGGGTGAGGTCGATCTGGAAGCAGTAGCCGTGGGAGGCGATCTCGTCGAGCTCGAGCTTCTCCAGCACCGGACGGCGGTAGGCGCGGAAGCCGGCCGTCATGTCGGAGACCTTGAGGCCCAGGGCGATGCGCGAGTACAGGTTCGCGCCGCGCGAGAGCAGCTGCCGGCTCAGCGGCCAGTTGACCGTGCTGCCGCCGGGCACGTAGCGCGAGCCGATGGACAGGTCGGTGTCCGCGACGGCGTCCAGGATCCGCGGCAGGTCCTCCGGGGCGTGCGAGCCGTCGGCGTCCATCTCGACGAACGTGGCGTAGCCCTGCGCCAGGCCCCAGCGGAACCCGGCGATGTAGGCCTTGCCCAGCCCCGCCTTCTCCGTGCGGTGGAGCACGTGGACGCGCTCGTCGGCGGCGGCCCGCTCGTCGGCGAGCTCACCGGTGCCGTCCGGGCTGCCGTCGTCGACGACGAGCACGTGGACGTCCGGGAGTGCCTTGTGGAGCCGGTCCAGAACCGGGCCCAGGTTCTCCCGCTCGTTGTAGGTCGGGATCACCACCAGCACCGGCTCGATTCCTTCGGCCCCCCGCGGCGCCTGCGCCATCCGTCTCCTCCGAATCCGGCGGTTCAGTCCGCCGCGTCCCCTGCTGTCGTGCCGGCGCTCGCGCGCCGAGTGCGAAAACGGAGTACGAACCCGCCGGCGACACCGGCGATCGCCAGTGCCAGCAGTCCGTACTCCGTCCACGCACCGAGTCGATCCGACAGCGTAGTCTGCGTCCGCAGCGGCATGCGGCCGACCAGGGCGTCTGCGGTGAAAAGGCTGGTTGAGCTGGTGATCGTCCCGTCGGGGGCCACCAGGGCGCTCACCCCGGAGGTGGCCGAGACCACCACGGCGCGCCCGTGCTCGACCGCGCGCAGCCGCGACATCGCCAGCTGCTGGTAGCTCATCTCCCCCGGTCCGTACCACGCGTTGTTGGTCGGCACGACCAGCAGCTCGCCGCCGTCGTCGGTCGCTTCGCGGGCGGGGTAGTCGAACGCGGTCTCGTAGCAGATGAACACGCCGACCTTGGTGCCCGCGACCGACAGGGCGGCGTTGCTGCCGTCGCCCGTGCGCATGTCGGCGGTGTCGTCGACGAACGGGGTGACCAGCCGCGCGATGTCGCGAGCGGGCACGTACTCGCCGAAGGGCACGAGCTGCTGTTTGGCGTAGCGCTGGCCCTGCCCGGTCTTCGGGTCCCACACGATCGCGGAATTCTGGGCGGTGCCGTCGGGCAGCCGGTAGAGCGCGCCGATGATGGCGGGCACGCCGTAGGAGTTCACCATCTGGTCCACGGCCGGGTCGTCGCCGTCGACCGCGGTGGCGGTCTCGGGCCACACCAGCAGGTCGGGCTTGGGCACCTTGCCGGCCTGGATCTGCGCGAGCAGTTTTGCGCTCTCCTCGAGGTGGTTCTGGCGCAGCACGTCCCGCTGGCCTTCGAGGGCGATGCCGATGTCGGGTGCGTTGCCCTGCACGGCGGCGACGGTGAGCGAGCCGTCCTGCGCGTCGGTGCCGACCGTCGGCCACACCGCGAGCCCGGCGACGACCGGAAGGAACGTCAGCACCAGCGGCGCGATGAGCTTGCGGTCGCGCAGCTTGCGCTGTTCCCACCAGCGGGCGGCCAGCGCCGCGAGGCCGAAGCCGCTGAGCACCACGGCGAGCCCGACGAGCGGCGCGCCGCCCACCGACGCCAGTGACAGGTACGCGCCTTCGGGCTGGCTGAACGCGACGCGGCCCCACGGGAAGCCGCCGAGCGGGAACCACGCCCGCGGCGTCTCCAGCGCGACGAACACCAGCGCCCCCCACAGCGGTGCCAGCGGCAGCCGGGACACGACCCGGATCAAGACCCCGGCGAGTCCGAAGTAGAGCGACAGCGCGCACGACAGCCCCAGCCACGGCCACGGGCCGAACTCGCGGCCCAGGAAGTCCTGCAGCCACACCAGCAACGCGAGGAAGAACACGACGCCGTAGACGAAGCCGTAGCCGAACGCGCCGCGCAGCGACCGTCCACGAAGGACGAGCGCGAAGCCGGCGAACGCGATCGGCGCCAGCCACCACAGCGGTCTCGGCGCGAAGCTGAGGTAGTACAGGTACCCCGTGGCGCCGGCGGCGACGAGCCGCACCAGCCACGCGCGCGAGAACCGCGGTCGTTTCCGCCGCTTGGAGGTCGTTTCGTGCGGAGCGCCCGGTTCGGGGTCCGCGACAGTCACTGCCACGCCTCGAACTCTAGGAGGCGGAGGTGAACTGGTCGTAGATGACCGTGCCCCCGCGCACGGTCCGCAGGCACTTCGGCAGCGGCGCGCCCGGGTCGAGGCGCGGCAGCGGCGGCACCCCGGAGCGCGGATCGGTGGACCAGCGCTGCACGCGGGTGTCGGCCGTCGCGACGACGAGGTCGGTGGCGTCCCAGATCGCGTAGTGCGCCGGCGCGCCAGGCACGAGGCTGCCGGTCACCCCGTCGTTGACGCCCGCGGCGCGGTGGCCCGCACGCGTGTGGGCGGTGAACGCGGCGCGCGCCGAGAGCCGGGCGGCCGGGGTGTGGTGGTGCACGGCCGCCCGGACGGCGGCCCACGGGTCGAGTGCCGTCACCGGGGAGTCGGAGCCGAAGGCGAGCACCACCCCCTCGGCGGCGAGCGTCGCGAACGGGTTGAGCCCGGCGGCACGCTCGGCGCCGAGGCGCTCGGCGTACATGCCGGTCTCGCCGCCCCAGGCGTCGTCGAACAGCGGTTGCGCCGAGGCGACCACACCCCAGCCGGCGAGGGCGCGGGCCTGTTCGGCGGTGACCATCTCCAGGTGCTCGAGCCGGTGGTGGCGGGCCGCGAGCGCGCGCTGGCCCACCTCCTTCTCGGCGAGCCGGAAGCCTTCGACGACCTCCGCGACGGCGGCGTCGCCGATCACGTGGAACCCGGCCTGCAGCCCGGCCTCGGTGCACGCGGCGAGGTGCTCGCCGATGCCGGCGGCGTCGGTGTAGAGGGCGCCGGACGTGCCCGGCTCGTCGGCGTACGGGCTGCTCAGCGCGGCGGTGCGGGAGCCGAGCGCGCCGTCGACGAACAGGTCGCCCGCCACGCCGTGCGCACCGAGGGCCCGGGCGGTGTCGAGGCCGCGGAGCTCGCCCCAGTAGCCGACGATCTCGGGCAGGCCTGGTTCGGCGGCGAGGGTGAGCAGGCCCGCGAAGTCGTCCCGGCCGGCGATGTCGGGGCCGCCGCACTCGTGCACGCCGACGATCCCGCGCGCGGCGGCCTCGGCGAGGAACGCGCGCTGCGCGGCGGTGCGCTGCTGCGGCGTGATCGCGGCGCGCGCGGCCGCGCGGACCTGGTGGTGGGCGTCGCGGGTGAGCGGTCCGTCGGCGGAGAAGCCCGCGGCGGCGCGGGCCCCGGGGGCGAGATCGATCAGGGCGCTGGACACGAGCGCGGAGTGCACGTCGACGCGGCTGAGGTACACCGGCGCCGGGCCGGCGGCGTCGTCCAGCTCGGCGCGGCTGGGCAGGCGCGGGTCGGTCCAGGCCGACTCGTCCCAGCCGTGCGCGAGGAGCACCTGCTCCGGTGCGGCGGCGACGGCGGTGCGGACGGCGGCCAGCAGCTCGCCGGCGCTGCGCACGCGCGTGAGGTCGAGACCGGTCAGGTGCAGGCCGGTGGCGGTGGCGTGCACATGGGCGTCGACGAACGCGGGGGCGACGAACGCGCCGTCGAGGTCGACCACCGTCGCGTCCGGGTGCAGCGCGCGGGCGGGGGCGTCCTGGCCCACCCAGACCACGGTGCCGCCGGAGACGGCGAGGGCTGTCGCGTCGGGGGAAGACGGGGTGTAGATCCTGCCGCCGAGCAGGAGCGTCGTGCTGTCGTTCGTCACGGTGTCGAGTCTCCCCCGCGTCCCCGGCGCCGGCCGTCGGGGGTCGGTTTTCCTCACTCCGCGTGAACACGGTTCCACCCCTGTGAGCCAGGTCACCTGAACGGGTCGGGCGGATCGGCACGTGCTTGGTCCGTAGGGAGCGCCGCCGCCAGGTGGCCGCCGAAGGGGACGCGCGGTGCGGGCGACCGGCCGTGTGGGAGACAGGGGACTTCGATGCACCAGATCGTCGCGAGCCCGGTGACCGGGCTCATCCAGGCCGAAGACATCACCGACCTCGTCGCGGTGACCGAAGGCGAGGTGCTGCTGCCCGGCGAGCGCGGATACGCCGCCGAGTGCGCCGCGTTCAACGTCAACAACCCGCTCGAACCCGCGCTCGTCGTCGCCGCGGCCTCGGCCGCCGACGTGCAGAACGCCGTCCGGTTCGCGCGGCGCCGATCACTGCCCGTAGCGATCAAGGCCACGGCCCACCAGGTCGTGGTTCCGGCCCACGGCGCGGTGCTGATCACCACGAGCCGCATGACCGGCGTGACCGTGGACCCGCGCCGGCGCACCGCCCGCGTCGAGGCCGGCGCCCGCTGGCAGCAGGTCCTCGACGCCGCGGCCGAGCACGGGCTGGCGCCGCTGGCCGGGTCCGCGCCGGGTGTCGGCGTCGTCGGCTACACGCTCGGCGGCGGCCTCAGCCCCGTGATCGGGCGGACCCGCGGTTACGCCGCCGACCACGTGAGGCTCATCGAGGTCGTGACCGCCGACGGCACGCACCGGACCGTGACGGCCGAGACCGAACGCGACCTGTTCTGGGCGCTGCGCGGCGGCAAAGGCAACTTCGGCGTGGTCACCGCGCTGGAGTTCGACCTGTTCCCCGTCACCCGCTTCTACGGCGGCGGCCTCTACTACGCGGGCGAGGACCTGGCCGTGGTGCTGCACGCGTGGCGCCAGTGGGTGCCGCTGCTGCCGGAGGAGGCCACGACGTCGGTGATGGTGCAGCGGCTGCCGCCGGCGCCCGAGCTGCCCGAGGTGCTGCGCGGCGCGTTCGTGGTGCACCTGCGCTACGCCCACCTCGGCTCGCCCGCCGACGCCGAACGGCTCCTCGCGCCGCTGCGCGACATCGCCCCCGTGCTGCTGGACCTGGTCGAGGACAAGCCGTTCAGCTCCATCGGCGAGATCCACCTCGACCCGGCCGACCCGATCCCCTACTACGACCGCACCACCAGCCTGCGCGAGGTCACCGCGGAGACGATCGACGCGCTGATCGAGCTCACCGGGCCGGGCTCGGACTGCCCGCTGCTGGGCGTGGAGCTGCGCGCCCTCGGCGGGGCGCTGGACCGCGAGCCCGCCGCGCCGAACGCGGTGCCCGTGCGCGGGGTGCCGTTCCTGCTGTTCGCGCTCGGCGTCGGCGGCCCCGAGCGTGCCGAGGAGCTGCGCGCGGCTCTCGACAACGTTGTCGGCGCGCTGGAGCCGTGGACGGCCGAGCGCCAGTCACCGAACTTCCTCTCCGCCGACGAGGGCTCCTCGGCCGCCGCGGTGCGCGCCATCTACGGGCCGGAACGCTACGACCGGCTCGCCGCGGTGAAGCAGGTCTACGACCCGGGCAACCTCTTCCGCGTGAACCACAACATCCGTCCGGCCGCCTGACCCCGCGTGCCGCGGCGGTCACGACCGCCGCGGCACACACAGTCACCGTGCAAGAAGATTTACGCCGTGGGAACGTTATGGCAGGATAATTTAACGCGTTCCCGACGACTTGAAGCACGAATGACTGGAGTACAGATGACTGCGATCCAGGAACCTGTGCCGCCTGCCGCCCACGACCAGCCGTACGAGTACGCCCGCACCGAGCTGGTGGAACCGGACTGGCGCCGCTTCCCCGGCTGGCACGACGTGACCGACGCCGAGTGGCGCGACGCCCAGTGGCAGCGGGTGCATTGCGTGCGCAACGTCAAGCAGCTCCGCGCGCTGATGGGTGATCTGCTGCAGGAGCGGTTCTACGAGGACCTGCTCGCCGACCAGCGTGAAATGGCCACGATGTCGATGCTGCTGCCCCCGCAGATGCTCAACACGATGGCCGCCTCCGCCGGCAGCGACCCGGCGAAGGTCACCGAGGCGTTCTACGCCGACCCGATCCGCCGCTACATGCTGCCCGTGCGCAGCGACCGCGACCTCGCGTGGCCCAGCCACCCGCACTCGGAGCGCGACTCGCTGCACGAGGCGGAGATGTGGGTCGTCGAGGGGCTCACGCACCGGTACCCGACCAAGGTGCTCGCGGAGATGATCTCGACGTGTCCCCAGTACTGCGGGCACTGCACCCGCATGGACCTCGTCGGGAACTCCACCGAGCAGGTCGAGAAGCACAAGCTCGCACTCAAGCCGGTCGACCGCCAGGACGCGATGATCGGCTACCTCAAGCGCACCCCGGGCGTGCGCGACGTCGTGGTGTCCGGCGGGGACGTCGCCAACGTGCCGTGGCCGCAGCTCGAGGCGTTCCTCATGCGCCTGATGGACATCGAGACCGTCCGCGACGTGCGCCTTGCGACGAAGGCCCTGGCGGCGCTGCCGCAGCACTGGCTGCAGCCCAAGGTCGTCGAAGGCCTCGAACGCGTCGCCGTCACCGCCCAGCGGCGCGGCGTGAACCTCGCCATCCACACCCACGTCAACCACGCGCAGTCCGTCACGCCCCTGGTCGCCGAAGCCGCGCGCACGGCGCTGGAGGTCGGCGTCCGCGACGTCCGCAACCAGGGCGTGCTCATGCGCGGCGTCAACGCCACCCCCGCCGCGCTGCTGGACCTGTGCTTCGCCCTGCAGGGCGAGGCGAACATCCTGCCGTACTACTTCTACATGTGCGACATGATCCCCAACGCCGAACACTGGCGCGTCGCCGTGTGGGAAGCCCAGGACCTCCAGCACGCCATCATGGGCTACCTCCCGGGCTACGCCACGCCCCGCATCGTCTGCGACGTGCCGTACGTCGGGAAGCGCTGGGTCCACCAGCTCGCCGACTACGACCGCGACCTGGGCATCTCGTACTGGACGAAGAACTACCGCACGGGCATCGAGCACGCCGATCCTGAAGCGCTGCAGCGGAAGTACCCGTACTACGACCCGATTTCAACGCTGCCGGAAAGTGGGCGGAAGTGGTGGGCTGAGCAGAACGGCTGAGTCGTTCGTGGCGGTGGTGGGCGTCGGCCACCGTGAACGACGCGATTCGAGGGAGTTCCTGAGGCCGGAAAACGGCGGGACGGGAAAACACTCCCCCGCCACTATCAACTTATAACGCACCCCGGGGCTTGCGGCAAGACCCGGGTGATGCCGCACAATCACCACCCTGAAGCTGCGACCTGCGAAAACGCGGCGGAAATGGTGAAGGGGATCTGTGTCGGCTGAGGGGTACGAACAGGAATTGCAGTCCGAGCGCACCTACGTCGCCGGGCTTTACGCGCGGCTCGACGGGGAGCGGGCGCGGGTGAAGGGCGAGTACGAGGCGGCGCTGGGGGAAAACGGCGGGACGCCCATGGAGCGCGACGTGCGCGTGCGTGCGCTGGGTCGGGAGGTGCGGCGGCTGGACGTGGCGGACAACGGCCTGTGCTTCGGCCGCCTGGACACGCTCGACGGCGACGTGTCCTACGTCGGGCGCATCGGGTTGTTCGACGAGG
Organism: Amycolatopsis sp. NPDC001319; assembly: GCF_042896185.1. Classification (NCBI taxonomy): domain Bacteria; kingdom Bacillati; phylum Actinomycetota; class Actinomycetes; order Pseudonocardiales; family Pseudonocardiaceae; genus Amycolatopsis; species Amycolatopsis sp. NPDC001319. The sequence goes on along the minus strand of NZ_JBIAWY010000002.1, from coordinate 587,387 downwards.
AGGACGAGTACCGGCCTGTGCTGCTGGACTGGCGGGCGCCGGCGGCGCGCCCGTTCTACACCGCGACCGGGGCGAACCCGGAGAACGTGGGCCGGCGCCGTCAGTTCCACACGCGCGGGCGGCGGGTCGTCGAGTTCACCGACGAGGTGCTGGGCCGGCCCGGTACCGGCGAGCACAGTGACGCCGACGCCGCGCTGCTGGCGGCCGTCAACGCGCCGCGCGGTGAGGGCATGCGCGACATCGTGGCGACGATCCAGGCCGAGCAGGACGAGATCATCCGGCTCGACCACCCCGGCGTGCTGGTGATCGAGGGCGGCCCGGGGACCGGGAAGACCGTGGTGGCGTTGCACCGCGTCGCCTATCTGCTCTACACGCAACGGGAACGGATGGAACGCCACGGCGCGCTGGTCGTCGGGCCGAACCCGGCGTTCCTGAACCACATCGGGCGCGTGCTGCCGTCGCTGGGCGAGACGGACGTGGTGTTCACGACCACCGGCGGTTTCGTGCCCGGCCTGCACGTCACGGCCGAGGACGGGCCGGAGGCGGCGCGGCTGAAGGGTGAGCTGAAGATCCTCGACGTGCTGGCGGCCGCGATCGCCGACCGGCAGCGGACGCCGGAGGAGCCGGTGCCGATCACGCTCGGCGACGTCACCGTGCGCATCGACGCCGAGACCGCGCAGTGGGCCGTCGAAGAGGCGCGCGCGAGCGGGCTGCCGCACAACGAGGCGCGCGACGTGTTCACCGAGATCGTCGGCTACGTGCTCACCGAACGCGCGATCACCCGCATCGGCCGCGGCTGGCTGGGCCGCGACGACCGCGAGGAACGCGCCGACCTCAAACGCACCCTGCTCGCTGACCTCGCCGGCAATCGGCGGTTCGCCGCCGCCGTCGACGAGCTGTGGCCGATCCTCACGCCGCAGGGCCTGCTCGCGTCGCTGTACGAGTCGCCGGAACGGCTGCGCGCGGCCGGCGCCGACGCGTCGCTGCTGCGTGAAGACGGCGAAGCGTGGACGGTGTCGGACGTCCCGCTGCTCGACGAGCTCGTCGACCTGCTGGGCCGCGACAAGGCCGCCGACGCGAAAGCCTCGCTGGCGGCGGAACGGGAGCGCAAGACCCAAGCCGCCTACGCCGCCCACGTGCTCGACTCGCTCATCGAACGCGAGGACCTCAACGACGACGTCGGCCTGCTCGCCAAGGACCTCCTCTACGCCGAGGACCTCGCCGACCGGTTCACCGAACGCGACACCCGCGACCTCGTCGAACGCGCCACCGCCGACCGCGACTGGACCTACCGCCACGTGGTGGTCGACGAGGCCCAGGAACTGTCTGAAATGGACTGGCGCGTCCTGATGCGCCGCTGCCCCGGCCGCTCCTTCACCGTCGTCGGCGACCTCGCGCAACGCCGCTCGGCCGCCGGGGCGACGTCGTGGTCCTCGATGCTGGAGCGGTATGTCAGCGATCGCTGGGTGTACCGGTCGCTGACGGTCAACTACCGCACGCCGGCGGAGATCATGAGCGTCGCGGCCGCGGTGCTCGCCGGGTTCGCCCCGGGCATCCGGCCGCCGGAGTCGGTGCGCGCCAACGGGGTCCAGCCGTGGTCCCGGCCCGTCACCGACGCCGACCTGCCCGCCGCGGTGGCGGAGTTCGAGCGCACGGAAGCCGCCCGCGAGGGCACCAGCGTCGTCATCGGCCCCCCGGACGTGCCCGGCGCGGTCCCGGCCGCGGAGACGAAGGGGCTGGAGTTCGACGCCGTCCTGGTGGTGGACCCGGACCGCATTCTCGAGGATGGTCCCCGGGGCGCTGCTGAGCTGTACGTGGCGCTCACCCGCGCGACGCAGCGCCTCGGTGTCCTGCATCGCGGCCCGTTGCCGGAGGCGCTGGCGCGGCTGACCGAGGTCGGGGCGCCGGCCACGGCCGGGCGTCAGCCGTAAACGACGATCGTCGCCCGGCGTTGGTGGGCCACACCTTCGCGTGGTGTGGCCCACCGGTTAGCTGGGTGGGCGTGCCGAGGCCTTCACCTCCGCGATGCGCTCCACCCAGCGGACGATCTCGTTCTCGTCGTTGGTCGGGCCGATCGCATCGAGCTCCTCGACGCGGCGCAGCAGCTGCGGGAGCCGCTGACCGGAGCAGAAGATCACCGGCCCGTGGTAGAGGCCGCGCTCGCGGATGTAGGCCAGGTCGTCGACGCCCCTGAACGGGTCGCCGGCGCGGGTGAAGTCGGAGAGGACGACGTCGGGTTCACCCTCACGCAGTGCCGCCGCGAAGGCCGAGGTGCGGTCCGTCGCGGTCGTCACGACGGCCCCGGCGTTCGACAGCCGCTCGATCACCCGGCGGTTGCTGACCGGGTTGTCGTCGATCCAGAGCACCCGCAGACCCGCGAGATCGACGTCGCGGCCGGTCGCCGCCAAGGGTTGCCGCGGTTGTGACAATGGCGCCAGGTATGCCGGGTCCGGCGGGGAAAGCGCGGGACCACCGGTCAACGGCTTGCGCAGGAGCCGGCGGAACTGATCCGAGTTGACGGGGCCGTCGAGGCTTTCGAGCAGGGCGACGAAGTCGTGGTCCGCGGCCAGCAGGGGGAATTGGGCCGGCAGCTCGCGTTCCAGCTCGGCGAGCGACTCCGTGAGCGGCCTCTGCTCGGGGTCCGGTTGCCGGAGTCGCTTGTCGGTGAACAGTTCTCGCCAATCGTGCCGGTCCTCGGCCTCGCCGTGGCGCACCCGGCCGCGGAACTCGTGGTAGCGCAGGAAATCCCGGATCGGGTCCGCCTCGCGCGGGTTGACCAGAATGCCGTAGAACGCCGGGTAGAAGTGCTGCAGCAGCACGACCCGGACGAGGTTCGCGCCGCCGAACTCGTCCCACGACCGGTTCAGGTGGTACTCCAGCACGAAACTGTTGATGAGCCGTTTGATCCGTCGCGGGTTCCGCCCGGACCGTTCGATGATCACGCTCTTCATCGACTCGTCGAACAACCCCGCGGTGCGCGACATCTCCAAGTAGCCGTCAACGAGCCGCAGCGCGGACGCGGTGCTCGGCGGCGGAATCCGGTAGTTGATCTGGATGATCTTCTCCAGGTATTCCACCGCGCCCGCCGGCTCGCCTTCGGCTGCCGAGCCCTGCACGGCCTTCGACAGCACCGCCTGGTCGCAGGCCAGCACGAACACGACACCCGGCACGTCGAGGTACAGCTTGATCGCCTCGCACACTTCGACGATGCGCTCGGCCGCGCACCGGTCGAGGTCGTCGACGAACACCACCAGCAGGCGGCGGTCGCCCGCTCGCTCACCCTTGGCCAGCCAGGCGGCGAACAGATCACGCAACACGCCTTTCATCTGGTTGCGGGACCGGGCGTCCACCGACAGCGCCCGCCAGATCTCGTCAACGAGCCGGCCGAGGCCGAACACGCTGCCCGACACCAGCGCGGCCGCGCGCAGCACCCCGAGCAGGTGCGTCTGCCGCTGGATGGACCGCACGGCCCGCCGCACGAGGTTGCGGTCGAAGCGCAGCAGCACGGACTTGATCAACCCTTCGAGCGCGCTGGCCCGCCCCGAGGTCCACGCGTTGAACCACACCACCGACACCGCGGGCTCGGCGGCCAGCGTCGACTCCAGCTCGCGCATCAGACTGCTCTTGCCCATACCCCAGGCTGCGTCCACGGCGAGCGCGAAAGGCGCGGCGGCACGCGACGCGACGACGAGGTCGGCCAGGCCGCGCGCGACCTGGGTCGTCTCCAGCAGGTCGGCGCCGTCACCTTCGCCCAGTGGCGCGTCGTTGAGCACCACGAACCGGTCGGCGCCCGGGCCGTGCGCGTCAAGGCTGTAGCCGTAGGCGTCGAACGCGGGCGCGACCATGGCGTCTGTTCTAGACCATCACCTGGCCCACGTGCCACCGGCAATCCGGATGACGCCCGACCCGCCGCTACCCCTCCGCGAGCAGCACCCCGACAGCCAGTTCGAACACCTCGCGCAGCTGTCCGAACAGTGGTGGGCCGGTCGTCGGGGTGATCTGGGCCGTGGTGGAGACCGCGACGCCGCCGCGGGCGTCCGGGGTGGCGGCGGTGAACTGGGTGTAGCCGAGGGTGTTGCCGGTGTGGCCGTAGACGCGGCCGTAGCGGGTGTCGTAGCGGAAGAGGGCCAGGCCGGCCGCGTTGGTGCCCGGGCCGGGTGGTTCGGAGCCGCCCGGGCGGAAGGCGAGCCGGGCGTCGCGGTCGGGCAGGGTGGTGCCGACGTAGCCGCGGATGAAGCGGACCAGGTCGGCGGGGGTGGAGACCACGCCGCCGGAGGCCCAGCTCCAGCCGGCGGCGACGGCGGTCGTCACGTCTTCGGGCGGGCCCGCGACGGTGGTGTCGTAGCCGTGCAGCGCGGGTTCCGGCAGGTCCGGACCAGAAGGGAGGGTCGTGTCGCGCAGGCCCAGCGGCTGCAGCACACGCTGCCGGAGCACGTCCTCGTAGCGGCGGCCGGTGACGGCTTCGCACATCAGCGCGACGAGGATGTTGTCGGAGTTCGAATACGCGTAGCGGCTGCCCGGGCGGAACAGCAGATCGGGATCCACGGCGTACGACAGCAATTCCCGCGGCGGCGGCGGATTCTGCAGATTCGCGACCAGCACGTCGCGGAATTCGGTGGTGCCGCTGAAATCGGGGATGCCGCTGGTGTGCCCGAGCAGCTGCCGCAACGTCACCGCCGACCACTGGCGGGGCATCCCGCGCACGGTCCGGCCCACGGCGGTGTCGAGCGAGAGCCGGCCGCTGCTCACGAGGGAGAGCGCTGTCGCGCCGCTGAACGCCTTGGCCACGCTCGCGACCCGCATGTGGTCGTCCGCGCGTGGGGAGCGGCGGGCGCCGAGCCGGGGAACTCCCGCCGTGTAGAGGGAAGTACCTGACCCGCGGCCGATCGCGACGACGACGGCCGGCGGCCCGTGCGGGCTCTCGTGCAACCGCCGGATCGCCGCGCGCAGCGAGTCCTCCACGCGGGGGCGCCCGGTGGCCGTGGCCGGGCCGGCCGTCCACACGAGACCGCCCGCGGCGGCGAGGGTGGCTTGGGCGAGAATCGCGCGCCTGGACATCACCATCGCACCACGGTAACCGCGGGAAATGCGCAGCCCTAACGTTTCTTCGTCGCCCGGAAATGGGCACGACGGAGAATCGTTCCCCCATCCGCCGGTGCGCATTCCGCGCATTCACTTCACCGGCGGTGAATCACGGGCCGGGCCGGCGGTGCGCTTCCCCGCGCACCGGCGGCCCGGACACCGCTCACGCCATCTCGGGCACGTTCAGGTGCGCGATGGCGAGGTCGAACTCGCGGACGTCGAGCCGTTCGGCGCCCGCTTCCCGCAAAGTGGCCGCGCGCAGCGAGTTGGCCTTCTCGGCGGTACGGCCGAGCGCCTCGGCGCTGTCGTAGCCGATCGAGGCCACGCACCGGCCGCTCGTGCGGTCGACCAGCAGGCTCGCGCTGCAGAACCCGTCGAACTCGGCGAGCGCGGGCAGCGTGGTCATCTTGAACACGTCGACGGCGGCGTCCACGTTCCCGGGATCCACCTTCATCCACGTGCCCCGCACCGCGGCCCCGGCACCGGAATGGTGATCACGGTGCAGCAGCGCGATCTCCCACTCCTCCACCTGCGGCGGCCCGCCGAACATCTCGGCGACCTGCTGCCGGAGCACGCTCATCGCCTGCGCGCTCTCGTGCATGAACTCGGCCGAGCGCCACGCCGTGGTCACGATCGTGCGGCTGTCCTTGCGGCCCACGAGCATCGACAGTCCCACGTTGCCCTCGGTCGCCAGCGCCGCGGGCATCACGTTGTCACGCACGTGCGCGACCGCGTCGTCCAGCGACGCCGGCTTCAGCTGGATCGTCGTGGTGCGAGCGAACACGATCCACCTCCCGCCGGTCGTGGCGGCGCCCCGGTGACGCCACCGGTCCCCCCACCCTCCCCCTGGGCGCGGCGGGTCACAACGCCACGAATTTCACGGCGCCCCGGTCAGAAAGCGGCCGTGCCGTTCGGCGTGCCGAGACCGGTCGGGCCGTCGTAGCCCGAGCCGGCGGTGCAGAGGTACGAACCACCGCACGAGCCGTTGCTGCCGGAGGTCACGTCGAACAGGCCGCCGGGGTGGGCGTACGGCCGCGCGCCGGCCGTGACGCCGCTGCCGGCCAGCGCGTACACCGACGCGACGACGGGCGAGGACAGGCTCGTGCCGCCGACCTGCACCCAGCCGTCGGCGCCCTGCGCGAGCCCGAGCGTGAGCAGCAGGTCGCACAACGCCCCGCCGCCGCAGCTGTTGTACGTGTCGTACACGCCGAGCCCGGTCTTCGGGTCGGCCACCGCGGCCACGTCGGCGACGGTCCGCTTCGCGCACGCGGTGTCGTGCTGCCACTCCGGTTTCGGCTCGAGCGCGGAGCACCCGCTGCCGCTGCCCGACCACGCCGTTTCCGCCCAGCCACGTGAAGTGCCGGCGGCCTTGGTCAGGGTCGTGCCGCCGACCGCGGTGACATACGGGGAGGACGCGGGCCAGCTCACGCCGTAGCCGGCATCGCCGGACGACGCGGTGATGGCGATGCCGGGGTGGTCGAGGTGGGTGTCGGCGGCGGTGATCGTCGGGTCCTCGACGCCGCCGTAGCTGTTGGAGATCGCCACGACGCCGGGCGTCGCGGCGGCCGTGTCGACGGCCGTCATCAGCGGGTCGGTGTCCGGGGAATCGGCCTCCACCAACAGGATGCGGCAGTCCGGGCAGGTCGCGGAGACGGCGTCGAGATCGAGGCTGATCTCCTCCGCCCAGCCGTAGTCCGGCGCCGGCAGCGGGCTCGCCGCCCCGTGCTGGTTCACCTTGCGGAAGCAGCCGTCGGCCGACGTGCACGGCGCCAGCCCCCGCGCGGCGCGGTAGGTCGCGAGGTCGCTCTCGGCGGTCGGTGCGTCCATGGCGTCGACGATGGCGACGGTGCGGCCGTTCGCGTGCCGGCCGCCGAGGCCGTAGGCGGCCTGGATCTCGGCCGGTCCGTAGCCGACCGGCGTCGACGCGACCAACGGTCCCGGCCCGTCCGGCGACTTGATCGCCTTGCCCAGGCAGTGCAGGCGGGCCTGCGCGCACCCGAAGTCGACGAAGCCGCCGGCCAGCAGCGGAGCGGCGTTCGCCGCGGTCGTGGTGGAAGCCGCCAGCGGAACGGCCAGCGCCACCGCCACGAGCACCCGGGCCAAGTTCCTGAGTCGCGACACAACGGCCTCCCTCGATCACGCTGAGACAGCGCGAATGGTCGCATGTAACTCGTTCCGGGTCACCCGTCCGAATGAGGGAAAGTTCCACACCGTTGTTTCCGCCTGGCCCGCCCCCGGCCGTATTGGTCCAGACAACTGTTACCAAGGCGTGACGTCCGGGTCACCGACCGGCGGTTACTTTGTCGTGACTTGCAACAAATCCGTGTCTGTGAATCACCGACGGAGGTGTCGCGGCGTGAACCGGACCTTGGACCGCAGCTCCCCATCCCGCACCTCGCGATGGCGCCGGGCACTGGCCACCGCCGCGCTCCTGGCGGGGGCCGGGCTGGTCGCCGCTCCCCCGGCCTCGGCCGCCGGTGACTACACCCAGGCCGCGGCGTCGGCCGGCGCGCAGCAGGTGCAGCTCACCTTCACCCCGGCGAGCCCGGCGCGCTACGTCGACGTGCACTACACCGGTGTGCCCGGCGCCGGGCAGCAGAACGTGCGCATGACCGAGGGCGGCGGCACCTGGCGCACCACCGTCGGCGGGCTCGGCAGCGGCAGCGTGCTCGACTACTGGTTCACCTACGAAAAGAACGGACCCCAGTTCGACACCCCGCACTTCACGTTCACCCAGGGCGGCGGCACGCAGGCCGGCTGCCCGGCGCAGCCCGACGTCCCCGACTTCGGGCCGAACGTGCGGATCTTCGACCCGGGCATGTCCGCCGCGTCGATCCAGGCGCAGCTCGACGCCGATTTCAACGCCCAGAAGGACACGCAGACCGCGCAGTTCGCCGACCGCCGCGTGGCACACCTGTTCAAGCCCGGCACCTACGCCGTGCACGACGACGTCGGCTTCTACACCTCCGTTGCCGGGCTCGGGCGCAACCCCGACGACGTGACGATCAACGGCGACATCACCGTCGACGCGTTCAACGCCTCCGACCAGGGCGTGGCGCTGCAGAACTTCTGGCGCTCGGCCGAGAACATGGCCGTGAACCCCTCCAGCGGCAACGACCGGTGGGCCGTGGCGCAGGCCGCACCGTTCCGGCGGATGGACATCCGCGGCGGGCTGCAGCTCTACCCGGCCGGCTTCGGCTTCGCCAGCGGCGGCTACGTGGCCGACACGCGCGTGTCCGGGCAGACCGCGTCGATCTCGCAGCAGCAGTGGTACACCCGCGACTCCGCGTTCGGCAGCTGGGACGGCGGCGTGTGGAACATGGTCTTCTCCGGCACCACCGGCGCGCCGGCGAACACGTTCCCGAACCCGCCTGAGACGACGCTGGCCACCACGCCCGTCTCGCGCGACGTGCCCTATCTCTACCTCGACGGTGACAACTACCGCGTGTTCCTGCCCGCCCTGCGCACCAACGCGTCGGGCCCGAGCTGGGCCGGCGGCTCCACGCCGGGGACGTCGCTGCCGATGAGCCAGTTCCGCGTGGTCAAGCCCGGTGACACCGCGGCATCGATCAACAGCTCCCTGGCCGCCGGCTGCAACCTGTTCTTCACCCCCGGCGGGTACCACCTCGACCAGACGCTGAACGTCACGCGCGCCGACACCGTCGTGCTCGGCATCGGTTACCCGACGCTGGTGCCCGACAACGGGGTCGACGCCATGCACGTCGCCGACGTCGACGGCGTGCGGGTGAAGGGCCTGCTCTTCGACGCGGGCACCACGAACTCGCAGTCGCTGCTGACCGTCGGCACGGCCGGGTCGCACGTCGACCACTCGGCGGACCCGACGACGCTGCAGGACGTGTTCTTCCGCGTCGGCGGTGAGCTCGCCGGCAAGGCCACCACGAGCCTGGTCGTGAACAGCGACGACACGATCGTCGACCACACGTGGGCCTGGCGCGCCGACCACGGCAACCCCGGAACGGTCGGCTGGACCACGAACACCGCTGATACCGGTGTGCTCGTCAACGGCGACGACGTGCTCGCGACCGGCCTGTTCGTGGAGCACTACCAGAAGTACCAGGTGATCTGGAACGGCCAGCGCGGGCGGACGATCTTCTTCCAGAACGAGATGCCCTACGACGTGCCGGACCAGGCGTCGTGGAACGCGCCCTCGGGCGTCGCCGGGTACGCGGCCTACAAGGTCGGGGCGAACGTGACCTCGCACGAGGCGTGGGGCCTGGGCAGCTACTGCTTCTTCGACACCAACCCCGCCGTGTCGAGCTACCACGCGTTCGAGGTGCCGACCGCGCCCGGCGTGCGGTTGCACAGCCTGCTCACGGTGTCGCTGAACACCCGGGGCAGCATCACGCACGTCGTCAACGACACCGGCGCGGCGACTCCGTCCGGCACGGTGCCGGTGAACGTGGTCAGCTACCCGTAGCGGCGCGCGACGGGTACGAGGGCTCTTCGCCGGCGTCGCTCCGGCGAAGAGCCCTTTGTCGTCGGCAGATGCCGGCGGTGTCGAAACGCCCTTCGGCCGTTCGTGTAACGGGTGACGAGAGGGAAGGATCGAGCCATGAAGCAGTACCTGCTCAGCGTCTACCAGCCCGACGGACCCACGCCGTCGGCCGCACAGCTCGACCGGATCGTGGACCGGCTGGACGCGCTCAACGCCGAGATGAAGGCCGCCGGCGCGTGGGTCTTCTCCGGTGGCCTGCACGCGCCGGGTTCGGCGACGGTCGTCCGCGCCAAGGACGGTGACCTGCTGATGACCGACGGCCCGTTCACCGAGGGCAAGGAGCACCTGGGCGGGTTCACGATCGTGCGCGCGCCGGACCTCGACGCCGCGCTCGGCTGGGCCGGGCGGCTCGCGGAGATCACCACGCTGCCGGTGGAGGTCCGGCCGTTCCAGGGCGAGGCCTGAGCGTGTCCACTGTGGACGCGCTGGACCGGGTGTTCCGCGCCGAGTACGGGCGGACCGTGGCGGTGCTGGTGAAGGTGTTCGGCGACGTCGACGTCGCCGAGGAAGCGGTGCAGGAGGCCTTCGCGGTGGCCGCGAGCCGCTGGCCGGCCGACGGGCTGCCGCCGAGTCCCGCGGGCTGGCTCGTGACCACGGCTCGCCGCCGGGCGCTGGATCGCCTGCGCCGCGAGGCCTCGCGCGCCGACCGGCACGCGCAAGCCGCCCTTCTGCACGCCGGCCCGGAACCGGTCGAGGAGGGCCCGGTGCGTGACGAACGGCTCCGCCTCGTTTTCACCTGCTGCCACCCGGCGCTCGCCCAGCACGCCCGCGTCGCGCTCACCCTGCGGCTGCTGGGCGGCCTGACGACGGCCGAGATCGCCCACGCGTTCCTCGTGCCGGAACCCACGATGGCGCAGCGCATCTCCCGCGCCAAGGCCAAGATCCGCGACGCCGGCATCCCCTACCGCGTTCCCGCCGACGCCGACCTGCCCGCCCGTCTCGGCGCCGTGCTGGCCGTGGTGTACCTGGTTTTCACCGAGGGCCACACGGCGACGTCCGGTGCGTCGCTGGACCGCCCCGACCTCGCGGCGGAGGCGATCCGGCTGGGACGAGTGCTGGCTTCGCTGATGCCCGACGAGCCCGAGGTGCTGGGGTTGCTGGCGCTGATGCTGCTGGTCGAGGCACGCCGTCCTGCCCGCACGGGTCCCGGCGGCGCGGTGGTGCTGCTGCCCGAGCAGGACCGGGGCCGGTGGGATCGTGCGCTGGTTTCCGAGGGGCAGGACCTCGTGCGCCGCTGCCTGCGCCGCGACCGGCCCGGACCGTACCAGCTGCAGGCCGCGATCAACGCCGTCCACAGCGACGCGGCCACCGCCGGCGAGACCGACTGGGGGCAGATCGTGCAGCTGTACGACCACCTGCTGCTCCTGACGCCGACGCCCGTGGTGGCGCTGCATCGTGCGGTGGCCGTCGCGGAGGTCGACGGGCCCGAGCCGGCACTGGCTCTGGTGGACGCCCTGGATCTGGACGGCTACCACCTGCGGCACGCCGTCCGGGCCGACCTGCTGGCACGCGCGGGCCGTCGCGGCGAGGCGGTGGCCGCGTACGACCGGGCAGTGGAGCTCACGGAGAACGCCGCCGAACGGGCCCTGCTGGAACGCAAACGAGCCGGCGTCGCCGAGAACTAGGCGCACGCCAACGCCGACCGCGGCGGGTCGACGAGCGCTCCGGTCGCGCCGATACCGGCGGACGGCTTCAGATCGAGTCCACAGCGCAGCACCGAAGTCGACGCTGCTCAGCGGCCGGAGCGCGCACCGCATGAGCGGTACCGACCGCGCCGGTGCGACCGAGCGCTTCCGGTTCGCTAGGCGTGGCGGACCGCATGCAGGGCGGCTCGGCGCCAGACCGCGGCCGTCATCGGGGCCACGAGCGGGCGGGCGCCCGGCACCGTCATCGGGTAGAGGTCGGCCGCGGCGACCGTGATGTCCCAGGCCGGCAGGGCGAGCTGGTGGGCCCAGGTGGCCTCGACGATGGTGCGGATGGCCTCGTCGCCGCCGGTCGTCAGCGCCGGGGCCAGGGCCGCGCGGGCGGCGGGGGTGAGGGTGTGACCGGCGAGGAGGCGTTCGGCTTCGCGGCGGAGGCGGGTTTTCGCGGCCGGGACGGAGAGGTCGTGGGCGGGGCTGTCGGCGTAGACGTCGCGGGCGAGGTCGCGCACGAGGGCCTGGCGGTCGGCGCCGGCGAGGACCTGTTCGACGAGCTCGGCGCGGGCGTCGGCGGTGCAGTAGATGCCGAGGTCGCGCACCACGTCGGCGGGGTCTCCTGCGGGGTGGACGAGGTTGAGCAGCGCGTAGCGACCGAGTTCGGTGCGCAGGCGCCCCGGTTCGCGGGCGGCGGGGTCGCTCGGGCCGACGAGCTCGGTGAGGCGGACCGGCACCGGCAGGTCCGCGAGCGGGCCCTGGTCCCCGGCGGGAGCGACGACCAGCAGCAGCGAGTCGGTGCAGCCGGCGCAGTGGTCGGCGATGCGGCGCAGCTGCGGGGTGGCCGTGTTCCACTGGAAGTACCACAGCGCCCGCAGCGTCACCGGGGTGAGCCGCACGCGGCGGGCGCCGACGACGCGGAAGCCGTTGTCGGCGAGCCAGTCCATTGTGGACATGATGCGGCGGGCGGCGATCGCGTCGGGTTTGAGCAGCAGCAGGCCGTGGCCGCTCGCGAAGCGTCCGACGTCGCCGGTGAGGGCGCGCAGGTGCTCGAGCGACTCCTGGAAGTAGGTGTCGGCCGCGTAGCGGGCGCGCTTGTCCGCGTCGCGGGTCAAGGCCTCGTGCGGCCGCTGTCCGTCCTTCTCGTGCCCGTTCATGGCATCCGCTCCCTTCCGGGTGGTGACCAATGTCCCAGTGCGGGACCGGGGAAAACCCCAGAGCCGGGTGCGCTCGCTAGACTCGGGCGGCGATGCGACGATTCCGGTGGTGGTGGGGAGCCCTGGTGCTCGCCTGCGTGGCTGTGCTCGCGGGCTTCTTCGCGTTCTCCGGCCCCGGGCTCAAACCCGGCCAGCCGCTGCCGCGCAAAGGGCCGCCCGGCACGGGCCCGCTGACGGTGGTCGCGATCGGCGACAGCACCGTGTCCGGTGAAGGCGCCGGCGCGTACACCCCCGACACCGACGGCCGCAACGGCGACTGGTGCCACCGGTCGGCCAACGCGTTCGTGCAGAAGGTCCGCATTCCGGACGTCACGGCGCGGGTGAACCTGGCGTGTTCGGGGGCGCCGGCGGAGCAGGTGTCGCTGGGTGGCGTGAAGCAATGGGGTGAGCCGTCGCAGGCGCAGCAGCTGGCCGCGGTGGTGAAGAACCACCGGGTGGCCGCCGTGGTGATCGCGATCGGCGCCAACGACGACCCGAAGTTCTCCACGCAGGTGTCCGACTGCTTCAAGGCGTGGTTCACAGTGGGCGCGCCGTCGTGCAACGTGGCGCTGCGGCAGACGTGGAAGTCCAAAGTGGACGCGATGGTGCCGAAGGTGGTCAACGCCGTCGGTGATGTGAAGAAGGTGCTGGCGCAGGCGGGTTACGTGCCGGCCGACTACCAGCTCGTGCTGCAGTCCTACGCCACGCCCGTGGCCACCGACGTCCCGCCGGGGTTGCAGAACCTCAACGGCTGCCCGTTCCGCACCGACGACCTGCAGTGGATCTCGACCACGGGCATCACCACGCTCTCGGCGGGTCTGAAACAGGCCGCCGTGCAGTCCGGCGCGCGGTTCCTGGACCTGGCGCGCGCGGGTGAGCACCACGAGGCGTGCAGCGGCGGGGCGAACCCGGCTTCGGAGTGGTTCACGCGTCTCACGCTGCACCTGAGCGATCTGGGCCAGGCGGACCGGGCACAGCACGCACTGCAGGAGTCGTTCCACCCCAACGCCGCGGGGCACGCCGCGATCGCCGACTGCCTGTCGGAGTTCCTTGCCGGGCGCGACGGCAACGCCGCGTGCCTGTCCGGGCCCGACGGCAAGCTCCACGCCGTGCCCGAGGTCGCCAACCGCTGACCCGGCCCCGCTCTAGAGGTCGAGCGCGGCCCGCAGTGCGACGTCGATCTGTTCCTGCACTTCCTGGTCGATCTCGGCGATCCGCTCGTCGAACCACGGCCGGTACAGCCGCGTCAGGTTGAGCGTGGACACCCAGTACCGCGCGTCGATCGCGACGCCCAGGATGTCCTGCGGGTCGCGGTCGAGCAGTTCGGTGCCGAGCAGCCAGGGCCGCTCGGACTCGTTCACCCCGTCCGACGACAGGAGCACCACGGTGCGTTCCCGCGCCGGTTCGGTCGGGGGGTGGTACGTCCAGACTTCACCCCTGCGCACGCATGTCCTTTTCCGCCGCCGTCCGTTCCACCTCGTCCGCCTCGGCCGCCGGCGCGGTCGGCGCCTGCTGCGGGGTGTAGCCCGTGCGCACCGCCTCCCGCCGGGCCGCCTTGGACAACCAGGACGAGACCGAGATCCCGTGCGCTTTCGCAGCTCGTTCGGCGAACTCGAGCGCACCACTGTCGAGAGAAAGGGTGACCTTACGTGTTGCCATACCTTTTATCGTACCAGTGGTCGGGCCCGCAGGTGGTTCACGCGATCGCGACGGCCTGCACCACCCGCAGCCTGCCGTCGGCCAGGCCCCGGGTGAGGTTGGCGGCCTTCGCCGCGAAGCCTGGCACGAAGATGTGCAGGCCGAGCGGGTTCGGCGGCTGCGCCAGCACGGCCCGCATGACCCCGGCGGCGGTCTCGGTGAGGTCGGTCCAGTGCGCCACGGTGAAGCCGGCCGATGCCACCATCTCACGCAGCGCGTCGGGGCCGGCGAGGTGGCTGTGGGCGGGTTCGTCGGCCCAGGGCAGCGGGTAGTCGAGCGGCTCGGCGGTGCCCGCGGTGACGTCCCAGATCGCCAGGCGCCCGCCTGGGGCGAGAACGCGGTGGGCTTCACGGTAGAGCGCGGGTTTGTCGGCGACGTTCATCTGGACGTGCTGGCTGAACACCACCGTGAACGCGGCGTCGGGAAAGGGCAGGTCGGTGACGTCGCCGTGGCGGACGTCGATCGCGGGCAGGCCGACGAGGTCGTCGAGCCACCGCGCGGTGGCGCAGTACTCGGCGGTCAGATCGACGGTGCTGACGCGGCAGCCGTGGCGGTCGGCGAGGAAGCGGGACGTGCCGCCGATGCCACTGCCGGCGTCGAGTACCGCATCGGCCGCGGTCACGGCCGCCAAGTCGGCCAGCGCACCCGTGGCGAGACGGCCCATGGTGTGGAAGTCCTCGAGCGTGGCGAGGTCCGCGGGCGCGAGGTGGTCGAGGTCCTTGCCTGCGGCCACGAGCGCCTGCTCGATGGCGGCTCGGGACAGGCCGGTCGCGTAGTGGGTGTCGATGTCGGTCATGAGCCCGCCTTCCCCAGCAACAGTATCTCAAAGATAGTATCTGTAAGATAGCTTACGTGGAGACGGAAAGCCGGACCTACGGCCACTACTGCCTGCTCGCCCAGAGCCTGGACCGGCTCGGTGATCGCTGGACGCTGCTGATCGTGCGCGATCTGGTGCACGGCCCGCGCCGCTTCACCGATCTCGTGGCCGCGCTCGGTGGCATCACCCCCACCACGCTGACCCGGCGGCTGAAGGAGCTGGACCGCGACGGCATTGTCACCGCCGATCGCGAACCGGGCCGGCGCGAGGTCTGGTACCGCCTGACCGCGGCCGGGCAGGACCTCGTGCCGACGCTGGAGCAGCTGGCGCTGTGGGGCCTGCGCAACGCGGCGCGACCGCCGGCACCTGGTGAGCCGACGCATCCGGAGCACCTGCTGTGGGCCGTGCGGATCATGCTCGACGACGTCGGTGCCGTGATCGAGCCCGCGCGCTGGCTGGTGCGCGTGGACGAGAGTTTCGTGCTCGCCTTCGACGGCGTGCGCTGGACGTTGAACCGAGGCGAAACCGCCGGCCCGGACGTCACCGTAACGGCCACCCGGGAGGCCCTGGCGAAGTTCCTGACCGGTCCGCCCGCGGCCCGTGAAGGCGGGTTCGACGGCGTTTCGCTGGCCGGCGAGCCGGCCGCGGTCCGCACGATGCTCGACACGATCGCGGTGTTCCCCCTGGGCCGAGACCAGACCGCCCGGTGAGTGGTGCTGCCCCGCCGTCACAGCGGCGGGGCACCACCACTCGGGGATCACAACGTCGGTGAACGCCCCTCGAACGGCGTCGACAGCACCACCGTCGTGCGGGTCGAGACCTTGGCCGCCTCCCGGATGCGGCGCAGCAGGTCCTCCAGCCCGAGCGGGGAGGCGACCCGCACGAGCAGGATGTACGACTCGTCGCCGGCGACCGAGTAGCAGGACTCGATCTCCGTGATGTGCTGGATGCGCTGCGGGTAGTCGTCGGGGGCGGCCGGGTCGTTGGGGGTGAGCGAGATCAGCGCGGTGAGCGGGAGGCCGATCTGCTCGCCGTCGAGGCGGGCGGTGTAGCCGAGGATCACGCCGCGCTGTTCGAGCCGCCGCACGCGCTGGTGCACGGCCGACACGGACAGCCCCACGCGTTCGGCGAGGTCGGTGAAGCTGCGCCGGCCGTCGGCGGCGAGCTCCTGCACGATGGCCTGGTCGAGTGGCTCGAGGGGGCCGCTCATGCGTCGAGCACGACGAGGTCGTGCGGCCGCGTGTTCACGGCCTCGACGCCGGTCTCGGTGACCACGACGATGTCCTCGATGCGGGCGCCCCAGCGGCCCGGCTGGTAGATGCCCGGCTCGACGCTGAACGCCATGCCCGGCTCCAGCGCCAGGGTGTTGCCGGCGATGATGTAGGGCTCCTCGTGCACGTCGAGGCCGATGCCGTGGCCGGTGCGGTGGATGAAGAACTCGCCGAAGCCCGCGGCGTCGATCACCTCGCGCGCGGCGGCGTCGATGGACTCGGCGGTGGCGCCGGGGCGCACGGCGTCGACCGCGGCCTGCTGGGCCTGCTGCAGCACCGCGTAGGTGGCGGCCACGTCGGCGTCGCGGGGTTCGCCGACCGCGTAGGTGCGGGTGGAGTCGGAGTTGTAGCCCTCGGGCAGCGGGCCGCCGATGTCGACCACGACCACGTCGCCGCGTTCGATCACGCGGTCGGAGACGTCGTGGTGGGGGCTGGCGCCGTTGGGGCCGGAGCCGACGATCACGAAGTCGGCCATCGTGTGGCCTTCCTCGACGATCGCGGCGGCGATGTCGGCGCCCACCTCGGCCTCGGTGCGGCCGGCGCGCAGCCACTCGCCCACGCGGGCGTGCACGCGGTCGATCGCGGCACCCGCGGCGCGCAGCGCGGCGATCTCGGCGGCATCCTTGCGCATCCGCAGCTCGCGCACGACGGGACCGGCCAGGGTCTGCTCGGCGTCGCCGAGCGCGGCGCGCAGGGCGAGCACGTGCAGCGCCGGGGTGAAGTCGCTGACGGCGACACGGCGGGCCTTGCCGAGCCGGTCGGCCACGAGCCGGTAGGCGTCGTCGCCGTCGACCCAGGTGAGGACCTCGACACCGAGCTCGGCGGTGGGCACGTCGGCGTAACCGGGGGCCTCCAGCTTGGGCACGACGAGCGCGGGCACGCCGTCGGCGGGCACCACGAGAGTGGTGAGGCGCTCGAACGAGCCGCCCGCCTGGCCGAGCAGGTAGCGCAGGTCGGAGCCGGGGGCGATGAGCAGGGCGTCGGTGTCCGCGGCGGCGGCCGCTTTCGCTGCGCGGTCGAGGCGGGCGCGAAGCGCGGCGGCGTCCGGGGCGGGCGTGTGGAGGGATCGGCGCGACATGCGGCTGAGCCTAGTACCGGCCCGCGCGGGCACCCGTCACCCGGGCGGGGCCGGAGTTTCGAACAGCGGCGGCAACGCCGTGAGCATCAACGCGGACCAGACCACATGGGTCAGCAGCGGCGCCTGGATGCCACCGGTGGCGCGCCGTTGCAGCCCGAACAGGGTCCCCATCACGATCGACGCCAGCACCAGCGCCGGGTTGCGGGTGGCCACGGTGGACAGTGCGTAGACCGCCGTCGAGGTCGCCACCGGCGCACGGGTCACGGAGCTCTGCAGGGAGCCGCGGAAGAAGACCTCCTCGGCGGCGCCGGTGATCAGCGTCGTCGCGTAGACGGCGGGCCCGGAACCGCGGTGGGCGTAGGCGAGCACACCGGCGATCGCCCGCGACAACGGCGGGATGCGCCGGGCGACGAGCGCGCCGCCGTAGAACACGCCGAACGCGCCCACGGCGACCGCCACCGGCCCCGCGACCGGATGGCACGAGGTGCCCCGCGGGGGCGGTCCCGCCGCCAGGCCACCCGCGATCCAGGTGGCGGCGACGGCGCCCGTGCGGCCGTGGAAGCGGGCCGAACCGGGTGGCGTCGAGAGCGACCAGCCGAGCAGGCCGGTGCCGGCCGCGGTGACCAGCCCGAGCAGCGAGCGCCGCATCACGCCGCCCGCACGCGTTCGGCCAGCGCCGCCAGCGCCGCGGAGTCGAAGTCCATGGGTTCGAACGGTACGACTTCGCGGATCGCCGGGTCGCGCACGACCACCTCGTTGGCCATGGAGTCGATGAGCGTGCGGCCGGTGGCCACGTCGACGTCGGTCACCAGCGCGAGCCAGTACGACGACAGGCGCGGTGAGAGCAGCGGCACGGGCACGATCAGCGGGCGGCGCCCCTCGATGCGGGCCAGCCGGCGGAGCATGTCCAGGTAGGCCAGCTGTTCGCTGCCGCCGATCTCGAAGGTGCGGCCTTCCGCGGCCGGCGCGTCGAGCACGCCGACGAGGTAGCGCACGACGTCGGCGATCGCGATCGGCTGGGCGCGGGTGGCGGCCCAGCGCGGGGTGATCATCGCGGGCAGGTGCTCCACGAGCTGGCGGGTGATCTCCCACGAGATGCCGCCGTGGCCGACCACGATGCCGGCGCGCAGCACGGTCACGGGCACGCCGGTGCCGGCGAGCAGGTACTCGACCTGACGGCGGCTGCGCAGGTGGGCGGACAGGTCGTCGGAGTCGTCGCCGAGGCCGCCGAGGTAGACGATGCGGCCGGTCCCGGCGGCGCGCGCGGCGAGGGCGAAGGCGCGGGCCGCGGCGGCGTCGCGGCGTTCGAAATCGCGGGCGTCGAGGGCGTGCACCAGGTAGTAGGCGGCGTCGACCTCCGCGAGGGCCGTTGCCAGGGAGCGGCTGTCCTCGACGTCGCCGTGCACGGCGGTGCCCGCCCCGTGGTAGTTCGCCGGGTTGCGGGTCATCGCCCGCACGTCGTGGCCCCCTTCGGCCAGCGCCTCGGCGAGACGGCTCCCGACGAACCCGGACGCCCCGGTGACCAGTACCCGCACGCGGCACTCCCCCTTCTCCCTGTTTCCCGCGGGGGTACCCGGGACGGGCCGGTGGAAACCGGGCGGCGCGTCAGGCGGGGTGGTGTGCGGGTGGACGTGGCAGGCTGGGCGCGTGACCGGACCACTCGCCCTCCTCGACTCCGCGAGCCTGTACTTCCGCTCGTACTACGCGCTGCCCGACTCGATGACCGCGCCCGACGGGACGCCGGTCAACGCCGTGCGCGGGTTCACCGACACGCTCGCGCGCATCCTCACCGACCGGCGCCCGTCACGGCTGGTGGCGTGCCTGGACGCGGACTGGCGGCCGAAGTTCCGCACCGACCTGCTGCCCAGCTACAAGGCGCACCGGGTCGCCGTGCCGGGGCACGGCGAGGGTGAGGCCGACGTGGAGGAGGTGCCCGACACGCTCACGCCGCAGGTGCCGATGATCCTCGACGTACTGGCGGCATTCGGGTTCGCCACAGCGGAGGCGGCAGGCTACGAGGCCGACGACGTGATCGGCGCGCTGGCCACCCACGAGCAGGACGCGCCGGTCGAGGTCATCACCGGTGACCGTGACCTTTTCCAGCTCGTGCGTGCGACGCCGACGCCGACGTCGGTGGTGTACGTGGGCAAGGGCTGGGCGAAGGCCGAGGTGCTGGGGCAGGCCGAGATCGCCGAGCGGTACGGCGTGCCGGCCGACCACGCGGGCCCCGCCTACGCCGACATGTCCGCGCTGCGGGGTGACCCGTCCGACGGGCTGCCGGGCGTCGCCGGGATCGGTGAGAAGACTGCGGCGAAGCTCATCACGCAGTTCGGGTCGCTGGAGGAGCTGATCGCGGCCTCGCAGTCGGGTGACTCGCGGCTGCCGCTGAAGACGCGGCTGCGCCTCAAGGACGCGGCCGACTACCTCGCCGTGGCCCCCACCGTGGTGCGGGTGGCCGTGGACGCGCCGGTGGTGCAGTCCGGTTCGGACGCCGTGCCGGTGAGCCCCGCCGACCCGGACCGGGTCGCGGAGCTCGCCGAGCAGTGGAACCTGGGCCGCTCGGTCGAACGGCTGCTGGCGGCGCTGCCGAAGGCGTGAGCGCGGCTCAGAAGTACGTGCCGCACCACGGCCGCGTGTCGGTGGCGAAGAGCATGTCGGCGCGGTCGAGTGCCGCCGGGTCGACCGCGGTGATCCGGCCGGCCTGCGCGAGCGTCGAGGCCCGCCACTCGCCGAGGTAGAGCATCGCCAGGCTGTCGGCGTCGAGGCGCAGGTCCGCGTCGGCTTCGGTGCGCTCGGCGCCGTCCGGACCGACGCGGTAGCGGCCGCGGTTCGCCGGCAGCAGCCGATCGTCCACTTCGAACACGACGGGTTCACTCGGGCCGTAGGTGCGGGCGGTGAGCGCGCCGGCGACGTCGACCAGCCGCAGCCACAGGTCGTCTTCGATCTCGGTGGTGCGGGCGCGGCGCGGGTCGGTGAGCAGCACGGACAGCGGCTCGTCGACCGGACGGAAGCGGGAGGTGACGGTGGCGACGAGGTCGATGGAGAGCAGGAACCGCCACAGCGCGTTGATCGCCTCCGGGGTCGCGCCGTGCAGGTCGCGGACCTCCAGCAGCACACCGTGTTCGGGGTCGGCGGCAGTGGACTGGTCCACGCTCTTGAACATCGCGAACGCGTCGTCCGCACCGTTCGGTCCGGTGTGGACGGCCACGCGGTACCCGCCTTCGCGGCTCAGACGGCGGTTGAGGACGACGGGCCACCAGACGTCGGGGCGGGCGATCATGCCCGGCCGGTGCAGCCCGATCCGTTGGTACAGCGCGGGAAGCTGCGCGCGGGCCTCGTCGGCGTCGAGCAGCCGGACGGCGCCGCCGGCTTCGGCGCCTTCGCGCAGCCGCGCGGGGTGGTCGATTCGGACGGTGGCTCCGGAGGTGGCGATGCCGTAGCCGAAGCGGCCGTAGATCACGGCTTCGCTGGCGTGCAGGCAGGCCAGCGTGGTGCCGCGTTCGGCGAGGTCGTTCAGCTGCGCGGTCATGAGTGCGGTGACGACGCCGCGGCGGGTCCAGTCGGCGCGCACGCCGACGCCGTCGACCGCCGTGGCGGGCAGGACCGCGCCGCCGGGGACGGCGATCGTGGTGGCGAACCCGCTGGTGATCCCGATCGGACGGTCGTCGGCGAACGCAGCGAACTTGCCGGGCCCGGCCCAGGAATCGCCGATCTGCGCCCACGTCTCGTCCGAGACCACGGGGCTGTGCAGTGCTTGCCCGAGCAGGTCGAAGGTGGGCCGGCGCTCGTCGTCGGTGATCGGGCGTACCACGAAGTCGGTCATGGCGCGATCCAACCAAGCCCGCGCCGCGGGTGCCACGCGTTTTATTTCGGGGCGTCGACGGTGTAGTCGCCCGCGGTGCCGGTGACGGTGATGGGCACGTGTTTCTGCTCGCCCGCGATGTCGACGACGCACTGGAAGGTGGAGCCGTCGGTCACGGCCTGGCGGTCGGGGCAGCTGACCTCGCCGACACCGTCGATCTTGTAGGTGTCGGCGAGGATCTTGGCGACGGCGGCGTCCATGGCTTTCGCGTCGAACACGCGGCCGGGCCCGGTGGCCGACGCCGGCGTCGCACCCGAGCTCCCCGGCGAGGTGCCGGAGGGTGCCGTGGCGGACGGTGTGACCGTGACGGTCTTGACGGGCGCGGCCGGGTCGGGCTTGGTCGAGCAGCCGGTGGCGAGCAGCATTCCGAGACCGCACAGCCCCAGCACCAGCATCAGCACGGCGCGCATTCCCGCTCCTGTCCCCCGATGCCCGGTTCAGGGCCCTTGGTCAAGGTCAGAAGAAAGTACCGCACCACGACGCCCGGCGCGTGCCGAACAAGGTGTCCACGTGCGACACCGCGGCGTCGTCGAGGACTTCGACGCGGCCGGTGTCGGCCAGGGCCGAGGCACGCCACGCTCCGAAGTAGAGCATCGCGAGCGAGGTGACGTCGAGACGCAGGGCGGGGGCGGCGTCGGTGCGCTCGGCGCCGTCGGGGCTGATGCGGTAGCGGCCGTCGTTGGCGGGCAGCAGCGGGTCGGTCACTTCGAGCACGACCGGTTCGCCGGGGCCGTAGGTGCGGGCGGCGAGTGCGGCGGACGCGTCGATCACGCGCAGCCAGGTCTCGTCCTCGACGCCCTTGACCTTCACGGCGCGCGGGTCGGTGAAGAGCAGCTCGACGGGTTCGTCGAGCGGGCGGGCGATCACGGAGATGTCGTCGACGAGGTCCACCGACAGCAGGAACCGCCACAGCCCGGCGAAGGCGGCGGGGTTGGTGTAGTGGAACTCGAACACGGTGAGTTTCTGCCGGTCGGCGTCGCCGCGTTCGACGTGGTAGACGAGGTAGCCGTCGACGCCGTCCGGGCCGCGGTGCACGGCGGTTTCGACGGGGCTGTCGGAGCGGCGGGCCTGGTTCTCGTTCATGGGCCAGTAGTGCGCGGGCCGCGTGATCATGCCGGGGCGGACGGTGCCGGTGGCGCCGTAGAGGTCGGGCCAGTGCAGCACGGCCTGGTCGAGGCCGAAGACGGTGATCTCGCCGCCGGCCGGTGCTTCCGGGCGCAGCCGCGCGTGGTGGCGGTCGACCACGAGATTGCGGCTGAGGGTCGAGACGCCGTAGCCGTAGCGGCCGTAGATCGCGCCTTCGGTGGCGTGCAGGGACGCCAGCACGACACCGCGCTCGGCGAAGTCCTGCAGCTGCGCGGTCTGCAGCGCGCTGAGCACACCGCGGCGGGTGCGGCCGGCGCGGACGCCGACACCGGTGACGGCCGCGAGCGGCACGCGCGCGCCGCCGGGGAGGAGCACCTCGTGGTCGGCGGCGCGCACGGTGCCGATCAGCTCGGGGTCGAACGCGGCGAACACGCGTGACTCCTGCAGCGCCTTGCTGATCCGTTCCCACTCCTCGTCGCTGCCGGCCTTGACGTGCAGCGCGCCCCGGAACAGGTTCCAGGCGGCGCGCTGCTCGTCGGCGGAGGACAGGAGCCGTACGGTGTGGTCGCTCATGCCGGGGATCATCCTGCGGCCCGCCGGGTGCGGGCCACTGATTTACCCGGCGTCACGGTGCACACCCGGTCACTGGGCGGCGGGCGGCGAGACCTCGTAGTTGCCGTCGCTGCCCTTGACGGTGATCGGGACCTGCTGCGGCTTGCCGTTGATGGTCGCGGTGCACTCGAACTTGGCGCCGTCCTCGACCTTCTGCTCGGCCGGGCAGGTGACGCCGCTGACGCCTTCGATCTTGTAGGTGTCGGTCAGCAGCTTCGCGACGTCGGTCTGCATCTGGGTGTTGTTGAAGACCTCGGTCTTGAAGAAGCCGGGGGCGACGAACCCGAGGATCGCGACCACGGCCACCACGACGATGAGCGCGCCGATGCCGATGAACAGGCCGCGCTTGGACTTCGGCTCGTCACCGGGGTCGCCGACGGTCTGGGTGACGGCGGTGGCCTGGCCGTAGTCGTACTGGTTGCCGGCGGGCTGGCCGTAGGGCTGCTGGGCCTGCGGGCCGGTCTGCGGCTGGCCGTACAGCGGCTGCTGCTGCGGGCCGCTCTGCGGGTACCCGCCGCCGGGCTGCCCGTACTGCTGGGGCGGCTGCTGCCGGTTCGGGTCGTACGGCTGGCCGTACTGCTGAGGCGGCGGCTGCTGGCCCCACTGAGGCTGCTGCGGCGCTTGGGGCTGCTGCGGCGGCTGCTGGGGGTAGCCGCCGGGCTGCTGGCCGTATTGGGGCTGCTGCTGGGGCTGGACCCACTGCGTCGGCTGCGAGTCGTAGGGCTGCTGGGGCTGCTGGCCGTACTGCTGCGGGTTGTAGGGCTGCTGTTGCTGCTCCTGCGGCCCGCTCGGCGGGTAGGCGCCGCCCGGCTGTTGCCCGTATTGCGGCTGCTGCCCGTACTGGGGCTGCTGCTGCGGGTCGTTGCCGCCATACGGCGTGCTCATCGTTCGCCTCCGCCTTGATTGCCTGGGGCAGCGCCCTCCTGGTGAGGGGTCGCTGCCCACGGTGTCGAGCGCGATCCAACCACAGGTCCGGGCCGAGCACACGCGTCCACGCGCACCCTGTCCGAGCGGTAACCTCGGCCTGCCCGCGAACGCCCTGTGGCCGAGACCTGTGGTTCAGGCAAAACAGTCACGCCCCGCCGGCCGCGACGACGCCGCGGCGCAGGGCACGCACGGCTTCCGCGGCGGCGGCGCCGACCGGGTCGGCTTTGCCGAGGACGTCACGGATCTGGTCGAGCAGGTCGATCACCTGGCGTGACCAGCGGACGAAGTCGCCGGCGGACAGTTCCTGGCCGTTGGTCTCGGCGGCGGTGAGGACCTTCTCGAGCGATTCGCCGCGGGCCCACCGGTAGACCGGCCACGCGAAGCCGGCGTCGGGTTCGCGGGTGCGGTCGAGGTGGTGGCGGCGTTCGTCCTCGGTGAGGTCGACCCACAGCTTCGTGGTCTCTTCCCAGGCATTGGGCACGGAGCCGCCGGGCAGGCGCGGCTCCCCCGCCGTGTCGCGGCGGGCCTCGAACACGAGCGTGGAGACGACGGCGGCGAGCTCGGCCGCGCCGAGGCCTTCCCACACGCCGTGACGGATGCACTCGGCGGCGAGCAGGTCGGACTCGCTGTAGAGGCGGGCGAGGCGGTGGCCGTGTTCGGTGACGCGGTCCTCGCCGGTGCCGGGGCCGAGGTAGCCGCGTTCGCCGAGCAGCGCGAGGATCCGGTCGAACGCGCGGGCGAGGGAGTGGGTGGTGGCGGCGACCTTGCGTTCCAGCTGCTCGGTCTCGGTCTGCAGGCGCTGGTAGCGCTCGACCCAGCGCAGGTTGGCCTCGCGTTCGGCCAGCCCGTGGCAGGGGTGGGCGCGCAGGGCGCGCTGCAGGGCGTTGAGCTCGGCGTCGTCGCCCTGGCTGGTGCGGCGGCGCTGACGCCCGGGCAGCGAGATGCCGGAGTCGCGCAGGGCCGAGGCGATGTCGCGGCGGATCTTGGGCGACCGCAGCTCGACGTGCTTGGGCAGGCGGATGCGGCCGAGCGGCTCGACCGGGGCCGGGAAGTCGGCGACCGACAGCGGCCCGGACCAGCGGTCCTCGGTGACGACCACGGGCCGCGGCTCGCGAATCGGGTCCAGCCCCGGGTCGACGACCACGGCCAGGCCCGCGCGGCGCCCGGCGGGCACGGCGATCACGTCGCCCTTGCGCAGCTTCTCCAGCGACTCCGCGGTGCCGGCGCGGCGGGTGGCGGTGTTCTGCCGGGACAGCGTTTTCTCGCGGGCGGAGATCTTGGCGCGCAGCTCGACGTATTCGAGCATCTCGTCGAACTCGCCGGTGACGGCCTTCGCGTAGCCCTTGAGGGCTTCCTTGTTGCGCTCGATGCGCCGGGCGGTGCCGACCACGGACCGGTCGGCCTGGAACTGGGCGAACGACTGTTCGAGCAGCTCACGGGCGGAGTCGGCGCCGACCTGGGCGACGAGGTTCACGGCCATGTTGTAGCCGGGCCGGAACGACGAGCGCAGCGGATAGGTGCGCGTGGAGGCGAGGCCGGCGACCTGCTTGGGGTCCACGCCGGGCTGCCACGCGACCACGGCGTGGCCCTCGACGTCGATGCCGCGGCGCCCGGCGCGGCCGGTGAGCTGCGTGTATTCGCCGGGGGTGAGGTCGACGTGGGCTTCGCCGTTGTACTTGACCAGCCGCTCGAGGACCACGGTGCGGGCGGGCATGTTGATGCCGAGCGCGAGGGTCTCGGTGGCGAACACGGCCTTCACCAGGCCGCGCAGGAACAGTTCCTCGACGGTTTCCTTGAACGCGGGCAGCAGGCCCGCGTGGTGGCCGGCGAAGCCGCGTTCGAGCGCTTCGCGCCACTCCCAGTAGCCGAGCACGCTCAGGTCGCCCTCGGGCAGGTCGGCGGTGCGCTCGGCGACGATGCGGCGGATCTCCTCCACCTGTTCGGGTCCGTTGAGCCGCAGGCCGGAGCGCACGCACTGGGCGACGGCGGCGTCGCAGCCAGCGCGGGAGAAGATGAACACGATCGCGGGCAGCAGCCCGGCCGCGTCGAGGCGTTCGACGACCTCGACGCGCGAGGGCGGGCGGAAGCGTTGCGGGCGGGGCGCGCCGCGGCGTCCTCCGCGGTTGCCGCGCAGCGACGCGGGGGCGAAGCGGCCGAGCTCTTCGGCACGGCGCAGCAGGCCGGGGTTGATGCTCAGCTCGGCGTTGGGGTCGGCTTCGTCCTGGCCGGCGAACAGGTCCATCAGGCGGTTGCCGATGAGCATGTGCTGCCACAGCGGCACGGGCCGGTGCTCGTCGACGACGACGGTGGTGTCGCCGCGGACCTCGACGAGCCATTCGCCGAACTCCTCGGCGTTGCTCACGGTGGCCGACAGCCCGACGACGCGGACGTGTTCGGGCAGGTGGAGGATCACTTCCTCCCAGACGGCGCCGCGGAAGCGGTCGGCGAGGTAGTGGACCTCGTCCATCACGACGTAGCCGAGCTCGGGGATGGCGGAGCTGCCGGCGTAGAGCATGTTGCGCAGGACCTCGGTGGTCATCACGACCACCTGCGCGTTGCCGTTGATGGAGGTGTCGCCGGTGAGCAGGCCGACGGCGTCGCTGCCGTAGCGGGCGACGAGATCGGCGTACTTCTGGTTGGACAGTGCCTTGATGGGCGTGGTGTAGAAGCATTTACGGCCTTCGGCGAGCGCCAGGTGCACGGCGAACTCGCCGACCACGGTCTTGCCGGCGCCGGTGGGCGCGCACACGAGCACGCCGTGGCCGTCTTCGAGTGCCTCGCAGCCGCGGACCTGGAAGTCGTCGAACTCGAACGACACCTCGCCGGCGAAACGCGTCAGCTGGGGGTACTTGCCGCGGCGGCGTGAGACCGCATAGGCCTCGGCCGGGGAAGGTGAAGGGCTAGTGGCCACCCCGTCAGGGTTCCACACGGCACCGACAGTCCGCACGCGGCGTGCCGACCGGGGTGTGGCCGTGGGGTTACGGGGCGACGACGGTGAGCGCGCCGGGCACGCAGGTGGCGGTGACGGGGGTCGTGCCTTGGGATTCGCCGTCGGCGTAGGCGGGCCAGCCCGGTGCTGTGCCGGTTTCGCTGCCCGTTTCGATGCTCAGCTTCCGGGTGCGGAGGGTGCGGACGGCGGGGTGGTCGAGGTGGGCGCCGGTACGCAGGCCGGGCAGCAGGCGCAGCAGTTGCAGGCGGCCGGCGGCGCCGATCACGGTGACGTCGAAGAGCCCGTCGTCCGGGGTGGCCCGGGGGCAGATGGGGACGCCGCCGCCGTAGTAGGGGGTGTTGCCGACGGCGACGAGGGTGGCGTCGAGCTCGACGGTGCCTTCGTCGGTGTGGAGGGTGACGGGGCGGGGGCGGAAGGCGGCGAGTTCGGCGAGGATCGCGACGTCGTAGCGGCGGGGTCCCGACGGCCGGCGGAGGCGGTTGGCGCGGGCGTTGACGGCGGCGTCGAAGCCGGAGCACAGGACGGTGGCGAACCAGGCGCCGGCCGCCGTGCCGCCGTCGATGCGGCCGAGGTCGAGGCGGCGGCGGGTGCCGGCGCGCAGGGCTTCGGCGAGGGTGTCGGCGGAGGCGAGGGCGTCGGGTGGGGTGCCGAGGGCGCGGGCGAAGTCGTTGCCGGTGCCGCAGGGGACGAGGCCGAGGGCGACGTCGTGCTCGGCGCAGAACTGCACGCCTTGGTGGGCGGCGCCGTCGCCGCCGAGGACGATGAGCACGTCGAGGCCGTCGGCGTGGGCCGACCGCATGAGGGCACGGGATTCGTCGACGCTGGTGGCGACGAGGACGTCCAGCCGGTCCACGGCGGGGCGCAGCCGCTCGGCCACGGTGTCCGCGATCCGGGCGGCCGCTCCGTGGCCGGAGGCCGGGTGGACGGCGAGTGCCGCGTTGAGCCCCATCCGCTGGGGTCTAGGTGATGTCGTCGGTCGAGTGGCCGCGCGGCGCGGTCGCGGGCTCGTCTTCCTCGACGGTGCTGGGCGTGTAGTCGAACGGCGCGGCTTCGTCGTCGTCGAGCTTGTCCCAGCCCTCGTCTTCGCGGATCTTGTCGCGCTTGCGGTCGTGGAAACGCGTGATCTGGATGGCGATCTCGAACAGCACGGTGAGTGCGGCGGCGAGGCCGAGCATCGAGAACGGGTCCGACCCGGGGGTCGCGAACGCGGCGAACACGAACAGCGCGAACAGGATGCCGCGGCGCCAGCGCCGCAGCTGCTGGTATTTCACGACGCCCACGAGGTTGAGCATCACCACGATGAGCGGGAGCTCGAAACTGACGCCGAAGATGATCAGCAGCGACAAGATGAACGAGATGTACTTGTCGGCCGTCAGTGCGGTGACGAACTGATCCTGGCCGAAGCCGGCGAGCAGGGCCAGCGCGTGCGGCACGAGGAAGTAGGCCAGCACGGCGCCCGCGGCGAACAGCAACGATGCGAAGCCTACGAAGGTGAGCGCGTACTTGCGCTCCTTCGAGTACAGACCGGGGGCGATGAAGGCCCAGAACTGGTACAGCCAGAACGGCGAGAGGAGCACAGCGCCCGCGGCGACGCCGACCTTCAGGCGGACCATGAAGATCTCGAACGGCTGTGTGGCCAGCAGCCGGCAGCCGGTCTGGTCGCCACCCAGCCGCTGCGAGGCCGGGATGGCGCAGTACGGCCCGTTCATGATCTGGCCGAGCGACGGGATCGGACCGAGGTGCTGTTCGAACCAGATCCAGCCGAAGATGCCGCCGATGACGATGAACAGCAGGGCGAACCCGAGCCGGCGCCGGAACTCGTAGACGTGCTCGATGAGCGTCATCGTGCCGTCGGGGTTTTTCCGGCGGCTGCGGCGGCCTCGCTTGGTGCGGCCCGCGCCTGTGCCGTTGGCGGCTTCCGCCACTGGTCGTTCCGTTCTCGTCGTAGCCCGCCGGAGCGCGCTGGGTGTTCAGCGCGCTCCGCGGACCGGGGACCGGGTGGTGTGGTCGGGCCTCAGCTGGCGTTCTTCTGCGGCTGCTCGGTGGCGGCCTGCTGCTTCTTCAGCTCGTCGAGCTGGCGCTGGAGGTCGGCGACCTGCTGGTCCTGGGCCGGGGCGGTGGCCTGCGGGAGCTGGCGGGTCTCGACCTGCTCGGCCTCGTCCTTCTGCTCGCCCGTGAGGTCCTTGGTCTCGGCCTTGAAGATCTTCATGGACTTGCCGATGGAGCGGGCGGCGTCCGGAAGCCTCTTGGCCCCGAACAGCAGAACCACGACGAGCACCAGGATGATGATGTGCCACGGCTGCAGCGCGTTCATGGCGGTGGCCTCCTTGTTTCTTTAGTCGTTGCCGATGTTACTGGTTTCCGGTGCGTCGCGGCGCTGCGCCACGGCCACGCGAAGTGCTGCGGACCGGGCGCGGAGCAGTCCCGTCCGGTCCTGGGTGTTCGTAGCCACCATGCTCAGGGTGCGGCGGAACTGGCGCAAGACTCTGATCGTCCGTACTGCCAGGAGGATCAAGACGAGCAGGCCCGCCGCGAGCACTACGTAAGTGGGCAGGTACGACACGTGGGTTACCTTAACGGCCGTAGGTTGACGGTAGGTGACGGGATCGGGCCACGGCGTCGGCCGCTCGCCGTCGAACCGCGTCAGCCAGTGTGACAGGGCTCTCCACCTGCGCGTCTCCGGCCAATCCGAGGACCAAACGGACCATCCAGGACTCGTCCGCATAGCGCATCCGGATGCGGAGCCGGCCACCGTCGAGCTCCGCGAGCTCTTCGCACGGGTAGTACTCCGCGACCCAGCGCGCGTCGGGGTCGAGCACGAGCTCGGCCTCGCACTGGTCGGGCCGCGCGGAGAACACGCCGTCGGAGAGGTCGGTGGGCCGCGCGTGGGCCGGGGGCGCGGCGGGTTCGTCGAGCACGGTCAGCTCGTCGATGCGGTCGAGCCGGAACAGCCGCACGTCCTCGACGCGGCGGCACCAGGCTTCGAGGTAGCCGACGGCCTGCACGATGAGCAGCCGCATCGGGTCCACGGTGCGTTCGGTCATCTGGTCCTTGGACGCGGTGTAGTAGCGCATCCGCAGCGCGCGTCCGGCCTGCAGCGCGGCCGCGACCTCCTCACGGGTCTTCGCGGCGCGCTTGCCCTCGCGCACACCGCCGCCGACCACGACACCGGCCGGCTGGGCCTGGCCCGCGGCGGCTTCGATCTTGGCGATGGAGCGGCGCACGGCGTCGCCGTCGACCACGCCGGGGGTGTCGGCGAGCGCGCGCAGGGCCACGAGCAGGGCGGTGGCCTCGCTGCCGGTGAGGCGCAGGGGGCGGCTCATGCCGGCGTCGTGGGTGACGACGATGGTGTCGCCTTCGAACGACAGGTCGATGAGGTCACCGGGGCCGTAGCCGGGCAGGCCGCACATCCACAGGAGCTCGAGGTCCTTGCGCAGCTGGCGCGGGGTGACGTCGAAGTCGTGGGCGGCCTCGTCGATGCGCACGCCCGGGCGGGCGAGCAGGTAGGGCACGAGCGCGAGCAGGCGCGGCATGCGTTCGGTGGAGCCGCTCATCGGCCGCTCCCCTGCTCGGCGCGGGCGAGGACGGCTTCGAGGCGGTGCTGCACGGATTTGGCGAGCACGTCGGGTTCGAGCACGAGCACGTCGGGTCCCTGTGCGGCGATCCAGTCGGCGGCCGACTCGGGGAAGAACAGGCCGATCTCGATGAGGTCGCCTTCCTCGCCGTCGATCGTGTCGCGGCCGACGACCTCGCCGCGGCGGCGCACGCCCGCGGCGCGCCCGTCGGCGACCCACAGGCGGGCGGTGGTGACGGGGCTGGCTTCTTCGCTGCCGCCGGTGACGGACACGAGCTGCAGCAGGTTCACGCCCTCGGGCCTGACCACCGCGCCCGGTTCGCCGATCGGGGTGACTTTGCCGGTGACGCGGGAGAGCCGGAAGCAGCGGGTCGCGCCGCGGTCGCGGTCGTGCCCGACCACGTACCAGCGGGCGCGCCAGGACACGACGCCCCACGGTTCGAGCTCGCGCATGCGGCGTTCCGGGGATCCGCTGCGGCGGTATTCGAAGCGCACGGCCTGGCCGCTCTGCACGGCGGCGAGCAGCGGCCCGAACGCCGGTTCGGCCCGCACGCGGGGTTCGATCACGGTGGGTGCCTGGTCGTCGACCTCGACGCCGGCGGCGCGCAGCTTCACGAGCGCGCCCTGGGCCTGCCCGGTCAGCTCGGGCGAGTCCCACAGGCGCACGGCGAGGCCGACGGCGGCCGCTTCGTCCGGGGCCAGGTCGATCTCGCCGAGCTCGTAGTCGCGGCGGGCGATGCGGTAGCCCTCGACGGGGTCGAAGGCGGAGTTGCGGCCGGTCTCCAGCGGGATGCCGAGCTCGCGCAGCTCCGTTTTGTCGCGTTCGAACGTGCGGAAGAAGGCCTCGTCGCTGGCCGCGTCGGCGTACCCGGGGACGATGCCGCGGATCCGCTCGGCGGTGAGGTACTGCCGGGTGGACAGCAGGGCGAGCACGAGGTTGACCAGCCGTTCGGCGCGTGCGGTGGACACCCGTACAACCCTAGCTCGCCTCGTCCGCCCCGATCGTGAGGTTCCCCGAACGCGTCGCGGCCCTAGCCTGGAACCATGGCTGAACGTGTACTGATGGTGACCGGAGCGTCGCGCGGGATCGGGGCGGCGACGGCCAGGCGGGCGGTCGCGGCGGGGTTCCGGGTGGCGCTCGTGGCCCGGAAAGCCGAGGCCCTGGCCCCGCTCGTGGCCGAGTTCGGCGAGGAAAACGCGCTGGCGCTGGCCGCGGACGTCACCGACTGGCCGAGCGTGTCGGGCGCGGTCGAGGCGACGCTGGCGCGGTTTTCGCGGCTGGACGCGGCTTTCGCGAATGCCGGGATCGGCATGGGCGTGTCGTTCTTCGGCGACGGTGGCGCGGAGCCGGAAGAGTGGCGGGAACTGGTGCTGACGAACGTCTACGGTCCGGCGCTCACGGCGCGTGCCGTGCTGCCGGCGTTGGCGGGCACGAGCGGTCATCTCGTGCTGACGGGTTCGGTCGCCGGCCGCTATCCGCGCAAGGGGAGCCTGTATTCGGCGACGAAGTGGGCGGTGAGCGGGCTGGCGGCGGGGATCCGGGAGGAAGCCGTGGGCACGGGGGTGCGGGTGACGCTGGTGCAGCCCGGCATCACCGACACCGACATCCTCACCGACGAGCAGCGGCGCAAGCCGAAGCTCGAGGCCGACGACGTCGCCCGCGCGGTGCTCTACGCGCTGGAGCAGCCGCCGACGGTGGACGTCAACGAGATCATGGTGCGCCCGACCGGCCAGGTCCTCTAACGCTCCAGCCGCGCGACGCGGCCCCCGGTCCCGCTGGCCCAGCAGGCGCCGAGGGGCGTGCAGTCGACCGTGTCGAAGCTGCCGGTGTCGAACCGGGCCCAGTGGCGGCCGCCGTCGGGGCTGAGGTCGCTGCCGCCGGGGCCGACGGCGATCACCGACCCGCCGAGCCACGCGAGCCCGGAGCGGTAGCCCGCCGGGTACTGCGCCGGCGTGCGCCAGGTGCGGCCGCTGTCACCGCTGAGGGCGACGGCCGGGCCGGGGGCGGCGGGGTTCGCGAAGTCGCCGCCGATCGCGACGCCTTGCCACGGCGTGCGGAACGCGAGCGCGAACACGCCGGCCGACGCGCTGCTGGGCAGCGGGGTGTCGGCGACGGTCCAGTGGTGCCCGGCGTCGCCGCTGTGCAGCACGCGGGCGCGGGCGCCGCCGCCCATCGCGAGCCACGCGTCGAACGGCCCGGAGGTGGCCACGCACTGCCCGCTTGCCGCGAAGCCCGCTTCGCCGGGCAGGGCGGGCGGGAACGCGCTGTCGGGGATCTGCCGCCAGGTGCGGCCGCCGTCGGCGGTGGCCTGCACGCGGAACTTCCCGTCGACGGGGTCGCTCATCGCGAGGCCGCGCCACGGGTCGAAGAAGGCGAGGCAGTCGTAGAACGCGGCCGGATCGGAGTTGGTGAACGTCTGGCGCCAGTGCCGGCCGGCGTCGTCGGTGCGGTAGACCCGCGAGTCCCCTCCCGGGCCGATGGACAGCACCACGGCGTGATCGGCGTCGAAGGCTTCGATGTCACGGAACTCCAGCGTTTCCGTGCCGGGCGGCCCGACGGGGCTCCACGTGCGGCCGCCGTCCGTGGTGCGCAAGACGGTCCCCTGCGTGCCGCTGACCCACGCCACGCGCCCGCTGACGGCCGAAAGCCCCCGGAACTGCGCCGTGACCCCGGTCGGCGTCAACCGCCACGACGGGAGCCGCTGAGCCGCATCCGCCACCCCACCGGCCACCAGCGGCAGCACCGCGCCCAGCAGAACCACCAACGCCCGCACGACCCGCATGCGGCGATCTTGCCGCACCCGGACGGCGACTTTCGTCGGGAACGCCGACCGGTCCCCCGGCGAGCGGCGCTGTCCGGCCGCGTCCGCCGGAAATGCTCGAGGGCCGCCCCGCGTGGTGCGGGGCGGCCCTCGAGCGCTGCGGTCCTGGCCGCTTACAGCGAGCTGATCAGGCGTTCCACCCGCTCGTCGACCGAGCGGAACGGGTCCTTGCACAGCACGGTGCGCTGGGCCTGGTCGTTGAGCTTGAGGTGGACCCAGTCGACGGTGAAGTCGCGGCCCGCGGCCTGGGCGGCGGCGATGAAGTCGCCGCGCAGCTTCGCGCGGGTGGTCTGGGGCGGGGTGTCCTTGGCGGCCTCGATCTCGCCGTCGTCGGTGACGCGCTTGACCAGGCCCTTGCGCTGCAGCAGGTCGAAGATGCCCCGGCCGCGGCGGATGTCGTGGTAGGCGAGGTCGAGCTGGGCGATGCGGGGGCTGGAGAGGTCCAGGTCGTGCTTCGCGCGGTAGCGCTCGACCAGGCGGTGCTTGATGGCCCAGTCGATCTCGGTGTCGATCTTCGCGAAGTCCTGCTGCTCGACGGCCTCCAGCGCGCGGCCCCACAGCTCGACCACGCGCTCGTTGGCGGGGGTGGAGCCGTTTTCCTTGAGGTGCTGCACGGCGCGGGCGTGGTACTCGCGCTGGATGTCGAGCGCCGAGGCCTCGCGCCCGCCCGCCAGCCGCACCTGGCGCCGGCCGGTGAGGTCGTGGCTGATCTCGCGGATCGCCCGGATCGGGTTGTCGAGGGTGAAGTCGCGGAACTGCACCCCGGCCTCGATCATCTCGAGCACCAGGTTCGCCGACCCGATCTTGAGCATCGTGGTGGGCTCGGCCATGTTCGAGTCGCCCACGATCACGTGCAGGCGCCGGTAGCGCTCGGCGTCGGCGTGAGGCTCGTCGCGGGTGTTGATGATGGGCCGCGAGCGCGTGGTGGCGCTGGAGACGCCCTCCCAGATGTGCTCGGCGCGCTGCGAGAGGCAGTACACGGCGCCGCGCGGGGTCTGCAGGACCTTGCCCGCGCCGCAGATGAGCTGGCGGGTGACGAGGAACGGCAGCAGCACGTCGGCGATCCGGGAGAACTCGCCGGCGCGCGTCACGAGGTAGTTCTCGTGGCAGCCGTAAGAGTTGCCCGCGGAGTCGGTGTTGTTCTTGAACAGGAAGATGTCGCCGCCGATGCCCTCGTCGGCCAGCCGGCGCTCGGCGTCGACCAGCAGGTCCTCGAGGATCCGCTCACCGGCCTTGTCGTGCGTGACCAGCTGCGTGAGGTCGTCGCACTCGGCCGTCGCGTACTCGGGGTGCGAGCCCACGTCGAGGTAGAGCCGGGAGCCGTTGGACAGGAAGACGTTCGACGAGCGTCCCCAGGACACGACCCGCCGGAAGAGATACCGCGCGACCTCGTCGGGCGAGAGCCTGCGCTGACCGTGGAAGGTGCACGTGACCCCGAACTCGGTCTCGATGCCAAAGATCCGCCGCTGCATCCCACCAGAGTAGGCGCTGCACCCCCTTGAGCGGTGCGCCGTTCGGGCGGCGACACGCGGTCGGTACGTTGCGGGTGGTGAGAAATCGCGCGAATCCGGCTACGGCGCAGCGCGGCCCACGCCGCACGGAGAAGAGGTCGACGACGGTGTTGCACCAGCTCAGCCGCCCGTTCCGGAAGGTGGGGCGCACCGATCGGGCCCTGATCCGCCGGAGCGCGGCGCTGCCGAAGACCCGGGCCGACGATGTTCTCGGCTGGCTTTCGAAATCCGCGAACAAGTCGCGTCTGTGGTGGGTCGTGGCCGCCGCGCTGGCCTCCCGCAAGGGTGCGACGCGCCGGGGAGCGCTGCGGGGGATGGTCGCGATCGCCGGGGCGAGCGCGGCCGCGAACCTGCTCGGCAAGCCGCTGTTCCCCCGGCGGCGCCCGGCCGAGGACGAGGTGCCCGAGCACCGGCGGCTGCGCAAGCGGCCCACGTCGTCGTCGTTCCCGTCGGGCCACGCGGCCTCCGCGGCCGCGTTCACCACGGCGGTCGCGATGGAGTCGCCGAAGGCCGGGCTCGTCGTCGCTCCGCTGGCGGGAGCGGTCGCGTACTCGCGGGTGCACACCGGGGTCCACTGGCCCAGCGACGTCGGCGCGGGCTTGGTGATCGGCGTCGGGGTCGCCGCGCTGACCCGGCACTGGTGGCCGTTGCACCCCGACGTACCCGGCCGCACCGCGCACACGGCCCAAGCGCCGGAGATGCGCGACGGCGAGGACATGCTGGCCCTGGTCAACCCGCACTCCGGCGTCGACGGCCAGGACCCGACCGAGGACGTGCGTTACGCCTGGCCCAAGGCGACGCTGCTCTACCCGGACCCGAGCCGGGACCTGCGTGAACAGCTCGCGGCCGAGATCGACGCCCGCGGCGGCTCCGTGCGCGCTCTCGGCGTCGCGGGTGGCGACGGCACGGTCGCCGCGGTCGCGTCCGTGGCCGCCGAACGCGGCCTGCCGCTCGCGCTCATCCCCGCGGGCACGCTCAACCACTTCGCGCGCGACGTCGGCGTGCGGTCCATGCCCGACGCCGACGCGGCCACCGAAGCCGGCAACGCCGTCGGCATCGACCTCGGCGAGGTCGAGGTCCACGGCGCGGGCGAGCCCGAGCACCGCTGGTTCGTGAACACCGCGAGCCTCGGCGGCTACCCCGAGATGGTGCGGCTGCGCGAGAAGCTGCAGCAGAAGCACCCGAAGTGGCCTTCGGCCGCGCTCGCGCTCGCCCGGGTGCTGCGCCGCGCGAAGCCGCTGCCGATCCTGCTCAACGACGAGCCCGCCGAGGTCTGGCTGATCTTCGTCGGCAACGGCACCTACTCCCCCAAGGGCTTCGCGCCGTCGCGGCGCCCGGCGCTGGACACCGGCCTGCTCGACGTGCGCTACCTGCGGGCCGACCTGCCCTACTCCCGCGCCCGGTTCCTGCTCGCGATGGTGACCAACAGCCTCAACGCCAGCCACGTCTACCAGCAACTGGACCTGCCGGAGCTGCGCGTGAAACTCCTCGACGGCAACCGCCGCGTCGCCACCGACGGCGAGGTCGGGCCGCTCGGCAACGAGTTCACCTTCCGCTCCCGCCCGAGCGCCCTGACGATCTACCGCAACCCCGACAACCGGGCTTGACCTGCGCTTTACCCGCTCACAGCGAATCCACAGCGGCTCGTCCCTAGCGTGATCACGTCAGGTGCGGGCGACCCTGCCCGCTTCCGTTCACGGCGGGGACTTTCGTGCGCTTTTCCTTTCGCGGTGCCGCGCGCCCGGCGGTGCGGCCGTGATGCCGCAGGCCGCCGTCGACCCGGTGCTGCCGTCCGACATCACGGCGCAGGCGCGTGACCTCGGTCCGCTCGAGTCACCGGTGATCTGGCTGACCGCCGCCGGCGCGGCCGTCGCCGTGCTCGCCGTGACCATCGCGCTCTGGCACCACCGGCGCGCCCGCCGCTGGGGAACCGGCGGCACCGTGGTGCTCCTCCTCCTCGCGGCCGTGACCGCGGTGAACAGCTACGTCGGCTACGTCCGCACCCCCGACGACCTCGGCCGGCTCTTCGAACGCGGCTCCGGCGCGGCCGACGCCGTGGGGATGCTGCTCGACGACGGCGCCGACGAACCCGACGCGCCCACCGATTCCACCGATTCCTCCGCCCAGCACCGTCCCGCGGTCGTCAACAGCGGGCAGCGCATCGACGTGCTCAGCCTCCCCGACCCCGCCGACGCCGTGCCCTCGGGCGAGAACTACGTGATCCTGCCGCCCGGCTACGACGACCCGGCCAACGCGGGCCACCGCTACCCCGTCGTCTACCTCATCCACGGCTACCCCTACGGCGGCCCACGCGACTGGCTCACCTCCGGCGCCGCCCCGGACGCCCTGCGCGACCTCGAAGCCGACCACGTGATCGCCCCGATGATCGTGGTCAGCGTCGACCTCACCGCCGGCGTGCCCAGCAAGGACTGGGAAGGCCTCGACGTCCCCGGCGGGCCGCAGCTGGAGACCTACCTCGCGAAAACCGTCGTCGCCGGCGTCGACCACCACTACCGGACCCTGGCCGACCGCCGCCACCGTGCCCTCGGCGGCATGTCCGGCGGCGGGTTCGCCGCCCTCAACACCGGCCTGCACCACCTCGACGAGTTCGCCACCCTCGTCATCGCCCTGCCCTACGACGACCTCAACGACTCCATCGGCATCCTCGACGGCCACCCCGGGGCCATCGCCGCCAACACGCCACGCCGCTACCTGCCGACGATGACGTTCACCGCACCGATCTCCGTCCTCCTCGCCGCCGGCACCGGCGCACCCACCGACGTCGCCACCGCCCGCCGCATCGCCGAAGCGCTGCACCGCCGCGGCCAGGAAGCCGTCGTCCACACCGAACACGGCTTCAACCACACCTGGCACACCGCCCGCGCGACCCTGCCCTACCTCCTGGCCTTCGCCGACCAGAACTTCCGCAGCCCCACACCGACGTCCTGAACCGGCCGTCCAAAGCCGGACCGGCAAAAGCACGACCGGCACAAGCACAGTGGGCCGCCCGGAAACCCGGACGGCCCACTCGCACAACGCGTGTCACTCCTTGGCGGAGTCACCACCCGAGTCACCCTCGGCCGGCTTCTCGGCCTCGTCCTTCGCCGGCGGTTCGGGCAGCAACGCCTCCAGCGCCGCCCCCGTCAACCGCCGGAACGCCCGCCGCGGCCGCGCCCGGTCCAGCACCGCCACCTCGAGCTTGATCTGGTCCGGCGGCGTCGCCCCGTTGCCGTTGCCCGACGCCGCGACCGTCGCCCGCAGGCCCTCGATCGCCGTCGCCAGCGCCGTCGCCAGATCGTGCTCCGGGTCCACAGTGTCCTTCAGCTTCGTGCTGATCGGCTCCGTCTGACCACCCATCACCACGAACGGCGACTCGTCGAAGATCGAGCCATCGTAGGTCAGCCGGTACAGCTGGTCCTCCGACTGGTTCGCCCCGACCTCGGCGACACACACCTCCACCTCGAACGGCTTCAGCTGCTCGGTGAAGATGCTGCCCAGCGTCGCCGCGTAGGCGTTCGCCAGCGCCCGCGCGCTCACGTCACGCCGGTCGTACTGGTAGCCCTTCAGATCCGCGTGCCGGATCCCCGCCACCCGCAGGTTCTCGAACTCCGAGTACCGGCCCACCGCGGCGAACCCGATGCGGTCGTAGATCTCCGACACCTTGTGCAACGTCGCCGACGGGTTCTCCGCCACGAACAGCACCCCGCCGGAGTACTTCAGCACCACCACGCTCCGGCCGCGCGCGATGCCCTTGCGCGCCAGCTCGGAACGCTCCCGCATCAGCTGCTCGGGAGAGGCATACAACGGCATCGTCACGGTGTCGGCTCCACGTTCTCCGGTGTACCGGCGGTAGAAGGTTCAGCGTTCGGGAAAGTCACCGGCGATCAGCTCGGCCGGTGGTGCGTGCGCTCGGCGCGGCCGGCCACCACGGCCTCCGCCACCGCCGCCGTCTGCTCCGACGGCAGCTGCACCGCACCGGTCTCGGCGGTGATCGTCACGACGCTCGGGAAAATGCGCCGCACCAGGTCCGGCCCACCACTCGCGGTGTCGTCGTCCGCCGCGTCGTACAACGCCTCCACGGCCGCCCGCACCGCGGCGTCCACATCCGCGTCAGGGTCGTACAGCTTCTTCAGCGCCGACTTCGCGAACAGCGAACCCGAACCGACACCCGCGTACCCGGCGTTCTCCTCGTACCGCCCACCGGCGGCGTCGTACGAGATGATCCGGCCGGCGCGCTTCGCGTCCTCGGCCTCCAGGTCGTAGCCCACGAACAACGGCACCACGGCCAGGCCCGCCATCGCCATGTCCAGGTTGGCCTTCACCATCCCGGCCAGCTTGTTCGTCTTGCCGTCCAGCGACAGCGACACACCCTCGATCTTCTCGTAGTGCGCCAGCTCCACCGCGTACAACCGGACCATCTCCACGGCCAGGCCCGCGGTCCCCGCGATCCCCACCGCCGAATACTCGTCCGTGACGTGCACCTTCTCGATGTCCCGGCTCGCGATCAAGTTCCCCGACGTCGCCCGCCGGTCACCCGCGATCAGCACACCCCCGGCGAACGTCAGCGCCACGATCGTCGTCCCGTGCGGCACCGCCAGCTCACCCGCCCCGGACGACGGCACCCGCCGCGCCGGCAACAGCTCAGGCGCCTGCGCCCGCACGAAGTCCGCGAACGACGACGAAGCCGGCGAGAAATACGAAGCGGGCAGGCCGGGTCCCGAAAAACCCGCCCGAGGGAAGGTGTTGTCCATACGTGCTCTTGGTTCCCATCTGTATCGGCTGAAGAAACAACGCTGAGGCCGCGTGCCGAAGCCACGCTGTGGCGAACTCTGCCGCGCAGTATGTCGCTCCGCACCGCCGCCGGCTCGGTGGACACTCCTTCGACGACGCTCCCGGTACGACACCGCGTGCAACGGCACGCCAACCGACAACCGCCCCCGGAAACCCGAGGGCGGCTACCGGCCGCGAACGACTACTCGCCGCCCTTCTGCACGTAGGCGCGAACGAAGTCCTCGGCGTTCTCCTCCAGCACGTCGTCGATCTCGTCGAGGATCGTGTCGACGTCCTCGCCGAGCTTCTCGCGCCGCTCCTGGCCCGCCGCTCCGGTGGCTTCGAACTCCTCGTCGGAGTCCCCACCGCCGTGCTTCTCGATCTTCTCCTGCGCCATATCGCCTCCCGGTGTGGCCGATGATTCCTAGCCTACCCAGCAGCCCCGACATTCGGGGCAACGCCGCGGTCCCGATCAGCCCCGTGCCGATCCGGACTAGTCCGAACCGGTGATCGCCTCGACCAGCTCCTCGGCCGTCGCCGCCGCGTCCAGCAACTTCCCGACGTGCGCCTTCGTGCCCCGCAGCGGCTCCAGCGTCGGGATCCGCACCAGCGACTCCTTGCCCACGTCGAAGATGACCGAATCCCACGACGCGGCCGCGATCGACGTCGCGTACTTCTCCAAGGCCCGGCCCCGGAAATACGCCCGGGTGTCCGACGGCGGAGTCGTGATCGCCGCCTGGACCTCCTCCTCCGTGACCAGCCGCTTCATCGAACCCCGCGTGACCAGCCGGTTGTACAGGCCCTTCGCCAGCCGCACGTCCGAGTACTGCAGGTCCACCAGCCGCAACCGCGGCGCACCCCACGCCAGCTGGTCCCGCTCCCGGTACCCCTCCAGCAACCGCAGCTTCGCCGGCCAGTCCAGCCGGTCCGCGCACTCCTGCGGATCCCGCGCCAGCGCGTCCAGCACCTCGCCCCAGACCCGCAGGACCTCCTTCGACGCCTCGTCCGCACCCGTGCGCTCGAGGTTCGCCGACGCGACTTCGTGGTAGGCGAACTGCAGGTCCAGCCCCGAGAACTTCTTCCCGTTCGCCAGCTCGACCTTCACCTTCAACGTCGGGTCGTGGCTGATCTTGTGCACCGCCCGCACCGGCTCGTCCAGCTTCAGCTCGTCGAACCGGATCCCCGACTCGATGAGATCCAGGATCAGCGCCGTCGTGCCCACCTTCAGGTAGGTCGAGTACTCCGACAGGTTCGCGTCACCGATGATCACGTGCAGCCGCCGGTACTTGTCCGCGTCCGCGTGCGGCTCGTCGCGCGTGTTGATGATCCCGCGCTTGAGCGTCGTCTCCAGGCCGACCTCGACCTCGATGTAGTCCGACCGCTGCGACAGCTGGAACCCGGCCTCTTCACTCTGCTGGCCGATCCCGACCCGGCCCGACCCCGTCACCACCTGCCGCGACACGAAAAACGGCGTCAGCCCGGCGATGATCGCGGTGAACGGCGTCGACCGCGAACACAGGTAGTTCTCGTGCGTGCCGTAGCTCGCACCCTTGCCGTCCACGTTGTTCTTGTACAGCTGCAACGGCGGCTGACCCGGCACCGACGCCGCCTTCAGCGCCGCCTCCTCCATCACCCGCTCGCCGGCCTTGTCCCAGATCACCGCGTCCCGCGCGTTCGTGACCTCGGGCGCCGAGTACTCCGGGTGCGCGTGGTCCACATACAGGCGCGCACCGTTCGTCAGGATGACGTTCGCCGCCCCCAGGTCCTCCACGTCCGGGTCGTGCCCCGGCCCACCAGGACCCGTCAGGTCGAAGCCCCGCGCGTCGCGCAACGGCGACTCCACCTCGTAGTCCCACCGGGCCCGCCGGGCCCGCGGAATGTCAGCAGCCGCCGCGTAGGCGAGCACGACCTGAGTCGAGGTGAGCACCGGGTTCGCCGTGGCGTCCCCGGGCACGGCGATGCCGTACTCGACTTCGGTTCCCATGATCCGACGCATACCCGACACCCTACGGGGTAAGGCCGTGCGACGATGCCCCCATGCCAGGCAGTGACGAACTCGTTGCCCTCTATGACCGTGCCGGCCACGTCGTGGGCCAGGCACCCCGCTCCCGTGTCCGCGCCGAAGGCCTGTGGCACGCCGCCGGCGTGGTGCTCGTCCGTTCGGGCGACGGCCAGTCCGTGTACGTCCACCTCCGCACCGCGGACAAGGACATCTTCCCGTCCACCTGGGACTGCTGGGCCGGCGGAGTCGTCGCCGCGGGCGAAACCCCCGCCGACTGCGCCCGCCGCGAGCTCGCCGAAGAGCTCGGCGTCCACGGAGTGGAACCGGAACCCCTGTTCACCAAGATCTACGACCAGGGCACTGTCCACTGCCACAACTTCGCCTACGAAGTCCGCTGGGACGGCCCCATCCGACACCAGGCCGAAGAGATCGTCGAAGGCCGCTGGCTTCCCCTGACCGAACTGCGCGCCTGGGTCGACGACCCCGAAAGCCCCTTCATCCCCGACGGCCGCGAAGGCGTCCAGGAATGGTTCCGCCGCTACGGCTGAGCAACCAGCTTCGCCACGACCCTCGGCAGTAACCGCTTCGCCGCGTCCGCCGCCCGCGCCGGCGTGCTCGCCGCCACGCTCAACGCCGACACCAGCTCACCCTTCGCCAGCAGCACCGTGCAGGTCGACCCGTCGCACCACGCCCGCTGCTGCGAAACACCCGACTGCGGCGGAATGGCGAGCACCTGACCGGCACAGTCCGCACCGGACACCACCTCCGCGCCCGACCCACCCGCGTACGCCGTGACCTCGTGCGTGATCCCCGAACCACTCGGGTACACCCAGCTCGCCGAGCGCCGCTCCCCCTGAGCCAGCCCCGACAGGCACCCCGACGCCTTGCCCGGCCCCGGAGCCACGCCCTCCTCCGCAACGTCCTCATCGGACAGCAACGCGGCCGAAGCCGCCGCAGCGGCCAGGATCCGGGGATCGGGCGAGGGAGACGCGGGAGTGCTCGGCGGCGCGGCAGGCGGCGGAGTCACCGGCGCGGACGACGTCGCGTCACTCGTCGGCGTCGGATCGTCGTAGTACGTCTCGAGGTTGTTGGGCCGGTTGCCACACGCGGTCGTGAGCCCTACGAGCGCGACCGCCGCCACCGCGAGCACCTGCCGATGACGCACCTGCCGCCCCTCCGGAAGATCCGAGAACCGCGGCCCACCCACGGGCCCGCGCTGCAGCGAGGGTAGTGCAGGCCCTCAGTCCCACCCGAGGTGGGACCGGTGCCGCCAGTACTCCTCCGGCGCCTCGGCCAGACCCGCCAGCTCGGCCACCTGGTCCGCGGTCAGCGAAACCCGCGGGGCGGCCAGGTTCGACGCCAGCTGCGCCGTGCTCGACGGACCCACCAGAGCCGCCGAAACCCAGTCGTTCGCCAGCACCGCGGCCACCGCGACCGCGTCCGCACCCACGCCGTGCGCGGCAGCGATGCGCGCGAGGGACTCCGGCGCCTCCACGACCAGACGACCGTTGGCCAGCGTCTCCTTGACCAGCACCCGTTTCCCCGCCGCATCGGCCTCCGCCAGCGCCTCACCGACCGACGGCTCCAGGACGTTCCAAGTGGACTGCACCGACGAGAACACCGGCCGCCCCGCCGCTTCCAGCTCGAACGCCCGCCGCACGGCGTCGGCCTGCGCCGGCCCGGATGTCGAGAACCCGACCTCGACGCCCTGGTCGGCCAATCCCGCCAGCGCGTCGATCAGCGCCGCGTCGGAGAACAGCGGACTGTCCACAGTGAGCGAATGCACCTGGTACAGGTTCACGTGGTCGCCCAGCAACGCCCGCGTCTCGGCCCACTGCTCGGCGAACCGCGCGGCCGAGTGCTCCTTCACCTCGTGCACGGGCGCGTCGAGCCGCCACTCGCCGACGTAGCGGTAGCCCCACTTGCTCGACACCGTCACGTCCGTGTGGCCGGTCTCCGCGAGCCAGCTCGCGAGGAAGTCCTCCGCCAGCCCGTAGGACCGCGCGACGTCGACCCAGCGCACTCCCGCCGCGTAGGCCGCGTCGAGCACCTCGTGGGTCGCGGCGCGCATCGCCGGCACGTCCCGCGTCCCCGGCAGCTCCCGGCCCAGGTTGATGTACGCGGGCCGGCCGAGAGCGGCGAGCCCGACCGCGATGCGCTCCATTCGGTGTCCTTGTCTGTGCTGTTTCTCGGGTGGTGAGTGAAATGCGTTGCCGGCCGCGGATCTTTTCGACCGCAGGCCAGCTGTATAGGTCGTTATACAGTTTGTTTGTGCCGGAGGATGGCCAGCCATTGTCCGGAGTTCTGGGCTTGTCGGTGGAGTTTTTCCAGGCGGGCGGCGGGTGCCCGCACGTAGCCTTTGCCGAAGACGGGGGCGATCTGGCGGAGGCTGGCGCCCTCCTCTCGGGCGGCGAGCAGGGCCCAGTCGGACGCGTCGGCGCAGGCGGCGGACGCGCGGCGCAGCTCTCCCAGCAGGTCGATGAGGTCGTTGGCGTTCAGCTCCCCCGCCTGGACGGCGGCCGCGGTCGTCTCCAGCCAGGTGAGGACGTCGGCTTCGGTGATCGGGGCGCGCGGGCGCGGGGTGTCGTCGGTGCTCACAGCCGGGAAGTATAGGGCGTTATACACCGAACTTCAGTGACATGACCGAAAACCGCTGGCCTCGCGGCGTGGCGGGCCCGTTGACTGGCCCCCGGGAGTCAGTCGATCAGGAGGGTCATGACCGGGCGGTTCGGTATCGGTGC
This sequence comes from Amycolatopsis sp. NPDC001319, assembly GCF_042896185.1. NCBI lineage: Bacteria > Bacillati > Actinomycetota > Actinomycetes > Pseudonocardiales > Pseudonocardiaceae > Amycolatopsis > Amycolatopsis sp. NPDC001319. Next base: position 543,238 of record NZ_JBIAWY010000002.1, on the reverse strand, counting down.
GCGATTCGTCGCGCTGGCGGTGGTGTGGGGCGCGAGTTTCCTCTTCATCAAGGTGGGCCTCCAGGGCCTCTCCCCCGCTCAAGTCGCGCTGGCGCGCGTCGGCTTCGGCGCGCTGGCGCTCGCCGTGGTCCTGGCTGTGCGGCGCCGGCCCCTCCCCCGTGATCCCGCGCTGTGGGGCCATCTCGCGGTGGTGTCGGTGCTGCTGTGCGCCGCACCGTTCCTGCTCTTCTCCTGGGCCGAGCAGTACATCTCCTCCGGCCTGGCCAGCATCTTCAACGCGACGACGCCGTTGCTGACGATGGTGTTCGCCGCGGCGGCGCTGCCCGCGGAGCGCCTGACCGCGCCACGCGTGGCGGGGCTGCTGCTCGGGTTCGCCGGCGTGCTGACGCTCGTCGGCGTGTGGCAGGGCGTGGACCTCTCGCACGAGCTCACGGCTCAGCTGGCCTGCCTGGGCGCCACGACGTGCTACGGCGCGGCTTTCGTGTACCTGCGCCGGTTCGTGTCCCCGAAGGGCGCCGATCCCGTGGTCGTTGCTTTCGGGCAGGTCGGGTTCGCCACGGTGCTGCTCCTGGTGCTGGCGCCCGTGGTGGCGAGCCAGCCGATGCACCTGAGCGCCGCCGTGGTGGTCAGCATGCTCGCGCTCGGCGTGCTGGGAACGGGGATCGCGTACGTGTGGAACACACGCGTAGTAGCGGCCTGGGGCGCCGCCCACGCTTCGTCGGTGACTTACCTCACACCGGTGGTGGGAGTGGCGCTCGGCGTGCTCGTGCTGAACGAACCCGTGCACTGGAACGAACCCGTCGGTGCGCTCCTCGTCGTGCTCGGAATCCTCGCCTCACACGGGAAACTCGCACGTCGGGCGGTGCGGGTTTCAGACGAGAACGTGGGGCCACCGGCGAACCGGTAGCCCCACGTTCCGAATCGAATCCCTTACAGGTACTGACCCGTGTTCGTGGCGGTGTCGATCGCCCGCCCCGAGTCCTGGTTCTTGCCGGTGACGAGCGTGCGGATGTAGACGATCCGCTCGCCCTTCTTGCCGGAGATCCGGGCCCAGTCGTCCGGGTTCGTGGTGTTCGGCAGGTCCTCGTTCTCCGCGAACTCGTCGACGATCGCGTCCAGCAGGTGCTGCACGCGCAAGCCGGGCTGCTGAGTCTCCAGCACCGACTTGATGGCCGACTTCTTCGCCCGGTCCACGATGTTCTGGATCATCGCGCCCGAGTTGAAGTCGCGGAAGTACAGGACTTCCTTGTCCCCGTTGGCGTAGGTCACCTCGAGGAACCGGTTTTCGTCGCTCTCCTCGTACATGCGCTCGACGGTGTGCTGGATCATCGCGTCGAACGTGGCCTTCTGGTCCCCGCCGAACTCCGCCAGGTCGTCGGCGTGGATCGGCAGGCCTTCGGCCAGGTACTTGGAGAAGATGTCCTTCGCGCCTTCGGCGTCCGGACGCTCGATCTTGATCTTCACGTCGAGCCGGCCCGGCCGCAGGATCGCCGGGTCGATCATGTCCTCACGGTTGGAGGCGCCGATGACGATGACGTTCTCCAGCCCTTCCACACCGTCGATCTCCGACAGCAGCTGCGGCACGATCGTGGTCTCCACGTCGGAGGACACGCCCGAGCCACGGGTGCGGAAGATGGAGTCCATCTCGTCGAAGAACACGATGACGGGAGTGCCCTCGGAGGCCTTCTCCCGAGCCCGCTGGAAGATCAGGCGGATGGACCGCTCGGTCTCGCCGACGAACTTGTTGAGCAGCTCGGGACCCTTGATGTTCAGGAAGTAGGACTTCCCGTCCGCCTTGTCGCCCCGCGCCTGCGCGACCTTCTTGGCCAGGGAGTTGGCCACCGCCTTGGCGATGAGCGTCTTCCCGCAGCCCGGAGGCCCGTAGAGCAGCACGCCCTTCGGCGGCCGCAGCTGGTACTCCTGGTAGAGATCGGCGTGCAGGAACGGCAGCTCCACCGCGTCGCGGATCTGCTCGATCTGCCTGCTCAGGCCACCGATGTCCTCGTAGCGGACGTCGGGCACCTCCTCCAGCACCAGGTCCTCGACCTCGGCCTTCGGCACGCGCTCGTACGCGTACCCGACCTTCGAGTCGACGAGCAGCGAGTCGCCCGGCTTGAGCGGCTGCTCGGCCAGCGGTTCGGAGAGCAGGACGACCCGCTCCTCGTCCGCGTGCCCCACCACGAGAGCGCGGGGAATGCCGCCCTCGTCCTCGGGTGCGAGCACCTCACGCAGTGCGCACACCTCACCGGTGCGCTCGAAATCGCCGCCTTCGACGACGGTGAGTGCCTCGTTGAGACGCAGCGCCTGACCACGGCGCAGCGACGAGATCTCCACGGCCGGCGACACCGAGACCCGCATCTTGCGGCCCGCGGTGAAGACGTCCACCGTGTTGTCCTCGTACGAGGTGACGAAGACCCCGTAGCCGCTCGGCGGCTGGGCCAGCCTGTCGACCTCTTCGCGGAGGGCGAGCAGCTGACCACGCGCCTCGCGCAGGGTCTCGACCAGTTTCGTGTTGCGCTCGGTGAGCTGGCTCACCCGTTCGGACGCCTCGGCGAGGCGCTGTTCGAGAACTCGGTTCTGCCGCGGCGAATCGGTGAGTTTGCGACGCAAGAGCGCCACTTCCTCCTCGAGAAAACGGATCTGCCGGGCTTGTTGTTCCGCCGTAAGCCCAGCTCCGCCTGTTGCTGAAGGGTCGGCCTCCTCGCGCCGACCTCCGGGAAGGTCATGATGCATCGGGCACCTCCTCGGAGTGCTTTTCATTCCACGGTACCGGCGATCACCGACAAGAAAAGGCCTTTCCGCATCACAAGATCGGCGCGTCGCGATTTCCGTACCCGCTCAGCACGGTCGTCACGGATGCGCAAGCGGCCGATTCGGTGCCCGGACACCGGAGGCCGTCACGCCGTGTTCCACCAGGCGAAAGCGAGCACGGGGCAGGTACCCCGGGGACCCCGCCACCAACCCTCGTTTCGCCGGATTCCGGCCTGAGCGCACGGATCCCGGGCGGCCTGGCTAGCATCCCCCGGGGTTCACCTCACCCGGTGGCCAGGTCGGCACGCGAAGGAACGCTAGGGGGCACCACACATGACCTACCCGCCGCAGCAGCCCGGTGGTCACGGCCAGCAGGGCGGTGGCTACGGAGGTTACGGGCAGCAGCCGAATCCCTACGGACAGTCCCCGCAGGGCCCAGGTCAGCCCCAGTCCGGCCCCCAGCAGCAGCCCGGCTACCCCGGCGGGCAGCCCTACGGCGGGCAGCAGCCGAGCACCTGGCCGCCGCAGAGCGGGTACCCGCAGTCCGGTCCGCAGCAGCAGCCGGGCTACCCGGCGCAGCAGCCCCCGTCCTTCGGCCGGCAAGATCCGTATGCCCAGCCGGCGCAGTTCGGACAGCAAGATCCCTATCAGCAGCAGGGCGGGCCCCAGCAGTACGGGCAGCAAGATCCGTACCAGCAGGGCGGAACGCAGCAGTTCGGGCAGCCCGAGAGCTTCTCGCAGGGCGGTTTCGGCGATCAGTACGGCCAACCGGGTGGTTATCAGTCCTTCGGCAGCTACACCGAGCAGCCTCCGAAGAAAAAGAAGACCGGCCTGATCGTCGGGATCGCCGTCGGCGTGGTGGTCGTGGTGGGTGCCGCGATCGGTCTCGTCATCGGGCTTTCGGGTGGCGACAAGGGCAAAACCGACACCGCGGCTCCGCCGGCGCCCCCGGCCGTGACCGGCCAGGGTGGCGGCGCGCCGAACACCGGCACCCCGAGCCTCCCCCGCAGCTCCGCCCCGTCCACCGGCTCGTCGGGCGGCACCGACGCGCCTGCGCCGGGCGGCACGCAGAGCGCGCAGGAGCTGTTCCAGGCCGCCGCGGCCGACTTCAGCAGCGGCGACGGCTCGGCGCTGGCCGGACTGGCGTGCCGCAGCCTCTACAACGGCGGCGCCGTGGACATCCCGAAGACCGACGTCCAGCTCACGGGCGCCGCACAGGAGAACGGCGACACTGCGTCCGTGCGGTACAAGGCCACGCAGGGTACGAAGACGGCCAACGGGACGATGACCTCCAAGCGCGAGGCCGGCGTCTGGTGCCTGGTCGACGCCCAGGCGGACAAGCAGTGAGACCCCGGCGGTGAGTGGCAGACTCACCGCCGGGCTCGTCGTGCTCGGCGCTCTCGTGGCCGGCGCGGTGCTCGGCCTGGTGCTGGTCGCACCGGCCGGGCCGTCGGCGCCACCGCCGCCCGTGACTTCGCCGCCGACGCGCGTTCCCACCGCTTCCCCACCAGCGAGCGACGCGGACGTCGCCGCCACGGACGTGCTCGCCAACGCGATCGTCGACGCCATCAAGCGCGGCGACGCCACGGAGTTCGGCCGGCTCACGTGCGAGCCACAGACTTCCCAGGCCCTCGCCGACCTGCAGGCCAAGTGGGACGCCGCGGGACCGCTCACCGTGACCCTGGCGGGGCCGCCGGACGTGGCCGGCGATTCAGCCGGCGTCACCGTGCACGTGGAAGGCGCGGGCGGGCGCAAGGACACGCCGTTCCCGATGCACCGCGAAAACGGCCGGTGGTGCGTGCCGGGCTAGACCTCAGCCCTTGCCCTTCGCGGGCCGGCGCGACACGCGCGGGGACACCGTTCCGTTGGCGAGGCGGCGAGCGGTGAGCAGGAAGGCCGTGTGCGCCACCATCCGGTGGTCCGGCCGCACCGCGAGGCCGACGACGTGCCACGGGCGCATCAGCGTCTCCCACGACTCCGGCTCGGTCCAGCACTGCTGTTCCCGCAACGACTCCGTCACCCGGGAAAGCTGTGTGACGGTCGCCACGTACACCGTGAGCACGCCGCCCGGCACGAGGTGCGCGGCGACGTTCGGCAGCTGGTCCCACGGTGCGAGCATGTCGAGCACGACCCGGTCGACCTCACCGGTGTGCGTGGCCAGGTCGGCGACGGTGAGCGTCCAGTTGTCCGGCTTCTCGCCGAAGAACTTCACGACGTTGCGCTCGGCGTGCTCCGCGTGGTCGTCGCGGATCTCGTAGGACGACACGTGCCCAGCCGGGCCGACGGCGCGCAGCAGCGAGAGCGTCAGGGCGCCCGAGCCGGCGCCGGCTTCGAGCACGCGGGCGCCCGGGAAGATGTCGCCCCACATGACGATCTGCGACGCGTCCTTGGGGTAGATCACCTGGGCGCCGCGCGGCATGGAGAGCACGTAGTCGGGCAGCAGGGGGCGCAGCGCGAGGTAGTTGCTGCCGCCGGCCGAGGTGACCACGGAGCCCTCGGGGAGCCCGATCAGCTCGTCGTGCGCGAGCGCGCCGCGGTGGGTGTGGTACTCCCCGCCCTCGGCGAGCGTGAGGGTGTAGTGCCGGCCCTTCGAGTCCGTCAACTGAACCCGGTCTCCTGCGCGAAACGGTCCGCTGACCGACAACTTCTTCCTCCACCTCACACGCGAAACGCTGGCGTCAGATCCTCGCAGGTCGTCCGCGTGGGTCGCCGGTCGGGTGCACTCTCAGTGAGCGTGGCGGCCGCGCACGAGCGCGGCCCGGAGGTCTTCGCGGCGTAGCACCCCGGCGGGGCGGCCCTCGTCGTCGACCACGAGGAACTGCCACGCGGGGGTTTCGCGCACGCGTTCGGCGATCTCCTCCCCCGGCTCCGAGGCCAGGAGCACCGTCTCGGCGCGGATCGGCTCGGCCGCGAGCTCCGCCGGGGCGTGCGGGTGGGTTCCGGCCAGCTGCTCGGCGGCCTGTTCGTCGAGCAGCCCCGCGGCGACCCCGTCGGCTCGGACGAGGACGACCCCGCGGCCGGCCGAGGCGGCGAGCGCGTCGGACACCGGGCTTTCCGCGGGCAGCTGCAGCACGGGCCGGACCAGCTCGGCCAGCTCGAGGCCGTCGGGCCAGCTGCGCCGGGCTTCCGCCGCGAGCTCTCCGCGGGCGCCGAGGATCACGAACCACGCCGTGACCACGCAGACTCCGAGCCGCAGCCAGCGGTCCTCGCTCTGGGTCGCCAGGCCCCACAGCGCCCACACGATCAGGCCGGTCGCCACCACCGCGCCCCCGGCCACGGCGGCGCGCGTGCCCTTGGCACGCAACCCCGTCGCCGCCCACACGCCCGCGCGCACGAGACGGCCGCCGTCGAGCGGCAGCCCGGGGAGCAGGTTGAACACACCCACCGCCAAGTTCGCCACGGCGCACTCCGCGACCAGCAGCCACACGGCCCCGTCCGGCGGCACGGCCAGCATCAGCAGGGCGCAGAACCCACCCAGCACCAGCGACACGGCCGGCCCCGCGGCGGCCACCAGCCCCTCCTGCCCGGGCCGGCGCGGCGTCCGCGCGACCTCGGACAGCCCACCGAGCAGGAACAGCCGCAACCGCCGCACGGGAATCCCCAACCGCAGCGCCACCAGGCAGTGCCCCAGCTCGTGCGCGAGCACCGACAACCCCAGCAGCACCGCGAACGCGGCCGCCAGCAACCACGACGTGGGCGTCGACGCCTCCGGCAGCAACCGCCCCACCAGCGGCGCGTACAGCACCACGATGATCAACGACCCGATCCACCACGACGGCGCCAGCAACACCGGCACCCCGGCCACCCGGAACAGCAACAGCCCGCCGTCGCCGGGCGTGACGCGCCGGGACGGCCCGGCACCGTGCTGTCGGGTCGCGGCCATGCGGGCAAGAGTAAAGGGCAGGGTGTGGGAAGCGGGTGATCTGTGTTGTTTGCCCCGGCTCCGCCGGGGCGTGCGAGATCGCCTGGAAGCCGGCTTCCCGATTGTGCGGTCGGATCGGCCGGGGGGCCGATCGCACCGCACAATCGGGAAGCCGGCGCGATCTCGCTGGTGGGTCGACTGGGCGTGGTGAGCTGGGTGGGAACGTGCGCTTGGTCGGGGGCCGGGAGTGTCGGGATCGGTGGTGACACCGGGCGCGTCCGGTGCGTCGGGCTCGGCGGCACCGGGTGCGGCGGGGCTGTGGTGAGGCAAGGGGGGCGGGCCTGGTCGCGAGATCGGGTGAGTCGGTCTTGGTTGCGAGGCCCGGGCGTGTCGGCCTCGTCTCGAGCCCCAGGCAGGTGAGGTTTGGTCGCGGGCCGGGGGTGTCGGACATCGCCGCAACGCCACGCATGTCGCACTGCGCCGCGAGCCCCAGGCATGTCGGGCTTGGCCGCGGGCCGGCCATGTCGCACTGCGCCGCGAGGCCACACACGCCGGATGGCGCCGCGAGACCCAGGCACGGCGGGCTTCGTGGCCGGGCCGGACATGTCGAATTTCGTCGCGAGGCCACACGCGCCGGATGGCGCCGCGAGACCCAGGCAGGCTTCGTGGCAGGCCTACCGTGCCGGACTTCGTCGCAAGGCCACGCATATCGGACGGCGCCGTGAGTCCCGAGCATGGCGGGCTTCATGGCAGGGGCCAGCCGTGCGGGACTTCGTCACAAAGCCATGCGCGCCGGACGGCGCCACGAGATCGAGGCATGTGAGCTCCGTCGCGAAACCCGCCGTGCCGGACTTTGTCGCGAGACCCGCCGGGCTCCGTCACCGGGGCGGCCGCGCCGGAATTGGTTTCGAGACCCGGACGGGTCGGGCCTGTTCGCGCGACCGCGTGGGTCGGGTTTCGGCGCAAGGCCCACTCGTCGCGAGGGTCGTCGTGAGACCCGGGTGTGTCGGGATTGATGGGGAGGGCCGGGCGTGTCGGGCTTCGTCCCGAGGCCGTGCAGGTGGGGCTTCGGCGCCGGGCCGCCGTGTCGGACTTGGTCAGGGGGCCCGGCATGGCGGGCTTGGTCGCGATGCCCGGATGTCGGACTTGCTCGTGGGGTCAACCGAGTCGGACCTCGTCGCGAGGCCGGGCGTGGTCGGCTCGGTCGTGGGCTGGGCGTGTCGCAATTGGTCCTCGGGCCGGCGTGCCGGAATTGGCGCTCGGCCCGCGAGTCGGATCTCGTCACGGGGCCGGGCGTGTCGGGATTGATGTGAAGGCTCGGGCGTGTCGGGCTTCGTCGCGAGGCCGCGTATGGCGGGCTTGGTCAAGGGACCGGGCGAGTCGGCCCTGATCAGGAGGTCCGGCGTCGGCTCGGTCGTGGGTTCGGGCATGGCGGGCTCGGTCGGAGGATCCGGCGCGGCGGGTCTAGTCGTGGGGCGGCGCGCGGGGCTTCGTCGCCGGGGAAGGCGAAACACGCCTTGCGCTCGGAACTAGCCGTGGCGCCCCCGCGGAGCCAACCTGATCACGTCAACCCACCTCCTCCGCGGCGACCACCTCGCGACCGCACCCTCCCCACCCACGGTCACCCCGGCAGCGGGGACCCGGCCGCGAGATCGCGCCGGTGTTTCGCCGCCCCGGCGGAGCCGAGGCAATCAAATCCTGTCGGTGCCCGGCGTTACGCTCTGGCCATGCCCGACACCGCTACGGTCACCACCCCACCGGGAAACGGTGACGCGCCCGTCCGCAGGCGGCCGGCGCTGTCGCCGTCACGTGCCAGCGATTTCAAACAGTGTCCGCTCCTCTACCGATTCCGGGCCGTCGACCGGCTGCCCGAGGTGCCTACGAAGGCCCAGGTGCGCGGAACGCTCGTGCACGCCGTGCTGGAACGGCTGTTCGGTCTGCCCGCGGGTGAGCGCGTGGCGCCGCGGGCGAAGGATCTGCTGGCGCCCACGTGGGCGGAGCTGTCGGCCGCGAGTCCGGAGTGGACCGAGCTGTTCACGGACGCCGAGGAGGGCGAAACCGACAAATGGCTGGCGTCCGCGGAGAAGCTGCTCGACGCGTACTTCGAGCTGGAGGACCCGCGCCGGCTGGAGCCGGAGGCGTGTGAGCTGCACGTGGAGATCGAGCTGGGCTCGGGGGTGCTGCTGCGCGGGTACATCGACCGCGTGGACGTGGCGCCGACGGGCGAGATCCGCGTGGTGGACTACAAGACCGGGGCCGCGCCGCGTGAGATCGGCGAGGCCAAGGCGATGTTCCAGATGAAGTTCTACGCCGTGGTGCTGTGGCGGCTGCGCGGCATCGTGCCGCGCCAGCTGAAGTTGATGTACCTCACCGACGGCCAGTCGCTCGCCTACACGCCCGACGAAGCGGAACTGGTGCGGTTCGAGCGCACGCTGGAAGCCATCTGGCAGGCGATCCTCAAGGCGGGCAAGACCGGCGACTTCCGGCCCAATCCCGGCAAGCTGTGCTCGTGGTGCGACCACCAGGCCCACTGCCCGGAGTTCGGCGGCACGCCGCCGGAGTACCCCGGCTGGCCGGAACCCGACGCGGGTGAAGAGACCGCGCTGGACCGGGCGGACTGATGGCCGACGCGTTCTACGTCCCGCTCGGCGACGAGCGGTACGCCGCGACCGAGCACACCAGCGGCCCCTGGGCGCCCGGCGCGCAGCACTTCGGCCCGCCGTCGGCGCTGCTCGCGCGCGGACTGGAGCGGCTCGAAGCGCCACACCCGGCGCTGATCGCGCGTGTCACCATCGAGATCCTCGGGCCGGCGCCGGTCGCGGAGCTGGACCAGCGGTCGTGGATCGAGCGGCCGGGCCGGTCGGTCGAGCTGCTGCAGTCGGAGCTGTCCGCGGACGGCAGGCTGATCGCGCGGGCCAGCGCGTGGCGCATCGCGACCACCGACACCACGACCGTCGCGACCGACGCCGGTCCCCTGCTGCCCCCGGCGGATGCGGGCACGGAGACGACGTTCCCCGCCGACTGGCGCGGCGGTTACCTCAACGCCGTCGAGTGGCGGGCCGTGCGCGGCAGCATCTCGGCGCCGGGCCCGGCCGCGGTGTGGGGCCGGCAGCGGGTCCCGCTCGTCGACGGCGAGGAGCCCACCGGGCTGCAGCGGCTGTTCGCGGTCGCGGACTCGGCCAACGGCGTGTCCCACTTCCTGCCCACCGACGGCTGGTGGTTCATCAACTCGGAGCTCACCGTCCACCTGCGCCGGGCGCCGGAGGGCGAGTGGATCGGACTCGACGCCGTGACCCTGGTCGGGCCGCACGGCGTCGGCACCGCCACGAGTACCCTGCACGACGGCTCCGGTCCGGTCGGCACCGGCGCGCAGGCTCTGCTCGTCCGGCCACGACAGGCCGGGGGCGGATAACCGCGCGCCCACGCCCCGGATCCAATAACCTTCGCGGAACGACCGACAAGGGAGCGCTCCGGCATGCAGATCACCTCGGTGGTCAACCAGAAAGGCGGGGTCGGCAAGACCTCACTCAGCGTGGGCACGGCCGCGGCGTTGGCCGAACGCGGCCGGCGCGTGCTGCTGATCGACCTCGACCCGCAGGGGCACGCCACCACCGAGATGCTCGGCCTGGCCGAGGCGTCCGGTGACGCACCCACGCTCGCGAAGGCGCTCACGAAGCTCTGGAAGGGCCCGATCGAAGAGCTCGCGGTGCCGCACCCGCGCAGCAACCTCGGCCGCGGCGGCGCGTTCGACGTGATCCCGACGTCGCCGGGCATGTTCGACCTGATCCGCCGGCTGGACTCGTTCCGGGTGCCCGGCTGGCAGCTCGCGCGCGTGATCCAGTTCGCGAACTACGACCACGTCGTCATCGACTGCCCGCCCGCGCTCGACGTGCTGACCAACAACGCACTCGCGGCGTCCCACGGGATCCTGGTGCCGGTGCAGCCGGACAAAACGAGCATCCGCGCGCTGCGGCTGCTCGCCGACCAGGTGCGCTACGTGGAACAGACCACCGGCCGCACGCCCATCGCGTGGTACGGGATCGTGCCGGGGCTCTACCGCCGCCCGATCTCCCACTACGCGGCCGCGGCTCTGCAGGAGATGTACAACTTCGGCGTGCCGATGCTCTCGCACGTGCCCCTCGGCGTCGTGATGAACGAGGCCGCGGCCAACGGCGTACCCGTCACCACCTACGCGCCGGAAACCCTGCAGGCCCTGTCGTTCCGCGAAATCGCCGGAACCCTCGACGGCTACCTCGCCCAGAACCTCGGCCCCACCGAGGTCCCGGCCGACGACGAGTTCGTCTTCGAGGACTTCATCTCCGAAGTCGCGATGACCCGCAACGCCAACGACAACGGCGCCCGCAAAAAACTGTATGACCTGATGCCGAAGCGTCCAAACAGGCCGCGGTGAGCCGCAGCATCCAGTGTAGACAGACAAGAGGGCGCCTCCCGCAACGGGAAGCGCCCTCGTCCGTCGTTCGGTTACAAGCGGCAGGAGCGGATGTCGGAGGCGAGGATCGCCTTGGCACCGACCTCGGCCAGTTCGTCCATGATCTGGTTGACCTTCTTGCGCGGCACCATCGCGCGCACGGCGACCCAGTCCTCGTCGGCCAGCGGGGCGACCGTCGGCGACTCCAGGCCCGGGGTGATGGCGATGGCCTGCTCCAGCAGGGTGCGCGGGCAGTCGTAGTCGAGCATCATGTACTGCTGCGCGAACACCACCCCCCGCAGCCGGGCGGCCAGCTGGCTCTTCGCCTTCGCCGAGTCGCTGCCCGCGCGCTGCAGCAGCACGGCTTCCGACACGCAGATCGGGTCGCCGAAGGCCACCAGGTTGTGCTGGCGCAGCGAGCGGCCGGACTCGACCACGTCGGCGATCGCGTCGGCGACGCCGAGCTGGATCGAGATCTCGACGGCGCCGTCGAGGCGGATCACCTCGGCCTCGACGCCGTGGCGGGCCAGGTCCTCGCGCACGAGCCGCGGGTACGAGGTCGCCAGGCGCTTGCCCTGCAGGTCGGCCGGCTTCCAGTCCTGGCCGGCCGGGGCGGCGTAGCGGAACGTGGACCCGCCGAAGCCCAGCGCGAGCATCTCGTCGACCGGCGCGCCCGAGTCGAGCGCGAGGTCGCGGCCGGTGATGCCGAGGTCGAGCTCGCCGGAGCCGACGTAGATCGCGATGTCCTTGGGACGCAGGAAGAAGAACTCGACCTCGTTGACCGGGTCGAGCACGGTCAGGTCCTTCGAGTCATGTCGCTTGCGGTAGCCCGCCTCGGAAAGCATCTCCGCCGCCGCCGCGGCGAGGGCTCCCTTGTTAGGCACGGCAACACGCAGCATTTCGCTCTCTCCTCGATCTCCGGTGCGCGAACGCGTCACAGGTAGCGGTACACGTCCTCGGTCGAGATCCCCCGGCCGAGCATGAGCACCTGGACCCGGTACAGCAGTTGCGAGATCTCCTCCGCGAGGCGGTCGTCGGACTCGTGCTCGGCGGCGATCCACACCTCGCCGGCTTCCTCGAGCACCTTCTTGCCCTGGGCGTGCACCCCGTCGTCGAGGGCGACGACGGTGCCGGACCCGTCGGGACGGGTGCGGGCGCGCTCGGCAAGCTCCGCGAACAGCTCATCGAAGGTCTTCACGGTCTGCAGATCCTTCCATCCCGCACGGGCGGGCGCTGCCCCGGGTGACCCCGATGCCGCAGGGGTCACACTCCCGGCAGCAACGCGGCCAGCGCGGCCACGTCGACGCCGGCGAGCGACTCGCGGAACACCCGCCGCGTCCCGGCCGGGACCGCCACGTCGTTCGGGATCACGAGCACCGCGCAGCCGGCGCTCTCGGCCGACTGCGCGCCCGGCGGCGAGTCCTCCACCGCGACGCACCGCTCCGGCGGCACGCCGAGCAGCTCGGCGGCCTTGAGGTAGGGCCTCGGGTGCGGCTTGTTCAGCCCGTCGACCTCGTCACCGCACACCGTGACGTCGAAGAACTCGCGGCCGATCGTCTGCAGCGCCAGCTCGGTCAGCGCGCGCTCGGTCGAGGTGACCAGCGCCGACGGGATGCCGGCGGCCTTCACCGCGGCCAGCGCTTCGCGCGCACCAGGGCGCCACGGCAGCGCGTCGTCGAACAGGCCCGCCGTGCGCCGACGGATCCACGCGCCGGTCTCGGCCACCGACTCCGGCGTGACCTCCCGTGCGGTGACCTCCAGCAGGTAGGTGGCCGTGGCGTCCATGTTGGACCCCACGAGCGTCATCCGCTGCTCCTCCGACAGCGTGCCGCCGAGCGCTTCCGCGCACTCGTACAGCGCGACGTCCCAGAGCTTCTCGGAGTCGACGAGCGTGCCGTCCATGTCCCACAGGACGGCGCCCAGTCCGTCCGAAGAGGACGGTGCAGTCACGGTTTTCTCCTTGTCGGTGCTTCGGCGGGTGGCCGGACGGACGGCCGCGGAGCACCGGGCACGAATCCGCCCCGAAAGTGTGGGCTTGCGTCGCGCCGGCGACGGCCCCGGACCGTCCACCGGGGGGACCGGGCACGACGACGGGCCGGATCGTCTCCAGTATCCCATTCGCATCGCACCGCCGGGCGCGGGCGCCGCGCCCCACCCGCAGGGCTGTGAGCTGCGACTCTCCGGCGCGTCCCGCACACCGGGACCCGGCCGCCGCGCGCGGGCGGCGATGGTGACGGCGCGCGGTCGGACATGCTGCACAGGTTACGGGCGAAGGGTCGTAGGCTGGGAAGGTGAGTGAGCCAGTCGAGGAGACCCAGCGACCCGGAGACCCGGATCGCGCCCGCCCGGAATCGAAGCGCCCCCTGATGGTGGTGGCCTTCGAAGGCTGGAACGACGCTGGTGACGCGGCCAGCCGCGCGATCGAGCATCTGCAGCTCAACTGGGACGCCACCCCGCTGGCGGAGCTGGAGCCGGACGACTACTACGACTTCCAGGTCAGCAGGCCGACCATCAGCATGGTCGACGGCGTGACGCGGCAGGTGGAGTGGCCGACCACGCGCCTGTCCATCTGCCGGCCCGAGGGCCTCGACCGCGACGTGGTGCTGGTCCAGGGCCCCGAGCCGAACATGCGCTGGCGCGCGTTCTGCGCGGAGCTGCTGGAGCACATCATGCAGCTCGACGTGGACACGGTCGTCGCGCTCGGCGCGCTGCTGGCCGACACCGCGCACACGCGGCCCGTCCCGGTCACCGGGACCGCCTACGACAAGGACACCGCGAGCCGGTTCCGCCTCGAGCTGAACAACTACCAGGGGCCGACCGGGATCGTGGGCGTGCTGCAGGACTACTGCGTGCAGGCCGGCATCCCCGCCGTGTCGATCTGGGCGGCCGTGCCGCACTACGTGTCGCACCCGCCGTCCCCCAAGGCGACGCTGGCGCTGCTGCACAAGCTCGAAGACGTCCTCGACGTCGAGATCCCGCTGGGCGCGCTGCCCGAGCAGGCCGAGGAGTGGCAGCGGACCGTCAGCGAGATGGCCGACGAGGACGAGGAGATCAGCGAGTACGTCCGCAGCCTCGAAGAGCGCGGCGACGCCGAAACCGACTTCACCATGGAGGAGGTCTCCGGCGACAAGATCGCGGCCGAATTCGAGCGGTACCTGCGCCGGCGGCGTCCGGGCCAGGAGGGCGGGGGCTTCGGCCTCCGCTGAGCCGCCATCCGGCCGGAGGAGGCCCCTGCCGCACTCGCGGTCGGGGCCTTTCCCGTCTCGAGGCCCGGTTCAGCGACGCCAGCGGGCCGCGAACGCGCGGGCCGGGTTCGAGACCAGCATCGCCTGCACCACGTCTTCGCCGAGAGCTCGGACGAGCCGGGGTCGCAGCGTCGTGAGCAGGTACGGGATGCCGGGGCCGCCGCCGGAGGACAGCCTCGCCGCGGCGGTGGTCGTGTCGCCGCCGAGGAGCAGCTGGCCGGTGTGACCGGAGGTCGCGAGCTCGTACAGCAGGTCGGTGAGGCGCCAGTCGGTGGCGTGGTTGGCGCGCGACGGGCCGTCGAAGCCCAGGAAGACGCCGGTGTCGGCGACCTCGCGCAGCACCCGCAGGTCGGGGTTGCGGTTGAGGTGGCCCAGGATCACGCGCGACGGCGGCACGGCCAGCTCGCCGCACAGCAGGTCGGCGACCTCCCGGGCCGCGGTGCCCAGCTCCAGGTGCACGGCGATCGGCGCGCCCGTCTCCTGGTGGGCCTGCGCGGCCGCGACCATCGTCCAGCGGGCGTGCCGGTCGACGACGTGGAACGCGCCCGCCACCTTGATCAGGCCGGCGCGGGGTCCGGTCCGCCCGGCGTCCGGGTCGTCACCGGCCGGGATGCCTTCGAGCAGGTCGGCCACGAAGATCTCGGCCAAACGGTCGGAGACGCGGTCGAGGACTTCGGCCGGGTAGTGCTCGGCGCGGTGGAAGCCCGTCGCGGCGACGACGTGCACGCCGGTCGCCTCCGAAAGCGCGGCCAGGTCGGCCGCGCGACGGTTGAGGCCGAACGGTGTCCACTGGACCACCGCGCGCCCGCCCGCGGCCGCGAAGGCGCGCAGCTCGGCGTTGGCGGCCGCCGCGTCGTCGAGCTCCTGCCCGGCGAGCTGCCGGGAGGCGAAGAACAGGTGGTCGTGCGCGTCGCACACCTCGAGCGACGAGGGCGTGATGTCACCGAGGACGGTGCGGACCCGCGGTTCCCCGGTCACGCCGTCAGCAGCTTCCGCAGCGGCACGGCCCCGCGGGCGCGGCGGCTCCACTCGCGCGGGTAGCCGAGCGACACCTCCTCGAACCGCACGCCGTCGGCCGACGTCGTGCGCGGGATGTGCAGGTGGCCGTACACGGCGAGCTCGGCACGGTAGCGCAGGTGCCAGTCCTCGGTCTCCGTCGTGCCGCACCACAGCGCGAAGTCCGGGTAGTGCAGCGGCGCGGTCGGGTGGCGGTGCAGCGGCCAGTGCGACACGAGGATCGTGCCGTGCCCGGCCGGGATGGCGTCGAGGCGGTCGGTGCTGACCTTGAGGCGGTCGGCGCACCAGGCCTGGCGGCTGGGGAACGGGTCGGGGTGCAGGAAGTACTCGTCCGTGCACACCACGCCGTTCTCGCGGGAGATCGCGAGCGCCTCCTCGATCGTCTTGCCCTCGGCGGCCGGGGTGCGCCAGCTGTAGTCGTAGAGCACGAACAGCGGCGCGATCGTCAGCGGCTTGGCGGCGTGGTCCCACACGGGGAACTCGTCCTCGGGGGTCAGCACGTCGATCTCCCGGCACTGCTCCACGAGGAACTCGTAGCGGGCCTGGCCGCGCAGCTGGGACTCGTCCTTCGGCGTCGTCCACAGCTCGTGGTTGCCCGGCACCCACACGACCTTGGCGAACCGCTCGCGCAGCGTGGCGAGCGTGTCGCGGATGACGGACGAGCGTTCGGCGACGTCACCGACCACGAGCAGCCAGTCTTCCGGCGAATCCGGCACGACGCGGTCGAGGATCGGCCCGTTGCCCTCGTGGGTCACGTGGAGGTCGCTGGTGGCGAAGAGAGACGGCACTCCTCCACCGTAGCCATTTCCCGACCGGCAGATCGCCAGAACCGCCCCCCTTACGCCACCCCAGCAGCACCAGCCCGGCCACGACGTAGATGCCGGCCTGCACGTCGAGCAGCACCGCCGGACCGGACACGGCCACCAGCGCCCCAGCGAGCAGCGCCCCGGCGGCCTGGGCCGCCGCGACCACGGCGAACACCGTGCTCAGCACCCGGCCCGCGCGGTCGGGCGCCGCCACGCTCTGGACGTGCGCCAGCAGCCCGGCGCCGGTGACCACGGCGGGCCCGCCGGCCGCCGCGAACAGGCCCACGTAGAGCCCGAGCGCGGTCGTGAGGGCCGCGGCGTTCCAGATCAGCGCCGACACCAGTCCGGTCGCGAGCGAGCCCCACGCGAGCAGCGTCGCGCCCGCCACGCGCCGGGCGAGCGTCGCCACGGCGAAGCCCGCCGCCAGCCCCCCGATCGCCTGCACGCCGCGCAGCAGCCCCGCGTCGGCCTCGCTGCCACCGAGCACGTCCAGCACGAAGACGACGAACAGCACGAGGAACATCCCCTGGGCCACGGACACGAGCACGGTCGCGATCCCGGTGGCCCGCAGCCGCGGGTCCCGCGTGAGCTCCCGCAGCCCGGCCAGCCACGCGGCGACGACCGGCTCCCGGCGCGGCTTCCGGGCCCGCGGCGCCGCCGGACCCGGGAACGGGCGCGCGAGCAGCACCGCCGCGACGGCCAGCGCGCCGAGGTACCCGAGCACCACGCGGTCCAGCCCACCCCAGCCGAGCAGCACGCCGCCGGCCCAGCCGCCCGCGAGCCGGGCGACGCTGCCGTTGACGCTCATCAGGCCGTTGGCGCCGGTCACCTCGGCGACCCCGACCAGCTCCGGCACCAGCGCGTTGCGCGCCGGTTCGAACACCGACGCCAGCCCCGCCTGCGCGGCCATCACCAGATACACGAGTGCGACGGGGATGCCGTCGCCCGCGAGCAGCGGCAGCGCGACCACCGCCTGGCCGACGCACACGGCGGCGAGCACGACCCGGCGGTCCCACCGGTCCGCGACGACCCCGGCGACCGGGCTCAGCAGCACCGCCGGCAGCAGGCCGAGCACCACGCTGAGCGCCGTCGTCGCGGCCGAGCCGGTGGTCGCGAAGAGGAACACCGGCAGCGCGACCTGCAGCATCCACTCGGCGGACTCGCCGAAGAACGCGGCCAGCCACAGCCGCACGAACGCGGGCACGCCCAGCAGCTGTCTCACGACACCGGCTCCCCGTCCGGCCCGAGCCGCAGGAACGAGCGCAGGCCGACGTGTACCGGCAGCGCCCCGTCCGGCGCGTCTTCGCGGATGGCGCCGACGTACGGGCGGACCAGCGCGTCGACCGCCTGCAGCAGCCGGTCGAGCTCCGCCGGCGTGACCTGCAGCGTGTACGAGCTGAACCCACCCACCGCGCGCCAGGCCGGGTCGAGCGTTTCGAGGGAGTCCAGGTAGCGCCGGGTGAGGTCCTGTTCCTCCGCGAGCTGGGTGCCCACGACGGCGAGCTGCGCCCGGTTGAGCGCCGGGTCGTCCCCCAGGTCGCCGAAGTCGAGGCCGACCTGGAGGGCGCGCCAGGGCCGCTCGCGTCCGTCGGTGGCGTCGGCGCGTTCCACGAGGCCGTGCTGCGCGAGCCGGCGCAGGTGCCAGCTGCAGTTGGACGCGGTGGAGCCGACGGCTTCGGCGCATTCGCTCGCCGTGCGGGGCCCGACGGCCATCAGGTGGTGCAGCAGCGCCGAACGCAGCGGGTGCGCCAGCGCGCGCAGCAGCTCGGCGTCGTCGACGCGTTTGCGCGGCGGCGGCTCGGCCATCGGTCCTCCGATTATCTGAAAGGCTTCTTTCGAAACTCCCCTTTCAGAGTTGCAGCCGCCTGACCTGCTGTCAACGGGCTTCGCTACCATCACGGACAGTTACTGCTTTGTGCAGTCGTTGTCTCCGCCAGCCACTCCCGCGCCGAGGACGGTCCGTTGCCCCACCAGCGAGAACTCGCCACCGCCGCCGCGCTGGCCCTCCCCCGGTTCGTGAGCGCCACGGTCCGCTTCCACACCGCGGTCGCCGACCGGCTCGGCGTGACCCCGGCCGAGCTGCACTGCCTGCAGCTCGTGCACAGCGGCGCCACCGACTCCCCCACGGAGCTGGCGCGGCTGCTCGGGATGACCACCGGCGCGTTCACGCGGATGCTCGACCGGATGGAGCGCGCCCGGCTCGTGGAGCGCGCACCCGACCCGGCCGACCGCCGGCGGCTGCGCGTGCGGGCACTGCCCGACCGCATGGCGGAGCTGACCGAGCTCTACGCCCCGCTCGCCCAGCGGTTCGGCGAGCGCCTGGCCGGGTTCGACCGCCGTCAGCTCACCGCCCTGGTGTCGTTCCTGACCGACGGCGAGACCGCCGCCGACCTGGCCACACAGCAGGTCGAGGAGGCCGCGCGGCCACCCCGCGAAATTCGGGGTTGACTAACCCTACTGGTGTTGCGTTAACCTGCTCCCATCATGGACAACTGAGCCCAGCCCTTTCTCGCACCGAGGCCGCTCCCGGTCGAGCCCCGCTCCCGCGAGCCACGAGTCCCGTCGGGGAACCTGCTTCACCCACCAGGGCCGGTGATCCCTCATGTCTTTGTCCCTCAAAGCCACCGACGTCGTGTTCGGCTACGGCGCCAGGACCGTCCTCGACGGCGTCTCCCTCACCGCGTCGGCCGGGCGCCGCCTCGGGCTCGTCGGCGAGAACGGCACCGGCAAGTCCACGCTGCTGCGCCTGCTCGCGGGCTTCGAACAGCCGCGCTCGGGCGAGATCGTGCGCGGCGACGACGTCGGCTTCCTGCTGCAGGAGCTGCCGTTCCCGGCGTCGGCGACCTTCGCCGATGTCCTCGACCACGCACTGGCCGACATCCGCGCGGCCGCCGCGCGGCTCGACGCGCTCACCGCGGCGATGACCGACCGGCCCGACGACGCGGGCGTGCTCGACGAGTACGGGAAGCTCCTGGAGTGGGCGCAGGTCCACGACCTCTGGGACGCCGACCGCCGCGCCGAGCTGGTGTGCGACGGGCTGGGTCTCGGCGCGCTCGGGCGCGACCGGCGTCTCGGCGAGATGTCGGGCGGGCAGCGGTCGCGGCTCGGGCTGGCGGCGCTGCTCATCCGCCGCCCCGCCACGCTGCTGCTCGACGAGCCGACCAACCACCTCGACGACACCGCGATGGAGTTCCTGGAGCACCACCTCGCGGAGCTGTCCGGCATCGTCGTGCTGTCGTCGCACGACCGCGTGTTCCTCGACGCGGTGTGCACCGACATCGTCGACCTCGACCCGGCGCCGGCCGACCGGCTCGTGGGCGGGGCGACGCGCTACGGCGGCACCTACAGCGACTACCTCGACCAGAAGCGGGCCGAACGCGCGCGGTGGGAACAGCGCTTCGCCGAAGAGCAGGACGAGCTGAAGGAGCTGCGGGAGTCGGTCGCGGTCACGGCGCGGCGGGTCGCGCACAACCGCGCGCAGTCCGACGGCGACAAGAACCTCTACAACTTCAAGGGAGGGCGGGTGCAGAATCAGGTGTCCCGCCGCGTCCGCAACGCCCAGTTGCGGCTCGACGAGCTCGAACAGGACCAGGTGCGCAAACCCCCCGCGCCACTGCGGTTCCGCGCACGCCTCACGGCCGCCGCGTCAGGCGAAGGACCGGCGATCTCGGTGCGGGACCTGGACGTGCCGGGCCGGCTGGCCCTCGACCGGCTGGACGTGAGCGGCACGGCGCGGCTGCTCGTGACCGGCGGCAACGGCGCGGGCAAGTCCACGCTCCTGTCGGTGCTGGCCGGCCGCCTCACCCCCACCGGCGGGTCCGTCCACTTCGGACCCGGGCTGCGGGTGGGGCTCCTGGAGCAGGACGTGGTGTTCCCCGATCCGCAGCGCGTCGCCCACGAGGTCTATCGCGCCGCACTAGGGGACGACGCGCCACCGTTGTCCCGCTCGGGCCTGCTGTCCTCGCGCGACCTCGGCCGGCCCGTCGGCGAGCTGTCCGTGGGCCAGCGGCGGCGCCTCGCGCTGGCCGTGCTGCTCGCGGACCCGCCGGACGTGCTCCTGCTCGACGAGCCGACCAACCACATCTCGCTCACCCTCGCCGAGGAGCTCTTCGCCGCCCTCGACGACGCCCCGGGCGCCGTCGTCGTCGCTTCTCATGATCGATGGCTGCGCCGTCACTGGCACGGTGACCACCTGGAGCTGATGGCCGTCGAAACCGTCGCCGTATAGGTCGTTATACAGATGCTGCCGGCCCGGGAAGGTCCCGGGCCGGCAGCGTTGCTCAGCGGTTGACCGTCAGAGGGAGATGCCCAGCAAGGCATCGACGGCGAGCTTGATCAATCCGGGAGCCGCGGTGTCCTTGCCGTCTCGGCGAAGGGCTTCGGTGGCCCAGGCGTCGATGGCCGTGAGGGCCTGAGGGGTGTCGAGGTCGTCGGAGAGGTGGTCGCGCAGGCGGGCGAGGGTTTCCGTCGCGTCGGGGCCCGCGGGGAGCGCCACGGCTTCGCGCCAGCGGGCCAGGCGTTCCTGCGCCTCGGTCAGCAGCGCGTCGGTCCAGGGCCGGTCGTCGCAGTAGTGGCCGGCGAACAGAGCGAGCCGGATGGCCGAGGGGTCCACGCCGTCGGCGCGCAGCCGGGAGACGAACACCAGGTTGCCGCGCGACTTGGACATCTTCTCGCCGTCGAGGCCGATCATCCCGGCGTGCACGTAGTGGCGCGCGAACGGGTGCTCCCCCGCCACGGCCTCGGCGTGCGCGGCGCTGTACTCGTGGTGCGGGAACCGCAGGTCCGAACCACCGCCCTGCAGGTCGAACCCGAATCCGAGCCGGTTCACCGAGATCGCGCTGCACTCGATGTGCCAGCCCGGCCGCCCGGCGCCCAGCTCCGACTCCCACGACGGCTCGCCCTCCCGCGCGACCCGCCACAGCAGCGCGTCGAGCGGGTGCCGCTTGCCCACACGGTCGGGGTCACCGCCGCGCTCGGCGAAGAACTTCGCCATCGTCTCTTCGTCGTAGCGCGACTCGTAGCCGAACCGGCCGCTCGCCGCGTGGTCGAAGTACACGTCCGGATACTCCGGGTCGTCCACCCGGTAGGCGCTGCCGTTGGCCACCAGCTTCGCCACGACCTCCACGATCTCCGGGATCGCCTCCACCACGCTCACGAACTGCCGCGGCGGCAGCACGCGTAGCGCCTCCATGTCCTCGCGGAACAGCGCCGTCTCGCGCATCGCGAGCACCACCCAGTCGTCGGAGTCACGCTCGGCGCGCTCCAGCAGCGGGTCGTCGATGTCGGTCACGTTCTGCACGTAGTGGACCTCGTGCCCGTTGTCCCGCCAGATGCGGTTGACCAGGTCGAACGCCAGGTAGGTCGCCGCGTGGCCGAGGTGCGTGGCGTCGTAGGGCGTGATGCCGCAGACGTACATCCGGGCGGTGGGACCCGGAGCCGTCGGGCGGATCTGCCCGGTCGACGTGTCGTGGAGCCGAAGCGGGCGGGGCGTGCCCGGCAACCGGGGCACGTCGACGGAGGTCCAAGTCTGCATGACTCGACTGTAAACGGGACGGCCGTCCCCTTTCCCACCCGGTGAGAAATCGAACGTTGTGACCTTGGCCCGGCTCCGTCGGCGCGATCTCGGGTGGTGGTCGCTGCCGGCGGAGCCGGAGCCGGGTCAATCCCTTCGGTTGCGGAGGTAGTCGCCGACGACGGCGGCGCCCAGGCCGTCGAGGTCGGGGGCCACCACGCGGCCGCCGGAGCGGCGGGCGATGGTGTCGACGAACGCTTCCAGCCGCGGGTCCTCGCCGAGGCGGAAGACCGTGACCGAGGCGCCCATCTTGGCGATCCGGTCCACTTCGGACAGTGTCTTGTAGATCGTGCGCGGGTCCGGCGGGTAGTCGAACACCGCTTCACCGTCGGGTTCGAGGTGGGCGGTCGGCTCGCCGTCGGTGACCATCAGCACCACGGGCTGCGCGTCGGGGTGGCGGCGCAGGTGCTGGCCGGCCAGCAGGAGCGCATGGTGGGCGTTGGTGCCCTGCTCCCACGTGCCCTCCAGGCCCACCAGCTCCGGCAGGTCCACCTTCATCGCGTAGCGGCCGAAGGTGATCAGCTGCAGCGCGTCGTTGCGGAAGCGGGTGCTGATCAGCTGGTGCAGTGCGAGCGCGGTGCGCTTCATCGGCAGCCAGCGGTCCTCCTGCACCATCGACCACGACGTGTCCACCAGCAGCGCCACGGCCGCGCGCGAGCGGTGCTCGGTCTCGACGACCTCCACGTCCTCGACGTCGAGCGTCACCGCGCGCGAGCCGAGCGACGTCGAGCGCAGCACCGCGTTGCGGACCGTGCGCGGCACGTCCCACGGCTGCATGTCCCCGAACCGCCACGGCCGGCTCGCGCCCGTGGGCTCCCCCGCGGCTCCGGCGGACTCGGTCTCCCGCTCACCGGTCTTGCCGCGCAGCGAGTTGACCACATCGGACAGTGCCGTCTCGCCCAGGCGCCGCAACGCCTTGGGTGACAGGCGGAGCGTGCCGTCGGCCGCGCGTTCGAACAGGCCCTGCCGGCGCAGCTCACGCTCCAGTTCGGACAGTCGCTGCGCGTCGACACCGGCGTCGGGACCCAGCTGGCGCTGCAGCGCGTCCATGTCGATGTCCTCGAGCCGGGCGCCCGGGTAGGCCTGGCCCAGCTGCTCGGCCAGCCCGTCGAGCTCCGCGAGGTCCTGCATCGCCTGCGCGCCCTCGCCCATCCCCAGCGGGTCCTGGCCGCGGAAGCGCTCCGAGCCCTGCCAGTCCTCCCCCGGCCGCAGCGCCTGCAGCGCCGCGTCGAGCGCGGACAGCTGCTGGGCGATGCGCGGGTCGCCGAACGCCTGCTGGGACAGCTCCATCAGCTCGGCACGCTGCTCGGCCGACATCGAGTTCATCATGCGCTGCGCGGCGGCCGACCGGGCGGCCAGCGCGTCGATCAGCTCCTCGACGTTGCGCGGGTTCTCCGGGAAGAACTCGCCGTGGCGGTTCATGAACTCCGCGAACCGCTCGTCGATGTCGTCGGCACCCTGCACGTGGGCCTGCAGCAGCGCGTTGAGGTCGGACAGCATCTGGTTGACCTGCTCGACGTCCTCGGGCCCGGCGTTCTGCAGCGCCTGCTTCATGCCCTGGAACCGCGCGTCGAGCGCCTCGCGGCCGAGCAGGTCGCGGATCTGCTCGTACTTCTGCCGGCCCTCCGACGAGCGCCAGTCGTACTCGCTCAGTTCGCGCACGGCCGCGGCGGTGCCCGGCGGGAGGGCGTCGAGCTGCGCCTCGCGGAAGCGCGCCTCGTCGTCCGGGTCCGGGAACAGCTCACGGCGCTCGGCGGTCAGCGCCTCGCTCAGCAGCTGCTGCACCTCCTGCAGCGTGCCGTCGAGCCGGTGGCGGCGCTGGATCTCCGAACGCCGCTGCCACAACCGCCGCGTGAGCTCGTCGAGCCCCGACGTGCGCTCGGTGCCGCGGCGCAGCAGCTCCTCCAGTGCCGAGCGCGGCGACGCGCCGGCCATCACCTCGCGGCCGATCTCGTCGAGCGCGTCGCGCAGGTCCGCCGGCGGCGCCAGCGGATCCGGCCCGTCGTGCCACGGGCCGTAGGAGTACCCCTCGGGAATGAGCGGCATTACTGGCCGTACACCGTGGTGTTCTCGTCGGAGTCCTTCGCCAGCCGACGGGCGAGGAACAGCGACTCCAGGGCCAGCTCCACCGCGGCCGCGATGCGACCGGCCGGCTCGTCGGAGGACACCCCGGCACGCTGGGCGACCTCGTGCAGCACCGGCAGTTCCGGCAGGGCCGCGAGCACGTCTCGGGCCGGCACGCGCTCGCCGGTGGCCACCAGGTGGCCGTCGGCGACGGCGTCGGACAGCGGACGCAGGTCCAGTCCGGCGAAGCGCTCGCGCGCGGTCTCGGCGACGGCCCGGCGCATCAGGTGCACGAGGTGCTCGACCTCGCGGCCCTCTTCGCCCGGCTCGAACTCGATCTTCCCGCGCAGCACGGCGGGCACCGCTTCGAGGTCGACCGGCCGCGCGACGGCCGGGGCCTCCCCCGTGAGCGCGGCGCGGCGCAGCGCCGCGGCGGCGACGGTTTCGGCGGCGGCCACGGCGAAGCGCGCCGACACACCGGAGCGCTGGTCGATCACCGGCGATTCGCGCAGGTTGCGCACGAACCGGGCCAGCACCTCCAGCAGCGGCTCGCCGACCTCGGCGACCAGGTGCGCCTCCTGCTTCACCACGGCCACTTCGGCGTCGACGTCGAGCGGGTAGTGCGTGCGGATCTCCGCGCCGAAGCGGTCCTTCAGCGGCGTGATGATGCGGCCGCGGTTGGTGTAGTCCTCGGGGTTCGCGGTGGCGACCAGCAGCACGTCCAGCGGCAGCCGCAGCGTGTAGCCGCGGACCTGGATGTCGCGCTCCTCCATCACGTTGAGCAGCGCGACCTGGATGCGCTCGGCGAGGTCGGGCAGTTCGTTGATCGCCACGATGCCGCGGTGGGCACGCGGGACGAGCCCGAAGTGGATCGTCTCCGGGTCGCCCAGGCTGCGGCCCTCGGCCACCTTCACCGGGTCGACGTCGCCGATGAGGTCACCGACGGACGTGTCCGGCGTCGCGAGCTTCTCGGTGTAGCGCTCGCTGCGGTGGCGCCACGCCACGGGCAGGTCGTCGCCCAACTCCGCCGCGCGGCGGATCGAGGCGGGGGTGATGGGGTCGAGGGGGTGCTCGCCGAGCTCGGAGCCCTCGATGACGGGGGTCCACTCGTCGAGCAGGCCGGCGAGGGTGCGCAGCAGGCGGGTCTTGCCCTGGCCTCGTTCGCCGAGCAGGACGACGTCGTGGCCGGCGAGCAGCGCGCGCTCGAGCTGCGGCAGGACGGTGCGGGAGAAGCCGACGATGCCGGGCCACGCGTCGCGGCCTTCACGAAGGGCGGTCAGCAGGTTGTCGTGGATCTCCTGCGCGATGGGGCGCGGGGTGTACCCGGCGGCGCGGAGCTCGCCTGCGGTACGGGGAAGTGAGTCTGGGACAACGGTCACGGCATCGACGCTACTTACCGTTTCGGCGTACGTCGACGTGGAGCGACTCCAGCGTGGGCGATCGTCCACGAAGTGTGGGCTACCGGTAAAATAGGGCGTCGTGTGCCGTCCCAGTGCGACCCTCGCCGTCTGGTCCTCCGCGTGGCTCAACGGAGCCGCGGCTTCCGATGATGTGCTCGACGCCCTCGCTGCCTGGGGCGAAGCGCACGACGTCGTCGCGGCCGACGCCCCCGCCGCCGAAGCTTTCGAGCTCCCGCTGGCGTTCCACCGCGCCGCCACCCCGGTCCAGCTCCTCATGGCGCTGCGCGCGCAGGGCGTGAAGATGGCCCAGCTCGTGCTCCCCGTGCCCGGCGACGTCCGCGGGCTCGGCGGCGGCGGCCCGTTCGCCGACGCGGCGCTGCGCTGCGGTGACGCGGTGGTGCTGACCGAGCTCGGCTTCGGCCTCGTGCCCGAGCCGATCGCCGAGGGGCTCATGCGCTGGACGGTCTACTCGGTGCCCACCCCGGTTCCGCTGGAGTACCAGTCGCTGCCCGACGCCGAACACGGGCTCACGGACGCGATCCGCGCCAGCGCGGGTGCCTTGCAGGCCCTCGACGTGGCCAGCGACCGCCCCGGCGTGCGCGCCGAGCTGTCGGCGCACCTGCGGTCGCGGCCGCAGGTCGAGTGGCCGGCCGGCACGCCCGCGCGGGCGCTGCGAGTGTTGCAGCGCGCGGAGGAGATCTCGGCGATCCTGGCCATCGCACGCACCGACGACCCTGGTGGCGCGCTGTCCGCTTCGGCCGCCAGCCGCCGGGCCGAAGCGCTGCGGCCGCTGTCCGACGCCGTGCGCACGGCTCGGACGGCGTCGGTCAACGAAGCGGTGCAGGTGTTCGCGGAGCAGGCCGACCGGCAGCCGTGAGGTTCCCGGCGGTGAGTCGATCGCCAGGAACCTCGGCTCAGCCGAGAGCGAACAGCGAGGTTTTGCCCGCGTTGCCCGGTTTTCCCGGGCAACGCGGGCTTTCAGCTCAGCGGGCGGGACGCTTCGCGGGCTCGCAGCACCCGATCGAACAGGGCGCGCCGTTGACCGAGCAGCCGCCGGCCGGGAAGGGCGAGAGCTTGCGGGCCGGGGCGCCGGAAACGTGCTCGCGCACCAGTTCCACGACCAGCTCGGCGAAGCGCGGGTCCAGGTCGGGCGTCGCGGCACGGGCGAAGGCCATGCCGTGTTCGGCGGCGCGCTCGGCGGCTTCGTTGTCGAGGTCCCAGATCACCTCGAGGTGGTCCGAGACGAAGCCGATCGGGCTGACGACCACGGACTTCACACCGTCGGCGTGCAGCGCGTCGAGGTGGTCGACGATGTCCGGCTCCAGCCACGGCACCTGCGGCGGCCCCGAGCGCGACTGCCAGACCACGTCGTACTCCGCGATGCCCGCCTCGGCGGCCACGAGCCGCGCCGCCTCGGCGATCTGGCGGGAGTAGCGCCGTCCCCCTTCCGCGGGCGGGCCGGACGCGACGTCGGCGCTCACGGGCACGGAGTGCGCGGTGAAGACCGTGCGCGTGCCGGGCCGGTCGCCGAGGCTCCCGTGGGCGGCGCGCACCGCGTCGGCGACGGCGGAGACGAACAGCGGGTGATCGAAGAACTGGCGCAGCTTCACGATCTCCGGGGCATCCGGACCCACGGCTTCGCGGGCGCGCACGATGTCCTCGTCGTACTGACGGCACGCGGAGTAACCGCCGTAGGCACTGGTGGGGAACGCGAGCACGCGCCGCACGCCGTCGGCCTTCATCCGCGCCACGGTGTCCTCCACCATGGGCTGCCAGTTGCGGTTGCCGAAGTACACCGGCAGGTCGAGTCCCTCGGCCGCCAGCTGCTTCTCGACGGCCGCGATGGCCGCGCGGTTGAGCCGGTTGATCGGCGACACCCCGCCGAAGTGCTGGTAGTGCTCGGCGACCTCCAGCAGCCGCTCGCGCGGCACCCCGCGGCCCCGGGTGACGTTCTCGAGGAACGGCATCACCTCGTCGGGCCCCTCCGGACCGCCGAACGAAAGCCATAACAACGCGTCGTAACCCACGGTGTCCATCTTGCCCCTGTGGCGGCGCCCACGACGGAGCGGGCTCATTGTGTACCGAGCTATCCAAAACCTGGTACGGTGTGCTCATGCCCAGGCCACGCGAGTTCGACGAGACCGAAGCCCTCGAAGGCGCCATGAACGCCTTCTGGGCCCACGGTTACGAGGCGACCTCGACGCAGGACCTCTGCGCCGCGACCGGGCTCGGGCGCAGCAGCGTGTACAACACCTTCACCAGCAAGGAAATCCTGTTCCGGCGCGCGCTCGAGCACTACATCGAGCTCGGTGTCCGCAGCCGGGCCGCCGTACTGGAAGAAGCCGACGACGGGCTCGACGCGATCCGGCGGCTCCTGGCGTCGGTGATCGACGACGAGCTCACCCACGGCCGCCGCGGCTGCCTGGTGGTGAACACCGTGGCCGAGTTCGGCACCGCGGACCCCGAGATCACGGCGCGCGTCGAGGCCGACACCGCCGCACACCTGGCCTCACTCGCCGAATGCGCCCGCGTCGGCCAGGCCGACGGCAGCATCACCCGCGACCGGGATCCGCGCGACATCGCGGAGTTCGTGCACAGCACCGTGAGCGGGCTGCGGCTGATGTCGCGCCGCGGCGCGCAACGTCCGGCCATGACGGTGGTGGCCGACATCGCCGTCGCCGCGCTCGCCCGCCGCTGACCCCACCCCCGACCGCGCCACCCTCTCGCCCTTTTTCACCCCGGCATCAGCGCCGATGCGTCACGGGCCAGTTTTGTACCAGACGATCCAATACCAAACGATCCTCAAGGAGAGACGAACCGTGCCTTTGGCCGTCTTCGTGCTCGGGCTCAGCATCTTCGCCCTCGGCACCTCGGAGTTCATGATCACCGGCCTGCTGCCCGGGATGGCGGCCGACCTCGGCGTCAGCATCCCCGACGCCGGCCTGCTCATCTCGGCGTTCGCCGTCGGCATGGTGGTCGGCGCGCCGCTGCTGGCCGTCGGCACGCTCAAGCTGCCCCGCCGCACGACCCTGCTCGCGCTGCTCGTGGTGTTCGCCGGCTCGCACGTCGTCGGTGCGCTCGCCCCGGGCTACGGGCTGCTCTTCGCGACCCGCATCGTGAGCGCGCTGGCCTGCGCCGGGTTCTGGGCCGTCGCCGCGGCGACCACGGTCTCGCTCGTCCCCGCCGCGCGCCGCGGCCGTGCGCTCGCGGTGCTGGTCGGCGGCCTGACGCTGGCGAACATCGCCGGCGTCCCCGCCGGCACCCTCCTCGGCCAGCACGCCGGCTGGCGCACCGCGTTCTGGGCCGTGGCGGCGCTGACCGTGCTGGCCGTCGTCGGCGTGCTCGCGTTCGTGCCGCGCACGGTCTCGGACTCCTCGGCGCTGCGGGTGCGGACCGAGCTGCGGGTCTTCCGGAACGGACGCGTGTGGCTGGCACTGGGCGTGATCGCGCTGACGCAGGCCATGGTCTTCGCGACGTTCAGCTACCTCGCGCCGTTGCTCACGACGACCGACGGCCTGCCGTCTTCGTGGGTCCCGCTCGTGCTGGTGCTCTTCGGCGCCGGCGCGCTGATCGGCATCCTCGCGGGCGGCAAGCTCGCCGACGCCCACCCGTTCGCGACGCTCTACGGCAGCCTGGCGCTGGCCGTCGTCGCGCTCGTCGCGCTGGCGGTCACCTCGGACGTGGCGGTGGCCGTGACCGCGGTCCTCGTGCTCGGCGCCGCGGCGTTCGCGGCCAATCCGGCCCTCAACGTCCGCGCCTACTCGGTCGCGGGCGGATCGTCCACTTTGGTCGGCGCCAGCACCACGTCCGGCTTCAACGTCGGCAACACCGCGGGCCCGTGGGTCGGCGGGGTCGCGATCAACGCGGGCCTCGGCTTCCCCAGCGTCGCCTGGGTGAGCGTGGGCCTCGGCGGGCTGGCGCTGGCCGCCCTCACGTTCGCGCTGCGCCTGCAGCGTTCGGACGACGCCCTCACGCCACGCCGTCCGGCGCTCTCCCCCGACGAGCCGGTGGCCCAACCCGCCGCGCAGTGAAACGGTGAACGGCTCCCGCGAACACATCGCGGGAGCCGTTCACCGTAAGGGAAGAAACTCAGATGCCGAGCGCGTGCACGCCGCCGTCGACCATGATCATCGAGCCGGTGGTGGCGGGCAGCCAGTCCGACAGCGCGACGCAGACGGTCTTGGCCGTCGGGTCCGGGTCGGAGCTGTCCCAGCCGAGCGGGGCGCGGTCGTTCCAGCCGTCTTCGAGCTCGTTGAAGCCCGGGATCGACTTCGCGGCCATGGTCTTCATCGGGCCGGCGCTGACCAGGTTCACGCGGATGCCGCGCGGGCCGAGGTCGCGCGCGAGGTAGCGGTTCACCGACTCCAGGGCCGCCTTCGCGACGCCCATCCAGTTGTAGGCCGGCCACGCCACGCGCGCGTCGAAGTCCATGCCGACGATCGACGAGCCGCGCGAGAGCAGCGGCAATGTCGCCACGGCCAGCGACTTGAACGAGAACGCCGACACGTCCACGGCGATCTTCACGTCGTCGCTCGGCGCGTCCAGGAACGGCGCGCCCAGGCAGGTCTGCGGGGCGAAGCCGATGGAGTGCAGCACGCCGTCGAGGCCGTCGACGTGCTCGCGCACGCGGTCGGCCAGCGAGTCCAGGTGCTCGGAGTTGGTCACGTCGAGCTCGAGCACCGGCGCCGGCTTCGGGAGGCGCTTGGCGATCGTCTTCACCAGCGAGAGGCGGCCGAAGCCGGTGAGCACGACCTCAGCGCCCTCCTGCTGCGCGATCTTGGCCGCGTGGAACGCGAGCGAGGCGTCGGTGATGACACCGGTGATCAGCAGCCGCTTGCCTTCGAGCAGTCCGGGCAACGGGTTCCTCCAGGTCTCGGGTGATGTCGCTAGGGGTGGTCGCGAAAAGTCGGCAGGTCAGTGGCCGAGGCCGAGGCCGCCGTCGACCGGCAGCACCGCGCCGTTGACGTAGGCGGCGTCGTCCGAGGCGAGGTAGCGCACGGCCGCGGCGATCTCGGCCGGCTCGGCGTAGCGGCCGGTGGGCACGTTGGCGAGGATCTCCTTCTTGCGGTCCTCGCCGAGCGCGTCGGTCATGTCGGTGCGCACGAAGCCGGGCGCGATCACGTTGGACGTGATGTTGCGCGAGCCGAGCTCCCGCGCGAGCGAGCGCGAGAACCCGACGAGGCCGGCCTTCGACGCGGCGTAGTTCGCCTGGCCCGCCGAGCCGGAGAGCCCGACGACCGACGAGATGAAGATGAACCGGCCCCAGCGGGCGCGCAGCATGCCGCGCGACGCGCGCTTGGCGACCCGGAACGCGCCGGTGAGGTTCGCGTTCACCACGCGCTCGAACTGCTCCTCGCTCATGCGCATCAGCAGCGTGTCGTCGGTGAGCCCGGCGTTGGACACCAGCACCTCGACGGGGCCCTGGTGCTCCTCGACCAGCTTGAACGCGGCGTCGATCTGCTCGGCGTCCGTGACGTCCGCTTCGACCCCGAAGAGCCCTTCCGGCGCGCCGGAGCCGCGGTGGGTGACCGCCACCTGGTGGCCCTGCTCGGCGAGGTCCCGGGCGATCGCCAGACCGATACCCCGGTTGCCGCCGGTGACCAAGACCGACCGTCCCACTGCACGTCTCCCTCTGCTCGGTGTCCCTGTCGCGAACGCGTGGGGACGAGGCTATCGGCCGCGCGCGGCGTCGCCGCACCCGGCGCCACCTCCGCGTCCGGGCCGGGCGCGGAAGTCCAGAGCGGAGGTTAGGGCGCGGCGCGCCGGTCCGTTTGCGCAGACCAGAGGGTTCCTACAAACCGGGGGAAGGCCGGGCGTGCGATCCGCACAAAACGTGATCAGGATCGCCGGTCCCCGGGCTCTCCGAGACGCTCGGAACTCGCCTAAGGACAGGTAAGGAACAGCGCCGCGACCTTGCCGCGCGCGTGCTCCGGTGGTCACCGTGTGTCGCGACACAGGAGGTCAAGGATGACTACCCGGATCCCCACCCCGGCGACCCGCGAGGGCGAGCGGCGAGTCGTCGGCAACGTGCTGCGCGGCTCCATCGGCAACCTCGTCGAGTGGTACGACTGGTACGCCTACTCGGCGTTCACGATCTACTTCGCCAAAGCGTTCTTCCCCGGCGGCGACGCGACGGCCCAGTTCCTCAACACCGCGGCCGTGTTCGCCGTCGGGTTCCTGATGCGCCCGCTGGGCGGCTGGCTGCTCGGCCGCTTCGCCGACCGGTTCGGGCGCCGCAGCGCGCTCGTGCTCTCGGTTTCGATGATGGCGTTCGGCTCGCTGCTCATCGCGGCGACGCCGGGTTACGCGGCCATCGGCGTCGCGGCGCCGATCCTGCTCGTGCTCGCGCGGCTGCTGCAGGGCCTCTCCGTGGGTGGTGAGTACTCGACGTCGGCAACGTATCTGTCCGAAGTGGCCACTCCCGGCAAACGCGGGTTCTACTCCAGCTTCCAGTACGTGACGCTCGTCGGCGGGCAGCTGCTCGCGCTCGGGCTGCAGCTGATCCTGCAGAGCGTGCTCACCGAGGCGCAGATGGGCGACTGGGGCTGGCGCATCGCGTTCGTCGTCGGCGCCGTCGCGGCCGTGGTGGTGATGGCGCTGCGGCGCAGCATGGACGAGTCGGCCAGCTACGAGCGCGTGGCCGCGGAGTCGGGATCAGGGTCCGGCAGGCAGGCCGGCGAACGCGGCACGCTGCGCACGCTCGTGAAGTACCCCAAGGAGATCGCGCTCGTCGTCGGCCTCACGCTCGGCGGCACGGTCGCCTTCTACACCTACGCGACCTACACGCAGAAGTTCCTCGAGAACACCGCCGGCATCCCGCGCCGCACGGTGACGTGGATCCTGTTCGTCGCGTTGCTCGTGTTCGCGCTCCTGCAGCCGGTGGCCGGGCGGCTGTCGGACCGGATCGGCCGGCGGAAGCTGCTGATGTTCTTCGGCATCGCGGGCACCGTTCTCACCGTCCCGATCATGACGACGATGGCACGCACCAAACAGCCGGTGCTCGCCTTCCTGCTGCTGCTCGGCGCGCTCGTGATCGTCACGGGCTACACGTCCATCAACGCGATCGTGAAGGCCGAGCTGTTCCCCACGCGGATCCGCGCGCTCGGCGTCGGCCTGCCGTACGCGCTGACGGTGGCGATCTTCGGTGGCACGGCCGAGCTCATCGCGCAGGCGCTGAAGAAGGCGGGGCACGAATCCCTGTTCTTCTGGTACGTCGCGGGCTGCATCCTCGTCTCGCTCGTCGTGTACGGGACAATGCGCGAAACGTCGCGTTCGTCCGCGCTGGAGCGGGACGAAGACTGACCGGGAGGACGGCCGTGCGCGTGCTGCTCGTGGAGGACGACACCGGGGTCGCCGGTGCGCTCGCCGAGACGCTGCACGCGCGCGGCCACACCGTGACCAGCGTCGGCCGTGGTGCCGACGCGCTGCACCGGCACCGCGAGGCCGACCTGCTGCTGCTCGACCTCGGCCTGCCGGACCTCGACGGGCTCGACGTGCTGCGCAAGATCCGCCAGGTCTCGGGCGTGCCCGTGATCGTGCTGACCGCGCGCGGCGACGAGCGCTCCGTCGTCCGCGGGCTGCGCCTGGGTGCCGACGACTACCTCACGAAACCCGTGCGGCTGGCCGAACTGCTCGCGCGGATGGACGCCGTCGTGCGCCGGGCGGGCGGGCGCGACCTCCCGGCCGACGACGCCGTGGTGCGGCTCGAAGACGTCGAGATCGACCTAGGCGGGCGCCGCGTCCTCGTGGCGGGCCGGGACATCGGGCTGACGACGAAGGAGTTCGCGGTGCTGGCCGTGCTCGCCGCGCGGCCCGGCACCGCCGTGAGCCGCCAGCAGCTGATGGACGAGGTGTGGGGCGACGCGTACCTCGCCATCTCGCGGTCGCTGGACGTCCACATGACACAGCTGCGCGCCAAGCTGGACCGCCCGGGCCTGCTCACCACGATCCGCGGCTTCGGCTACCGGCTGGGCCGGGGCTGAGCGGTGCGCACCCGCCTGCTCGTCGTGCTGGTCGCGCTCGCGCTGCTCGTGGTGGCCGCGTTCGCCGTGCCGCTGCTGGCGAGCACCGCGGAGCAGCGCACGCAGCAGCTGGTGATCTCCCGCAGCAGCGACGTCGACCGGTTCGGCGTGCTGGCACAGCAGGCGGTCGACGCCCACGACCCGGCGGCCCTCGACGCCGAGGCCGAGCGGTACTCGGCGCTCTACGGCGAGGCCGTGGTGGTCGTCGACGCGCAGCGCGCGCCGCTGGTGCAGACGGGTGGGCTCACGGCCGCAGCGCCGGAGGTGCGTGCGCTCGTGGAGGCGACCATGCGCAACGAGCCGGCGCCGCGCGTCGAACGGCTGAGCCCGTGGTCGGCCGGGCCGGTGCTGTTCGCGCGGCCGGTGGGTTCGGGCACGCGGGTGGCCGGCGTGGTGGTGCTGCGCGCTTCCGTGGCCGCGGCGGCCGCCGACGTCGCCGCCCGCTGGAGCGCGATCGCGGCCGGGGCGCTGCTCGTGGCCACCGTGTTCGTCCTGCTGGCGGTGCTGCTGACCCGGTGGATGGTGCGGCCGCTGGTGGAGCTCGAGACGGGTGTGCTGGCCGTCGCGGGCGGCCACCGCGCACAGGTACCGGAAAGCTCCGGGCCGCGCGAGCTGCGGTCGCTGGCGGCTTCGGTGAACCGCATGTCCGATGCCGTGGCCGAGGCCGCCGACCAGCAGCACCGGCTCGTCGCGGACACCTCCCACCAGCTGCGCAACCCGATGGCCGCGCTGCGGCTGCGCGTCGACTCCCTCGCCTCGGCCGAGGCCGACCAGCCCGCGTACCGCGCGATCGTCGCGGAGGTCGAGCGACTCGAACGCATCCTCGACGGGCTCCTGGCCCTCGCCACCGCGGAGTCCACCGCCACCCGCATCGCCGCCGGCGCGGCGGACGAACCGGCCGACCTCGCCGCCGTGCTCGCCGAACGCGTCGACGCCTGGCGCCCCGCCGCCGACGACGTCGGGGCCACCCTGCTCCCCTGCTCTGGCCACGACGAACCGGTCCTCGTCCACACTCCCGAGGGCGAGCTCGCGCAGATCCTCGACGTGCTCCTCGACAACGCGGTCCACCACGCCGGCCGCGGCGCCACCATCTCCGCCGCGTGGGAGACCTCGCCGGGCGCCGCCACCCTCGTCGTCACCGACGACGGCCCCGGTCTGCCCGCCGCCGACCTGGCCCGCGCGACGGACCGCTTCTGGCGCGCCGGCGGCGACGGCGCGCCCCGCGGCACAGGCCTCGGCCTCGCCATCGCGCGCGAACAGACCCGGGCCCGCGGGGGCAGCCTCGAACTGCGCGCCAACGCCCCGCACGGGTTGCAGGTT
Source organism: Amycolatopsis sp. NPDC001319 (assembly GCF_042896185.1). Lineage (NCBI taxonomy): Bacteria > Bacillati > Actinomycetota > Actinomycetes > Pseudonocardiales > Pseudonocardiaceae > Amycolatopsis > Amycolatopsis sp. NPDC001319. Next base: position 508,751 of record NZ_JBIAWY010000002.1, on the reverse strand, counting down.
CGCGTGACCCTGCCGGCGGTGACACCGTGACGATCACGCGCCGCACCGCGTTGCTCGGCGGACTCGGCCTCGCGCTGGCCGGGTGCGCGCCCGCGTATCGCGGCCCCGAGCGGTCCGTCACGATCGCCGCCGGGGAGGAGGGCGGGTTCTACCTGGCGTTCGCGGAGGTGCTCGCGGGCGAGGTGAGCCGGGCGGAGCCGCGCTTGCACTGCACGGCCGTGCCGACCGAGGCGAGTGTCGTGAACGTCGAGCGCGTCCGAGACGGAAAGGCCGACCTGGGACTGGTGCTCGCGGACGTCGCGCAGTCGGCGCTCGCGGGCCGGGCGCCCTTCCCCGCGCCGGTGCCGGTGCAGGCGCTGGGCCGGGTCTACGAGAACTACCTGCAGCTCGTGGTGCGCGCGGACGATCACCTCGCGCAGCTGCGGGACCTGGCCGGACGGCCGGTGTCCGTCGGCGCGGGCGGATCGGGCGCCGCGCAGCTGGGCGAGCGCGTGTTCGCGGCGGCGGGCGTGTCGGTGGTGGCGCAGCACTTGCCGCTGGCGGACGCCATCGCCGCGCTGCAGAGCCAGCGCATCGACGCGCTCCTGTGGTCCGGCGGTCTCCCCACCCCGGCGCTCGCCGAGCTCAACCGCACGACGCCGCTCGCCCTGCTGCCGCTCGCATCGGTGATCCCCGCGCTGCGCGCGAAGCACGGGCCGGTCTACGAACAGGTCCAGGTCCCCGCCGGCGCGTACGCGGGTGTCGGGGCGCCGGCGACGATCGGCGTGGCGAACCTGCTCGTCTGCGCCCCGCGGCTGCCTTCGGACGTCGCCGCGGCGGTGGTGCGGGTGCTCGCCGGGCGCGCGGCCGATCTGGTCCCGGCACAAGCCGTCGGGACGCAGTTCCTCGACGTGCGCACGCTCATCGGCACCCAGCCCGTGCCGCTGCACCCCGGGGCCGCCGACACGTACCGGGCGCTCCACGGCTGATCCGCGCTCGCTAGATTGGTCGCGTGACCCCACCGCGCCGACCGCTGGTCGAGATGCCCTTGCGCGTGCGCTACCACGAGTGCGACGGCCAGGGGATCGTCTTCAACGCGCACTACCTGGCCTACGTCGACATGGCCTCCTTCGAGGTCGAGAAGGCGCTGTTCGGCTCGCACGAGGCGTTCCTGGCCACGGGGATCGACGTGGTGGTCGCGGAGTCGAACCTGCGCTACCGCGCGCCGTGCCGCTACGACGACGACCTCGTGGTGTCGGTGTTCCTCACCCATCTCGGGACCACGTCGATGGTCTACGAGTCGGAGATCCGCCGCGGCGGCAAGCTCACCACCGAGGCGAAGATCCGCTACGTGTTCATCGACCCCGTGACCCTGCGCAAGACCGAGCCGCCCGCCGCCGTGCGCGACGTCTACGCGGCCCACCTGCCCGCACCCACCGCTTCCTGACGTTCGAGGTCCGGCCATGTTCCGCGTGCTCTTCTACCACCCCGAGATCCCGCCGAACACCGGCAACGCCATCCGGCTGGCCGCCAACACCGGCTGCGAGCTGCACCTGGTGGAGCCGCTGGGGTTCACGCTCGAGGACAAGCAGCTGCGCCGCGCCGGGCTCGACTACCACGACCTCGCCCGCGTCCACGTGCACGCGGACCTCGCCGCCGCGTGGCACGCGCTGTTGCCGGCCAAGGTCTACGCGTTCAGCGCCAAGGCCGCGCGCCTCTACACCGACGTGGCCTACGAACCCGGCGACGTGCTGCTGTTCGGCCCGGAGTCCGCCGGCCTGCCCGACGCCGTGCAGCACTCAGCCGAGATCACCGACCGGGTGCGGCTGCCGATGCTGCCCACGAGCCGCTCGCTCAACCTGGCCAACACCGCGGCCATCACGATCTACGAAGCCTGGCGGCAGAACGGGTTCGGCCTGCCGCCAGGCTGACGCCCCGCTACGGGAGTCTCTGCCCGATCAGCAACGCGGCCGCCGCCCCGATCATCAGCACCAGGGTGCCGATCACGACCCAGGGCTTGCTCGCGTCGGCGTTCTTGAGCTCGTAGCCGATCTGCTCGCCGAGGTCGGCGTAGACCTTCTTCAGCTCGTCGGCGCTGGCGGCCTTGTAGAAGTCGCCGCCGGACAGCCGCGCGATCTCCTTCAGGGAGTCGTCGTCGACCCGCACGTCCTGCGGTTTGCCCTCGATGTCGACCGAACCGTGGGTGGTGCCGAACGAGATCGACGAGATCGGCATCTGCGCCTGCTTCGCCGCCTGCGCCGCGGTGTACGCGCCGCGCGGGGCGTAGAGATCCTCCGGCACGGTCTGCTTGCCGTCGCTCATCAGCACGATGCGCGCGGGCGGCGGACCGTCGGCGCCGCCGACCACGGCCGAGAAGCTCTCGATCGACTGCATGGCCGCGAAGATGCCTTCACCGGTCGCGGTGGACTGCGCGAGCTTCAGGTTGTCGATCGCCTTCACCACGCCGGCGCGGTCGGTGGTCGGGTTGACCAGGACGGTCGCGGTGCCCGCGAAGGAGATCAGCCCGAGGTTCACGCCCGGGGTCATGTTCTCCGCGAACTGCTTGGCCGCGTCCTGTGCCGCCTTCAGGCGGTTCGGCGTGACGTCGGTGGCCTCCATCGACAGCGACACGTCGATCACCAGCACGACCGTGGCGCGGTTGCGCGGCACCTTCTGCTCGGCCGTCGGCCCGGCCAGGGCCACCGTCAGCACCAGCAGCGACAGCACGATCAGCACCGCCGGCAGGTGCCGGATCCAGCCCTGCGTCTTCGGCGCGACCTTGTCGAGCAGCTCCAGGTTCGCGAACCGCATCACGCGCTTGCGCCGCGCGCGCTGGGCGAGCACGTAGGCGACGGCGACGGCCGCCACCAGGATCAGCAGCAGGAACCACCACGGCGACGTGAACCCGGCCAAGCTCATGCGACACCTCCCGACCAGCGGCGCTTGCGGGCGACCACGAACCGCACCATGTCGGCGATCCAGTCGGAGTCGGTGCGCAGCACCAGGTGCGCCGCACCCGCGCGGCGCAGCCCGGCCGCGACGTCCTGCCGGTGGGCGTGCGCCGCGGCGCCGAACTCCTTGCGCAGCAAGGCGGAAGCGTGCACTTCGCGCTGTTTCCCTGTCTCCGGGTCGGCCAGGACGACGGTGCCCACGTCGGGCAGGTCCACGTCGCGCGGGTCGAGGACTTCGATGGCGATGAGCTCGTGGTGCCCGCCGAGCGCGCGCAACGGCCGCTGCCAGTCGGTGGGTCCCAGGAAGTCCGAGATCACCACGCCCAGGCCCCGCCGCCGCGGCGGACGGCGAAGCTGCTCCAGCGCGTCGGCGAGATCTCCCCGGACGCCTTCGGGCGCCCGCGGGGTCTCGGCCAGCCGCCGGATCAGGCCGCGCGCGTGGGCGAGCCCGCCGCGCGCGGGGATGCGGTTCACACCCTGGCCGTTGGACACGAGCGCGCCGATGCGGTTGCCGCCCCCGCCGGTGAGGTGGGCGACGGCGGCCGTCGCGCACACCACCAGGTCGCGTTTCTCGCACAGCGCGGTGCCGAAGTCGAGGCTCGCGGACATGTCCGCGACCACCCACGTCTCCAGCTCGCGGTCGGCCACCGTCTCGCGGATGTGCGGGGTGGTCGTGCGGGCCGTGACGGCCCAGTCCATCCGCCGCACGTCGTCGCCCGGCTGGTACGGCCGCGCCTCGCCCGGCTCGGAGCCGGGACCCGGCACGAGGCCGAGGTGATTGCCCTGCAGCAGGCCGTCGAGCCGGCGGCGGACGTCGAGCTCCAGCGTGCGCAGCCCCGCCTCCAGGCGGTCGCCGCGCAGCACCGGGGGCGCCCACCCGGGACGCTCGTCTTTCTGCGCCTTCCCTGCCACGCCGACTACCTGACGGGCGCGCCCGCCGGCACCGGCCCGGTCCCGCCCTGCGGCCGGGCCGAGACCTGCGGCAGGGGCACCGTCTGCAGCACGCGGGTGATGATGTGGTCCACGGGCACGCCGTCGGCCAGCGCGTCGTAGGACAGGACGAGGCGGTGGCGCAGCACGTCGGGCACCACGTCGACGACGTCCTGCGGCAGCACGTAGTCACGGCCGCGCACCAGCGCGAGCGCGCGGGCGGCGGCGATGATGCCGAGGCTCGCGCGCGGCGACGCGCCGTAGGACACCCAGCCCGCGACGTCGGCCAGGCCGTGGTCGTTGGGCGTGCGGGTGGTGAGCACGAGGCGGACCACGTAGTCGACCAGCGCGTGGTGCACGAACACCTGCGACGCGACGCCCTGCAGGCGCACGAGCTCGCTGGGGCTGAGCACCTCGTGGGGCACCGGCGGCGTGACGCCCATCCGGTAGATGATCTCGCGCTCTTCCTCGGCCGTGGGGTACTCGACCACGATCTTGAACAGGAAGCGGTCGCGCTGCGCCTCGGGCAGCGGGTACACGCCCTCGTTCTCGATCGGGTTCTGCGTGGCGAGCACGAGGAACGGGTCGGGCATCGGGAAGGTCTGGCCGCCGATCGACACGTGCCGCTCGGCCATCACCTCCAGCATCGCCGACTGCACCTTCGCGGGCGCGCGGTTGATCTCGTCGGCGAGCACGAAGTTGGCCACGACCGGGCCCAGCTCCACGTCGAAGCGCTCGGCGCCCTGGCGGTAGATGCGCGTGCCGAGGATGTCGGCCGGCACGAGGTCGGGCGTGAACTGCACCCGGGAGAACGACCCGCCGACCACCCGCGCGAAGGTCTCCACGGCCAGCGTCTTCGCGACACCGGGCACGCCTTCCAGCAGCAGGTGCCCCTTCGCCAGCAACCCGACGAGCATGCGCTCCACCAGCCGGTCCTGGCCGACGATGATGCGCTTGACCTCGAACACGGTGCGTTCCAGCAACTGGGCGTCCCGCGCCGGCGTGCCGGGCTGCTGCCCGTTCCCGCCCTCGGCGTAGCCGGGCTCGGTCACTCTGCCTCCTGTGGTTCTGCTTCCTCCGGGCTCGCCCGCGACCGTACTGCTTCCCGGTGGTCGAAGTCCGCGCGGCACGCTGGCCGTCACGGTAGCCAAGCGCATCAGCGGTGTGACAGCTGTGAAGACCGTGTCAGCGACGCCGGCGCAGGTCGCGCGGCGTGTCGTGATCGTCGGTTTTGACCGGTTCGACCTGCGGTTCGATGCAGCCGCGACCCTCCCCTGCCGCGGCGCGGGCGCGGGCAGTTGGTCCACAGTGGACTCCACCACGGCTTCCCCTGCACGTCAGCTCCGGCTTGTCCACACCGGACAGTCAATGGACGGCCCGCCGGCGAACGCGATCCCCCGCGTACTCCCCCGCCCACGCTAGCGTTCTCTCATGACCGACCCCCTGCTGGCCGCCTACGACGCCGAAGTGCGCACCGCCGAGCTGACCACACCGGAACCGGGCACGACCCTGGACCGCGACGCTCCCGTCACCCGCATCCTCGGCGCCCGGCGCGGTTTCGTGGCGGGGCCGCCGGACCTCGGCGTGGCCGGCGCTTCGCTGGACGCCCTCATCGCCCGCCAGGTCCGCTTCTTCGCCGCACGCGGTGAAGCTTTCGAATGGAAAACCCGCGCCCACGACCGTCCCGCCGATCTGCCCGACCGCTTGCTCGCCGCCGGATTCGCACCGGAGGAAACGGAAACTGTCCTCATCGCGCCCCTCGACGCGATTTCCCCCTCGGCTCCGCCCCCGCCCGACGTCACCATCCGCGAAGCCTCCGGCGAGGCCGATCTGCGCCGCATCGCCCACCTCAGCGCCACCGTCTTCGGCAGTGACGAGGCCGCCACCGTCCGCGACCTCCTCGCGCGCGCCCGCGCCGACCACGGCACGACGGTCCACGTCGTCGCCGAGTCCGCCGGGCACTTCGTCTCCGCCGCCCGCCTGGAACTCGTCGGCGGCACCACCTTCGCCGGCCTCTGGGGCGGCGCCACCCTGCCGTCCTTCCGGGGCCGCGGCCTCTACCGCGCGCTCGTCGCCCACCGCGCCGCCACCGCCCGCACCCGCGGCGCGCGCTACCTCCAGGTCGACGCCCTCCCGCCGAGCCGCCCGATCCTCCAGCGCCTCGGCTTCACCGCCGTGACCACGACCACGCCCTACGTCTGGACCCCGGCCTAGGCCGGCCCACCTCGGCCTCGACCTCCGCGAGCCAGCCGAGGTACCAGCGGTCGAACGTCATCCGGCCCTGGCCGTCGGCCTGCGGCCCGATGCCACCGTCGGAGGCCTCGCCGTCGAACCACAGCGCGCCACGATCGGGGCCGGTCACCACGAGGAGGTCGTAGTGGCCGCAGCCGCTGTGGCAGAGCGGAAGGGTGCCGCGGGTGTCGGCCTCGTCGCGAGCATCGAGCGAGCGGGTCAGCTCCGGCCAGCGCTCCTGCGGGATCTTCGTGACGTCCGGCCATTCGGCGTGGTGGAAGAGCTCGCGGTGCGGGAACTCCGTCCGCAGGTCCACGCGGTCGCCGCCACGTCGGTCGCCGGCGGCGAACTCCCAGCGCCGACCGGCCCGGCCGAAACCCAGCAGCCCGTAGCCCGGGCCGGCCCCACCGGCGCCGACCTCGACGAGGAAGCTCCGGTACGGCTCGGGCAACGGCGCGCCGAACTGCCCCTCGACAGCCTCGACGTCGCGTTCACTCAGCGGCGGAGCCAGCCGGAATCCGTGGGCGCTCGCGCCGAACACCGAGCTCGCGTCCCGCCGCTTCGCCAGCCGCGCCAGCCGGTCGCGGACTCCGTCCCACGTCACGAGGGACGAGCGTAGAACCTCAGCCGATCAACCGGGTCGCATACGGCATGATCCCGCCGTACCGCACCGCCGTCACCCGTACGTACGAGCCGGACTGCGGAGCCTCCACCATCTGCCCGCCGCCGAGGTACAGGGCGACGTGGTGGATGCCGCCCGAGCCGCCCCAGAAGAGCATGTCGCCGCGGCGCATCTGGGAGAGGGGGACGCGGCGGCCGGAGGTGTACTGGTAGCCGCTGTAGTGCGGCAACGACCGCACACCGGCGAAGGCGTAGATCATCAGGCCGGAGCAGTCGAAGCCGATCTTGCGGTAGTCGCCGTACATGTCGGCGACGCCGCCGTCGTGGATGCCGCGGGTGGGGCCGCTGCCGTTGCCGCCGCCCCAGGCGTACGGGCGGCCCAGCTGCGAGAGCGCGCGGGCGATCACGGACTCGATCGACGAGCCCGCCGCGGGCGAAGGCCGGCCACCGCCGCCGGAGGAGGGACGGCCGCCGCCGCCCGAAGAATTCAACGCCGCCTGGCGGGCGCGTTCCTCGTCCTCGCGCTGCTTCTGCGCGAGCCAGTCCTGGTAGCGCTGGCGCTGGCCCTGCAGGCCGTTGACCTTCGACTGCGCCGCGTAGAGCTGCTGCTCGACCGAGCTCTTGCTCGCCTGCAGCTGCTGGTTCTGCGACGCCTGGGTCTGCTGCGCCTGCACGGCGTCGGCCTGGGCGGCGTCGGCGCCGCTCTTCGCCTGGCGCGCGGCTTCCTGCTTCTGCTGCGCGACGTCGAGGGCCTTGCGGGCGGCGGCGTCCTTGTTGGACTTGTCCGTCTGCGCCTGCTGGAGGCGGTCGAGCGCGTTGAGGCGCGAGCCGCCGATGGAGTCGAGGATCTGGGCCCGGGCCAGCAGGTCCTTGGGGCTGTCGGAGGTCAGGTACGCCGAGATGGAGCCGACCGTGCTGCCCTGCTCGAAGCTGGCCGCCGCGAACTCCTTGAGGTCCTGGCGCGCCTTCTCGATGGCGCCGGCCGCGGCGTCGGCCTGCGTGCGCGCGGACTTCGCGGCGTCCTCGGCCTGGCTCGCGGCGTCCTGCGCCGACTGCAGGTCGACCAGGGCCTTCATGGCCTGTTCCTGCTTCAGCTCCACGTCGTCCTGCAGCGAGCTGAGCTTCTGCTCGGCCTGCGCGAGCTGGTTGGTGAGCTTGCCGACCTCGCCGGCCTTCTCGTTGGCCGCGGCCTTCGACGAGTTCAGCTCGGAGTCGCTCGGGTTGGGCGGGGGCGGCGGCACCGCCAGGCCCGTGCCCGTTGCTCCGAAGAGGACCACGAGAGCGAAGGAGCCGACAGTGAGACCACGCCGCAAGACCCGTCCACGCCGGACCACCACGACCCGCCACCTCCCGCTCACCAGCGCCTGCCAGCAGTGATCACACCGCGTGCCACTGCAGTCACACCACTATCACAAGCCTCAGGCGGAACTCACACACCGTAGACACCAATTCCCCTCATCGGGGGACCCCCGATGTTCGGCGTGTCCGAATGGCCCAGCTCACTCCGCGTGTCGTCTTGAAGTGAATACAGGACACGCGTACTGTTTGGGGCGACGGACGAGGTGTGCCATCCCGATTCCGGTCCTACGGTGGGGGTGCGCAAGACTCGGTCGCGGTCTTCCCGAGGACCGCGAAACACACACCGAACTGACCCGGGGCCCGCACCCGCGACGGCGCGGGTCCCCGCCACTGGAGTTAGACGTGACTGCACCTGCCAGCAAGGACAGCTTCGGCGCCAAAGACACGCTGAAGGTCGGAGACAACTCGTACGAGGTCTTCCGCCTGAACAAGGTCGAGGGCGCCGAGCGCCTGCCGTACAGCCTGAAGATCCTGCTCGAGAACCTGCTGCGCACCGAGGACGGCGCGAACATCACCGCCGACCACATCCGCGCGCTCGGCAGCTGGGACCCCAGCGCCGACCCGTCCATCGAGATCCAGTTCACGCCCGCGCGCGTGATCATGCAGGACTTCACCGGCGTTCCTTGCGTCGTGGACCTCGCCACCATGCGCGAGGCCGTCACCGACCTCGGCGGCGACCCCGACAAGGTGAACCCGCTGGCGCCGGCCGAGCTGGTCATCGACCACTCCGTGATCATCGACGTGTTCGGCCGCGCCGACGCGTTCGAGCGCAACGTCGAGATCGAGTACGAGCGCAACCGCGAGCGCTACCAGTTCCTGCGCTGGGGCCAGGGCGCCTTCGACGAGTTCAAGGTCGTCCCGCCGGGCACCGGCATCGTGCACCAGGTCAACATCGAGCACCTCGCGCGCACGGTCATGGCCCGCAACGGCCAGGCCTACCCCGACTCCTGCGTCGGCACCGACTCGCACACCACGATGGTCAACGGCCTGGGCGTGCTGGGCTGGGGCGTCGGCGGCATCGAGGCCGAGGCCGCCATGCTGGGCCAGCCGGTGTCGATGCTCATCCCGCGCGTGGTCGGCTTCAAGCTGACCGGCGAGATCCCGACCGGCGTGACCGCCACCGACGTGGTGCTCACCATCACCGAGATGCTGCGCAAGCACGGTGTGGTCAGCAAGTTCGTCGAGTTCTACGGCGACGGCGTCGCCTCGGTGCCGCTGGCCAACCGCGCCACCATCGGCAACATGAGCCCCGAGTTCGGCTCCACCGCGGCGATCTTCCCGATCGACGACGAGACCATGCGCTACCTCAAGCTCACCGGCCGCTCGGCCGAGCAGGTCGCGCTCGTCGAGGCCTACGCCAAGGAGCAGGGCCTCTGGCACGACGCATCCCACGAGCCGGTCTACTCCGAGTACATCGAGCTGGACCTCTCCACGGTCGTCCCGTCGATCGCCGGCCCGAAGCGCCCGCAGGACCGCATCGAGCTGTCCGACGCCAAGGAGTCGTTCCGCAAGTCGGTGCACGACTACGTGGAGGAGCAGCACCCGGCGCCGCACACCAAGGTCGACGAGACCATCGAGGAGACCTTCCCCGCGAGCGACCCGGCTTCGCTGTCGTTCGCCGACGAGGACGCCGTGCCGGTGGCCTCGGCCGCCAACGGCGCGTCGGGCCGCCCGTCCAAGCCGGTCACGGTGAAGTCGGACGAGCGCGGCGAGTTCGTGCTCGACCACGGCGCCGTGGTGATCGCCTCGATCACCTCGTGCACCAACACCTCGAACCCGTCCGTGATGCTGGGCGCGGCACTGCTCGCCCGCAACGCGGTGGACAAGGGCCTCACGGTCAAGCCGTGGGTCAAGACGTCGATGGCGCCGGGCTCGCAGGTCGTGACCGACTACTACAACAAGGCCGGCCTGTGGCCGTACCTGGAGAAGCTGGGCTACCACCTGGTCGGCTACGGCTGCACCACCTGCATCGGCAACTCCGGCCCGCTGTCGGACGAGATCTCGGCCGCGATCCAGGAGAACGACCTCACCGCCGTCTCGGTGCTCTCGGGCAACCGGAACTTCGAAGGCCGCATCAACCCCGACGTGAAGATGAACTACCTCGCGTCGCCGCCGCTGGTCATCGCCTACGCGCTCGCCGGCACGATGGACTTCGACTTCGAGCGCCAGCCGCTGGGCCAGGACACCGACGGCAACGACGTCTTCCTGAAGGACATCTGGCCGACGCCGCAGGAGATCCAGGAGACCATCGACTCCTCGATCACCCAGGAGATGTTCACCAAGGACTACGCCGACGTCTTCGACGGTGGCGAGCGCTGGAAGGCGCTGCCCACGCCCGAGGGCAAGACCTTCGAGTGGGACTCCGAGTCCACCTACGTCCGCAAGCCCCCGTACTTCGAGGGCATGCAGGCCGAGCCGGCGCCGGTCACCGACATCTCCGGCGCGCGCGTGCTGGCGAAGCTGGGCGACTCGGTCACGACCGACCACATCTCCCCCGCCGGTGCGATCAAGGCCGACACCCCGGCCGGCAAGTACCTCACCGAGCACGGCATCGATCGCAAGGACTTCAACTCCTACGGCTCGCGCCGCGGCAACCACGAGGTCATGATCCGCGGCACCTTCGCGAACATCCGGCTGCGCAACCAGCTGCTGGACGACGTGCAGGGCGGCTACACCCGTGACTTCACCCAGGACGGCGCCCCGCAGGCGTTCATCTACGACGCTGCGCAGAACTACGCGGCGCAGGGCACCCCGCTGGTCGTGCTGGGCGGCAAGGAGTACGGCTCGGGCTCGTCGCGTGACTGGGCGGCCAAGGGCACCTCGCTGCTGGGCGTGCGCGCGGTGATCACGGAGTCGTTCGAGCGCATCCACCGCTCGAACCTCATCGGCATGGGCGTCATCCCGCTGCAGTTCCCGGCCGGCGAGTCGGCCGCGTCGCTGAAGCTGGACGGCACGGAGACCTTCGACATCTCCGGCATCACCAAGCTGAACGACGGGGAGACCCCGCGCACGGTGCACGTCACCGCCACCAAGGAAGACGGCACCAAGGTGGAGTTCGAAGCCGACGTCCGCATCGACACCCCGGGCGAGGCCGACTACTACCGCAACGGCGGCATCCTGCAGTACGTGCTGCGCAAGATGACCAACGCCTGATCTAGCACTGCCTGACCAGTCTGGTCGGAACACACGCGAAGGCCGCTCCGGGACTCCCCCGGGGCGGCCTTCGCCGTTCGTGCGTCAAACCTGCGCGGCTTCCCAGCACGCCCTCGTCACCGACGATTCCGTCGGCAGGGCGCGACACCACCTACTCCGTCTTGGTGAGCACCGCCTTCGCTAGCGCCGCGACAGCACGAACACCGGCAGCGGCCGCCCGGCCGCGACGCGTTCCATCTCGTAGCCCGGCCAGAACGCGAGCAGCTCGGACCACATCCGGTCGTACTCGGCGCCTTCGAGCTCGCGGGCCTTGACTTCCACGACCCGCGCGCGGATCCCGACTGTCGCTTTGGGATCCGCGCGCAGGTTGTAGGTCCAGGCCGGGTTGTTCGGCCGGCCCCAGTTCGACCCGGTGAGCACGAAGTCGTCGCCGTGCGGGAAGTACAGCAGGTTCGTGCTGCGGGGCAGCCCGCTCTTGCGCCCGGTCGTGGTCAGCCGCAGGGACGGCAGGCCCGCGATGCCGACGAGGCTCACCCGCCCGCCGAAGAAGCGGTGCAGCTTCTGGTCGGTCCAGATGATGCCGCGCGAGAGCGTCATCACGAAGGGCCGGGTACCGAGCTTGCGAGCGAAGGGCTCGAGGGGGTTACGCACGCACAGATCTTGCCAAACTCACCCCGAACCGCTCCTGGGAGTCCGTCCACCAGCGCTCGACGGCGAACCCGGCGGCGGCCAGCTCCGCCTCGACGCCGGTACGGCGGAACTTCGCGGAGATCTCCGTGCGGATGTGCTCGCCCGCCGCGAAGCGCACCTGCAGGTCGGCGCCCGGGATGTCGACGGTGACCTCGCGCCGGGCCCGCAGCCACATCTCGATCCACTCGTCCTCGGCGTTCCAGTACGAGACGTGCTCGAAGGTGTCGAGGTCGAAGTTCGCCCCCAGCTGAGAATTGATCACCCGCAGCACGTTGCTGTTGAAGGCGGCGGTGACCCCGGCCGCGTCGTCGTAGGCGCGCTCCAGCGTCTCGCGGTCCTTCACCAGGTCCGTGCCCAGCAGCAACCACTCGCCCTCGTCGAGCACGTCGCGCACCGACCGCAGGAACGTGGCGCGTTCGGCGGGCAGGAAGTTGCCGATCGTCCCGCCGAGGAACGCCACCACGCGCGGCGAGGTGCCCGGCAGCAGGTTCAGGTGCTGGGTGAAGTCGCCGACGACACCGCGCACCTCCAGCTTCGGGTAGTCCGCCGCGATCGCCTCGGCGGCCTCGGCCAGCGCCGACTCCGACACGTCGAGGGGCACGAACGACTCGAGCGTGCCGTGCTCGGTCAGCGCGTCGAGCAGCAGCCGCGTCTTCTCGCTCGACCCGGACCCGAGCTCGACGAGCGTGTGCGCGTCGGTGAGCCGCGCAACGTCACCAGCCCGCGCGGCGAGCACCTCACGCTCGCTGCGGGTCGGGTAATACTCGGGCAGCTCGGTGATCTTCTCGAACAGCTCGCTGCCCTCGGCGTCGTAGAACCATTTGGGCGGCAACCACTTCTGCTCCGCCGTCAGGCCCGCTCGCACGTCCGCGCGAAGCTCGCCCGCGACGTCGCGGCGATGGCTTTCGAGATCCACATCCGTCATGAGGTGGTGCTCCGATCCAGGGTCAGGGGAAGCAGTTCGACGCCGGCCTCGGTGACGCGCACGGCGTGGTGGTCGGGAACGGGGGTCCAGGCCGGGTCCGGGTCACACGGCTCCGACGCCAGCACCACACCGCCGGCCACGGACCGCACCGACAGCGCATGCGTCCACGTGGTGCCGATCAGCGTGGTGCCGTCGGTCAGCAGGAAGTTCAGCCGCGAACCCGGAGCCGCGGCCTCGACCTCGGCGATCAGGTCGGTGACCGCGGCCAGCGGGTCGGCTCCGTCGCGGAGCCGGGCGCGCAGCAGCGCCCACAGCAGCGCCGCGTCGGTGGGCGCCTCGAGCGTGAGCAGTTCGGTCACGTCGAGCGACTTCGCCAGCCCGGCCATCGAACCAGGCCAGCCGCGGACCACGCCGTTGTGGCTGAACAGCCACCGCCCGTCGGTGAACGGCGCCGCAGCCGCCTCGGTCACCGGCATCCCGGTGGTGCCGTTGCGGACCGCGGCGACGAACGCCGTGGTCGAGACCGCGGCGGCCAGCGCGGGCAGCGTCTGGTCCGTCCACAGTGGAGACGCACGCCGGTAGCGCTGCGGCGCACCACCGGGCTCGGGGTACCAGCCGAGGCCGAAGCCGTCGGCGTTGACCGAGCCGCCGCCGCGCATGTCCTGCGGCGCGTAGGACTGCACGAGCAGCGCGTGGGGCGCCGCGAACACGAGCTCGACGGGCGAGACGGGCGCGCCGAGGTACGCGAGGTGCCGGCACATGCCGCTCAGCTCACCTCGCCGGGCCGGGGGTCACGGGCGCAGCGGAAGCCGGAGAAGATCTGCCGCCGGATCGGGTAGTCCCAGTTGCGGAACGTGCCGCGGATCGCCGCCGAGTCGGTGCCGAACGAACCCCCGCGCAGCACCTTGTACTCCGGGCCGAAGAACACCTCGGAGTACTCGCGGTACGGGAAGGACGCGAAGCCCGGGTAGCCGTGGAAGTCGGTGCTGGTCCACTCCCACACGTCACCGATCAGCTGGTGCACACCGAGCGGCGACGCCCCGGCCGGATACGCGCCGGCCTCGGCCGCGCGCAGGTGGCGCTGGCCGAGGTTGGCGTGCTCGGCCGTCGGTTCCTCGTCGCCCCAGGGAAAACGCCGCGACCGGCCCGTCTCCGGGTCGTGGCGCGCGGCCTTCTCCCACTCCGCCTCGGTGGGCAGCCGCTTGCCCGCCCACGCGGCGTACGCCTCGGCCTCGTAGTACGACACGTGCACCACGGGCTCGTTCACCGGCACCGGCTCGTGGACGCTGAACCGCGTGCGCCACCAGCCACCCGGCTCGCGGTGCCAGAACCGCGGCGCCGTGATGTCGTGGTCCTGCCGGTAGGCCCAGCCGGGCTCGCTCCAGAACCGCCGCTCGTCGTAGCCCCCGGACTCGAGGAACTCGACGTAGGCCCCACACGTGACCGCGCCGGTGTCGAGGAAGTACGCCGGCACGTCGATCTCGTGCGCCGGGCGCTCGTTGTCCAGCGCCCACGGCTCGGCCGTGGTCCCCATGGTGAAGCGGCCGGCCGGCACGAAGACCTCGGCGGGCAGCCGGCCCGCCCGCGCGGCCGGCGGCTCCGGCGCGTGCAGCACCGGCTCGCCCTTGCGCAGCTGGTGGGTGGCCAGCATCGTCTCGTCGTGCTGCTGCTCGTGCTGGGTGATCATGCCGAACGCGAACGCGCTCTCGGTGAGCCGGCTGCCCTCCAGCGGCGCGGTCTCCAGCACGTCGAACGCCTTCTCTCGGACCTCGCGCACGTACGCGCGGGCCTCGGCCGGGCCGAGCAGCGGCAGGGCCGGCCGGTCGGCGCGCGCGTGCTGGAACGCGTCGTAGAGGTCGTCGATGTCCGGGCGCAGCGGCTCGCGCCCGCCCACGTCGCGGACCAGCCACAGCTCTTCCTGGCTGCCGATGTGCGCGAGGTCCCAGACCAGCGGCGACATCAGCTTCGAGTGCTGGCGGACCAGATCCTCGTCGTCGACGGCGTCGGTGAGGACGACGCTGCGCGCCCGCGCCCGGGTGAGGGCCTCGGCCGCGTGGGCCCGCAGGTTCTGCGGGCTCAGCTCCAGCAGCGGGTTGTGCTCCGGGGTAACGCTCATCGCTCCTGACTCCTCGATCCGTTCACGCGTGTGCGCACGCTCTCGGTGATCTCAGTGATGGTTCCGGCCGGCAGGCCCGTGGTCGGCAGCTCGGCGATGCCGAGCTCCACGAGCTTGCGCGCGACGGCGGCGATGGCCTCGTCGCCCAGGCCCCGCGTCGCGGCCTCGACCCAGCGGCCCGCCACGGGCGCGCACAAGCGGCGCACCTCGTCCACTGTGGACGGACGGGCGAGCAGGGCCGAGACGACGGCGACCGGCGCCAGCCACTCGCCGGGTGGCTGGGCGTCGAGGTACCGGATCTCCAGGTACCCGTGGGGCCGCACCGGGGTGAACATCGTGGTGAGGTGGTAGTCGAGGTCCTCCGCCGTCGGACGGCGCAGCACCCCGGCCGCACCGCGGCCGTCGATCCAGTCGGCGAACGTGAGCCCGTCCGGCGCGTCCCACGGCCGCTCGCCGCGGGGCAGCACCATCAACGGCGTGTCCATCATCCGCCGCCCCCAGTCGGCGGCAGGGTCTGGACCGGGCTCGGCCGAACGGGTCCGGACCGGTTCGGTCTCGAGCACCGCGAGCCAGCGCGCGGACTCGAGGCCGGTGTCGCGGCCGGCGTGCACCCGGGAGTTGGCGAACGCGGCGAGCAGCGGCGGCCCCATCACGTGGGCCGCCTCCCAGCGCGCGGCGACCTGGTCGGCTTCTCCTGTGTCCACGCAGATCTGCAGCCCGGCGGTGCTGCACATCATGGTGATCCCGCCTTCACCGATCGGCTCGAACCGGCGCTCCATCGCGGCGTAGCGAGGAGTGCGCAGGGCGCGCCGGGGCGGGCGGTGGGCGTCGATGCCCGACTCGCCGAGCACGAGTCCGTGCCGGGCCAGCAGGCTGACGAGGTGGGAGAGGTCGGCCGAGACGGCTGCGTGCAGATCGGGCAGCGAGGCCTGAGGAAGAGCGGAGATCTCCACCTGGCACCCGGGCTCGAGGCTCACGGGAGAGCCTGCCGGAAGCGGGGTGGCCGGACTGTCGGGGCGCAGTGTCCGCGGGGTGTGCGGGCCGAGCGCCGTGGCCAGGACATCGGGGTCGAGGGGGCGGGCCGGGTCCTCGGCGTGGTGCACCGTGAACTCGAGTTCCACGCCCAGCAGTCTCGGTGGGCCGTGCTTGAAACACACCGAGGCGACGTACGCCTCCCCGGCCGCGCGGTCCGAAAGCACCCGCGCGGTGAGGTTCGACGCACTTCCGGACTTCTCCGGAAAATCGTGCACCGCAGTCATCGTTCGCCGTCCGAGTCAAGGAGGTCCGCGGGGTGGGACCTCTCGTCTTCGGACGCTACACGGAGGGTCTGACAAAATCAGGTGCACGCGAGCGCGCGCGAGATTCACAACACTCTCGTAAGGTCTCCTGACCTGGGTGTTTGTCCTGAAGTTCCCGCACGTTGCTCCGTCCGGATGATCACGGCAGGGCAGGTTCGGTGCCCAAACCGAGCTCCGCGGCGGCGGACTGCACGGCTCCGATCACGAGGTGCAAAGCCGGGCGCCGGATCTCCGTGCGCCGGTAGGCGATCGACACCGTGCGCAGCAGCGGCGTCGTCAACGTGACCACGTCGATGCCGGGCGGCCGCAACAGCCGCAGCCCGAGGTCCGACACGAGCGTGACCCCGAGGCCGGCGCCCACCATGGCCATGGCCGTGGACTGCTCTTCGACCTCGTGGTTGATCTTCGGCGAGAACCCGTGGCGGTGGCACGCCATCCGCATCGCCCGGCCGAAGTGCGACTTCGGGCTCGCGAGGATCCACGGGTGCTCGGCCAGCTCGTCGAGCGACACCGAACCGGCGGGGAACGCACCGGCGGGCACGGCCGCGTGCAGCCGTTCGATGGCCACCACCGCGCGCTCCAGCCCGTTGTCCCACCGCGTCGGCGCGTCGGAGTAGTCGATGACGAACGACAGGTCGAGCGTGCCGTCGCGCACCGCCTCCGCGGTGTCCTCGGGGGCCAGCTCACGCGTCTTCAGCTGGATCCCCGGGTACTCGGCGGCCAGCGCGGTCAGCGCCGAAGGCAGCAGCCCGGAGGCCACCGACGCCCACACCCCCGCGGTCAGGCGCGCGGACATCGAGCCCTGCGCCTCCTCGAGGGCGAGCGTGGCTCGCTCGACCGAGCCCAGGATCTCCTCGGCGTGCTCGGTCAGCAGCACGCCGAGCTCGGTCAGCTGCACGCGCCGGCCGAGCCGTTCGAACAACTTCGCGCCCACGTCCCGTTCGAGCTGCGCCAGCTGCTGCGACACGGCCGAAGCCGTGTAGTGCAGCGACACCGCGGCAGCTGTCACCGTCCCCCGGCGCCGCAGCTCCCGGAGCATCCGCAGGCGGTGCAACGAAAGCTCCATACAGGAACCCTAAACAACTTCGTGCAGCTTCGTTAACTGGACGCGAAGGCGGTCTCGACCGCACCCTCGAAAGCGGCGGCCGACGAGGGCCGCTCCTGACTCTTGGAGGTGAGTGGCCCGATGCTTCCGCAGAACGCCGAACCGTTGATGAGGCTGACGTGGACCGACCCCGTCACCGGCGCGCACGGTTACCTGGTCGTGCACAGCCTGGTGTCCGGCGTCGCCACGGGCGGCACGCGGATGCGGGCGGGCTGCACCATGGGCGAGGTCGAGGACCTCGCCCGCGGGATGGCGAACAAGACGGCCACGTTCAACCTCCCCGTCGGCGGTGCCAAGGGCGGCATCGACTTCGACCCCAAGGACCCCCAGGCCTTCGGCGTGCTCACGCGGTTCTGCGAGTTCCTGCGGCCGTGGCTCGACGCCAGCTGGGTGACCGCCGAGGACCTGGGCGTGCCGCAGCACCTCATCGACTCCGTCTTCGAGAAGCTCGGGCTGGAGCAGTCGTACCACGCCGCGATCCACCGTTCGGCCGATCCCGAGCGCACGCTGCGGCGGGTGCAGGCCGGGCTCAACGCGCCGGTGCCCGGCGGGCTGCTGCTGGGCGACGTGATCGGCGGCTACGGCGTGGCGCAGGCCTGCCTGGGCGCCGCCTCGGCGTGGGGTTGGGACGCGGCGGAGACGACCGTCGCGATCCAGGGCATCGGCACCATGGGCGGCGGCGCCGCGTGGTACCTGCACGAAGCCGGCGTGAAGGTCGTCGCCGTGGCCGACGCGGCGGGCACGCTCTACGACCCCGAGGGCCTCGACGTGCCGGCGCTGCTCGACCTGCGCGACCGCTTCGGCGAGGTGGACCGCTCCCGGCTGCCCGAGGGCGTCCGCACGCTGCCGCGCGAGGCGGTCGTGGCGACCGACGCCGACATCCTCGTGCCGGCCGCGATCTCCTACGCGCTGCGCGTGGACAACGAGAACCTCGTGAAGGCCAAGGTCGTGGTAGAGGCCGCGAACGCGGCGACGACACCCGAGGCCGAGGCGTCGCTGTCCGCTCGGGGGGTCGCGGTGATCCCGGACTTCGTCGCGAACGCGGGTGCCGCCGCGTGGGCGTGGTGGCTGCTGCTCGGCGAGGTGGGCGCCGACCCGGCGGACTCGTTCCTGCGGCTGCGCACGGAAATGCAGGCGAAGGTGGCGCTGCTGCTCGCGGAGTGGAACCTCGACCGCGTGCCGCCGCGGGTGACCGGCCTGCAGCTGGCCGAGACCACTCGCGCCGCCCGGGCGGCGGAGGCGCAGGCGAACGAGGGTGCGCCTGCCCTGCTCATCCCGTAACCGGCCGGAAGCCCGCAGGGCCGGGGGTCGCGCGGTGTCCCGAGACGGGGCGGGGCACCGCGCGGGACTTCGCCGTGTCACACGGTTTCCGGAGGCTCAGGCCCGGTCGAGCACGCCGACGAGGACCTCGCCGATCGAGCCGGTGGCCGTCGTGTGCCCGGAGTCGCCGACGAGCAGCAGCTGCGCACCCGGCAGCGCCCGTTCCAGCAGCCACGGCGTGCCGACCAGGTTGCCGAGGTCGAGCGCGCCCTGGACCAGTGTCGCCGGGATCCCGGCGAGCCGGTGGGCGTCGCGCAGGATCGCGCCGTCCTCGCTGAAGCAGCCGTTGGCGAAGTAGTGCGTGACGAGCCGCGCGAACGCCAGCCGGTACGCGGGATCGGTGAACCGCGACGCCGCCGGTTCGATCGAGAGCATCGCGTCCTCCCACTCACACCAGCGGCGGGCGGCGGCTTCGTGGACGGCGGGGTCGGGATCCATCAGCAACCGGTGGTAGGCCCGGGCGAGGTCACCGTCGCGCTCGGCCGCCGGCACGCCGTCGCGGAACTTCGCGTACGCCGCCGGGAACACCGCGCCGAGCCCGCGCGTGAGCAGGTCCAGCTCGGCCTGCCGGTCGGTGGCCAGGCCGAGGAGCACGAGCTCGCTGACGCGCTCCGGGTGCCGCTCGGCGTAGAGCAGCGAGAGCGCCGAACCCCAGGACCCGCCGAACAGCAGCCAGGCGTCGATGCCGAGCGTGGTCCGCAGCAGTTCCATGTCCGCGAGCAGGTGCGGGGTGGTGTTGGCCGACAGGTCGGCGACGGGCTCGCCCGCGTGCGGCGTGCTGCGCCCGCAGCCGCGCTGGTCGAACAGCACCACGCGGTAGCGAGCCGGGTCGAAGTACCGCCGGTGCGCCGGCAGGCAGCCACTGCCGGGACCGCCGTGCACGACGAGGGCGGGCTTCCCGGCGGGGTTGCCGCACTCCTCCCAGTACACGGAATGGCCGTCGCCGACGTCCAGCATGCCGGTGCGGTACGGGCTGATCTCGGGGTGCAGTCCAGGCACGGCACCTCCTTTCCTCGACGAAGCGTTCCGGCGAGTCAGAGCAGATTCGCGGCCGGCTCCCGCAGCGCGCGACACAGCTGAGCGGGGGTGGCGGGGCCGAGGCGGATCACACCGACGTCCAGCATGCCGGTGCGGTACGGGCTGATCTCGGGGTGCAGTCCAGGCACGGCACCTCCTTTCCTCGACGAAGCGTTCCGGCGAGTCAGAGCAGATCCGCGGCCAGCTCCCGCAGCGCGCTACACAACTCCGCGGGAGTGGCGGGGCCGAGGCGGATCACGGCGTCCGCGCCGGTGCCGGCGGTGTGGCTGAGGTAGCGGCCCCAGTCGGTGTCGGCGTAGTGCAGGGGTTCCGCCACGCACAGGCGGCGGCCGACCTCGTCGCGGCGGGCCGCGTAAAGCTCGCCGCTGCCGTGGACCGGGCGCTGCACGAGGCCGACGACGTCGGCCAGCTCGGGCTCCAGCGGGTAGGCGTCCTCGCCGCGGCGCGCGGCGTCGGCGAGGTCGGAGACGCGGACCGACCGAGGGACGCCGCCACCGGCACCGACGGCCGGCAGCTGCTCGACAAGGGTCTCGACCAGCCGCTGCCGGTCGATCTCCTGCACGCCCACGTGCTCGCCGTCGGACACGGCGAGCACTGCCTGCAGCCCGCTCGCGGCGACGAGCACACCGTAGGTGCGCCCGCCCGTGGCGACCCAGCCGTAGTACTCCTCCGCCGGCCGCGACAGCAGCGGCAGCCAGTCGAGGAAGTCGACGGTGGCGCGCCCGCGCCGGTCGACGAGGCCCGCCACGGCGAGCGCGTCGTCGACCCGTTTGGCGGCCTCCTCGCGTTCGAGGTCCGACAGCCACACCGGTTCGGGGCGCAGCGTCACGTGCAACGAGCCGACCTGCTCGCGTTCGGCGAGCGCCGCGAGTGCCTCCAGCGGCACGTCGACCCGTCCGGCCACGGCCGTCACTCGCCGATGACCGGCGGGATCGTCCGCTGGTCGGTGCCGAAGAGGGCGTCGGGATCGGGCTCGACGAGGAAGTCGGGCCGGCGGTGCTCGGCGTCCTCCTCCTCTTCCCCGCGGCGGCCGGCGGCACCCGCGGGTCCCATCGCCGTTCCGCGGCTCGCCGAAGCACCACGAGCGGCGGCCGCTTCTTCGGCCGCGACGGCGTTCAGGCCACCGACGCCCGACCGCGTGCCGGCACCGCCCCGCAGTGCCCGGCCTTCCGCCGCACCGCCTTCGCTGCCGGTCCCGCCGCCGAACCGGCCGCCGGACGCACCCCGGCCCGGGGTGCCGCCGGAATCGCCGCCGATGAAGCCGGTCGGGCCGGACGTCGGGCTCTGGCCGGGATCGTTCGGCAGGAACGCCGTGCCGCCCCGGGTGGCGGTCGGGTCCGGCAGAGTCGAGGTGCCCGGCGGGACCACCGTGTTCGTGCCGCCGGTACTGCTCTGCGTCGTGGTCGTGTCCGTCGGGTGGTGTGTACCACCGGTACCGCCCGGATCGCCGGTTCCCCCGGTGCCACCCGGGCCGCCGGTGTGACCGGTGCCGGTGTGGCCGCCCGTGATCACCTGATCGCCGGTGCCGTGGAACCCGGTGGCCGAGGTGCGCCCGCCCGTCCCGGTGCCCGTCGTCCCGCCGGGCGTCGTGCTGCCGAGCGACCCCGGGATGCTCACGCGCCCCGGCGGCGGCGGGGTGGACAGCCGGATCGCCGCGCCGTCGGACTGCAGCGTGCCGTACTGCGTCGGCAGCACCGACTTCGTGCTCGTGGTGACGCCGTTGTACTGGTCCATCACGCGCACGTTGGTGTCGTTGGCGGCGTTGTACTTGTTCAGCTTGTCCTGGTACGAGTTCTGGTCGTGGGCCGCCATGAACGGCCCCGCGATCGGGATCGCCGCCTTCAGCCCCGTCGTCCACGGACTCGGCTTGTCCGGCTTCGGCGGCACCTCGACCACGGCGTGGCTCGAGTCCTCGAAGCTGCTCGCCTGCATCTCCACCGACGCGTTGGTCATGTCGAGCGGGTCGGCGGTGTCCGCGAACGCCTTCTCCAACGGACCCGCGCCCGCGTTGGCGGCGTCGGCGCCGTTGCCCGTCCAGGACTTCGCCATGCGGTCCTGGAGGTCCTTGATGCTCTGCGCCCGCTCCAGGTACGCCGACGACAGCTCCTGCACCTGCGTGGCCGCGGTCCGCAGCCCCGAGGTGTTGCCGGTTCTGAAGTTCTCGTAGATCTGCTTGCCGTCCACCTAAGCCCCCTTGAGTGTGCCGACGACGGCGCCCGCCACGGTTTCCGCGACCTGGCACGAATCCTGCTCGCCCTGATAACCCTGGGCCGCGGTGGCGAACGCGAGGTCGTCCGCGAGGCCCACCCACAGGGTGCAGTTGCCGCGCGCCCTGCGGTCGCTGAGATCGCTGAACACCGCGGGGTGACCGGCCACCGAGGGAGCGGGGTCCACGAAGCCGAGTTGCCCCGCGTCCTTGGCGCGGTAGACGCCGGCGAGGCCGCCCATCCCCTGGTCACGGTTCCCCGTGCCGATGATGATCTGGACGCTGAGCCCTTCCGCACCGATCTGCCAGCCACAACCGGGCCCCGCCTCGGCGAACGGCCCGGTCACGGTCGCTTCGCCCGGCGCCGGATAACGCAGCCCGGCCAGCACGCTCTCCGGCACGAGCGCGCACGGTTTGGCCAGGTACGCGGCCGGATCGAGCGGATCCGCCACCTTCGGTGCACGGGCGTCGGGGGCAGTACCCGAGGCGCTGCCCGGGGCCGGCTCCGCCGTACCCGCGGTGGGTGCCGAACACCCGGCCGCCACCGCGGCGACCACGAGCGCGGCGCACGCCGCCCTCGTGCCGGTTGCCCTCATCGTGCCTGGCCGAGCTCGGCGTTCGCCCGGTCGGTCGCCACGGTCTTGTCCTTCGCCGCTTTCAGCTTCTCAAGGTAGCCCTGCACGTACTGGCGCATCGAATCGTTCTGCTCCTGCAGCGCGCGCAACGAGTCGCCACCGGTGGTGGCGTAACCACTGCTGGCGGGGTCCTTGCCGGGAGCTTTCAGCGCCGTGACGATTTCCGTGATCTTGCGGCCGTCGGCCGTGATCTTCGTGAGCTGGTCTTCCCACAGCCCGATCACGGTGTCCAGCTCGGCGGGCTCCATCTCGAAGGAACCGCCACCGCCCCCGCCGCCGTAGACCGGACCGCGGCTCGAGACGTCGCCGAAGACGGTTTGGGCCGCACGGCCCGCTTCGCCGATGATCAAGGCCCGTTCCTCTCCCCAGTCTCACTCACCGTGATGGCGCACAGCGTAGCCACCGGCCACGTCCGTGTCAGCAGAACGTGGCCGAGGTGAGACGAAGAAAGAAGCGGGCCGGTTCCGGCGACTCCACGTCACAGTACGTACGTACGGATTGCGAGAACCCCGTCCCAGATGTCAGGATTCCAGGATGCCACGGGTCAGCCAGGATCACCTCGACGCACGCCGGCGCCAGATCCTCGACGGTTCTCGCGTGTGCTTCGCCCGCTACGGCTACGAGGGTGCCACAGTCCGCCGCCTCGAGGAGGCGACGGGCCTGTCCCGCGGAGCCATCTTCCACCACTTCCGCGACAAGGAGTCGCTGTTCCTCGCACTCGCCGAGGACGACGCAGTGCGGATGGCCGACGTCGTGGCCGAACAGGGCCTGGTGCAGGTCATGCGCGAGCTGCTCTCCGGCGACAGCGAGCACCCCGCCGACTGGCTCGGCACGCGGCTCGAGGTGTCGCGGCGGCTGCGCACCGACCCGGAGTTCCGCGGCCGCTGGGCCGAGCGCTCCGAACAGCTGACCACCGCCACGCGCGAACGGCTCATGCGCCAGCGCGAGGCCGGCAACCTGCGCGACGACGTGGACGTGGACGTGCTCACGGCGTTTCTCGAGCTGGTGCTCGAAGGCCTGGTCTCCCACCTCGCCATGGGCCTGCCCGGCGACGACCTCGGTCCCGTGCTCGACCTGGTCGAGGAGACCGTCCGGCGGCACCGGCCCGGGACCACCCGCTAGTCGCTCACACTGCGCGGCCGGCACTTTCGTGTTGAATGTGGCCGTGGAGATCCTCGACGCACACGGACGGTCCCTCGCCCTCTTCGACCGGGCCGTGCACGACATCGGACCCGGTGACTGGGCTCGCGACACGCCCTGCGCCGACTGGTCCGTGCGCGACCTCGTGAACCACCTCGTCGTCGAGCAGCTGTGGGTCCCGCCGCTGCTCGACGGGGCCACCCTCGACGACGTCGGCGACCGCTTCGACGGCGACCGGCTCGGCGACGACCCCGTCGCCGCCTGGGAGACGTCGGCCGCCACGGCGCGCGAAGCGTGGCTGGTGCCCGGCGTGCCGCAGCGCGCCGTCCACGTCTCCTTCGGACTGATCCCGGCCGAGGAGTACGGCTGGCAGATGTCCATCGACTTCGCGGTGCACGCGTGGGACCTCGCGGTGGCGCTCGGCAAGCCGAACCCGATCCCGTCGGACCTGGCGGCCCGCCTGCTGGAGGTCGTGCGCCCGTGGGTCGACGACTGGCAGGGCATCGGGCTGTTCGAACCGCCGGTCGCGGTCGGGCGCTCCGCGAACGACGCGACGCGGCTCGTCGCGCTCCTGGGCCGGCAGCCGCGCTGAGCCGCGCCGCTTCACCCGGCTGTCACCCGTCCGGCGTCCGGAACACGTTAAGATTGTCGGCATCGTCGCAGTACAAGCCGATTCCCTTACTAGGAGTGACTCCACACGTGCGCGCCGCGCAATCGCCCGGTGACAGTACCGGGCCGGGTCGAAAACCCGGCTGCCCGCTAGCGTCCACCGCCACCGCCCCCTCCCGTGGCCCCTCCCCCGTCCCGGACGGTGCGGCATGACCCACGTCCTGCTCTCCGTGGCCGGTGTGCTGGTCTTCATCCTCCTCACGATCGGCACCGGCCTCGCCGTCGCCGCCGAGTTCTCGCTGACCGCCCTCGAGCGCAGCACCGTCGACGCCGACGTGCGCCAGGTGGGCGACCGCCGCTCGCTGTCGGTGCAGAAGGCGCACCGCACGCTGAGCTTCCAGCTCTCGGGTGCGCAGGTCGCAATCACCCTCACCACGCTGATCACCGGTTACCTCGCCGAGCCGCTGATCGGCGAGCTCGTGCGGCCGGTCTTCGACGCGGTCGGCCTGTCCGAGGCCGTCGCGGCCGGCGCGTCGATCGCCGTCGCACTGGTGCTGGCCACCTTCCTGTCGATGATCCTCGGCGAGATGGTGCCGAAGAACATCGCGATCGCGCGCCCGCTGCGCACGGCCCGCGCGGTGACCGGCTACCACTCGCGGTTCTCCGCGCTGTTCCGCTGGCTCATCACGCTCATGAACAACAGCGCCAACTTCGTGGTGCGCAAGTTCGGCGTCGAGCCGCAGGAAGAGCTCCGGTCCGCGCGCTCGCCGCAGGAGCTCGGCTCGATCGTGCGTTCCAGCGCCGAGAGCGGGAAGCTCGACACGTCCACGGCGGAGCTGCTGGACCGCTCGCTGCGCTTCGGCGAGCGCACCGCCGACGAGCTCATGACCCCGCGCGTGCAGGTCGAGTCCCTGACCGTGGACGACACGATCAACGACCTCATCGACATCTCGCGTCGCACCGGCTTCTCGCGATTTCCCGTCTACCGCGAGGACCTGGACGACGTGCAGGGCGCGGTGCACGTGAAGCAGGCCTTCGCCGTGCCCGGCGAGGAGCGCGCGACCGTCCGCATCGGCTCGGTCATGCGTCCCGTGCCGACCGTGCCCGAGTCGCTCTCGGGCGACGACCTGCTCAACCGCCTGCGCGACTCCCGCTACCAGCTCGCCATCGTCGTCGACGAGTACGGCGGCACGGCGGGGCTGGTGACGCTGGAGGACGTGGTCGAGGAGATCATCGGCGACGTCCGCGACGAGCACGACCACCGCGAAGCCCCGGCGTCGCAGCAGGTCGGCTCCGACAGCTGGCTCGTGTCGGGCCAGCTCCGCTCCGACGAGGTCAGCGAGGTCACCGGCTTCCGCATGCCCGACGGCGACTACGAGACGATCGCCGGCCTGATCCTCGAACGCCTCGGCCGCATCCCCGCCGAGGGTGACGCCGCCGTCGTCGACGGCTGGCGGCTCACCGTCACGAGCATGGACCGCCACCGCATCGCCGAGGTCGAGGTGCGGCCCGTGGAACCCGGCCCGGCCCCGAACACCGACCAGGACCCGGCCGCCGCGCGGAAGAAGAACGCCACGCCGCGGCCGGTCACCGAACGCGAGGTGGTCGCGTGAACGACTGGCTGAACATCGCGCTGGTCGTGGTGCTGCTGCTCGCCAACGCGTTTTTCGTCGGCGCCGAGTTCACCCTGATCTCCTCGCGTCGCGACCGCCTGGAAGCGTTGCTGGACCAGGGAAAGACCCGCGCGAAGATCGTGATCAACGCCAGCCGGCACGTCTCGCGGATGCTCGCGGGCGCGCAGCTGGGCATCACCATCTGCTCGCTGCTGCTCGGCCGGCTGGGCGAACCCGCCGTGGCACACCGGCTGTCCGGGTTCTTCGACCTGTTCGGCCTGCCCCAGCAGCTGCTGCACCCGATCTCGTTCGCGATCGCGCTGGCGTTCATCACGATGCTGCACGTGCTGATCGGCGAGATGGTGCCGAAGAACCTCGCCATCGCCGAGCCCGAACGGCTCGCGCTGTGGCTGGTGCCCGCCCACGTGGCGTGGGTGAAGCTCGCGAGCCCCGTGATCTGGTTCCTCAACCTGGTCGCGAACTCGTTCCTGCGCCTGGTGAAGGTGGAGCCGAAGGACGAGCTCGAGACGGCCTACACCTCCGACGAGCTGGCCGAGCTGCTCAGCGAGTCGCGGCGCGAGGGACTGCTCGAACAGTCGGAGCACCAACGGCTTTCGCAGACGTTGTCGTCGGTCGCGAAGACGGTGTCCGACGTGCTCGTGCCCACGGAGCAGCTGACCACCCTCCCTTGTGGACCGACGCTCGGCGACGTGGAGCGCGCGGTGTCCTCGACCGGGTTCTCGCGGTTCCCGGTCTGCACCGACGACGGCATGCTCACCGGCTACATCCACGTGAAGGACGTGCTCGACCTCGTCGGCCAGAGCGCCGACACGAGCGTGCCGGACTCGAAGACCCGGCCGCTCACCGAGCTGCGCGCCGACGCGCGGCTCGACGTGGCGCTCTCGGCCATGCGCAAGGAAGGCAGCCACCTCGCACGGGCGCTCGACGCCGCGGGCAAGGCGGTGGGCGTCGTGGCGCTGGAGGACCTCGTCGAGGAGTACGTGGGCACCGTGCGCGACGGCACGCACGTGACGGCCTGACCGGGCCGCGGGGCCGGGTCAGGCCGTGACGGCGAGCAGCCGCTCGCACTGCTCGATCAACCGGCGCCGCAGCGGGGCGCCACGCTCGGCGAACGCGCGCTGGGCGGCGGCGTACTCCTGCTTGCCCTCGGCCGTCTCGATCCGCACGGGCTCGTAGCCCAGGTCGGCGAGGTCGTAGGGCGAGGCCCGCATGTCGAGCACCCGGATGTCGCGAGCCAGCTCGAAGCAGTCGGCCACCAGCTCGGACGGGATGAGCGGCGCGAGCCGGAACGCGTGCTTGTAGAGGTCCATGCCGGCGTGCAGGCACGCCGCCTGTTCGAAGGCGGGCCGGTCGTGCGCGGCCGGGCTCAGCGTGTTGAGCGGGCGGGCCGCGGCGGTGAAGAAGCGGAACGCGTCGAAGTGCGAGCACGCGATCCGGTGCGCCCGCACCACCCGGTCGGTCCCGGTGGCCCCGAGGCGCAGCGGGTACGTCGCGTGCCGGACCCGGTCCTCGGTGAGCCCGTAGACCATCGCCCACTCGTGCAGGCCGAAGCAGCCGAAGTTCGCCGGCCGGGCCGCGGTGGCCGCCAGCAGCGCGTGGATGCCGTCGATGCGCTCGCGGCGGGCCACCACGTCCGCGGCCGCGACGGGCTCCGGCCCGCCGGCCAGTGCGACGCCGTAGCCCGGCGACCACCGGCGCAGCTGGGTCGGGCGGAACGAGTAGTACGTGAACAGGAAGTCGTGCACCGGGTGCTTCACGCCGTCTCGGCGGCGGGCCAGGTGCTCGCCCACGAGCTCGTCGACGCGCGCCTCGTGCGCCGCGGCCCGGGCACGCCACACCGCCTCGTCGAGCGCGACGAGGCCGGTCGGCGATTGAGCGGGCGGCACCCGGTCAGGATACGGCGGGCATTCGGCGGAGCCGCCGGTGGGCGAACGGCAGAAATGCCGTACCGCGGAAGCGGAACACCCCGAATCGCCGATCCGCCGAATTCGAAGCCCGCGCACCCCGCTTTCGCATTCGGCGGAAAGGCTTGGTCCGGCGTGGAGCAATCGCCTTTTTGGCCATCGGATAAATACGCCGCCACGGCACCGAAAGGCGGCGTCGGCCCCACGTTCAGGTGAACCGGACACCCGGAAATGCTGACCAGAGAAGAACTTCCGGCGCCGGCTGAGCTGTTCGCGTCGCTTTTCCGGGCGCACGAGTGAGGCCGGTTCATCGGCACACCCCGACGATCTACGATTTTCCTTCGGCCAGGAAAACCTTTCCTGGAAATCCTTCCCGAACGGATCGAGGACCATTCATGCGAAGACGCGCGCAGGTGCGCCGCCTCGGGCTGTCCGTGCTGCCGCTGTTCCTGGTGGCCGCCGCGTTCCCCTCCTCGGCGTCGGCCGATCCGGCGCCGGCGACCACCGGGTCGACCTTGACGAAATCCGTCCACGGAGTGTCGTCCCCGGCCGGCCACGGCGACACCCCGACCTGGGTCGTCGCCTACGACGACCGCGCCACCACCGCCGGGCCCGCCACCATCACCGACCCCGTCGGCGCCGGACAGACTTACCAAGCCGGATCGCTGCACGTGCCACCCGGCTGGACCCCGTCGTGGTCGACCGACGGCAGCACCTTCACCACCACCGAACCCGCCTCGGGCACCGTCGCGGTGCGGGCGGTCGACCCGCGCTCGGGCCCCGACGCCACCTCGATGTCCGGGGTGCTCACCCCACCCGTGCAGGCGGTCGCCACCGCGACCGGAGGCGACGGGTTCACCCCGATCCTGCAGCGCACCCCGAGCGGCGCCCTGCAGGCCTGGAACGTCTTCCACCACCTCGGCGCGACCGTGCCGAAGCTGGTGTGCAGCGACCTCGGCACCGGCGGGCGCTGCCCGGGCGGGACCTGGCCCAAGCCGCTGAACACCACACCGGGACCGCTCGGCACCGGCGCCACCGGGGACATCGCCTCCACGCTCACCCCGCAGTACGTGCGCGACCCCGCCAAGAGCTCCACGGTCTACTACCCCGCCGTGACCGCCGCGTCGATCGGCGTGGGCTGCCTCGACCTGGCCGCGGCGGCGAACTGCGGGTACTGGCCGCTCCTGGCCACCGGCGGGGCGCCGTCGGCCGTGAACAGCCTCGCCGGGCTGGTCGAAACCGGCGGCAACCTCTACGGCGTGGCCACCACCGGCGCCGTCGTCTGCTGGTCGCTCTCCACGCACGCCGCGTGCGCCGGCCAGCCGTACGCGCCGATCGTGCGCCCGAGCGGTGACCGCCCCGGTTCCGGGGATCTCATGTACGGAGCCTTGGACGTCGTGGCCGGCAAGGTCTTCGCGTCCTCGTCCTACCCGGGCCTCGGGCAGCCGGAACTGGGCTGCTTCGACCCGGCCACCAACGCGGCGTGCGCGGGCTGGGCGAGCCCCCGCCCGACCGGACCCGCCGGCAACTACACCTACAACGCCTACACCGCGTTCGGCACCGACGGCACCACGGCCGGTGTCTGCTCGACGACGAACGGGACCACCGACGTCACCACGTGCTTCACCGTCGCCGGCGCACCACTGGCCACCCCGGCCACGATGGCGAACCTGCCGGCCAACGTGCTGGCGTTCAACCCCGAGGTGGTCATCGACCCCGCCGGTCACCAGCGCAGCTACCTCCCGGTGTGGGGCGGCCCGTACGCGGGCGCGACGTTCTGCCACGACTGGACCACCGCGACGGCGTGTGCCGGGCTGCCCGTACCCGTCACGCACCCGACGGTGGGCGCGACCCGGGACTACGGCTACAGCTTCGACGCCCCCACCGGCTGCCTGATCGGCCTCGGCGACGCCGGCGTGCTGTTCTCGATGGACCCGGCCACCGGCGCGTCTCCGTGCCTGCGCTCCGGTGCCCAGGTGACGCTCGAGCCGGGCGAGTTCTACTGCGACGGCGGCAGCGGCCACGTGCAGGGCTACGGCGTGGCGCGGCTGACCGGCATCACGCCGGCGAACGTCGACCTCACCGCCTCGCGGGTCACCGTCCTGGACCAGGACGGCGCGGTCGTGGCCAACCCGGGCTTCGCCCCCGACGGCTCGGTCGACCTGAGCGGGGTGTCGGCCACCGCCCACACCTCGCTCACGGTGACCACCACGCTCGTGCTGAAGAGCTCCGCCGACTTCACCGGCGGCAACCAGCCGCAGCTCGTCGTCGACTTCACCGGTGACGCGCCACAGGTGTGCTTCCGCGCGGCGATCTCGACCGACTGCAGCGTGAGCGGCGTGTCCGACACCGCGACCGGCACCGACCCGGCCGGGACGTTCACCTCCAACACGGTGGCGCTCCCGGTCGCACCGGGTGCGGCCTGCACCCCCGTGGTGAGCGTCGAGAAGGAGATCTGCACCTCGGCGAGCGCGGCGAAGTGCGGGCCGGGCGGCTCGGGACCCTGGGCGAAACAGGCGCCGGTCGGCGTCCTCGGCCTGCTCGACGCCACGGCGTACTGGCGGATCACGGTGACCGACCACGGCCCGGTGGGGATCAGCGGCACGCACGTGGTGGACAGCGTCGAGCCGTCGTGCCAGGCGGCGGACGCGTTCTCGCTGGAACCCGGCCAGTCGAAGCAGGTGTACTGCGCCACCCACGCCCTGCTCAACCTGTTCCCGATCACCAACCAGGCCAAGGTGAGCTACACCCCGGCCAACGCCCCGGCCGGGACCCCGCCGTCGCACTCGGCGTGGTCTTCGGCCAAGGCGTGTTCCCTGTTGTGCCTCCTGTGAGGCGCGTTCGGTGAGCCGCTGATCAAGTCCGGCCCGCGGCGGGGTATTTTCTACACCTCGTCGCGGGCCGGACCCGTTCCCGCCACGGGCTCGGCCGGCTCGCGCTCTGCCGATTCGCGCGCTGCCGTCACCTGCTCGGCGGCATCCGGTGAATTGTGTACAGACCGTGCAACTCTGAGTCATAATATTCACCCAGGGTCGCTAACCTGTTAGAGTGATAACGGTTTGATTGCATAGCAGCGCGTGTGCGCACATCTCGAAAGGACAACGATGGGGCGACACACACTGGCCGAAGAGCCGGTGCCGCACCCTCTCGATCCGCCGAAGCGCCAGCAGGGCCGCAGCGAGACGACGGGCTCACACCGCATCGTCGCCGCGAAGGCGCCGCGCCGCCGGATCGCCAAGTGGCCCATCGCCTGTGCCGGGCTCGTCGTCCTGGTCGCGCTCGGCGTCTTCGGCTGGAACTGGGCCGACAGCGTGCTCAACAACCGCGCCGAAGCCCAGGCTGCCAGCTGCGGCGGGAACCGGACCACCGTCAGGCTCGTCGTGACCCCGCAGGTCGCGAAGCCGGTCGAGGCCGCCGCGAGCCGCTGGGACGCCGATCTGACCCCGGTGCACGGCGCCTGCTTCCAGGTCAACGTCACGACCAAGCCGTCCTCGGTGGTGCTCGACGCGCTGACCGGCAAGACCGACCTCTCGACCATCGGCGGCCTGCCCGACGGCTGGATCCCCGAGTCGTCGTACTGGGTCACGCAGCTGACGAACGCCAAGCCCGAGCTCATCGGCTCGCCGGCAATGCCGATCGGCTCGGGCCCGCCCGCCGACTACCCGTTCGTGGGCCTCGCGGCGGCGTCCGTCGGCGGCACGGCCACCGACGAGAACCAGCAGCGCGCCACGCAGAGCTTCCGCGCGTTCCTCAAGGAGCCCGCCCAGCTGGCCGACTTCGCGGCCGCCGGCATCCGGGCGTCCTGACCCGCGGCTTGGCGTAACGCCGGAACGGCCGGTCCCGGGAACTTCCGGGGCCGGCCGTTTTCGTGCGCCGGGCGGCGCGGCTCAGCCGAAGGTGTCGGGGTCGGCGCCCGTGCGGGTGCCGTTGTCGAGCTCCGCCAGCGCGGCGAGGTCGTCGTCGGCGAGCTCGAAGTCGAACACGGCGAAGTTCTCCCGGATCCGCGCCGGCGTCGCCGACTTCGGGATGGCGATCGTGCCCATCTGCAGGTGCCAGCGCAGCACGAGCTGGGCGGGCGTCTTGCCGTACTTGGCCGCGAGCGCCGTGATCACGCGCTCGCCCAGCAGCCGGCCGCGCGCGAGCGGGCTCCAGGCCTCCGTGGCGATGCCGTGCTCGGCGTGGAACGTACGCAGCGGCAGCTGCTGCAGCCAGGGGTGCAGCTCGACCTGGTTCACGGCCGGGACCACGTCGGTCTCGTCGAGCAGCCGGCTCAGGTGGGTGATGCCGAAGTTCGACACGCCGATCGCGCGCACCCGCCCGTCGCGGTAGAGCTGCTCCAGCGCCCGCCAGGTCTCCACGTACCGGTCGCGGCGCGGCTGCGGCCAGTGGATGAGGAACAGGTCGATCCGCTCCAGGCCGAGAGCGGCGGCGCTGTGGTCGAAGGCGCGCAACGCGTTGTCGTACCCGTGCTGGTCGTTCCACAGCTTCGTGGTCACGAAGAACTCGTCCCGCGGCACGCCCGAAGCGCGGATGGCTTCACCGACCTCGGCCTCGTTGCCGTACATCGCGGCGGTGTCGATGCTGCGGTAGCCGGCTTCGATCGCGGCGCCGATCACCTTCCCGGCCTGCGCGGCGCGGACCTGGTACACGCCGAAGCCGAGCTGCGGGATGGTGACGGAGTTGTTCAGGGTGAGCAGGGGCGGGTTGGCCATGAAGGCGGATCCTCACTGCGGTGTCCTGGGGTGACCGCTCCGATCCTTCCACTCCCCCGGCCCGGGGGCTCGGCACCCCGCCGCACGATCCAGCGGTCCTGCTCAGGTGCTCGCCCGGGCCCGCAGGTACGCGGCCGTCTCCGGGTTCGCCGGGTAGAAGGACTCGATGACCAGCTCGGCGAGCGTGACGTCGAGCGGCGTGCCGAACGTCGCGACCGTGCTGAAGAACGTGAGCTCCGTGCCCCGGTGGAGGTAGCGCAGCGGGACGAAGATGTCGCCCGGTCCGGGCACCTCGACCTCGGGCACCAGCTGGTCGCACGGGTACTCCCGCAGCTCGGCCAGCAGCTCGGCGAGCCCGGCGTCGGCCGTCTGCTCGACCTGGCGGCGCAGGCGGCCCAGCAGGTGGGCCCGCCACTCCCCCAGGTTCAGCACGTTCGGAGCCATGCCGTCGGGGTGCAGGGTCGCGCGCAGGACGTTCACGGGCGGTGTCAGCAGCTCCGGTGCCACACCCTCGACGAGCACACCGAGGCTCGTGTTGGCGTCGACGAGGTTCCAGCCGCGATCGACGACGGCCGCGGGGTACGGCTCGTGGCCGGTCAGCAGCTGGCGGACGGCGTCGCGCACGGCCGTCAGCTCCGGCGCCCCCAGCTCGGTCTCGCCGTACGCGGGGGCGTAGCCGGCGGCCAGCAGCAGCCGGTTGCGTTCGCGCAGCGGCACTTCGAGGTGCTCACCGAGGCGCAGCACCATCTCGCGGCTCGGCTTGGAGCGGCCGGTCTCGACGAAGCTCAGGTGCCGCGTGGAGATGTCCGCGGCGATCGCCAGGTCGAGCTGGCTGATGCGGCGCCGGTCGCGCCACTCCCGCAGGAGTTCGCCGACCGCGCGCCGTGCGGGGGCCTTCACCGAAGTCGTCACGCCCCCGACGCTACGGGTCCGCTCGCGCTCAGGCCATTACCTCGCGGGTAATCGCCGGAGGCGGCATGCGTCGGGTGCGGTGATTACCTCCGGCGTAATCGACGAACCGCGCCCGGCGCAGCAGTCTTGGCGGCACCAGGACGGCGAACCCGTTGTCCGCCAAGCAAAGGGAGCTTTCCCGTGTCCGACGTGACGAGCACTGTCGAGCAGTACATCGCGATCTGGAACGAGACCGACGCCGAGCGCCGCCGCGCCCTCGTCGCCGAGGTTTTCACCCCCGACGCGTCCATGACCGATCCCCTGGGCTCGGTGACCGGCCACGACGGCATCGACGGGTTCATCGGCGGCGCACAGGCGCAGTTCGCCGGGCTGACGTTCAGCCTGCCCAAGGCGCCCGACGCCCACCACGACCTGGCGCGGTTCCAGTGGTACCTCACCGCGCCGGGCGCCGACGAGCCGCTCGCCATCGGGTTCGACGTCGTCGAGCTGGCCGACGGCCGGATCGCCAAGGTGCACGGGTTCCTGGACAAGATCCCGGGCTGAGGTCGTGGGGCCGGAGCCACGGCGGACCCGTGAGCGGACGGGTCCGCCGTGGCTCCACAGTGGACGGCCGAGTCGGCGCGGATCACCGGAAAGGCGCATCCACGGCGGGAAAACCGGCGGCCGCACGAGACCGGGACCGCTGCGCGGCCCGCCGGAAAAGATCGTGATCCGGAGGTCTGAACCACCCGGCCCCGGCCCGGTGAGCACCGGGTCCGAGGTCCTCCCCACTCTGTCCGTACCCCGTGGGGCGCCTGAGAGTTTCACCCGCGTGGATACGCGGGTTTGCACCGTCGGCGGAACCGGCTGGTGGTGTCCAGCGGGCCCACTTTCCAGAGGCGTCTCGTCCGCGCGGTCCAGGGTGCCTGAGAGGTTCCGGGGAGGACTTGCTCCTTCGGCGCCGAGCTCGTGGATGCCGGCTCGGTCTCTCCCGCGCGGGTTCGTCGACCGCGCAGTCAGGATACCTCGCCCTCGCGGGCGGTGATCACCCGGTGCGGCGGGAGTTGCGGCGCTGGGTGAGTTCGTCCGGGACGACCGATTCGATCACGCCGCCGTCGGCACGTTCGGCGGGGAACTCGTGGATCGTGCCGCTGATCTCCTGCATCGCGCCGCTGACGGCGATGCCGAACACACCCTGTCCGCCCTGGAGCAGATCCACGATCTCCTCCGGCGAGGTGCACTCGTACACCGTGGTGCCGTCGGAGAACAGGGTGACCTTCGCGAGGTCGCGCACGCCGCGCACGCGCAGGTGCTCCACCGCGACCCGGATGTTCTGCAGCGAGACCCCGGTGTCCAGCAGCCGCTTCACGACCTTCAGGACGAGGATGTCCTTGAACGAGTACAGCCGCTGCGAGCCCGAACCGTGCGCGGTGCGAATGCTCGGCGCGACCAGCTTCGTCCGGGCCCAGTAGTCGAGCTGGCGGTACGTGATCCCCGCGATCTGGCACGCGGCGGGGCCGCGGTAGCCGACGAGCTCGTCCGGAAGGGAGGCGTCGGGGAACAGCTCACCCTGCTCGCCATCGGCGGCACGAACGGGCGGCCTCTCCGGACTACCAGCCTCGACCACGCAAGCCTCCCTTCGCCCGACCTGGCGGCCGGCGAACGACACCGGTCGAGCCCAGGAGCGGGACCGGCCGGGGAGAACCGCCACGATCGTGCTCCGGTCGGAGAATCACATCGTGGCGATTTACCGCCTTCGACGGTAAGGCCGCGCCGCGGGCCGGTCAACGCGACGCGCGGCGCACCTCAAGCTCGTCTTGAGCCTTTGGTCCGTTCGCCGTACGGGTTTGACACGTTTTACTCAGCCGAGTAACTTATTACTCATGCGAGTAAACTTCGACACGCAAGCAGAGCTCGGGCTGAGCGTCACGGAGGCGACGACCCGGGCGCAGATCATCGCGGCGACCATCGCGACGATCGCCGAGCACGGGTACGCGCGCACCACGTTCGCCAAGATCAAGGAACGCGCGGGGCTGAGCAGCACCCGCATGATCTCCTACCACTTCGCGAACAAGGCCGGGCTCATGCAGGCCGTGCTGAGCACGGTGTCGGAGACGAAGGCGATGTTCCTGCAGGACCGCAGCAAGGCCCTCGACCCCGGCGACCGGCCGGGCAACCTGCGGGCCCACATCGAGACGTCGGTGGCGTTCCTGCGCGACTACCCGGAGTGCGTCCGGGTGCTCGCGGAGCTCTCGGCCAACGCAGACGACGCGGACGGCTGGTCGATGACCTCGGTGCTCGTGGACCAGATGCGGGTGGGCGGTGTGCAGCGCCAGCTCAAGCAGGGTCAGGACGAGGGGGTGTTCGGCGCGTTCGCGCCGGAGGTGATGGCGATGTCGATCGCGCAGGCCATCGACGGGGTGGCAGCGGCCTACGCCGCCGACCCGTCGACCGACCTCGACCGCTACGGGCGGGAAATCGCCGACCTCTTCGAGAGGGCGACCGCTGCGAAGCAGTGAAATCCGGAAACAAGGCGGGAACGTGGTGTGCGGCCGCGTTCCCGCCGCCGGCGGCTCAGGTGTCGGCGCCGCGGAAGTCTTCGGGGGACACGGAGTCGAGGAACTCGCGGAACTTCTCGACCTCGTCCTCCTGCTCGTCCGGGATGATCAGGCCCGCCTCCTCCAGCACCGCGTCCACGGCGTGGATGGGGACCCCGATCCGCAGCGCCAGGGCGACCGAGTCGCTGGGACGCGCGGACACCCGGATGTCGCCGTCGAAGACGAGCTCGGCGAAGAAGGTGCCTTCCTTCAGGTCCGTGATCACGACCTGCTCCAGCTCGCGGCCGAGCGCCCCGATGACCTCTTTGAGGAGGTCGTGGGTCAGGGGCCGGGCGGGTCGTACTCCCTGCTGCTCCAAGGCGATGGCGGTGGCCTCGACCGAGCCGATCCAGATCGGCAGGTAGCGCTCGCCCTCGGTTTCCCGCAGCAACAAGATCGGCTGATTGGCGGGCAGCTCCACCCGCACACCGACGACGCGCATCTCGCTCATCGGGTTTCGCCTCCCTCTCGTGCACACGGGCTGCAGCGCTTGCGACGTACTCGCGCCGTTGGGTTCGACGCTACCCGTCATCCGGGCGCTGTGCTCGCTAGTGGCGGACATTCTCGGTTCGCTGCACCGCAAACCGACTCTCACGGTACGGCATACGGTGCCGAACATTCAGTCATTGACATGTGACGCACACCGGTGTTCGGCCCGTTACGTCCGGTTCAACCACCGGTGACTCCCCGGATCCCCGCTTTCACGAGGAGCGTGTGGAGCGTGACGGACAGCGCGGCCAGCTCCCGGACCACCTCGTCGGCCCTCGCTTTCGCATCCGCGTCACGGTGGCGATACACGGGGGTCACGATCTGCTCCAGCAGGCCGACTTCGCGGTCGGCCGCTGCGCGGAAGGCACGCAGATGTCTCGGCTCGATACCGAATTCGGTCATCGCCTTCACCGTGCGCGCGATCAGCACCGCGTCGGGACCGAAGAACCCCGCCGCACCCGGCCGCACGAGCCCGTACTGCTGCAGCTCGGTGAGCGTCGCGGCGGTGATGCCGGCTCGCGCCAGCAGCTCCTCCTGCGTCAGCCGGATCTCGGGACCGGTCTCGAAGTCGTCGGCGTCGGGCAGCCCGCCGGTGTCGGCCGGGTCGAGCGACACCAGCTTCCGCGGCAGCCGCGGCGCGGGCGCGGCGGGCTCCGCTCCGGAGTCCGCCGCGTCCAGCTGTTCCTTGATGACCTTGAGCGGGAGGTAGTGGTCCCGCTGCGCGGACAGCACGAAGCGAAGCCGCTCCACGTCCGCCGGGGCGAACTGCCGGTACCCCGAGGGCGTGCGGCCCGGCCGGACCAGGCCTTCCGCCTCGAGGAACCGGATCTTGGAGATGGTGACATCGGGGAAGTCGCCGCGCAGCTGCGCCAGGACCGCCCCGATGCTCAACCCGTCGCGCCGGGCCTCCGAACGACCGGGCTGCCCGGCCGCCGTCACTGTGCCCCCTGGCCCCCGTGCCCCGGGCCCGTCAGGAAGACCAGGCGGAACTTCCCGATCTGCACCTCGTCGCCGCCGGCCAGCACGGCCTGGTCGACCGGCTCGCGGTTGACGTAGGTGCCGTTCAGGCTGCCGACGTCGATCACCACGAACTCCCCGCCCTCACGCCGGAACTCGGCGTGCCGGCGGGAAACGGTGACGTCGTCGAGGAAGATGTCGCTGTCGGGGTGCCGGCCCGCGCTCGTGGTGTCGCGGTCCAGCAGGAAGCGCGAGCCCGCGTTGGGGCCCCGCTTCACGACCAGGAGGGCGGAACCCGGGGGCAGGGCGTCGACGCCCTGGACCGGTGCCTCGGCAGCCGGTGCGGACTCCTGGCCTTCGACATCGGCCAGGAAGTCGGCCCGGAAGACAGAGGTCCGCTCCGGAGACTGCTCCGGGGGAACGCCGGGCCCGTCGTTCGTGCTCACCTGAGCTCTCCTCTACACACAATGTTGCCTATGACCAAGAACGTGTAGCTGCCAACGTACCGTGCCTGATCGGTTCGGGACCCCGGGGCTCCCCCTTCGGCGGGCGGAACCCCCGGGCCAGGCCGAACCCGCCTCAGCCGGTGATGAGCGCCTGGTACGCCTCGGCTTCGAGCAGGGCGTCGAGCCCCGCGGGGTCGTCGAGGCGGATCTCCACGAGCCAGCCCTCGCCGTACGGGTCGGAGTTGATCAACTCGGGC
Source organism: Amycolatopsis sp. NPDC001319 (assembly GCF_042896185.1). Lineage (NCBI taxonomy): Bacteria > Bacillati > Actinomycetota > Actinomycetes > Pseudonocardiales > Pseudonocardiaceae > Amycolatopsis > Amycolatopsis sp. NPDC001319. Next base: position 470,557 of record NZ_JBIAWY010000002.1, on the reverse strand, counting down.
GAATCGGAGACCGCGGCGTTCACCGAGACGATCTCGCCGTCGACCGGTGCGAACAGCTCCGAGACGCTCTTGGTGGACTCCACTTCGCCGAAGACGTCGCCCGCGTCGACGTGCTTGCCGACCTCGGGCAGGTCGACGAACACCACGTCGCCGAGCTGGTCCTGGGCGTACTCCGTGATGCCCACGCGGACCAGCGCACCCTCACGCGTGGCCACCCACTCGTGTTCCTCGGTGTAACGCAGCTCTTCTGGAGTGGTCAACGCCCCTCCCCTTCCTCGAACCGACTTCGTCGCGGGCAGTCTTCCATCACCGGCTGCGAAGCGCGCGCACCGCCTGCACGACGTAGAGCGCGCCGGACCAGACGTAGAGCACCCCGCCCCAGACCATGAAGGCGTAGGCGATCGGCCGGGCCACCACGGCAACGGTCGAGCCGCCCTGCGTGAGCAGCAGGAACGGGAAGGCGTACATGAGCACGAACGTCGCGCCCTTGCCGATGTAGGTCACCTCGGGCGGCGCGAACCCGCCGCGGCGCAACACGAGCACGCAGATCGCCAGCACGGCCTCGCGCAGCACGAGCGGCACGACGACCCACCACGGGATGATGTCGCGGATGAGGAACGCGACCAGCGTCGCGAGGATGTAGAGCCGGTCGGCCGCGGGGTCGAGCAGCTGGCCCAGCCGCGACATCTGGTCGAGCCAGCGGGCGAGCTTGCCGTCGAGCCAGTCGGTCAGCGCCGAGAAGACGAGCAGCGCGAGCGCCCAGCCGTCCTCCTTCGGGCCGAGCAGCAGCCAGAGGAACACGGGCACGCCCGCGAGCCGCAGCAGCGACAGGAGATTGGGGACGTTGAACGCCTGCCGCAGCAGGGAAGGCTCCGTCTTGGGCTCGGGGACCGTGGTCACCGGCTCAGCCTAGAGGTGCGGACCGGCACCGACGCCGGTGGTCACGCGGTCGGGTCGCGGGTTCGTGGCGCGCGACCCGACCGCGGGGCTGTGAGGGGAAAAGCGGCGGCGCTCAGCCGGCGCGGCGGTGGCTCCAGCCGCGGCGCTGCAGCTCGGCGTTGCTGAGGCGCTCGGGGCGGCCGCGGTCGTCGTTGCCGACCCAGCGGGCGCGGCCGGCTCGGCCTTCGAGGACGTACGGGCGGCCGCAGCACCACACGACGCTGCAGGGCGCCGTGGGCGGCGTGGCGGGCCGCGCGGTCGGGTCGGTGAGGTCGGACGCGGACGGGGTGCCGGGCTCGGTGGCCGTTTCGGTGGTCATGCTGTGCGGTGCTCTTGTCTCTCGGGGTCGGCGGGTGATCGGGGACGGGAACGCCCTGGGCGCTCCTCACGTATTTCGGTCCGAAGGCGGCGGACGTTAACGACCGCCGCGAAGATTCGTCCGATCGGTGAGGAAGGAATTCGCGCTGTATCAGTGCGTTAACACCAGCTTAACCGTCCACAATAGACTCCCCGCCGGGGGAGCCCGCCGAGGCGGAAGCCCCGGTTCCGGTAACCTCCGCCCGCCGCGCCGGGTGTCGGTGCGGGTCACGGCGCCGGAGGCGGGCCAGAATGCCCGGAAGGACCCCTGGCGAAAGGACCCCGGTGCCCCCGTCGAAGCCCGCGTGGCGGCCGCTGCTCGCGGCCTGGCTCGTGCTGCCGGCGCTCGCCGCCTGTTCGGGCGAACCCGAGCCCCGGGCGGCGGTACCGCCACCACCGTCCGCGACCACGGCGCCGCCGACGACCTCGTCGGCGCACTCGGTCCCTCCCCCGCCGCCTGAAACGACGCAGGCGCCGTCGAGCACGCGTGCGAAGGCCCCGAGCAGCACGCCCGCCGTTCCGGGGTCCTGCGGCACCGTCACGGCCGCGAGCGGGCTGACCTTGTACGTGTTCGACAGCCGGGCCGGCGGGGTGCCGTGCGCCGAGGCCATGGCGCTCGTGCGCGACTTCCACGCGAAGATCGCCGGCCGGCAGGGCACCGGGTCCAACGACGCCGTGAACGACACCGTGTCCGGCTGGCTGTGCACCTCCGGCCCGCCGGCGGCGCAGGGCGGCACCACGTGCAGCAAAGGCGAGCAGACGGTGTTCGCGGCCGTCGTCCCGTCGGAGTGAGGCGGACGGGACGACGGCCGCGCGACCTCAGGCCTTGAGGTCCGGGAAGTCGTCCTCGCGGTACTCGCCCTCGGGCCGGGTGTTCTCGTGCTCGCGCCCGCGCAGCTCGACGCGGCGGATCTTGCCGGAGATCGTCTTCGGCAGCTCGGCGAACTCCAGGCGCCGGATCCGCTTGTACGGCGCGAGGTGCTCCCGCGCGTACGCCAGGATCGCGCGGGCGGTGTCCGCGGTGGGCTCGTGGCCCGCGGCCAGCACGACGTAGGCCTTGGGCACCGCGAGCCGGATCGGATCCGGGGCGGGCACCACGGCGGCCTCCGCCACCGCTTCGTGCTCCAGCAGCACGCTCTCCAGCTCGAACGGTGAGATCCGGTAGTCCGACGCCTTGAACACGTCGTCGGTGCGCCCGACGTAGGTGATGTAGCCGCGTTCGTCGATCGAACCGACGTCACCCGTGTGGTAGTAGCCGTCGCGGAACGCTTCCGACGTGCGCTCGTCGTCGTCCGCGTAGCCGACCATCAGGCCGACGGACCGGTGCGCGAGGTCGAGGCAGATCTCGCCCTCACCGGCGCGCTCGCCCGTGACCGGGTCGACCAGCGCCACCACGAAGCCCGGCAGCGGCCGGCCCATCGAGCCGGGAACCACGGCCTGGCCGGGGGTGTTGGCGATCTGCACGCTGCTCTCGGTCTGGCCGAACCCGTCGCGGATGGTGACGCCCCAGGCCTTCTCGACCTGTTCGATCACCTCGGGGTTGAGCGGCTCGCCCGCGCCGACCACCTTCTGCGGCGGGGTTTTCAACGCTGTCAGGTCGGCCTGGATGAGCATGCGCCACACGGTGGGCGGCGCGCAGAAGCTCGTGACCCCGCAGCGGTCCATCTGCGCCATGAGCGCCGTGGCGTCGAAACGCGAGTAGTTGTACAGGAACACCGTCGCCTCGGCGTTCCACGGCGCGAACACGTTGCTCCACGCGTGTTTCGCCCAGCCGGGCGAGGAGATGTTCAGGTGCACGTCGCCCGGCTCGAGGCCGATCCAGTACATTGTGGACAGATGCCCGACCGGGTAGGACACGTGCGTGTGCTGCACGAGCTTCGGCTTCGCCGTGGTGCCCGAGGTGAAGTACAGCAGCAGCGGGTCGGCCGCGGCCGTCACGCCGTCCGGGGTGAAACCGGCCGGCTCGGCGTATGCGGTGGCGTAGGCGTGCCAGCCTTCCACCGGCTCGCCGACGGCGATGCGCGTGTAGCCGCCCGCCACGTCGGCGAACTTCGGGGCGTCGGCCGAACGCACGACCACGTGCTTGGCCTTGCCGCGCTCGACGCGGTCGGCGAGGTCGGCCGGCCCGAGCAGCGTCGAGGCCGGGATGAGCACGGCGCCGAGCTTGATCGCGGCGAGGATCGTCTCCCACAGCTCGCCCTGGTTGCCCAGCATGAGGATCAGCCGGTCGCCGCGCGAGACTCCGAGGCGGCGCAGCCACGTGGCGACCTGGTCGGAGCGGGCGGACATCTCCGGGTAGGTCCAGCGGTTCTCGGTGCCGTCCTCCTCGACGATCCACAGCGCGTACCGCTGCGCGTTCGCGGGGTCGCGGGCCACCACGTCGAACCAGTCGAGCGCCCAGTTGAACTCCGCGGGCCGCGGCCACGCGAACTCCCGGACGGCGGTGTCGTAGTCCTCGCGGTGGGACTGGAGGTAGTCCCGCGCCTCCCGAAAGACCTGGTGGGCCTCGCCGGCCCGCTGGTTCCCCGAAGCGCCATTGCTCACGTCGTGCTCCCTCGTGCTCGCGTACGTGCCTGTTCTACTCGCCCTTGAACTCGGGCGCGCGGCGCTCCATGAACGCCTGCACGGCCTCGGCGAGGTCCTTGCTCGGGAGGAACGCGGAGTTCCAGGCCGCGACGTAGCGCAGGCCCTCGGCGACCTGGCGCTCGGTGTTGGCGGCGAGCACCTGCTTGGTCCCCTGCACGACCAGCGGCGGGTTCGCGGCGATGTCGGCGGCGAGCTTGCGCGCTTCGGCCAGCAGGGTCTCCTGGTCGGGGTAGACGTCGTTGACCAGGCCGATCTTCTCGGCGCGGGCGGCGTCGACGTCCCTGCCGGTCAGGGCGAGCTCCCGCACGTGGCCCTCGCCGACGATCGTGGCGAGCCGCTGCAGGCTGCCGAGGTCGGCGACGATCGCGACCTTCACCTCGCGCACGCTGAATTTCGCGTCGGCGCTGGCGAGGCGCACGTCGGCCGCGCTGATCACGTCCACGCCGCCGCCGATGCACCAGCCGGACACGGCGGCGATCACGGGCTTGCGGCACTCGGCGATCGAGCTCACGGACTCCTGCAGGCGGCGGACTTCGCGGTGGAAGTCGGTGCGCGGGCCGGCCAGCGCGTCGCCGGCGAGCATCGGGGCCCAGCCGCCCATCATCGCGGGCAGGTCGAGGCCGTAGGAGAAGTGCGCGCCGCTGCCGGTGAGCACGATCGCGCGCACGCGCGGGTCGGCGTCGAGGGCGGCGAAGACCAGCGGCAGCTCACGCCAGAAGTCGGGGCCCATGGCGTTGCCCTTCGCCGGGCCGAGCAGGGTGACTTCGGCGACGGGGCCGTCGAGGTCGACCTTCAGCGAGACGAGATCGGGCAGGGAGTCGGCAGGTGCGGTCATGCCTGTCATCTTGAACCATCCGGTTGACGCTGTGCCAATTCGGTCGCGGGATGCTTTCCTGGGATGGACACGAGAGATCGAAGCGGCCCTCGACCACGAGAGGAAGGTGGCGCATGAGCCCGGCCCCCGTTCTTGCCGTCGACGACCTGCCGGCGGATCCCCCGCCGGCGCGCCGCTCGCGCCCGATCGAGCTGTCCGGCTCGTTCACCTGCGACGGCCAGCGCCTCGCCTACACCGAGTACGGCTCGGGCGAGCGCGTCGTGGTGCTGATGCACGGCATCATGTTCACCCGCCGCATGCACGCGCCCCTGGCCCGCCGGCTCGCGCGCTCGGGCTTCCGCGTGATCACCCTCGACCTGCTGGGCCACGGCGAATCCGACCGGCCGACCGAGTCGTGGCGCTACTCGATGCCGGCGTTCGGCGAGCAGGCCGTGGCGCTGCTCGACCACCTCGGCCTGGACGACGCCGTGCTGGGCGGGACGTCGCTCGGCGCGAACGTCGCGCTCGAGGTGGCGGTGGCACAGCCGGCCCGCGCCCGCGGGCTGGTCGTGGAAATGCCGGTGCTGGACAACGCGATCGTCGCCGGGCTGCTCACGTTCGCCCCGCTGCTGTTCGCCGCGCGCTTCCTGCCCGTGACCGTGCGCGGCGTCGCCCTGGCGGCCAACCTCGTGCCCCACGGCAGCCAGTGGGTCGACGTCGTCACCGACACCCTGACCCAGCAGCCCGCGCCGATGGCCGCGCTCCTGCACGGCGTGCTGTTCGGCCGGATCGCGCCGCCGAAGTCGGTTCGCCGGGCCATCACCACGCCCGCGCTGGTGATCGGCCACGAAGGCGACCCGATCCACCCCTTCGGCGACGCCGACACCCTGGCCGCGGACATGCCGCGCGCCGAGTTCGTGCAGGCACGCAGCCCGGTCGAGCTGCGCTCCGACCCGAAGCGCCTCACCTCGGCGATCACCGACTTCGCCGAGCGCTGCTACGAAAGCTGACCCGTCACTTCGCCAGTCCGGCCACCGGGCCGAAGACGATCACCGCCGGCGGCCGCACGCCCGCGGCGGCCGCTTCTCCGGCCACCTGCCCCAGCGTGGAGCGCAGCGTGCGCTGCGTCCGCATGGTGCCGTCCTCGACGATGGCGACCGGCGTGTCGGCGGGACGGCCGCCGTCGAGCAGCGCCGAGGCGAACTGGGGCAGGCGTTCGACGCCCATCATCAGCACGATCGTGCCGCGCAGGCCGGCCAGCAGCGACCAGTCGACCAGCGAGCGCGGGTCGCCGGGGGCGACGTGACCCGAGACGACCACGACCTCGTGGGCGACCCCGCGGTGGGTCACCGGCACGTCGGCGACGGCGGGGACCGCGAACGCGCTCGTGATGCCCGGGACCATGGTGACCGGCACGCCCGCCTCGGCGCAGGCCAGGACCTCCTCGAACCCACGGCCGAACAGGTAGGGGTCGCCGCCCTTGAGCCGGACGACGAACTTGCCCTCCTTGGCCTTCTCGATCAGCGTGCTGTTGATCACGTCTTGGCTCGCGGCGCGGCCGTACGGGATCTTCGCGGCGTCGACGACCTCGACCTCCGGCGCGAGCTCGTCGAGCAGCTCACGCGGGGCGAGGCGGTCGACGACCACCACGTCGGCGCGCGAGAGCAGCCGGCGCCCGCGGACGGTGATCAGGTCCGGGTCACCCGGGCCGCCCCCGACCAGGGCGACGCCCGGCAGCTCGGTGTCGGTGTCCCGTGGCGCGCGGCCGTCGATGACGGTGCCGGCATGCAGGGCGTCGAGGATGCTGTCGCGCACGGCGGCCGAACGCAGCGGCTCACCGCCGGACAGGACACCGACCAGCAGCCCGCCGTGGCGGCCGGAAGCCGGGGTCACGGCGCTGCCGGACTCCCCCTCGTCGGCGCGCACGCAGAACACGCGCTCGCGTTCGGCCTCGGCGCACACGGCGGCGTTGACCTCGGGGTCGTCGGTGCAGGCGAGCGCGTACCAGGCGTCGGCGAGGTCGCCCTCGGCGTAGCGGCGCTCGTGCCAGACCAGCTCGCCCGCGTCGGCCATGGCGCTCACCGACGGCGTGGTGTGCGGCGAGACCAGCTCCACCCGCGCGCCCGCGCGGATGAGCCTCGGGAGGCGGCGCTGGGCGACCGAGCCGCCCCCGACCATCACGACGCGGCGGCCGGCGAGCTGGAGTCCGGAGAGGTAGTGCGGGTCGTCCATAGCCGGAAAGTCTGCCTGCCGCGCTCGCTCAGCGCTGCAGCAGGGCCAGCAGCCCGGTGTTGCCGAACATCGTCGCCGCCTCGACCGCCGACGGCGTGCCCGCGTGCGGATCGGCACCACCCGCCACCAGCGCCTTCACGACGTCGGGCTCGTCCTTGAACACGGCGCCGGCGAGCGGGCTCTGGCCCCGGTCGTTGACCCGGTTCGGATCCGCGCCGCGCGCCAGCAGCGCGGCCACCGTGTCGACGTGCCCGTGGTACGAGGCGAGCATCACCAGGGTGTCGCCGCGGTCGTTGGCGAGGTTCGCGGGGATGCCGGCGTCGACGTACGCGACGAGGCGTTCCGTGTCGCCCTCGCGCGCCATGGTGAACACGCGGGCCCACAGGTCGAGCTCCTCGTCCGACGGCGTCCCGGAAGCCATGCGCCGAGTCTGGCACGCCGGCTCCCGGGACGCCGGTTCGTCAGCCGCGCGCCGAGTTGGGGTACGGCAGCAGCGCCATCTCCCGCGCGTTCTTGATGGCCGAGGCCACCTGCTTCTGCTGCTTCGGCGTCAGCCCCGTCACGCGGCGGGCGCGGATCTTGCCGCGGTCGGAGATGAAGATCCGCAGCAGGTCGACGTCCTTCCAGTCGACTTCGGTGATCCCCCGGGTGTGCAACGGGTTCGCCCGCTTGCGGGGCGCGCGTTCGTGCTTCGGCATCCGGCTCACCAGCTCGACTTCGAGACGCCGGGCAGCTCGCCGTTGTGCGCCATCTGCCGCATGCGCACGCGCGAGAGGCCGAACTTGCGCAGGTAGCCGCGCGGGCGGCCGTCGGCGGTGTCGCGGTTGCGGATGCGCGTGGCGCTCGCGTCGCGCGGCATCCGCTGCAGCGCCACCACGGCGTCGGCCTTGTCCCGCGCCGACGAGTGCGGCGAGGCGATCACGGCCTTGAGCGCCCGCCGCTTCTCGACGTAGCGGGCGGCGATCACCTTCCGCTGCTCGTTCTTCGCGATCTTCGACTTCTTCGCCATCAGCGCTCTTCCTTGAACTCGACGTGCTTGCGCGCCACGGGGTCGTACTTGCGCAGGACCATCCGGTCGGGGTCGTTGCGCCGGTTCTTCTTCGTCACGTACGTGTAGCCGGTGCCCGCGGTGGACCGCAGCTTGATGATCGGCCGGACGTCGGTGCTCTTCGCCATCTAGAGCTTCACCCCCTTCGCGGCCAGCTCCGCGACAACCGCGTCGATCCCGCGCTTGTCGATCGTCTTCATGCCCTTCGCCGACACCTTGAGCCGCACCGTCCGGCCGAGGCTCGGCACGAAGTAACGGCGGGTCTGCAGGTTCGGCTCCCAGCGCCGTGAGGTGCGGCGGTGCGAGTGCGAGACCTGCTTGCCGTAGCCCGGCTTGCGGCCGGTGACCTGGCACACGGCTGACACGGACCCTCCCGAGTTGATAGTGATATTCGTTTTCAATTACGCTGGCCACCGTACCCCGTCCCGTCGACTGGAGCTTCAGTGACCCCACACCCGCGTGTCCCGCTCGTGCTCGTCAGCGGGCTCGCCGCCGAAGGCAACGACGAGCTCGCCGAACTGCTGCGCCGCGCCGGCCCCGGCGTCGCCGTGGTCCACCACGACCTGCGGCAGATCGGCAGCGGCATCGTCCGCAGGCGGATCCGCCTCGGCCCCCGAGACCAGCTCACCGCGCTGGAGCTCGCCCACGGCTGCGTGAACTGCACGCTGCGCGAAGACCTCCTGCCACTGCTTCGCAGCCTCGCCCGGCGGCCGGAGGTGGACCGGATCGTGCTGCGCCTCGACGAGGCGATGGAGCCGGAGCCGGTGAGCTGGGCGATCGCCAACGTGCTGGTCGGCGACCGGCCCGTGAGCGACGACGTCGAGATCGAGGCCGTGTTCACCACCGTCGACCGCGCCACCTGGCTCGCCGACGCGTCCGGCGACGAGCTGCTCCTGGAACGCGGCCTGCTCGGCTCCCCCGAGGACGAGCGGAGCGTCGCGCAGGTCGCGCTCGCGCAGGTGGAGTTCGCCGACGTGCTGGTGCTGGCGGGCGAGGTGCCCGACGCGTGGTGCGCCGCGAAGACCGCCGCCGTGCTCGACCGCGTCGCACCCTCGGTCCCCCGCGTCGTCCTGAAGGGCGCGAACGCCGGGCTGCTGTTCGCCGCCGTGCCCGCGGACTCGCGGCGCGGCGAGGTGGTCGACCTGCACGGCGCGCTCCTGCGGGGCCAGCCGCCGCTGCACGCCGACTGCGGGATCGAGGTCCTCACGTTCACCTCGCAGCGGCCGTTCCACCCCGAGCGCCTCCACGAGGCGATCGACACGCTGCTGGGCGGCGTGATCCGCACCCGCGGCCGCGCGTGGGTCGCGAGCCAGCCCGACATCGCGTTCTGGCTCGAGTCGGCCGGCGGCGGCCTCGCGATCGGGCACGCCGGCCCGTGGCTCGCCTCGCCCGACGGCCCCGACTGGGCCGACGTCTCCGCGGAACGCCGCACGCTCGCGTCGCTGCGCTGGCACCCGGTGCACGGCGACCGCGCGCAGGAGCTCGTGGTGGTCACGGACCTGGTGCCACCCCGGGAAATCGAGGAGGCACTGCACGCCGCGCTGCTCACCGACGCCGAGCTGGCGGAGGGAGAAGCTGCCTGGCGCAGCTACCCCGACCCGTTCGGCGAGTGGCACGAGGACCCGTGCGAGGCGACCGAAACCGACGAAGAAGACGAAGAGCGGCACGTCAACGCCGCGAACCGGAAGGAAGACCCGCAGTGAAACCCGGCATCCACCCCGACTACCACCCCGTGGTGTTCCGCGACTCGGCCACGGGCGACGCGTTCCTCACCCGCTCCACCGTCACGTCCGACCGGACGATCGAGTGGAGCGACGGCAACACCTACCCGCTCGTGGTCGTGGACATCAGCTCGTGGTCGCACCCGTTCTGGACGGGCAACCAGCGGATCGTCGACTCCGCGGGCCAGGTCGAGAAGTTCCACCGCCGCTACGGCCGTCGCGAGAAGGGCGGTGCGCGCTGATGGCCGTGCCGAAGCGGAAGAAGTCCCGCAGCAACACCCGCGCGCGCCGGGCGCAGTGGAAGGCGGCGGTGCCCGACCTGGTGCCGATCACGGTGGACGGCGAGCGCAAGCTCGTGCCGCGCCGCCTGATCAAGCACTTCCAGCGGCTCGACCGGTGAGCGTGCCCGTCACCGTCCTGTCGGGCTTCCTCGGCGCGGGCAAGACCACGCTGCTCAACCACATCCTCGCCAACCGCGAAGGCCTGCGGGTGGCGGTGATCGTGAACGACATGAGCGAGGTCAACATCGACGCCGCGCTCGTGCGCGACAGCGTCTCCCGCACCGAGGAGCGCCTGGTCGAGCTGACCAACGGCTGCATCTGCTGCACCCTGCGCGAGGACCTGCTCGACGAGGTCGCGCGCTTGACCGCCGACGGACGGTTCGACCACGTGCTCATCGAGTCGAGCGGCATCTCCGAGCCGATGCCGGTCGCCGCCACGTTCTCCTTCCCCGGCGACGACGGCACGCCGGCACTGTCCGGCGCGCGACTGGACACGATGGTGACCGTCGTCGACGCCGTGAACTTCGGCCGCGAACTGACCGGCGGCGACTCGCTGGCCGAACGCCGCCTGGACCAGTACGAGGGCGACGAGCGCACGGTCAGCGACCTGCTCGTGGACCAGGTCGAGTTCGCGGATGTGCTGCTGCTCAACAAGACCGACCTCGTCTCCCCCGCCGAGGCCGGCCGGCTCGCGGCGGCGCTGCGCCGGCTCAACCCGGGCGCCGACGTCGTGACCGCGGAGTTCGGGCGGGTGCCGCTCGGGCGCGTGTTCGGCACCGGCCGCCACGACCCGCTGCGCGCGCAGCAGGCTCCGGGCTGGGTCGCGGAGCTCAACGGCGACCACGTGCCGGAGACCGAGGAGTACGGGATCTCCAGCGTCGTGTTCCGCGCCGGGCGGGCGTTCGACCCGGTGGCGCTGTGGGACTTCGTCACGACCCGCCTCGACTCGGGCGAGTTCGGCACCGTGCTGCGCTCCAAGGGGTTCTTCACGCTCGCGTCGCGACCGGGCGTGCTCGGCCTGTGGTCGCAGGCGGGCGCGGTGGCGCGGTTCGAACCACAGGGCGTGGCCGAAGCGCCGCAGCAGGAGCTGGTCTTCATCGGCGTCGGGCTCGCCGGCGACCCGCTGCTGGCCGCGCTCGAGGCCTGCCTCACCGACGAACCGGTGGCAGCGGACCCCTTCCCCGAGTGGGAGCCCGTGCACGTCCACTGAGGACAGACGGTTTCGAAGGCCGCGCGACCCGCGTCACAGGTCGCGCGGCCTTCGTGTTCCCGGGAGTTCCTTGATCGTTCACCACCCGGCGTGATCATGCTGTTCGGGCCGGGTCCACGCCGGACACACCCCCGTCTGAACTGGGCGATTCGGTGCGGTTAGGGGTGTTTCGCGAAGGTTGATCAACCCAGGTTTATCAGTCTAGGTTGATTAATGTGCCGGATCGGATCAGCAAGGATCTCGTGGAGGCCGCCGCCGACCTGAGGGTCGCGCTCGGGCGGCTCGTGCGGCGGATGCGGCAGGGCTACGTGGCCGGCGAGGCCACGCTTTCGGAGAGCTCCGTGCTCTCGCGGCTCGACCGCGACGGGCCCTCGACGCCCGGCTACCTGGCCGAGCAGGAGCGGGTGAAGCCGCAGGCCATGGGCGTCACCCTGGCCGGGCTCGTCGAACGCGGGCTCGTGAGCCGCAGCCCCGACGCCGCCGACGGCCGCCGCGTCCTGATGTCCGTGACGGCGACCGGCCGAAAACTCCTGACCGACCGGCGTTCCCTCAGCACCCAGCGCGTCGCCCAGGCCCTGGCCGGCGGCTTCAGCGCCGAGGAACGCCACCGACTGCTCGAGGTGATCCCGTTGCTCGAACGCCTGGCGGACGAACTGTGACGACCACGGCCACCAGCCGCGGCGACCGGTACAAGTGGGTCGCCCTCTCCAACACCACTCTCGGCGTGCTCATGTCGACCCTCGACGGGTCGATCGTGATCATCTCGCTGCCCGCCATCTTCCGCGGCATCGGGCTCGACCCGCTCGCGCCGGCCAACATCGGCTACCTGCTCTGGATGATCCTGGGCTACCTGCTGGTGTCCGCGGTCCTCGTGGTCACCCTCGGGCGCCTCGGCGACATGTTCGGCCGCGTGAAGATGTACAACGTCGGGTTCGTGATCTTCAGCGTCGCCTCGGTGGCGCTGTCGTTCGACCCGTTCCACGGCGGCCAGGGCGCGCTGTGGCTGATCGGCTGGCGCATCGTCCAAGCCGTCGGCGGGTCGATGCTCACGGCCAACTCGGCCGCGATCCTCACCGACGCGTTCCCGCGCGAACAGCGCGGCATGGCACTGGGCATCAACCAGATCACCGCGCTGGCCGGGCAGTTCCTCGGCCTCGTCGTGGGTGGTCTGCTCGCCGAGATCGACTGGCGCGCGGTGTTCTGGGTGAGCGTGCCGTTCGGCATCCTCGGCACCGTGTGGTCGATCCGCAGCCTGCGCGAGATCGGCAAGCCGCGGCGGGCGCGCGTCGACTGGGGCGGCAACATCACCTTCGCGCTCGGCACCGGCGTGCTGCTCGCGGCGATCACCTACGGCATCCAGCCCTACGGAAACGCGGCCACCGGCTGGGGCAACCCGTGGGTGCTCGGCGGGATCGGCGCCGGCGTGCTGCTGCTCGTGATGTTCGGCGTGATCGAGTCGCGGGTGAAGGACCCGATGTTCAAGCTCTCGCTGTTCCGGATCCGGGCATTCAGCGCGGGCAACCTCGCGGCGCTGCTCACGGCGATCGCGCGCGGCGGCATGCAGTTCATGCTCATCATCTGGCTGCAGGGCATCTGGCTGCCCCTGCACGGCTACGAGTACGAGAAGACGCCGCTGTGGGCGGGGATCTACCTGCTGCCGCTCACCGTCGGGTTCCTCATCGCGGGCCCGGTATCGGGCTACCTGTCCGACCGGTTCGGCGCGCGGCTGTTCTCGACCGGCGGGCTCGTGCTCGTCGCGGCGGCGTTCCTCGGTCTGCTGGCGCTGCCCGTGGACTTCTCCTACCCCGTGTTCGCGGCGCTGCTGGTGCTCAGCGGGATCGGGCAGGGCATGTTCTCGGCGCCCAACACCTCGGCGATCATGAGCAGCGTCCCCGACCACCAGCGCGGGGTCGCCTCCGGCATGCGCTCGACGTTCCAGAACTCCGGCACGGCGCTGTCGATCGGCGTGTTCTTCTCACTGATGATCGCGGGGCTGGCCGGTTCGCTGCCGGCCACGCTCACCGGCGGGCTGCAGGCCCACGGCGTACCCGCCGACGTCGCGGCGACCGTCGCCCAGCTGCCGCCCGTGAGCACGCTGTTCGCGGCGTTCCTCGGCAGCAACCCGGTGGCGCACCTGCTCGGCCCGGGTGTCCTTTCCGGACTGTCGCCGAGCGACTCGGCGGCGCTGACCGGCAAGGAGTTCTTCCCGCAGCTGATCTCCGGCCCGTTCCACAACGGACTGGTCACCGTCTTCACGGCGGCCGCCGTAATGGCGCTCGTCGCGGCCCTCGCCTCGGTGTCGCGCGGCAAGCGCTACTTCCACCCCGACCTCGCCCCGCGCGCGGGCGAGCAACGCAGCACCCCGGACAAGGAGAACGGATGAACGACACGCTCACCGCCGGCACCGTCACGATCACCGGCCACGGCGGTGACGAGATCGAGGCGTACCTGGCGCGCCCGCTCGACCCCGCTCCGCGCGGCGGCGTCGTGGTGATCCACCACATGCCCGGCTACGACCCGGCCACCAAGGAGATCGTGCGCCGCTTCGCCGCCGAGGGGTTCTCGGCGCTGTGCCCAAACCTGTACTCGCGCGAGGCGCCGGGCGCGAGCCCGGACGACGCGGCCGCGACCGTCCGCGCCAACGGCGGCGTGCCCGACGAGCGCCTGGTCGGCGACGTCGAGGGCGCGGCCGCGTACCTCAAGAACCTGGACAACGCCAACGGCAAGATCGGCGTGATCGGCCACTGCTCCGGCGGCCGCCAGACGTTCCTCGTCGCGTGCTCGACCCAGGTCGACGCGGCCGTGGACTGCTACGGCGCCTTCGTGGTCAACGAGCCGCCGGCCGGCATGCCCGCGTCGATGAAGCCGCTGCTGGGCCTCGCGCCGCAGCTGTCGGCCCCGCTGCTCGGCCTCTTCGGCGCCGACGACCAGTACCCCGGTCCCGAGGAGACCGCGAAGCTCGCCGCCGAGCTCGACCGCCTCGGCAAGGAACACGAGTTCCACACCTACGACGGCGCCGGCCACGCGTTCTTCGCCGTCGACCGCCCGAGCTACCGGCCGGAGGCCGCCGTGGACGGCTGGGCCAAGATCCTCGACTTCTACGGCCGGCACCTCGCGGCCTGACCCCGCCCTTCAGGAAGGACGTTTCCCATGTGCACCTACCTCACCGAGAAGTTCGCCGTGGAGGGCAGCGGCAAGAGCGCGACCGGCTGGCACAGCGTCAACGAAGCCACCGTCTACGTCGACCACCCGACGCACGCCCGCTTCGCCCACACCGTGAACATCGACTTCCGCAACCCGGCGATGGGCCCGGCCGCACGCGTCGCGCTGGAGCTGACCGAAGAGGACGCCCTCGCCCTCGCCGACGCGATCCACACCGCCCTGGCCTCGGCGCCGGCCGGCTTGGCTTCCCGCAACCAGTAGGCCGCACCGGCTGTCCCGGGTCGATGCCCGGGGCAGCCGGTCAGGGTGTGTACAGCGCGCCCAGGAATTCCAGCAGCAGGCGCTCCCGCAGGGGTTCCGCCGCGGTGGCCAGGAGCGCGTTGATCGGGGCCATCCGCTCGGGCAGGCCGGCGTCGCCGACGAGGCCGGCGGCGGTGAGCAGGCCCGCGAACTGGTCGGCCGTCAGGGTTTGCGGGTCGAGGGCCGCCACGAAGGCGGCCACGACCGGGTCCACCGGGGTCGGGCCGGTTTCGCGGGCCGCGGCGACCGAGGTGGTCAGGTCGGCGAGGAACGCGGCCTCGCTGCCGTGGTTCGCGGCCGTGATCGTGAGGTGCAGGTTCAGCGGCGAGTGGCCGTGGGCGAACTGCGGCTGCACGTACCAGCCGCGCACCTTCATCTCGTCCGCGACGGTGAACAGGTCGAAGCCGTCGTCCGCGGCCGTGAAGGCGATCAGCGTCGAGTCCGGGTCGCCCAGGATGCGCAGGCCCGCGACGGCCGAGACGCCGGCGCGGATGCGCGCGACCGCCGAGCGCGTCACCTCCGCGAGACGCAGGTAGCCGTCTTCGCCCAGGTGGTTCACCACGGCCCACGCGGCCGCGAGCGGGCCGCCCGAGCGCGTGCTCTGCAACGTCGGGTTGAGCATCGTGTAGCCCGGCCAGGCCGCGCTGGCGAAGTAGTGCGTTCGGCGCAGCTCGGCGTTGGCGTGCAGCAGCACGGAGACGCCCTTGGCGCAGTAGGCGTACTTGTGCAGGTCCACGGAGATGCTCGTGACCCCCGGCACGCGGAAGTCGAACGGCGGCACGTCGGCACCCAGGCGAGCGAAGTACGGCAGCACCCAGCCGCCGATGCACGCGTCCACGTGCATGCGCACCCCGCGCGAAGCCGCGGCGGCCGCGATCTCCGGGATCGGGTCGACCACACCGTGGGCGTAGGACGGCGCGCTCGCCACGACGAGCACGGTCGACTCGTCGATCGCCGCCGCCATCGCGGAAGGCACCGCGCGGAAGGTCTCCGAGTCCACCGGCACCACGATCTTGCGCAGCCCGAACAGGTGCGCCGCCTTGTGGAACGCGGCGTGCGCGGTGTCGGGCAGCACGATGCTCGGCGCGGTGATCTCCGGCCGGGCGTCGCGCGCGGCCAGCACCGCGAGCAGGCACGACTCCGTCCCGCCGGACGTCACCGTGCCGACGGTTTCCGCCGTGCCGTCCAGGAGCCCGGCCGCGCGTCCGACGAGGTCGTTCTCCAGGCGCAGCAGGCTCGGGAACGCCGTGGGGTCCAGCCCGTTGGCCGACGACGCGAGCGCGTGCGCGGCCGCCGCGATCTCGTCCACTTCGGACAGACCGCTGTCGTAGACGTAGGCGAGCGTGTGCCCGCCGTGCGTCGGCAGGTCGCCCGCGCGCAGCTCCCGCAGCTCGGCCAGGACGTCGGTCACCGCTGCGGCTCCACCGGCCGCGGCTCGAGCACCTTGCGGCGCAGCAGCGGGATCGCCAGCGCGATGAGCACGGCGGGCAGCACCGAGGAGCCCACGGTGATGGCCGTGATCGCCGACGACGGCTGCGCGGTCGTCGCGTCGGTGCTCGACACGTAGCCACCGGCCTGCAGCACCAATCCGAACAGGCCCGGGCCGAGCGCCAGCCCCAACGTCTCCGAGGCCGTCCACACGCCGGCCGTGATGCCCGCGCGGGTCTCTCCGGTGCGTTCCTCTTCGGCGCTGATGAGGTCGGGCAGGATCGCCAGCGGGAACACGGAGATCCCGGCGTACCCGATGCCCGCCAGCGCCACGAACACCATCGTCACCGCGAACGGGATGTCCTTGGCGAAGAGGATCCCGAGGAGACCGACGGTGAAGGAGACCGTCGCGATGCGGAAGCCCACGAGCTTGCCCCAGCGCTTGCCCAGCCGCGGCCACAGCGGCATCGTGATCAACGCCGGGCCGACGAAGCCCACGAACAGCACCGTGCGATAGCTGGGGTCGCCCAGCACGTGCTCGGCGAAGTACGGGATCGCGGCGAGCACGGTGCCGATGCCCAGCGCCTGGATGAAGTACGAGCCCATCAGCCAGCAGAACGGGCGCCACTGCGCGATCGTGCGGATCAGCTGCTTGAAGCTCACGGCGTTCGGCCGCAGCGAGCCGACGGGCGCGCCGCGCAGACCGAAGTAGACACCCAGGGTGGCGAGCAGGATGATCACGGCCATCACCAGGCCCATCACCCGGTAACCGGCCACACCTTCGAGGATGTCGGTGATCGCCGGGGCCGCGCCGCCGGACACGAGGATCGCCACGGCCAGCACGCCGATGCGCACGCTGGTGAGCTTCGTGCGTTCCTCGGCCGAGTCCGTGAGCTCCGCCGGCAGCGCGTTGAACGGCACCTGGAAGAACGCGTACGCGGTGGCACACAAGAAGAACACGATCACCACGTAGGTCGCGTCGATCGCGGGCTTGCCGAACCCGGGGTGCGCGAACAGCGCGAAGAACAGCACCGCGACCCCGACGCCCCCGCCCAGCAGGAACCGCCGCCGGCTGCCGGTGCGCACGAGGTCCGCGTCGGACATGCGGCCCGCGATCGGGTTGAAGATCACGTCCCAGGCTTTCGGCACGAACACGATCACGCCGGCCGCCGCGGCGGGCACCGCCATCGTGTCCGTGAGGTAGGGCAGGAGCAGCAGACCCGGCACGGTGCCGAAAGATCCGGTGACGAACGAGCCGAGCGAGTAGCGGAAACGCGTCCGGCGGGGCAGCGGCGCCAAGGGTCCTCCTCGAGGGCGGTCCGACGAACGCAATGCCTAGTGGATCTTCGCCGTTCCCCGGTAGTGGTCGGGGGGAATCGTGCCACCGTCGTAATGCACCGCGAGTACCGGGCCGACCTCGCCCCGTGCCCTGCTCACGACAGGGCTTCGGCCACCTTCGTCAGCGATCCCGCGTCGCCGCGCAGCAGCAGCGTCGTGACCACTGTGTCCTCCCAGGCAGCGAGCTCCTCGCGGATCTTCGCGGCCGGGCCGACGAGCGAGGTGTCCTCGACGAGCGACGTCGGGATCGCGGCGACGGCCTCGTCCTTGCGCCCCGCGAGGTAGAGCTCCTGCACCTTGTCGGCCACCTCCTCGTAACCCAGGCGTGCGAACACGTCGTGGTGGAAGTTCACGGCCTTGGCGCCCATGCCGCCGATGTACAACGCGAGCGCCGGCTTGATCCAGCTCGCCGCTTCCTCCACGTCGTCGTGGACGATCACCGGCACCGACGCGGGCACCTCGAAGTCCTCGGGTTTGCGCCGGGCACCCGGCCGGGCGAACCCCTCGGCGAGAGCCTTGCGGTAGAACGCGTCGGCCTTGGGCGAGAAGAACAACGGCAGCCAGCCGTCGCAGATCTCGGCCGACAGCGCGACGTTCTTGGGTCCCTCGGCCGCGAGGTAGATCGGGAGGTCGGCGCGCAGCGGGTGCACGGTCGGCTTGAGCGCCTTGCCCAGCCCGGCACCGCCCTGCAGCGGCAGCTGGTAGAACTGCCCGTCCAGCGTCACGGGCGCCTCGCGCGCCAGCACCTGCCGGATGATCTCCACGTACTCGCGCGTGCGGGCGAGCGGCTTGGGGTACGGCTGGCCGTACCAGCCCTCCACCACCTGCGGGCCCGACGCGCCGAGCCCGAGCACGAACCGGCCGCCGGAGAGGTGGTCGAGCGTCAGCGCCGTCATCGCGGTGGCGGTGGGCGTGCGCGCGGACATCTGCACGATGTTGGTGCCGAGCTTCACGCGGCTGGTCGACGCGCCGGCCCAGGCGAGCGGGGTGAACGCGTCGGAGCCGTAGGCCTCCGCCGACCACACCGAGTCGAACCCGAGGCGCTCGGCCTCGAGCACGGCCTCCAGCGCGCCCGGCGTCGGGCCACTCCCCCAGTACCCGAGGTGATAACCCAGCTTCATGCAGCCCTCCGTGCTTCAGATGTTCGGCGAGTAGTGCTCGGGATTCCCGCGCTCCCCGACGGGCGGCAGGTTCCTCCGTGGAGTGTCGACCACGCGCGCGTCCGCGGCCACCGCACCCCTCGCCCGCCGCCAGCCGGCGCGCGCCCGCGGGTGGTAGCGGCGGTCGTGCGGCACGAGGGAGAACACCGCGTTGATCGCGCGCCCGGCGAAGCGGTGCCGGCGTTCGTCGCGAGCGGTCCAGGTGAAGCCGAGCAGGTCGCGGATCTCCGGGTCGTAGAGCCCGACCGTGAGCCACACGAACTGCTTCGCGATCACCGCCGAGACCGGCCGCCACAGCACGCCGGGCAGCCACGGCAGGAACGGCGGCTTCGCGATGCCGCGCAGATCCAGGACGTCGCGGGTGGCCTTGTTGTCCTCCAGCACCTCGGCGCACATGCGCTTCCAGTACCGCCGGAAGTCCTCCCAGGACTCGGGGACCGGCCGCATCGTCAGGTCGTACATGCGCCACCAGCGCACGTGTTCGTCGAACAGCCTGCGCTTGTCCTCCTCGCCGATGCCACCCATGAAGTTCTCGGCGATGAGGATCGTGCTGACGAAGAACGTGGCGTGGGCCCAGTAGAAGGTGTCCGGGTCGAGCGCGTGGTAGCGGCGGCCTTGCGCGTCGACGCCTTTGATCCGGTTGTGGTAGCCGCGCACTTCGAGCGCCGTCCGGTGGGCGCGCGGGCCGTCGTAGACCACGCCGCCGATCGGGTAGAGCGAGCGGAACAGCCGCTGCCAGCGTTCCTCGAAGAACCGCGAGTGCTGCTCGACGCCGGCGCCGAGACCCGGGTGCATGTTCTGCATCGAGCCGGCCCACAGGGCGATCAGCAGCCCGCGCCAGTCGCCGAAGTAGCGCCACGTGAGCGAGTCCGGCCCCAGCGGTTCGGGTTCCTCCCCCGGCATGGCGGCTCCCTGCGATCGTGCCGATGAACTGACTACGCCTGTTGTCAGGTTAGGATGTGACAACAGGCGTGGTCAACTACGGGAGTGGGTATGCCGGGCCGCACGTGGGCGGGCACGACGCTGGACGATCGGAAGGCGGCGCGGCGGGACCAGCTGGTCGCCGCGGGCCTCGACCTGCTCGGCACCGAGGGCTCCGCCGCGGTCAGCGTGCGCGCGGTCTGCCGCCAGGCCCACCTGACCGAGCGCTACTTCTACGAGAGCTTCACCGACCGCGAGGAGCTCGTCGCGGCCGTGTACGAGCACGTCGGCGAGCGGGCGCGGGAAGCTTTGGTCGACGCGATCCGCGACGCACCCGATCCGCGGCAGCGGGCGGAACGCGCGGTGCGGGCGTTCGTGGCCCTCATGGTCGACGACCCGCGCCAGGGCCGAGTGCTGCTGCTCGCGCCCCTGACCGATCCCGCGCTGACCAGCCGCGGCCTGCACCTGCTGCCGGCCTTCGCGGCGCTCGTCGGCGAACAGCTCTCGCACGGCGACGAGACCGACCGGCAGCTCGTCTCGATCGGGCTGGTCGGCGCACTGAGCAACGTGTTCATCGCCTACCTCGACGGCACGCTGCGGGTGAGCCGGGACCGGCTCGTGGCCCACTGCGTCCGGCTGGTACTCGGGGCGGACGAGTTCGGCCACTGAGCTCATGCGGCTCGTTCCGCCCGCAGCCGCAACGCGATGTCGATGATCAGGTCCTCCTGGCCGCCGACGTACCGCTCCGCGCCCACGCGGTAGAGGATCTCGTGCGCCGGCACGCCGTAGCGCTCCGCCGCGCGTTCGGCGTGGAGCAGGAAACTCGAGTACACACCGGCGAAGCCCTGCACGATCGACGAGCGGTCCATCACCGGCAGCCGGGTCAGGTACTTCTTCACGACGTTCTCGGCCGCGGCCATCAGCACGTCCTTGTCGACGCCGGTCGGAATCCCGAGCCGCTCGAACGTCGCCGCGAGCACCTCCGTCGGCGAGTTCCCCGCGCCCGCGCCGAGGGCGGCGAGCGAGCCGTCGATCTGCCGCGCGCCGGCCCGGTGGGCGAGCACGGAGTTGGCGACGCCGAAGCTGAGGTTCTGGTGCCCGTGGTAGCCGACCTGCGCGTCGTCGCCCAGCTCCGCGACGAGGGCGGCGACGCGGTCGGCCGCTTCTTCGAGGATGAGCGCGCCCGCGGAGTCGACCACGTACACGCACTGGCAGCCGGCGTCGGCCATGATCCGGGCCTGCTTCGCGAGGTCGTCCGGGGCCGACCGGTGCGCCAGCATCAGGAATCCCACGGTTTCCAGGCCGAGGTCACGGGCTGCACCGAAGTGCTGCACGGACACGTCGGCTTCCGTGCAGTGGGTCGCGATGCGGGCGGCGCCGGCGCCGAGGTCCGCCGCGGCACGCAGGTCGGTGACGGTGCCGAGGCCGGGCAACAGGAGCACGGCGATCTTCGCGTGCTTCGCCTCGTCGACGGCCGCGGCGATCAGCTCGCGTTCGTCGGTGCCGGAGAAGCCGTAGGTGAAGGTCGAACCACCGAGGCCGTCGCCGTGGGTCACCTCGATGAGCGGGATCCCGGCGTCGTCGAGCGCGCGGACGGTGTCGCGCACCTGGCGTTCGGTGAAGCGGTGGGCCATGGCGTGGCTGCCGTCGCGCAAGGTGGTGTCGACCAGTCGCACCGGCGGGTTCCCGGCGGGCTGGTTCCCGAGGGGCGCGCTCATGCCGTCACCAGTTCCGCGGCCACCAGGTCGCCGACGCGGGCCGCGGCGGCCGTCATGATGTCGAGGTTGCCGGCGTAGGTCTGCAGGTAGTCGCCGTTGCCCGCGACTTCGAGGAATACGCCGACGCGCGCGACGCCGTTCCACTCGGGACGCGGCGGATCGAACTGCGGATCGGCTTTGAGCGTGTAGCCGGGCACGTACCGGCGGACCTCGTTGACCATCCGGTGGATCGAGTCCGTGATCGCCGCGAAGTCCGCGTCGGGGCCGACCGCGCAGAACACGGTGTCGCGCATGATCATGGGCGGGTCCATCGGGTTGATGACGATGATTGCCTTGCCCTTGACGGCGCCGCCGACCTGTTCGAGCCCGCGCGCGGTGGTTTCGGTGAACTCGTCGATGTTCGCGCGCGTGCCCGGTCCGGCCGAGCGCGAGGACACGGACGCGACGATCTCCGCGTACGGCACCGGCGTCACGCGGGCGACGGCGTGCACGATCGGGATCGTCGCCTGGCCGCCGCAGGTGATGAGGTTGAGGTCGGGCACGTCGAGTCGCTCCGGCGGAGTCACGGCGGGGCAGGTGAACGGGCCGACGGCAGCGGGCGTCAGGTCGATCGAGCGGATGCCCGCCTCGGCGTAGCGCGGCGCGTGCGCGAGGTGCGCTTTCGCCGACGTCGCCTCGAAAACGAGCTGCGGCAGTTCGGCTTGGCGCAGGAGCCAGTCGACCCCGTCCGCCGACGTCTCCAGGCCGAGCTTCGCCGCGCGGGCGAGCCCGTCGGACGCCGGGTCGACGCCGACCATGTACCGCACGTCGATCTTCTCGCTGCGCCGCAGCTTCGCGAGCAGGTCCGTGCCGATGTTGCCGGGGCCGACGATCGCGGCCGTCACCTTGCGTTCCGCCATGTTTTCCGACGGTCCTCGCCGCGGCGGTGCACACTCAACCCGTGCGTACCACTGGACGGAACGGCGGCGAAGGCCTCGTCGCCTCGCGCGTCGCGGCGATCCTGGGTGCCTTCCGCCCGGGCGACGACACCGTCGGCGTGTCGGAGCTGGCGCGGCGGACGGGGCTCGCGAAGACGACCGTGTACCGCCTGACCCGCCACCTCTGCGACACCGGCCTGCTCGAACCCGACGGCAGCGCGCTGCGGCTCGGGCTGCGGCTGTTCGAGATCGGCCAGCTCGCGATCCGCCGCCGCGGTCTGGTCGAGGCCGCCCGGCCCTCGCTGGCCGACCTGCGCGAGGCCACGCGCAACACCGTGCACCTCGCCGTGCTGGAGGGCACCGAGGTGGTCTGCCTCGACGTGCTGCGTGGTCCCGACGCCCCCGATGTGCCGTCCCGCATCGGCGGCCGCTTCCCGGCCCACGCCACCGGCGTCGGCAAGGCCATCCTCGCGTTCTCGCCGGAACCGTCGGTGGCACAGGTGATCGACGCCGGTCTCCCCCGCATCAGCCGGCGCACCATCACCGCACCGGGGTTGCTGCGCCGCCAGCTCGCGCGCGTCCGCGCCGAGGGCGTCGCGTTCGAACGCGAGGAGTCCGGCGTCGGAGTGGTCTGTGCCGCGAGTCCGCTGCTCGACGCCGCGGGCACGGCGGTCGCGGCGATCTCCATCACCGGCTGGGCGACGAGGATGCGCACGGAGCGTGTCGCCCCGGCGGTGCGCACGGTCGCGCTCGCGTTGTCGCGGTCGTTTGTCCAGACCTGAATGGCCCGAGCAGTCGGAAAAATTCGTGCTGCACAACGAGTTACGCCGGGGTTAGGCCGTTCGGATGACCTCCGGCGCACAGGTCTGGTCTCGTGATTCTCCGTAACTACGATCGTCCGGATGGCCCAGCAGAGCTGGGGGATCACGTTCCCGGGCCGGTCCCCCGCGCCGATTTCCCGAGGCCGCGACGATCCCGCCGCGGCGGCCGGAACCCGCCTGCTGTCGCTCGATCTCCTCCTGGGCCTGCTCGCCCTCGCGGGCGGTCTGCGCGTGGTGTACCTCGCCGCGACCACGCCGGCGCTGCCCGGGGAAGCCACGACTGTCGCCCGGGCCTACGCCCTCGGCCACCTCACGGCGTTCGGTGGTTCGACCACGGCCGGCGTGAGCCCGTTCGGACAGCTCCAGCTCGCCGGGTACACGATGCTTTCCCACGCCTTCGACCGCGCGGCGACCCCGGCCGCCGCGGTGCGCGAGGCGATGGTCGTCGCCGCGGTGGTGACGACGGTGCTGCTGTGGCTGCTCGCCCGCCGGCTCGGCCTGCCGCGCTGGGCGGGCCTGCTCGCCGCGGTGCTGTTCGCCGGGTCGCCGCTGGCGATCGGGCTGCAGCACGTGGTGGTCGTCGAGCACCTGGCGGTGATGTGGGCGCTGGCCGGCCTGTGCCTCGTCGCCACTCCGCTCCGTGCCGCGAACGAAACCGGCGACCACAGTGGACCGGCGCCCCGCTCGCCCGGCGAGGACGTGCTGGGCGCGGGCTGCCTGTTGGCCTCCGTGCTGACCTCACCGCCGGCGTTGCTCCTGCTGCCCGCCGCGGGCTGGCTGCTGCTGCGCCGTTCCCCGGCACGGGCCGGGCTGGTCGCGGTGGTGGTGAACCTCGGCCTCGGCCTCGCCTTCGGCCCGCTGGCGGCGTGGTTACGCCCTGTCCTCGCCACGGGCGGCGAGCCGGCCCTGCCCCGGTGGCTGGTGTTCGACCCGGCGCTCACGGCGGTGTCGGTGCTCGCGTTGATCGCCGGTCTGTTCGTGGCGACGGTACGGCCGCTCGCGGTGTCGGGTTTGCTCGTGGCCGGTCTGCTCACGGTCCCGGATCTGCCGGCCACCGCGGTGCTGGCCCTGCTGCTGCCCCTCACGCCGCTGGTCGCGGCCGGGGTGGCGCACGCAGTGGTCGCGGCGCACCACGAACCGGAGCACCGGCACGCGCCCGCACGGCCCGCGGCCGGCGTCGCCGTGGGCGTGGTGGTCCTGACCGCGGCGTTCGGGCTGAGCTGGGCCCACGGATTCACCGCGCTGCGCCCCGGGCCCGCCGGCGCGGACCCGGCCGTCGAGGCCCGGACCTGGCTGCAGGCCAACGCGGCGGGCTCCCGCGTGCTCGTCGACGACACCACCTGGACCACGCTGGCGGCCGGCGGCTGGCCGACCGGGCTGCTCGTCACGGCGGCCGGCGCGAACCCGCCGCCCGACTGGGCCGCGCTCACCCCAGCGGCGCTCGCCCGGACGTCCACAGTGGACTCTCCCGACGCGGCGGCGGTGTTCGGCAACGGCGCGGGACAGGTCACCGTCGCCCGGCTCGGGCCGGAGCAGAACGGCGAGAAGACCGCGCGGGCCCTCGCGGGCGCCGCGCTCACCAGGTCCGGACGCGTGAACTGCGTGCCGGAAACGCGGGCCGTGCTCAGCCGGGGCGATCTCGATCCCCGGCTGATCTCGACGCTGGCGGCGTTCGCGTCGCAGCAGCCGGTGCGGGTGGCGGCGTTCCCGCCCGTGCCCGGGGAAGACGCGGCGGGGCAGCCGCGCCGGCAGGTGCTCGTCACCGGCGCCGACGACACGGCCACTCGCTTCTACGCCGGGCAGCGCGCCGTGTTCCGCCCGGCCTCGGTCGTGCGGACGGCCGGCGGCGTGCTCGTCACCTACCCGCCGTTCGCCCCGCCCGGCCTGCTCACCTCGTTCACCGCACCCTGATCCTCCGAAAGGTCCCTCCGATGCGTCTTCGAACCTTCCTGAGACCCGCCGGTCTCCTCGCGGCCGCCGGGCTGCTGCTGGGCACGATCGCTCCCGCCGCGGGCGCCGCCACCGGCCCCGGACCCGGCGTCGGCTGGATCCGCGTGGGGCACCTGTCGCCGGGGGTGCCGCCGGTCGACATCTACTTCGCGCCGTTCGGGCAACCCGAGAAGGTGGTGATCCGCAAGGCGGGCTACGGCGCCGTCACGCCGTACTCGTCGCTGGACCCGGGTCAGTACACGCTCTCGATGCGGCCCGCCGACGCCGCGCCGACGACCGCGCCCGCGCTCAGCGCCACGATCTCCGTGGAGCAGCAGAACGCCTACTCGCTGCTGGTGTTCGAGAACGGCCCGGACGGGACGCTGCACGGCAGCCTCGTGACCGACGACCTCACCGCGCCCGGTGCGGGCAAGGGCCGTGTGCGCGTGGTCGAGGGGTCGGCGGCACCCGCCCCGGTGACCGTCGGCGCGGCGGGCGGCATGGCACTCGCCACGAACGCGGCCTACGGCGACACGACGCCGTACGCCGAGGTGCCGGAAGGCACCGTCCCGGTGCAGCTGACGAGCGGCAGCGTCAAGGCGGACGCCGACGTCCCCGTGGCGGCCGGTTCGTCGACCACCTTGCTGGTGACGCAGGACAACGGCGCGCTGAGGGCGACCCCGATCTCCGACGGCGCCGGCCTGCCCAACCCGCCGAAGCTCGGCGTCGAGACCGGAGGCGGCGCCACCGCGTCCGGCGGCGACCACTCCGAACGGTGGTTCGCGGGCGGCGTCGGACTGTTCCTGCTCGTGCTGGTGCTCACGCCGCTGGTCCGGCGGATTCGGGAAGGCCGTGCGCGCTGACCTGATCCGGGTGTGCTGCGCGGTCACGCTGGTCTGCGCCGCGTGCACGCCGGCACCGTCCACAGTGGTCCCGGCGGTGACGCCGGCTTCCGCTCAGCCCACCGCCACTGTGCCGACCTCGCCCGTTCCGACCGCGGGCAGTGTCGGACCGCTGCTTCCTTCGGCGGACGTGCGCCCGGTCCGCCTGACGATCCCGGCGATCGCGATCGACGTGCGCGGGCTGGTCCCGCTCGCCCTCGGCCCGGCGCACGAGCTGCGGGCGCCGGCGAGCTTCGCCGATGTCGGCTGGTACGCCGCCGGCCCGGTACCGGGTGATCCCGGGCCGGCGGTGATCGCCGCCCACGTGGACTCCCGGTCCGGGCCGGCGCCGTTCTTCCGCCTGCGCGAGCTTCGGCCCGGTGACGAGATCCGCGTCGAGCGCTCCGACGGCGCCGCCACCCGCTTCGTCGTCGACGCCGTGCAGCGCTACCCGAAGGACGCTTTCCCGACCGACGCCGTCTACGGTCCCGCCCCGGGCGCCGCGTTGCGCCTGATCACCTGCGGCGGCGCGTTCGACGCCGCCGCGCGGTCCTATCGCGACAACGTGGTGGTCTACGCCTCGACCCGCTGGACCTGACCTACTGGGCCGCCGTCGCGCTCCGCTGCGCAAGCTCTTCCCGGAACCGCAGCACGGGCTCGCCGGCCAGGAGACCGCGCCGGGCCAGCGCCGGCCGCACGCCCTCGCCGAACCAGTACGCCTCCTCCAGGTGCGGGTAGCCGGACAGCACGAACTCCGAGACGCCGACCGCGTGGTACTCCTCGATGAGGTCGGCGATCTCCTCGTGGCTGCCGACCAGCGCCGTACCCGCGCCGCCGCGCACGAGGCCGATGCCGGCCCACAGGTGCGGGTGGATCTCGAGCCCGCGCGCGCCCGCGTCGAGGCGGCCGCCGTGCAACGCGACCATGCGGCGCTGGCCCTCGGACTCACTCGCCGCGAGTTGCGCCTGCGCCTGCGCGACCTGCGCAGGGTCGAGCGCGTCGAGCAGGCGCTGCGCTTCGGCCCACGCCTCCGCCGACGTGTCGCGCGCGATGGTGTGCAGGCGGACGCCGAACCGGACGGTCCGGCCCTCGGCCGCGGCCAGTGCGCGCACCTTCCCGATCTTCTCCGCGACCTGTGCGGGCGGCTCGCCCCACGTCAGGTAGACGTCGGCGTGACGCGCGGCCACCGGCAGCGCCGCGGGCGAGGAGCCGCCGAAGTACAGCGGTGGCACCGGATCGGGCGCGGCCAGCGTCGTCGCGCCCGCGACTTCGAGGTGCTCGCCGGAGAAGTCGAACGGACGGCCCGACCACACGCCGCGCACGATCGTGAGGAACTCGTCGGTGCGGGCGTAGCGGGCGTCGTGGTCGTGCCAGTCGCCGAAGCGGCGCTGCTCCACCGCGTCGCCGCCGGTCACGATGTTGAGCAGCACCCGGCCCGACGACAGGCGCTGGAACGTGCCGGCCATCTGCGCGGCCAGCGTCGGCGAGATGACGCCGGGCCGGAACGCGACGAGGAACTTCAGCCGGCGCGTCTCGCGGATCAGCGCGGCCGTGGTGAGCCACGCGTCCTCGCACCACGTGCCGGTGGGCGTGAGCACGCCTTCGAACCCGAGCTGCTCGGCCGCCCGGGCGATCTGGGCGAGGTAGTCGAGGTCGGCCGGTCGCTGCGCGGCCCGGCCCAGGGACTTGTTGGCGTGGAAGCGTTCCACGATCGTGCGGCCGTCGCCGCTCGTCGGCAGGAACCAGTGCAGTTTCAGGCTCATCCGTTGCTCCTCACGGCTTCGATGTCGGGCCCGTAGCGGCGGTCTGCGAACGCCGCGAAGTCGACCTTCCCGGGCAGGGTGCCGTCTTCGGTGAAGGCGTCGGCCAGCTGCTGCTCCGAGGCGACGACCGAGTCGTCGAGCGGGATCGGCTCGTCGCGGCCGGCGGACACGGCCTTCTCCGCCACCGCGGGTTCCAGGCCGGTCTCGGCGGCCCACGCCTTCGCCCAGGCGTCGCGGTGGGTGTTGGCCCACAGCTGCGCCTTGACCACGCGCTTCACGAAGTCCTGGATGGCGGAGTTGCGTCCCGGATCGGCGAGTGCGGCGGTGCTCGCGGTCTCGAACGCGAGCCCGTTGGAGCTGCCGCGGCCGTCGGAGAGCACGCGGGCGTGGGCGTCGAGCTGCGCCTGAGCCGTGTAGGGGTCCCAGATCGCCCACGCGTCCACCTGGTGCTGGGTGAAGGCCGCGTAGGCCTCGGACGGCTGCAGGAACGACAGCTTCACGTCCTTCGTGGACATCCCGGCGCGCTTGAGCGTGTTCAGCAGCTGCCCGTGGGCGGAGCTGCCCTTCGACACCGCGATCGTCTTGCCCCGCAGGGAAGCCACGTCCTTCAGCGGCGAGTCCGGCGGCACCAGGATGGCCTCGCGCTCGACGTTGCTCTTCGCGACACTGACCACCGAGATCTTCGCCTTGGCCGCGGCCGCGAAGATGGGCGGCGTGTTGCCGACCCGGCCGATGTCGATCGCGCCGGCCGAGGCCGCTTCCAGCAGCGGCGGTCCGGACGTGAACGTGGACCACTCGATGCGGTAGGGCACGTCGGACAGCAGGTTCGCCGCCGTGAGCAGCGACTTCACCCCGCCTTTCTGGTCGCCGACGCGCAGCATCACCTTCGCCAGGTCGGCCGCCGAAACGGGGGCGGGCACGGGCGCGGGGCCGGTCGCCGCTCCGGACGAGGAGCAAGCGGTGAGCCCGCCGAACAACAGCACCGCGGCTGCGGCGGCGCGGACGGTGTTACGCAGGTGCACCTTCGGTCACTCCCAGGTCGGCCAGCACGCGTGAGCGCACGTCGGCGTGGTCGGTGGCCGTCCGCGGCCGCGGGTGGCCGAGGACGTGTTCGGAGACGATGCGGCCCTCGTCGAGGACCAGCACGCGGTCGGCGAGCAGCAGGGCCTCGTCGACGTCGTGGGTCACGAGCAGCACCGCGGGTTCGTGCGTGCGCCACAGCCGTTCGACGAGCCGGTGCATCGCCAGGCGGGTCAAGGCGTCGAGCGCGCCGAACGGTTCGTCGAGCAGCAGCAGGTCCGGCTCGCGCACGAGCGCGCGGGCGAGCGAAACCCGTTGTGCCTCACCGCCGGACAGCGTCAGCGGCCAGTCGTCCTCGTGCCCGGACAGGCGCACTTCCTCGAGCGCCTGCTCGGCGACGCGGCGATCGCGCGAGTGGTTCCCGTCGTCGCGGCGCAGGCCGAGCACAACGTTGCGCCAGACCTTGCGCCACGGCAGCAGGCGCGGCTGCTGGAACGCGACCGACACGGTGCCCTCGACGTGCGCGGTGCCGTCGATTTCCGTGTCGAGCCCGGCGAGCACGCGCAGCAGCGTCGACTTGCCCGAGCCGCTCCGGCCGAGCAGCGCGACGAACTCGCCACGGCCGATCTCGAGCTCCAGTCCGTCGAGGACGGTCCGCTCGCCGAACCGTTTCGTCAGGTCGCGCACCGCGACCACCGGCGTCACGGGGCCAGCCATCGCAGCGCCCTCCGTTCCAGGAGCCGCACCAGCGCGTCGGTCACGAGGCCGAGGATCGCGTAGACGATCAGGCCGACGACCACGACGTCGGTGCGGAGGAATTCGCGGGCGTTGTTGATGAGGTAGCCCAGGCCTGCGTCGGCGTTCACGGTCTCGCCGACGATCAGCGCGAGCCACGCCAGCCCGAGCGACTGCCGCAAGCCCACCAGTGCCTGCGGCAGCGCGCCGGGCAGGATCACGTGCCACAGCCGTTCACCGCGCGTGAAACCCAGTGCCCGCGCCGCTTCCACCAGCCGGGCGTCGGCCGTGCGGATTCCCGAGTGGACGTTCAGGTAGAGCGGGAACGCGACCCCGAGGGCCACGAGCACGATCTTCGTCTCCTCGCCGATCCCGAACCACAGGATGAACAACGGGATCAGCCCGAGGAACGGCAGCGTCCGCAGCATCTGCACGGGCGGGTCGACCAGTGCCTCGCCCCAGCGCGACAGCCCGGCGACGATCCCGAGCAGCACGCCGACGACGGCGCCGAGCGCGAACCCCGCTCCGACCCGGCCGAGCGACACGACGAACGCGTTGCCCAGCTCGCCGGTGCGGGCGAGGTCGACCGCGCTGGTCAGCACCGTCCACGGGGCGCTGAGCTTCTCCGGTGGCAGCACGCCGGTGGAGCTCGCCAGCTGCCACGCGGCCACGAGCACGACCGGGCTGATCCAGCGCCGCAGGGAAATCCGGCGCCTGGCCGGTCGTTGCGCGGGCCTGGGCGGCCCGGTGGCTTCGGGTTTTCGGGCGCGCGTCAGCACACCCGTGGTGGAAATCGACACGGATTTCTCCCGGGTACGGGTTTTTGCTACGGGGAAAGGGGAAACGCTCAGCAGGAACGGCAGATCGCGCTCGCCTGCTGCCGGAGGTCGACGTGCAGGCGGCTCACGAGCAGCGCGCCGAGGTTCATGACCCGAGCTTCACCCGATCCGGCGGACCGCGTCAACAAAGCCCACGCCGGCTCCCAGGCACTGGAACCGGCACGGCGCTTGTGCCGCCTGTGCACGCCCGGAACGGCGCCGGCGATCCGAGGAGTGGGACGGCGTCAGGCGCCGAACATCCGGTGCCACTCGTCGAGCGAACGCGGCCGGAACACGAAGTTGGTGTCCTTCACGTGGGACAGCGCGGCCGACGGCTCGGCCGAGTACTGGTGGCCCGGGTAGACGACGGGGTCGCCGGGCAGCGTCGCGAGCCACTGGAGGCTGCGGTAGATCGCGTCGGAGTCACCGCCCGGGAAGTCGGTGCGGCCGCAGCCCTCGAGGAACAGCGTGTCGCCCGAGACGAGCCGGTCGCCGACGAGGAAGCACTGGCTGCCCGGCGTGTGGCCGGGCGTGTGCAGCAGCCGGATGTCGATCGCGCCGACGCCGAGCACGTCGTCGTGGTCGTGCGCGCGCAGGTCGGTGCCGGACACGCCGGTCACGCGGCGGACCCACTCGGTCTCTTCGGTGTTGACGTGGATCGGCACCTGCTGGATCGCGAGCAGCTCGGCGATGCCGGGCAGCGAGAAGCCCATCATGTCGCCGCCGACGTGATCGGGGTGGTGGTGCGTGGCGAGCACGCCGGTCAGGCGCATGCCGTCGTCGTGGAGCACCTGCACCAGGTCGCCCACCGCGTAGGCCGGATCCACGATCACGGCCTCACCCGACTCGCGGTCGCCGATCAGGTAGGCGAAGTTGACCATCTGCGTCGCGACCGGGTCCCCGACCGCGAAATCCCGGCCGGCGAGCAGTTGGCGGAAGTACAGCTGGTCTGCCATGGGCGCAGCCTATCGGCTCACTCCCCCACCTCACCGTCGGCCAGCTCGCGCAGCGCGTCGAGGTGCCCGACGTGGCGGGCGGTCTCCTGCACGACGTGGGCCAGCACCCACCGCACCGTGAACGCCCCACCGCGGCGCGTCCGGTCCCCGGGCGTGAGCCCCGCCAGCGCCGCCGCCGACCGCTCCCACTCCGCGCGGTAAGCGGCGACCACCGACGCCGGGTCGTCCTCGCCGGCCAGGTCCCAGCTCGGGTCCGGCGAACCCGCCCACAACGACGGCGCGTCGGCCCCACCGGCCTCGATCGAGAGCCACCACCGCTCGACGGCCGTCAGGTGCTTCAGCACGCCGAGCGCACTCATCCGCGGCGAGCTCGGCAGCGGCGCCGCGGCCGCCTGCTCCCGGCTCAGGCCCGCGACCTTGTTCACCGCGGTCGCCCGCAGGAAGTCCAGGAACCGCAGCTGGACGGTCAGCTCGTCGCCGCTCAACGGGTCGGGCCGGGCCCGCTCGACCTTCGAACTCGTGTTCGACATGGCCGGCAGCCTACAACGCGGGGCATGGGCATGCTGGCACGATGACCGGCCACGACGACCTTCCGGTCCTGGTCATCGACGGGTCCCGGTTCTCCGACTTCGCGGGGTTCACCCGCGAGTTCTCCGGGCTGCTCGACGGCTACCGCTGGCGAGGGAGTCTCGACGCGTTCAACGACGTGCTCCGGGGCGGCTTCGGCACCCCGGACGGCGGCTGGGTCCTGCGCTGGCTCGACTCACGGACGTCTCGGGCCGCGCTCGGTCACGAGGCGACGATCCTCCGGCTGACCGAGCTGCTCCGGACCTGCCACCCGTCGAACCGGCCCTCGATCGAGGCCAGGATCGCCGCCGCGCGGCGAGGTGCGGGCCCGACCCTGTTCGACGAGATCGTCGGCATCATCCGCAACCACGGGCCGGGCGGTCGCGAAGCCGAGGACCGCGTCCTCCTCGAGCTGGCCTGAGGGCGCCTCCGCCGGGGGAACGGCCTGACCTCCGCCACCCCGCCCGGAATAGGGTGACGGTCATGGTGTGGGGACTGCTGTGTGCGCTGCTCTCGGCCGTGGCGTACGGCGTCGCGTCGGTGATGCAGGCCGTGGCGGCGAAGGCGACGCCCGACGCGGGCGCGGGGGTCGACCCGCGGTTGCTGCTGCGGGTGCTGCGGCAGTGGAAGTACGTGGCCGGCCTGGGGCTGGACGTGCTCGGGTTCGTCGCGCAGATCGCCGCCCTGCACGTGTTGCCATTGTTCGTCGTCCAGGCCACGCAGGCGGCGAGCCTGGCGGTGACCGCCGTGGCCGCGCGGGTGTTCGGCGTGCGGCTCGGGGCGCGCGAGTGGGCGGCCGTCGCCGTGGTGTGCGCGGGCCTGGCGTTGCTGGGTTCGGCGGCGCAGAGCGAAGGTTCGGACCAGGTGGGCCTGGGCTTCCGGCTGGCGCTCGCGGGCGCCGTGGTGGTGCTCGGGCTGGCGGGGATCGCGGCGGGCAAAGCCGGGCGACGCGTCCGCACGCCGGCGCTGGGGCTGATCGCCGGGCTGTGCTTCGGGCTGGTCGCGGTGGCGGGCCGGGTCATCCCGAGTCTCGCCCCGCTCGACCTGCTGACCGACCCCGCGCTGTACATCCTCGCGGTGTCCGGCGGCCTGGCGATGCTGTTCTACGCCACGGCGTTGCAGCGCGGCAGCGTGACCACGTCGACCGCGATGATGGTGCTCGGCGAGACCGTGCTGCCCTCGCTCATCGGCGTCGTGCTGCTCGGCGACCGCACGCGGCCCGGCTTCGTCGTCGTGGCGATCGCCGGGTTCGTGCTCGCGGTCACCGCGGCGCTCGCGCTGGCCCGCTTCGGCGAGCCGGCGCCGATCGAGCAGCCCGTCTGAGGCTCAGCCGCGGTTGCGCCGCCACTGGTTCGACAGCAGCCACATCAGGTAGAGCCCGCCGATCGCGCCGGTCGCGATGCCGACGGGCAGGCCTTCCTCGCCGAACACCAGGCGCGTCACCAGGTCACTGGCCACGAGCAGCAGCGCGCCCATCAATGCCGAGGACACCAGCGCCGGTTTCGCCGAGCGCGCCAGCCGTTTCGCCAGCTGCGGCGCGGCGAGCGCGACGAACGCGATGGGTCCCGTCGCGGCAGTGGCGATCGCGCACAGCGTCACGGCCACCGCGAGCAGCACCGCGCGGCTGCGCTCCACCGGCACCCCGAGCCCCTTGGCCGAGTCGTCGCCCATCTCCAGCAGCGCGAGCCGCCGGCCGTAGCCGAACGCGAGCGGCAGCAGCACCGCGACGGCGATCGCGACCGGCCAGATCTCGTCCCAGCCGCGGCCGTTGAGGCCGCCGACCAGCCACGCCTGCGCCGCGTACGCGTCCTGCAGCGAAGCCCGCGTGATGAGGTACGAGTTGGCGGCCGTGAGCATGGCCGCGACCCCGATGCCGACCAGGATCATCCGGAACCCCTGCAGCCCGCGCCGGTAGGCGAGCAGCCCGACGGCCAGCGCCGTGAGCACGCCACCGGCGAGCGCGCCGAGCGCCACCTCGCCGGAACCACCGTGCGCCAGCACGATCACGAGCAGCGCGCCGGTCGCCGAGCCCTCGGTGAACCCGATGACGTCCGGGCTGCCCAGCGGGTTTCCGGACAGGCTCTGCAGCACACCACCGCTCACCGCGAGCGCCGCGCCGACCAGGACCGCGAGCAGCAGCCGCGGCAGCCGCAGCGTGGTCACGATGAACTCCGTGCCCGCGTCGCCGAAGCCGAAGAGCGTCTTCACGACGTCGAGCACCGACAGCGGGTAGTCACCCGTCGTCATGCTCACGGCGCTCAGCCCGAACAGCACCACGGCGAGCACGATGCCCACCACCCACGCGCGTGGTGTCACGCGCAGCGAAACCCGCCGCGTCCGGACGGGACGGTCCTCGATCGCGGTCACAGGCGCGCCAGCTTCCGGTGCCGGCACAGCGCGATGAACACCGGCGCGCCGAGGAACGCGGTCACGATGCCCACCTGCAGTTCCTCCGGCGGGTTGAGGATGCGGCCGATCACGTCGGACCCGATCAGCAGCACCGGCGAGAGGATCATCGAGTACGGCAGCACCCACCGCTGGTCCGGACCCACCAGGATCCGCACGGCCTGCGGCACCGCCAGCCCGATGAACGCGATCGGTCCGATGGCCGCCGTCGAAGCCCCGCACAGCAGGGTGACCGCGATCGCGCCCAGGACTCGTGTGCGGCCGATGTGCGCGCCGAGCGCCTTGCCGGTCTGCTCGCCCAGCGCGAGCACGTTGAGCGGCCGCGCGAGCAGCAGCGCCAGCACGATGCCGATCGCGATGAACGGCGACACCTGCACCAGCACGTCCGCGCGCCGGCCGCTGAGCGAGCCGACGTTCCAGAACCGGAACTGGTTGAACGTGTCGGGGTCGATGAGCAGCACCGCGCCGATGTAGGCCTGCAGCACGGCGGTGAGCGCCGCGCCCGACATCACGAGCCGGTCGGGCGTCGCGCCGCCGCGACCCGCGGTGCCGAGCAGGTAGACCACCACCGAGGCGACGGCGGCGCCGAGGAACGCGAACCACACGTAGCCGAGCACGGTCGTGACGCCGGTGAACGCGATGGCCGAGACCACCGCGGCGGCCGCGCCGTTGTTCACGCCGAGCAGGCCCGGGTCGGCGAGCGGGTTGCGCGTGAGCGCCTGCATCACCGCTCCCGCAAGGCCGAGAGCTGCGCCGACGAGGGCGCCGAGCAAGGTCCGCGGCAGCCGCTGGTCGTGGATGATGACCGCGTCGGCGCTGCCGTCGTTGTGCCAGAGCACCGACCAGGTCGAGCCGAACGGGATGCTCTTCGAGCCCACCCAGAGGCTCACCAGCATGACCAGCACGAGCAGCGCGACAGCACACACCAGGCCGCCGCCGCGCAGGGTTCGGCCCCGCCCCCGGTGCGCGGGTGGCCCCGCCGCCACGGGTGGGCTGACGCTGACGACCACCGACACCTCCTGCGGACCGGGCACTCCTTCGCGGGCGGTTCTTAGACTAGCCTTACCTATCAAGACGCGGTGCAGGCGGCACGCTGGGCAGGTCGAGCGAAAGGGAGGGCGCCGGTGACGACGGCTGCAGCGACGACCGGGCGGGACGTGCTGCGGCGCGCGATCTCCGGACAGCGGGGGGCCGTGACGCTCTCCTCGATCCTCGCCGCCGCGCACCAGGGCGGCGAAGCTCTGGTACCCGTGGTGATCGGTGTGGTCATCGACCGTGCCGTGGCCGACAGCTCCGTGCTCACCCTGATCACCTGGCTCGGGGTGCTCGCGGTGGTGTTCCTGGTGCTGTCCTCCAGCTACCGCTTCGGCGCGCGGGCCGCGGAACGCGCGGCCGAGCGCGCCGCGCACGACATCCGGCTCTCGCTCTCCCGGCGCGTGCTGCATTCGCGCGGTGGCACCGAAACCGGCGCGCTCGCGGGTGAGCTGGCCAGCATCGGGACCTCGGACGCGCGGCGCGTCGGGATGATCAACGCAACGCTGCCGTTCGGGGTCTCGGCGCTGGCGGGCCTCGTGGTCAGCGCGGTCGTGCTGCTGCGGATGTCCGTGC
Organism: Amycolatopsis sp. NPDC001319; assembly: GCF_042896185.1. NCBI lineage: Bacteria > Bacillati > Actinomycetota > Actinomycetes > Pseudonocardiales > Pseudonocardiaceae > Amycolatopsis > Amycolatopsis sp. NPDC001319. The sequence continues at coordinate 434,921 of NZ_JBIAWY010000002.1, read as the reverse complement.
CCCTCGGCCTGCTGGTTCTGCTCGGCACTCCCCCGTTGCTGTTGCTCGCGCACCTGATCGGCAAGCCGCTGGAGAAGCGCAGCGAGGTCGAGCAGGAGCGCGCGGCGCACGCGTCGGGTGTCGCGGCCGACCTGGTGGCGGGGCTGCGCGTGCTCAAGGGCATCGGCGCGGAACCGGCCGCCGTCGATCGGTATCGCCGCACCAGCCGGGATTCGCTGCTGGCCACCGTCCGCGCCGCCCGCGCGCAGGCGTGGCACAACGGCGCGCTGCTCGCGTTGACGGGCATCTTCATCGCGCTGGTGGCGCTCGTCGGCGGGAACCTCGCGGCCAACGGTGACATCAGCGTCGGCGACCTGGTCGCGGCGGTCGGGCTCGCGCAGTTCCTGCAGACCCCGTTCTCGATCTTCGCGTGGGTCAACGGCCAGTTCGCCCAGGGCCGCGCGTCCGCCGGGCGCGTCGCGACCGTGCTCAACTCGCCGCTCGCCGTGCCCGAGGGCACCGCTTCCCTGCCGGCGCCGGCCGCGGGCGGGATCGAGCTTTCCCGCGTGACACACGGAAAGCTGCGGGAGCTGGACCTGGCCGTGCCCGGCGGACAGCTGCTGGGGATCGTCACCGCAGACCCGGCGATGGCCACCGACCTGCTCGACTGCCTGGGCCGCTTCGCCGATCCCGGCACCGGCACGGTGCGCGTCGACGCGGTCGACCTGTCCACTGTGGACCCGGACCGCGTCCGGGAGGTGGTGCTCGTGGCCGCCCACGACGCCGATCTGTTCGAAGGAACCCTGGAGGAGAACGTGCGAGCGGGTGGTCCGGCGGTGCCGGACGGAGTGCTGGCGGCCGCGGCCGCCGACGAGGTGGCGAGCACGCTGCCGTCCGGCGCGGCCACGGCCGTCACCGAACGGGGGCGCTCGCTCTCGGGCGGGCAACGGCAACGGGTCGCGCTCGCACGGGCGCTGGCGGCGGACACACCGGTGCTCGTGCTGCACGACCCGACCACCGCCGTCGACACGGTCACCGAAGCCCGGATCGCCGACGGCATCGCCCGGCTGCGCCGCGGCCGCACCACGATCGTGGTCACGACCAGCCCGGCGCTGCTCGCGGCCACCGAGCGCGTGGTACTGCTCGACGAGGGGCGGGTGGTCGCCGAAGGTGAGCACGCCGGCCTCGTGCGCGAGCGCGCCGACTACCGCGCGGCGGTGCTTTCGTGAGCACCCGCGAGCTGCTCCCGACCGCGGACGGGCACCGCATCCGCGCGGTACTGGGCGAACTGCTGCGCCGCTCGAAGGCGCGCGCCGCCGGGTCCTTCGCCTTCGTCGTGGCCGCCACGGCCGTCGGCCTGCTCACCGCGGCGCTGCTGGGCCGCGTCGTCGACATCGTCGCGCAGCACCGCCCGGCCACGGACCTCGTGACGCCGGTCGTGGAGCTCGTCCTCGTGGCGGTCGCTTCGGCCATCGCCACGGCCATCGGGACCTCGATGCTCGCCCGCCTCGGCGAGACGATGCTGGCGGATCTGCGGGAACGGTTCGTGGACCGCGCGCTGGGGCTTCCGCTGGAACAGGTGGAGAAGGCCGGTTCCGGCGACCTCACCACCCGGGTGACCAACGACGTGTCGGTCGTCGCGGAGGCCGTGCGCGAGGCCTTGCCGGAGCTGGGCCGGTCGGTGCTCACGATCGTGCTGACGCTCGTGGCCATGGCCGTGCTCGACTGGCGGTTCCTCCTCGCGGCCCTGCTCGCCGTGCCGATCCAGCTCCACACCGTGCGCTGGTACGTCCGGCAGGCGAAGCCGCTGTACGCGGCGCAACGGGCCGCGGTCGGTGCACAGCAACAGCAGCTGCTCGACACGATCGGCGGCGCCAAGACCGTGCGCGCGTTCCGGCTGGCCGACGAGCACGTGGAGCGCGTGCGGCAACGTTCGGACGGCGCGGTCGAGCTGGCGTTGCGCGGAATCCGCCTGGTGACCCGGTTCTTCGGCCGGCTGAACCTCGCGGAGTTCGTCGGGCTCTCGGCCGTGCTCGCGGCCGGGTACCTGCTCGTGGGCGCGAACCTCGCGACGGTCGGCGTCGCCACCGCGGCGGCGCTGTACTTCCACAGCCTGTTCGGCCCGATCAACACCGCACTCGCGCTCGTCGACGACGCCCAGGCGGCCACGGCCGGCCTCGCGCGGCTGATCGGCGTGGCCGACCTGCCCGCACCGGTCGAACCGCGGCAGCCGGCGCGGCCGGTCGACTCGTCGGTGAAGGCCGGCGCGCTGCGGCACTCCTATGTGGACGGTCACCCGGTGCTGCGCGAGGTGGACCTCGACCTGGCGCCCGGCGAACGCGTCGCGCTGGTCGGCGCGAGCGGCGCGGGCAAGACGACGCTGGCGAAACTCATCGCCGGGATCCACCAGCCGGGCTCGGGTTCGGTGTCGCTCGGCGGCGTGCCGCTCATCGAGCTCGGCCCGGCCCAGACGCGGCGGACCGTGGCGCTGATCAGCCAGGAGGTGCACGTCTTCAGCGGCACGCTGGCCGACGACCTGCGGCTGGCGCGACCCGAAGCGTCCGAAGAGGACCTGCGTGCGGCGCTCGCGACGGTCGGCGCGCTGGAGTGGGCCGAGGCGCTGCCCGACGGTCTGGACACGGTCGTCGGTGACGGCGGGCACCAGCTCACGGTCACGCAGGCGCAGCAGCTCGCGCTCGTGCGGCTCGTGCTGGCCGATCCGCCGGTGGCGATCCTCGACGAGGCCACGGCCGAAGCGGGCAGCGCGGGCGCGAAAACGCTGGAAGCAGCCGCCGCGGCGGCGCTGCAGGAACGGACCGGGCTCGTGGTCGCCCACCGGCTCACGCAGGCGGCGGCGTCGGACCGGATCGTGGTGCTCGATGCGGGCACGGTCGTCGAGACGGGCACGCACGACGAGCTGGTCGCCGCGGGCGGCCGGTACGCGACGTTGTGGGCCGCGTGGTCGGGGACACGCCGGGTGGGCGACTCCGTAACGGAGTGAGGCTCGCCGCAGTGGACGGTGGTTGCATCAGCCAGGCGGTCTGACTTAGGTTAGGCAAACCTGATTACTAGTCCGACCAAAAGCAGGCCGCACCCCAAGCAGCACGCAACCGTTGCTACGAAGCCATTCGGCCGTGACGGTGGTCGGATTGGTACTGATCGACACCGTATCGAGAGCGACCGCAAAGGACCGACGATGGCCCGCTTCTCCCTCCTGTCCGCCGCGCGCGGGCGCGCCCGGACCGCCGGCGCGCTCGCCGCGGCGCTCGTGCTCGCCGGCACGCTCACGGCGTGCGGCTCCGACACCCCCGCCGCGCCGGGCTCGACCGGCGCGTCCGGCGCCACGGACCCCGGCGCGTTCCCGGTCACCATCGAGCACAAGTACGGCTCCACGACGATCGAGAAGGCGCCGCAGCGCGTCGTCACCGTCGGCCTGACCGAGCAGGACTCGCTGCTCGCGCTCGGCGTCGTGCCAGTCGGCACGACCGACTGGCTCGGCAACTTCCCCGGCGCCATCGCGCCGTGGGCCAAGGCGAAGCTCGGCAACGCTCCCCTGCCGACCGTGCTCAAGGACGCCGACGGGCCGCAGTTCGAGAAGATCGCCGCGCTGAAGCCGGACCTCATCATCGGCCTGTACTCCGCGCTCACGCAGGAGCAGTACACCACCCTGTCGAAGATCGCGCCGACGATCGCGCAGCCCAAGCAGTACAACGACTACGGCATCCCGTGGCAGGAGACGACCAAGACGGTCGGCAAGGCAGTGGGCAAGGCCAAGGAAGCCGACACGCTCGTCGCCGGCGTCGAAGACCAGTTCGCCAAGGCCCGCGCCGCGCACCCGGAGTTCGCCGGCAAGACCGCGCTGATGGCCACCCAGTACGACGGCTACTTCGTCTACGGCAGCGAGGACCCGCGCTCGCGCATCCTCACGTCGCTGGGCTTCAAGCTGCCCCCGAACCTCGACCGGCTCATCGGCGACAAGTTCGGCGCGAACATCAGCGCGGAACGCACCGACCTGCTCAACGTCGACGCCCTGGTCTGGATCGTCGACACCATCCCGGGCGGCCAGGCGACCCTGGCGAAGGACAAGCTGTACTCGGGCCTGAACGTCGCGAAGCAGAAGCGCGAGGTCTTCATCGAGGACCCGAGCACCTACGGCAGCGCCACGTCGTTCGTCAGCGTGCTCAGCCTGCCCTACACGCTCGAGCGGATCGTCCCCCAGCTCACCGCCGCCGTCGACGGCAACCCGGCCACGGACGTGAAGCCCGCCGCCTGATCCCCCACGCACGCACAACGCCCGGCCGGGAGACGTCCTCCGGCCGGGCGTTGTCGTTTGGCGCAAGGGAATCCGGCGCCGCGGCAAGCACGGCACCTCGCAGCCCAACCTCCGCGCCGCGCTGAGAAGGCTCCCGTCGGTGGCGCGAAGTCCCGGCCACCCCGGCGCCTGGCCGAGCGGGAGCCGCCGACCTGAAACGCCGAACCGCCCGGCCGGAACGTCTCCGGCCGGGCGGTTTCGCGTTGCCGCGTCAGGATTCCATGGCCTCGATGAGGGACTTCGGGCGCAGGTCGGTCCAATTCTGTTCGACGTAGTCGAGGCACGGCCGGCGGGCGTCGGGGCCGAAGGCGGTGGTCCAGCCGGCCGGAACGGCGACGAACTGGGGCCACAGGCTGTGCTGGCCCTCGTCGTTGACGAGCACGAGGTAGGTGCCGTCGGGGTTCTCGAAGGGGTTGGTCATGGTGTTTTCCTTTCTCACTGAGAGTCGTCGGAGGCGTGGCGCACCAGGGCGCCCAGCGCGCGGAACCACGTTTCGGCCAGGTCGCGCACCCGCGCTTGGGGTGCGAGGGCCGCGGGCCACGACCAGTAGGCCGCCAATGCGGGGCCCTCGGGCCGGTCTTCGGCGAGGGCGTTGACGGTCAGCGCATGGGAGACACGCTTGCCCGGGTCGGCGCCGAGGTCGGCGGCGTCGCCCTCGGGGGCGTACTCCCAGTCGCCCTCGCCGGCGTGGCCGAAGCGGCCCATGTAGTTGAACTCGATCTCCGGCGCGGGCAGCGCCGCGAGCTCGGGCCCGGTCACGGGGTTCAGGTGCCGCAGCAGCCCGAAGCCCATGCCCGCGAGGGGTGCGGCGTCCAGTTCGGCCCGCACGCGCTCCAGTGCGGTGCGCGCCGCCGGGCCGCCCGCCAGCGCGTCGGCGAGGTCGAGCTCTCCCAGGTCGAGGCGGACGGGCACGACGCTGGTGAACCAGCCGACCGTGCGCGACAAGTCGCCACCGCCGGCGAGCTCGTCCTCGCGGCCGTGGCCCTCGAGGTCGACGAGCGTCGCCGTGCCCTCGCCCACGCCGTGGCGGCGGCGCCAGTCGGCCACCGCGAGGGCGAGGCCGGTGAGCAGGACGTCGTTCACGGTCGCCCGCAAAGCCGCCGGCACGCGGCCCAGCAGTGGGCCCGTCACCGCCGCCGGCAAGGTCAGTGACAGTGCCGCCAGTCCGGACTCGACGTCCAGTTCCGGATCCCGCGAACGCAGCAGCGGCAACGGATCGCCACCCGCGAGCACCGACCGCCACCGGTCCAGCTCCGCCGCGCGAGCCGGCTCCACCGCGCGCGCCGCGAGCGCCTCCGACCACCGCCGGAACGACACGTCCACCGGCGGCAGCTCCGGCTTCCGCCCGGCGGCCACGGCCTCCCACGCCGCCGCGAAGTCGGGCAGCAGGACCCGCCACGACACCCCGTCGATCACGAGGTGGTGCACCAGCACCAGCAGGCGGCCCCGCTCGGGACCCGCGTCGAACCAGGTCGCCCGCAGCATCGCGCCGGCGTCCGGGTCGAGCCGCGCTCGCGTGGCCAGAGCTTCCGCCGCGATCACGCGTTCCAGCTGCGCGCCCGCGAGCCCGCGAACGTCCACTCGCGACACCCAGCCGCGCACGTCCACCTGCTCGGGCACCCGCAGCGCCCACCGCGCGGGCTGCCGGTCCAGCCGCGCCCGCAACATCGGGTGCCGGTCGGCCACCGCCTGCAGCACGGCCGTGAGGCTCTCGCTCGTCACCTCCGCCGGCGTGATCAGCAACGCCGCCTGGTGGTACCCGGCGATCGGTCCGCCCAGCTCGCGCATCGCGTGCATGATCGGGGTCAGCCCGACGGTGCCGGTGCCGTCGTCGGACACGGACTTCGCCACGCCGGCCTCGGTGGCCACTGTCGCGAGCCCCGCGACCGTCCGGTGCCGGAAGATGTCGCGCGGCGAGATCCGCAGCCCACCGGCGCGGACGCGGGCCACCAGCTGCATCGCCACGATGCTGTCGCCGCCCAGCGCGAAGAAGTCGTCGTCGACGCCGAGGCCCGGCACGCCGAGCACCTCGCCGACCAGCGCGCACAGCTCGCGCTCCCGGTCGGTCGACGGCGCGCGGCCGCCGGCCTGGGCCGAGAAGTCCGGCGCGGGCAGGGCCGCGCGGTCGAGCTTCCCGTTGGCCAGCACCGGAAGCCGCTCCAGCACCACGAACGCCGCCGGGACCAGGTGCTCCGGCAGCGCCGATACCGCGTACTGGCGCAGCTCGGCCGCGTCCACCGGCGCGGCCGGCACCACGTACGCCACCAGCTGCTTCACCCGCGCCTCGCGCACCACGACCACCGATTGCGCGACGGCCGGGTGCCGGTCGAGCGCCGCCTCGATCTCCGCCGGCTCCACGCGGAAGCCGCGGATCTTCACCTGGTCGTCGGCTCGGCCGCCGAAGTCGAGCCGGCCGTCGGGCGTCCAGCGCGCGAGGTCGCCCGTGCGGTACATGCGCGTGCCCGGTTCGCCGTACGGGTCGGCCACGAACCGCTCCGCCGTGAGGGCCGACCGGCCGAGATACCCGCGCGCCAGGCCGCCGCCGGCGAGGTACAGCTCCCCGGTCACCCCCGGCGGCACGGGCCGCAGCGAGCCGTCGAGCACGTACGCGCGGGTGTTGGCCACCGGCCGGCCCACGAGCGGCCGTTCGCTGTCGGCGATCCGCGCGACGAGCGCGTCCACTGTGGACTCCGTCGGCCCGTAGAGGTTGACCGCCTCGGTCCCGTCCAGCTCGGCCAGCCGCCGCCAGAGCGCGTCCGGCACCGCCTCGCCGCCGACGCCGACCAGGGCCAGCGGACAGCGGTCGCCCTCGACGAGTCCGGCGTCGGCCAGCTGCGTGAACAGCGACGGCGTGACCTCGATGAAGTCGAGTCCTTCGCGCCGGATCAGCTCGGCGAGCTGTTCCGGGTCGCGGCGCACCTCGTCGGGCACGACGTGCACGGCGTGGCCGTCGAGCAGCCACAGCTGCGGCTGCCACGACGCGTCGAACGAGAACGACCACGCGTGCCCCACCCGCAGGTGCTCGCGCCCGGTGCGCGCCACGGCCGGCCGGTGCAGCATCGCCCGGTGGCTGTGGAACAGGTTCACCAGCCCCGCGTGCGGCACCACGACACCCTTCGGCGTGCCGGTCGAGCCGGATGTGTAGATCACGTACGCCGGGTTCTCGGGCCGCAGCGGACGCAGCCGGTCGGCATCCGTCAAGTCCTCTTCGGACACCTCTGTCGCCAGAAGATCCGGCAGCAGCACAGTGTTGCCGAACTCGGGCAGGACCCCGCGGACGTCCGCGACGGTGACCAGCAGCCCGGGCCGGGCGTCGGCCAGCATCGCGGCGAGCCGTTCGGCCGGGTAGTCCGGGTCGAGCGGCAGGTAGCCCGCGCCGGCCTTGTGCACGGCGAGGATCGCCGGCAGCACGTCGGCCGACCTGGGCAACGCCAGCGCCACCAGCGTCTCCGGCCCGGCGCCGCGTTCGACCAGAGCCCGAGCGAGCCGGTTGGCGTGCGCGTTCAGCTCCGCATACGTCCACGTCGCCCCGCCGACGACCGCGACGGCATCGGGCGAGCGCCGCACCTGGGCCTCGAACAGCCCCGCCACGGTCGACGGCTCCACGGCGAGCGCGGTGGCGTTCCAGTCACGCAGGATCCGCCGCGACAGCTCGGCCGGCAGGACGTCGACCGTCCCGGCCGGACGGTCCACTGCGGACACCATCTCGCCCAGCAGCAGCTCCATGCCGGCGAGCAGGCGCTCGGCGTCCTCGTCGGTGAACAGGTCCGTGCGGTACTCGGCGGTGAGCCGGAGCCGTTCGGCCGGTTCGACCGCCCACGTCAGCGGGTAGTGCGTGGAGTCGCGGTGGTCCACGATCGTCGCCCGCAGCCCGTCGTCCGGGTCGTCCTCGGCACCGGGATAGCTCTCGAACACCACGAGCGTGTCGAACAGCTCGCCCAGCCCGGCCTCGCGCTGGATGTCGGCCAGGCCGACGTGCTGGTGCGGCAGGAGCGCGGACTGCTCCTCCTGCACACGCTCCAGCAGCGCCGACAGCGGCTCGGCCGGATCGTGGCGCACGCGTACCGGCACGGTGTTGATGAACAGCCCGAGCATCCGCTCCACGCCCGGCAGCTCCGGCGGCCGGCCCGCGACCGTGGCGCCGAACACCACGTCGGTGCGCCCGGTCAGCGACGCGAGCAGCAGGCCCCACGCCGTCTGGACCAGCGTGTTCACCGTGAGCCCGCGCTCGCGTGCCAGCTCCGTCAGCTCGGCGGTCGCTTCGCGGGGCAATTCAAGCGTCCGCTGCTTCGGCAACGCGGGGGCCCGATCCGGGTCCGCGGGCGCGAGCCGGGTCGGCTCGGCCAGCCCGGCGAGCGCGTCGCGCCACGCCGCCCGGGCCGTGGCCTCGTCCTGGTCCCGCAGCCAGCCCAGGTAACCGCGGTACGGCAACGCGGGCGGCAGCGCGCGTCCGGCGTAGAGCGCGGACAGCTCGGCCAGCAGCTGCGGGACCGACCAGCCGTCGAGCAGCAGGTGCTGGTGCGACACCACCAGCCGGTGGTGGCCGTCGGCGAAGCGCACGAGCAGGAACCGCAGCAGCGGCCCGGCGGTGACGTCGAACCGGCGGCGCTCGTGTGCGAGCTGCGCCTCCAGCGCGTCGTCCGAGACCTCCCGCCACTCGGGCTCGGCCGAGCGCGCGACGAGCGCGACCGGCCGCCCGGAGGCGAGGTACCGGTAGCTCGTGCGGAGGTTCGGGTGCCGCTCCAGCAGATCGCGCACCGCCTGCCGCAACCGGGACGCTTCGAGCGGGCCGGCGAGGTCGAACCCGAACTGCACCGTGTAGACGTCCGGGCCCTCGGTGTCGGCCGTGGCCAGGAACAGCAATCCCGACTGCAACGGAGTGAGCGGCCAGACCTCTGCCGCGTCGGCTGCGGTCGCCTGCAACTCGGCGCGTTCCGCGTCGGTGAGGTCGAGCAGCGACCGGCCGTCGTCCGACGACGGCGTGGCCGGCACCTCCCCCGCGACCTCGGCCAGCCCGGCCACCGTGCGATGGCGGAACACGTCCCGCGCGCCGAGCAGCAGACCGGCGGTCCGCGCGCGGGCCACGAGCTGCATCGCGACGATGCTGTCGCCGCCGAGGCGGAAGAAGTCGTCGCGCACGCCGACGCGCGGCAGCCCGAGCACGCCGGCCACCAGCTCCGCGAGCACTTCCTCGCGGGCCGTGGCCGGAGCGTCGTCGCCGGTCTCGAACTCGGGCGCCGGCAGTGCCCGGCGGTCCAGCTTGCCGCTGGGGGTGAGCGGCAGCTCGGCCAGCGGCACGACGGCGGCCGGGACCATGTGCTCGGGCAGCGTCTTCCCGACGTGGTCGAGGAGATCGTCCGTGGCCCCGCTCGCGACGACGTAGGCGACGAGCTGCCGTCCTTCGTGGACGATCACGCGCGCCTGCGCGACGGCCGGGTGCGTGGCCAGCGCGGCCTCGATCTCGCCGAGCTCAACGCGGAAGCCGCGGATCTTCACCTGGTCGTCGGCGCGGCCGAGGAACTCGAGCTCCCCGTCCGCCGTCCAGCGCGCGAGGTCGCCGGTCCGGTACATCCGCTCGCCGGGCGCGCCGAACGGGTTCGCGACGAACCGTTCGGCCGTCAGGCCCGGGCGCGCGTGGTAACCGCGCGCCAGCTGCACTCCGGACAGGTACAACTCCGCCGCCACACCCGGTGGCACCGGCCCCAGGTGGGCGTCGAGGACGTGGGTTCGGGTGTTCCATACCGGACGTCCGATCGGGACGCGGCCCGAGGGCGCCAGCCGCGCGGGTGCCGCGGTGACGTCGACCGACGCCTCGGTGGGCCCGTAGAGGTTGTGCAGCTCGGCGTCGAGGTCGAACCTCGCGACGAGGTCGGCGGGCAGGGCCTCACCGCTGCACAGCACGCGCCGCAGGCTCAGGCACGCGCGGGCACCCGGCTCGCCGAGGAACACCTCCAGCATCGACGGGACGAAGTGGACAGTCGTCACGCCTTCCCGCCGGATCAGGCCCGCGAGGTAGGCGGGATCCTTGTGCCCTTCCGGTTTGGCCACCACCAGCGTCGCGCCAGCCAGGAGCGGCCAGAAGAACTCCCACACCGACACATCGAAACTCGACGGCGTCTTCTGCAACACCCGATCATCCGCAGTCAACCCGTACTCGTCCTGCATCCACAGCAACCGGTTCACAATCCCTCGATGCGGAACCACCACACCCTTCGGCCGCCCCGTCGAACCCGACGTGTAAATCACATACGCCGGCGCACCCGGCGCCACCCTCAACCCCAGGTTCGTGCTGTCGTAGCCCGACGCATCGACCGGGCCGTCCAGGACCACAGCTGGAGCCGCGTCGGCAAGCATGAAATCGCGCCGCTCCGCCGGGTAGTCCGGGTCCAACGGCAGGTAGGCCGCGCCAGCCTTGTGGATCGCGTAGAGGGAGACCACCAGCTCCAGCGACCGCGGCAACGACACCGCGACCACGGACTCCGGCCCGGCACCATGCTCGCGCAGCCACCGCGCCAGCTGATTGGCTCGCGCGTTCAGCTCCGCGTACGTCAGCGAGGCGTCTTCGAACACCAAGGCCGGGGCATCCGGCGTCCGGGTGACCTGCTCCTCGAACAGCTCCGGCAGTGTCGCCCCGGCCACGTCGTGATCCGTGGCGTTCCACCTCTTCTGCAGCGCCGATTCCGCGTCCGACAGCACGTCGAGCGACCCGACCGGCACCGACGGATCGGCGGCCACCTGCTCCAGCACCCGCACCAGCCGGGTCGCGAACGACTCCGCGGTCGCGCCGTCGAACAGGTCCGCGCTGTATTCGATCGCGCCGGCGATCGCACCGCCCGGCTGCTCCAGGAACCCGAACTCCAGGTCGAACTTCGCGACGTCCTGCGCCACGTCCTCGCGCACGACCTCCAGACCCGGCAACTGCGGCGTGTCCGCGCCCTCCGGCAGGTACACGACCATGGTCTGGAACAGCGGGTGCCGCGCCAGCGAACGCTCCGGTTCCGCCAGCTCGACCACCCGGTCGAACGGCAAGTCCTGGTGGGAGAACGCGGCCAGATCGGTCGCCCGGACCCGGCGCAGCAACTCGCCGAACGCGGGATCGCCGGCGAGGTCCGTGCGCAGGACCAGCGAGTTCACGAAGAACCCGACCAGGTCCGTGAGCCGCTCGTCCGTGCGGCCGGACACCGGCGCGCCCAGCGGGATGTCGGTGCCGGCGCCCAGGCGGTGCAGCAGTGTGGCGACGGCGGCCTGGCCGAGCATGAACATGCTGGTGTCGTGCTCGATCGCCACCGCGCGCAGCCGTGCCGTGAGCCCGGCCGGCACCTCGAACGTCACCGTGGCGCCGCGGTGGCTCGACTCCGCCGGCCGCGGCCGGTCGGCGGGCAGGTCCAGCTCGTCCGGCAACCCGGCGAGCACCTCGCTCCAGAACGACGTCTGGCTCTCCTGCTCGCCGTCGAGCATGGCCTGGTGCCACAACGCATAGTCCGCGTACTGCACCGGCAACGGTGTCCACTCGGGAGCGACGCCGTCGAGCCGGGCGCGATAGGCCGTCGCGAGGTCGGCGAACAGCGGCCCTTCGGACCACTCGTCGGTGACCACGTGGTGCAGCAGCACCAGCAGCACGTGCTCGTCCTCGGCCACGGCGAACACCCGCACGCGCACCGGCGGGGCCTCGTCGAGCCGGAACGGAATGTCCACTTCGGACCGGATCCGCGCGGCCACGTCGGTCACGCGCTCGACCGCGAAGTCGAGTGGCACGGCGCCGAGAGGCACAGCTGCGAGGATCCGCTGCGCCGGGACTCCGTCGTGCTCCTCGAAGACCGTGCGCAGCACTTCATGGCGGGTGACGACGTCGGCGAACGCCGCCCGCAGCGCGTCGAGGTCCAGCGCGCCCCGCAGCCGCCACGCGTGCGGCACGGAGTACGTCGACGTCGGGCCGTCCAGGCGGTAGAGGAACCAGAGCCGTTGCTGCGCCGCCGAAAGCGGCAGCACCTCCGGCCGGGTCGCCGCCACCAGTTCGGGCCGGTCCCCGGTCGGCGCGGTCAGCCGCTCGGCCAGCGACGCCACCGTCGGTGCCTCGAAGACGTCCCGCACGCTGATCTCGGCGCCCGCCGCGCGGATCCGCGACACCAGCCGCATGACCAGCAGCGAATGGCCGCCGAGGGCGAAGAAGTCGTCGTCGATCGACGGTGCCGGCACGGCGAGCACCGCCGCGAAGAGGTCCCGCAGCTCGCGTTCCCGGTCGGTCCGCGGCTCGCGACCGCCGGCCGTCGTGAACTCCGGATCCGGCAGGGCGGCGCGGTCCAGCTTGCCGTTGGGGGTCACAGGGAACTCGCCGAGGGGCACGACCACCGCCGGGACCAGGTGTTCCGGCAGGGTCTTCGCCAGCTCCGCCCGCACGTCACCCGGCGTACCGGTGAGGTAGGCGACGAGCCGCTCGTCCCGGGCCACCACCACGGCGCCGGTGACGCCGTCGAACGCGGTGAGAGCCGCCTCGATCTCGCCCAGCTCGACGCGGAAGCCGCGGACCTTCACCTGGTGGTCGACGCGGCCGAGGAACTCGAGCACCCCGCCTTCGGTCCACCGTGCGAGATCGCCCGTGCGGTACATGCGCTCCCCCGGCGCGCCGAACGGGCTCGCCACGAACCGTTCCGCCGTCAGCCCCGGCCGCACGAGGTACCCCCGCGCGAGCTGCACGCCGGACAGGTACAGCTCACCCGGCACGCCCGGAGGCACCGGCCGCAGCCGGGCGTCGAGCACGTGGGTGCCGGTGTTCCAGATCGGGCGGCCCAGCGGGACACCCGGGCCGTCGAACGGGCCGGTCGCCGGGAACGCCGTCACGTCGACCGATGCTTCCGTCGGCCCGTACAGGTTGTGCAGCTCGGCCGGGAGCAGCTCGGCGAACCGCGTCGCGACGTCGGACGGCAACGCCTCACCGCTGCACAACACCCGCCGCAGCCCGGTGCACCCCGCGGCTTCCTCCAGGAACAGCCGCAGCATCGACGGGACGAAGTGGACAGTCGTCACGCCTTCCCGCCGGATCAGGCCCGCGAGGTAGGCGGGATCCTTGTGCCCTTCCGGTTTGGCCACCACCAGCGTCGCGCCAGCCAGGAGCGGCCAGAAGAACTCCCACACCGACACATCGAAACTCGACGGCGTCTTCTGCAACACCCGATCATCCGCAGTCAACCCGTACTCGTCCTGCATCCACAGCAACCGGTTCACAATCCCTCGATGCGGAACCACCACACCCTTCGGCCGCCCCGTCGAACCCGACGTGTAAATCACATACGCCGGCGCACCCGGCGCCACCCGGACACCGAGATCCGCCGAGTCGTAGCCGCTGACGTCGACCGGCCCGTCCAGCACCACGGCCGGAGCCGCGTCGGCAAGCATGAACTCCCGCCGCTCCGCCGGATAGTCCGGGTCCAACGGCAGATACGCCGCACCCGCCTTGTGAATCGCGTACAACGCCACCACCAGCTCCAGCGACCGCCGCAACGACACCGCCACCACGGACTCCGGCCCGGCACCCTGCTCGCGCAGCCACCGCGCCAGCTGATTGGCCCGCTCGTTCAGCTCCACATAGGACAGAGCCGCGCCCTCGAACACCACGGCCGGGGCATCCGGCGTCCGCGCCACCTGAGCCTCGAACAACTCGGGCAGCGTCACCGCCGGCACGTCGTGGGCGGTCGCGTTCCAGGACTCCAGGCGCGCCAGCTCCCCGTCGGCGACCACGTCGAGAGCCGCCACCGCAACCGAAGGCTCTGCCGCGGCCTGCGCCAGCAACGAGCCCAGCCGGGCGAGCAGCCGCCACGCCGACTCCGCCGTCCAGCGGTCCGCCGCGTATTCGAGCATGAGGGTGAGCGGCGCTGCGCCGGCCTCGTCGACGAGGGTGAAGTGCAGGTCGAACTTGGCCGTCGCGTGCCCGGGTTCGAGCCACGTGGTGGGCAGCCCGAGCACGTCGGGGTCACCGCCGGGCCGGTAGTGGTAGCCGACCATGACCTGGAACAGCGGGTTCCGGCCCGGCACGCGCGGCGGGTTCAGCGTCTCCACCACGCGTTCGAAGGGCACGTCCTGGTGCGAGAACGCGACCAGGTCCGCGGCCTTGACCCGGTCCAGCAGCTCACGGAACGTGGGCTCGCCGCTGAGGTCCGTGCGCAGCACCAGCGTGTTGACGAAGAACCCGACCAGGTCGTCGACGGCCGCGTCGGTGCGGCCGGCGATGGGCGCGCCGAGCGGCACGTCGTCGCCCGCGCCGACCCGGTGCAGCAGCGCGGCGACGGCCGACTGCAGCACCATGAACAAGCTCACCCCGGCGTCCGCCGACAACGAGCGCACGGCTTCGGCGAGCGCACCGTCGAGCGGCAGCCGGACCTTCCCGCCGCGGCCGCTCGGCTGCGCGGGACGCGGCCGATCCGCCGGCAACGGGATCTCGTCGGGCAGCCCGCGCAGCACGCCGGTCCAGTACTCCAGCTGTTCGGGCTCCGCGTCGGCGAGGAAGTCCCGCTGCCACAAGGCGAAGTCCGCGTACTGCACGGGCAGCGGAGTCCACTCGGGAGCGTCGCCCCACCGCCGGGCCTCGTACGCGGTGCCCAGGTCGGTGAGGAACGGCCGGTCGGACCATTCGTCCGTCGCGCCGTGGTGCAGCAGTATGGCCACGACGTGGTCGTCGTCGCCGAGTCGCAGCACGTCCACCCGCACCGGCAGCTCGCGCGCCAGGTCGAAGCGCCGCTCCGCCAGCTCCGCGACGCGCGCGTCCACCTCGGCCTCGGTGCACGCCAGCACCGAAAACGGGATCTCCGGCGAGTCCAGAATGGATTGGTACGGCTCACCCTCGTGCTCGGCCAGCACCGTGCGCAGCACCTCGTGCCGGGCCAGCACGTCCCCGAGCGCCAGCCGCAGCGCCTCGACCTCCAGCGGCCCGCGCAGCCGCACGAACAGCGGGTACGTGTACGCCGCCGCCGTGGTGTCCATGCGGTCGAGCACCCACATCCGCTGCTGCGCGAACGACAACGGGATCCGCTCCGGCCGCTCGCGCGCGACGACGGCCGGCCTCGCCGGCGCACCCGTGCCCGCCCGGGCGGCCAGCTCCGCGGCGGTCGGCGCCTCGAACAGGTCCTTGATCGCCAGCTCGGCGCCGAGCTCGGTCCGCGCGCGGCTGATCAGGCGCGTGGCCAGCAGCGAATGCCCGCCGAGGTCGAAGAACGAGTCCTCCACACCCACGCGCTCGAGGCCGAGGACCTCGGCGAAGAGCTCGCAGAGCACCTCTTCCTCGCGCGAGGCCGCCGGCCGGCTCTCGGCCAGCGACACGGCGGGTTCGGCGTCGGGCAGGGCGCGGACGTTGAGCTTGCCGTTGTCGGTCAGCGGCAGGCTGCCGAGTGTCACGAACGCGGCCGGCACCATGTAGTCGGGCAGCTGCCGCTTCAGCTCGTCGCGCAGCACCTGCACCAGCTCGGCGCTGCCGCGCGCGGCGGTCGGGCTGTTCGCGAACGGCGTGAGGTTCGTGCCGGTCGCCGCGGGCACGTAGAGGCCCGAGACCGGCGCTTCCGCCCGGACGAACACGGCGTCGAACACCCCGTCGACGCCGGTCGACCACGTCGTGTGCACGGCGTAGCCCAGACGCTCGCCGAGGCGGTGCACGGCT
This sequence comes from Amycolatopsis sp. NPDC001319, assembly GCF_042896185.1. Classification (NCBI taxonomy): domain Bacteria; kingdom Bacillati; phylum Actinomycetota; class Actinomycetes; order Pseudonocardiales; family Pseudonocardiaceae; genus Amycolatopsis; species Amycolatopsis sp. NPDC001319. The sequence continues at coordinate 418,986 of NZ_JBIAWY010000002.1, read as the reverse complement.
TCGGGTTCGACGCCGTCGCCGGTGCCGTGGAAGCGATCGAGCACGTCGAGCAGCGGCGCGCCCGCGTCGAGCGCCCGCATGGCGGCGAACTCCGCAGCGAGCCGCGCGTCCGGAATCCGGCTGACGCGCAGCTCGTCACCGGTCAGCCGGCCCTCCAGCTCCGCGAGCGAGCCGACCTCGTCCCACAGCACGCGCGGGGCCTGCGCCACCGGCACCTCACCGGTGGCGTCCTTGGTCAGGACCACGTCGTAGCGATACCGGCTCAGCTCGTTGTGCAGCTCGGCCCGCTTCACGCGGATCCGCGCGCCGACGCCGGGCAGCGTGTGCGCGAGTGCCGTGAAGTAGTCCGGGTCGAGCAGCAGCTCCTTCTCCAGTGCGGCACCGCGTTCGATCGCGCGGCGCAGCTGGGCGACGTCGGACGTCGCGTCGGCGCGCGTGAGCTGGATGGCGGTGTGGAACGACCGCGCCAGGCGCAGGTTCCGCACGTCGCCGACGAACAGCGAACCGCCGGGCGCGAGCAGGTCCAGCGCCGTGCTCAGCACTTGGGTGAGGTAGTCGACGCTCGGGAAGTACTGGATCACGGAGTTGATCACGACGGTGTCGAAGTGCCCGCGCGGCAGGCCACCGAACTCGTGCGCCGGCTGCGCCCGCAGCGTCACCTTCGCGGCCAGCTCCGGGTCTGCTTCCAGCTCGCGGGCGAGCTTCCCGATCACCGGCGCGGCGAGGTCGGTGCCCCAGTATTCCTCCGCGTGCGGCGCCAGCGGCCCCATCAGCAGCCCGGTGCCGACGCCGATCTCCAGGATCCGCCGCGGCGCCAGCTCCCCGATGCGCGCCACGGTCGCCGCGCGCCACTCCCGCATGTGCGCCAACGGGATCGGCGTGCCGTCGTAGCTGGAGTCCCAGCCGGCGAAGTCCTCGGTGACCAGCGCGGTCGGGATCTCGGTGTACTCGTCGGAGTAGATCTGCTGCCACTCGCCGACCTGGTCGGCTTCGGCGGCGTCGCGCTCGTCGCCGCTCAGCTCGGCCGGCACGACGTAGCCGACGAGCCGCTGCAGCCCCGGCGCCGACGGGTCCGGCCGCGCGATCACGGCCGCCTGCGCGACCTGCGGGTGCCGGGCCAGCGCCGTCTCGATCTCGCCCAGCTCCACGCGGTAGCCGCGGATTTTCACCTGGTCGTCGGTGCGGCCGAGGAAGTCGAGGTTCCCGTCGGGCCGGCGGCGCACGAGGTCACCCGTGCGGTACATGCGCGCGCCGGGCTCGCCGAAGGGATCCGCGACGAACCGCTCCGCCGTGAGCCCGGGCCGCCCGAGGTACCCCCGGGCCAGGCCGATGCCCGCGATGTAGAGCTCGCCGGGCACGCCGTCGGGCACCGGCCGCAGCCAGTTGTCCACGAGGTACGCGCGGGTGTTCCAGATGGGCTTGCCGACGGTCGGGGTGGCGCTGTCGGTCGTGCCGCCGCCGAGCGTGTTGATCGTGTACTCGGTGGGGCCGTAGAGGTTGTAGCCGTAGACGCCTTCGGTGTCGCGCAGGCGGTTCCAGACCGATTCGGACACCGCTTCGCCGCCGAGCAGCACCAGCGCCGGTCGGTGGCTCGCCGCGTCGTCGCCGTCGAGCAGGCCTTCCTCGATGAGCAGGTGCGCGTAGGTCGGCGTCACGTTCACCACGTCGACGCGGTGCCGGTCGCAATAGCCCACGAGCGCGCGGGCGTCGCGGCGCAGCTCCTCGTCGCACACGTGCACCTCGTGGCCCTCCACGAGCCACAGCAGCTCTTCCCACGACATGTCGAACGCGAACGACACGGTGTGCGCGATCCGCAGGCGCCGCCCACCCGCCGACGCGATGGCCGGCCCGAAGATCGCCTCCTGGTGGTTGAGCTGCATGTTCGTCAGGCCGCGGTACGGCGTGACCACGCCCTTCGGCTTCCCCGTGGAACCGGAGGTGTAGATGACGTACGCGGGGTGGTCCATCCGGTCGGCGCGGTCGCGCCCGAACAGCGGGCGCTCGGCGTCCACGAGGTCACGGCCGGACAACGCGGCGAGTTCGGCCTTCACTTCGGCGCCGTCCAGCAGCACCCGCGGCAGGTCCTGCGGCAGATCCTGCGCGACGGCCGTGGTCGTGACCAGGCACAGCGGACCGGCGTCGTCGAGCATCAGCGCGAGGCGGTCGGCCGGGTAGTCGAGTTCGAGCGGCAGGTACGCGGCTCCGGTGCGCAGCACCGCGAACAGCGCCACGACCATGTCGATCGACCGCGGCAGCCCGAGCGCGATCACACGTTCCGGCTCGGCGCCGCGCGAAAGCAGCAGCCGCGCCATCCGGTTCACTGCTTCGTCCAGCTCCGCGTAGGTCAGCGTCTGCTCGCCGAACACGAGCGCGGTCGCGTCGGGCGTGCGGGTGGCCTGGGCGGCCAGCAGGTCGGCGATGGTGTCCCCCACCACCGGGTGCTCGGTGGCCGACCAGATCTCCGCCAGCTCCGCACGCCGGCCGGCCGAAACCGTCTCCAGCGCGCCGACGGGTGCGGTCAGGTCGCCGACGATCTGCTCGACGAGCCCGGTGAACCGGCTCAGCAGCACCGCGGCCTCGTCGGCCGCGATCACGTCGTCGCGGTAGGACAGCGTCACGCGCATCGACTGCCCGGGCGTGATCACGAGCGTCAACGGGTAGTGCGTGGCGTCGACGTTCACGAGGCTCGTGATGCCGTGCCGATGCCGCAGGCCGGCGTAGCGTTCGTCGCCGTCGGCGCCGCGGAGCACGAACAGCGTGTCGAACAGCACGCGGTGCCCGGCCTCGCGCTGCACCACGCCGAGGCTCATGAACTCGTACGGCGTGAGGTCCATCCGCTCGGCCTGGATGCGGCGCAGCAGGTCGAGCACCGGCTCGTCCGGCACGAGCCGCACCCGCGTGGGCACGGTGTTGAGGAACAGGCCGATCGTGGTCTCGATGTCCGCCACGGCGGCGGGGCGCCCGGCGACGGCGGCGCCGAACACCACGTCCTGGCGGCCGACCATCGTGGACAGCACGAGCGCCCACGCGGCGTTGAGCACCGAGTTCACGGTGAGCCCGTGGCGGCGGGCCTCGGCACGCAGCCGATCGGTCAGCTCGGGCGTCAGGTGCGCGTCGAGATTGACCGGGGTGACGGGCTCGAGGCCCTGGGTGCCGGGACCGATCAGTGTCGGCTCGCTCAGCCCGGTCAACGCCGACCGCCACGCCGCCGAGGCCTCCTCGACGTCCTGGCGCGACAACCACTCCAGGTAGTCCACATAGGACCCGCCGGCCGGGGGCTCGCCGCCCTCGTAGTGCGCGAAGAGCTGCTCGATGAACAACCACGCGGACCAGCCGTCCCACAGCAGCAGGTGCCGGTTGAGCACCACGCGGTCGCGTTCGGCGCCGAGGCGCACGAGCGTGATCCGGAACAGCGGCGGGTGGCCGAGGTCGAACCGGGTCGTCCGGTCGCGCTCCATCAGCTCGGCCAGCCGCCGCTCACGGTCCGCTTCGGACAGGTCGCGCAGGTCCACTTCGGTCACCGGGGGTGCGAAGCCGGCCGTGACGAACTGCACCGGCCCGCGCAGTCCTTCGCTGGTGAAGCCTGCACGCAGGCTGGGTGTGCGATCCGTCAGCGCGGCGCACGCGGCGCGCAGGCGGCCGGCGTCGAGGTGCCGGTCGAGGTCGATGGCCTCCTGGATCGTGTAGATGTCGATGCGCGACTGGTCGTAGCTGGAGTGGAAGAACAGGCCTTCCTGCAGCGGCGAGAGCGGCCAGATGTCCGACAGTGGCAGCGGGCTCAGCCGTTCGACGTGTTCGATCTCGTCTTGCGCCAGGTCGATCAGCGTGAGGTCCGACGTGGTCAGCCCGGCCGCGGCCACGTCCGTCGCGGCGAGGTCGGCCAGTGCGGCGACCACGCCGTCGACGAAGTCCGGCGTGGCACCGGCGAAGGTGAGCGCGAGGACCGGTCCGTCCGGCGTGTCCTCGCAGACCGCACCGATGCGCAACGAGTGCGCCCCGGCGGGCGCGCCCGGGCCGGCCGCGAAGTCCCAGTCCTGCGTGCCCGACGGCACGCGGCCCGCGTACCGCAGCAGCACGTCGGCGCGGGCGAGCTGGGCGAACAAGGGTGCGGCCTGGGGGTTGAGGTACCGCAGCAGGCCGTAGCCGAGCGCGTCCGGAGCCGCGCGGACGAGGTCCTTGACCTGCTTGAGGTCCGTCGCGGTCAGCCGCACCGGAGCCGCGGTGTGCAGCGCGCCCACCGCGGCGGGTGTCCCTTCAGGACGGTCGAGCACGTCGACGATCAGCTCGCCGCCGGCTTGCGCGAGGGCCGTGAGCAGGACGTCGGTCACGTCGCCGCGCACCGACGCGGGCAGCTGCTCGACGATGGCCCGGCTCTGGCCCGGCGGGAACCGCACGGTGCGTTCAGTCTGCGTCCCGGGCCCGGGGACCGTCGCGGCGCCCGGCGCGAGCGTCGCGGCCCAGTACTCCAGGTCCGCCAGCAGCTCCGGTGCCTGCGCCCGCTCGGTGACGGCGCGGGCGTGGGTGCGCAGCGAGGTTTCCACCACGGCGAACACCGGGGTGTGCCCGGCCTGGACCGCCGTCCAGGCCGTGGCGAGGTCGGCGGCGATCGTGGGCCACGACGGGGCGTCGACCAGCAGCGGGTGGGCCGTGAGCAGCAACTGGTCGCCGGACCGCACCGCCCGCAGCAGGATCCCGGCGTCGGGATCGAATTCGGCAGTGGTGTTCTCGGCAGTGGTGTTCTCGGCGAGCAGCACTTCGGCGGCGTCGACCGCGCCGGCCGGGCGCGTCTCTAGCGACCACAGCACGGACGCGACGCGGCTGCGCTTGAGCCGCAGCCCGTCGTGGTGGTCGAGCACCGCCTGCAGCGCGGCCGCGAGGCTCTCGGTGTCCGCGTGGGCGGGCAGGCGCAGCCGGATCGACTCGGTGCCGCTGTCGCCGAGTTCGCGCAGGCGGTGCACCTCGGGCAGCAGCGGCACGTCGCCGACCCCGTCCGGATCGGGCACCGGCCCCTGCGTCACGGGCGCGCCGCCGAGGGCCGCCAGCGCGGCGGGCGTGCGGTGGGTGAACACGTCCTTCGGGCTCAGGTCGAACCCCGCCCGGCGAGCGCGGCTCGACACGCTGATCGACGTGATGCTGTCGCCGCCCAGCAGGAAGAAGTCGCCGTCGGCGCCGACCTCGGCCAGCCCGAGCACGTCGGCGAAGATCGCCGCCAGGGCGGACTCGCGGTCATCGCCACGCTGCCCGGCCGCCACCGGCGCGGCGACGACCGGCGCCGGCAGGGCACGGGTGTCGAGCTTGCCGCTCGGGGTCAGCGGGAACTCGCCGAGCACCACGAGGGCGTTCGGCACCATCGTCGCGGGCAACACCGCGGTCAGCGCGGCCCGCAGTTCGTCGGTGTCCGCGGAACCGGCTGCGTACCCGACCAGGGCACCGTCGCGCACCACGACCACGGCCGCGCGGACGCCGGGTTGCGCCGTGAGCACGGCCTCGATCTCGCCGAGCTCGATGCGGTTGCCGCGGATCTTCACCTGCCGGTCGGTGCGGCCCAGGTACTCGAGCTCACCGTCGGCTCGGCGCTGCACCAGGTCGCCGGTGCGGTACATCCGCGCACCCGGCTCGCCGAAGGGGTCGGCCACGAACCGGTCGGCCGTCAGCGCGGGCTGCCCGTGGTAGCCCCGCGCGAGCTGCACGCCCGCGAGGTACAGCTCCCCGGCCACGCCGTCGGGCACCGGGCGCAGGCACGTGTCCAGCACGAGCAGGCGCGTGTTCCACACCGGACGTCCGATGGGGACAGTCGCTTCCGGACCGTCGCGGAACGGGAAGTACGACACGTCCACAGCCGCCTCGGTGGGGCCGTAGAGATTGTGCAATGGCACACCGGTCAGCCGCCGCCAGCGCGCCGCGGCCTCGCCGGGCAGCGCTTCGCCGCTGGTGAACACGCGCCGCAGCGACGCGGCCCAGCGCGGGTCGCCGGTGACCTCCTCGACGGAGAGGAACGCGGCCAGCATCGACGGCACGAAGTGCAGCGTCGTCACGCCGTGGCTGCGGATCACGTCGGCGAGGTACGCCGGGTCACGGTGGCCGTCCGGCCGCGCGAACACCACGGCCGCGCCTTCGCGCAGCGCCCAGAAGAACTCCCACACGGACACGTCGAAGCTCGACGGCGTCTTCTGCAGCACGCGGTCGTCGGCACCCAGCCGGTGCTCGTGCTGCATCCACGCGAGCCGGTTCACGATCGCGCGGTGCGAGACCACGACGCCCTTGGGCCGGCCGGTCGAACCGGACGTGTAGATCAGGTACGCGGCGTCGTCGGGGCTCGCCACCGGGCCGGGCCGGTCGGCGACGTCCGGACCGTCGACCGGCACCTGCTCCGGGCCCGCCGGCACCTGCGCGGCCGTACCCGGTTCGATGACCACCAGCGCGGCCCCGGAGGACACGAGCATGTACTCCAGCCTCTCGGCCGGGTAGTCGAGATCGAGCGGCAGATAGGCCGCGCCGGACTTCAGCACGCCCAGCAGCGCCACCATCAGCTCGGCCGAGCGTGGCACGGCCACCGCGACCACCGCCCCGGGCCGCGCGCCGCGAGCCCGCAGGCGCCGGGCCAGCACCGCCGCGCGGGCGTCCAGGTCCGCATAGGACAGCCGCTCGTCCTCGAACAGCACCGCCGGCGCGTCCGGGGTCTCGGCCACGTGCCGCTCGAACGCCGTGAGCAGTGTCTGCTCCGGCACCGAGACGGCGGTCGCGTTCAGCTCCCCCAGCCGTTCCAGCTCCGCCGCCGAAACGAGGTCCACGTGTGCCACCGGCGCGTCCGGGGCCGCGGCGAACGCTTCGAGCACTCGCACGAACCGTTCCGCGAGCTGCTCGGCCGCCCGCGCGTCGAGGCGCGCCGCGTCGAACTTCAGGCCGAACTCCAGTGTGTCGCCCGGCGTGGCGATGAGCGCGACCGGGTAGTGCACCGCGTCGACGACCTCGACGCCGGTCACGCGCACCGCGCCGGCGTCGCCGTTGTCGCGCGGGTAGTTCTCGACCACGACGAGCGTGTCGAAGAGCTCCTCCTGGCCCACGCCGGCGATCCGCTGCAGCTCGGCGAGCCCGAGGTGCTGGTGGTCCAGCAGCGCGGCCTGCTCGTCCTGCAGCCGGCGCAGGAGCCCGGCGACGGTGTCGCCCCCGGTCCAGCGGACCCGCACGGGCAAGGTGTTGATGTACAGGCCCACGGCGTCCTCGATGCCCGCGACGCCGGGGTCGCGGCCAGACACGGTGCTGCCGAAGACCAGGTCCCCACGGCCGGTCAGGCGGCCGAGCAATAGGCCCCACGCCCCGTGCAGCACGGTGCCGAGCGTCAGCCCGTGCTCGCGCGCGAACGCGCCGACGCGGGCGGTGGTCGCCGCGTCGACGGCGAAATGCACCCCCGACGGACGCCGTGGTGCCAGCCCGGCGTAGGTGGTCACGAGCCGGGTCGGTTCCTCGATGCCCGCGAGCGCCGTCCGCCACGCCTGCCGTGCCGCATCGTGGTCCCGCGCCGCCAGCCGCCGCAGGTGCGCCGTCCGCGAGGCGGGCTCGGGCCGAAGCGGTTCGGTGGCGCCGTAGCGGGCGAGGATCTCGCGCACCATCACCGCGACCGACCAGCCGTCGGCCACGATGTGGTGGAAGGTCAGGGCGAGCCGCTCGCGCCCGACGAGCGTGGCGCGCAGCAGCGGCGGCCGGTCGAGGGCGAAGCGGCGCTCGCGGTCGGCGGCCAGCGCGTCGGCGGCGGCCTCGGGCGAGACCTCCCGCCACGGCAGCTCCGCGTGCGCCGCCACGACCTGGACGACCCGGCCGTCGTCGAGCTGGCGGAAACCGGACCGCAGCGACGAAAAGCGATCGAGGAGGTTCTGCACGGCGCGGCGCAGCGTGGGCGGGTCCACCGGCCCGGCGAGGTCGAAGATCTCCTGGACGGCGTAGACGTCGTCGTCCTCGTACGCGGCGTGGAAGAAGAATCCCTGCTGCAACGGGGTCACCGGCAGCACCTCGGCGTGCGAGGCGAGCGCGGCCGAGTCCGCTTCGGACAGCTCCAGCAGCGGCTCCGCCGTGTCCTCGGCGGTGGTCACTTCGCCGGCGCACGCGGCGAGTGCCTCCGCGGTGCGGTGCTGGAACACCTGCCGGGGCGTGATGGCGAGACCGTGCTGCGCGGCGCCGAGCACGAGCCGGATCGACGAGATGCTGTCGCCGCCGAGCGCGAAGAAGTCGTCGTCGGCGCCGGCCGACGGCACGCCGAGGACGTCCGCCATCACCGTGCACAACGCGACCTCGCGCGGCGTCCGCGGCGAGCGGCCCTGCGCCAGCGCCCCGAAGTCGGGCAGGGGCAGCGCGGCGCGGTCGAGCTTGCCGTTGGTCATGATCGGCAGGCGGTCCAGCGGCACGAACGCCGAGGGCACGAGGTAGTGCGGCAACGCCTCTTCGACGCGGCCGCGCAGGTCCTTCATCAGCGACGCCGGGTCGCGGTAGACCACCGGCACGTTGGCCAGGTGCCCGTCGGTCGGGCCGGCGTACGTCGCGACCGGCTCCTCGCGCGACAGCACGAGGTCGAACGCCGTCGCCGTCTCCCCCGACCAGGTCGCCGCCGCCTGGTAACCGGCCGCGCCGGCCAGCTCGACCAGCACGTCCGGGTCCATGGCCGCGCCGGGAGCGGGCACCGGTTCGCCGCCCAGCGCCCGCAACGCCGTGAGGTCCGGGATGAGCCGCTCGTTCGGGATTCCGGTGACGCGCAGTGCCTCGAGCCGTCGCCGGCCGAGGTGGGCCGCGAACGCGCCGGACGAGCCCAGCTCGGCCCACGGCACCGCCGGGACTTCGCGCGGGGCCGCGGCTTCCGTCCGCAGCACGACGTCGTAGCGGTAGCGGCTCAGCTCGTTCTCGTACGTCGCGCGCTTCAGCCGGATGTCGGCCTCCGTGAACGCGGCGATCCGTTCGGGCAGCGCGGCGAAGAAGCCCGGATCGAGCACCAGCTCGTCCTCGCGGGCCACGGCCGCGTCGACCGCCGCCGGTGTCGCGTCCCCTTGCGCGGCCGCGACACCCGCTCGCAGCACGCGCTGGAGGCTCAGGTTCCGCACGTCACCCACGAACACCGAGCCACCGGGGGCGAGCAGACCCGTGACCTGCCGCAATACATTGAGGAGGTACTCGGCGCCGGGGAAGTACTGCACCACGGAGTTGATCACCACGGTGTCGAAATGGCCGGCCGGCAGGTCGCCCAGCTCGTGCGCCGGCCGCGCCCGAAGGTGCACCTTGCCCGCCAGCTCCGGCCGGTCGGCGACGCGGCTTTCCAGCAACCGCACCACTTCCTCGGACAGGTCCAGCGCCCAGTACTCGACGGTGCCCGGCGCGAGCTTCGACAGCAGCAGCCCGCTGCCCACGCCGAGCTCCAGCACGCGGCGCGGCCGCAATGCCCGAATCGAGTCCACAGTGGACTCACGCCACGCACGCATGTCGCGCAACGGCAGCGGCTCGCCGTCGTAACTGGAGTTCCAGCCGGTGAAGCCCTCGTCGAACGGGTCGCGGTCGGCGACCGAGTAGAGCAGCTCGTGCACGTCCTTCCAGCGGCCGACCTGCGCGGCCTCCCGCGCCGCGTCCCGGTCGGCGCCCGGCGCCTGCTCCGGCACCACGTACGCCACCAGCCGCCGGTCACCCGGCTTCACTTCGCGCGGCACCACGGCCACCCGCGCGACGCCGTCGTGCGCCGCGATCACCGACTCGATCTCACCGGGTTCGACGCGGAAACCGCGGATCTTGACCTGGTGGTCGGCGCGGCCGAGGAAGTCGAGGTTCCCGTCGGCGCGCCAGCGCACGCGGTCGCCCGTGCGGTACATGCGTTCGCCCGGCCCGGCGAACGGGTCGGCCACGAACCGCTCCGCCGTGAGCGCGGCGCGTCCGACGTACCCGCGCGCTAGGCCGCGGCCGCCGACGTACAGCTCGCCCTCCACGCCCGGTGGCACCGGGTTGAGCGCGGTGTCCAGCACGTAGCAGCGGGTGTTCGGGTCGGGGCGTCCGATCGGGATCGGCCCGGTCCAGTCCGCTTCCGCGGGCCACAGCGTGGAGTTCACCGTCGCCTCGGTGAGCCCGTACGCGGCGACCACGCGCAGATCCTTCGCCCAGCGCGCGATCAGCTCGGGCGGCACGGTTTCGGTGCCGACGATGAGCACCGCGCCCTTCGGCAGTTCGCAGTCGAACGGCAGCGCGGCCACCAGCGAGGGCGGCAGGATCATGTGCGTCGCGGCGTGATCGGCGATGCAGCCGGTGAGCTCGACGCCCGCGACGCGGCGGTGCGCCGGCACCACGATCACGCGCCCGCCCACGCACAGCGACATCACGAGGTCCCACACCGTCACGTCGAACCCGGCCGACGCGAACTGCACGACCCGGCTCTCGGCCGTGATCCCGATGCGCTCGGTGGCGGTGACGATCAGGCTGCCGATGCCGTCGTGCGAGAGCACCACGCCCTTGGGCTTGCCGGTGGAGCCGGAGGTGTAGATCACGTAGGCGGCGCGGTCCAGCCGCAACCCGCCGAGGTCGACGGGCCCGCCGTCGAGCGCGGCGAGCTCCGCGCGCACGGCAGGGTCGTCCAGCAGCACGACCTCGTCCACGGCGGGCAGCTGGTCCGCGGATTCCGTGACCGACAGGACGGCGCACGCGCCCGAGTCCGTCAGCAGGTACCGCAGGCGGTCCTCGGGCAGGTCGAGGTCCAGCGGCAGGTACGCGGCGCCGGACTTGAGCACACCCAGCAGGCCCACGACCAGGTCGACCGAGCGCGGCAGCGCCACCGCCACCACGTCCTCGGCTCCCACCCCGCGCGCGGTGAGCAGGCGCGCCAAGCGGTTCGCGGCGGCGTCCAGCTCGGCATACGTGAGCTGCTCGCCCTCGCAGACCACGGCGACGGCGTCCGGCTGCCGTGCGACGACGCGGGCGAACGCCTCGGGCCAGGTCAGTTCCGGCGCCTCGGTGGGGGCCGTCGCGAAGTCGGTCAGCACGAGCTGCCGTTCGCGCTCGGTGAGCAGGTCGATCGCCGCGATCGGACGGTCGGTGCTCGCGGCCATGGCATCGAGGACGGCGAGGAACCGGCGTTCGTGCTCGGCGAGCGTCTCGGGTGTGCCGGCGGCGGCGAACTCGAGCCGCAGGCCGCCGCCCGCGCCGGCGTCGTGGGCGGTGACGGCGAGGTCGGTCACGGGGCCGAGCGCGACGCTGTGCACCGTGGCCGTGGCTTCGCCGAACGAGACCGAGACCTCCGGCAGGAAATTGAGGCTCAGCCCGGTGAGCTCGTGCATCCCGCCGGTCAGGTTCTGCTCGCGCGCGAGGTCCTCGCCGCGGTAGCGGCTGTGGTCGAGCACGTCCGCGACCTCACGGGTGAGCGCGGCGACCAGCTCGGCCGGCGTCGTCGAGGGCCGCGCGGAAACCCGCAGCGGCAAGAGGTTGGACAGCATCCCGGGCCGGTCGCGCAGCGCGGCGTCGGGCCGCGCCGCGACGGGCAGGCCGAGCACGAGGTCCTCGGCGCCGGTCACGCGGTGCGCGTAGGCGGCGAGTGCCGCGATCGCCACGCGCGACAGGCGGGTGCCGTGGTTCCCGGCGAACTTCCGCAGCGCGTCGGCGCGGGCGGCCGGCAGCGTGACCGACCGCCGGACCACCTCTCCCTCGCCCCCGGCCAGCCGCACCGGATCGGGCCGGCCGGCGAGCTTTTCGCGCCAGTACTCGCGATCGGCTTTCCGGGCGGCCGATTCCCGGTACTCGCGGTCGGCCGTCAGCAGCGGCGCCACACTCCAGTCCACAGTAGACTTGCCGCCGTCGTAGAGTTCCGCGGCCCGCCGGGTGAGCACTGCCTGGCCGTAGGCGTCGGTCACCAGGTGGTGGAACGTCTGCGCCCACCACACGCGGTCCGGTCCCAGCACCAGCACCGCGTGCGCGGTCAACGGCCCGCGCGCGAGGTCGGCCGGCTCCGCCAGCGCCGCCCGCATCCACGCGTGCGCCGCGGCCTCGGGGTCCGGCTCGCCGGACAGATCCACCACGGGCACCTCGGCCGCGCACGGCGCCGGGTCCTGCCGCGGCACGCCGGTCTCGTCGGCCTCGACTGTCACGTGCAGTCCCTCGGCTTCACCGACCGCCCGCCGCACCGCGTCCGCGAGCCGCGCCGGGTCGAGGCGGCCGCGCACGTCGGCGTACCAGCCGATGCGGTACGCCGGGTCCGCGGGAGCGAGCGACTGCGCGAAGAAGACCCCGGCCTGTGCCGCGGTCAAAGGGGAACCGGGCACGACGCCGGTCATCCGGGAACCTCCACCGTTGACTGAAGCTGGACTGACTGGGCGCAGCGCCGTCAGCGCGTGCCGCTCACCGCGTACTCGGGCAGGTGGGCCACGGCGGCCCGGCGATCCACAATGGACTGCAGGATCTCGCCGACGCGCACCGCGGTGTTGGACAGCAGCGACGACGTGATGCCGTGCGTGTGCTCGGTGCCGCCCTGCAGGTAGAGCCCGCCGCGCACGGCGGCGTCGGTGGTGATGCGGTAGTCGCGCTCAACGCGCAGCCGGCCTTCCGCGTCCCGCCGGCAGCCCGCGGCGAGCTCCCCGAGCAGCGGCGTCGGGTCCGCGGGCAGGTAGCCGGTGGCGTAGACGACGGCGTCGGCGTCGAGCACCGCGCGCTCACCGGTGGTCAGCGATTCGACGGTCGCGCGCACGTGGGTGCCGTGGTCGGTCACGTCCACGGGCCGGGAGACGTTGAACAGCCGCAGCCGCTCCACGCCGAGCACCTTCTCCTGGTAGACGCGGCGGTAGAGGTCGTCGATCAGGTCGAGGTCGACCGCGGAGTAGTTCGTGGCGCCGTGGTAGCGCATCAGCCGGTCCTTCACGGGCTCGCTGGCGCTGTAGAAGTGGTCGACCGCATCCGGGTCGAAGATGCGGTTGGCGAACGAGCTGTCGTCGGCCGGGCTGTAGCCGTAGCGCGCGAAGACCGCGCATACCTCGGCGTGCGGGAACTCGTCGTGCAGCAGTGCCGCGGCCTCGGCCGCGCTCTGGCCGGCGCCGACCACCACGAACCGCTTCGGTTCGCTGCCGCGCAACCGTTCGACGCGCGGCAGCAGCTGGCTGTTGTGCCAGATCCGCTCACTTCCGCTGACGCCTTCGGGCAGGTTGGGCCGCAGTCCCGTGCCCAGCACGAGGTTGCGGGCGCGCAGTTCCACGATCTCGTCGCCGGACTTCGCGCGGACGTCGAAGAAGACCACCTCGTCGCCGTCGCGCACCGGCTCGACCGACAGGACCTCGCTGCCGTAGGACACGACGTCGTCGACCTTGGCCGCCGCCCACTCGAAGTAGTCGTGGAACTCGATGCGCAGCGGGAAGAGGTTCTTGTGGTTGATGAAGTCGACCAGCCGGCCCTTGGCGTGCAGGTAGTTCAGGAAGCTGAACTCGCTCGTCGGGTTGCGCATGGTCGCGAGGTCCTTGAGGAACGAGACCTGCATCGTCGCGGTGTCGATCAGCATCCCGCGGTGCCAGCCGAACCGCGGCTGGCGCTCGAGGAAGTGCGCGGTGACCGTGTCACCGGACCCGGGCGCGGCGTTGTGCTCGGTCAGCGCGATCGCGAGGGCGAGGTTCGATGGTCCGAACCCCACCCCGACCACGTCGTACACCGGCACCTGGCCATCGACCACTGCTCGTGACATGAAAGTCCCCTAGCGCGGCACTGCCGCATCTCGGTTCGGCTCAGCTCCGACTCAAAAAGCTCAGGAAACCCTAACCTAACTTAGGACAGGCTCAGCTAGTACCGTGTGGGTGATGTTCGTCCCCTCGAACGCGAAAGGGATTCGCCGATGCGCGTGGCCATGTTCGGCTACCAGACCTGGGGGCACCGCACCTTGCGGGCCCTCATCGACGCCGGTCACGAGGTCGTCCTCGTGGTCACGCACCCGAAGAGCGACCACGCGTACGAGAAGATCTGGGACGATTCGGTGGCCGAGCTGGCCGAGGCCCACGGAATCCGCGCCCTGCTGCGCAACCGCCCCGACGATCCCGAGCTGCTGGCCGAGCTGAAGGCCGCGGAGCCGGAGCTGATCGTCGCGAACAACTGGCGGACCTGGCTGCCGCCGGAGATCTTCACCCTGCCGCCGCACGGCACGCTGAACGTCCACGACTCGCTGCTGCCCGCGTACGCCGGGTTCTCGCCGCTGATCTGGGCGCTGGTCAACGGCGAACCCGAGGTCGGCGTGACCGCCCACCTGATGAACGCGGAGCTCGACGCCGGCGACATCGTGGTGCAGCGCGCCGTGCCGGTCGGCCCGAAGGACACGACCACGGACCTGTTCCACCGCACGGTGGATCTCATCGAGCCGATCGTCACCGAGGCGCTCTCGCTCATCGGGACGGGCACCGTGGTGCCGATCGCCCAGGACCGGTCGAAGGCGAGCTTCTTCCACAAACGCGCCCCGCGCGACAGTCTCATCGACTGGACGTGGCCCGCGCCGGACATCGAACGGCTGGTGCGCGCGCAGTCCGACCCGTATCCCAACGCGTTCGCCTACCACCGCGGTCTTCCGCTGGGGATCGTGCGCGCGTCGGTGTCGGCCGGGCACTACGGCGGCACGCCGGGCCGCATCTTCATCAAGGAGGGCGACGGCGTGGTGATCGTCGCCGGTCCCGAAGCGCGCCGCGGCCACTCCCCCGGGCTGCTGGTCGAACGCGTGCGCACGGAGGACGGCACGGACCTGGCAGCGGCCGACTACTTCACGACGATGGGCGGGTACCTCACCGATCGGCCTTGAAAGTGCGGATCGGGATTTCGCCGATCGGCTGAAACTTCCGGTGAGCCGAGATTGTCGGTGCGCCGGGTTACGGTGGCCGCAACCGTGACCCGGTGTGCCGGGCCCGACCACTGGAGGAACGCACCATGGCCACCCCGATGTCCGCCGAGCGCGCCCGCGCCTTCCTCGCGGAAGGCAACCGCAGCGCCATCTTCGTCACCGTCCGTGCCGACGGCCGCCCGCACGCCGTCCCCGTCTGGTTCGCTACCGACGGCGACGACCTGCTGGTCAACATCACCCAGGACAGCGTGAAAGGCCGCGCGATCGCCGCCTCGGCCGAAGTCGCGCTCACCGTGCACGACGACGTGGCGCCCTACAGCTTCGTCTCGGTCAACGGCACGGCCGAGATCGTCACCGACCCCACCCGCGTCCGCAGCGGCTCGGAGCTCATCGCGCGCCGCTACCTGCCCGCCGAAGGCGTCGACCAGTTCGTCGGCTACGCCACCTCACCGGGCAAAGTCCTCGTGGTGGTCCACCCCACGCACACCACAGGCGTCGACGCCGTGGCCGGCTGACGGATCCCGCTCACTGGAACACCAGGCGTTTCGCCTTGCGTGGCAAGGGTCCCGTCGAACGGGCGCCCGGCCGACCCGCTGCCATGCCGGGCACGGGTCACGACGGCAGACCGGGCAGCGGTCGGTCTGGCACGCGCCCGCCGAGCGTCGACGCCACAGCCGGCTGACTCGTCTCGATCACCGGAACACCGGGCGTTTCGCCTTGCGCGGCAAGAATCCGCCGAACGGGAACTCACCAGCCGCCGCCACCGGACTCCACGCACGCGCCCGGCCGACCCGCTGCCATGCCGGGCACGGGTCACCACGGCAGACCGGGCGGCGGTCGGTTCTCGCACAGCCCGGTAAGCATCCGCCAGACGCCGACGCCGGCTGACGGGTCAGGACTCGGTGACCTTCCCGTCCGCCACGTCGAAGCGCCGGGTGACCGAGACGGCGTCGAGCATGCGGCGGTCGTGGGTGACGAGCAGCAGTGTGCCGGGGTAGCGGTCCAAAGCGGACTCGAGCTGTTCGATCGCGGGCAGGTCGAGGTGGTTGGTGGGTTCGTCGAGTACGAGCAGGTTCACCCCGCGCGCCTGCAGCAACGCCAGCGCCGCGCGGGTGCGCTCGCCCGGGGAGAGCGTGGCTGCGGGGCGCAGCACGTGCGCGGCTTTGAGGCCGAACTTGGCGAGCAGGGTGCGGACCTCGGCGTCGGGCAGCTCCGGGACCTCGCGCGCGAACGCGTCGGCCAGCGGGACGTCGTCGAGGAACAGCCGGCGCGCCTGGTCGACCTCGCCGACGACGACGCCGGATCCGAGCGCGGCGCTGCCCTCGTCGAGCGGCAGCCGGCCGAGCAGAGCCGCCAGCAAAGTGGACTTGCCCGCGCCGTTGGCGCCCGTGATGGCGACCTTGTCCGCCCAGTCCACCTGCAGGTCGACGGGACCGAGCGTGAACGGCCCGCGGTGCACGACGGCACCGCGGAGCGTGGCGATGACCGCACCCGCGCGCGGGGCCGCCGCGATCTCCATGCGCAGCTCCCACTCCTTGCGCGGCTCGTCCACCACCTCCAGGCGCTCGATCATGCGCTCGGTCTGGCGCGCCTTCGACGCCTGCTTCTCCGTGGCCTCACTGCGGAACTTGCGGCCGACCTTGTCGTTGTCGGTCTGCTTGCGCCGCGCGTTCTTGACGCCCTTCTCCATCCACGAGCGCTGCATCTGCCCGCGCGCCTCCAGCGCCGAGCGGGTGGCGGCGTACTCCTCGTAGTCCTCGCGCGCGTGGCGGCGCGCGACGGCGCGTTCCTCCAAATAGGACTCGTAGCCGCCGCCGAACGTGTTCACCTGCTGCTGCGCGAGATCCAGCTCCACGACGCGGTCCACGGTGCGCGCGAGGAACTCGCGGTCGTGGCTCACGAGCACCGTGCCGGCGCGCAGTCCCGTGACGAACCGCTCGAGGCGGGTGAGGCCGTCGAGGTCGAGGTCGTTGGTGGGCTCGTCGAGCAGGAAGATGTCGTACCGGCTCAGCAGCAGCGACGCGAGCCCGGCGCGCGCGGCCTGCCCACCGGAGAGCGAGACCATCGGCTGGTCGAGGTCGACGGCCAGCCCCAGCTCCGCCGCCACCTCGCCCGCGCGGTCGTCGAGGTCGGCGCCGCCGAGGGCGAGCCAGCGGTCGAGCGCCGTGCCGTACGTGTCTTCGGCACCCGCCAAGCCCTCCGTCAACGCTTCGGTGGCGGCGTCGAGCTCACGCTGCGCTTTCGCGACCCCGGTGCGGCGCGCGAGGAACTGCCGCACCGACTCCCCCGGCCGCCGCTCGGGCTCCTGCGGGAGGTGACCGACGGTGGCCGTCGGCGGATTCAGCCGGACCTCCCCCGACTCGGGCGGCTGCAGGCCCGCGAGGGTGCGCAGCAGCGTGGACTTGCCGGCGCCGTTGACGCCGACCAGCCCGACGACGTCGCCGGGAGCGACGACCAGGTCGAGGCCGGAGAACAGGATGCGGTCGCCGTGGCCGGAGGCCAGGCCCTTCGCGACGAGTGTTGCGCTCATTTCCCCGCTGATTCTACGGGTGGCGCTTCCGGCCGACGACGCGCTCCCAGTGTGTCGAGTGTCGTCCCCGTCACTGAACGTGGGTAGCCTGGGCGGGTTACGTACCACGGAGCAGTGAGGTCGGTGAAAGCGATGGCGGAACCCGCCACGTCGGTCACGCTCGGCCAGCGCGCGAAGCAGCGGGAACCCCGCTCGGTGGCGCCGCGGCCGACGGTCAGCAGGCGCCGCGAGGTGAGCCACGCGAGTGCCCGGTCCCTGTTGATGACCGTGCTGGGCGAGTACGTGCTGCCCCGCGACCGTCCCGTGTGGACGTCCATGCTCGTCGAAGCGCTGGGCATGCTGGACATCGAGGAGAAGTCGGCGCGCCAGGCCCTCGCGCGCTCCGCCGCCGAGGGCTGGCTGGTGTCCGAACGCGTCGGGCGGCGCGTGCGCTGGTCGCTCACGCCGCCGGGCCGCCGCCTGCTCACCGAAGGCGCGGACCGGATCTACGCGTTCGGGCGCGAGGCCGTCGCGTGGGAAGGCCGCTGGCTGATGCTGATCGTGTCGGTGCCCGAGGCCAAACGCGACCTGCGCCACCGCCTGCGCACGCGCCTGACGTGGGCCGGGTTCGGCTCGCCCGTCGCGGGCGTGTGGGTGAGCCCCGACCCGAGCCGGCAGCACGAAGCGCAGCAGATCGTGGCGGAGCTGCAGCTCGACGCCCAGGCGATGTCGTTCACGGCCGCGTACGGCGAGGTCGGCGAGCAGGAGAGCATGGTCGAGCGGTCGTGGGACCTCTCGGAGCTGACCGACCGCTACGAGGACTTCATCGACCGCTTCACCGGCCTGCGCCCCGCGGGCGACCCGGCCGTCCTGCGCGCGCAGACCGAGCTGGTGCACGAATGGCGGCGCTTCCCGTTCCTCGACCCGCGGCTGCCGGCCGAGCTGCTGCCCGCCGAGTGGAGCGGCCGCAAGGCGAGCGAGCTGTTCCACCGCAAGCACGTGGAATGGCGGCCCACGGCCCAGGCGTACTGGGACAAGCTGCTGGACAACGAGGAGAACGCGTGACCCGGCTCGACCGCGAAGACGGCCTGGCGGTGCTGACGATCGACGCCCCGCCGCTCAACCTCTACACCGCTTCGCGGCAACGCGACCTGCTCGAAGCCATCACCGATCTCGAAGCCCGGCCGGCGCGGGCGTTGCTCATCCGAGCCGAGGGCCGCGTGGTCAGCGGCGGTGTGGACGTCACGCTCTTCGACGCCCAGGGCTCGCCGGCCGAGGCGAAGGTGTTCTTCGACGAGCTGCTCAGGGTGCCCGACCGCATCGCCGCGCTGCCGTTCCCCACGGTGTTCGCCGCGCACGGCCTGTGCCTCACCTGGGCGTTCGAGGTGGCCGTGGCGTGCGACCTGCTGCTGGCCGCTTCGCGCGCGAAGTTCGGGCTCGTGGAGAAGGTGGTGGGCCTGACGCCGACGATGGGCGGCACCCAGCGCCTCGCCGCCCGCGCCGGAGTGGCGCGGGCCAAGGAGTTCGTGTTCACCGGCGACACCTACCCGGCCGAGACGCTCGAACGCTGGAACGTGGTGAACCGCGTGCTGCCCGACGAGGGCTTCGACGCCGCGGCGCGCGAGTTCACCGCCCGCCTCGCCGCCGGCCCCACGCAGGCGCACGCGGCCACCAAACGGGTGCTGGCCCACTTCGAGCACGGCGGCGTGCCCGAGGCCAACGCCCACGTCACCTCGATCGCCGCCGAGCTGTTCGACACCGAGGACCTGCGCGGCGCGGTGAAGTCGTTCCTCGCCGACGGACCCGGCAAGGCGAGCTTCACCGGCCGCTGAGCCCTCAGCGCGGCAGTTGCCCCACCCGGTCGACGATCCCGTAGCCGACGACGGCGCCCTGCGTGGTCCCGAGGTAGGTGTAGGTCGTCGCGTCGAAGACCAGGGTCACGTCGTGGCCGGGCCAGGTGATGCCGACGCCCGGGCGGCCCGCCGCGTCGCTCACGTGGTCCACGGCCTGCAGGCCCGGCACCTTCGCGGCGGCGTCGAACAGCGCGGCCTTGGTCCGCGGCGGCAGGTAGGCCTCGCCGACGAGCATCTGCACGTCCTTGCCCATGGCGTTCGCGTCGCCGCTGGTGTTCTTGTTCAGGTAGCTGAACATCGCGTCGGTGGTGGTCGGCAGGTCGGTCCGGTAGGCCGGCATCACGACACACGGCTCTTCGGTGCCGTTGGCGGCCGGATTGTTCGCGCCCTCGACGCGGTACTTGCCGTCGACGCACGCCGGCAACGGGAAGGCCTGGCCGTCCTGCTTGACGTAGCCGTCGTGCTTGCCGTCGGCGGAGATCCAGGCTTCGCGGTCGCTGTACGCGTACTGGGTCTTGACGTACACGAACTGGTCGGGCCGCGGTGGGGCGTCGGGCAGCTTGAGCGCCTCGGCCGCGGCGCCGTGCAGCACGCGCACGGGGTCGGCGGCCGCTCGCGGCGGCGTCAGCGGGCCGTCGCCGGTGGGCGCGAACGAGACGACGGCGGTGATGGCCGCGGCGAGCCCCACTGTCGCGGCGCCGGCCTGCCACAGGCGTTTCCCGGTCTTGCGGCTGCGCTCGCTCGCGACGGGAACGCCGCGAGCAGTTGCGGCTGGAGGCGAACAAAAGCGCACGCAAGAACGTCCCGTTTTTGGACGTGACGTTCAGCGTTCAGAAGTCGGTGACGGTGCTGCACGCGTCGTTCGAGGCGCAGCAGGTTCAGGCTGAACGGACGGCTGAACGTCTCACCGCTGCGCTCGGGGCGGCGGCCGGTGCGGGCAGCGCGGACCCGGGGGAGCTGGCCGAGCTGTCGCGGCGCCGGGACGACGCCAGGGTGGCGGCGGCGTCGTGGCGGGCGCACCGCGACGCGGTCGAGGACGAGATCTGGGCCGGGAACCGCGCGGCACTTGACTACCTGTCCGAGCACGCCGGCTACTCCCGGGTCGGGCACCACGGCGGCACCGCCGGTCGGTTCCTTGACGCGCATGACTGGGTGATCGCGTCGTTTTTCCAGCACGACTCGAGCAATCACGACCCGCAGCTACACATCCACAACCCGATCCTCAACCGCGTGCAGGGCTCCGACGGCAAGTGGCGCACGCTGGACTCGAAGGCGATCCACAAGTTCCGGGGCGCCGCCGCGGCGGTCGGGGAGCGCACGACCGAGGAGCACCTGGCGCAGTCGCTGGGCCTGCGCGTGGCCACGCGCCCGGACGGGACGGCCCGCGAGATCGTGGGTATGGACCAGCGGGCGATGGACCTGTTCAGCTTTCGCCGGCGCGCGGTGACAAAGAAGACCGCCGCGCTAGTGGAGGCGTTCGAGATGCGGTTCCGCCGGGAGCCGAACTCGCTGGAGCTGGACCGGCTGCAGCGACAGGCCACGCTGCAGAACGACGAGCGCTACCTCGACGCCGAGGAGGACGCCGCGTTCCTGGCGATCATGCACGCCAACCGCGACGACCTGGCCGCCGCCCTCACCAACCTGATCGCACGGCCGAACACCGACGGCCCGAATTGGCCGACCGTCGAAACCGACGACGTGCCGGTGTCCAAGCCGATCCCCGTGCTGACGCAGCCGGCACGGCAGGACGACTCGCGGACGCTTGAACAGGAGTTCGCCGACGCGATAGGCGACATGTCCCCCGCGACCTGCACATAATCGCCAGCGCCGACGCCTACGGCGCCCTCAAGCACAAGGTGCTCGACCGCTGCCAGGCGACCGGCGAAACCCAGACCCGGGTGCTGGCCAGCGTCAGCTCCGACGACCGCGCCTTCGTCGGCCGCGCCGACAACCCGGCCGCGTTCCTCACCAGCCGCATCTACCTCTGATCCCCGACACGACCAGCGATCGCCGAACACGATGCCCACCGGCGACTGCCGTGAGCTGATCAGCCGGATTCAGCACATCCAATCTGCCCTCAACGCCGGCGTCGCGATCCGCCTGGGCCAGTGGGCCGCGCTCGGTGACTGGCAGAGCCTGTCCGCCGCCGGCCGCGCCCACGCCGGTACCCGGGCCCTCGCCGAACTCGACAAGGTCATCGAGCACCTCGTGATGCTGCGCCACCGCCTCGCCCAGCAACTCGGCCCGCAGACCTGCCCGCCCGACGACCACCGCGAGAGGAGGTGCGCCCGATGAACTGCGACCCCGCCAACGGCGACGGCCACTGCTTCGTGAAATCCAACGTGGACCCGGCGGTCTGGGTCTGCTGCAAATCCGATTGCGGCGCCACCGAGCAGCGCTGACCAGGAAAGACGGTCGGGCCAGGGACTAGCTGGCCCGACCGGCCCCGACTCTACCCAGGTCGGAGGCAGGCAGGCGACCACCGCCACCACGAACACCTTCTCCATTGACGCAGAGGACACCGACACGGACCTCAACCACGAAGCCCGCGAACAGCTCCGCGACGCCGGCATCACCCCCGCCGAGTGGGCGCGGCGCAACTTCCAGACCGAGCATTGGCACGACGATGAGTGCGGCTGCACCGATGACCGCTGCATCGGCTACCACCACGACGAGGACGACGACTGCGGATGCCTGCCCGTGCTTCTAGACCAGGAAGGCGACCTCTGATGGCGGCCCGCAAGTGCCGCACGGCGTCGGCGCGCAGCCGCACCGCGACACACCGGCCGGCCACCCGGCGCCGCCGGTTCCGCCTCAACGACCTGGCCGCGGTCGACCAGGTCGACGGCTTCGGCAACACAGTCTCGCCGCCGGTCGGCACATGGGTCGACACCCGGCTACGCGCCAGCCTGGACATCACCGAAGCAATCGCCTAATCCGGTCGCGACGACGCAGCAACAACGGAAGGGGACTCCCACTACCGGTGGAAGTCCCCTTCTTCGGTTCGCCCTGTCCTAGGGTGGGACTTTTTCGACGCGGTCGGGGCGAGAGTCCGTGGCTTGGCTCCTAATACGACGGCGACCAGGGCCCCGGCGACCATGCAGGCGCCGACGACCCACAGTCCGGCGCGCTGGGTGCCGGTCAGATCGCGCAGCCAACCGGTGACATAGGGGGCGGCGAAGCCGCTGATGTTGCCGAGTGAGTTGATGAGCGCGATCCCGCCGGCGGCCGCGGTGCCCGAGAGGAAGTTCGACGGAAGTGTCCAGAACGTCGGCAGCGCGCAGCAGACGCCGACGGCGCAGATGGTCACCGCGACCATCGCGGCGTAGGGGTTGCCGAGGTACAACGCGATGGGAATCGCGACACCGCCGAGGATCATGGGCAGCGCCACGTGCCATTTCCGCTCGCCGGTGCGATCGCCGTGCCGCGCCCAGAACACCATGACGACGGCCGCGATCACGTACGGGATCGCGGTGACAAGGCCGGACTGAGTCACCGAGAGCTTCGTGCCGAACTGTGCGCCGAAACCCGAGACGATGGTGGGCAGGAAGAAGCCCAGCGCGAACAATCCGTAAGTGATCCCGAAGTACACGAACGCGAGCGCCAGGATCCGGGGATGGGTGAGTGCCTTCTTCAGTGGCCAGTGGTGCTCGGCTTCGGTGGCCCGGCGCTCCGCGGCGATCTCGTCGGAGAGCCACGCGCGCTCGTCCTCGGTGAGCCACTTGGCCTTCTCCGGCCGGTCGGTGAGGTAGAACCAGGTGGCGAACGCGAGCAGGATCGCAGGGATGCCCTCCACGAGGAACATGAACCGCCAGCCGGTGAGACCGAAGACACCGTCGCCGTGCGCGATGAGCAGGCTCGAGACGGTCGAGCCGATGGCCGAGGAGACGGGGATCGCCGCCATGAACAATGCGACTGCTTTCGCGCGTTGTGCTGCTGGGAACCAGTAGGTCAGGTACAGGATGATGCCCGGGAAAAAGCCCGCTTCGGCGACGCCGAGTAGGAACCGCAGGATGATTAGCGTTGTCGCGTTGGGTACGAAGGCCAGCACGGTTGCGACCACACCCCAGGTGATCATGATTCGGGCGAGCCAGCGGCGCGCGCCGAAGCGGTGCAGTGCGAGGTTGCTCGGGACTTCCAGGATCAGGTACCCCAGGAAGAAGATGCCCGATGCGAACCCGAACGCGGTGGAGGTGAGCCCAAGTTCCTTGTTCATTCCGTTCGGTCCAGCGAAACCGGTGTTCACACGGTCGAGGTAGTTGACGAAGTACAACAGAGCCAGGAACGGCATGACCCGGATGGCGACCTTTGCGAGGACGCGATTGCCGGGTGTGGACCTCTGCGTTGGCATGGACGGCATCCAAGTACACAAAACTATCGCCATCATGTGGCTTTGGTCACTCCGTTCTGCTCTTGAGGGGGAGGAGGCGATCCTGCCGGCGGTGACCGGGCGCCGCTTGTGGGTGATCACCCGGCCCGTCCGTCACGATCGAGATGCCCGTGCTGCGGCAATCACGGCCGCGGTCGGGCGCCCCGGTCACGAGCCGCTGATGTTCCGGAGTTCGCCGGTGTTGGTGAGGTCGTAGCTGCCCAGGGCGGTGATGGCGGTGCGGACGGTGGGGGCCCAATCAGGCACGACTTGTCGTAGAAAACGGCTGAATCCCATTCGGGCACCGCCGGGCTTCTACACTCGACCTCCAGGTGACGGAAGGACGGGGATGGCCGAGGTGAACGGTCGCCGAGCGACGGCGGGGCGGCTGCGCACGCGCGAGGTCGACGACGCGGTGCTGAAGGCGACCATCCGGCGACTCGTCGAAGATGGCTACCCGGGCATGTCCCTGGCGAAGGTCGCGGCGGACGCCGGGACGACCCGACCGAGATGATCGAGAAGCGCAGGCCCGTTGCGTCCGTGAGTGACCTGTCGCCACCTCGCCGACCTCCCCGAGGGCTATCACGCCGTGTCAAAGGGGCAGTTCGGCCGGCAGGCTCCAGACCGGACGGAAGTGCCCCCTCGACACGACGTGATCGGGCTACGCCAGGTCGACGAGATGGTCAAGAGGCCACCCACTTGTAGGTGGAGACCTACAAAGGGCGACTCACGCTGAGTAGTTTAGCCTGCATAGCTTCAATTACTTTTGTCCCTTTTCGGCCAGCCTCATGCGTACTGTCAGTGACCTAGGACTCGCGCGCAGCGATCTCCTCCGCGCTCACGGGGTCCCTCGGTACGCCATACGCAGCCCGGCCCTTCAGGAAATGGACGGTGTCCCGAGCGACGTCGGCCACGTGATCCGCCTCTTCCATCTCCTTCCAGAGCGCGCGAATCTCAGGCGATGCCCAGGCCACAAGCCGCGCTTCCATGTCGACGTGTTCCTCGCCGGTGATCTCAGTTTCTGCCGGCGGGTAGTCGCTCATCTCCGGCCAGAAGTTGTAGTTCTCAGGGCGGAGCCGCGCCAGCTTGAGCAGGTACTTGACCGCGTCCTCGTACACCACAAATCGCCGCTCGGAGACGATCTGTTGGCGGTGGCCAATCAGGTTCGTTTCGGACAGCCGTCGCGCATGCCTGAACCCGGCGACCGCCACAAACGCCGTCCCCAAGACGCCGACCAGCGTTGCTGTTGCCGAGACAGCCGCGCCCTGAACCTGCGCGTTCAAAGACGCGACCCACGACACGAGGCTGGTAGTCACAGTCGAGTTCACTGCGGGAATCTTAAGAGTGTGTCTCATTTGGTGAGTTTCTTGTAGCAGGTGAGGGTGGCAGCGAGGGTGAGGAAGGCGCGGAAGTGGTTGGCGTGGCGGTCATATCGGATGGTCAGTCGGTGGTAGCCGAAGAGCCAGGCGATGGATCGTTCGATGGCCCAGCGGTGTTTGCCGAGTTTCTTGCTGGTCTCGATGCCTGTGCGGGCGATGCGCGCGGCGATGCCGCGGTCGCGGACCCGGTCCCGCGGGTCGGCCTGGTCGTAGGCCTTGTCGGCGTGCAGCTTGCCGGGTTTGCGGCGGCGGGGTCCGCGCCGGGACCTGATCGACGGGATCGCCATGACCAGAGGTGTGAGGGCGGAGGAGTCGTGGGTGTTGGCGGCGAGTACCGCGCCCGCCAGGGGCAGGCCGGCGCGGTCGGACAGAACATGGGTCTTCGATTCGGGGCTTGCCGCGGTCGACCGGGTTGGGCCGGTCATGGGTCCCCTTTTTTCGCGCGCACCGATGCTCCGTCCAGGACTGCCCGGGACCAGTCGATCTCGCCTTGACTACCCAGTTCGTCCAGGACAGCCCGGTGCAGCCGGGGCCATAGACCGGCTTTGGTCCATTCGGTGAACCGGCGATGCGCGGTCGGCACCGTGACCCCGAACGACGGTGGCAGCATTCGCCACGCGCACCCTCGTCCGGCACCAACCGCCGGGACAACGCATCGACCACGGCACACGATCATGTACCACCAGCCACAAGATCCATACGAGGCACGCTCTTGAGTGTTGTTTTATCGGCGAGTGCTACCGGGACGCCCAGCTCGTCGATCACAGCGAAATGAGAAGCCCTGTCCTGCCTCAAAAACCGGGGCAGGACAGGGCGTAATCCGTTGCTACTGCGTGATACCCACCGAAGCGTTCAGCAGGCTGCTGTTCGCGTCGTCCCCTTCCAGGGAGAACATCATCACGCCCCCGAGGTTCTGGTCGTGGACGAACTGGAGTTTGTAGGAGATCGATTGCGGAGTTTCGACGCTCCACCAGTTGGTGCCGTCGTAGGCCCAGGTGCTCTTGGAAGCCCCGTCCATCCAGTAGCCGTTGAGCTTACCGGCGTCCTTGAGCTCCTTGTAGAAGGCGACGCCCGGTTGCTGGGAGAGCGGGAAGGCCGGTGACGGGGCGGTGGCCGGTTGGTAGAGGCCGTGTTGACCGCCGTCGGGGACGCCGGACCAGCCGCGCGCGTAGAACGGGATGCCGATGGACAGTTTCGACGCCGGGAAGCCGCCGAGGGTGACGTAGCGGTACACGGTGTCGGAAACGTCCAGTCCTTGCGCGAAGGCCGGGTTGCCTTGCGCGTTGGTCAGCGGCGCGTTGAAGTTGGTCGGCCCGGTGCCTTCCCAGGCACCGTGCATGTCATACGTCATCACGTCGGCCATGTCGAGCACGCCCGAGAGCTGGGGCAGCGGCAGCTTGGCGATGTCGGTCGGCCCGGCGGGCAGGGCGGCGGTGATGCTGTAGTGCTTGCCGCCCAGGGCGTCGAGCTGCGTACGGAACTCCTGGAGCAGCGCGGCGTAGTTGGCCGTGTCCGCGTCGCTGAAGTGGTTGCCCGCGTGGCCGTCGCCGCTGGCTGGGAACTCCCAGTCGATGTCGAACCCGTCGAAGATCCCCGCGGCGGCACCTTGGCCGCCGGCCGGGCTGCCGTCGAGCACCGGCAGGTTGCCCTTGATGTAGAGGTCGATGCACGAGCTCACGAACTTCTTGCGCGAGGCGTCGGTGGCCGCCACGTCGGAGAAGTACTTCGAGTACGTCCAGCCGCCCAGCGAGAGCAGCACTTTCAGGTTCGGGTGCTTCGCCTTGAGTTGCTTGAGCTGGTTGAAGTTGCCCTTCAACGGCTGGTCCCAGGCGTCGGTGGAGCCGTCGACGCTATTGTCGGCGTTGAACCCGACCTGGTAGTCGGCCCAGGCGTCAGAGGCGCCGTCGTTGCCGGTCGTGTCGCTCTCGTCCGACGAGCCGGCCTTGTTCGCCGCGAAACACGTGAGGTTGACCGGGTCGATGTTTTCGAACGCATAGTTCAGCGTGGTCAGCTTCCCGGCGGCACCTCGCGTGTCGAGGTCTTTGAGCGGGAAGTTGTTGGCGTAGATCGACCAGCTGGTGTAGTACGCAGTGCGTGACGCCGGCTGGGGAGCGCTGTCCGCGGACGAGGGGATGGCCAGCAGCTCGTCATGATCGGGGTCGGTGGGCACGGTGGGCGGATTGTTGGGGTCCGGAACCGCGAGACCGCCCTGAGCGAACTCCCACATCGCCAGCACAGCGCCGTTGTACATGGGGCCGGAGGTGATGCTTTGGCCATTGGACCAGGCGGTGTTGCCCACGACGAACGGCGTCTGGAAGGTGTTGTCACACGTTTGCACGCAGACGAAGATCGGGCCTCCACTGTTACCCGGGCTGCCGACGCAAAACGACGAGAGCCAGGTCTCAAGGCCGTTCGTGGTGACCTTTTCCGCGCCGGGGTCGGTGCACTCCGTCAGCCCGGGCTGTCCCGCGTCCCCGCTCTGGTAGCCGAACACATCGGCGACGAACTCGTCTTCCACGTTGTTCGGGCGCATCGTGGCGAGGGCTCCGACGGCGTCCACGAGGCGCTGGCCGGCGGGATTCGGGTCGATGTTGATGAAGGCGAAGTCGCGTGAGATGTCGATGTTCTGCTGCGCGATCTCGGCGTCGTTGAGGCCCGACCACATCCCGTCACCGGCGAAGCCACCCCACGGACCTGTGGGCACGTTGTTCACCGCGTCCCAGGAAACGCCGTATTCGGGGATGAAGAAGGTGTTCTGGGACCAGCCGTGTGCGTCCTTGACGCAATGGGCGGCGGTCTGGATGAGGCCGGCGTTCTGGCCCGGGCTGATCGAGAATGCCGTGCAGATGTTTGCGTTTCCGGCGCTGTCCTCGAACAGCAGAAGACCGATCTTTGACCTCAGGCCCGCGAATAGATCGTCATCGCCTTCCTGGGCCGGGACTTGAACGGCGGCACTCTTCACTGTCGTCCCGCTCGGCACATCCGCCAGGAACTTCCTGGCCTGTGGGTTCGTGGCCTTGGCCGACAGAAGGCCCTGCACGACGTCGGGGTGGGCGGCCAACACCTTCTTCTCCCGCTGCGGCGTCCAGTATGCGGTGAGCGCGGCCGCGCGCGACGGATAGTGATCGGCGTTCGTGACGCGAGACTTCGCCGGCGCATGGGCCGGTGCCTGGCTCGGTGTCGCCGCCTGGGCGTGCGCAATGGCCGGTACGGCGGCGTCGAGGCTTAGGCAGGCGACCAGCACCACCAGCAGTTTCCGTAGGGGTCTTCTACCCCTTCTCGAAGAGCGCATGAGAGAACCTTTCGTTGTGAGCATGTGGTTGGGACCAGCGAGCGGGGTGAATAGTAGGGCCGGGTGATCGATCGTGGCCGTAACAACGATCAAGCTGTGGTCCGGTAGTCCGGCAACATTGCCCGTTGGAGCTGAGTGCTGCGTCACGCCCGTTTTGGACGACTCCGCATTTCCGAGGGCCGAGAGATACGAGCATGACCGGCGCCGGTTTCCCGCACGGTGTCCAAACCCGGCTGGCTGACTGTTAGGCCGTTGGGGGACATCGGAACGAGGCCAACGCTGAGCGGTAGAGATCGGCTGCCCGCAGTGCGGGCGAGCTGCGAGATCACGTGTAACAGACCACGCATTGGCTGGGCGATCGCAGATCCATATCACTCTGGCCAGCGGGTTCCAGGCTTATACTGCAACGGCAGTTGGTGGTGTTGTGGTAGATCATCGTGGTGGTGGTCGATGTGGCGATGGATCAGCTGGACCGGGTGCATGAGCGGGGCCGGTTCGCGCGTTCTGAGCCGCGTAATCGTGCGCGGGAGTATGTGTCCGGGCTGGTCGCGGGTTTGGAGCGGACGAACGGATGGACGCTGGCCGAGCAGGCCGGTGAGGTGTCGCCGGATGGGATGCAGCGGTTGCTGCGCTGGGCGGACTGGGACATCGACGGTGTTCGTGACGACGTTCGCGACTACGTGGTCGAGCATCTGGGTGAGCCGGGTGGGGTGCTGATCGTGGACGACACCGGGTTCCTGAAGAAAGGCACGATGTCGGCCGGGGTGCAGCGGCAGTATTCGGGCACTGCCGGGCGGATCGAGAACTGTCAGATCGGTACGTTCCTGGCCTATGCCTCCGAGCGTGGGCATGCGCTGATCGACCGCGAGCTGTATCTGCCCGAGCCCTGGATCGCCGACCCCGCCCGGTGCCGGCGGGCGGGGATCCCGGAAGGGACCGGGTTCGAGACCAAGCCGCGCCAGGCCATGGCGATGCTGGCGCGGGCGTTCGCCACAAAGGTGCCCTTCGGGTGGATCACCGCTGACGAAGCCTACGGTCAGGTCAAATACCTGCGGTTGTGGCTGGAAGCACACGACGCCGCACACGTGCTGGCCACCAAGGTCAACGACACCCTGGTCACCACCGGCGGTCGCGAAGCCAGAGCCGACCAGCTGATCGCTAGCCTGCCTGCCCGGGCGTGGCGGAGGCTGTCGGTCGGGGCCGGGGCGCACGGGCCGCGCGAGTACGACTGGGCGCGAGTGCCGATCCGGATCGGCTGGCCGCCCGGGCGCGGACACTGGCTGCTCGCCCGCCGCTCACTCTCGGATCCGTCCGAGATCGCCTACTACGTCTGCTATGGACCCCGCCGCTCGACGCTGCTGGACCTGGCCTGGATCGCCGGCACCCGCTGGCGGATCGAGGAATGCTTCCAGCAGGCCAAGAACGAAGCCGGACTCGATCACTACCAGGTCCGGTCCTGGCGGGCCTGGTATGCCCACATCACCCTGTCCATGCTCGCCCACGCCTGGCTCGCCGTCTCCCGATCCCTTGCCATAAAAGGGGAACCGGTACCACCGAGCCAGGCATGATCGGATTCACGATACCGGAAATCCGGCGCCTGCTCACCAAGCTGGTCTTGCGCGTCACCAACGCCGCCGACCACATCTGGGCATGGTCCCGCTTCCGCCGCCGACGACAACACCAAGCACGGCTCAGCCACTACAAACGACGCGGCTACCCACTCACCTAACTGCCGTTGCAGTACTAGTTCGGGGTAACTAGTGTCCTGAGTCGGTAGTTCGTGGGCAGCTGTAGGGTGTGGTGATGCCGAGCCCGAAGCTTGACCCCGTGGTGCTCTCTGATGAGGAACGGTCGGTGTTGACCGGGTGGGCGCGTCGCCGCAAGACCGCGCAGGCGCTGGCGTTGCGAGCCCGGATTGTGTTGCGCTGCGCCGAGGGCGGGTCGATCGGCGAGGTCGCCGGGGATGTGGGTGTCTCACGGAACACGGTGTCGAAATGGCGGTCGCGGTTTGCCGAAGACCGGCTGGAGGGTTTGTCGGATGAGCCTCGCCCTGGCCGGCCGCGCCTGATCACTGACGAGCGGGTGGACGTGGTGATCACCAAGACGCTGGAGGAAACGCCGGGCCAGGACACGCACTGGTCGACTCGCTCGATGGCCTCGGCCACGGGGATGTCGCAGTCAGCGATCTCGCGGATCTGGCGGGCATTCGGGCTCAAACCGCACGCGATCGAGACCTGGAAACTGTCCACAGACCCGCAATTCGTGGACAAGGTCCGCGATGTCGTCGGCCTCTACATGAGCCCACCCGAGAACGCGCTGGTCCTCGCGGTCGACGAGAAATCCCAGATGCAGGCGATCGATCGCACCGCACCGATTCTGCCGATCATGCCCCCCACCCCGGCACGGATGACCCACGACTACGTCCGGCACGGCACCACCAGCCTGTTCGCCGCCTTCGACATCTCCAGCGGCTCGGTGATCGCACAGCACTACCGTCGACATCGCCATCAGGAGTTCCTGCGGTTCCTGAAGCTGATCGATGCCGCGGTCCCGAAAGACCTGAACCTGCATCTGGTGCTGGACAACTACGCCACCCACAAGACACCCAAGGTCAAGGAATGGCTGATCCGGCACCCGCGGTTCCACCTGCACTTCACACCGACCAGCAGTTCCTGGCTGAACCTGGTCGAACGATGGTTCGCCGAACTGACCAACCGCAAGCTGCGCCGCTCAGCCCATCGCAGCGTCACCGAACTCGAACGCGACGTCCGGTGCTGGATCAACGAATGGAACGCCGACCCGAAACCGTTCGCCTGGACCAAGCCAGCCGACCAGATCCTGGAAACCCTCTCCGCATACTGACAACTAATTAACGACTCACGACACTAGAGATCACATTCCGCGACCTCGGGGGGAATCGTTGGCGACGAATCGGCGGCCGACCGCCAGTCCCGGACGTCGAGTCGCGACCGTGACCAACAAGACTTGGTGTCACAACGCGCGAACAGTCGATGCGGCGGGCCCTTACGCACCGCGCAGCTGCATGCCTCGAACCGGCCTCGCGTGGAGACCAGCACGGTCGCGGCGACTCAACAAGGTGGCGCACTGCAAGACATCAGGCACAAGGTAAACGTGGGGACAACTCGGGGACAGCGAGTCGAGCGACGGCGGAAAAACAGCAGGGCGCGAGCGACAAGGGCTTCATCAAGTTTCGCCGTTTTCGCACGTCAGGGGAGTGTCTGAGTCCTGGGGGTCAAGTGACCGCGGTGTAGCGATCGAGTTCCACGATCAGGCAGGCGCACCGCTGTGTTGTGTCAGGGCAGCGTCACTTGTCGAGCTGAGGTTGTGATCGGGGAGACAGTACGGATCCGGCGGGGTCCGTGCCTCTTTCCGTCGGTCGCCGTAACGCCCGCCCTCGGTTCGGCGATCTTGAGTCCGGCCCCCAGGGGAGAATCGCGTGCGCTGGCCGGGATCGTCGCAGGCCTGCTCGTTCTGCTGACGGGCTGCTCGCACGTCATCGACGGCCGGGTGGCACCGACCGCGAGCAACGCCTCCTTCGGGCACTGCTCACCTCGTGGTGGACGATGTCGGTGCTGCGGGCTGACCGCGGTCAGCCCCGGGTCAGGTCCGCCGACACCCTCCAGAGGCGCTCCGCGGTCGCCGGGTCGAGGGCCCATTCCTTTACCCCGTGCGGGTGGTCGGCGAGTTCGGCGTCGTCCGGCACCGTGTAGGCCTCTTGCGCGTCGTCGAGGTAGTGGCCGCCGGTGTGGGCGAACTGCGGGGCGACCGCAGCGACGACGCTCGTCGCTGCTCCCTGTTCGACCGTCTTGTAAGTGAAGATGCCCGCGGCTTCGGCCGCGGCGAGGGATTCCTTCTGGGCTGGGGTGAAGTTCCGCTGCAGTCCGGTGGCGACGCCACCGGGGTTGACGGTGTTCGCGAAGATCCCGTCGGCCGTCCAGCGGCGGGTTGCTTCCACCGCAAACAGCGAGTTCGCCGTTTTCGATTGGGCGTAAGCGATCTGAGGGTCGTATGCGCGGCGTGTGAAGTGCAGGTCTGCGAAGTCGACGCCGGCGCGCATGTGCGCCGTCGAACTGACCGAGACGATCCGCGCCTCGCCGCGGTCTGCGGCGCCGCGGGCGAGTGCCGCGTGCAGGCCGGTGGCCAGGGCGAAGTGCCCGAGGTGGTTCGTTGCGAACTGCAGTTCCCAGCCCTGCGCGGTGTAGGCCGGTCCGCCGGTGACGATGCCCGCGTTGTTCACCAGGAGGTGCAACGGCCCGTCCCACTCCTGCGCGAACTGGCGGACGGACATCTGGTCGGCGAGGTCGATCCGGGCGACACGCGAACGTGGCCCCAGGACCGCCGCGGCCGCGTTCCGGACCGCCAGGGTCACCTCGGCTCCCGCCGCGGCCAGCGCGCGAGCAGTTTCCGCGCCGATGCCGGAAGACGCCCCGGTGACGATCGCGCGGACGCCGGTGAGGTCGACGCCCGCCAGCACTTCGTCCGCGGTGCTGGTGGCGGTGAACGGCGTGGTGATGAGCTTTCGCGCGGTCATGCCGCGAACTATACAGACTAAACAGAACTTGTATAGTCAGATTGGGACCCGTAGAGTTGCCGCATGGCCGTTTCCGAAGCTCACGACGCCACCGAGGCCAGTCGCCGTGACACGGTGCTCGAGTCGGCGCTGCTGACGTTCGCCCGGCACGGGTACCAGAAGACCTCCATGGAGGAAGTCGCGCGCACGGCCCGGATCTCCCGGCCGGGGCTGTACTTCCTGTTCGCGTCCAAACAGGACCTGTTCCGCGCGGCGGTCACCCGGGCGCTTCAGCGGGACCTCGCTGCGGCAGAGGAGATCCTCGCCGAGGCCGGAAAGCCGTTGCGGGAGCGGCTGGTCGGCGCGTTCGACCGGTGGGCTGGCCGCTACGTCGGACCGATGAGCCGCGACATCCCGGACGTCATCGCTCAGAACCCGGACCTGCTCGGGCCGATCACCCACACGGCCCCGAAGCGTTTCGAAGAACTCGTCGTCGCCGCGGTGGGCGGGGAGTCGGCAGCCGGCGTCGCGCAGACCTTGATCAGCGCCTCGGTCGGGTTGAAGCACCAGGTGGCGACCCGGGAGGCGTATCTCGGCCGCATGACGACCGCGATCGGCCTCCTCGTCCACTAACGGCTCGCGGGCACAGCGTCGATCAGGAACATCGACTGGCACACGGACGATAGAAGTCGACCTAGCCGGTCGACTGCGCACAGGTGTCGCCACATTGCGGAAGGCTGGGCTTTACCCCGAGACGAACAACCTGTCACGCAAAGCGCGAGGCCGATGAATCGAACGCGATCGAGGGCGTGGGTCTAGTTTCAAAGAAGCAGCCGCGATCTTGAACTCAGACGCTGAACACCTGGCTCGACCAAGCCGCGCCCGTGGTCGCGGACGCGTTCATCAGGACGTGAGTCCGGTCCTCTCCCGTGGTGCATGGAGGTTCGGCGGCGGCTGAGATCAGTCACGCACCTCGCGCGGTCAAGACCGGACAGCGGGCATACTCACGGCCTGGCACGGTCTATGCCCGGTCCACACAGCCCATAGGTCAGCTTCCGTGCAGGTCAGAGGCCATTTCCGGGCTGGATTCAAAATGGGTCGCCACTGCGCGACAAGGGGCCGGCAGCGGACCTTGCCTGTAGCGGGCCAGTCGAGTGAATGCGCGAGGCGGGCCACGGCGCGATCCGTCCAATAGCGGCGCGAAGCACGACACGAACACAGGTCGAGACAGTGTGGCCTACTTGGCTGGTCCACAACTGGTCCACGCTGACGCGCACGCGTAGATCAACGGCACAAGTCAGCGCAGTCAGCAAAAGAGCCCGTGAGCAGCGAGTTTGCTGCCCACGGGCTCTTTGAATCTCCGGTCGGGCTGACAGGATTCGAACCTGCGACCCCTTGACCTTATTCGGCACCGTAGGGACCACCCGCTATGGACCCAGAACGGGCGGCTGACCTGCGAAATCTCGGTCATCGTTGGTGGTTGCCGGTAGGCCTTGAGTGGTGCCATATGGCATGCATGTGGCATGCGAGAGCACGCGGTCGATCATGTCTCGGTCATCTTCAGCGACTAGTCGACTACTAAGAGTAACATGCATGTCGCACTTGGTAACACGAGGCTCTGGTAGTGGTTTGCCTGACGGCTCCACCGGTCGTGGCGATAAGCTTACGCAGGCAACCTCGCGCAATGGAGAGAGTGGCGAATGCAAGGTAGTACTCCGCAGACATACACAATTGCCGAGTTCCTAAAATGGGACGATGACAAAGAGCTTGAGCTCAATCCGAAATTTCAGCGAGGTCCAGTGTGGGCTTCGCCAGCTCGATCATACTTGATCGATTCCATCTTACGCGGGTATCCAATTCCCAAGCTTCTTATTCGAACTTCTGTCGATCGTGACAGCAGGCGAACAATTCGTGATGTTGTTGATGGTCAGCAGCGAATGCGTACGATTATTGAGTTCGCAAACAACAAGCTAGTGCTTGGTGCTAAGGCGGGAGAGTATCAAGGTAAGCGATATGCAGACCTTGAGGATGAGGAGAAGGACGGATTCCTTTCGTATAAGCTGACATGTGAGCAGCTAATCAACGCAAGCGATGAAGACGTCTTAGAGACATTTTTGAGGATCAACTCGTACGCAGTCCCCGTCAATGCGTCCGAGTTGCGAAATGCGCGCTTCGACAATGACTTTACTGATATTGTGAAATCGATTGTCTTCCATGCTAAGCCTACATGGGAACTAGGAGTTCTAGCGAAGCGGGACCGGGTTCGAATGCTCGACCAGGCTGTCGTTGCCGAGGTTTTCGGATTCTTTATGGATGGCGTGCAAGATGGCGATGAGAACCGAATAAATAAGATCTACGAGACCATGGCGAAGATGCATAGGGAGGAATTTCCTGAACCTGAAAATGTTGCGTCGGTAATCAGAGAAACCACTGAATTGCTCACAGAATTTCCCAAGGAACCGATTGTCTCGAGGCCGCACTTTCTGATTCTGACGGCGTGTATTATGTATTCTCGGGGCTATCTGCCGACAGGGCGACTGAGCTTTGATGGTGTGCCGGAACCTCAGGCGTTACTTTTGGATCGCGACGCAGCCGTGGCGCGTCTTGGTGAGCTCAATGTGGCTCTATCCGGCGAGTCTGAGGAGATTGCAACTCAGTACGCTGCTTTGGTTGAAGCCAAGACTTCTACTCAGCGCATGCGCAGTCGGCAAGTTCGATTCGAGTATTTCTCGCGAGCACTTGCCGGTCTTCCAGCTGCGCAGAACAGCATGTGAGCGGTAAAGTGCCGCATCTTGGGGACATTAGCGATGCGTTCCGCCGCGAGGTTGATGAGATTGAGATCGCCTTTGCATCGTCGAATTCCTGTGACCATGTAACTCAGTTTTCGATGCAGTACGCCCCACATGTTGATGGTTGTGTTGTATCCCTCTGGGATGCTTGGAATAGGTTCCTTCGGGCAGTTGTCATGGCAAGTGCGGCTGGCAAAATATCCGGCTATTCGAAAGTCGCATACCAGCCGTCTACTGTGCTCAGTGAGAACGGGGTCCTGGCCTTCCTTGCCGCCAATAAGAAGCAGCTCGGGGTTAGACTAATTGACGGAGAGCCAAATTGGTATAACGTAAAGCAACTAGCGTCGATTGCGTCTGGCTTAGGTTTGCAAAATGCCTCACAAATCGTCGGATCAATTGGCGCGAGCAGCATAAGTCTTGGAGCGTCAGGCTCAATATCAAATCCTATTGAAGACGTTCGACTCGTCAGAAATTACATAGCTCATAAGACAAAATCAAAGATGGCGGAAGTTCAGCGCCTGTCGGGATTTGTACCAAATGGGCATGTTACGTTGTATCTTTGGTCAAAATCCTCTGGCGGCGTGGAGCGGTTTTCGAATTGGATTACTGCACTTAAAGCTGTTGCGGATTCTTGTTGTTCCTGAATTGACTACAAGTGGGTGGCCTCTCCGCCATCTCGTCGACCTGGCGTAGCCCGATCACGTCGTGTCAAGGGGGCACGTTCGAGCGGTCTAAAGCGTGCCGGCACGACTGCCCCCTTGACGCGGCGTGATAGCCCTTGTGGAGGTCGGCGAGATGGCGGCAGGACACTCACGAACGTGACGTGCCCGCTCTGCCACCCATCTCGGAGACCTGCCCGTCCGGCGAGGACATGTTCTTTCTTCTTGTCGTCGGCCCTCGGTGCAGCCGCCGGCCGGTCGCGTGGGTGCCGGAGGCGGGCCCCGCGCGTGCCGGCCGATAGCGGCGCGGCCCCGGAGGGGCCGCCTTGAACAAGAAAAGAAACTCTGAACACGGAGGTCACACCTGGCGCGGCGGAAGGTCCGATGCCGGAGTGAACGTGGCGCCACAGCGGAAGCATCGGCCGGCGTCGTAGGCCACGTCCGTATTGCCGCAATTCGGACAGCCGTGGAGCCTGGCGGGTGCTACTTCGCCGAAGTCGGTGAAGACCCGGGGCGCGTCTGGGCCGTAGGGGTGCTCGTGATCCACGGTGCCATCGGGCCGGATCTCGGTGGGCGCGTCGTCCTCTTCGGGGTGGTGCGACATCGAGCCGTGCTCCTACTTCGGTCGGTCCATCATGTACACGAACTCGTACCTGTCCGTGGGGAAGATGATGTCGGCCGCCTCGATGGGCACGAGGTCGTCCGAATCACCTTCCGTTGCCCGCACAGTCTGCCGGATCTCCATGACGGGCACGCCTGGCGGGATCGAGAGCTCGGCGGCCTCCGACGTGGTGGGCTGGCGAACGATGAGGCGTTCCTCTATCTGGCTCACGGTCCAGCCGATCTCGCGGAACCGCGCGTTCAGGCCGTGATTCCCGTGTGGGCCCTCGTGGGGATGCTCAATCACGGTCCCGCCGGTGATTCGGAGTGGCTCCCAAGACACGGACATGCTCATCGGCCGGTCGTCGGCGGAGATCTTGTACGTGGTGGCGGTGACTTCCTCGCCGGCTTCGATATCGAGCCGTTGGGCCACCCAGTCGGACGCCTTCTCGGTGTGAGTGGCGTGCTCGGCATGCGACGTCCTGCCGGCACGGCCAGCCTCTCGGACGTAGGTTCGTTCGTCCTGCTCGAAGTGCCGGTACGGCATGGTCCGGAGCATCACGTTCATCTCCGCGACGTACGTCCCCTTGCCGGGCACCGAGTAGACCAGGCCCTCGCTCTGGAGGACCTGGAGCGCCTTCTTACTCGTGATCATGCTGACGCCGTACTGCTCGCACAGGGCGGACGCGCTGGGGACGGGGTCGTCGACCTGCAGCAGGCCTTCACGGATCTTGTTCCGGACGTCCTCGGCGATCTGCGTGTACTGCGGTAGCGCCTTCTGCTGACTTCGGTCGTTGCTGGTCATCTGGCGGTGTCCTTAGTCCATTCGGGTGATCAGGCAGGTATGTTTTGACATACCAGGTATGGCGACGCATACTAGGTATGCAACACGATACCAGCTTCGCCCACACCTGGAGGGTCAACATGCAGGACATCTCGTGGTACAGCGGTCAGTTCAAGCTCATGGTCACGGAGGCTCCGACCATGAAGATGAGGGAGAACAAGAACAAGGAACTCGTCCCGGTCATCGACAAGGAGACGGACACGACCGCGTTCGTGGTGATGCTGTTCGCGAAGGCGAAGCAGCCGGGTCGGAACGGCCGGATCGGCAAGGGCGAGGAGATCAAGGTGACGCTGGCGACGGACCCGGGTGATGGGTTCGACGAGGGCACCTACGTGGAGTTGATCGACCCGGTGCTCAACACGTACCAGACGACGAACGACGAGGGCCGCATCACGGGTTCGGGCCTGTGGTTCAAGGCTCAGGGGATCAAGCCTGCCGGCTCGGGCGCGGTTCGCGACGCTGCCTAGTTCCGGCTCATGACCGGCGGGTGACCGGTCACGTTGCGGCTACCTCCCCGGCCGTGAGCGCACACAACACCCTGGAGCCCTTCCCAAGTCGGTTGGCTGCCCGTTTTCGAGTCGGGCAAGGGCGCTTTCTGTTGATTGAGAATTACACAGTGAGCCGATCCATGCCAAAAACGCGCCTGTTTGTGGTGGCGCGCCTCGATTCCCGCCCGATTTACGTGCGGGATTCCTGGGGTTTCACCAGAAACAATCGAGTATAGAGAGGAGTACGACATGAGCATTATTTCCCCTGGTCGGGACGGGTTGTCGACGTTTGACCCGTACGGGCCGAAGCGGGTGGCGTGATGCCTGACCACGTCTGTACCGCGAATTTCTGGCTTTCGCCTACTGGAATTGCCACGTGCACCGTGTGTACGCGGCAGTGGCACTACTTCGAATAGGGAGGATTGAAAACGATGGTGGCTGAATGGAGTCCGTTCGTGTTCTGGCTGGTGATCGTGGGCTGCCTCGCGGTGGCGTCACCGATCATGGCCGGGCTGACCATCGCGGCGGCGGTCACGGTGATGGTGGCGGGGAGGAAGCGATGAGCCGCCCCGTCCGCGTCGGCGTGGTGATCCGGATGCTCGCCGCCCGCCTGGAGCGTGAGCGCGCCGAAGCACTGACCGAACCGGTCGACGACATGGCTTGGCAGGCCGGCTACTGCGAGGGCCTGCGCTACGCCCAGCACGTCATCCGGAAGGAGAGCTGAGGATGCCGGAGATCCTGGCCATCATCCAGGCCGCGAACGTGGCCTACCGCAAGTTCACCGAGTCCAACCCGGACCGCGACATCCACATCGCGGTCGGCAACGCGGTCAAGTTCCTGACCGCAGACCTCACCTCGGCGGCCGAGCTGACCGCCACTACTCGCGAAGGGTAACGCCGATGCAGATCGGATTCATCAACCGGCGAGCACAGGAGCGGTACGGGACGTTCGTGTCCACCTTGGACCTGATCGCTGACGTGCTGCGCAACGTCGACCGGATCATCGACACCTACGACGAGGACGCCATGAGCGGCTCGTGGACCATCGCCACGAAGGACGAGCTCAAGGCACACCGCACGACCGCGTTCGACCAGCTCGACCACCTGCGCACGCTGGGCAAGAAGCATGAGGCGGAACTCGTCTCGCGGACCTGGAGGCTCTGACATGGCACACCAGATCGACCGCGCCGTCGACGACCTCGACTCCTGCCTCCGTCAGCTCAAGGACGCCATGCGCGGGATGCCGGTCAACCAGAACGGGTTCAAGGCCGCGCACGACCGGGCCGCCCGCGCGTTCGGTGTCCTCACGACCGAGCTGACCGACGCCCGCCCTGCCCTCAAGCCCTGATCAACCCGCCCCACCCCACCACTCGACGAGATCGGCCCCGCCCTCCACGACCGGAGGAGCCGGGGCCGTTTTCGTGCTACCGGAAGGACTACACGTCATGAGGCACCCCAAGTCGAACCGTAAGACCGGGACCGAGTTCAAGGGTCTCAAGTGGACCGCCCGCCACCCGGGCTCCGTGCTCGCCCCCGCCGGCCTCGTGGCCTCCGGGCTCGAACTGGGCTGGACCGCCACCGGCGGCGTCATCGGGGGCACCACGCTCGGGCTGTGCGCCTGGTACCGTGCCCACCCCGACACCTTCGACCACTACGCCGCTCCCCGGATGCGGGCCTGGCGTCGCCGCTGGTCCACCTACTTCGGGCCGCGCTTCAACCGGGCCCTGCGCGCGTGTGACCTCTACGTGGTCGACCGCCGCTCCGACGAGATCCGGTTCCCTCGCGTGGTCAAGGTGCGCTCGCACTCGCCCTCGGTGGACACGGTCACCTTGGAGATCCCGGCCGGCATGGGCCGCCGCGCGTTCGAGGACCGCCTCGAAATCCTCGCCGACGCCCTGCGGGTGGAGCGCATCGCCCTGGAGCGGGTCAAGCCCGGCCGGGTCGCGCTGGTCATCGAGCGGCACGAACCGTTCACCGAGACCATCCCCGCCCCGGACATGCCCGACGACGCGGCTGGCGCCGACCCGGGCGACATCTATATCGGCGAAACCGAGTACGGCGCCGAGTGGCGGCAGTCCATCCTCGGCAAGCAACTCTTCATCGCCGGCGCCACCG
The DNA here is from genome assembly GCF_042896185.1 of Amycolatopsis sp. NPDC001319. Classification (NCBI taxonomy): domain Bacteria; kingdom Bacillati; phylum Actinomycetota; class Actinomycetes; order Pseudonocardiales; family Pseudonocardiaceae; genus Amycolatopsis; species Amycolatopsis sp. NPDC001319. The sequence goes on along the minus strand of NZ_JBIAWY010000002.1, from coordinate 378,750 downwards.
GTGCGGGCAAGAACTCGATCCCGCTGTCGCTGCTGCGTGGCCTCGCCCCGCTCATCCGGGACGGGCTCGTGCGGCTGTGGATCTGCGACCCCAAGCAGATGGAGTTCCGCAAGCTTGCCGGCATCGCCCACCGCTACGCCGACGAGGAAGCCGCCTGCGCGGAGCTGATCCACGACTACATCGAGGACATCCGCCGGGTACAGCGCGACTTCGCCGCCACCGGGCAGCGCAAGATCACGATGTCGCGGGAGACCCCGCTCAACCTGCTGATCATCGACGAGATCGGGGCCCTGCTCGCCTACGGCGACGGCACGATCGCCCGCACGATCCGCAAGGACCTCGCGGTGGGTGTCTCCCAGGGCCGCGCCACCGGCCACGGCACCGTCGCACTGGTCCAGGAGCCCACCAAGGACACCGTCCCGGTGCGTGACCTGTTCCCGATCCGCATTTGCCTGCGCGTCACCACGCAGTCGCATGTGGACATGGTGCTCGGGGAAGGCGCCCGCCTCCGTGGCGCACTCGCCGACGAGATCCCCGAGGGCGAGGAAACCGCCGGCATCGGGTTCGTCATCCGCCCGCGCTCCCGCGTCCCGCAGCGCGTGCGCTCCGCCTACGTCTCCGACCGCGAGATCGACGACATGGTCGCCTTCATCACGCGCGGCGTGACCGGCTCCCCGGCCCTGACAGTGGTGGCCTCGTGACCGAGAACTACCCCTGCGTCCTCAACGAAGCCCACTGGTACGTGCTCTCGAACTACATCGACACCGCCGACAACGACACGCAGATCGTCGCCTACAACTCGAACGCCGAAGGCCCGGCCCGGGTGTTTTACGAGCGATGCCGGGAGCGCGGGCAGGACGTGGAGCTGCAGCGTTGCTCGCCGGTGTTCGTCTCCCGCTGCGTGACCTGCGGTGAGGGAACGGGATCCAACTTCGACCCGATGCTCCTGCCCTTCCGCACCTGGGAGGCCGTGGTCGACGAGGTCGGCTGCTTCCCGGGCTGGATCGCCACCTCGGAGCAGCTCGTGTTCTGCCCCAATCACAACCCCGAGATCGAGGGGCGATGAACGAGAACTACCCGTGCGTCCTCAACGAGGTCCGCTGGTTCGTCATGCTGACCGGCACCAGCCCGGACCGCGAGGAAGCCACGCTCGTGATCTCGTCCGGCAGCGACGAGACCGCCGCCCGCGCTGAGTACGCCGTCCTCGCAGAACGCTACGGCGACGAGGACGTCACCTTCGAGCGTTGCTGCCCGATCTACGTCGCGCGCTGCGTCGTCTGCGGGGAAGGCCCCTGGCACGACGACCCAACCACCGACCCGCCGTTCCGGGAGTGGGACTACGTGCTCGACGACATCCGAGGCTTTCCCGGCTGGGTGGCCACCTCGGAGGAACAGGTGTTCTGCCCCATCCACGCATCCGACAAGGAGAACTGACCATGTGGCGTATCGGTTTCTACGTGTGGCGGACCTGGCTGTGGGTCAAACTCGCCGCCCCCGCCCTGCTCGTGCTGTTCCTGATCTACCTCGCTCAAGGCGCGTCCGGGCTGTTCTGGAGCGCCCTGGTCGTGTTCGGCTGCATTGCCCTGGGGGTCGGAATCGCACTGACGGCATTCCGGAACCAGGAGTTCGGCCCGGTCGGTCGGGAGCGTGTCCGATGATTCGGCAGACCGAGGATCCCGGACAGATGGGCCTCTTCGGCACCGTGGACCGGGCACCGGCCCCGACGTCGCGTCGTCAGTGCCCGCCGGCGAAACCCCCCGGACGCAAACCGGCCGGACACGTGGGCAACCCGCTCGTCGCCAAGGATGTGCTCGCCGAAGTCCGCGAGGGACGCTTCGCCCTCCTCGACGACACCGACCGCGTGATGGTGTTCGAGGACACCGACCGCGTCCGGCTGGCGCTGGAGGAGGACATCGTGATGCACCTGATGTCCATTGAGTACGTCCGCAGGGGCGCCAACCGCGACACCGTCACCGCCTACCACGGCGCCGTCCGCCGGCCGGTGACACCGCTCAAGCTCACGCCCCGAGGCCGGGACATGCTCCAGCGCTGGAGCAGCCTGGTCGGCTTCAAGTCCTGAAGGGACACACCACCAACACACTCCTGAAAGGAGGGATCACCCGTGTTCGGCAAACCCAAGTCCACCGCCGGGGAAGACCCGGCCCCCTCGCGCCGCGTCCGCCTCCTGGCCGAACAGCTCGACGAGGCCCGCGACGTGCACCGGCTGTCCAACCACCCGATGCTCGCGGCGGTCACCGCCGATCGCTTCCGTGGCTCGGTGACCCGCACCATGTGGGTCTTCCTCGCGGTCGGACTCGGGTTCACCACCACCGGCGTCCACGACTTCCTCGCCGGCGACCGCCCCATCACCGACCCGCTGTGGTGGGGCGCCTGGCTCGCCGAACCCGCGCTCGCCGGCATCCTCGTGACCCTGCTGCGCTGGGAAGCCGCCATGCTCTCCCACGGCGTCGCCACCGACGCCAAACCCGTCCGCTACCTCAAACGGCTCCTGCTCGCGGCGACGCTCGTGGCCAACGTGTGGGCCGGGCTCGCGCCCGCGCACGGCGGGATCTCCAAGGGCATGGTCTTCTTCCACCTCGTCATCCCGCTGGTCGTGTTCCTGCTCGCCGAGGTCATGCCGATCATCCAGCAGACCTGCACCCGCGTTCGCGAACAAGCACTCGTCACCGTCCCTCGTGACCCGGAACCCGGACCGGCTGCCCCGGCAGTCCCGACCGCTCCGGCCGCTCCGGCCGCAACCACGTCGGCACCGATACCAACTCCGGCACCGTCGTTCAAGCTCCCGCCCGAGGTCGCCGCCCGTATCCACGCCGCCGCCACCGCCGCACGCGACGAGGGTCGCACCCTCACCACCGACGACATCCGACGCGTTGCCCGCCTGCCGGAGGCCATGGCCAACCGGGTCCTCGCGGACCTGACCAGCCACAACGGACACCCCGTCACCACCTGATCCGCCTTCCCCGCGGCTTGCCTTCATGGGCGCGGGAGTCGGCTGCCACCACGGCCCGGCTCCCGCGCCTTTTCCATGCCCACAGAACGAAAGGGCTCCCGATGCACACGCTCGAAGACCGCCTCGCCGCCCGCGTGCAGGCCCTCGACTACGACACCTGGCGCGCCAAGGTCCACGCCGTCAACGGCTGCGCCCGCCCCATCCGGCTCGCCGGCGCCCACCAGCTCCAGGACGCGGCCACCGGACAGGTGCTGCACCACCACGGCGGCGACATCTTCGCCCCGTGCGGCAACCGCCGCGAATCGGTGTGCCCCTCCTGCTCCGACCGCTACGCCGCCGACGCGTTCCACCTCATCCGCGCCGGCCTCATCGGCGGGCACAAGGGCGTCCCCGAGACCGTCACCGACCGCCCCCGCGCCTTCGTCACCCTCACCGCCCCCTCGTTCGGCACGGTGCACCACGCCCGCACCAGCGCCCGGGGCAAGCGCATCCCGTGCGGCTGCGGGGAGTACCACCACGACGCCGACACCCGCGTCGGAACCCCGGTCGACCCCGAGACCTACGACTACACCGGCTCGGTGCTCTGGCAGGCCCACGCCGGCGCGCTGTGGCAGCGCTTCACCACCCGCCTGCGCCGCGAGATCGCCAAACGCGCCGGGCTAAAGGTCCGCGAGTTCACCGAACAGGCCCGCCTCTCCTACTCCAAGGTCGCTGAGTATCAGCGGCGCGGACTCGTGCACTTCCACGCCGTCGTCCGCCTCGACGGCCCCGACGGCGCCACCAGCCCGGCCCCCGAGTGGGCACACCCGGACCTGCTCGACGACGCCGTCTACGCCGCCGCTGGGGCCGCCTACGTGAGCACCCACTACCCCGACGGAACCCCGCTCACCGTCGTGTGGGGCGAACAGGTCGACGTCCGCCGCATCGAACCGATCGGCGCGGCTGAACTGGAGGACGACGCCGGCCGGATCAGTGAGGGCCGCCTCGCCGCCTACATCGCCAAGTACGCGACCAAGGGCACGGGCAAGAGCGAAGCGGCCGACCGCCCCATCCGCTCCGAGCGGGACATCGAGTTCCTGCGGGTGAGCGAGCACCACCGCCGCATGATCCAAACCGCGTGGGATCTCGGTGACCTGCTCGCCTACGAGGACCTCAACCTGCGCCGCTGGGCCCACATGCTCGGGTTCCGGGGCCACTTCCTCACCAAGTCCCGCGCCTACTCGACCACCTTCAAGGACATTCGCGGTGACCGTCGCCGCTACCGGCTCGAGGAAACCCTCGACCGCCTCGGCCTGGCCGACCGTGCCGGCTCCATCGCCGTGATCAACGCGTGGGACTTCGACGGCGCCGGCTACCGCGACGACGCCGAACGCGAACTCGCCGCCGGCATCGCCGAACGCATCCGAGACGACCGCAAACTCAAATACAGCAAGGAAAACGACCATGGACAGGAAACTGCTCAGCGTGGATGACCTCGCCGGCTACCTCGCCGTTCCCGTCAACACGATCTACCAGTGGCGCAAGACCGGGAAGGGCCCCAAGGGCTACAAGATCGGCAAGTACGTCCGGTTCCGGGCCGACGAGGTCGACGCCTGGATCGATGACCAGGGGGTGTGCTGATGGCACGCGCGTGGATCTATGACCGTGCCAAGACGAAGGGGTACGAGGATTCGGTGCGCAAGGCGAAAGCGGCTGGACGCACGCCTCCGGGGCGATGGCTGGTCCGCTATTACGACCGGGCGGGAAAGCTCCGGTCGGAGGCGTTCACCACCAAGGCTCCGGCGGAATCACGTCGGGACAAGCTCGCGGACTCGCTCGCCGGCGGGACCTATGTGGACCCGAACCTGTCCAAAGTGACGGTCGGGGAAATGGCGGAGAAGTGGCTGGCTTCCCGTCACGATTTGAAGCCCAGCACGTGGTGGAAGTACCGCGGCCTTCTCGACAACCACGTCGTGCCGAAGTGGGGAACCACGAACCTCAACGCAATGCTCGGTGAGGACATCGCCGTGTGGGTGGCCAACCTTGTGAGGGCAGCCTCGGACGGAGGCTCGGGGCTCGGACCGTCGCAGGCGCGCCACGCCTACCGGGTGCTCGCGATGGTGCTTGAATGGTGCGTGCCGACGCGAATCCCGCGCAACCCGGCCCGCGGGGTCAAGGCGCCGATCCCGGTCGAAGCCGAGCACGTGTACCTGACCTACGACCAGGTGGAAAGGCTCGCTGAGGCGTCAGCGAACCTGCGCACGAAGTATGACCAAGTCACCGCCTGCGCACCGATTAACCAGCCTCTGATCCTCCTGCTGGCCTACACCGGGATGCGGTGGGGTGAAGCGGCGGCGCTCCGGGTTGGACGCGTTGATCTGAAAAGGCGCCGCGTCCGGATCGCAGTGACGTTCTCCGAGGTCGGAGGAGTGCAGCACGAGGGCCTTCCGAAGACGGGCAAGGCGCGCACCGTGGCGATTCCGGCGTCGCTCGTGAGACAGCTCGAACCGCTTACCCGCGGGAAGGGAGACACCGAGTTGCTGTTCACCACGCGCCGGGGCGATTCGCTGCGGTCGCACAACTGGCGGACCCGGGAGTTCAACGCCGCCGTGCAGGCAGCCGAGCTGAACGTCGCCGGCCTCACCCCGCACAAGCTGCGCCACACCGCGGCCTCACTGGCGATCAGCGCCGGCGCGGACGTGAAGGTCGTGCAGCAGATGCTCGGGCACGCGGACGCATCGATGACGCTCAACACCTACGGGCACTTGTGGCCGGACCGCCTCGACGAGGTGGCGGACGTCCTCGACCTGCGCCGAAAGCAGACGCTCGAACGCATGGCGGCCTGACCGGTAGCCCCAGAGCATGTGACATGAATGTGGCATGCTCCGGGGCTTCCGACGTTTCCGGAGCCGGCCGAGCATGAAAAAAGCCACGTCCACCTGCGTGAACGTGGCCGATCCGGTCGGGCTGACAGGATTCGAACCTGCGACCCCTTGACCCCCAGTCAAGTGCGCTACCAAACTGCGCCACAGCCCGGACCCGTGCTCCCCGGAGGTGCTCCGTGAAGCGCGATGTGAGTACTGTAGCGGGTCGCGATCGGGGGGTTGCAGGGAGGCCCACATTTATGGTCTGACCTGCGGGAACTTCGGCAACGGAGGGTGACGCCGCGAGCGGGCTCGGGCCGTGGGTGTCCAGCGTCAGCGACACGTCGGCGGGCCCCAGCACCTGCCGGACGGACAAGAAGGAAGAACTGCCGCCAGCGGACGCCTTTGGTCATGCCGCAAAGGAAAACGAAGCGACATAACGCGAAGAGACCAATACGATCAAGCGGATGCGCCCCCCAGGAAGGCAGATCGAGTGACCACTGCAAACGTCATCCGGCTTGACCAGTTGGCCGCGGCGGCCGAGAGGCTGTTCGAGCATGTGAGGGAGGTCCACGGGGACACCGTGGAGGTGGATGCCGACTACTTCTGGGCCATCCCGCCCGACGCGCTCTACGACGTCTCACGAGAGCCCCCAGGGCTCACCATCGGCCAGTTGTCGGAGTGTGAACAGCATGTTCGGCAGCTGGTGGAGGGCGAGCGGCCTCCGGTTGCCTACCACCTGGTCTGGCTCAGCGATCTGCTGCGGGCCGTCGGAAACACGGTGGTGGGGTGAGCAGGCCGGGCGGTTACTCGGAGTGGGCAGGTCAGGGCGTTGCCCTACGATCGCGGCGTGGCGAGTGGACCGGTCGAGCGCGCGAGGCTTCTGCGTGAGACGTGCGAGTTCGTGCTCGGCCGTGGGGTGGTCGATCTGTCCCTGAGTGAGCTCGCGCGGGGTATCGGGTCCAACAATCGGATGTTGCTCTACCACTTCGGGTCGCTCGACGGGTTGCTTGCGGCCGCGGTGGACGAGATTCTCGGCGGGACCGCGCTGCTCGATCGGTTCGGCGAGCTGCTCACCGGCGAGGGGACGACGGCCGAGCGGGTCGCGGCGGCGTGGCGGCACATTGCGGACCCGGCGCGGCGGCCGCATCTGCAGCTGTTCTTCGCGCGGTTCGGCATGGCGGCCGACGTGCCGGGCCGGCATCCGGAGTTTCTCGCGCAGACGCGCGAGCGGTGGGTCGAGGTCGTGGCGGGGGCGCTTCGGGGGGACGCAACCGTCGTGCGGCCTGACGACACCGCGATGGCGATCGTGGCGTTGTGGCGGGGGCTGCAGATGCTGCTCATCTGCGGGACGCCGCCGGCCGAGGTTGACGCGGCGCATGAGCGGGCCGTCGCGGCGCTGTTGCCCGGGTAGGTAGACTCCCCACGGAAGTGAATCGATCAGTTCACTTCTACGGGACCCGGGAGGAACTCTTGACCGCGCTGCCGAAGGCTGAGCTGCACGTTCACCTCGAGGGCACGCTCGAGCCCGAGGACATGGTTCGGTTCGCCGCCCGCAACGGCGTGGAGCTGCCGTGGCGCAGCCCGGAGGAGCTGCGGGCCGCGTACGCGTTCACCGGGCTGGAGAACTTCCTGTCGGTGTACTTCCAGGGCTGCCGGGTGCTGTGCACGCGCGAGGATTTCCGCGAGCTGACGGTCGCGTATCTGCAGCGCGCCGCCGGCCAGGGCGTGCGGCGGGCGGAGATGTTGTTCGGGCCGCAGGCGTTCCTCGACCGCGGCATCCCGATCGGCGAGCAGGTCGGCGGGATCGTCGACGGCATCGACGAAGTCCGCGAAACACATGGCATCGACGGCGCGCTCCTGGTCAGCGCGCACCGCCACCGCAGTGAGGGCGACGCGCTGGAGCTGCTCGAGCTGGTCCGGCCGTGGCGGGAGCGGGTGCTCGGGATCGGCCTCGGTGGAGCCGAGCGGGGGAACCCGCCGGCGAAGTTCGCGCGTTACTTCGATGCGGCGCGTGCGGAGGGTTACCGCACCACGTGCCACGCCGGGGAGGAGGGGCCGGCCGCCTACGTCACCGAGGCGCTGGACGCGTGTCACGTCGAGCGCATCGACCACGGTTACGCGGCGGCCGAGAATCCCGACCTCGTCGCGCGGCTGGCCGACGAGCAGGTCACGCTGACGATGTGCCCGCTCTCGAACCTGCGCCTGCACGTGACGGACGACCTCACGACGTACCCGCTGAAGCGGCTGCTGGACGCCGGCGTCCCGGTGACCGTCAACTCCGACGATCCGGCGTATTTCGGCGGCTACGTCAACGAGAATTACGAGGCCGTCACCGATGCGCTCGGCCTGACCGAAGCCGAGGTGACCACCTTGGTGCGCAACAGTTTCAGCGGCTCGTTCGCGCACGCCGAGGAGCTGCGGGATGTGTTCGAGGAGATGTCCGACGGCGAGCACCGATAAAACGGCTGGAATCACTGTGCCGCCTCTAAAGCAGCAAGTCACCCTGCTCGCCGGCTCCTGACCTCAGCCAGCCAACTGCACCTGGCCATTGCCGTGCAGTTCTCCCGTCGAGAACCGCAGTGAAGTGTGCCTCGATCTCGGCCGAGTTCGGCTGCCGTTCGACGTTCACGGGCCGACCACCCGCACCCGGCTCAGATCGGGCCAGTCGGTGGACGGCTCGCCGAAGCACACATACTCCACGTAGCTCAGCCTGCCGTCGTCGGCGAAGAGGAGGACTTGGCCCGGGGACTCGTCATCGGAGGCCAGGACTTCGAGCTCGATCGGCACAAGTCTCGAACTCAGAGAGGCCATCGGCGCGGAGTCGTCCGTCCGTAAGCTGACCGAGGGGCAACCACAGCCGCAGCACCCGTCGACGACGGCGGACGTCGACTGCTGTCGAAGTTCCGCCGCGCCGGCGAAGTCGGGCGAAAGGACGAGGGCGAGGATCGCCCGTTCCTGCACGGTGAGCGGTCTCGGCGGATCGATCTTCACCCGGTCGAGCATGCCCTACCCGGCTGGCCGTGGACAACCGAGAAACGGCTGCGGCCGATTGAGTGAAGAAGCCGCGCGGGGCAACCCTCTCCCCCTGTATCGCGTGATTGTTTCACCGCGCAGTCGATTTTACTGTCCACAGTAGAACGTTCAGGTGATGTTCTTGACTTCACGGTATTTGACCTCACGCCAACACTGATCATCCACTGTGGACTCTTCGCTCAGAGGTTCCGGCCGAAGAACCGCGCCAGCTTGTCCACCGCCGGGCCCACGTACTGCTCCTTGTCGTAGAGGTCGACGTGGCTGGCGCCTTCCACGTGGTGCAGTTCCTTGGGACCGGTGGCCTTCTGGAACGCCTCGACGCTCATCCACGCGGTGATCGCGCGCGTCCCGACGATCATCAGCAGCGGCCGCGAGCCGATCAGCGGGACCGCGGTGAAGGCGTCGAACGTGGCGAACCTGTCGACGCTCGTCCAGTCGAAGGCCTCGGCCGAGCGCGGGTGGTGCCCGCGCTCGGTGCGGTAGTACTCGAATCCCTCCGCGCCGTGCTCCCCGCCGAGGGCACGCGCCTGTTCGACGGTCTCGGGGAACAGGGTGAGCGGCGCGGGCTTCTCACCGGCCGCCGCCGCGGTGCGGGCGTGGGCTGCGGCGTCGAGCATGCCTTCGAACACGGCCGGGTCCTGCGTGCCGTCGGCGCCGAAGCGGAATTGACGGGCGATGTCGGCGCCGCTGACCGTGGCGACGGCCTTCACGCGGCGGTCGCCGCCCGTGGCCGACAGCACGTAGCCGCCCGACGCGCAAATGCCGAGCTCGCCGATGCGGCCCGCGTCCACTTCGGAACGGGTGGTCAGGAACGAGACGGCCGCCTTGAAGTCCTCCACGCGCTGGGCGGGGTCTTCGAGGCCACGCGGCTCGCCGCCGCTCTCGCCCTGGTAGGCGGCGTCGAACGCGAGCGTCACGAACCCGCGTTCGGCCAGCCGCGCCGCGTAGAGGCCGGCGGCCTGCTCCTTCACGCCACTGCCGGGGTGGCCGACGACCACGGCCGGGCCCGGGCCGGCGGCCCCGTCCAGGACGTAGAGGTGGCCGGCGAGCCGGACGCCGGCGCTGTCGAAGGTGACGTCGATCTTCGGCACGGGATACTCCTCGATGATCTTGCACCCGGCGGGATACCGGGCCCTGACTCCACGATCCGGCCGCAGCCGCGACACCACCAGAGCCGGGTTTCGGGGTGGTCAGGATCCTGGCCCTCTTGCGCGCGCCCGGCCGGGCGCAGAATGAACCCATGACCACTCCGTCCGGCTCCGCGCGGCTCGGCGACTTCCTCAAGGCGCGCCGCGCCCAGCTGACCCCCCGCGACGTCGGCCTGCCCGAGACCGGCACCCGCCGCAAGGTCGCCGGACTGCGCCGCACCGAGGTCGCCCAGCTGGCGGCCATCAGCGTCGAGTACTACACGCGGCTCGAACAGGGCCGCGTGCAGGCGTCGGCGACGGTCCTGGCCACGCTCGCGCGCGCCCTGCGGCTGGACGACGACCAGCAGACCTACCTCTACGACCTCGCCGGCAAGGCCGACGCGCGCCCGCGCCGCCGTCGCGCCGTGCAGCGCGTGCGGCCCGCCATCCGCCGGCTGCTCGACCAGCTCACCGAGACCCCGGCGATCGTGCTGGGCAAACGCCTCGACATCCTCGGCTGGAACACCGCTGCGACCGCGCTGTACGTCGACTTCGCGCAGGTCACGCCCGCGCGGCGCAACTACGTGCACCTCATGTTCACCGAGCCGGCGTTCCGCGCCCTGCACCCGCACTGGCAGCAGGACGCGCGCGTGGCCGTGTCCGCGCTGCGCATGGAGGCGGCCGGCGATCCCAAGGACCCGGACCTGGCGCACCTCGTCGGCGAGCTTTCCGTGCAGGACGGGGACTTCCGCACGTGGTGGGCCGAACACCGGGTCACCAGCGCGGGGTTCGGCACCAAGAACTACCGGCACCCGCTCGTCGGCGACCTCACGCTGGACTGCGACACGTGGCTGAGCCCCGACGACTCCGGCCAGCGCCTGATGGTCCTCACCGCCGAGCCCGGCACGCCTTCGCGCGAAGCGCTGGACATCCTGTTGTCCTGGCACGCCGAGCACTCGGCGGCCAAGCGATGACGTGGACCGCTCCGGAACTGGCGGCACTTTCGGCTTCGGCGTCGCTGGAGCTCAGCGCCGGACCCGGCGACGCCTGGGTGGAAGTCGGTTTCGTCCTCATCGACGGGACGCTGTTCGTGCGTGCGTTCCGGGGTCCGGGGTCGCGGTGGTTCCAGTCCGCCGCGAACCACCGCCGGGGCCGCGTGCGGGTCGGCTCGCTGAGCCGTGCCGTCGCGTTCGCCGCCGACGGCGAACGCTCGGCCGAGATCGACGAGGCGTACCGGGCCAAGTACGGAGCCGCTTCGCTCGTCACCAACGCCGAGGCACGAGCCGCGACGCTCCGGATCAGCCCGGCGGATCACTCCACTGTGGACGGACGCGGCCCGCGCGTCAGCACGTGAGGCCGCGGGCGAGGACGTCCTTGCGCACCTTGCCCATCGCGTTGCGCGGCAGCTCCGGTACCAGCTCCAAGCGGGTGGGCCAGTACCACTCGGTCATGCCGAGCGCGGCGAGGTGCTCACGCAGGCCGGCGAGCGTCGGCGGCTCGGCGGCGGGCACGACGACGGCCGCGGGCAGCTCGCCGTCCGCGGCGTCGGGGTAGCCGACGAGCGCGACGTCGCGGACGGCCGGGTGATCGAGCAACGCGGACTCCACGTCGGCGGCCGGGATCATCAGGACGCCGCCGATGCGGTCGGCGTCGCGGCCCAGAAGGCGGATGCCGCCGCGGCCGTCGGGGATCGCGAGGTCACCGGTGTCGTACCAGCCGTCGTCGTGGTCGGCCGCCACGGTGAGCTCACCGGTGTCGCGGTCGACGGTGGCCAGGCAGACGGTGGCGCCCCGGATGTAGAGCCGGCCGGGCCGTTCGGCGGTGATTTCGCCCAGGTCGGACCGCAGATCGAGGTCACTGCCGCGGGAGATCCGGCCGACGCTGTGCAGCGCCCAGTCCGGCGGGTCGTCGGCGCGCATGAGGGTGCCGCCGCACTCGGTCATGCCCCAGCACGTGCGCAGCGGCACACCCAGCACGCGGGCGACGTCGGCGACGAGCGCGGCGGGAGTCGCGGTGCCGAGCGTGGTCACGGTCCGCAGCCGGCCGGGCCGCGCGTACGGCAGCAGCCCGGCCAGGAACGCAGGCGCGATCAGCAGCTGTGTCACGGCCGTCTCTTCGAGGTACGCGCCGACGACCTCGGGTTCCCAGCGGTCTGCGACGACCGCGCAGCCGCCCGTGAGCAACGGGCGCATGAGGCAGTGGAAGATGCCGCCGGTGTGCGTGAGGGAGTGCGGGGTGAAGAACCGCTCGGCCGGCCCCTGGTCGTCGGCCGTGATGTGCGCGGCGGCGGTGGCGTACTCGGTGTTCAGTGTGTGCAGCGCGCCTTTCGGCCGGCCGGTCGTGCCGGAGGTGAACAGCACGAGGCTGACCTGGTCGGGGTCCGGCCGGGCGTCGTCGAGGGCGACGGCGTGCCGCGTTTCCCACGGTTGCTCGAAGTGCCGCGTGAAATCGACCTCGTCCGCCGACACCCGCGAGCCCAGCACGACCCGGTACCGCAGCTTCGGCAGCCTCGGGGCCATCCCGGCCAGAGCCGCCGCGTGGTCGTGGCCGTCCCAGACGTCGGCCGTCACGCACACCGACGCCCCCACCCGGGCGAGCACGCGCTCCAGCTCGCGTGACCGGATCGTCGGCATCACGGGCGCCACCAGAGCGCCGACCCGGAAACAGGCCAGCAGCAGCGGATCGACCTGCCACACGTTCGGCAGCTGCGCGGCCACGACCTGCCCCGGCCCCACGCCCAGCTCGGTCAGCGCCCCGGCGTAGCGCTCGGCGCACCGCGCGTACTCGCGATAGGTCAGCCGGGTCGTCTCGCCGGTCGCCGTCCGAAGCGCGATGAGCGCGGTCGCGTCCGGTGTCTCGGCACGCCACCGCGCGAGATCCCGCAGCGGATTTCCGTCCCGCCAGAAGCCTTCCGCGCGAAACCGGTCCACAACGGACGGTGGCGGCCGGAGGCTGAACACCGTCCGTCCCGGTCCTGGCGTGAACACGTCGGTGATGGCCGGCCCCCTTCGGCTCTGGCGGGCGGTGAACGGCACGACCACGCTACGACCGCACCACCGCCCGGCCGAGGCTCCGCCGGGCAGAATTCCCCGGCCGACCGGGCAACGCGAATCGCCCTTCGCACGTATACCTCTCGAACCGAGGGGGAACCGATGACCGACCCGACCGAAGCCGAGTTCAAGGCGGCCGGCCGATGGCTGGAAAAACACGACGTCCCGGCGAGCCGGCTCACGCCGCTGCTCGTCCGGCGGCTCGGCGTGCGCGCGGGCGCGCGACCCGGGCCGACGTGGACCGGAATGCTCGCCGGTCTGCTGCTGATCGCGTTCGGCTCGTTCGCGGTGCAGTTCCTGTCGCTGCTGCCCGGACTGGACCACGACGACCTGCCCGAGGGCCGCTCCTTCTTCTGCCTCTTCGCCGGGCTGCAGCTCGTCCTCTGGTTGCCCGTGCGGTGGGCCGACCGGCGCACCGCGGCCTGGCTCGGCCCGACGGCACCCGCGCAGCGACCTCCGTGGCGCGGGGTGCTGAACGGGTGGTCCGTCGCGGCCCTCGTGGTCACCTTCGGCGGTGGCGCGGCCTTGGCCGTGACGATGGTCGTGTCGTCGGGCAGCGTGTGGGCGCTGCTGTGGCTCGGGCTGCTGGCGCTGGGCGCGGTCGTGGTGGCGGCGGTGCTGCTCGGCGTGCTGACCCGCCCGGTGCTCGCCGACGACGAGCTCTCCCGTTCCGTCGACGGGATCCTGCGCCGCACCGAGCCCGTCTTGGCGCTGCCGGCGTTCTACGCGCTACCGGTACTCGCCGACCTCGCCACGACCAACCGTCAGCCGCCCGGCTTCGCGCCGTGGCTGATCGCGTACGTCGTCCTCGCCGTCGGCGCGCAGGCGGCCGGGCTGGTCCGGCACCGGCGCCGGGCGCTGCCCGCGGCTGCCTGAGGCGACGGCGGGCGTCTCGGACCGGAAGCTGTGCCCGAGCTGCTCGCCGAGGCCGAAGTAGTGGCGGAAGTTGTAGATCAGCGGGCTCCACTTCGCGGGATCCACGTGCTGCGTGCCGGGCACGACCAGCTCCGGCGCGCAGTGCACCCGCAGCACGTCGGCCTCGATGACGAGGAACCCGGCGCGCTCGCGGACGGCCGCCGCGCGCGCTTCCAGCTGCAGCGGGCATTCGGCGATGCGCGGCGGCCGGACCAGCTCGGCGGGGCGCGGCCGTAGCCCGGCCGCGGCGAACTTGTCCGGCTCGTACCGGAAGCGGTCCCGTTTGTGCTCGGGCACCGGGTCCGCTCCCGTCAGCGGGGCGAGCCGCTCCACCGCCGCCCACTGGCCGGGGCCGGGCAGGTTGACCACGAGGTCGGGACGCGAGGTGAGGTTGCGCGCGCCGTGGCCGCTGCGGGCCAGGCCGAGCACCACGACCTCACCGAGCGCCCAGGCCGAGGACATCGGCGTGATGTTCGGGGAGCCGTCGGCGTTTTCCGTCGTCAGCAAGGCGACCGGTGTGCCGAAGTAGAGGATGCTGGGGGTTATCGCGACATGATCGTTCACGAGCGCCCACGCTAGGGTCGCCGCGCTTCGGTCCCGGCCGAACCGACGGGCGGCTCAGAACTCCTCGGCGATCGACGACCAGAACCGCAGCGCCGCCCGTTCCATCTCCAGCCCCAGCCGCAGCGGGATCATGCGGCGCGCGTACTTCGGCTCGGCACCGAAGCGGCGCTGCATGTCCTCGTACACCGAGATGCGTTCCTCGTGCTGCTTGATCTGCTCGCGCGCCAGGTTCACGATGTTGCCGGTGTCGCCCAGCTCGTTGAAAAACAGCTTCATCTCGGCGATGTCGCGCATCTCGAAGTGCTCGTGCGTGGGCGCGGCCAGCCAGGCGCGCACGGCATCGCGGCCTTCGTCGGTGATGCTGTAGACCTTGCGGCGCCGCCCGGTCTGCTCGGTCTCGACCTCCAGCAGCCCCATGCGCTCCAGCCGCTCCGGCTCGGAGTACAGCTGCGCGTGGGGGAAGGACCAGAAGTACCCCACCGAGTGCCCGACGGCGCGCTTGAGGTCGTACGGCGTGGACGGGCCACGCAGCCCGATCGTCCCCAGCACGACGTACGAAGTCGTGCTCAACCGTCCGCTTGACATGCCCTCGACCCTACCGTAATTTCGCCCATGGTCCGAAACAGATCATTCGAATCGGACCATCGATCTCCGGGAGTGCGACGATGGACTTGGTGAGATCGTTCCGCTGGACGGCGGAGCGCTATCCGCATCGCCGGGCCGTGGGCGGCCGGCACCCGATGACCTACGCGCAGTGGGACGAACGCACCGACCGGCTGGCCGGCGCGCTGACCCGGCTGGGCGTGCGCCCGGGCGACCACGTCGCCCTCCTGCTCGCCGGTGGTGAGCCCCTGGCGAGCCTGCACCTGGCCGTGCAGAAGACCGGCGCGATCTCCGTTCCGCTGTCCACGCGCTTCAGCGCCGACGACGTGGCCTACTGCCTGCGCGACTGCTCCCCCACGCTCCTGATCACCGACAGCACCACCGACCCGACCGTCGCCGGCATCGCCGAACTGCCGGCCCGCGCGCACTCCGGAGCGGCGCTGGACGCACCCGAGCGGGTGACGCCGCTGGCGCGGCTGCTGGACTCGCCCGCGCCGAAGCACCAGCCGGCCGAGGACGACACGAGCGTCATGCTCTACACGTCCGGCACCACGGGCCGGCCGAAAGGCGTGCCGCGCCGGCACTCCGCCGAGCACGCGGCCGCGGTGGCGCACCTGATCCAGACGCAGCACCGCACCGGTGAGGTCGCCCTCGGCGTGATGCCGATGTTCCACACGATGGGCATGCGGGCGCTGCTGGCGAGCATCGTCGCGGCGGGTACCTGGGTGCCGCAGGTGAAGTTCGACGCCGAGGAGTCGCTGGAGCTCATCACCGAGGAGGAGGTGAGCGCGCTCTACCTGGTGCCCACCGCGTACTGGTCGCTGGTCCACACAGGACGGCTGGCCGAGGCGAAGTCCGTGCGCCGGCTGGCCTACGCGGGCGCGTCGATGACACCGGCGCTCGCCGAGCGGCTCGACGCCGAGCTGCACCCGGAGGTGTTCGTCAACCACTTCGGCAGCACGGAGATCTACACCTTCACGATCGGGCCCGACGTGCGCCGCAAACCGGGCTGTGCCGGGCGCGCCGGGGTCTTCTCCCGCGTCCGCCTGGTCAGCCCGGCCGAGGGCGCGACCCCGGACGACGTCGTGGCGCCGGGCGAACCGGGCCAGGTCGCGGTGTCGCTGGAGAGCCCGGAGGCGTTCCGCGGGTACTGGCACCGGCCCGACGCCGACGCGAAGTCGTTGCGCGCCGGCTGGTACTTCACCGGTGACCTCGCGACCGAGGACGAGGACGGCGACCTGTGGGTCGCGGGCCGCGTCGACGACATGATCAACTCCGGTGGCGAGAACATCTACCCCGAGGACATCGAAGACGCCCTCGTGCGCTGCCCGGCCGTCGCCGAGATCGTGGTCGCCGGGCTCCCCGACGACCGCTGGGGCAGCGCGGTCACCGCCTTCGTGGTGCCCTCGGCCGGGCACCGGCCCGAGGAAACGCTGGCACAGCTGGAGTCCTACGCGCGAGAGCACTCGGGACTGCCGTCGCTGAAACGGCCCAAGCGCTACCTGGCCGTGGCCGGCATCCCCAAGTCCGCCGTCGGCAAGATCCTGCGCCGTGAGCTGACCGCGGGCCACTACCGCCGGCTGGCACAGCTCGTGCCGGGCAAGGAGCACGCATGACGGCGGCCCGCATCGAAGACGTCCCCTTGCTGTGCGGCAAGGGGAAGTTCCTCGACGACCTCGACCCGATGCGCGGCTCGCTGGTCGCGGCGGTCGTGCGCAGCCCGCACCCGCACGCGCGCATCCGGTCCGTCGAGCTGTCCCGCGCCCGCGCCCACCCCGGCGTCGCGGCGGTCCTAGGGCCGGACGACGTGCTCGCGGCCCTGAAGCCGTTCCCGCTCTCGCTCAAGACGCCGATCCGCTACTACCCCACCGGGACCGACAAGGTGCGGTTCGTCGGCGAGCCCGTGGCCGTCGTCGTCGCGACGGACCGCTACACGGCCGAGGACGCGGCGGAACTGGTCGAAGTGGACTACGAGCCGCTGCCGCCCGTGGTCGACTCCACGCGCGCGATCGCCGAGGACGCCCCGCTGCTGCACGAGGAGCTCGGCAGCAACGTCGCCACCGACCGGACGTTCAGCTTCGGCCCCGTCGACGAGCTCTTCGCCGGAGCCGCGCACGTGGTCACCGGCGAATACCGGTTCCCGCGCTACACCTCGGCGCCCATGGAGTGCTACTCGGTCGTCGCGGAGTGGCTGGAGGACGTCGACGGGCCGGGCGTCACCGCGTGGGCCAACTTCCACGGGCCGTTCTCGATGGTGCCGGTGCTCGCGGCGGGCCTCGGGCTGCCGACGTCGCGGGTGCGGCTGCGCGTGCCCGCGGACATCGGCGGCAGCTTCGGCATCAAGTCCGGCATCTACCCCTACGTCGCGCTGATGGCCTTGGCCAGCAAGCATTGCGGCCGGCCGGTGCGCTGGACCGAGGACCGTGTGGAGCACCTGCTGTCGAGCTCGGCCGGCTCGGACCGGTGGATGCGGTTCGAGGCCGCCGTCGACGCCGACGGCAAGGTCGAGGCCCTGCGCGCGGACCTCGTCGACAACGTCGGCGCGTACCTGCGCCCGCCCGAGCCCAGCACGCTCTACCGCTGCTTCGGCAACATCACCGGTGCGTACGGCATCGGCGCGGTGGCGATCCGGGCCCGGGCGGTGGTCACGAACAAAACCCCCACCGGCCTCAACCGCGGTTTCGGCGGCCAGCAGCTCTACTTCGGGCTCGAGCGGATCATGGACCGCGTCGCCCGTGAGCTCGACCTCGACGCGGCGGAGATCCGGCGCCGCAACCTGATCCAGGCCGGCGCGTTCCCGTACCACACGCCCAGCGGCGGCGTGTACGACTCGGGCGACTACCCGAGGGCGTTCGAGCTGGCCCTGCGCAACGCCGACTACGAGAAGCTGCGCGTGCGCCAGCGCCAGGCGCGCGAGGCCGGCGAGTACTTCGGCATCGGCATGGCGACGATCGTCGACCCGTCGGCGACCAACATCGGCTACGTCGGCCTCGCCACGCCGGCCGAGCAGCGCGCGACCGGACGCGGCAAGTCGGGCAGCACGGAGCACGTCCGGATCAGCGTCGACCCGCAGGGGGTGGTGTCGGTGCTGCTGGGCACCGTGCCGCAGGGCCAGGGACACGCCACGGTCGCGCGCCAGCTCGTGGCGCAGCGGCTGGGGCTGCCGCAGGAATCCGTGCGGCCGGTGGTCGAGATGGACACGGCCACCACACCGTGGACCATCACCTCCGGCAGCTACTCCTCGCGCTTCGCGCCGCTGCTCACCAGCGCGCTCGTCGCCGCGGCCGACAAGATCGCCGAGACGATCCGGGCGGCGGCCGGGGTGCTGCTCGACACGGACCCCGCCGGGCTGGAGCTCGCCGACGGGTTCGTGCGCAAACGCGACGCCCCCGAGGAGCGCGTGGCGTTCCGGCACGCCGCCGGGCTGGTGCACTGGGACCCCGGGTCGCTGCCCGAAGGGGTGCCGGCGCGGCTCTACGAGGAGGCCGCGTTCAACCCGCCGCAGGCCAAGGCACCGTCCACAGGGGACCAGATCAACTCCAGCCTGTGCTACGGCTTCGTCGCGGAGCTGGTCGCCGTGCGCATCGACCCGGTGAGCCTCGCCGTGGAGATCGAGCTGGTGTCCACGGTGCACGACGCCGGGACGATCCTGAACCCGAAGCTGCTGGAGGGCCAGGTGCACGGGGCGCTCGCGCACGCGCTCGGCGGCGCGCTGTACGAAGAACTCCGCTACGCCGACTCGGGCCAGCCCACGTCGGCGACCTTCATGGACTACCTCTGCCCCACCAGCGCGGAGGCCGGCTACCCGCTGATCAGCGACCACCTCGAGACGCCCTCGCCGTTCACCACGCTCGGCGCGAAAGGCTGCGGCGAGGGTTCGAGCATGAGCCTGCCGGTGGCGATCGCCAACGCGGTCACCGACGCGCTCGGCATCGAGGTGACGACCCTGCCCCTGCACGGCAACGTCGTGCACGAACTACTGGAAAGGAAGGCCTGATGGCGCTCACCGGAGGCGAGATCCGGCTCGGCCGCACCCACGACGGGCAGGTCGCCGAGCTGACGCTCTCCCACGGCCGCTTCACGATCATCACGTGGGAGATGCGGCAGCGGATGGCGGAGCTGTTCGCCGAGATCGACGCCGACGACGACGTGCGCGTGGTGGTGCTGAAGTCCGACGGCGAGCACTTCTCCTCGGGCGGCGACATCCCCGGCTTCATGGAGGTCGAGCCGGTGGACTTCACCGACCTCGGCCACAACGTCACCGCGCCCGCGCGGAGCAAGAAGATCGTGGTCGCGGCGGTCGACGGCTACTGCTTCGGCGTGGGCCTGGAGCTCGTGCTGTCCACGGACATCCGGCTGGCCACGCCGCGCAGCCGGTTCGCGCTGCCGGAGATGAAGCTCGGCATGATCCCCGGCAGCGGCGGCACGCAGCGGCTCGCGCGGCTGATCGGCCTCTCGCGCGCCAAGTTCCACATCCTCACCGCCGAGCGGATCACCGGCGAGCAGGCGCTCGACTGGGGCCTGGTGGCCAAGCTCGCGGCCGACCGCGACGAGCTGTACGCGGAGACCGACAAGGTCGTCGAGACCCTGCTGGGCTACTCGCCGATGGCCGCGCGCACCGCGAAGGAGGTGCTCGACAAGGGCGTCGACGGGCCGCTGTACACCGGCATCGAGCTGGAACGCAAGGCCTACGCGATGCTGCGCGCGAGCCACGACTTCGCCGAGGGCGTGGCCGCGTTCACCGAGAAGCGGCCCGCGAAGTTCCAGGGGCGCTGAGCCGTGAAAGCCGCACCGTTCGCCTACGTCCGGCCCGCGACGCTCGACGACGCCGTCGCCGAGCTCGTGCGCAGCGCCGGTGAGGGCAAGGTGCTCGCGGGCGGCCAGTCGCTGGTGCCGATCCTGGCGATGCGGCTGGCGCGTCCGTCCACTGTGGTCGACATCGGGTCGCTGTCCGAACTGGACTTCGTGCGCCGCGAGGGCGACGAGCTCGTGATCGGGGCCCTGGTGCGCCAGCGGACGCTCGAAGGGCACCCGCTCGCCTCGGCCGTACCCCTGCTGCGCCTGGCGCTGCCGTGGATCGGGCACCGCGAGCTGCGCAGCCGGGGCACGGTGTGCGGCAGCATCGCGCACGCCGACCCCGCCGCCGAGCTGCCCGCCGTGGCCTGCTGCCTGGACGCGTCGCTGGAGATCGCCGGTCCGCGCGGCCGGCGCACCGTGCCCGCGGCCGAGTTCTTCCACGGCGCCATGGCCACCTCGGTCGGCGCCGAGGACGTGCTGGCCGCGGTGCGCTTCCCCGTGGCCCGCCCGGACGAGGGTTTCGGGTTCGCCGAGATCGCGCGCCGGCACGGGGATTTCGCGCTGGCCGGGGTGGCCACGCGGTTCCGGGCCGGGGACGGCGAAGCCGTGCTGACCGCGTTCGGGGTGTCGGACCGGCCGGTCACGCGCGTCGTCACCGGCCTCGGCGACGACGAGGTCGCCGAGCTGGCCTGCGGTCTCGTGGACACCGCGGGCGACACCCACGGCTCGCGCGAGTACCGGCAGCGGCTCGTGGCGGCGCTGGCCGTGCGCGAGCTGGCCCGGGCCCGCCGAGCGCCGGAAGGAGGGTCGGCATGACGCTGCCACGGCCGGTTCGGGCGGAGGCCGGCGAGCCCCTCGACGTGACGATGACCGTGAACGGCACGGAGGTGTCGCTGTCGCTGCCCGCGCGCGTGACGCTCGCCGACGCGCTGCGCGACCACCTCGGACTCACCGGCACGCACCTGGGCTGCGAGCACGGCGTGTGCGGGATGTGCACGGTGCTGGTCGACGGCTCCGCCGCCCGCGCGTGCCTGCTGTTCGCCTGCCAGCTCGACGGCGCGGACATCGTGACGGTCGAGGGCCTCGGCCGCCCGGACGACCTGCACCCGTTGCAGGAGGCGTTCGGCGCGCACCACGCGCTGCAGTGCGGGTTCTGCACACCGGGGTTCCTGCTCAGCTCCTACGACCTGCTGGCGCACAAGCCGGACGTCGCCGAAGAGGACCTGCCCGTGGAGCTGTCCGGTGTGCTGTGCCGGTGCACCGGCTACCGCAACATCGTCTCCGCGGTGTCCGAAGTGGCCGGTGCGCACCGCGACGGGATCCCCGAGCCGCGCAACTGCGGGCAGCACGTGCTGATGGGCCACACCGCCGCCAAGCCGGGCGGCAAGGCCGTGGCCGAAGCGGCAGGTGTCCGGGAGATCGAGCTGCCGCAAGGGGATCCGACGTTCACCGTCGAGGTCACCCAGGAGCTCGCCGCGTCGCCGGAGAAGACGTGGGCCGTGCTCGACGACATCGACCTCGTCGCCGCGTGCCTGCCCGGGGCGGAGATCACCGGGCACCTCGGCGAAGACCGCTACCGCGGCCGGGCGCGGGTCGCCGTCGGGCCGATCCGGCTGTCGTTCGCGGGGCTCGCGCAGGTCACCGAACGCGACGCGGAGGCCCACCGCCTGCGGGTGATCGGCCAGGGCGAGGACGCCGGCGGCGGGCGCACCCAGGCCGATATCCTGCTCGTCGCAGAGGAAACCGAAGCCGGCACGCGGCTGCGGGCGACCGCGCAGGTGTACCTGACCGGCCGGATCGCGCAGTTCGGCCGGGCGCTGGCCGGCGACGTCAGCCGGCGCATGTTCGAACAGTTCGCCGCGGCCGTGGAGGAGACCGCGGTGTCCGGGGTGCGCACGACGGCGAAGAAGCCGCCGGGCGCACTGACTCTCCTCGCAGCCACTCTCGCGGCGAAAGCCCGGGAATGGGGCCGGCGCCTGCGCCGGGCCGAGCACAACCCACCCACACATCCGAAAGGGACTCAACGATGAGTTCGACCGCCCCGATCGACAAGATCCTGAGCGACGCCGTCGACGCCGGCGACGTGCCCAACGTCGTGGCCATCGCCGCCGACGACAACGGCATCATCTACGAAGGCGCCGCCGGCCCGCGCGCCGCCGGCAGTGCCGGCCCGGCGTCCGCGGACACGCACTTCCGCATCATGTCGATGACCAAGATGGTCACGACCACCGCCGCGTTGAAGCTGGCCGACCAAGGGCAGCTCGACCTCGACGCCCCGGTCGAGCGGTACCGGCCCGAGTTCGCCGAGATGAAGGTGCTCGAAGGCTTCGACGGCGACCAGCCGAAGCTGCGGGCGCCGGCCTCGCAGGCCACCGTGCGGCAGCTCATGACGCACACCTCGGGCCTGAGCTACTGGTTCTGGAACGACGACATCGTGAAGTGGGAGAAGGCCACCGGCATCCCCAACGTGCTGTCGGGCCAGAAGATCGTGCTGACCGCCCCGATGGTCGCCGACCCCGGGACCAAGGTCGAGTACGGCACCAACACCGACTGGCTGGGCCAGGTGGTCGAGGCCGTCGCGGGCGTGACGCTCGACGTGTTCTTCAAGGAGCACATCACCGGACCGCTGGGGATGACCGAGACGTCGTTCGCCCCGAGCGGCTCGCAGCGCGACAACCTGGCCCCGATCCACGTCCTGGGCGAGGACGGCAAGTGGGTGGCCACCGACATCAACATCCCCGAGCAGCCCGAGTACTGGGCGGGCGGCCACGGCCTGTACTCCACGCCGCGCGACTACCTCAAGTTCCAGCGGATGCTGCTGGGCGGCGGCACGCTCGACGGCACGAAGGTGCTGGAACGCTCCACTGTGGACGCCGCGTTCACCAACCAGATCGGCGACCTGGACTTCCCGGCGCGCATCCCGACCGCGGACCCGACGTCGTCGTACGACTTCGCCGCGGGGCCGGGTCACAAGTGGGGCCTGGGGCTGGTGCTCAACAGCGAGCAGCGGCCGGGCATGCGCGCGGCGGGCAGCGGGACGTGGGCCGGGCTGTGCAACTCGTTCTTCTGGGTCGACCCGGTGAACCGCGTGACCGGCGCGATCTACAGCCAGTCGCTGCCGTTCGTGCCGCCGCCGTTCATCAAGCTCTACGAGAACTTCGAGCGGGCGCTGTACGCGACGCGCTAGATCCTGAAGCGGCGACGTCCCCGGCCGGGTGCCGCGACCATCCGGCCGGAGCCGTCGGGCTCTTCGGACTGGGTGAACTCAGGCGGCCAGGGCCAGCCCGCCGTCCACGGCGAGGACCTGGCCGGTGAGCCACGCCGCGTGCGGGTCGGCCAGCCGGACGATCCACGCGGCGACGTCGGCGGGACGACCGCGGCGGCCCAGCGGGATGCGCTGGGCCTCGTCGGCCTTGACGCGGTCGACTTCCTCCGGCGACAGGCCCGCCGACACGAGCGCCTCGCTCTCCGTCGGTCCCGGGGCGACGGCGTTCACGCGCACTCCTTCGGGCGCCAGCTCGAGCGCCCAGCTGCGGGTGAGGGATTCGACGGCTGCTTTCGAAGCGCCGTAGTGGGCCGCGCCGGCCAGCGGGCGGTGGCCGAAGGTGCTGGAGACGTTGACGATCGCGCCCCGGCTTTCCCGCAACGGCTTCAGCGCGGCCCGCGCGAGCAGGCTCGGCGCGACGACGTTG
Source organism: Amycolatopsis sp. NPDC001319 (assembly GCF_042896185.1). NCBI lineage: Bacteria > Bacillati > Actinomycetota > Actinomycetes > Pseudonocardiales > Pseudonocardiaceae > Amycolatopsis > Amycolatopsis sp. NPDC001319. Next base: position 355,152 of record NZ_JBIAWY010000002.1, on the reverse strand, counting down.
ACGGCGAACAGGCGCTCGACACCCTCGGCGGTGGTGTCGGCCAGCGGCATCCCGGTGAAGATGCCGGCGTTGTTGACCAGCACGTCGAGCCGGCCCCAGTGCCGCAGCGCCGAGTCCACAACGGACTCCGCGGCCCCGGGTCGCGCCAGGTCGGCCGCGTGGACCTCGATCGCCGGGTGCCGGGCGGCGGTCTCGGCTAGGGCATCGGCACGCCGGCCGACGACGAGGACTTTCGCGCCCGCGTCCGCGAACGCCTCCGCACTCGCCCGGCCGATGCCCGATCCGGCGCCGGTGACGATCACGACGCGTCCGGACAGGTCGCTCGACGTCGGGTCCACGGCTCGCTCCTTCATTCGATGTTCTGCGAACGTCGAACGTAGCACGTTGTTCGGCCGTCGTAGAATGACGGTCGGCCCGCCCCCGACGAACGGATCCGCATGAGGCACCCGACGCCCCCGCCGGCGCCCGAGGACATGAAGCTGGCGGAGGTGCTCACCGCATTGAGCGACTCCGTCCGCCTCGGCCTGGTGCGCCAGCTCGCCGACGGCGCCGAACGCAAGTGGGGCGACCTGCGCGCGCCCGTCGCCAAATCCACGCTCAGCCACCACCTCAAGACCCTCCGCGGCGCCGGCGTCACCGAAACCCGCGAAGACGGCACCCGCTGTTTCGTCACCCTCCGTCGCGGGGCCCTGGACCAGCGGTTTCCCGGCCTCCTGGACGCCGTGCTGAAGGCGGCCGACGAGGAGCAGATCGGCGAGGCGCCCGCGCTCGACAGGACCGCGGCGCGCCCCTAGCCTGACTAGAGCGATCGCTCTAGCGGGAGGTGCCATGCCGACGCTCGAACTGTCCGCCGGGCCGATCGACTACGTCGACACCGGCGGCCCCGGGCCGGTGGTCGTGTTCACGCACGGCTTTCCGATGAACGAAACGCAGTGGCGCAAGGTCGTGCCCCGGTTGACCGGCTATCGCTGCGTGCTGCCGACGCTCCACCTCGGCGCCCACCGCACTCCGATGCACCGCGACGCGGACCTCTCGCAGTTCGGCCAGGCGCTGCTGCTCGGCGAGTTCCTGGAGCGCCTCGGCCTCACCGACGTCACCCTCGTCCTCAACGACTGGGGCGGCCCGCAGTTCCTCGTGTCCGAAGGCCGCGCCGGCCGCGTCGGCCGGCTGGTGCTCGTCGCGTGCGAGGCGTTCGACAACTTCCCGCCACCACCCGCCCGGCCACTGGCCCGGCTGGCCAAACTGCCCGGCGGCGTCTGGCTCCTCATGCGCCTGCTGCGCACGAAGTTTCTCCGCCACAACGAAAAGACGTATGGCGGCCTCGCCAATCACGGCATCCCCGACATCGTGCTCGACGACTGGTTCGCCCCGGCCACCCGCGACCGCGCCATCCGCCGCGACCTCGCCAAGTTCGCCGTCTCCACCCCGCGCCGCGACGTGCTGCTGCGCTGGACCGCCCGCCTCTCGGACTTCGACCGGCCGGTCCTCGTCGTGTGGGCCCCGGAAGACCGCATGATGCCCACCTCCCACGGCCGCCGCCTGGCGGAACTCTTCCCGGCCGGGCGGCTCGTCGAAATCGCCGACTCGTGGACTCTCATCCCGGAAGACCAGCCGGACCGCTTGGCCGAAGCCCTGCAGGACTTCCTGCCCACGACGGCCTGACCCGCTACTGCTGATACGGCGGACGCGGCTGCTGGTATTCCGGCGGCGGAGGTTGCTGAAACCCTTGCGGTGACGCGAATCCCGGCTGCTGGTGGTACTCGGGCTGCTGGTGGAATCCAGGCTGCTGCTGGTATCCCTGCGGCGGAGACTGCGGAAACACCGGAGCCGGAGGGAATCCCGGCGGCGGCGCGAAGCCCGGCTGGTGCCCGGGCTCGGAAACCGGGCCGGATCCCCGGCCGGCCCGTCGCCGCACCGCGACCACCAGCCGCCAGCCGCACAAGGCCGCGATCCCCGCGCCGATCCCGAACGTGACCCACCGGCCACCGCCCTCGAAGGACTTCGCGCTGTCGACCGACTCCTGCAGCTTCTCCTCGTAGGTCTTGCTGGACTTCAGGCCGTACTGGGTCGTTTCACAGGTCTCCCCCGGCCGCATCTCCTCGCCGCCGCACACCACCTTGGTGCTCGGCTCCCCGCTGCCGAACAGGCCGAGCGCCACCAGCCCCAGCCCGAACAGCAGCCCGATCGACCACCAAACCACGCTTTTCATCCGTCCCCCACTGCGTCATACCGGATAGCGAGGCACATCAGACCACAAATCGAACTGTGACGCACAGGCTTCCGACGTAACACTCGAAAGAGTGAACCCACAAAGGAAGCCGGCGGGCCCGAATCTGAACAACCCGCAGGCCATGGCCCTAGGCCACTGGCACAGCGGCGATCGCCTCCACTTCGGCTGCGTAGTCCGGGCCGGCCAGTGCCGCCACGACCACCAGGGATTGGGCCGGGAAGTCACCCGCCGGGAACCAGTGCGCGAAGGCCTCTGCCTGGCCGCCCGGTAGCCGGCGAGGTGTTCGGTGCCCGCGACGAACGTCAGGAGCTTCACCAGGTGCTCGGGGCGCGCCCCGTGCGCGGCGAGCAGCGCCTCGATGTTCGCGAAGATCTGCCGCGCTTGTGCTTCCGCGTCGGTGCCGGCGAGGGTGCCGTCCGGGAGCAGCCCCGCGCGTTCGTTTCGATCCTCGCGCACCGGGTAGGCCGCGAAGGACCGAACAAGACGAAGGGAGTCCCATGAGCACCATCACCGAGTTCGTCGACGTGCACGCGCCGGTTTCCGCGGCGTACAACCAGTGGACGCAGTTCGAGTCGTTCCCGCGCTTCATGGACGGCGTGGAGGAAGTGCGCCAGCTCGACGACACGCACACGCACTGGAAGATCGCGCTGGGCGGGGTCACGCGGGAGTTCGACGCGACGATCACCGAGCAGCACCCCGACGAGCGCGTGGCGTGGGCGTCGGACTCCGGGCCGACGCACGCGGGCGTGATCACGTTCCACCGGCTCGACGACCGGACCACCCGGGTGACCGCCCAGATGGAGCTCGACCCCGACGGTTTCGCCGAGACCGCGGCCGACAAGCTCGGCATCCTCGACCGGCGGGTCAAGGAGGACATGCAGCGGTTCAAGACGTTCATCGAGCACCGCGACGGCCGCGAAACCGGCACGTGGCGCGGTGACGTCGCTCCCCCGCCGCAGGGCTGACCCGGTTTCGCCACCCGCCCGCGGTGGTAACCGGCGCCCAGGAAGGGAGCCACCCATGACTGCCGACGAGAAGCAGATGGACGAGCAGCTCGAAGAAGTGCGCCACGCGATCAGCGAGGCCAAGGACGCCGCCCAGGAAGCCCGCGACTCGCGTCCGGGAGGCGGCGGTTCCGGAGCGGCGGATTCCGGCGAGCGCGAGGAGGATTCACCATGAGCGACCCCGACAAGCCCGAAGGACGCGACGACCCCTACGGCGAGTCCGCCGAGGAGCAGCGCGAGACCGTCCGCGGCGAACAGGGCACCTCGGGGGACCCGCACGACGACACCGACCCGCAGTCGGGCTCCTGACGGGTTGGGCCCGCACCGCAACGGGTATCCGCCGCTCACGAGCGAAGGAGGAGGAGCCGTGCCTCAGGAAACTTGGAGCGACAAGCGCGAGCGTCAGTACGAGCACATCAAGTCGGAGCAGCAGGACCGCGGCGCCAGTACCTCCCGGGCGCAGGAGATCGCCGCCCGCACCGTGAACAAGAACCGCGCCCGTTCCGGCGAGTCCCGCTCCGCCAGCAAGACCTCGCTCCGGGACAAGAGCCCGCAGCAGCGCGGCGGGGAACGCAGCGGCCGCGGCCTCGGGCCGGGCGGGCCGACCAAGGACCAGCTCTACAACGAGGCCAAGCAGCGCAACATCAAGGGCCGCTCGAACATGACGAAGAAGGAACTTCAGAAAGCCCTGGGCCGCTGACTGTCGGCCCGGGCCCGATCCCGTCGGCAGCCCCCTGCCGACGGGATCGGCGCGTCCACTGTGGACCGTTCTCCTGACGAGGGAGGCACCCGTGAGCAGCCGGCTGATCGCCGTCGCCATCGACTGCCGCAACGCCGAGGCACTCGCCGAGTTCTGGCGCGAGGCCCTGGACTACCCGGCCACCGAACGCTGGACCGACCACCACGGGCTCACCTACGTCGAGCTCAAGGCGCCCGGCCGGGCGTCGCTGCTGTTCCAGCCCGTGCCCGAGGTCAGTTGTAATGAAGACGTAACCACCGCCTGGCTGCCGCCCACCTGGTCAGGACGCTTGCGGACGCACACTGCGGACCATCCAGCAATGCGATCGATACTTTTCAAGTAGACGCTATTTTGGGATGTCAGGATTTAGGTTCAGGCGTTCCGTGAGGCCATACGCAGGGAGAGCTGGCTCCGATACTCAGGCGACCGAGGACGTTCCCAGTCGTCGTGGCGGTAAGGCTCATAAGATAGCCGTCTTTGCTACTCGCGTTGACGAAATGCTTGTTTAGCCAGGTGTCGGTGTGGACTGACCAACCGTTGTCGGCCCACCATTTCATAAGCTTCCTATAGTAGTCGTTATTGTGCGCACGATCCGGCCCGTCAACCCAGTAGGTTATTCCGACGCTGAACTGGCCGGTCTCATGATCGAAATTGTCCGTGCATGGCATCGGCTGGAGCGGCAGCTCAGTTAGCTTATATCCCAGGGGAAAGGAGGCCGCCGCTGCTGCATGCACATAATTCAGCACGCTTTGCTGGGCTTGCTCGGCCGACAGGGTCGGTTGCATGGGTGCGCCTCCGCAGGAAATCGTAGTGAACAGCAACACTCCAAAGACCGCGAACAAGAACCACCGTGAAGATTTTCGCACGGTCATATTCATCATGGTTTGTTCCCGGCGATGATGTTGCCCATGGCGGCGAGTGAGTCTGAGTCTCTGTTCCAGTAGTCACTGTGGGAGGTGAGAGGGTTGCTGGGGTTGGAATCGAATCGCTGTCCGCCGAACCATCCGGTGGCGGGGTCGGGTCCGAGGGGGTCGATTCCGTCTGCCATGGGGTTGTCGAAGTTGGTGGCGATAGGGATGGGGTCGGTGGGTGCTTTGGTCGAGTAGATGTGTTGTCCGACCTGGTCTTGTGGCGTGCCGTCGAGGTGGAGTTGGTTGGCATGTTCGACGCCGACGCCGGGGCTGGCGACCATGACGACGTTGCTGGCGGGCAGGCCGAGGTCGCGGGCGGTTTGCCCGACGACGGTGGTTCCGTAGCTGTGGCCGATAACGGTGGCGTTCATCGGCCCCTGGTGCGCGGCCCCGAGCCCGTCTTGGAAGTTCCGGAGCGAGGGTTCGGCTTTGTCGGCGAAACTGGTGCTGGCCGCGTCCGGGATGATGCTCTGCGGTGCGTCATACCCCACCCAGGTGATCACCGATGTAGACGGCGACCCCATTTGGGTCGCCATATGCATCATCGAATCTGATCGGTAAATATCCGTGGACATGCCGTCGTTGAGTCCGGCGGTGGTGCCGGGAACATATGTAGCGACGTTGACGGCGGTGTCGGGATTGCCGATGGCGACGATGGCCTGTCCGGAGTTAGCGGGGTTGATGCCGAGCAGGTAGGCGCGTTGGTGTTGCAGGTCGGCATAGTCTCGGTTGAGCACGACCCGGTTCGCACGGTCCCGATCGGTGGCAGGCAGTCCGTCCATCGCGCCGATCGCGCCGGGGCGGTCCCGGATCAGGATGTCCCGGCCGGCGTTGGACAGGGTCGCCCACCACGCGGCGTTTTGCGATGGGGTCGCGTTCGGTGGCGGCTCGGGCAGGGTGAGGCCGGGGTCTTTCACCCCGTCGGCGGCGGCAGCGGTGACGGTGGATTCGTCACCGGTGCCGAACTGGCCTGCCGCTGCCCGATCCAGCACCGACGCCAGATCAGCGTCGATGTCGTTCGCAGTGCGCAGGATCTGCGCGACGTCGTCCGTCAGTTGCGCATGCACCCGTTCCCGGTCTTCCGGGTGCAGGGCAGGCGGCACCTGTCGGCCCGCGAAGGTGTCGACGATGCCCCCGGCGTCGGTGATCTCGTAGCCGTACTTGCGGGCCAGTTCCTCAACATCGGCCAACGCGTGCCGAACGCCAGTGATCGCGTCGGAGGCCTGGCCGACCGTCTTTCCCAGGATGGACACACCAGCGGCGATCGTGTCCAGACCACGCATCAGGGCATCGTGCTGAGCAGCGGCGTTATCGGCTGCGGGTCCGCTCCACCCCTCGACCGGCAGTGTCTTGCCGTAATCATCCCCGGAATGGACCAGGATTTGGGTCCGGATCTGCAGGACTGAGAAAATTTCATCCAGCGCGCCCGGGTTCCACTGTCGGATGTCAGCCAGCGACACCATCAGCGCGGCCCCCGCATCGGCGGCGCGGCGGCCGGGAACACTCCGGCCGCCGCCTGGTCGCCGTGCTGGTACCGATCAGCTGCGGTGATCAGTCCCTCAGCGAATCGCTGAGCCTCCGCACACCGCTCGGTGAACGTCGCGGCCCAGGCCTCGCGGAACCGGCCAGCCGCCGCCGCTTGCCCGCCCGGCACCGCCCCGGCCACCTGCCCCACCGGTTCCGCGCAGTCCGCGCTCCGCAGGCCGACCAAATTCTCACCAGCGGATTTGCCCGCCGCCCGCAGTGTGTCGACTACCGCCGTGAAGCCCACTTGCGACCCCTCCCCGTGATCGTTCCGTCACAGGCTACGGGACCAGGAGCAGCGGATTCCACAACCTCGGCACAGCCAGGGCCGCCTACCTACCCGCAGCGTGAGAGCCTACTCAAGCTTGACCTGAGTAGTCCTGCTCAGAAGGCGGCTCCATGCTGCCGGGGGCCCCAGGGACGGCGACCTGCCCCATCAAGGTGTCCTAATATGCCGCGAGCTGTGCCGCCGCGCTGCGCGCCGGCACCTGGCCCGCATCGATCGCGTGTCGCAGCCGCCCAGCCGCCTCGACAAGGGTGGAGCGCGCCTCGGCTGCCCGTTGGGCCGCCGACAGCTCTGGATCCGCTGAAAGAATGTCGTCGCTTTTCATGATGAATCCGTCGTGCTCGGGGCGCATGGCCGTCGTCACGTGGAGGTCTTATGGGTGCGGGGCCGGGACGGTCTACGCCGGCCGGGAAGTGCAGCACGCCCACCCGGGCATATCGCCAGGCCAGGCGATGCGACTACGGCCAAGTGGGTCACCCGAATGGAGGAGGGCGGCCGCGATCGCGTGCCAATCACCGGTCAGTCGCCGCGCGTCTCCGCCAGCCGTTCGCGTTGCGGGATCACGACGTACTTCGGGTCCTGCGCCGACGCGACCCCGGCCTGGTAGACGCCGAACCGCGTGCACAGGCCGGCCGCGAGGTAGGCCGCACCGCTCGCCACCGCCGCCGCTCGGCTGCGCCGGGCCGCGAGGGACAACGCGGCACCCGCGGCCGTCAGGCCACGGGCCGCCTTCATCAGCTTGCCCGCCCGGCCGGTCCGGTACGGCTCCGACACGATCCCGAGGCCGTGTTCCAGGTGCCGCGCCACCGCGAGCTCGGCCGCCGCTCCGACGAGACCCGCGCGCACCACCGGCCCGAGCTCGTCCCGGGGTGCCGCCAGCAACGCGGCCCCCGCGCCGCTCGTCATCGCGCTGCCCGCGAACAGCACCGGCAGGTGCCGCCGCGCCTCGTGCCACGACGGCGTGGCGGTGTCGGCGAGCAGCACCGCGGTGTAGGTGCACATCGCCGGCCCCAGCACGCCCGCCGCGGCGCCGGCGAGCTTGCCGACCGGACGCAGCAGGCCGGTCTCCGCCGAGCCGGCCGACACCGCGGCCAGCCCCGAGAACGGCGCCAGGATCCACGAACCCACCGAAAGCGGCGACGTCGGCTTGAGCACCCTGAGCATGTGCAGGAACCGCGCCGGCCGGCCGAGGTCGTGGACCAGCGCGACGACACTCGCGCTCGCGCCGGCCGCCGCGACCAGGCGGCCGACGCGCGCGAGGCCCGGCCGCCCCGTGAGCGTCGCCAGGCTCGCCATCGTCGCGGACGAGCCCGCAGCCCCGCCCAGGAACAGGTACAGCGGCACGTCCGGCTGCTTCCACGCCGGTTCCTTGAGGATCGGCCGCCCGTAGTACGAGGTGAACTCGACCGGGTCGACCATCGTCGGTTCGCGGCGCGGGCTCATCGACGCCGCCCCAGGAACGAGACGACGAGCGTGCCCGCCACGCCGAGCGCCGCGGCCGCCGTGCGTTTCCACATCTGCGGCAGGTGTTTCGTCGGCACGACGGGGTCCGGCGGGAAGCCGTAGACCTCCGGTTCGTCCAGCAGCAGGAAAAACGCGCCGTCGCCGCCGACGCCGTCGTCCGGGTCGCGGCCGTAGAGCCGGGCCTCGGGCACGCCGGAGCCGTGCAGGTCCCGCACCCGCTCGTCGGCGCGTTCGCGCAGCTCGTCGAGCACGCCGAACTGGATGGAGTCCGTGGGACACGCCTTGGCGCACGCCGGCTCCAGGCCGGCGCCGAGACGGTCGTAGCAGAGGGTGCACTTGAACGCGCGGCCGTCGCTCTCGCGCCGCTCGATCACGCCGTACGGGCAGGCGGGCACGCAGTAGCCGCAGCCGTTGCAGATGTCCTGCTGCACCACGACGGTGTCGAACTCGGTGCGGAACAACGCCCCGGTAGGGCAGACGTCGAGGCAACCGGCGTGGGTGCAGTGCTTGCACACGTCGCTCGACATCAGCCAGCGCACGCCGGGTTCTTCGCCGTCCTGCACCGGCGCGCCCACCGTCGGCATCCCGAGATCCACCGCGGGCGGCGCCGCCGGCACCACCTGCTCCACGAAAGCGACGTGCCGCCACGCGTTCGCCCCGAGATCGCCGGTGTTGTCGTACGACGTGCCGAGCAGATCGAGGTCCCGGCCGGGCACGTCGTTCCACTCCTTGCACGCCACCTCGCACGCCTTGCAGCCGATGCACACCGACGTGTCGGTGAAGAATCCCATCCGCGGTTGCGTGCCGTACTCAGCCATCCGCCCTCCTGCGGTATTCCTGCACGAAGGCCGGCAACGCCGGGCCTCGCGGGCGCCGGCCGGGCACGATGTCGCACGTGGCCGCCTTCGCCTCCTGGATGTGCACGTTCGGGTCCATCACCACGCTGAGCAGGTCGTTGGCCGCGTCACCACGGGAAAGCCCGTTCGGGCCCCAGTGGTAGGGCAGTCCGACCTGGTGGATCGTGCGGCCGCGCACCTTGAGCGGTTTCATCCGCGCCGTGACCAGCACCCGCGCCTCGATCGCCGTGCGGGCCGAGACGATCGTCGCCCAGCCCCCGTTCTCCAGCCCGCGCTCGGCCGCGAGCTCCGGCGAGACCTCGCAGAAGAACTCCGGCTGCAGCTCCGCCAGGTACGGCAGCGTGCGGCTCATCCCGCCCGCGGTGTGGTGCTCGGTGAGCCGGTAGGTCGTGAACACGTAGGGGAACACCGTGCTGCGGGCGGGGTTGTACGGGTTCGACGGCGTGACCAGCGTCTGGCGCGCCGGGTTGTCCTGCTGGGCGTACAGCGGATTGTCCACAGGGGACTCGAACGGCTCGTAGTGCGTGGGCAGCGGACCGTCGGCGAGCCCGGCGGGCACGTAGAGCCAGGCGCGCCCGTCGGTCTGCATGATGAACGGGTCGGCACCGCCGATGGCGTCCTGCCTCTTGGCGCCCTCGGGCGGCACGTAGTCCGGGCGTTTGGTCGGCTCGAAGTCGGCGACGTCGGGTCCGGCCCAGCGGCCCTGGTCCTCGTCCCAGTAGAGGTACTTCTTGCGCTCGCTCCACGGTTTCCCGGCCGGATCGGCCGACGCGCGGTTGTAGAGGATGCGCCGGTTCGCCGGCCACGCCCACGCCCATTCGGCGGCCACCCAGTCCTGTTCGGACCCGGGTTTCCGGTTCGCGGCGTGGTTGTGGCCGCCGGCGCGCACGCCGCAGTAGATCCAGCAGCCGCAGGAGGTGGACCCGTCGTCCTTGAGCTGCGTGTACGCCGACAGCGGGCCTTCGGGGCCGTGGCCGTTGATCTCGGCCAGCACCGACTCGGCCGACGGGTCGTCGAGCGGCCCTTCGGTCGGGTAGCTCCAGGTCAGCTCCTGCACCGGCAGGTCCCGCGGATCCCTGCTGCCGGCCAGCTTCTCCCGGATGAGCCGGCCCAGGTGGTAGTAGAACCACAGGTCGCTGCGCGCTTCTCCCGGCGGTTCAACGGCTTTGTGGTGCCACTGCAGCAGCCGCTGCGTGTTGGTGAAGCTGCCGTCCTTCTCGGTGTGGGCGGCGGCGGGCAGGAAGAACACCTCGGTGCCGATCTCCGTGCTCGCCAGCTCCCCCGTCTCGATCTCCGGCCCGTCCTTCCAGAACGTCGCCGACTCGATCATCTGCAGGTCGCGCACCACGAGCCAGTCGAGGTTCGCCAGCCCCAGTCGCTGCATCTTCCCGTTGGCCGAACCGACGGCGGGGTTCTCGCCGACGAGGAAGTAGCCCTTGCACGTGCCCTCGATCTGGTTGCGCACCGTGGCGTACGTGCCGTGGTCGCCGGTCAGGCGCGGCAGGTGGGCGAAGCGGAAGTCGTTGTGCGGCTGGGCGGCGTCGCCCCAGTACGCCTTGAGCAGGCTCACCATGTAGGCGTCCATGTTGCCCCAGAAGCCGGTGGCGCCGGCGTCGGTGGCCACGTAGTCGTCGAGGCTGAAGTGCTGGTGCGCGTGGGGCATCGGCAGGTATCCGGGCAGGATGTTGTACAGCGTCGGGATGTCGGTGGAGCCCTGGATGCTCGCGTGCCCGCGCAGCGCCAGGATGCCGCCGCCGGGTCGGCCGATGTTGCCCAGCAGCGTCTGCAGGATCGACGCGGTGCGGATGTACTGCGCGCCGACCGTGTGCTGCGTCCAGCCCACCGAGTAGACCCACGCCGTGGTGCGCTCGCGGCCCGAGTTCTCCGTGACCGCTTCGGCGATCTCCAGGAACTGCCGCACCGGGATGCCGCAGATGTCCGCCACGACCTCCGGTGTGTACCGCGAGAAGTGGCGCTTGAGGACCTGGTAGACGCACCGCGGGTGCTGCAGTGTCTCGTCCAGGTGCGGTTTCCCGCCCACCGCGGCGCCACCGCTGCCGTAGGACTCGGCCCGCGCGGCCTTCTGGTGGCCCTCCCCGCCGTGGTGCTGCTCGCCCGGCAGCTCGGCCTCGCCGCTGCCGGCAGCCGGGAGGGTGTCGACACCCTCGTAGGCCCAGGTGGACACGTCGTACTGCTTGCCCTCGGGGTCATAGCCGGAGAAGACCCCGTCGAGGTCCTCGGTGTCGCGGAAGTCCTCACGCAGGATCGCGGCGGCGTTGGTGTACGCCAGCACGTACTCGCGGAAGTCGAGCTCGTGGTCCAGGACGTACTTGATCAGGCCGCCGAGGAACGCGATGTCCGAGCCCGCGCGCAGCGCCGCGTGGGTGTGCGCGACCGCGCTAGTGCGCGTGAAGCGCGGGTCGACGTGGATGATCTTCGCCCCGCGGGCCTTCGCCTCCATCACCCACTGGAACCCCACGGGGTGGGCCTCCGCCATGTTGGAGCCCTGGATCACGATGCAGTCGGCGTTGACCAGGTCCTGCTGGAACGTCGTGGCGCCTCCACGACCGAAGGAGGTCCCCAGACCGGGAACCGTGGCGGAGTGTCAAATACGGGCCTGGTTCTCGATCTGGATCGCGCCGAGCGCGGTGTAGAGCTTCTTCATCAGGTAGTTCTCTTCGTTGTCCAGCGTCGCGCCGCCGAGGCTGGCCAACCCGAGGGTGCGCTTGAGCGGCACGCCCTTTGCGTCGGATTCCTCCCACGTCTCGGCGCGCGTGCGCAGGACCCGCTCGGCGATCATCTCCATCGCCTCGTCGAGCGGCAGGCGCTCCCAGCCGGTGCCGTACGGGCGCCGGTAGAGCACTTCGGTGACCCGGTTGGGGCTCGTCACGAGCTGTTTGCTGGCCGAGCCCTTGGGGCACAGCCGGCCCCGTGAGATGGGCGAGTCGGGGTCGCCCTCGATCTGGGTGACGCGCTCGTCCTTGACGTAGACCTTCTGCCCGCAGCCGACCGCGCAGTACGGGCACACCGACTTCACGACGCGGTCCGCGTCCTGGGTGCGCGCGTGCCAGGCCTCGGAGCCGCTCGACTTCGCCGCGGCACCACGAGCCAGCCGGTCGGGACCGGTCAGCTGCCGGTACACGGGCCAGCCCTCGATCCACCGCCGGACACCCATGCCCGCCAACCTAATGCCTTCGCGCGCCCGGCGCAGGTCACTCACCCGTGCGGGGGCCGCTGCTCCCGGCGGCCGGACCCGGTCACCGCAGCCGGCGGGTGCCGTCGCCGAGGGGCTCGGTGACGCCCGCCGCGTCGAGGTGTTCGAGCAACGGCACCATCACGCGGCGGGTCGTGTCGAGGGCGCGGCGGGCGTCGGCGACCGTGAACGGCCGGGCGACGCCGGCCAGGACCTCCGCCGCCCGTTCCTCCGTGCCCGGCGCGACGTAGACGCCCTCGGCCAGCACCGTGAGGCGGCCGTGGCGGACGGCGGCGGCCAGTTCTCGCCGGCCCAGCCCCAGCTCACGGAGATGATCGGTCTCAGGGGCGCGGAAGGGGTGTTCGGCGAACTCCTTGTCCAGTTCGGCGACGGCCTCGGCGACGCGCGGTTCGAGGCCGGTGCCGGGCAGCCGCACCAGCCCGGCGCGGGTTTCCAGACCGGTGAGCAGCGGCGGCAGGAGCTCCGGCGCGGGCAGCTCCAGCCTTTGCCGGAGCGTCTCTTCGGGCATACCCGCGGCGACGGGGTGGTCGTGGGTCCAGGCGGCGACCTCCTCCCGGACCAGCGCCTTGAGGTGGGCGAACCGGCCGGGATCCACCAGCCACTCGCCCGCGTGCTCGCCGGTCGGCGCGAAGCCCATCGCGCGGAACTCCGCCGCCTTGACGAAACCGCGCCGTGCCAGGTGGGCCGGCGCCGGCTCGCGCGTCAGCTCGTCTCCTCGCGCGCGGGCGGCGCCCCGGCGCCTCAGCTCGGGCGGCCGGACGTCGAGCACTTCGACCCCGGCCGGGATGAGGTGGGCGCCCGGGTCGCGGACCAAGCCCCGGTCGCCGACGCGCAGGGGCAGCGGAGTCCGCAGCGTCAGCCGTGCGGTGTCCGTCCCGAGTGGACGGACCCGGGCCGCGACGGCCGCGGTGCCCAGGTGCAGCACCAGCGACTGGTGCAGGTCCGCGGACCGGGTGCCGCGCAGGCGGACGTCCACCTCGCTCGTCGTCAGCCACGCCCCGGGTGTGAGCAGGGCGTGGCCGCGCCGGGCCTGTTCGCGGGCGACCCCGCGGAGGTTCAGCGCCACCCGCGCGACGCCGGTGACCCGGTCGCGGGGCTCCCCCAGCGCTTCGATCCCCCTGACCGTGACGGTGGCACCTCCGAGGTCCAGCTCGTCACCGGTCGTGATGGTGCCCGCCGCGAGGGTCCCGGTCACGACGGTGCCCGCGCCGCGGATCGTGAACGCCCGGTCGAGCCACAGGCGCACGTCCGCGCCGGTGTCCGGGGCGGGCAACCCGGCGACGAGCGCACCCAGCGCGGCCCTCAGCTCGGCGAACCCGGCGCCGGTCGTGCCGCTGACCGCGACCGAGGGCACCGCACCCAGCGACGTCGCGGAGATCTCGTGCAGCGCGGACGCCGTGGCGGGCCCGGGGTCGGCGCGGTCCGCCTTGGTCACCACGAGCAGCCCGCGGTCCACGCCGAACGCGTCGAGCGCGGCCAGGTGCTCGGCCGACTGCGGTTTCCAGCCCTCGTCGGCCGCGACCACGAACGCCACGGCGGGCGCCGGCCCGGCGCCCGCGAGCATGGTGGGCACGAACCGCTCGTGGCCGGGCACGTCGACGAACGCCACGTCCTCCTCGCCGAGGCGCGTCCACGCGAAGCCGAGGTCGATCGTGAGGCCGCGGCGGCGTTCCTCGGCCCAGCGGTCGGGTTCCATCCCGGTGAGCCGCCGCACCAGCGTGGACTTGCCGTGGTCCACGTGGCCGGCGGTGGCGATCACCCGCACCGGATCACCCGGACCCCAGCACCGCGGCCGCGATCGTGGCGTCGTCGCCGGGCGGGACGGTCCGCAGGTCCAGCAGGCAGCGGTCGCGGACCACGCGGCCGACGACGGGTGGCTGCCCGGCCCGCAGCGCCTCGGCGTAGGGCGCGGGCAACGCGACGGCCACGCTCGGCAGCTCGACCCCGGGCGCGCCCCCGCCCCCGACGGCAACGGTCGACTCGACGACCTCGGCGTCGACTCCGGCCGCACGCAGCGTCGCGCACAGCTCCTCCGCACGGCCGCGCAACTCCGGCAGCGGGATCCGCAGCGCTTCCCGCACCGGGGGCAGCGGGCCGCGCAAGGTCGCCTCGAGTGCCGCCAGCGTCAGCTTGTCCACGCGCAGCGCCCGCGCCGCCGGGTGCCGGCGCAGCCGCTCCACCAGCGCCGCGTCGCCGAGCAGGAGGCCGGCCTGCGGGCCGCCGAGGAGCTTGTCGCCACTCGCGGTCACCAGGTGCGCGCCCTGGGCCAGGACCGTGGCCGCGTCGGGTTCGTCCGGCAGCAGCGGGTGCGGCGCGAGCAGCCCCGAGCCGATGTCCACGACCAGCGGCACCCCGAGCCCGGCCAGGTCCGCCACGGAGGCTTCCGCCGTGAAGCCGGTGACGCGGTAGTTGGACGGGTGGACCTTGAGCACGAATCCGGTTCCGGGGCCGAGCGCGGCGGCGTAGTCGGCGAGGTGCGTGCGGTTCGTCGTCCCGACCTCGCGCAGCCGCGAGCCGGTCGAGGCCAGCAGGTCGGGGATCCGGAAGCCGTCGCCGATCTCGACCAGCTCACCGCGGCTGACCACGATCTCGCGGCCCGGCGCGAGCGCGAGGGCGCACAGCAGCAGCGCGGCGGCGTTGTTGTTCACCACGTGCACGCCGCCGGCGGCCGGGACGGCGTCGGCCAGGGCCGCGAGCGCACCGCGGCCCCGGCGGGCGCGCCGGCCCGTGGCGAGGTCGAACTCGACGTCCGTGGCTCCCGCGGCCGCGGCGACCGCGTCCACCGCCGCCGGTGACAACGGCGCCCGGCCGAGGTTGGTGTGCACGACAACGCCGGTGGCGTTGACGACGGGCCGCAGCGAAGTGGCGTGCCCGGGCAAGTGGGCGAGGACGTCGTCCACGATCGTCTCGGGCGGGATCAGGCCTTCGCGGATCCGTTGTTGCGCGGCGGTCACGACGGACTTCACCAGCTCACGACCGAGCGGCTCGGCGGCCTTCGCGATGCGGGGGTCGGCGAGCAGCGCGTCGGTGCGGGGCACGGCCCGGCGCGGATCGGTCACCCGCGGCGCTCCCGGCGGAGGCGGACGGGAATCGAACCCGCCGGCGACAGCGTCTGCCGCCCGACGGTTTTGAAGACCGCGCCGGCCACCAGGCCGGAGACGCCTCCCTGGAGCATCCCGCCATCCTGCCAAGGTCGCGCCGCGTCCGCAGCCCGGGCACGATGGGGCGCGTGGAACACCGGCTGACGCAGTACGCGCACGGCGGCGGTTGTGCGTGCAAGATCCCGCCCGGCGAGCTCGAGGACGTGGTCCGCGGCCTGACCGGCAAGTCGCCCGTCGACCCGCCCGGCGAGCTGCTGGTCGGCCTCGACGACGGCGACGACGCGGCCGCCGTGCGCATCTCCGGCGGCACGGCCCTCATCGCCACGACCGACTTTTTCACCCCCGTCGTCGACGACCCGTACGACTGGGGCCGCATCGCCGCCGCCAACGCCCTGTCCGACGTGTACGCGATGGGCGGCACCCCCGTGGTCGCCGTGAACCTGCTCTGCTGGCCGCGCGGAGTGCTGCCGTTCGAGCTCGCCACGGAGGTCCTGCGCGGCGGCCTCGACGTCTGCGGACCGGCCGGCTGCCACCTCGCGGGCGGGCACAGCGTCGACGACCCCGAGCCGAAGTACGGCCTCGCCGTGACCGGCATCGCCGACCCGGACCGCCTGCTGCGCAACGACTCCGGCCGCCCGGGCGTGCCCCTCACCCTCACGAAACCGCTCGGCATCGGCGTGCTCAACTCGCGCCACAAGGCCACCGGTGAACGCTTCGACCACGCCATCGCCACCATGACCACGCTCAACGCCGACGCCTCCCGCGCCGCCCTGGCCGCCGGCGCCACCTGCGCGACCGACGTCACCGGCTTCGGGCTGCTCGGCCACCTGCACAAGCTCGCCCGCGCCAGCCACGTCACCGCCCGCCTCGACCCGGCCGCCGTCCCCTACCTCGACGGCGCCCGCGAGGCCCTCGCCGCCGGCCACGTCAGCGGCGGGACGCGCCGCAACCTCGACTGGGTCCGCCCCCACACCGACCTTTCCCGTATCCCCGAGGACGAGGCCTTGCTCCTGGCCGACGCCCAGACCTCGGGCGGCCTCCTGATCGCCGGCGAGGTCCCGGGCTACCCGGTGATCGGCGAGCTCGTGGCGGCCGGCGAGCACACCGTCGTCGTCGGCTGATCCGGCGCTCGCCCCGCCGACCGGCCGAAGTGGACAGTGGCCGAAGCGAACCGCGCCCGCCGAAGGTTGAGCCGACGCGGGAGCGGGAACCCGGGGACCACCCGGCGGCCCGCGCCGGACCGTGACGTGACGATGGAGGTGCGGTGGTGACCGAAGAGGTGCAGCCGATTCCACCGAAGGAACGCTCGTTCGGCGAACTCGTCGCCGACCTCGGCGACCAGGTGAAACGGCTGGTGCGCGACGAGGTCCGGCTCGGGGTTCTGGAGCTGAAGCAAAAGAGCACGAGGATGGGTGTGGGTGCCGGGTTGTTCGGCGCCGCGGGGCTCGTCGCGTTGTTCGGTGCGGGGGCGCTGGTGGCCGCCGCGATCATGGCGCTCGCGCTGGTGCTGCCGGGATGGGCGTCGGCGCTGGTCGTCGCGGGTGTGTTGTTCGTGGTCGCTGGCATTTCGGCGCTGGTCGGGCGCACGCAGATCAAGAACGCGACACCGCCGGTGCCGCGGGAAGCCATCGAAGGCGTCCGCGAGGACGTCGAGGTCGTGCGGCAGGAGGTGCGCTCGTGAACCGCGAGTTCCCCGAGACCCCGGACGAGGTCCGCATCGACCGCGACGCCACGCGCGCCGAGCTGGCGCAGACGCTGGAGACCCTCGAGCAGAAGCTCGACGTGCGCCCGAAGATCAAGCAGGGCCTCGACGACCGGCTCGACCAGGCCGAGGCGAAGGTCGGCACGGTCGTCGGCGAACCGACGGCCAAGAAGTTCCGCCAGGGCGCCGAAACCGTGCGCGCCAACCCGGTGCCGGTGTTCGCGAGCGTGCTCGGCCTGATCGTCGTGCTGCGGCTCATCCTGCGCCGGCGCTCGCACGACGAACACTGACCGGCGCGTTGTCGTTCAGGCGCGCCACGGATGTTTGCCCGCCGCCGCCCGGCGGTACCCGGGCGGCATGACCACAACCGTTGCGGACTACGTGGTGCAGAGGCTGCGCGAATGGGACGTCGAGCAGGTGTTCGGCTATCCCGGGGACGGCATCAACGGCCTCGTCACCGCGTTCGGCACCGCCGGGAACGAGCCGCGGTTCGTGCAGGCACGACACGAGGAGATGGCGGCGTTCGAGGCCGTCGGCTACGCGAAGTTCAGCGGGCGCGTCGGCGTGTGCGCGGCGACCTCCGGGCCCGGCGCGATCCACCTGCTCAACGGCCTCTACGACGCCAAGCTCGACCACGTGCCCGTGGTGGCGATCGTCGGCCAGACCGCGCGCAGCGCGATGGGCGGCAGCTACCAGCAGGAAGTCGACCTACAGTCGCTGTTCAAGGACGTCGCGAGCGAGTACCTCGTCGAGGTCAACGTGCCCGAGCAGCTGCCCAACGCGCTCGACCGCGCCATCCGCACCGCGCTCGCGCAGCGCGCCCCCACGGCCCTGATCATCCCGGCGGACGTCCAGGAACTGCCGTACTCGCCGCCCGAGCACGCGTTCAAGCACGTGCCCTCCAGCCCGCCCGGCCACCCGCGCGCGAAGGTCGTGCCGCCGGCCGAGGAGCTGACGCGGGCGGCGGAGGTCCTCAACGCCGGTGAGAAGGTCGCGATCCTGGTCGGCCAGGGTGCGCGCAACGCCGTGACCGAGGTCCGCGAGGTCGCCGAGCTGACGGGCGCCGGAGTGGCGAAAGCGTTGCTGGGCAAGGACGTGCTGCCCGACGACTTGCCGTACGTCACCGGCGCGATCGGCCTGCTGGGCACGCGTCCGAGCTACGAGCTCATGAACGACTGCGACACGCTGCTGATCATCGGCTCCGGCTTCCCGTACAGCCAGTTCCTGCCGCCGTTCGGCCAGGCACGTGCCGTGCAGATCGACCTCGACGCGCGCTTCCTGGGCCTGCGCTACCCCACCGAGGTCACCCTCCTCGGCGACGCCAAGTCCACGTTGGCACAGCTCATCCCGTTGCTGGAACGCAAGACCGAACGCGGGTGGCGGGAGCGGATCGAGAAGAACGTGGCCGACTGGACGGACACCGTCACCCGCCAGGCCATGCTGGCGGCGGACCCGATCAACCCGATGCGGATCGTCCACGAGCTCTCCGAGCGGATCCCGGAAGACGCCATCGTCACCGCCGACGCCGGCTCGACCGCCAACTGGTACGCCCGCAACCTGCGCATGCGCGGCAGGATGCGCGGCTCGCTCTCGGGGACGCTGGCGACGATGGGCCCGAGCGTGCCGTACGCGATCGGCGCCAAGTTCGCACACCCCGACCGCCCGGTCGTCGCGCTCGTGGGCGACGGGGCCATGCAGATGAACGGCATGGCCGAGCTGCTCACCCTCGCGCGCTACCGCGAGCTCTGGCCCGACCAGCGCTGCGTGATCTGCGTCTTCCACAACGGTGACCTCAACCAGGTCACCTGGGAGCTGCGGGCGATGGGCGGCGCGCCCAAGTTCGAGCCCTCGCAGTCGCTGCCCGAAGTGTCCTATGCGGACTTCGCCCGCGGCATCGGGCTGGGCGGCATCGCGGTCGACGACCCCGAGCGGCTCGGCGACGCCTGGACGACGGCGCTCGACGCCGACGTCCCCACCGTGCTCGACGTGCGCTGCGATCCGGAGGTCCCGCCGATCCCGCCGCACGCCACGTTCGAGCAGATCAAGTCCATGACCGAAGCGGTGCTCAGGGGTGACCCGGACGCGTGGCACCTCGTCGCCCAGGGCCTCAAGACAAAGGTCCAGGAGCTCCTGCCGACGCGCACCTGATTCCGCGCACCAGAAAGGAGTCCCTTGTGGACACCCACGACCTGCGTCCCCTGACGACCACGACCGGACCGTTCGCCTCGGTCCACTTCGACCAGTCGCACGACACGGAGGACGCAGCAAAACAGCTCGAGCTGCGGCTCAGGGAGATCAAGGCGGCGCTGTCCGAACAGGACGCCGATCCGGAGACGGTCGACGCGATCGTCGCCGCGGTCGAAGCCGCTCCCCCGCCCGTCGGGCCGGCCGGCCGGAGCCTGATCGCCGCGCACGGCGAGATCGTGGCCGACCGCCGGCTCGCCGCGCCGCCCACCGCGCAGGAGGCGCGGTATTCGGACCTGCCGTACTTCCTGCCGGTGGTGACCCACGCCGACGACGCGCCCGAGTACGTGGTGGTGCTCGTCGACCGCCACGGCGCGGACGTCGAGGTGCACCACCGCGGCGGCACGGTGCGCGACGACACCGTGCAGGGCGCCGAGGACGACGTGCACAAGGCCCGCACCGGCGGCTCGGCGCACCGGGACCTGCAGCACCGCACGGAGGAAGCCGTGCGGCACAACCTCGAGGACGTCGCGACGGCCGTGGCCAAGACGGTCGAACGCACCGATGCCCGCCTGGTCGTGCTGGCCGGCGAGGTGCAGGCCCGCGCCGAGCTGCTGGGCCTGCTGCCGGAGCCCGTGCGCGCGATCGCCGAGGAGACCGGCGCCGGGGGCCGCGCGGCCGGCGCCGACCGCGCCGAGCTGGACGAGCACGTCCACGAACTGCTGGCCGGCCGCCACCTTCGCGAGCTGGACGACCTCGCCGACCGCTTCCGCGCCGAGACCGGCCGCGGATCCGGCCTCGCCGTCAGCGGCCTGGAGGCCGTCACCGCGGCGCTGTCCGAGTCCAACGTCGCCACCCTGCTCGTCGGCGACCCCGGCGACGCCGAGGTCCTGACCGGCCCCGAGCCCACCCAGGTCGGCGTCGCCGCGCCGCGGCTGGCCGCTCTCGGCGCGACCGAAACCGCACCACACCGCGCCGACGAGGCCCTCCCGTACGCCGCTGTAGCCGTCGGCGCCGACGTCGTGGTGATGGACGAACGACTCGACCTGGCGGGCGGGTTTGCCGCCCTGCTGCGGCACCCGTGACCCCCTGACCTCCGGGCGGTGCGGGCAGGCGGCGGGGTGTGCCCGCACCGCCCGGACACCGGGCAGCACAACGGGCCGGCCGGACACCACGTGCCGGCCGGCCTCCTCTCAATCCTCCTTCGCGGCCTCCATCACCGCGCCCGCCACGGCGTCCACCACACCGTCGTCGAAAACCGTGGGCACGATCCGCTGCGGGGTGAGGTCGTCGGCGACGACATCGGCGATGGCGCGGGCCGCGGCGAGCAGCATGCGGCTCGTGATGCGGGGCGCGCCGGAGTCCAGCAGGCCGCGGAAGACGCCCGGGAACACCAGCACGTTGTTGATCTGGTTCGGGTGGTCGCTGCGCCCGGTCGCGACGATCTCGGCGTGTTTGCCCGCGAGGTCCGGATCGATCTCGGGGTCCGGGTTGGCCAGCGCGAACACGATCGCGCGGTCGGCCATCGCGGCTATGTCGTCTTCGCCGAGCAGACCGCCCGCGCTGACGCCGATGAAGACGTCGGCGCCCGAGAGCGCGTCGCGCAGGCTGCCTTCGACGGTCCCGTCGCGGTTGGTGTTCTCGGCGAGCCAGCGTTTCTCGCCGACGAGGTCACGGCCGGGGTGCAGCACGCCTTGGCTGTCGCACACCACGATGCGCTCGTAGCCGGCCTCGCGCAGCAGCCGCGCCGTGGCGCTGCCCGCCGCGCCCGCGCCGGAGATCACCACGGAGGTGCCGGCGGCCTCGCGGTCGGTCAGCTTCATCGCGTTGTGCAGCGCCGCGAGCACGACGACCGCGGTGCCGTGCTGGTCGTCGTGGAAGACGGGGATGTCGAGCTCGTCGTGCAGGCGGCGCTCGACGGTGAAGCACCTCGGCGCGGCGATGTCCTCGAGGTTGATCGCACCGAACGAGGTCGCGAGGTCCTTCACGGTGCGCACCAGGTCGTCCGGGTCCCGGCTGACCGGGCAGATCGGCCAGGCGTCGACGTCGGCGAACCGCTTCAGCAGCGCCGCTTTGCCCTCCATCACCGGCAGCGCGGCGGCCGGCCCGCGGTCGCCGAGGCCGAGCAGCGCCGAGCCGTCGGACACGATCGCGACCGCGTTGGCCTTCACCGTCTCGCGCATCAGCGCGGACGGGTCGTCGGCCACCCGCTCGGCCACCTCGGCGACCCCGGGCGTGTACTCCTTCGCCAGGTCCTCGGGTCCGTCGAGGCGGACCCGGGCCGAGACCTCCACTTTTCCACGGCTATGGCTCATGCGCGCCGGATACCCCGTGCGGCCACCGGGAAATCGGCCGGTTTTTCACCGCCGCCTACTCGCGCAGAGCCGGCAACAGCTCCTTCTCCGAGAACGCCAGGAACTCCTCCTGCCGGTCGCCCCCGATCTGGATCAGCGCCAGATCCGTGAACCCCGAGTCCGCGAACTGCCGCACCGCTTCCCGGATCGGCCCCACCTCCGGACCGCACGGGATCCCCGCGGCGACGTCGTCCTGACGCACGAACTGCGTCGCACCGGCGAACCCGGCCGGGCCCGGCAGCTCCGAGTTGACCTTCCACCCGCCGCTGAACCAGCGGAACTGGTCGTGTGCCCGCCGCACGGCCGCGCCGCGATCCGGATCCCAGCACACGGGCAGCTGGGCGACCTTGCGCGTCGGCGGGCCGAGGCGCGTGGCGTCCCACTCGCCGCACAGAGCCGGGTCGGGCTCGACCGCGATCATGACGTCCGCCTGCGGCGCGAACCGGTGCACGGACTGCTTGCCGGACACGGCGATCCCGACCGGCACGCGCGTCGGCGAGAGGTCCCAGAGCTTCGCGGAGTCCACCCGGAAGTGCTTGCCCTCGTAGCTGAACGACCCGCCGTCGAACAGGCCGCCGATGATCTGCACGGCCTCGGCGAGCAGGTCGTGGCGCACGTTCACCGGCGGCCAGCCCTGCCCGGCGACGTGCTCGTTGAGGTTCTCCCCCGCGCCGAGGCCGAGGGTGAACCGGTCGTCGGACAGCAGCTGGATCGTCGCCGCCTTCTGCGCGACGACGGCCGGGTGGTACCGCATCGTCGGGCAGGTCACGAACGTCATCAGGTCCACCCGTTCGGTCACCTGGCTCACCGCGCCGAGCACGCTCCACGCATACGGCGCGTGTCCCTGCTCCGCGAGCCAGGGCGAGTAGTGGTCGCTGCAGACCTCGAAGTCGAAGCCCGCCCGCTCCGCCCCGGCCGCGTGGGCGACCAGGTCCTTCGGCCCGGCCTGCTCGGTCATCAACGTGTAGCCGATGCGCATGCGGTGTCCCCCGCTCGGTCGCGTCGTGGCGAACCGCCGCCGGTCCGCCCTTCCGCCGCCGGGGTTGCCCGCCCCGCGCCGCGCGAAACCGGCCGCCCTCCCCGAAAGGAGGACGGCCGCGCCGTCACGGCTTCGGCAGCTCCAGCCAGGAGCGGATCTCCCGGTTCGCCGTCACCCGGCGCGGCGCGGTCCGGGGGCGGTTGGCGGTCTGATCTGCGAAGCTGCGGGGCATGGCTTCCCGGACGGGTTCTCCCTGGTTGCGCTGGACGACGATCGCCCCGGCGGTCGCGGTGGTGGTGCTGGCGGTGACGTGGGGGCGGGTGCTCGGGACGGTGCCGGTGATCCTCGTCGCGGTGGTGCTGGCGGCCGCGGTGCTGGCGGCGGTGCACCATGCGGAGGTGGTGGCGCACCGCGTCGGCGAGCCGTTCGGGTCGCTCGTGCTGGCGGTGGCCGTCACGGTGATCGAGGTGGCGCTCATCGTCACGCTCATGGTCTCCGGCGGCCCGAAAACGGCTTCGCTCGCGCGGGACACGGTGTTCGCGGCCGTGATGATCACGTGCAACGGCATCCTCGGCCTCTCGCTGCTGGTGGGCGCGTGGCGGCGCAAGACGACGGTGTTCAACGCCGAGGGCACCGGCTCGGCGCTGGCCACCGTCGCGACGCTCGCCACCCTCAGCCTCGTCCTGCCCACGTTCACCACTTCCCGCCGCGGCCCCGA
Organism: Amycolatopsis sp. NPDC001319; assembly: GCF_042896185.1. Classification (NCBI taxonomy): domain Bacteria; kingdom Bacillati; phylum Actinomycetota; class Actinomycetes; order Pseudonocardiales; family Pseudonocardiaceae; genus Amycolatopsis; species Amycolatopsis sp. NPDC001319. Next base: position 331,885 of record NZ_JBIAWY010000002.1, on the reverse strand, counting down.
GTTCTCCCCCGCGCAGCTGGGGTTCGCCGCGATCGCGTCGCTGATCCTCTACGGGCTTTTCGTGGTCACGCAGACCGTGCGCCACCGCGACTTCTTCCTGCCGATCGACGACGCCGGCGCGGTGGTCGAGGAGGATTCGCACGCGAAGCCGACGACCACGCGCACCGCGTTGTTCAGTCTCGGGCTGCTGCTGGTGGCGCTCGTGGCGGTGGTCGGGCTGGCCAAAGTGGAGTCCCCGGCGATCGAGGCCGGTGTGGCGGCGCTGGGGTTCCCGCAGTCGTTCGTCGGCGTGGTGATCGCGCTGCTCGTGCTCCTGCCCGAGACGCTCGCCGCCACCAACGCCGCGCGGCGCGACCGCGTGCAGGTCAGCCTGAACCTCGCGCTGGGTTCGGCGATGGCCAGCATCGGCCTTACGATCCCGGCGATCGCGCTCGCGTCGATCTGGCTCAGCGGGCCGCTGCTGCTGGGCCTGGACGCCACGCAGATCGTGCTGCTGGTGATCACCGTCGTGGTCGGCGGCCTCACCGTGGTGCCGGGCCGCGCGACGCGCCTGCAGGGCGGTGTCCACCTCGTGCTGCTCGCGGCTTTCGTGTTCCTCGCCGCCAGTCCGTAGACCGCTGTCGAGCCGGGCCACGCCCGTTCGTCCTCGGGGTGCAAGGACCTCGTGGAAAGGACGGACGATGGACACTTTGGCGTTGTACCGGCAGGCGCAGGACGGGTTCGACGCGGTGCTCGCCGCGGTGCCGGCCGAGCGCTGGGACGCGCGCTCGACGTGCCCCGGGTGGTCGGTGCGCGACCTCGCGGGCCACGCGGTCTGGGGCCAGCACCAGCTGCGCGCCTGGGCCGCCGGCGAGGACTACGCAGACCGCTCGGGTGCACCGGGTTCGCCCCACCCCGCGCCGGTCGCGGGCGACGACCCGCTCACGACCTGGCGGAACGCCCGCACGGCCTGCCTCGCCGCGCTGACCCCGGAAGCACTCACGCGGACCACCACGATCCCGGGCCTCGGCGACGTGCCGGTCGCCGCGGTGGTGAGCCTGCTGACCACCGACTTGGTCGCCCACACGTGGGACATCGGCCACGCCCTGGGCGCCGACGTGCACCTCGACCCGGCCACGGTCGCGGTCGCCTTCGACTGGGCCCGCGCGCACGCCGTGCGCGCCCCCGGCTTCTTCGGCCCGGAACTCACCCCGCCGGCCGGCTCGGACGACCAGACGCGACTGCTGGCCTTCCTCGGCCGGGCGGCCTGGGAGCCGGTCGCCGCGTGAGGTACGCCGGTGGGTGTGTCCGGTGTGGACACACCCACCGGCTTCGTCCGATTCCGGCGGGTGGCAGTAACCCGGCAGGAACGGCCGGCAAGCGGGCACGACCGGACCGAGCGCGCCGATCACCGCGCTCTGGGTTCCCCTCTCCTGACGCGGCGGGCCCGACCCCGGTCCTCGAGGTCGTGCCGGGGTCATGTCCCGAGCGCCTTGCGGCCCCGGTCGAACGCGGCCAGTGCGGCGCCGACCGAGGCCGCGACCGTGACCTCGAAGACCTCTTCCTCGGTGTGGCCCGCGGCCAGCAGGGCGGCGACGTCGGCATCGGTCACGCGGTAGGACGCGGCGCGGACGGTGTCGGCGTAGGTCTGCCACGGCTCGGCCACCGGGTCGCCGGCGACGAGCGCCGCGCGCAGAGCCCGGTCGGTGACACCGCGCGCTTCGACCACCACGTGGCGGAGGTTTTCGACGACGTCGCCGTGGTCGGTCTTCGTACCGCCGGAGAGCAGGAAACCGGGGAAGCGGTAGCCGAAGCGGTGCAGCGCCTGGGTGCCGCTCTCCAATTGGCCGTCGCGCAGCTCGAAGCCGAACGCGTTGGCCAGGCGGTTGACCACGTCCCACACGAGGTTCACGCGCAGCGCCTCCAGCACGGCCGGCGCGGGCACGTCGGCTACCAGCGACGCGTCGGGCTCGCCGCCCGGCCGCGAAACGGTGTCCAGGAAGGCGCGCACCGCCCGCAGTTCGGGGCGGGCGGACGCCGGTTCGTCCGGGTCCACCTCACCGTCGCCGGCGATGCGCGTGAGCTCCGCGTGGGTGACGATGCAGAACGGGCACTCGTGCAGCTTCGCCGTGCCCATCGCCAGGTACTCGCGCTCGCCGGCCGTCCACGACGACGGGCCGCGCATGGCCGGCGCCGTGAGGTCCAGCAGCGCACGGGTCATGAACTCCGGCCGGTACAGCAGCGTCCGCACGATGTCGGGACTGTCCACTCGGGACATCGCGGACGTGGCCGACAGGAACAGCTTCGCGCGGCGGCGGTGGCCGCGCTCCAGAATGGACAGTCTCACGGTGCCTCCCCAGGGGTGCGTGCGTCGAGGTCGAGCAGGCGGCGGGCGAGGAACCGCCGGTCCGCCGGCGTGTGGGCGAGCTCGTGGGCGCGCCGGTAGGCGGTGGCCGCCTCTCCGCGGCGGTCGAGGCGGCGCAGCAGGTCGGCGCGCGCCGCGTGCATCAGGTGGTACTGACCGAGCCCGTCGATGCGGTCGATCAGCGCGAGCCCGTCGGCCGCGCCCTGCGCCATCGCCACCGCGACGGCGTGGTTCAGCGCCACGACGGGCGAAGGCGTGAGCTCCAGCAGCCGCGCGTACAGGCCCGCGATGCCCGCCCAGTCGGTGAGCTCGGCCGAGGGCGCCTGCGCGTGCAGCGCGGCGATCGCGGCCTGCACCTGGTACGGCCCGGGCTCGCCGTGGCGCAGCGCGCGGTCCAGCAGCCCCAGGGCTTCGGCGATCTCGCCGCGATCCCACCGCGTCCGGTCCTGATCTTCCAGCAGCACCACGTCACCGGTCGGGCTGTGCCGCGCCGCCGCGCGCGAATCGTGCAGCAGCAGCACGGCGACGAGGCCGAGCGCCTCCGGTTCGTCCGGCATCAGCGTGGCCACGAGCTGGGCGAGCCGGATCGCCTCCCGCCGCAGCGTGGTGTGCTCGGGCGAGCCGGCCGCGGCGGTGTAGCCCTGGGTGAAGATCAGGTACACCACGGCGAGCACTCCGGCGAGCCGTTCGGGCAGCAGGTGATCCGGCGGGACTTCCAGCGTGATGCCGGCATCGCGGATCTTGCGTTTGGCCCGGACCAGCCGCTGCGCGAGCGTCGCTTCGCCGATGAGGAACGTCCGGGCGATCTGCCCGGCCGTCAGCCCGACCACGGCCTGCAGCGTCAGCGCGACGCGCGCCGGCTCGGCGAGCGCCGGGTGGCAGCAGGTGAAGATCAGGCTCAGCCGTTCGTCGCCCACCTCGAGCAGGCGCCGATCGGAGAAGTCGATCATCGGCACCTCCTGGACCTCGGCCCCGATCGCCGCGAGCTTCTCCCGGCCCAGCCGGGCGCGCCGCAGCCGGTCGATCGCGTTGTTGCGCGCCGCCGTGAGCAGCCACGCGACCGGGTCGTCGGGCACGGCGGCCCACTTGCGCAGGGCGAGCGCGCACGCCTCCTGCAACGCGTCCTCCGCGAGCTCGAAGTCGCCGAGCACGCGGATCAGCGCGGCGAGCATCCGCGCGCGGTCCGCGCGGTAGACCCGCTCCACCGCGGCGGCGGCCGGCTCACTCAGCAGGGGCCGCCACGTCGAGCGGCGCGTGGCCCACACCCGGGATCCCGACGACCGGCCGCACCTCGATCGAGCCTTCCTCCGCCATCGGGCACAGTGCGGCGAGCTCGAGAGCCTCGTCGAGGTTGCGGCAGTCGAACAGGTAGAACCCGCCGAGGTGCTCGTGGGTCTCCGCGAACGGGCCGTCGGTGATCAACGTGCGCCCGTCCCGCACGCTCACGGTCGTCGCCGTCGCCTCCGGCTGCAGCGGCTTGCCCTCCACCCACACGCCGCGGCGCCGGCACTCGTCGGCGAACGCGTTCACCCGTGCCACCGCCTCTTCGAACCCGGGATCGCCCGGTTCGGGGCGTACGCAGTTGTAGATCAGCAACATGTACTGCACAGGTCCTCCGCCTCATCTGGTCCAGCTCGTCCGAAGAGGATGACGAACAGCCCGACCGTAACTCGACACGGCGCGGCGAGTGGGGCGAAAAGTTTCTCCGGCCCGGTTCAGCCCAGCAGCGACGGGTGCGGCTCGGGAGGCGCGCCGAGCTCGTCGCGCCGGCTGAGCGGAACCGTGCCGTCCACGTCGGTGACCCCGAGCCGGGCGCCGAGCTCGGCGCCGATGAGCGTGCGGCCCGAGTAGCCCATCAGGTCGGGCGACGCGTAGAGCGCGGCGATCACGCGGCCGGTGAACTGCGGCGACTCGCGCAGGCCGGTCCGGGCGGCCGGCGGGAGTGTCGCGAGGTGGGCCTCGGCGCGTTCGGTGCGCAGGCCGCCCATCCAGATCGAGACGGCCGCGACGTGGTGCGGACGCAGGTCTTTCGCCATGTCGGCCGCCATCTTGTCCGCGCCCGCCTTCTGCGCGCCGTAGGCCGGGCCCTGGTGGTAGGAGACGGCGCCGTAGTGACCGGTGTGGACGATCAGGCCGCGGCCGTTGGCCAGCAGCAGCGGCGCGGCGTGGTGGGCGGCGACGAAATGCGAACGCAGGCCGACGGTGATCAGGTCGGCCGCCTCGACCGGGTTGGCCCAGAACCCGCCGGGCCGCATCGGCTCGGCGACCTTCGCGGCGTTGTTCACGAGGATGTCGAGCCGTCCGCGCTCCCGGGCGACGCGGGCGAACAGCGCGGCGACGGCCTCGTCGTCGGCGTGGTCCACGACCACGGGCACGCCGGTGCCGCCGGCTTCGTCGATCAGGGCCGCGGTGTCGGCGACCGTGCCGCCGTGGGGCGAGTCGCCGGGGTTCGCGCTGCGGCCGGTGACGTAGACGGTGGCGCCGGTCGCGCCCAGCGCCAGGGCGATGCCCTTGCCGGCGCCGCGGCTCGCGCCGGTGACCACGGCGATCACGGGAGCCATGGGATCTCCTCTCCATCCGGACGTCGTGTCCATTTCCTGCCACCGACGATATGGACACCGCGTCCGGTTGTCACGGTGATAGCGGACACCGCGTCCGGATACACTCGGGACGTGACCGGTCCCGCGAAACCCCGGCGCGCCGATGCGCGCCGCAACTACGACGTGCTCCTCGAAGCTGCGAAAGACGTCTTCGCGCGCCTGGGCACCGACGCGCCGCTGGAGGTCGTCGCGCAGGAAGCGGGAGTCGGCCGCGGCACGCTGTACCGGCATTTCCCGTCGCGCGAGCACGTGTTCGCCGCGATCATGCGCGACAGCGCGGACCTGCTCGACGCGCGCGCCCGCGAACTGCTCGACGCGCCCGACGGCGCCGCCCGGCTCCCGGAGTGGCTGCGGCTCTACGACCGCGCCGCGACCGAGTACCCGGGCCTGAGCGGGCACGTCGGCGACGGGCTGGCCGACGACGGCTCCCCGGTCGCCACCACGTGCGCGCCGATGAAGGCGAGCTTCGCCGCGTTGCTCGACCGCGCCCGCGCCGAGGGCCACGTGCGGCCCGACGTGACGGCGACTCAGGTGCTCACCCTCGTCGGCGCTCTGCCGAAGGACCCGGCGACGGGCCGCACCGCCGAGCCCTACCTCGACGTCGTGCTGGAGGGGCTCCGCATCACCACGTGACGGGCAGCTCGTACACGCCGTACACGGAACCGTTGTGCTTGAAGGGAATCTCGTCCAGGTCCGCCGCGAGGGCGAGCGTGGGGACGCGCCGGTAGAGCGTGTTGTAGACGACCTGCAGCTCCACGCGCGCGAGCGGCTGCCCGAGGCACTGGTGCACGCCGAAGCCGAACGCCACGTGGCGGCGCGAGTCAGGACGGCGCACGTCGAGCCCGTCGGGGTCCGGGAACACGCTCTCGTCGCGGTTGGCGATGTCGTTGGCCATGATCAGGCCTTCGCCCGCGTGGATCGTCTCACCGGCGATCTCGATGTCCTCGATCGCCACGCGGCGGCGGCCGTTGTGCGTGATCGTGAGGTAGCGCAACAGTTCCTCGACCGCGCCGGCGATCACGGCCGGGTCGTCGGTCTCGCGGACCAGGGCGAGCTGGTCCGGGTGGCGCAGCAGCGTCAGCGTGCCGAGCGCGATCATGTTGGCCGTGGTCTCGTGGCCCGCGATCAGCAGCAGCACACCCATCTGCGCGGCCTCGGCGCGGGTGAGCTCGCCGGCCTCGACGCGGTCGGCGAGCCCGGACAGCAGGTCGTCCTGCCGGCGGGCGAGCTTCTCCCCCATGAGGTCGTCGAGGTACCCCAGCAGCGCGCGGTGCCCGGCGGCGCGTTCGGCCGGATCGGCGTCGCGCTTGATGATGACCTTGCTGTTGGTCTGGAAGAAGTCGTGGTCGCGGTAGGGCACGCCGAGCAGCTCGCAGATCACCAGCGAGGGCACCGGCAGCGCGAACGCCTCCACGAGGTCCACCGGGTTCGGCCCGGCGAGCATCGCGTCGAGCGAGTCGTCCACGATCTTCTGCACCGCCGGGCGCAGCGCCTCGATCCGCCGCACCGTGAACGGCGCCGTCACCATCCGGCGCAACCGCGCGTGCTCCGGGTTGTCCATCAGGATGAAACTGATCGCCGACCCGCCCGGAGGCAACGGCGCGGGGCTCGGGTAGCCGGGCCGCGTGATGTCGGCGCTCACCCTGGCGTCCGCCAGCAGCGCCCGCTGGTCCGCGTACCGCGTCACCAGCCACGGAGTGCTGCCGTCCCACAGCCGCACCCGCGCCAGCGGCCCGGCCTCCTGCAACTCGCGCGCCCGCGGCGGCGGATCGAACGGGCATCCGGCCGCCCGGGCCATCGGGAACTCGGGCACCTCGTCGGCGCCCGGGGTGGCCTGGTCCAGCGTGCTCGTCATGCGTTCCTCCGCGGCGGGGTGGGTGGTTGTCGGTCCGAAGTGGACGGTGGCCCGCTTCGGTGTGACGTCAGCGGGCATCAGGTGCCGGCACCGTGGCAGGGGCGAGCCAGAGGCCGACGATGGCGTCGACGAGGCCCGTGCCGGCGGTGGGCCAGTCGGGGCGCGGGGTGGGGCCGGCTTCGGCGAGAGCGCGTTCGCGTTCGGCGCAGGTGTGGACCATCAGCAGGCGCGCCATGGCGTCGCGCTCGGCGCGGGCGGCGGGACTGAGGTGGGGCAGGCAGGTGTCGAGGCCGTGGAGGATGCGGTGCAGCGCCGGCGCGCTCAGCGCCTCCTCGATCATGATCCCGCGCAGCGCCGGGTCGGTCATCACCTGCGCGGCGAAGCGCGCGAACCACGTCGGCGCGCGCAGGGCGGCCAGGTGGTCGGTGACCGGCCGCACCAGGCACTCGACCCAGTCGCGCACGCCGGCGTCCTCGGGAACCCGCGCGACCATGCGCGTCCGGATCTCCTCGATGCCCCCGGCGTGCTTGCGGGCGATCGCGCGCACGAGGTCGGCTTTCGTGCCGAAGTGGTAGCCCACGGCCGCGTTGTTGCCCTGCCCCGCGGCCTCGCTGATCTGCCGGTTCGACACCGCGTACACGCCGTGCTCGGCGAACAGCCGCTCGGCCGTGGCGAGGATCCGCTCCCGCGTCGCCTCGGCGCGGACCGCCTTCCCGATCACTCCGGCCACGGTTGCTCCTCCCCGCGTCGTGCCTGCGGTTCGTGATCAGTCAACCGGATCTTCGCGAGTTAAGTCAAGTGCTTGACTTGAACCCTGCCGCCTCGACCGGCGGGGAGATCACGCCGCGACGGGGTACTGGTTCTGGAAGTCCAGCCGATGATCGGCGCCGGCCGCCAGGTGCTCGAGTTGCTCGTCGAGCTTCAGGAACGTCTGCCACGGCTGCTCGCCGGTGGCCTCGGCGAGCCGGTCGACGACGAGCTGTTCCAGGTCCGGGACCCGTTTCGCTTTCCAGACCTTGTCGGCCAGGCTGACCAGCAGGTCGTCGAGCTCGTTGCCGGGCCGGTCCCAGCTGCCGTGCGTCCGCGCGAACCGCGCCAGGCGCTGGTCGATGTTCTCGGCGAGCAGCAGGTGGTAGCCGGCTTCCTCGTGGTCCGAGCCGGGCTCGGACAGTTCCCGAGGGTGGGCGATCTTGCCGATGTCGTGGGTCGCCGCGCCGAACAGCACCGCGGCCCGGTCGAAACCGACCACCGGGTAGGACCGCAGGAGCCAGGCGGTCAGGTCCGAAGCCACGTCGTGCACCGCGCGCAGGTGGGCGGCCAATCGCCCGGGCGCGGCCAGCGAAGTCAGCAGCCGCGCGGCCTCCGGAGGCAGGGCCCGGACGGGTGGGTCGCCGGGTTCGGTCAGAGCTCGGTGAAGCGCGTCGGAGGCCACGAAACCAGGGTAATCCGGGGCGCCCGCCCACGTTCCCGCCGGAGTAGCGTCGCACTGCGCGAGCACCAGCACGACAGGGAGGACCCGGCGTGACGCCGATCGACGCCACCTTCAGTCTCGTCGACCACCACGGCAGGGCCGTGACCGAGCGGGACTACCGGGGCAAGTGGGTCACGGTCTTCTTCGGCTTCACCCACTGCCGCATGGTGTGCCCGCGGGCGCTCGGGCGCCTGGACGCCGCGTTGGCCGCGCTGGGGCCGCTGGCGGACAAGATCCAGCCGCTGTACATCACCGTCGATCCGGAGCGCGACAGTGCCGAGGTGATGCGCGTGTACCTCGAAGGCGACCACCCGCGCTTCACCGGCCTCACCGGCTCGCCCGAGCAGATCGAGCGGGCCAAGCGCGCCTTCCGGGTTTTCGCGCGCCGCAAGGACGATCCCGAGGACCCCGACGGCTACGCGGTGCCGCACACGGCCATCACCTACGTGCTCGATCCCGACGGCGCCTACGCGACGCACCTCACCGACGGGCTCGACGACGCGACGTTCACCGACCGACTGCGGGCGGCCGTCTCGTGAACACCGGTTGCCGGGGCCGCCTCGCGGACAGGCCCCGGCAACCGGGAGTCAGCTCAGCCTGGCCGGCACGTTGTACGCCTCCACCGACAGCCGCGGGGACTTGACGGAGCGCCGCGGCGCGACCGTGACCGTGCGGGACTCCCCTGGCAGCAGCCAGAAGTAGTTGTCGCCGTAGATCGTCGGCAGCACGCGGTCCTTGCCGTTGTTCTCGCGCAGCGACAGCCGCACCATCGCGGCCACGGTCTTGCCCGTGTTGCGGATCGTCGCGGTGTAACCGTCCTTGCCCGCCGGGCGAAGGCTCGTCGACAGCTGCGTGCGCCCGAGCTGGTTGAGCGCGCGCATCGCCGTGTCCGCCTGGTAGCGCCAGTAGGTGTTCTCCGAGACGACGGCGCCGTGCGAGTCCGTCATCGTCAGGCGCAGCAGGTGCAGCGCCGGCAGGTCCGCGCCGAACGGCACCGTGAACGCGGCCGTGCCCGAGATCGGGGCCACGTCGACCTTCTGCGTCTGCGCCGCGCCCAGCGGCTTGCCGTCGAGCCCGTGCAGCTGCGCGGTGACGGTCATGCCGCTCATGGCGTCGGGGGTGTGGTTGATCGCGCGCACCTGCCAGGTCGTGAGATCCGCCTGCACGTGGCGGGCCTCGCAGCCCTTGCGGGAGCCGTAGTAGCTGCCGTTCACGTCGAGGTCGTAGTCGTAGGTCTGCCACACCGTGCTGTGCCAGGCCGGGTGCGACATCCACAGCAGCACGCCGGTGGCGTCGTTCCACAGCTTCGAGTTCCACGCCTCGAAGATCGCGCGCATGCTCTCGAAGTTCACGAACTGCGCCTTGCGGCAGAACTCCTCCAGGCTCGACGAGGGCGCGAGCCGCGCGTCGATCGCCGCGAGGTAGGTCTGCGGCGACTGGTTGCCCTGCGTGGACCAGTCGTGCAGAAACCACGGCGCGCCGATCGGCCAGCCTGGGTCGCCGTCACCGACGAGGTTGCGCATGCTCTCCACCACGGACACGGTGGGAATGCCGATCTCGCTCCAGAACCCGGCCTTGCCGCCCGTCGCCTCACCCGTGAAGTACTGCTTCGGGTCGAGCCAGCGGTACGGGCCGTCGCCGGTGATCACGCCGCCGGCGGAGTTGCTCTGGTACAACAGGTCCGTGTTCTCCGTGACGATCGCGCGCAGCGCCTGGTCGATCACGGCCGGCGGGGTGCCCTCGTTGCAGCCGAACCACACCGCGACCGACGGGTGGGAGCGGTAGCGCAGCACGGTGTCCTTGGCCTGGGCCAGGAAGATGTCGTGGTTGGCCGGGTCGGTGGAGAACCCGTCCCAGAACTCCGTCCACACGAGGATTCCGTACCGGTCGCACGCCTCGAACAGCTCTTCGCGGTAGGAGGAGCCGATCCAGTTGCGCAGCATGGTGAAGTTCATGTCGCGGTGCATCGCCACGACGTTGTCCACGCGCTCCGGCGGCATCCGGCGCAGCAGCTCGTCCCAGCCCCAGCTGCCGCCGCGGCAGAACACCTTGACCCCGTTGACGATGAACGTCAGTGGCTTCGCGGAGTTGTCCACCGACGTCACGTCGGTCCAGCTGTCGCCGTCGGCCGAGACCTGGATGCGGAACGTCTGCGCGTACGCGGTTTCCCACGCCAGCACGACGCGGTCGAACGACGTCGTGGCGCCGAGGTCGACCTGCAGCCACTGGTTGTCGGCGTACTCCGAGGTCCAGCGGGTCTTCGGGTCGCCGTCGAACGCGTTCTGCGGCGGATTGCCGTCGGCGACCGTGGAGCTGGTGCCCGTCTTGCCCTGGGCCAGGTCGGTGCCGGCGTTCGCACTGTCCACCACGGACATCGTCCAGAGCGAGAACCCCCAGCCGGTGGCGCGTTTGTCGCACTGCACCCGGACGTAGCGCGCCTGCTGGGGCGCGAGGTCCACGGTCTGGGAGGCGACACCGTCGACGGGCACGATCGGCTGGTCGTAGGTGTAGGTGATCTGGCGGATGCCGAACTTGAGGCTCTTGCGGTCGCTCACCGCGGAGCCGATGGCCGCGGTCACCGTGAGATCGTGCAGCGTCGCGTCGCCGTAGCCGTTGGGCCACCACAGCTTCGGGTTCTTGATCCGCAGCTGCGGGAAATCGGACGGCGCGAAGACGGCCGCGCCCTCCGCACCCGGCGCGACGGTGACGGTGCTCGACACCGAGATCCCGTCGAACGCCGCGGTGACCTTCACGCGCTGGGCCACCGAACCGGCGTTGCGGACGGGGACCGTGATGGTCACCTCCGCGACGTCGGTCGCGGGCAGGTTGGGCAGTTTCGTGTCCACGCGGGCGTCGCCCACCACGATCGCGCCGGTCGAGCGCAGCCGGACGTGGTTCCAGATGCCGGACGCGCGGTCGCGCACCGCGGGCATCCAGTCCCAGCCGGACACCGCGACGAGCGTGGGCGAGTTCGCGAACATCGTGCCGCCCGCGTCCACGAAGGACTGCCCGGCCGGGCCCTTGTCGCCCGGGCTGCCGGGAAACGGCATCGGCGCGATCTTCACCGCGACGTTCTGGTCGCCGGTGCGGCGCAGCGCCGCCGTGACGTCGAGGGCGGCCCGGCCGAACGGGTGCGCCAGGTTGCCGACGTGGGCGCCGTTGAGCCAGATGTCGGCCTCGTGGTTGACGCCGTCGAACTCGAGCCACACGTGCCGGCCCGCCGAGGTGTCGAGGCCGCGCGGCACGGAGAACGTGCGGCGGTACCACCAGGAGTGCCGCGAAAGGGCCTCGGGGATGTGCATGTTGCCCATGCCCTTGACCGGGTCGGGCAGCTGCCCCTGCTCCACGAGCGAGCCGAGCACCGTGCCCGGCACGGACGCCGGCAGCCAGCCGCGCGTGTCGACCGCGGTGCCGGACAGGACGGCGCCGTCGGTGCTCGGCGCCCAGTCCTGCATGGTGAGGACCCAGCCGGACTCCAGCGGCACGGAGCCGTCGGCGGCCACCGCCAGCGCCGGCGGGTTGTCGTGGCCGCGCACGGGGAACGACGTCCAGCCGCGCACGGCCGGTCGGTTGTCGCGGGTGGTGCCGTAGACCTGGAACCCGTTGAGCCCCAACGGGTTAGTGGTCGACCCGGCGGAGCTCGTGAGGCGGACCCAGCGCGCGGCGACGGCCGGCTTCAGCGGGATGGTCACCACGCCGCCGGTGCCCTGCGCGGTGCTGTAGACGGTGCGCCAGGCCTTGCCGTCCTGGGAGACGTCGAGGTCGAACACGGTCGCGTAGCTCGACTGGACCTCGGTGCCCTTGGTGTTGCTGCGCGAGGCGGCCGGGTCGAACGCAGGGTCGCCCGGGCGGGCCTCGAACGTGAGCACCACGGAGTCGACCTGGCAGCGGCCCTGCAGGTCCACGATGATCCACTGCGAGCCGCTCCCGGCCGCGCGCCAGCCGGAGCCCTGCACGCCGACCTGCGCGAGGCCGTCCACCGCGAACTCGGCCGGGGTGGCCGCGTAGTCGGTGGAGGACACCTGCACCGGGCGGAACAGCGCCAGGTCGGTCGAGCTGTGCCCGTCGGCGACCGCGGGGGAAGCGGGCGCCGCCGAGGCCACGCCCGGCAGCACCGCCGTCAGGCCGAACCCGGCCAGCAACCCGGTGCCGGCGGCCAGCACGCCCCGGCGCGACAGTGCCGAATCCGCGCCCGGCGCGCCGCTCTGGTCCAACGTCATGGGATCTCCCGGTCTCGAGACAAAACCCGTCCTCGTGACGCGGGGACCGCAGGCGTCGACGTCGACGGGTGACAACGTTGCCAGGAAGCTTCCCGGCCGCTCACCCGCCCGTCAAGAAGACAAGAGAGACAAGAATCGGCCGAGATGACATCGATGTCGGACGCCGGGAGGGCGCCGCCGGTCAAGAACCGCAAGGGAAGCCGAGGTGCCCGGTTTGTCCGGCCGGGCGCGTCCGGGTGGATCGGACGCGCCCGGCCGGACGGGTCAGCGCACGAGCACCGCGTCGCCGATCGGGCGCTCGCCCGTGGCGTCCGACGGGTGGTTCACGAGCTGTCCCGCGACGGCCATCGCGGTGGAGCCACCGCCGTCGAGGTTGAGCGCGTCGACCGCGCCGAGGCTGCGCATCAGCTGCGCGCCTTCCTCGATCGTGACGCCTTCGCTGACGCCGGGCTGCCGGCCGTCGACCGTCACGAGCAGCAAGCGGCCCTGCGCGTCGAGCCCGGCCATCGTGCGCGGCTGGCGCTGCTCGGCCCAGGCGTACCCGAACGACAGGTCCTTCGGGTCGAGCACACCCTCGGTGGCGGCGTCGATGGCCTGGCGGCCGTTGCGCAGCAGCATCGGCGCCGCGCTGACGATGCCGTCGCCCGCGCGGAGGTCGACCGGCCGGCCCGACGCGGTGCGCACGCGCTCGTCGACGGTCAGCTTGCGGCCGGCGACGGCGTGGGCGGTGAGCCAGCCGGCGGCCGCGCCGATGCCCTGCACGGCGGAACCGCCGGCGGGCACCGCGCCACCACGCGCGCCCACGGTGAGCACACGGCCGTCGCGGCCGAGGGTGACCTGCGTGCCCGGGCCGGCCGGCAGGGCGGCGCCGAACTCGCCGGTGAAGAGCACGAGGTCGTCGGCTGTGGTGCAGGTGAAGTCCTGCCGGGGCTTCGTGGTCGGCGTCAGGCCGGGCCGGCCGCAGTCGCGCACGACACCGGGCTTGCGGTTCACGCCTTCGACCGGGTGGGTCGCCGCGCCGGAGCCCAGGGTCACCGTGGACGTCACGTTCTCGATGGACACGTCGCCGCGGCGGCCGAGCACCAGCGCCGCGCGGGCGCCGGACGACTGCGACTCGAGCTTGCCGTCGTAGGCGGCGAGCCCGGCGGGCACGCCCTGGAACCCGTCGGCGTCGGCGGTCACGAAGAACCCGCCGTTCACGGCCACCAGCGCGCCCGTCTTCGCCGCGATCGACGACGTGGTTTCCCGCTGCGCCACCGTGCCGTCGTGCGTCGCCTCGATGCTGCCGTGGAAGCGGTCGCGGTCGATCACGGCGACGTGGACGCGTTCGGCGTCGGGCGCCTGGTCGGCGTCGTAGCCCGTCCACTCCGCCACGGCGCTGAACCCGGCCGCCTTCAGCGTCGTCGCCGCAGCGGTGGCCGCGGCCTGCGCCGGGTAGGAGCCGGTGCGCACGCGCACGCCCTCGACGCCGTGCGGGGTGTCGGAGAAACCGGGCCAGCGGACGGTGTCCTGCCGCGCCGGGTCGCCCGCCGCGGCCAGCTTGGCGGCGGTGTCGCGCGCCCAGGCCGCCGTGCCGAGCTCGGCCGTCGTCGCGGCGCCGGTGAGGATGTTCCGGGCCGGCGCGGTGATCGTGACCGTCCAGAACGGAGGGTGGGCCGTGCGGCTCAGCACGCCGGTGAGGACGGTGACGCCCGGCGCGACCACGTCGGTGGTCCAGGTGTAGCCGGCGGGACCGGGCACCGACGCGTCGGCGGCCGGCGTGACCACCGCCGCCGTCCCTGCGACGACGACGGCTGCCGCGAGCACGCGCCGGGCGCGTGACGAGGTGAACACTGTGGGTTTCTCCCTTGCCTCAAGCGGATCCGGGTGAGTCCACCCGGCGCCGTCGACCCGGACCTGTCCGGCGGCTGGAGCGGCGGTGAACTCTGCCGAACCGGATACGTACGTAGTTTCTCCGTAGGACTTCCGATGTGCGGGCCGCGCCGAGCCGCGAGTCTTGAAGGACAAGAAGCACCACCGACACGGAGGTCCCCATGGCGATCGACTCGCTTCGCCAGCCGTGCCCGGTCTGCTTCCGGTCCACCGTCCTCATCAGCCACTGGTGGGGCCGGCAGTGGACGCACGTCGGCACCTGGCGCCCCGGCTGCGAGCCGGCCGGGCGCGACCGGGAGGCGTTGCACTCCCCCGCACCGGACACCAGACCGCCCGCATCGGATCTGGCTGCCTGAAAGAAAAGCGCCCCCGCGGAAAGGAGGTCCTCACTCTCGCCCCCGATCGAGTGAGCCGACCCGCCGAACCCCCGTACCCGCGCCGCACCGTGGTACGGGGTTCGGTGCTGCCCGGATAAAACGGAACAACCTGACATCGGCCACCGCGAGACGTACTCTCACAACTCGTGGAGGTGGTCTCGATGGGGACGCTGCCCGCAGAGCTGACCAGCTTCATCGGCCGGCAGCGCGAACTGGTCGAGGTCCGCAGACTGCTGTCCGCGGGACGGCTCGTCACGCTCACCGGGGCCGGCGGCGTCGGCAAGACCCGACTCGCCCTCCGCGTCGCCGACCAGGTGGCACACACGTTCCCCGACGACGTCTGGCTGATCGAGCTGGGCGACCTCCACGATCCCGCGCTGCTCGCCCAGACGGTCGGCGCGGCGTTCGGGATCCGCGACGCCGACGAGGACCCGCCGCGCCGGCTC
Organism: Amycolatopsis sp. NPDC001319; assembly: GCF_042896185.1. Lineage (NCBI taxonomy): Bacteria > Bacillati > Actinomycetota > Actinomycetes > Pseudonocardiales > Pseudonocardiaceae > Amycolatopsis > Amycolatopsis sp. NPDC001319. The sequence continues at coordinate 316,700 of NZ_JBIAWY010000002.1, read as the reverse complement.
GCCGAGTACCTGCGCGACAAGAGCCCGCTGCTGGTGCTCGACTGCTGCGAACACCTCGTCGAGGCGTGCGCACGGCTCGCGCGCGACCTCCTCGCCGCGGCGCCGGACCTCCGGATCCTCGCCACCAGCAGGCACGTGCTGGGTGTCCAGGGCGAACACGTGTACGCCGTGGCGCCGCTGGCGGTGCCGGAAGTCCACGACCTCGCCGGTGCCGTCGGGCTCGACGCGGTGACGCTGTTCACCGAACGCGCAACCGCCGTGTCCAGCCGGTTCGCCCTCGACAGCCACAACTGGTCCATCGTCGTCGAGGTGTGCCGCCGGCTCGACGGGCTGCCGCTGGCGCTCGAGCTGGCCGCCGTGTGGCTGCGCACCCTGGCGATCGACGAGCTCCTGGACCGGCTCGACGACACTTTCCAGCTGCTGAGCCCCAACCCGGTCGCGCCGCAACGGCAGAAGTCGCTGATGAGCACGATCGACTGGAGCTACCTGCTGTGCACACCGCGTCAGCGGGTGCTGTGGACGCGTCTCGCGGTGTTCACCGGCGGGTTGCACCTCGCGGCGGCCGAGGAGGTGTGCTCCGGAGACGGCATCGACCCCGGCGACGTGCTCGGCCTGGTGGCGGGGCTCGTGGACAAGTCCATCGTGCAGACCTCGGCCGACCGGGCGCCGACCCGCTTCCGCCTCCTGACGACGATCCGCGAGTACGGCCGGCAGAAGCTGGCCGAGGCGGGCGGCGAAGCAGCGATGCGCAACCGGCACAGCGAGTACTTCCAGCGCCTGGCCCAGCGCGCCCAGACCGACTGGGACTCCGGAGCCGACCAGGTCGAGGTGTACGCGACGGTGCTGCGCGACCACGCGAACCTGCGCACCGCGCTCGATCACGACCTGGGCACCCCCGCTCGGTACGCGGCCGGCCTCGACCTGGTGGTGACCCTGCACTTCTTCTGGCTGCAGTGCGGCCACCTCACCGAAGGCCGGCTGTGGCTCGCGCGGGCGCTCGACGTGAACCCCGAACCGAGCCGCGACCGCGCTCGGGCGCTGTGGATCAGCGCGTACGCCGCCTGTCTCATGGGCGAACCCCGCGCCGCGCTGCCGCTGATCCGTGAAGCCGAGGACTGGGGCCGCCGCAACGGCGACGAGGTCGTGCTCGGCTACACGGAAATGCTGACGGCGGCGTGCCACTTCCTGGAAGGAGATTTCCCGACGGCCACCACGGTGTTCCGGAAAGCCCACGACCGCTTCGCTGGCATCCCCGGCTACACCAGCATCAAAGTGCTCAGCCTGGGCACGGTGGCGCAGTCCGAGGCGTGGGGTGGTGACCCGGCGACAGCCGTGGCCGTCGCGGAGGAGGGGCTGGCCGCGTGCGAATCGACCGGTGAGCTGCGCGCCCGCACGCACCTGCTGTACTCGCGTTCGCTCGCGCAATGGATGCTCGGCGAGCACGACGCGGCGGAAACGGGGCTGCTGCGCGGAATTCGCACGGCGCGCCTGTTCAACGACATCCTCAATGCGGCGCTGTCGGTGGAGCTGCTGTCGTGGACCGCAGCCGCAACCGGCCGGACGGAGCTCGCGGCCGAGCGCCTCGGGGTGGCCCACCGCGTGTGGCCGCTGACCGGCGGCAAGGCGATGCTCGGGATGCGCCGTCTGCTCGACCAGCACGCGGCGTGTGAACAGGCGGTCCGCGAATCCCTCGGGAACGCCCGGTATCGCACGGCGTTCAAGCGTGGCGCCGAGGCTTCGACGAATTTCGAGGCCGCCCTCGCCCACCTGCTCGGTGAGACCGTCGCCCCTCCCGCGCCGGTCGCGCCCGTCCGGGACACCTCGGAGCCCGAGCTCACGAGCCGCGAGCTCGAGGTGGCCGAGCTCGTCGCCGAGGGGCTGACCAACAAGGAGATCGCGCAACGGCTGGTGATCAGCCGCCGCACGGTCGAGTCCCATGTGGACCACATCCTCGGCAAGCTGGGCTTCAGCTCGCGCAGCCGGATCCCGGCGTGGCTCGCGCAACGGCGCGGCTGAGCGTCACCGCCCGGGCAGCCGGGACTCGATGCCGTCCAGGAGGAACCCCAGGCCGAGGTCGAACTGGACGTCGCGGGGCGGGCCGGCCGGCTTCGTGAGCCACGCGGTGAGCAGGGGCACGGCGGGGTCGGCGGCGGCGAGGTCGCGCACCGACGCCAGTGCCTCGGTGAAGGCTTCGCCGGTGGGTTCGTGGCGCGCTTCCTCGGCTTCCTGCGCGCCGCTGCCGAGGACGTGGCGGTCGATCAGCGCGGCGTAGGTCATCGCGTCGGGCAGCGTGGCGCCGCGCGCGGTCAGGACGGCGAGCATGAACTCGAGGCGCCGCATGAGGTGCGGGCCGGCCGGCGGGCGGGTGTGGGCGAGCAGCGCGCACCACGGGTGACGCTTGAGCATGCCGCGCGTGTCCAGCGCGAGGGCGCGGAGGTCTTCGCGCCAGTTGCCACCGGGGGCGGCGGGCACGGGGACCTCGGCGACGGCCGCGTCGAGCATGAGGTCGCTGAGGCCTTCGCGGCTGTGGACGTAGCGGTAGAGCGCCATCGACGTGTAGGGGCCGAGCCGGCCGGCCACGGACTTCATGGTGACCGCGGCGCCTTCGTCGGCCAGGGCGATCGCCGCGGCGACGATCTCTTCGCGGCCGAGGGAGCGCTGGCGCGGCGGAGGCGGGGGCAGCGTCCAGATCAACGGGGGCTCTGCTGGCATGCGCTGAGTTTATCGCATATAGTTTGAGTTTATCAGTGAAAATTTCAGGGGGATGCGGTGACCGAAGTACTGCCGGGTGTCCGGCTGGGTGTGGTGCGGGGCATCAGTTACGGGCTGTTCGGCGAGCCCGGTGAGTTCGTGCCGCAGGCGCGCGCGCTCGGCGCCGGGCTGCTGCGCGCGTACGTGTTCTGGAGCCAGGTCGAGCCGCGGCCCGGCGAGTACGACTGGACGGCGGTCGACGCCCTGCTGGCCCAGCTCGACGGCGACGAGGAGGTGTGGCTGACCGTCTGTTCCAGCTCACCGTGGGCGACGAAGGTGCCGACAGACTTCCTGCCGCCTTCGCCGGCGCACGACCCGGCCACCTACGGGCGGTTCGCGAGGGAGCTGGTGCGGCGGTGCGCGGGCCGGGTCCACTTCTGGCAGTGCGACAACGAACCGAGCAACACCGGGCTGCTGTGGGCCGGCACGGCCGAGGAGTACGTCGGGCAGCTGAAGGTGCTGCACGACGGGGTGAAGGAGGTCGATCCGGCCGCGCTGGTGGTGCTCGGCGGGTGCGGGTACGACGTGTTCTCGAGCGAACCCGGCAGTGAGCCGCGGAAGTTCTTCGACCACCTCGTGTCGGCGGGGCGCGAGCACTTCGACGTGTTCAGCGTGCACCTCTACGGTGATCCGTCGGCAGTTCCATCCTATGTGGACACTGCGCGCGAGATGATGGCCGCGTACGGCGAGCCCAAGCCGATCGTGGCGGGCGAGCACGGCGGGCCGGTGCCGTTCGAGTTCCCGGAGCTGGAACCGGTGATGCAGCAGGCCTTCCTGAGCGCGTTCGCCGACGCGCCCGCCACGCAGAGCACCGGCGAGCTGCAGGAGCGCGCGACCCAGGAGACGCCAGAGCGCGCCGCGATGCGGGCGCTGTACGCGCGGATGGCCGAGCTGCCGCCGCGGCTGCAGATGTTCCTCGACGGCTGCCCGCCCGAGCTCGACGCGCTGCGCGACCGGATCGGCTGCCGGCAGCTCGTGGTGCGCACGGTGCTGGCGCTCGCGTCGGGGATCCGGCGCACGGCCTACTGGAACCTCGCGCCGGAGGTGCCCGGGCCCGTCGACCCGCTGCAGATGATGCACCTGCTGTTCGGGAAGCTGCCGCTGCTGGGCTACCACGGCCGGTCGTTGGCGGTGCGGCGGCCGATGGCCGACACGTTTTCGCTGGTCGCCGAGCAGCTCGCGGGGGCCGAGCGAGTGTCGCGAATGGACACCGAGGTACCGGCCTACGCCGTCGAGCGCGCCGGGCGCGGCCCGCTGGTGGTGGTGTGGGACCAGCGGGATCCGGTGGACGGGGAGCAGGAGCCGCCGGTCCCGGTGACGCTGCCGTGGACCGCGTCCGAGGCGGTCGCCGTCGACGCCTTCGGTGCGCCGGTGTCCGTGCGTCTCGACGGCGGCACGGTGCGGCTGGCCGTTTCGCTCACGCCGGTGTTCGTCAGCGGGCCGTGACGCGGGAACTACGATGCGCTGGTGGAACTGCGCCAGCTGCGGTACTTCGTCGCCGTCGCCGAGGAGATGAACTTCGGGCGGGCCGCGGAACGGCTGCACATCGCCGGACCGTCGCTCTCCCAGCAGATCAAGGCGCTCGAACGTGACCTGGGGGTGCGGCTGTTCGACCGGGACCGCCGTTCGGTGGCGCTGACCGCGATCGGCGAGTCGCTGCTGCCGGGCGCCCGCGCGCTGCTGCAGCAGGCGGACGACCTGCGCCGCCGGGCCACCGGGCTGTCGAGCACCGAGGCCGTGCGCCTCGGCTACGTGAACTGGCGGCCCGCCGACCTCGTCGAACGCACCGCCGGCGTCGCCCGCGTGCAGGTCGACGCGTGGGTACTGCCTTCGCACGCGCAGGCCGGGCGCGTCGCCGACGGCAGCATCGACCTGGCCATCTGCTGGGTGCAGACGCCCGACCTCGCCGACCAGGACCTCACCGCGCGCCTCATCGGCGCCGACCACCTCTACGCCGTGTCCACCGGCACCGACACCGCACCCGTGGCGGCGAAGGACGTGGTGGTGCTGGTCGACTCGGACACGCTCAGCTGGTCGTCGTGGAACCTCTACGCCGGCCAGTTCGCGCGCGACACCGGCGCCACCGTCGAGCGGACCGACGACGGGGGCATCACCGGCCCGGCGTTCTTCGAGCACGTCCGCCGCCTGCGCCGGCCCGTGGTCAACTCGCCGAAGGGCCAGACGACTCCCCTGCCACCGGACCTGGTGCGCCGCCCCATCGTCTCCCCGACGCCGTGCTGGACCTGGTCGCTCGTCACCCGCCGCGACGACACCCGCGCTTCCGTGCGCGCCGTCGTCGACGCCCTCACCGCGGACCTCGGCACCTTCGGCCTGGACGACTCGACGTGGGTGCCCGCGACCGACCCGTACGCCCGCCGCACGCCCGACCCCGTGTGAGCCGCGGCCTCCGACGTCCGAGGGATCCGGTCGTGGCGCCCGCCGCCCGGCGGGGCGCAGGATCTCCTTGCCGCAACGGCATCCCGAGGAGGCCACCATGCAGGAGTTCCTGGTCCGCATCACCACCACCATCCCCGACGGCACCGACCCCGCCGAGGTCGACCGCCGCCGCACCGCCGAAGCCGCGCGCGCCCGCGAGCTCGCCGCCACCGGCCACCTCGGCCGCCTGTGGCGCCCGGTCGGCGAGCTGCGCAGCATCGGCATCTGGCGCGCCGACACCGAAGCCGCCCTCCGCACCGACGTCCTGGGCACCCTCCCACTGCGCGACTGGATGACGTTCGAGATCACGGCGCTCGAACCGCATCCCAACGACCCGGGGCCGAAGGCCTGAACCCCGAGTGCCTGCGCGCCGCCACCGGTGGCGGCGACCCGCTCGCGCGGAAGGTCCGGGACCGGATCGGATCCCGCCCGGCGCGCGCCGACGGATCCACGCCCGGCCCACCGCACGCACTGGCTCCCCACAAGCGACGCTGCCGCAAGCCGCCTTCGGCGACGGCCCCAGCGAACGACTCTCTCGGCACCGCACCTTCACCACGAAATCCCGCGCCAACCGAACCCACGCCCGGCCCACCGCACGCACTGACTCCCCACAAGCCAGGCCGCCACGAACTGCGCTCGGCGGCGGTCCTGCGAGCCCCTCTCAGCACCGCACCTTCACCACGAAAGTCCCGCGTCAACCGAACCCACGCCCAGCGCACCGCCCGCACTGACTCCCCACAAGCCAAGCCGCCGCAAGCCGCCTTCGGCGACGGCCCAGCGAACGACTCTCGACACCGCACCTTCACCACGAAGGTCCCGCGTCAGCGGACCGGCTGCGCGCCCGTTGCGAAGCGGGCCGAAGCGGCCAGCAGCGCGTCCAGTGCCGCCCGGATGCCGCTGTGTTCCTCCTCGCCCGCGCGGCAGACCGCGATGATCGTGCGGGACAACGCCGGGCGGGTGGTGAGGATGCGTACGCCGGCCGGCGGTGTGCCGCGGGCCAGGCGCGGTACCAGAGCCGCGCCCGCGTTGCCGGCGACCAGGGCCAGCTGCGTCGGATAGCCGCCGACCGTGCAGCTGATCTGGGGCTCCAGCTGTTGCGCCCGGAGGACGTGGACGAGCCATTCGTAGCAGCCCGAGCCGGCGGTCCAGGCGATCCACGGCACGTCGTCGACCTCGGCCAGGTCGACGGTGCGGCGGTGCGCGAGGCGGTGGGTGCCGGGGAGGGCGAGGTCGGCGACGTCGGAGAAGAGCGTGGTGGCGGTGACCGTCGGCGGGAGCACCGTGGGGCGGTCCGCCCAGCTCTCGGCCACGGCGATGTCGAGGTCGCCCGCCACGACCTGGGGCAGGGTCTGCTCGGCCTCGCCCTCGCGCAGCGTCACCTCGAGGCGCGGGTGCTGGGCGGCGAGCGTCGCGAGGGCCGGCGGCAGAAGGGCGTGGATCGTCGTCGGGATGGCGCCGAGGCGCAGCGGGCCGAGCACGTCCTCGTTGAGCAGCTCCAGATCCGACCGCGCCTGCGCGACCTGGGCCAGGATCCGGCCGGCGTGCCCGGCGAGCACCTGGCCCGCGCGCGTCAGGCGCACGCCGCGGCCGCGGGGTTCCAGCAGCGCCTGGCCGGCCTCGCGTTCCAGCTTCGCGAGCTGCTGCGACACCCCGGACGGCGTGACGTGCAGTGACGCGGCCGCCGCGGCCACCGAGCCGTGCTGGGCGACCGCGTGCAGGGCGCGCATGCGATCCAGGCTGAACACGGTAGTGATGCTACCGAATTCCGCTCAGGAACATTCGCTTGTCCTTGACAGTCGCGCACCGCAGGCTGAAGGGGTGACCACGACCGAGCTCCCGTCCCGTTCCCCGGCGGCCGGGCCGATCACCGTTCTCACCGAACGGATCGACCCGCGCCTGCTCGCCGCGGCCGGCAGCCTCTGCATCGCGTTGTCGTCGGTGTTCATCAAGGTGTCGGGCACGAGCGGCTCCACGAGCTCGTTCTGGCGGTGCCTGCTCTCGCTCCCCGTGCTGGCCGCGCTCGCCTTCTGGGAGTGGCGGCGCACGGGCGTGCGGCCGAAGATCCTTTTCCCGTTGCTGGGCGGAATCGGTCTCGGCCTCGACTTCGTGCTGTGGGGCGAGTCGATCCCGCGCGTCGGCGCCGGGATCGCGACGGTGCTGCTCGGCGTGCAGGTCGTGGTCGTGCCGCTGCTGGCGTTGCTGTTCCTCTCCGAACCCCCCGGCCGCCGCTTCCTGCTCACGGCACCGGTGCTGCTCGTCGGTATCGTGCTCAGCGGCGGGTTCCTCGGCAAGAGCGCCGTCGGCTCCGACCCGCTCAGCGGCGCGCTCCTCGCTCTGGCCGCCGGCGCCGGCTACTCCGGCTACCTGCTGTTCATCCGGCTCAGCAGCGGCCCTTCGACGCAGATCCGATCGCTGCTGCTGGCGACGCTCTCGGCCGGCGCCGTCGCCGTCGCGCTCGGGGTGCCCACTCACCGGCTCGACTTCACGCCGGGGTGGCCCGCGTTCGGCTGGCTCGTGGCCCTCGCATTCGTCGGCCAGGTCGTCGGCTGGCTGCTCATCGCCGCCGGGCTGCCGAGGATGACGTCCGCGACGGGTTCGGTCCTCATGCTGCTGCAGCCGATCGGCGCCGTCGGCTACGGCATCGTGCTGCTCGGCGAGGAGCCGACGGTGCTGCAGCTGGCCGGCTGCGCGGTCGTCGTGGCAGCGGTGTGTTTCGCCGGCCGGGCGCCGCGGGAGGTCAGCTCTCCGGGAACGCCAGTCCCACCGACGCGAGGATGGCGCCCACGAGCTCGCGCGCCTCGTCGCGACGGAACTCGATGACGTCCGGCGTGCCCAGCAGCTCCTCTTCGAGCTGCTCCACCGGCCACGTCACCACGGTGCCGTGCCGCGCGAGCAGCAGCCCGACGTCGCGGATCCGGTAGATGTCCCCGATGTCGAGCCACGCGTAGAGCAGCAGCTGCCACAGCCAGCGGCCGACGCGGTCCGGATCGCGGACGCCGACCACGGTTTTCACGTCGAGCAGCGTCGCGCTGCCGTCGCCGATCCCGCCGGCCGGGTCGATCGCGCCCAGCAGCACGTCGCCGTCGGCCCAGCCGGGGACGATCGTCGGCCCGGCGATGCCGAGCTGCGCGCCGTCCGGCGGGTTCCCGCCCATCCGGCGCAGCTCCCACAAAGCGCCGCGGTCGTGCAGCCGCTTCGCGATTTCCGCCAGTTCCGAGACCTGCTCGTCCGTCGCCAGCCCGCGCAGCGCGTCGACGCTCGCGCCACCGCCGTCGACGATCCGCGCCAGCCCCGGGTCGATCCCGCCCGCGCGGTAGACGTCCTCACACGCCGAGACCACGAAGTTCGTGCGCGCCAGGCCGGCCTCCACACCGGGCGAGCCCAGCGTTCCCGGTGGTGCGTAACGATCTTGGTACGCGCGAGCGCGGTCGAAGAACTCCGCCCATGCCCCGGCGACGCCGGGCAGCGGCTCGGCCACCGCGCCGCCGAGCCGGTCGCCGAGATCCAGCCACGTCGTCGCGGCGGGCCGCACGCCGAGCGCACGGGCGCGGAACTCCGGCGGCAACCCCCGGTGCGTCGGGTACTCGGCGGCCTGCGCGTGCGCCCACGCCCCGGTGGCCCACTGCGCGCCGACGAGCCCGAGCAGCGCGTAGTACGGCGGCGCCGGCTGCACGAGATCGGCCACGCGCTGGCCGAACGCGCCCCCGATCTCGGCCCAGTGCCGGCGCGGGACGTCGCGGGCGGCCGGGCGGACCGGCCGCACGTCCTGCACCGCCGCCTCCACCCGGGCCGCCGCGGCGGGCGTGCCGGTGAACACCCGGGCGCACCAGGACGTGAGGACGCTCGCCGGGTCGGCCAGCTCCGAGGTCAGCGACACGCGGTCATCCCGCGAGCGCCTGGCCTTCGCGGAAGAACGCGAGGAGGTCGCCGAGCTCCCGCACCGGGTGCGCGGCGCCGAACGGCGCGTTCCAGAACTGGCCCTGGCGCGGCTCGTGCGGGCCGACGTAGGCGTACGGCTCGGCCAGGTACCCGTCGCCGGGTGAGACGCCGTAGTTGACGGCGCCGAGCGTGATCGCGACGTCGAAGTGTTCCGGCCACAGCACCGGGGTCTCGTCCGGCGCGAACTCCCGCAGGGCCCGGTCGCCGGCGGCGAAGGCCGACAGCAGGGTGGCCACCGCGGCGGCGTCGAGCTCGATCGTCTCCTCGGGTCCCACGGCCGGCCCGTCGGAGTAGACGTCGGCGAGGTCGCTCGGCTCCACCCCGATCGACGCGGCCACCTCGCGGTAGGTGCGGCCGGGCAGCTCGACGGCCGCGGTCGGCGTCCGCAGCCGGGTTCCTTCCACCACCAGGTCGGGCTCGGCGATCGTCGCGAACCCCTCGCCGACCACGCGCAGCTCGATGCGCTCGGACGTGCGGAACTGGGGTCCGGCGAGCAGCAGCTCGGCCACACCGTGCAGGGATCGTCTGGTCGTCGTCAGCGCCGTCATACCCCGATCCTGCCCTTCTCCTGCGCGGCGGGCGAACCGGACACCCAGTACAGTCGCCGCGTGATCAAGAAGGCTCTCTCCGCGGCGCTCGTGCCCGCCGCGCTCGTCGGTCTCGTCGCCTGCACCAACCCCACCGGGAAATCGTGGGCCATCAGCTACGAGGTCACCGGCAGCGGGACCACGAGCGGGATCACCTACTCGCAGTCGGTCGACCGCTACCAGGACGACGCGACGCAGCACCAGCTCACCGGCCCGCTCGGGCTGCCGTGGAAGCTGGACGTGATCATCAGCGCCGGCCGCGACGCCTCGGTCACCGCCACGCCGACCGGCAACGTCACGCTGACGTGCCGGATCCTGCTGGACAAGCAGAGGGAGCTCGCGAAGGCGACTTCGCCCGCGCCCGGCAAGCCGGTGACGTGCAGCAAGACCACGGACAGCTGAACCGGCTGCCCTGATCGGAGACGCCGGGACCGGTCCCGCGCGGGTGTGGTGGTCTTGGCCGGTTCCTGCCGCCGTCCACCGGAAAGCGCCCCGCGGGGGTTTGCTCGGCGGACGTCTCCGAGAGGTGGTGCCCGCCGTGTCCGACCCGAGTCCCTTCGAGCTGCCGGCCCCGCAGTACCAGTACGACGACGAAGACATCCGCCACGCCATCTCCTCGGCGCGGTGGGCGATGGCCGCCCAGGCGACGCTGTACCTCGCGCTGTCGGTGCTCGTCTGGGTCCTCGTGACGAGCCTCGACGACGCCGACGGCCTCGGCGGTGTCCTCGCGCTGGCCTCGCTGGACGCCGTGCTGGCCGTGGCGGTGGCCGTCTGCGCGGTGCTGCTCGGCCGTCGCCGGCCCGCGGTGTGGTGGACGACGTTCGGCATCGAGCTCGGGTTCGGGCTGATCCTTCTGGTGGGCGGTCTCGTCACGCTGCTTTCGGCGGGCTCGGGCGGCGGCGCCGCGCCGGTCGGCCTCTTCCTGTGGCTGCTTCTGGCGCAGGCCGTGCTGCGGCCGCTGCAGCGGCCCGAGGTGAAGGTGGCGTTCGGGCTGCGCGTCAAAGACGCCGAGTGGCAGCGGGCGGCACGGCGAAAGCGGCGCTGAGCGGCGGCGGGAGAGGCGCGGGGAACCGCGTCAGGACAGGAACTTCGCCACGGTCTCGGTGAAGGCGGCCGGGTCGTCGATCCACGGGTAGTGGCTCGCGCCGTGCTGGGTCACGGTGTGCGCGTCGGGGAAGAGCGCCGCGATGGCGGCGGCGATGTCCGGCGGGGTGATCCAGTCGAGCTCGCCGGCGAGCACGAGCACTGGGGCCGTGACCGCGGCCAGTTCGGCTCGGGTGCGCGGCGGTTCGAAGGCGCCTTCGGAGTTGTAGCGGCGGGCGGCGCGGGCGTTGCGCTGGGCCGATTCGGTGGCGTGGTGGGCTTTCGCCGTGTCGTTCCAGCGGCCGTAGTACATCGGGGCGAGGGCGGCCCAGGCGGCGCTCGTGGCGCGCCCGGCGGCGATCTCTTCGTACGCCGCCGCGACGGCCGCGTGCCAAGGTTCCGCGGCCCGGCGGGCGATCGACTCGCGTCGCCGGTCGGGTGTCGGTTCGAAGGCGACGGACCGGGCGCTCGGGGTGATCAGCGCGAGCCGGCCGACGCGCCGGGGCCGCGCGGCCGCGTACCGCATCGCCAGGCTCGCGCCCGCGGAGTGGCCGAGCAGGTCGAGGGTTTCGAGGCCGAGGTGCGCGCGCAGGGCCTCGACGTCGCCGACCTGGCGGTCGCAGCGAAAGGTGCCGGAGTCTTCGGGCTCCGCGGACGCGCCCGTGCCGCGCAGGTCGAGCACCAGCAGGCTGCGGTGCGCGGCCAGTCCCCCGAGGTCGCCGAGGTAAGCCGCGTCGCGCATCGGGCCGCCCGGCAGGCAGACGACGGGTGTGCCGGCGCCGAGCACGCGGTAGGCGAGGGTGGTCCCGTCCGGCGCGGCGAAGGTCGGCATGGGCGGATCTTGGCACCGCCGGGTGACCGGCGGCAAATTCGGTGGTGGGGGCGGGGTTCGCGCCGTAGCGTGCGCGTCGGCATCGAGCACGGAGGAGCGCGACAGTGAGCACGACCCACCACGGGGAAGCCGACGAGCGGTTCGGAGCCGTCGCCGACGCGTTCGCGCGCAACTTCGCCGAGTTCCCCGAACTGGGTGCCGCGGTGACGGTGTTCGTAGGCGGCCGCAAGGTCGTGGAGCTGTGGGGCGGCGTCGCCGACGAGGCCACGGGACGCGCGTGGGAAAGCGACACCGTGGTGCCGGTTTTCTCCTGTGCCAAAGCGATCGTGAGCCTGTGTGCGCACCTGCTCGCGCAGGAGGGGAAGCTCGACCTCGACGCGCCGGTCAGCCGGTACTGGCCCGAGTTCGCACCGGAGGGCAAAGCGGACATCACCGCCCGGATGGTGCTCGGGCACCGCGCGGGGCTGCCGGTGCTGGACGAGACCGTGCCGTTCGAACAGATCGCGCGGTGGGCCCCGGTGATCCGCGCGATCGAGGAGCAGAAACCGTTGTGGGAGCCCGGAACCACGTACGCCTACCACGGCCACGTGTTCGGGTTCCTGCTCGGCGAGCTCGTGCGGCGGCTCACCGGGCAGACGCCGGGCGCGTACTTCCGCTCGGTCGTCGGCGAGCCGCTCGGGCTGCGCGCGTGGCTCGGCCTGCCCGCGGCCGAGATGGCCGCACGGGCCCGGCTGGCGGAGGCCGAGGGCCGCCCGCCCATGCCGCCGCCGGAGCACATCCTGACCCGGATCGTCACGATGAACGGCGCACTCGCGTTCCCGGGCCTCGACGAACCGCACGGCTGGAACGACCCGGCGCTGCTGGGCATGGAGCTGCCGGGCGCGGGGGCGACCGCCTCGGCGACCGGGCTCGCGGGCCTGTACGCGGCCGCCGTCACGGGCCTCGACGGCAGCCCCCGGCTGCTGTCCCCCGCGACCGTCACCGACGCCGCCCGCGAGGTCTCCTCCGGCCCGGACTGGTTCGGCTTCGACGCGGGCGCCCGCTGGGGCTCGGGCTTCCTGCTCGACTCGGCCTTCCGCCCGATGCTCGGCGCGCGCAGCCTCGGCAACGACGGCGCCGGCGGCCAATTCTCCTTCGCCGACGACGACCACTCCGTGGGCTTCGCCTACGTCGCCAACCGCATGATCGGCCACGGCGACGCACGGGCCACCAACCTGGTCACGGCACTGCGCGAGTGCCTGGGGTGACGGGACTTCGCGGCTGATTATCCACATCGGACACTGGCGGCGGCCGGCGTGAGGAGGCGCCGGTCGCCGCGTGGGGCAGCGCCAGCGTGGGCCCGGCGAAGACAACTGTCGCCGCGAGTTCCGGGCGCGGCAGCGACCGACACAGCCGCGTCGGCAAGGCGCTCACCGAAACCGCGGCAAGCAGGCGGCTACCCGCAACCAAGCCCAGCCCGAGGAACCCGACGGGCAGGCTCAGCCTGGCAAAGCGCCCGTCGCGGCGAATTCGAGGCGCTTGGCGACCGACACGGTCTGGTCGGCGAAGCGTTCGTAGAAGCGGGTGAGCAGGGTGGCGGCGACGGCGGTGCGCTGACCGTGGGTCCACTTGGCGGAGGTGATGGTGGCGAGCACGCGGGCGTGGAGGGCGTCGACGGTTTCGTCGGAGCGGCTGAGCTCCGCGTAGCCGCCCTCGACGCCGCCGCCGCGGATGAACTGGGTGAGGCGGTCGGCCATGCGGGCGGTGACGTCGCCCAGTTCGGCGAAGACGGGCTCCAGGTCGGCGGGAACGGTGCGCTCCGGGTGGCTGCGCCGGGCGGTGCTGGCGATGTGGGCCGCGAGGTCACCCATCCGCTCGATCTTCTCGGCGCAGTACACCACCGCGAGCACGCCACGCAGGTCGCCGGCGACAGGGGCCTGCAGGGCGAGCAGCGAGTACGCCTCTTCCTCGCATTCGGCGCGCTGGTCGTCGAGGTCGGAGTCGGCGCCGATGACCTGCTCGGCGAGCGCGAGGTCCGCGGTCAGCAACGCGCGGGTCGCGGACCGCATCGCCGCGGCCGCGGCGTCACCCATCCCGGCGAGCCGTTCGTCGAGCCGGTCGAGGTCGTCCTTGAAACCTTCGCGCATGAAGTGCGACTCTACCGAGGTCCGGCCGACCGCGCTGTGTCGGCCAGTTCCTCGACGTGCTCGAGATCCACGAGCTCGGACGTGTGACCGCCCTCGTGGCCGCCGGGCACACGGCACACCGCGCCGTCTTCGGCGAGCGCGCCGCACTCCGCGCGGGCCTCCAGCACACGCCGGCCGGGCCACCACCGCAACCACCACCTCGGGCCGCCGGGCCCGTCACCGCGGACGCCCGCGACGTGCTCGTGGCCGTGTCCTGCCTCGAGCTCGCAGTACAACGACGAGGACGCCCCGCGGACCGCAACACTCCGCAGGACCGATCGTTCCCGCCCGGACAGCTCCAGTGGCTCCAGGCACAGCGCGCGATCCGCCATGGCCCCACAGCGTAGGCGCATTCGCGCGCGCCTGGTTCCCGGCCCTGGTCCACCGGCGCGTCGCACCTGGTCACAGGCCCGGAAACCGTTGCACTGAACCGGATTCCGCCGGCGTCCGTGATGGGCGGTGAGCCGGGCGGACGATCCGGCACTTCGAGAAAGGGTTCGTGTCCCATGCGCGTCACCACCGTGGCCACCGTCGTCTCCTTCGCCGCGCTCGCCGTGTCCCTCACCGCGTGCAGCGGTTCGACGGGTGGCTCAGCCTCGCCCGACTCGCTCGTCGCCCGCAACGCCACGGCGTCGGCGAGCGCGCCCGCCACGGTTGCGGCCCCGCCGCAGGCCCCGTCGACATCCGCGAAACCGCCTGTTCAGAAGGCCGCCTCGGCCGAGACGTTCCACGCGGAGCTCACCCTGCAGCCCGACCAGAACGTCGCCCTGCTGACGCTCGAGAACCGCGGCAAGACCACCGTGACCCTCAAGGGCTGGCCGAAGCTGCGGTTCCTCGGCGCCGACGGCTCACCGCTCGGCTTCCCGATCCACGACGTCGAGATCCCGGGTGCGGCCACCGCCGTCACACTCAAGCCCGGCACGACCGCGTTCGCCGGCGTGAAGTGGACGCTCGGCGACAAGGCCGACCCCGACGCCTTCGTGGCGAGCAACTTCGAGGCGACCCCGCCCGGCACCACGGGAACCACGAACATCGACCTCATCGGCCTCGACGGGCAAACCGTTCAGGTGCCCCAGTTCCCGATCAAGTCCGTGGAGGTCGGCACACTGCAGCCCGCCGCGCAGGGCGTGCTCGTCTTCTGAGTCCACAACGGACGGTCAACCGGGCGACGCGACCAGCAGCTCCAGCGCCGTGCCCACCGAGGCCAGCGACGCGTCGTCGCGTGAAGCCAGCGCGACGACAAAAGCGCCTTGCAGCAACGCGAGCACGGCGTCGGCGAGCGTCTCGGCCGGCTGGTCCGCCCGCACGTCACCGCGCCGCTGCCCTTGCCGCAGCAGCTCGGCGATCCGTCCTTTCCAGACACCCAGGTCCTCGGCCAGCTGTGCGCGGAACACCTCGTGGTCCGCGCACAGCTCCGTGGCCAGCTTGCCCGCCAGGCAGGCGTCCCGGTGCCCGGACGCGATGAACCGGTCGGCCATCGCCCGGAAGTAGCCCGAAAGCACAGCGGGTGTGGTCAGGTCCGCGCGGCCGCTCCACTCGCCGAGCTGGTCGAGCTGGAACTGCACGTACCGCGCGAGCACCTGCTTCGCGAAGCCTTCCTTCGAGCCGAAGTGGTGGTAGAACGAGCCCTTCGGCACCCCGGCGCCCTCGAGGATCGCGTCGATCGTGGTGCCGTGGAAGCCGTGGACGTAGAGCCGGCGCATGCCCTCGCGCAGCAGCTTCTCCCGGTGCGGGATCGTCGTCGACGCAGTCATCTGCACCTTTCCGCATCGGCCGGACTCGGGCCACGCGGAGCGTAGCGCCGGGCGCCGGGCCGGTCCAGCCGACGGCGCGGGATTACGTGTGCAGTCCCGCGACCAGCAGCGACACCAGGCGGCGCGCGTCGTAGCGGTCGTCGTTCTCCGCGCCGATGCACAGATTGCCGACGCCGCGCATCAGCTCGTAGGCCTCGACGTCGCCGCGGATCTCCCCGGCCTCGGCCGCCGCGGTGAGCAGCTGCGCGCACACCGGCATCAGGCGGTCGAGGAACAACGAGTGCAGCGCCTCGAACCCGGCCTGGTCGGACTGCATGGCGCCGGCGAGCCCGTGCTTGGTCACCAGGAAGTCGACGAACAGCTCGATCCAGCGCCCCAGCGCGGCGTGCGGCGTCGGGCCGCTCTCGAGCAGCCGCGGCCCGGCCTCCGCGCACGCCTCGATCTGGTGCCGGTACACGGCGACGATCAGCTCCGCCCGCGTCGGGAAGTGGCGGTAGATCGTGCCCATCCCGACCCCGGCCTTCGCCGCGATGTCGCGCACCGGCGCGTCGACCCCGGACGCGACGAACACCGCGGCCGCCGCGGCCAGCAGCGACTCCTCGTTGCGCCGCGCGTCCGCCCGCTTCGTCCGCGCGACGGGCTCCTCGTTCACCACAGCTCTCCTCATCGACCTGAACGGAACACTGTTCCGCCTGTCCATGATGCCACGCGGGCGGCGGCTCAGTGCGGCGGCGGCGCGGCCTGGAAGCTCCCCGCCGGCAGCCGGTCGGCGCCCCAGCTGCGTTCGATGTACCCGCCGATGCGCTCGACGACCTCGGCCGGCACTTTCTCCGGCTCGCCGTGTTCGAGCGGGTCGACGTGGAAGAGGTAGAGCCGCGAGGCGAACTGGTCGAACGGCAGCGACGCCTCGCCGAAGCGTTCGCCGTTGCCGGCGGTGGAGACGACCACGCCGTCGCCCCAGTCCTGGCCGCTATCGTTGTTGGGGTTGAAGAAGTACACGCGCATCACGTCCTGCGGGTCGGGCGCGACGCGCAGGATCGTGATCGCGTGCCAGCCGACGTAGCGCGCGGCGCTGTCGGTGACGGCGACGCCGGCCGGCTGCGGGTGGATCAGCGGCTGGTCGCCGTTGTAGGCCGGGTGGTAGCTGGCGTGGAAGGCCCGCAGGAACTCGTCGAGGTCGATGAGGTTCCCGGTGGCGACGTCGACGTTGATGCGGAAGCCGCGGAACGCCCACCAGCCGTGGAACTCGGGGTTGACCCAGCGGTGCGGGTCACCGGGGCGGTCGACGCAGCGCCGGCCCATCTCGGCGTAGATGCGGTCGAGGTGGGGCACCACGAGCAGCGACACCGGGTCGAGGTCCACGGGCAGCTTGCGCGCGACGCCGCCCTCGCTTTCACGCGACGAGATCGGCTGGCCCTCGAAGTGCATGGTGATCTCGTCGTCGCGCGCCGCCCACACGACCATCTGCAGCAGGTAGTCCGGGTCGTTGCCCGCCCACATCGACAGCGCGCGGGCCGACTGGCAGGTCGGGTTGTCGCCCTGCCCGACGCCGAGCGGCAGCCCGAGCATCGACAGCACGCCGGCGGTCAGGCGCGCCTTCGCGTCGGGCGCGGGGCCGAACACGGCCGTGAGCCGCTCGCGCGCGACCGGGCCGAGGGTGAGCGCCAGCTGGCGCCACAACGCGGGCACCACGGGCGGCTCGTGCAGGATGCCGCGGTCGAGCAGCAGCGCGAGACCGTAGACGCACTGCGCGGTCTCCGGGTGCACGGCCTCCTCGATGAGCTGGTGCACCAGATCGCGGTAGCGCAGCAGGCAGTTGCGCCCGGTGTCGGACAGCCCGAGCGCCTCCGCGACGAGGTAGTCGCCCTCGTTGCGCACGAACCGCAGCAACTCGGCGTGGTACGGCGAAACGAGCCCGGTGTCGTGCATCGCCCGCGCGAAGCCGGACGCCTCGTACTGCAGGCCGCCGGCGTCCATCGCCTCCAGCCGCGCGCGGAAGACCTCGAAGCCCGGGTCCTCGCGGCACGCCTCGGTGGTGCCGAACAGGCTCGTGATGAGCCGGTCGAGCCCCTGCCCGGAGTTCGGGCCCAGGTCCACCTCGGGATCCCCGCGGTAGACGGAGATCCGCGTGATCAGCGACTGCACCTGCTCGACCTGGATCGGGCGCTGGCGCAGGATCCGCCAGATCTCCTCGACGAGCTTGTCGAGCACGCTGGCGTAGCCGATCCCGTCGGCGAGGTGGCGGAACAGCGCGCGGATGAGCTGCGCGGTCCGGCCCTCGTGCGCCCGCTCGGCCTCGGTGGGCGGGGTGAACAGCAGCTCCAGGTTCATCGCCAGGACCTGCGACAGGAACCCGCGGGCGTCCTCCGCGGACAGCGTCGGGTGCTCGTACTCCCCCAGCGCGACGGCGAGCATGCGCAGCTCGCTCGCCGCCTCGATCACGACCGTGTCCGCTTCGCCGCTGTGCAGCCCGGCGCCGACCAGAGCCGGCAACAGGATCTCCGGCGAGGCCCAGTCGGTGCCCAGGTAAAGCCCGGCTTCGTCCAGCGCCCGCGCGCGGGCCTGGACGGCGGCAGCCCCGCCGGGCTGCAGCAGCACGCGCCGCAGGGCCTCCAGCACCCGCCGCAGCTTGGCGTGCTTGCCGAAATCGCGCGTCTCGGCCATGGCCTGGACGGCGTCGTCGAGCGAAGCCACCCGTTTGGCGAGGGTGGTACCGCCCGTGCTGTCGGCGTTCGGATTCACTGGTGTTACCCCGGTCGGCTCTCCCGCCTGGTTCTCAGACGTAGAAGTCGAGCTCTTCCTGCTTCTTCAGCGTTTCGCGCATCCGGTAGGCGTCGTCACCGAAGAAGTACAGCAGTCCCCAGTGGGTGCCGAACGCGGTCCGCTTGGTCACCGTCTCCTCCAGCGGTGCCGACAGGTCGTGGGACTCGTAGTAGTCGTCGTCTTCGGTCTCTTCCGGGATCCGCAGCTCGCTGACGACCCGCCGCCGAGGGTAGACCCCGAAGCAGCCGGCGACACCGGTCGCGTCGACGACCTCGCGCGGGAAGAACGCGTCGATCTCCTCCTCGGTCGTCTTCGGGTCGAACGCGAGCGCCAGCGCCTGGTAGGCGTTGAAGCCGTAGGCGCGTTCGAGCAGCTCGAACACCTTGAAACCCGGCGGGCGGTAGGCGACTTCGCCGAAGTACATCTCGCCGTCGCTGGTCACGAAGTACTCGGGGTGCACGAACCCGAACTCGATGTCGAAGGTCTTCACGAGCTTCTCGATCTGCGCGGTGATCTGCGGCCGGTAGCGCTCCAGCTCCGGCGTCGCGGGCACGAACACCGAGTACCCGAGCGTGACGTACTCGGAGATGTTGAGGAACTTGATCTTCCCGCCGTGGATCCACGCCTCCACGGCGAACTCCCAGCCGTCGAGGTGGGATTCCATGAGGACGGGGAACTCCTCCTCCGGGATCATGTCGATCTCGTCGGGGGTGCGGATCACGCGGTGGCCCAGGCAGCCGGCCTTGTCGAACGCCTTGAGGTGGATCGGGTCGTTGGGGTCGCCGTCGAGCTTGAGCAGCGTCTGGTTGACGCGCTTGAGGAACCGCACCACGTCGTCACGCGCGTGGGCCTCTTCGAAGATGCCGACGCGGATCCCGCCCAGCTGCGCGCGGCGTTTCATCAAAGCCTTGTCCCGCAACAACATCGCCTGACCGAACAGGCGCGGGTTGTCCATCAGCACGGAGTTGATCGCGCCGGCCCACTCCACCGTCTCCTCGAACAGCGGGATGGCGACGTCGACCCCCTCCTGCTTCAGGGTTTCGGCGATCTCCATCGACCGGTCGTTGAGTCTCTCGAAGTTCCACGGCAGGTACGGGATGTCGTGCTCGGCGCAGTACTCCTCGGCCCAGTCGGGCGCGACGACCACGTAACGGCGGTCGAAGCGGTCGAGCGCCTCGACCGCGTTGAGACTCCAGCCGAGCACGGCCAGATATCCTTTGTCGGGATTCTTGGTGACCGGTGCGGGCTGGGCCATGGACCGCTCCTCTGTTCGGCGCGTACGTGGGATCGGACGGGGTCTGTACCTCCACGGTCCCAGATGTCCGCACCCCCCGCCGATCGAGCGGGCCGCAGGTCCATTGTGGATACTCCCGATCCCGCGGTCCGATGAGATCCAGGTCACGTCCGGTCCGCTCGCCGCGCCACCCGTTCGGGTGCCTGCCATCCTGTGCGCTCAAGAACGCGCGGTTAGCGCCGGAGCTCGACGCCGCACCGCGGCCGGGAGGACAGTCATGGGAATCATCAGCTGGATCGTGCTGGGCCTGATCGCGGGGCTGATCGCGAAGGCGCTCATGCCGGGCAAGGACCCCGGCGGCTGCATCATCACGATCCTGCTCGGCATCGGCGGCGCGTTCGTGGGCGGCTGGGTCGGCAAGACGCTCTTCCACGTGCAGCTCGGCACGTTTTTCGACCTGCGCACGTGGGGCCTGGCCATCCTCGGCGCTCTGATCATCCTCGTCGCGTACCGGATGATCTTCCACCGCAGCCGGGACTGACCGGCGGCGGGGCGGCTTCTCTGTTCGAGAGCCGCCCCGCCGGTGGGTCACTTCACGCGTTCCAGCAGCGCGAACAGGTTCTCCCAGTGCCGCTTCTCGCCGGCCTCGTCGTAAGCCGCCGTGTCGGTCATGGTGTACCCGTGGGTCGCGCCCTCGTAGACCTCCGAGCGGTAGGTGACCCCGGCCTCGTCGAGCGCGGCCTCCAGCGTCTTGATCTGCTCGGCCGACATCGAGTGGTCCTGGTCGGCGTGCCCGAAGTACACCTCGCCGGTGATCGAGCCGACGCCCAGGTGGGCGCTGTCGGTCGCGTCCGTGACCACCCCGCCCGCGTGGAACGCGGCGATCGCCTTGACGCGCTCGGGGAACGCCTCGATCACGCGCAGGGCGTTGGTGCCGCCCATGCAGTAGCCCGTGATCACGACCGGGCCCTGGGCGACCCCTTCCTGCGCCGCGAAGAAGTCGAGGTACTTCTCCGCGTCACGCTGGATCGCGTTGTCCGTGCCCAGGGCCTGGATCTGCGGCATGATCTTGCCGAAGATCTCGCCCCGCTTGTCCGGATCGCCCAGTTCCGCCACGTCGATCTGCGGCGCCCGGCCGCCGCGGTAGAGCAGGTTCGGGGCGAGCACGGCGTAACCGGCCTCCGCGATGCGCTCCGCCATCTCCTCGATCCGCGGCCGCAACCCGAACGCGTCGATGAACAGCAGCACCCCGGGGTGCGGCCCGCCGTCCGGAACGACCAGGTACGAGTCGGCGACCCCGTCTGCGGCCGGGACGTCCACCTTCTCCTTGCGCATGTCACTCCTGTCGATCAGCTTGCTGGCTCTCGATCGTCAACCTAGTACCCCGCGCACGACCGAGGTCACGACGGCGTCCGCGTAGCTGTGGTCGAGCGGGCGGCGGCCGGTGAGGAGGCGGTAGTGCAGGGGCGCGAAGACCAAGTCCAGCAGCAGCTCCACGTCGACGTCAGGGCCGACGACCTCGCGCACCGCGGTGCGCACAGGGGCGCGGCGGGGCTCGAACCAGTGCTCGTCGAGGCGGGCGGCAAGGTCGGGGTCCTGTTGCGCGGCGCCGAGCAGCCCGGTGAAGACGCGGCCCAGCACCGTGTCCACGTAGAGGTCGGCGAAGTGGCGCGCGTGGGCGCGCAGCAGGCCTTCGGCGGTGGTGGCGCGCGTGGTGACGGGGTTGGCGCGGGCGTGGTCGAGGAAGGCTTCGAGCACCACCGCGGCCTTGCTGGGCCACCAGCGGTACACGGTGCGCTTGCCGACGCCGGCGCGCGCGGCGATGGCGTCGACGCTGACCGCGGCCCAGCCGCCGGCGGCGGTGAGGTCCCAGGCGGCGTCGAGGATCGCGCGGTGGGTCTGGGGGTTGCGGCGGGTGGCGTCAGGCACCGCGCACCGCCCAGGTGGCGGCCACGCGCCGGTTGACCTCGGCGATGGGGCCGACGAGGTCTTCGTACGGTTCGTCCCACGGATCCTTGAGGCCCCAGCCGCGCTGGGGGTTCTCGACGTAGGCGCACCAGTGCCAGCCCAGGCACCAGTCCAGCGCGGCGAACGCCTCCGCGGTGCGGACGTACCCGGCGGCGCGGTCGGCCTGGTCGCGCATGCTGCCGGTGCGGTGCGGGCTCAGGCGGGTCGGGCACCAGTTGCCGGTGTCGGCGACGAGCACCGGCAGGCCGGTCCTGCGGTGCCAGCGGTCGAGCGTCTCCAGCGCCGTGTCGAGCGCGCCCGGGCCGGGGAAGGTCTGCACGGACAGGACAGCGACGTGCTTCGCGGCCGCGTCGAGAACTTCGTCCGGTGCGCCGGCTTTCGTGCCGAAACGGTCGCCGAGGATGAGGTGGTCCGGGTCGTAGCGGCGGATCGCCGCGGTGGCGGTGGCGTAGTAGGCCTCCGCGGTTTCGGCGAGCGGGCCGGGCCAGCCCGCGCCCGTCGGGTGGCGGGCCCAGGCCGGCCCGTCGACGAGGAAGTACCCGAGCAGCAACGGGTCCTCCGGCCGGCACAGCGTGCGCGCCAGGTGGTCGCAGTGCTCCGCGAACGCGGGCGAGCGCGGGTCACGGTAGGCCGGATGCCCGTTCCACGACTCGATCTCCGCGACCCGCAACGCCTGCACGTACGGCAACCCGGCCTGCGCGACGTCCGCGCCCGGCAGGTCCTCGGCGTGCCCCAGATCGACGACCGTGCCGGTCACGCCGAGCCCGGTGCCGCTGATGTACTCCGCCGTCGAACCCACCGTCGTGAACCCCCAGGCGCGCAGGTCCGCGCCCAGACCGTCGCGAAGCCACTTCTCGCGCGAGCCGCCGTAGCGCGTGCGCCAGATGTCCCGGTTGTGCGCGTATCGGAGGTTCGTGTCGTGCGCGTGCGCGACCCCGATCGACACGAACGGCTCGCCGCCCGGCCCGACGAACGTCCACCGCCCGTGGCGGGTCACTGAGAAGAACGCCATGCGGTGAGGATACGAACCGGTTCGTCTCCCCTGTCGTCCGGGGTCACCCGCCTACGTGAGCGGAGGGGCCGGCCTGGTCCAGGGCACGACGAGCAGGCACCCACACTCGTTCGAACTCGGCACCGGAGATCTCGACGACCTGATCTGCCTCGCCCCAGCCCCGTACGTCCCCCTCGGCCAGAACGCCGTACTGGCGCTCGTACGCCTGCATGTCACCGAGATCGCCGTGGTCGCGGATGTGCAGCACCTCGTCGAGAGACGCCGCTGTCACCGGCCGCCGGTCAGGACCTTGGAGCTCGACGTGCCGGATCGCCCAGCCGTCGTCGCCGAATTCGATGAAACCGATCAGGTCTTCGTCGCTCCAGGGGTAGCGAATCCACCGCGTCATGCAGCACATCATGCGCAACGACCAGTCACCCGCCTGCGTGAGCGGAGGGGCGGGCCGGCACCGGTGGTGTCACCATCACCGCCATGAGGTGGAAGGGCGTGGCCTGGGCCGCGGGCGTGCTGGTGGGCATCGGGATCGCGGCGGGGGCCGGGGTGTGGGTGCACGCGGCCGAGCGCACGGCCGGGGACACGTGGCACTCCATCGGCACCGAGGAGCCCGACCGGATCGACGTGAACGCCACCGTGCAGAAGGTCGACGCGGTCGCGCGGGAGGTGACGTTGCGGGTGCTCGTGGTGCCGCGCGGGCGGCTGGGCGAGGACGACGGGTTCGCGCCGGCGAGCGACCTCACGTTGCTGAACTCCTCGAGCCTGCGCGGCGACCAGACGTTCCCCGCCCACGAGCGGATCGCGAGCGCCGACCTGCCGATCGCGCTGACGGGCGGCGCGATCACCGACTACCCGTTCGACGGCTACGAGAGCCACATCCAGTTCGCCGCCGTGCAGGACGGGAAGCCGGTGCCGGTGCTGCTGACCGTGGACAAGGTCGACAGCCTGTTCGGGCTCGCGGTGACCGGCTCCGACAGCTCCGGCGGACTCGACATCCGCCTCACCCGCGCGACCAGCGTGCTCGTGTTCGCGCTGTTCATGATGTTCGCGATGTGGGCGATCGCCGTCGCGGTGGCGCTCGGGGCGCGCCACCTCATCGCGCGCCGCCGCGGGCTGGTGTGGCCGGCGTTCGGGTTCATGGCCGCGTCGCTGTTCGCGCTGGCGTCGTTCCGCAACGCCGCCCCGGGCTCGCCGCCGATCGGGACGCTGCTGGACTACACCGCGTTCCTGTGGGCAGAGCTGATCGTGGCGCTGAGCGTGTTCGCGTCGGTGGTCGCCGGCGCCGTCGTGGAACGGGCCGGTCGAACCGGATAGCGAAGAGGTGTCTGTTTCGCGCTCTCCCGTGAGTCGTCCCCCTGACGACCGACGAAGAGGGAGCGCACCGTGATCACTCCGAACCTGGCCTGGCAGCTCGACCACCAGACGCGCCGCGACCACCGCGAAGCCGACGAACGCCTCGGCCGCCTGGCGGCATTTCTCACTCGGCGGCGCCGGCGGACGAGTGTCCGTGCGACGATCCGGGGCGAGCACCGACCCCAGGGAGCGCGCACATGGCCCGGCACCACCTCGATCCGACCCGCGAAACCACGATCGACGTCTTCAACCGGGACACCGAGCCCGTCCTGACCGTCGACCCGGGGGACACGATCGTGGTCGGATCGCTGGACTGCCACGGATTCCTGGAACGCCAGCGCACACCCGGCGAGCAGCGGCCGCGGATGATCGACCCGAGTCGCGGCCACTGCCTCACCGGCCCGATCGCCGTGCGCGGCGCGGAGCCGGGCACCGTGCTCGCCGTGCACCTGGACGACCTGCGGCCCGGCGACTGGGGTTGGACCGTGTCGGCGTCGAAGGACAACTGGCTCACGCGCAAGCTCGGCGTCGCCGGCGGCCCGCCCGGACGGCTGCTGTGGGAGCTCGACGCCGGCGAGCGCACCGGCACCAACGACCGCGGCCAGACCGTGGCGCTGGCACCGTTCCTCGGCGTGATCGGCCTGCCGCCGGCCGAGCCGGGCGACCACTCCACCGTGCCGCCACGCCCGGAAGGCGGCGGCAACATCGACTGCCGCGAGCTCGTGGCCGGCTCGACGCTGTACCTGCCCGTGACGGTCCCCGGCGCGCACCTGCTCGCCGGCGACGGGCACGCGGCCCAGGGCGACGGCGAGGTCGGCGGCACGGCGATCGAGTGCCCGATGACCACCGAGCTCACGCTCGACCTCACCACCGACCGGCCCGTGCCCGGCATCCACGCCGAGACCCCGGCCGGGCGCGTCACGTTCGGCTTCCACACCGACCTCAACGAGGCCACCGCCGAGGCGCTCGGCGCGATGCTCACGTGGCTGCAGACGCTCCACGACCTCGACCGCCCCACCGCGCTGGCGCTGGCGAGCCCGGTGGTCGACCTGCGCGTCACCCAGGTCGCCAACCAGACCTGGGGTGTGCACGCAGTACTCCCCACCGACGCGATCCGCTGACGATCCGGCGAAGTCTGCCTTCGCGGCCACCCGGGTCTGCCCGCGGCGCGCACTGGTCTGGTCCATCCGTGACCCCCGTGCGATCACGCCTTAATTCGAGTCGAGAAATAACGGACTTCCGTAGGGTCCGGACCTCTTGACGCCATCCTCTTTGTCCGGTCAGGATCGCCAAGGCCCGCTTTGGGCCCGTCCCCGCCGCCCTCTGCAGAACGGACTGTCGATGGCCAGAAGATCCCCCGGGTGGTCCCGGGCCCGAAGGACCACGTTCGCCGCACTCGCGAGCCTCACCCTGCTGGGCGGCGTCGCGAACGCGGCGCCCGCACCCGCCGCACCGGCCGCCCCGGCCGCGGCGCAGCCCGAGATCGGGCAGCCCGCGCTCGACAAGAACGGCTGCGCCCGCATCGAGAACACCCTGCCGACGCTTTCGGACTGGCCGAAGGTCGACAGCAAGATGCAGAAGAACCCGCAAGACGAGGCGCGCATCGCGAAGATCCTCTCCGGCATGACGCTGGAGGAGAAGGTCGGGCAGATGACGCAGCCCGAGATCAACGCGATCACCCCCGCCGAGGTCAAGCAGTACGCCATCGGCTCGGTACTCAACGGCGGCGGCTCGTGGCCCGGCGGCAACAAGCACGCCACCCAGCAGGACTGGCTGAACCTCGCCGACGCCTACTGGAGCGCGTCGAAGACCAGCCGCACGAAGATCCCCGTGATCTGGGGCATCGACGCCGTGCACGGCAACAACAACGTCTACGGCGCCACCGTCTTCCCGCAGAACATCGCGCTCGGCGCCGCCCACGACTCCTGCCTGGTGCGCGACGTCGAGAACGCCACCGCCCGCCAGATCCGCGCCACGGGCCAGGACTGGGCGTTCGCGCCCACGCTCGCCGTGGTGCAGGACGACCGCTGGGGGCGCACATACGAGGGCTTCTCCGAAGACCCGCGCATCACCCGCGCCTACGGCTACGAGGCCATCAACGGCCTGCAGGACGGCGCCACCAAGCGCATCACCTACAACGGCGTGATCGCCACCGCCAAGCACTACATCGGCGACGGCGGCACGATCAAGGGCCAGGACCAGGGCGTGAACCCCTCGTCCGAGGCCGACATGATCAACATCCACGGCCAGGGCTACTACGGCGCGCTCGCCGCCGGCACCCAGACCGTGATGGTGTCGTTCAACAGCTGGACCAACGCCGACCTCGGCATCAACGAGGGCAAGCTGACCGGCAGCGACAAGGCGCTGAACCAGATCCTCAAGGGCAAGATGGGCTTCGACGGCCTCGTCGTGTCCGACTGGAACGGCATCGGCCAGGTCCCCGGCTGCACCAACGCGAGCTGCCCGCAGGCGATCAACGCCGGCGTCGACCTCGTGATGGTGCCCGCCGACTGGAAGGCGTTCATCACCAACACCGTCGCGCAGGTCAACGACGGGCAGATCCCGATGGCCCGCATCGACGACGCCGTGACCCGCATCCTGCGCGTGAAGCTGCGCGCCGGGATCCTCGACGAGCAGAAGCCGTCGGACCGCTCGTACGCCAACTCCGACGAGGCGCTCACGGACAAGTGGCTCGCCCGCGACGCCGTGCGCGAGTCGCAGACGCTGCTGAAGAACAACGGCAACGTGCTGCCGCTCAAGCCGAAGTCGAAGGTCCTGGTGGTCGGCAAGAGCGCCGACAGCATCCAGAACCAGACCGGCGGCTGGACCCTGTCGTGGCAGGGCACGGGCAACACCAACGCCGACTTCCCCAACGCCACCTCGATCCTGGGCGGGCTCAAGGAAGACCTCGGCGACGCCAACGTGACCTACAGCGAGAAGGGCGACGTCGACCCGGCCGGCTACGACGCCGTGATCGCCGTGATCGGCGAGACGCCGTACGCCGAGGGCGTGGGCGACCTGCAGCGCAAGTCGCTGGAAGCCGCGAAGCTCTACCCCGAGGACCTCGCCGTGCTCGACAAGGTGAGCGGCAAGGGCGTCCCGGTCGTCACCGCGTACGTCGGCGGCCGTCCGCTGTACCTGAACAAGGAGATCAACCGTTCCGACGCGTTCGTGGCGGCCTGGCTGCCCGGCACCGAGGGCGGCGGCGTCGCGGACATGATGGTCAAGGGCAAGGACGGCACGGGGTACCAGGGCAAGCTGTCCTACTCGTGGCCGAAGAGCGCGTGCCAGACGCCGCTCAACCCGTGGAGCCCGGACTACGACCCGCTGTTCGCGCTGGGCTACGGCCTCAAGACCGGCCAGCGCGCCACCGTGGCCAAGCTCGACGAGACCGAGGGCCCGACGACCTGCGGGTCGACCGGCGGCGGGGGCACCGCGACCGAGGACCTGTCGATCTTCGACCGCACGGACATCGCGCCGTACAAGAGCTACATCGGTTCGGCCTCGAACTGGGGCGGCACCGAGATCGGCCCCGACGGCACCGCGGAGCACCCGGAGATCACCGTGACCCCGGCCGACGTCAACGTGCAGGCCGACGGCCTCAAGACGACGTGGACCGGCACGGGTGCGGCGCAGCTGTACCTGCAGAGCCCCGCGACCAGCGACCTGCGCGGATACCCCAACGCGGACGGGGCGCTCGAGTTCGACGTGATCGTGAACTCGCCACCGGTGAACCGGACCGTGGTGAGCATGCACTGCGTCTACCCGTGCTTCTCGGAGGTCAACGCCACGAAGCTGTTCACGGACCTGCCGTCGGGCCAGAAGTCGACGGTGAAGATCCCGCTGTCGTGCTTCGCGAACGGGCTCGACTTCGAGAACGTCAACACGCCGTTCCTGGTCTACACCGACGGGCCGTTCTCGGCGTCGTTCGCGAACGTGAGGTGGTCGCCTGGCGGAGCGAAAGATCCGGACGCGCTGAAGTGTTCGGATCTGACGTGAGGTGAGTGCCGGGGCGCTCGCGGGAGTTTTTCCGCGGGCGCCCCGCGTTTTCGGGTGAGCGCTGTCATGCGACCAGCTCGAGAATGCGCTCTTCGGCCTGGGCCAGGGATTTCTCCGCGAGCTCCTCCAGCCCGGCCAGCGCCGGGATGTCGCCCACGCGCGTCAGCTCCGCGTGCACGAACGCCAGGTTGTCGGGACGGACACCCAAGTTCGTGAGGTACGCGCGCAGGTAGGGCTCCTGGAAGTCGAAGCCTTCGCGCGGAGTGCCCGGGCCATACGCGCCGCCGCGCGCGGTGATCACCACGAACCTGGTGTCACCCAAGGCGTTCGCGAACACGCCGGGGAACGTCACGCGGTCGATCCACGCCTTCAGCGCGGCGGGGACGGAGAAGTTGTACATCGGCACGCCCAGCAGCACGGTCCCGGCTTCGCGCAGCTCCGTGACCAGCGGAAGGGTCAGGGCCCACTCGCGGCGTTCGGCTTCGTCGACGGCCAGCGCGGAGATGTCGGCCGGCGGCACGGTCCCCCGGCGTTCGACGCGGCGGCCGAGGCGGGCGTAGGGCTCGCGGATCGGTGGCACCGGGTCGGCGGCCAGGTCGCGGTGGCGCACCTCGCCCCGCCAGTGCCGCACGAACAGCGAGGTCAGCCGCCGCGTCACGGACTCCGCGCCGTCGGCGCTCGAGTCGATGCGCAGCAGGGGCGCTAGCATGTCGGTCATCCGGTTCCTCTCCTCAGGTCCAGCGGGTCGGTCTCACTCACCCACCCCGACGCACCACGAAGAGGAAAGGTGACCGATGCGCGAAACCCTCGCGGCCCGGTTCGAAGCGGAACGGCCCCGGCTGCGCGCGCTCGCCCGGCGGATGCTCGGTTCGGCGGCCGAAGCCGAGGACGCCGTGCAGGAGTCCTGGCTGCGGCTGGCGTCGGCGTCCGAAGTCGACAACTTGGCGGCCTGGCTGACCACCGTCGTCTCGCGGATCTGCCTCGACGTGCTGCGCGCGCGGCGGGAGACGCCGTTCGACCAGGTCCCGGACCGCGGCGTGGCGGGGCCCGAAGCGGACGTCGCGCTCGCCGACGAGGTCGGCCGGGCGCTGCTCGTGGTGCTGGCGACGCTCGCGCCCGCCGAGCGCGTGGCGTTCGTGCTGCACGACTTGTTCTCGGTGCCGTTCGACGCCGTCGGCCCGATCCTGGACCGCACGCCCGCGACGGCGAAGAAGCTCGCCAGCCGCGCGCGGCTGCGGGTGCGCGGCACGCCCGCGATTAGCGCCGACCTCGCGGCGCACCGGCAGGTCGTGGAGGCGTTCCTGGCCGCGGCCCGCGGCGGCGATCTGGCCGCCCTGCTCGAACTGCTGGCCCCCGATGTCGTCCGGCACGCCGACGCGGCCGCGTTGCCGCCGGGCGCGGCGGCCGTCCTCCGCGGGGCCGACGCCGTTGCGCGCGGCACCACCGCGTTCGCCGACCGCGCGCGGCGCGCGGAGCCGGCCCTGGTGGACGGCACGGTCGGGCTGGTGCTGGCGCCGTACGGCCGGCTGACGGGCGTGCTCAAGGTGACGGTGACGGCCGGGCGTATTGCCGCGTACGAAGTGATCGCGGATCCGGAGCGGCTCGCGAAGGTGGCGGTCGCCGTCCTCGCTTGATCTTTCCGGGTGCCGCGCTGGATCTCTGCACTCATCGGCCGCCGTATAGGGCGTTATACAGATCAGCGGCCGTCGGGGAAGGGCCAGGAGTTCGTCACGCACACGCGGTGGTCGGCCGGTACGGCACCCTGGTCGCCGCCCGGGACGTTGTTGAGGCGGGCGACGTAGTCGTCGGCGACGCCGAAGGTCTGCTGCATCATCACGGGCGCCGGCCGGCCGGTGCCGCCGCAGCCGACGTGGGAGTGACCCAGCGCGTGGCCGACCTCGTGGTTGATCGCGTATTGCCGGTAGGCGGTCGTGTTCGCGCCGTAGGCCTTCGCGCCGCGGACCCAGCGGGAAAGGTTGATCAGCACGCGGTGCATGCTGCGCCGGAAGCAGGAAGCCTCGTAGGTGATGGAAAACCCGCAGGCGTCGGCGCGGTGCGTGGTGTCCGGGGTGGAGAGGCTGACGCGGAAGTCGGGGTGCGGATCGCTCGCGTCCACACGCTGCAGCGCGACTTTGCCGTCGGCGGTCCAGCTCTTCAGGTCGGACAGGATGCCCTGTACGGCGGCGGCGAAGCTGTCGTCACCGGCGTAGCTCGCCGGGTCGATGCCGTCCTCGACCTCGACGGTGTAGCGGTAGAGGCGACCGGTGCCGATCTTCGGCCCGGAGCCGGGGATCACGTGCCACCTGCCCTGGCCGGTCTGCGTGTACGGCCCGCCGGCAGGCAGGTCGGCGGTGGGCACGTTCGGATCGGCCGGTTTCGCCGGGTTCTCGGGAACACCCGGCTCGGCGAAGTCCACGGAGGACTCCACGCGGGCGGGCGCCGCTGCCGGCGCGGGCTGTTGCGCCGCCGTCGACGGGACCGAGGTGGCGGCGGTGTTCACCAGCACCAGCACGGTGAGCACGACCATGACCGGCAGCGCGTAGAGGCGCCAGCCGTACGTGCGCAGGAAACCCTTCTTCCTTTTCGCGGATCTGCGCTCCTGCAACGGTTTCCACGACGCGCGCAGCGGCTCCCGCGCCCGCGTCTCGTCCTGCGCCACGCACTTCCCCAGCTCTCCGGCGACATTTCCTCCGGGTCCAACGGGTGGGACGGCCGAAAGGTTGAGACCGCGCGACGGGTCACGGGCGGTGACCCCGACTTTCGTCGGTTCCCCATGACCGGGGTGTTGATCATGCTGGGGGCGTGTCTGCGCAGCACCCCGGCTCGTTCGCGGTCACGCTCGACGCCGCGATCGAAGACTCCGGGCTCTCCCTCGACCGGGTCCGCCACCACCTCGCCACCCGAGGCGTGACGCTCTCGCGCTCCGCCCTGTCCTACTGGCGCCGCGGCCGGTCCCGGCCCGAGCGCGAAACGTCGCTGAACGCCGTGACGCAGCTCGAAGCGGTGCTGGAGCTCTCCCCCGGGTCGCTCACGTCGCTGCTCGGCCCGCGAGCGCCGCGCGGGCGCTGGCTCGGCCACCCGCCCGACCGCGTGAAGCGCCGCCGGCTGTGGCCGGATCTGAGGCCGCTCACTGTGGACCTCAAACCGCCACCGGACGGGCAGCTCGCGTTCTGGTCGGTGCACGACCGCGTGGCCGTCGACGACGACGGGTGCGAGCGCGCCCTGCACGTTCGGCTCGTCGCGGAGGCCACCATGGACGGCGTCGACCGCATGATGACCTACCACCAGGCCGACGGCCCGCTGCCCGCCGAACCGCGGTACCAGGGTGTGCGGTTCGCGCGCGTCGGGCGCGTGCGGGTGGACCGCGAGACCGGGATGACGGCCGGCGAGCTGCTGCTCGACCGGGTGCTCGCGGCCGGTGAGGTCACGGCCGTCGAGTACGAGATCGTGCTGCCGCCCGGCACGCCGACGCAGGAGTACGGGCGGCGCTTCACGCGGCCGGTGCGCGAGTACGTGTGCCAGGTGCAGTTCGGCCTGCGGCTGCCGCGGCAGGTCCGTTCGTTCGAGCGCCGCGGCCCCGACGGGCCCCGCCGCACCGGCGATCCGCTGCGGGTCGGCACGACCCACGCCGTCACGTTCGCCATCCGCGACGCGCGGCCCGGCATCCACGGCGCGTGCTGGACGTGGTGACGCCAATTCTGTGAACACGAGCTGTCGACCTGCGGGTCTTCGGCGCCGGACCCCGGCCGTCCACTTCGGTCTGGAACGCGCGGTGCGGCGCTGGTTACCGTCCGCCACAACATTCTCCCGGTCCTCCCGTTCCCCGTTTCCCCGGAAAGGCACCGCCATGCGCCGTCTCACCCGGACCCTGACCACCCTCGCCGCCGCAGCCGCCCTCACGGCCACCGGCGCGGCGGCCGCCGTGCCGGCCCTGGCCGCTCCCGCGGCGCCTGCCACCGCGACCGCCGCTGCCCGCCCGATGTCGATGGCCGCCCGGCTCGGCACCCTCGCACCATCGGCGAAGGTCAACCTCATCGGCGACAACTACCCCGCGAAGTGGCGCAACATCCCGCAGGACTCCGTCGTCGACGACTGGAACATGTACAACCGCGAGTGCGTCTCCTGGGCCGCGTTCACCATCGACCGCCACGGCGAGAGCGCCTCGAACTACGGCGACGCCAAGTATTGGGACGACAACGCCCGCTCGCACGGCTACCGCGTGGACAACACGCCCACCCCCGGCTCCATCGCCCAGACCGACGCGGGCCGCTACGGCCACGTCGCCGTCGTCGACAGCGTCCACGGCTCCACCGTCACCGTCGAGGACTACAACTGGGCCGGCGACGGCCACTACCTCGTCCACGACCTCGACAAGGGCGACTTCCGCTACATCCACTTCTACAACTGAGCACCCCCCGACTCCTCGGCCGGACGGCGCCTTCCCGCCATCCGGCCGAGTCCACGTCGGGCGTCGGGCGAGGCCCACTCGCCTGCCGAAGCCGGCGTGGGCTAGGCGCTTCCCCCCACCAGCGACGTACCGGAGCGGCGGAACGTCCTTGTCGGCTCTCGATTTCACTGTCCGGCGCGTGGACAACCGCACCGGCAACCCTTCGCCCGTCGGCCACGGCGCGCCGGTTGGCGGCGGGGCTTGGCGTCGAACGTGGTTCACTCAGTTGGCCCGGCAACACATGTTTCTGCGTGCGTTTCCCCAAGCCGGACGGCGCCTTCCCGCCGTCCGGCCGAGGCCACGTCGGGACCCGGGGTGAAATCCGGGCCGGTGCTTTCCCGCCCGCGGCGGCGGACGATGGGGCGATGAGCGATCGCGACGAGTTCCTGGCGTGGGTCGGGACCACGCTGCACGACGCGGAGTTCGCGCTGCACAACGGAGATCCGGCGCCGCGGCGGGCGATCTGGTCGCGGGCCGAGCCGGTGAGCGTGCTGGGTGCCTGGCGCAATGCGTGCGGGCGGCGGGAGGTCGACGGCCTCTTCACGGCGCTGGGCGAGACCTTCTCCGACTGCACGGACTTCCGCTTCGAGGTGCTGGCCTGCGATGTCGTCGGCGACATGGCCTACACCACGGGCTTCGAGCACACCACGGTGTCCGTGAACGGTGAGCCACGCACCTACACCCTGCGGGCGACGCAGGTCTACCGCCGCGAGCACGGGGTGTGGCGCGTGGCCCACCGGCACGGCGACACCGTCACCGGCTGACCGAGACTCCCGGGGGGTCAGCGCACCTGCGGGCGGTGACCTCGTTCCTGGTGCGGCACTTCCTGCCCACCGGCGGGCGCGGTCGGCTTCGGCAGCTGCGCGACCTCGTACTGGGCCAGGGTGTACTGGCCCTGCGTGTCGGGGAGGACCGGCGCGTGTTTGGTCGCGTCGTGGAAGCGGAAGACCGAGGTCAGGTCGCCGACGGTGCGGCGGCGCCAGTCGCTGATGTTCGGCTCGGCGACGCCGGTCACCTTCTCCAGCAAGCGCAGCTGCGAGGTGTGGTCGAACAGCTCCGAGCTCACCCAGCCGCCGGCGGTCCACGGCGAGACGACGATGCACGGCACGCGGTAACCCAGTCCCGTCGGCAGGCCGCCGCCCTTGACGCCGCTGGGCGAGGTGCCGGACACGAACTCGCCGGGCGTGCCCGGGCGCGGGGTGGGCGGCAGGACGTGGTCGAACACGCCGTCGTTCTCGTCGTAGGACAGGATGAACACCGTCTTGGCCCAGACGTCCGGGTTGGCGGCGATCGCGTCGATCTTGCCGGCGACGAACTGGGCGCCCGCGGCCGGCAGGTGGGCGGGGTGCTCGTCGGCGGCGCTCGGCGGCAGCAGCCAGCTGACGGTGGGCAGCTGGTCGTGCAGCGCGTCGTACTCGAACTGGCCGAGGGGCGACGGCTTGATCGCCTGCTCGTAGAGGGGCGAACCCGGCTGCGCGTCGGCGTAGGCCTTGATCGCGTTGAACGGCGGGAGCCCGGTCGCGCCGCCCGGCGAGTGGTAGACCTTCCAGCTCACCCCGGCTTCCGTGAGGCGCTCGGGGTAGGTCTTGAACGTGAAGTGCCCGTCCGGCACGTTGCCCGTCTCCAGCGACGGGCCGCCGAACTCGCCGTCCGCGTCGATGGTGCCGGCCAGCCACATGTAGCGGTTGGGCCAGGTCGGGCCGAGGACCGAGCAGTGGTAGGCGTCGCAGATCGTGAACGCGTCCGCCAGCGCGTACTGGAACGGGATGTCCTCGCGCGTGAAGTAGCCCATCGTGTACGGACCGTTGGTGGCGCCGTCGGCCGCGAGGTGGGCGGGCAGCCAGTTGTCCATCTTCCCGTCGTTCCACGCCTGGTGCTGCACGCCCCACGCGTGGCTCGTGGACGGGATCGCCTGCGCCGCGGTGATCTTCGTGTTCAGCCGGTACGGCAGCAGGTAGCCGTCCGGGTGCGAGGGGTCGGGCTGGTGGAACACCGAACGCCCGCCCGGCAGCCGCAGCGCGTGCGGGTCGTCGAAGCCGCGCACGCCGGACAGCGTGCCGAAGTAGTGGTCGAAGCTGCGGTTCTCCTGCATCAGCAGCACGACGTGCTCGATGTCGCGCAAGCGCCCGCCGGACGGCGGCGGGGCCGCGAGCGCGCTGCGGACGTTCGGGGGCAGCACGGACGCGGCGGCGGCCAGGCCACCGGCGGCGGCAGCGCCGAACAACCTGCGACGGGTGAGACCGGTTCTGTCGTTCTCCGGGGCGTCGGTCATCGGAATCCTTCCGGCTTCGGGCACGGTGGGAGCTCCGACAGGCTTTCGGCCGCGGTTGAGCCCCGGGTGATCCCGCCGGTGGCCACCGGTTGAACTTCGGCTGAACCCCTGCGCCGGCGGGCGATTTGTCCGTTCCCGCCGGCGCGTCCGTCTACAAAGGACTCCGTCAGTACCCGGCCGCCCGCTTCAGGTACTCGACGGGCGCCGCGTGGGCCCACGTCGTCCCGTCGCTGCCGCGGTGCCCGCCGACGACGGTGTCGACGTCCAGCCCCAGGGCCTGGATGGTGTCGTACAGCTGGGTGGCCAGGCGGCCGCGCTGGTCACCCGGCGCCGGCGGAACCGGGGTGGGGTTCCAGAGGTCGGAGTTGAAGACCAGTTTGCCCGACGACACGTGGACGATCACCATGTCGTCGGCGTGGTCGCTGACGATCCGGTGGACCGCGACGGTCCCGCCGCCGGCCGTGTCGTAGGTCAGGGTGTCGTCGATACCGTGCACGGCCGTCGTCACGGGCCCGGCGGCGAGGCGATCCGGGTCGACCTCGTGCGGTGCGGCCAGCACCTGCTCGAAGAACGCCACCGACGGCGTTCCGACGTGGACGGTCAGGTCACCGTCGGCCGCGAACTCGCGCACACCACCGACGGGGTCGTAGTGGAAGTGCGTGCAGACGAGCTCACGCAGGGGCTTGCCCGGGAACGCGCGCTTCACCTGGGCGAGCGCGGCGCGGCTGTAGTCGTCGTACAGCGGCGATTCCACGGCGAGCAGGCGGTCCGGCAGCTCCACGACCAGGGTGTTGTGGCTCGGCCCGATCACCAGCTTCACCCCGGGCGCGAGATCGACCGGTTCCGGTGTCACGGGAGTCGTCTGCAGGTCGAAGTAGAACCGCACGCCGGAGTAGACGTAGTTCATGATCCACTCGGTCGAATTCAGCGCGTAGGACGCCTGCTCCACGGTCGAGTCGACGATTTTCCCTTCCCCTGACCCGAAAACCGCGTCGTCAGCGGACTCGCCGACGGTCGCTTCCGTCCGCGTTTCGCTGTGGACGTGGAGATCACCGATCGTGATGTCCACGCGGAAGGACAGCAGCACCCGCGAAACCCGGCGGAAGTCGTCGAACGCGACCCGGACCGCGGCGTCGCCGAGCGGCGAGTGCTCCTCAGTCACCTCCACGGACACCGGCAGCCCCGTCGCCGCCACGCTGAGCCGGACCGGCGGACGGCCGAACTCCCGCAGCGTCATAACGGTGTCCGCACCGGCCTGTTCGACGGTCACGTCGGCACCGGGCGCCAGCATCTTGCGGACCAGCCGCAGGGGTGAGGACAGGTCGAAGTGCCGCAACCGTGCGGCGACCCGCCAGGAGGGAATGTCCGTGTCCACCGGCCGGGTGTCGAACATGAAGTCCACACCGGACACGTGGCCGCGGCTGCCGTTCCCGGTCTCCACGTAGTCCAGCTCCGTCGGCACCAGGTACGTCTTCGCCTGGTGCGCCCACCGGTACCGCGGCCCGGCCACGTCGAGCTCCAGCGTCGCGGTGAAGTCGGCGACCAGCTCGGGTTTCGCGGGATCGGTCCCCCACCCCGGGTGCCGCCGCCACCCGGTGGCCACCGTCCGCTCGACCGCGACGGCTTCGAGCGCCGCCCGTCCGCCGAGGGCGCCGGCGCGCCGGTCGAGTGCGGTCGCCAGTTCGGTTTTCGTCATCGTTCCGGTCCTCTTCTCGGGCTGCACCCCACCACCTTCGTCCCGGACCGATCGAGCGTCCACTGCATGGTGCTCAGGTCTAACATGCATGGCGTGCAACTCGAGAACGCGGACCTCAACCTCCTGAAGGCCCTGGAGGTCCTGCTGGAGGAACGGCACCTCACGCGGGCGGCGGCGCGGATCCACCTCAGCCAGTCGGCGATGAGCCGCACTCTCGCGCGCCTGCGCGCCACGTTCGGCGACGAGCTGCTCGTGCGCACGGCCCGGGGTTTCGAGCCGACTCCGCGGGCGCGCACGATCCAGCGTGAGCTGGCGCTCGTGATGCCGCGGCTGCGGTCGATCGTGCGGGGCGACGAGTTCTCGCCCGCCTCCGTGACCGACGTCGTGCGCGTGCAGCTCACCGACTACGCGGCCGTAGTCCTGGGAAACCGGCTGTTCCGCGAGGTGTTCGGGCAGGCGCCGGAGATCTCCGTGCAGGCCGCGTGGCTCTCGCCGCAGTCGTTCGACGACCTCGAACACGGCCGCGCGGACCTCGTCCTCACACCCGTGCCACCGCCGGCGCCCCTGCGCTGGCAGCCGCTGTTCACCGAACGCTTCGTCTGCGTCCTGTCGCGCGATCACCCGCTGACGGCCGGCCGCCTCACCGTCCGGGACCTCGCGTCCTACCCGCACGCCAGTGTCGTGGTGCTGGGCGCCGAGCGGATGCTCGCGGAGTCCCGGCTCGCGGCGCTCGGCGTCACGGCGCGGCCGGGACTGCGGGTCCCGTTCTTCACCGGGGCGATCGCCGCGCTGCCCGGCACCCCGCTCATCGGGGTCCTGCCGAGCCGCCTCGTCGACCACGTCCCGGAGCGGGAGGTGCGCGTCGCCGCCGCGCCCGAGGAGCTGGAGGACTTCGCGTACGGCATGGCCTGGCACCCGCGGCTCGACGCCGACCCGCTGCACACCTGGCTGCGGAACCTGGTCCTCGACGCCGCTCTCCAGCTCACGGACCTCGACGAGCGGGCCTGACCCCGCCCGTCACTCGGTGCGGGTGGCGGCTTCCTCCTCCGCCGTCACCTCCAGCGGTGCGTCGGGCGCCGGATCGCGGTTGACGACCGTGATCGCGACCGCGCCGATGGCCGCGACGACGGCGAAAAGGTAGAAGCCCCACGGGTACGCGAGCCCGGCCGTGAGCAGGAAGCCGGTGACGAGCGGGCCGGAGATCGCGCCGAAGCGGCCGATGCCACTCGCCGCGCCCAGCGCCGTGCCGCGCGCGGCGGCCGGGTAGACGCGGGCGACGTAGACGTACACGAGCACCTGCGCGCTGAAGGTGAAGATCCCCGCGAGCAGCACCCCGACGTACACGCTGAAGCCGGGCAGCTTGATGCTCAGCAGCGCGAGGAACACGGCCGCCGCGGTGAACCAGACGATGGTGGACCGCCGGTACCCCAGCCGGTCGGCCACGCGGCCGCCGATCAGCAGGCCGATCACGGCGCCGACATTGAGCACCAGCAGCAGGGCGAGCGCCGCGCCGAGCTCGTAGCCGGCCTCCCGCATGATCTGCGGCAGCCAGGTGTTGAGGCCGTACACGAGCAGCAGCCCCATGAACGACGTGACCCAGAACGCGATGGTCGCGCGCCCGTAGCCATGGCGGAACAGGATGCCGATCGGGTTGCGCTCGCGCGGCGGCCGGGCCGCGCGGGTGCCGCGCGCCTTGAGGAACTCGGCCGACTCCGGCAGGAACTTCACCATCAGCGGCACGAGGATCACCGCCGGCGCGGCGCCGATCACGAACATCCACTCCCAGCCGTACCGCTGCACCACGAGGATCCCGAGCAACGCGGTGAGCACCGCGCCCACGTGGTAGCCGGTCATGAGGACCGTGGTGGAGCTGCCGCCCCGGCCGACCCGCGCGTACTCGGTGATCAGCGCGAGCGCGGTCGGCAGCACACCACCGAGGCCGAGGCCGGCGAGGAAACGCACCAGCCCGAACAGCCAGGGGCCGTCGACCACCGCGCACAGCAACGTGAACAGCGAGAAGCTCGTGACCGTGAGCAGCATCGTGCCGCGGCGGCCGAACAGGTCGCTCACGGGGCCGATGGCGAGCGCGCCCACGGCCACGCCGAGGAGGCCGACCACGGAGATCAGCGAGGCCGAGTTGGGATCCAGGCCCCAGCTCGGCACCTTGAGCAGCGCGGGCAGCACCACACCCAGCACCACGAGGTCGAACCCTTCGAGCGCCACCGCCGTCCAGCAGAGCGGGGCCACCCAGCGCGTGTAGCGGGTCCGGGGGTCAGTCGGGGAAGAGACCGTCATGTCATCACCTGCGTCGTCGGAGGGGACTGGGGAAACGGTGCGTCAGAAGGGATATCGCGGCAGATCACCGCGTACGGTGACCCACTGCGTCTCGGTGAACGCCTCCAGGTTGGCCTGCGCACCGCCGTGGCGCGAGCCCGTGCCCGACTCGCCGACCCCGCCGAACGGCGCGAGCGCCTCGTCGTTCACGGTCTGGTCGTTGATGTGCACGAGCCCGGACGGGATCCGCTCGGCGAGCGCGAGCCCCTGGGTGACGTCCCGGGTCAGGATGCCCAGTGACAGCCCGTATTCGGTACCACCGGCCAGGCGGACCGCTTCGTCCACTGTGGAGAACGGAACGACCGGGGCCACCGGGCCGAAGATCTCCTGGGCGTAGGCCGGTGCGGTGAGCGGGACATCGGTGAGCACGGTCGGGCTGTAGAACAGGCCCTCGAACGTGCCGCCGGTGGCCAGTTTCGCGCCCGCGTCGACGCTGCTGGTCACGATCTCGTGGATGCGGTCGCGCTGCCCGGCGTCGATGATCGGGCCGACGGCGACGTCGGCCCGCGCCGGGTCGCCCACGGGCAGGCGGGCGGCGTGCTCGGCGAGCGCGGCCGCGTAGTCGGCGGCGATCTTCTCCGCGACCAGGTGGCGGCTGGTGGCCATGCAGATCTGCCCGGAGTGGTTGAACGAGCCGAACGCGCCGACCGACACGGCCTGCTCCACGTCGACGTCGTCGAGCACCACGAGCGCCGAGTTCCCGCCCAGTTCCAGGTGAACCCGCTTGAGCCGCTCCCCCGCCGCGGCGGCGATCTGCCGGCCCGCGCGCGTGGAGCCGGTGAACGCGATCACGCGCACCAGCGGGTCCGCCACGAGAGCGCCGCCGACGTCGGCCCCGCCTGGCAGCAGGTGGAACAGCCCGTCCGGCAGGCCCGCCTCCTCGAAGATCCGGGCGAGCACCACGCCGCCGCACACGGCCGTGCGCGGATCGGGCTTCATCAGCACGGCGTTGCCCAGCGCCAGCGCGGGCGCGATCGCGCGGATCGAGAGGATGACCGGCGCGTTGAACGGTGAGATCACGCCGACGACCCCGGCCGGGACCCGCCGGGCCATCGACAGCCGCGGCTGGCTGGAGCGCAGCAGCTCGCCGTACGGGTGGGCCGCCAGCGCCGCGGCTTCGTGGCACTCCTCGGCCGCGACCGCCACCGTCTGGAAGCGCGCGAACGGCCGCGTGGCCCCGGACTCGCGCACGAGCCACTCGTCGATCTCGTCCGCGTGATCCTCGAACAGCCGCGCCGCGCGGCGCAGCACCCGGGCCCGCCGGTCGTAGGGCAGCGCGGCCCACTCCTGCTGCGCGCGCCGGGCGGTCTCGGCCGCTTTCGGCACGTCGGCGGCCGAGGCGGCGCCGACGCGCGCGAGCGCCTGGCCCGTCGCCGGTTCCACGGAGTCGTACTCGCCGCCGGAGCCGGGCACCCAGCCGCCCGAGAAGATCCTGCCCTGCCAACGGACCGCGCCGAGCAGGGCGCCGGCCGGGGCGCTCACCGCGCCACCGCCACGTCGAGCACGAGCGGCCGGGTGGCCCGCGCCAGTGCGGGCAGTGCTTCGTCCAAAACGGACTCCAGTTCCTCGGGGGTCTCGACCCGCCGGGCGGGACACCCGAGCGAGCGCGCGAGACCGCTCACGCTGATCTCGTCGAACGCGGGCCACGGCGCGGCGCCGGGCGCGGCCGACCGTTCGCCGTGGCGGGCGGCCAGCTCGTCCATGATCGCGTACCGGCCGTTCGCGAGCACCACCACGAGCACGCCGACTCCGTAGTGGGCGGCGCTCCACAGCGCCTGGATCGCGTACAGCGACGAGCCGTCGCCGACGACCGCGATCACCGGACGGTCCGGCCGGGCCATCCGCACGCCGATCGCCGCGGGCACCGCGAAACCGAGGCCGCCCATGGCGGCGCTGAGAAATCCGAGCGGCTCGCGGGCGGGCACGAGCGCGTGCAGCGACGGCCGGCTCGACGGCGTCTCCTCCACGAGCACCGCGTCACGCGGGATCCGCCGGGCCAGCGCGGCGAACACGTGCTCCGGAGCCAGCCCGACGGTCGGCGGCGCGGGCAGGTCGATCGTGCGCCCCAGTGGTTCGGCGGGCGCCGGGCGCGCCGGCAGGCGCTGCGCGAGCGGACCGCACACCGCCGCGGGCCGGGCGAGCACGGC
This sequence comes from Amycolatopsis sp. NPDC001319, assembly GCF_042896185.1. Classification (NCBI taxonomy): domain Bacteria; kingdom Bacillati; phylum Actinomycetota; class Actinomycetes; order Pseudonocardiales; family Pseudonocardiaceae; genus Amycolatopsis; species Amycolatopsis sp. NPDC001319. Next base: position 275,934 of record NZ_JBIAWY010000002.1, on the reverse strand, counting down.
GAGATCGGCCGGGCTGCGGTGGGCCTCGTCGGAATCGTCGGTGACCACGGCGATCCGCGTGCCCGGGCCGATCAGCCGGCCGGGCTCGCGCGGGTATTGCCGGAACACCGGCGCGCCCACGGCGAGCACGGCGTCGTGGCCGGCCAGCACCTTGCGCAGCTCCGCGCGGCCCGCGGGCAGGTGCCCGGCGAACTGCGGGTGGTCCTGCGGGAACCCCGCGCGGGCGCCGAACGCCTCCTGCCACACCGGACACTGAAGCCGCTGCGCGAGCGCTTCCAGCGCGTGCCACGACTCCGCGTCGTCCGCGCCGGCCCCGACCACGAGCACCGGCTTTTCGGCCTGCCCCAGGAACTTCTCGAGCTCGGCGACGACCTCCGGCTCCGCCGCGGTGGTCCGGACCAGTCGCGCCGGCGCGGGCAGCGGCTCGTCGTCGGCGGCCGGCGCGAGCCAGTCGTCCATCGGCACGATCACCAGCGCGGGACCGCGGTGGTCGCGCGCCTCGTGCCACGCGCGGGCCAGCGCGCCCGGCACGTCCTGCGGCCGCGGGGGTTCCCCGACCCACACGGGCGCGGGCGCGGCGACGTCGTCGAGCCGGTGGCCCGCGAGGAACGGCTCCAGCGCGAGGTGGCGGCGGTCCTGCTGCCCCACGAGGACGACCAGGGGCGCCCGGTTGACCCGCGCGGTCGCCAGCGCGCCCACCGCGTTGCCCAATCCCGCGGTGGTGTGCAGGATCGCGACCGCCGGCCGGTCCGCGGCGAGCGCCCAGCCCGTGGCCATCCCGACCACCGAGCCCTCGTGCAGCGCCAGCACGAACTCGAAGTCGCCCGGCAGGTCGGTGAGCAGCGTGATCTCGGTCGAGCCGGGGTTGGCGAACAACGTCGTCGCGCCGAAGCGGCGCAGGACGTCGAACGCGGCGTCTCGGACGGTGGCGGGCAAGGAACCTCCCTGGAGTGGGTGGCTCAGGAGTGTCCGTTACGTCCGCCTGCGAAACCCAGCCCCGCTCTCACTGGACGGAAAACTTCACCCCGTCTGGATCGCGCGGGACACGCCGAGCGCGGCCATCCGGACCACCGGGATCAGTGGCGAGAGGTTCGGCGTGCTGCTGGGCACGACCACGGAGATGGCGGCGATGACCTCGTCGGCGACCCCGCGCACCGGCGCCGCGACCGACGACGCGCCGTCGGTCATCTCGTCGCGCGAGATGCTGAAGCCGGAACGGCGGATCTCGGCGAGCACACCACGCAGCTGCGCGGGATCGGTGATGGTGCCGCTGGCCCGGCGGTCCAGGCCGGCCGACACCACCTCGTCCAGGCACTCGGCGGGCGCGTGCGCCAGCAGCACCTTGCCGGGCCCGGTCGCGTGCAGCGGCAACCGTTTCCCGACGCGGGAGGTGACCACCACGTCCGGGTGCGCCTCGAGTTTTTCGAGGTAGAGCGCGCGGCCCTCGTCGAGCACCACGAGGTGCACGACCTCGCGGGTCACCTGCAGCAGGTCCTGCAGGAACGGCAGCGCGACGTCGCGCAGCTCCCGCCCGGTCGGCGCCTGCGAGCCGAGCTGCCACATTCGCAGGCCGATGCGGTAGCGGCCCCGACCGGTGCGTTCGAGCGCGCCCCAGCCGACGAGCTCCGCGAGCAGCCGGTAGACCGTGGCGGGCGCGAACCCGGTGGCCCGTGTGATCTCACCGTGCGTCTGCTCGGGGCGGCCGTCGAGGAACGAGTCCAGGATCGCGAACGCACGGCTGAGCACCGTGCGCCCGGGTTCGGCAGCGTTGCCGGCGATCGCGCGCCTCCCTGACCTCGGGGATACCGAGTCGCCCATCATCCGCCGGTGACGCGCCGGAGGCAAGCGCGGGCGACCCGGTGCCCCCTCAGGAGGCCAGGTTCCACGCCTTCCCGACCTGCGCCGCCGCGCACACGCCCACGGCGAGGAGGTAGGCACCGGCGTGCCCGCAGTGGTCGGGACCCGTGCCGGGGGCGACCGGCTGACCGTGGCCCATGCCCGTGATCGAGTAGGTCTCGACCGCCGCGCGGCCCGAGCCGTCCCGGTACACCGCGTGCGGGAAACCGCCGACGGTGTCCGTTGTGGACGGTGTGGCGGCCACGCCCGCGACGTTCGTCCACTGGTCGGTGAGCTCACGCAGGTTCACCGGCGCGACGGTGAAGTCCGCCGTGCCCTGCCACAGGCTCACCGTGGGCCGCGGGCCCGAAAACGCCGACGCCGCACGGACTTTCGCGCCCCACTGCGCCGGCGTGAGGTCCTTGCCCGGGTACATGCACGAGTACGCGTCGAGCGCCGAAGACGCACAGCCGTACGGCAGACCGGCCACCACCGCACCACCGGCGAACAGCTCCGGGTAGGCGGCGAGCAGCACCGACGTCATCGCCCCGCCCGCGGACAGGCCGGTGACGTACACCCGTGACGCGTCGGCACCCGCGTCCGCGACCGCGCGGCGCACCATCTGCGCGATCGACTCGGCCTCCCCCGACCCGCGGGTGGTGTCGGAAGGCTGGAACCAGTTGAAGCAGCCGGTGATGTTGTTCGCGGGCTGCTGCTGCGGCAGTACGAGGGCGAAGCGCCAGCGATCGGCCAGCTCGACCCAGCCGGCGCCCTGGCCGTAGCCGGTCGCGTTCTGCGTGCAGCCGTGCAACGCCACCACCACGGGCCGCCCGGCGGGCAGGCCGTCGGGTACGTACTCGTACATCTTCAGCGCACCCGGGTTCGCCCCGAACCCCGTGACCTCCTTGATCGCCGCCGCCGACGCGAACCCGGGCAGCAGCACCAGCAGAGCCGACACCAGCAGCCCGGTGAGGACCTTCCGCACACCGACCACCTCCTCGTGACCTCGGTGAGCACCGTCACGCTCAGCGTAGGAACTCCGCACTCCGCGTTCCCACGGTGCGGACCACCACAACTCGCGCCCGGATTGTGTGGTCACGCCGGATACCGCCCGCGGTGGTCCAGTCCTACGGTTCCGGCATGCGTACGCGGCGGTTCCCCCTTGTCCTCGCCGGTCTGCTCGCCGGCACCGTCCTCGCGGCGCCTGCGGCGACCGCGGCCCGGTGCACGCCGGTCGGTGTTCCCGGTGCGGCACACCAGGAACAGGCGTGCCTCGCCGACCTGACCACCACCGGCACCCTCGCCACCGGCCACACCGTCCAGGCGGACTGGGCGGGCCTGACCTCGGCCGCGCTCCCCGCGCCGAGCGGCGTGCCCGGCGTCCAGGTCGACGGCTACTTCCCCGACACGTCGACAACCAACACCAACCACGGGTGGAACCACGACGCGCAGTTCGTGCTGCGCCTGCCGGACCGCTGGAACGGCGGTCTCGTGGTCTCCGGCTCCCCCGGCACGCGCCGCCAGTACGCCAACGACCGCGCGATCGGCGACCAGGTGCTCGCCGCCGGGTACGCGTTCGCGGCCACGGACAAGGGAAACATGGGCACGGACTTCTACTCCGACGGACGCAACCCCGGCGACGCGCTCGCCGAGTGGAACGATCGCGTCACCCAGCTGACCGTCGCCGCGAAGCTCGCCGCCGCGCGGCACTACGGCCGCCCGCCCGCACGGACGATCGCGGCCGGGCTGTCCAACGGCGGGTACCTCGTGCGCTGGCAGCTGGAGAACCGGCCGTGGCTCTACGACGGCGGCGTCGACTGGGAGGGCACGCTCTGGACGGCCGACGGACCGAACCTGCTCACGTTCCTGCCGCCCGCCCTGCGGAACTACCCCGCCTACGCGGCCGGTGATCCCCAGGCGCACCAGGCGATCCTGGCCGCGGGTTTCGCGCCGGGCTCGGAGTTCCTGTGGCCCTACCACGACCAGGTCTACTGGGATCTGACCCAGCGCACCTACCGCGCCGAGGTCGACCCGGGGTTCGACGGCGCCCTCGCGGCCGGGATCCCGTTCTGCCCCACCGGAACGCCGGCGTGCGACGCCGACTACGACTACGCGGCCCGGCCCGCCGCCGTCCACCGGGCGGTCGCGAAGGTGGCGCTCACCGGGCGGATCGGCCGGCCGCTGATCACCCTGCACGGCACGCTGGACAGCCTCCTGCCGATCAGCCGCGACTCCGACGTCTACGACCGCATGGTCGAGCACGCCGGCCGGGGCGCCCTGCACCGCTACTACCGTATCGAGGACGGCAACCACGTCGACGGCCTGGTCGATACGTTCCCGGACCGGCTGCGGCCGATGGCCCCGTGTTTCCGCACCGCGTTCACCGCGCTCGCGAGCTGGCTGCGCGGGGTGCAGCCGCCGGTCTCGGCGACGGTGGCCCGCCCCGCAGGTGCGACTCCCGCGGAGCTGGCCACCGCCTGCTCACTCTGACCGGGTGTCAGGAAGCCGAGGACTCCTTGCGGCGCAAGCCGTACCCGGCCTTCATCAGGAGCAGCAGCACCGTGCCGAGGATCAGCGGCTGCTGCAGGATCAGCTGCACCACCTGCGGCAGCACCTTCATCGTCGCGGGCGGCACGAACAGCCCGCCGATCGCGGTGATGAACGGGAACCCGGCGAGCATGAGGTTGTCGCGGGACCAGTGCACGCCCGAGAGGGCGTCGATGGCGCTCGCGAACAGCACTCCGAACAGGACGGTGCCGGCCGCGGCGAGCACCGGGAGCGGCACGGCCTGCAGCAGGTGGTCGAACGGGCCGAGGCCGCCCAGCACGAGCAGGATGACGCCGGTCGCCAGCGTCACGTAGCGGGAGCCGACCTTGGTCACGCGCAGCAGGCCGATGTTGTCCGGGTAGGCCAGCGTGGACATGCCGCCGAAGACCGCGCCGACGGTGCTGCCCAGGACCTCGCCGAACACGCCCTGCGAAACGCGGTAGCCGGACAGCTCCTGGCCGCCCCAGCCGGCGACGATGTCGTAGGTCGCGATGCTCTCCGCGATCGCCGGGAACAGCGTGATGAAGAAGATCAGCACGAGCTCGCCGTCGACCGAGAAGCCGAACGGGAAGATCCGCGGCACCGTGAAGCCCACGTTGTGCACCACGCCCGCGAAGTGCGTCGGTTCGAAGATCGCGTACACGACCGTGCCGACGACCACCGCGACCAGCACGGCACCGCGGCGCAGGATGGTTCCCTTGGGCAGCAACGTGAGCAGGATGACGACCAGTGCGGTGACCAGGCCCGACACGAGGTTCATGCCGGGGAACCCGGGGCTGCCCGGCGTGCCCAGCACGTTCGGCAACGCGGTGCTGGTGAGCTGGGTGGCGAGGATCAGCACCAGGACACCGCAGATGATCGGGTCGCGCACGAACTTCGACAGGTACGTGACCAGCCCGTACTTCTTGATCGGGATGGCGAGCACACACCAGATCAGCCCGGCCACGACCATCGAGCCGAACGCCGCGCCCAGCCCGCCCTTGCCGTGGCCCACGGCCAGCAGCGCGGCCAGCGAACCCGCGTACGGGCCCTGCACGATCGGCAGCCGCAGCAGGAACACCGACTGCAGGATCACCACGAGCCCGGACGTCATGAACGTGACGCCGTAGAGGTAGGCGGTGTCGGTGGCCGACAGCTTGAACGCGGTGCCGATCAGGGCGGGGAAGATCAGCAGCCCGGCCATGCCGAGGATGTTCTGGACCCCGAGCCCGATCGAACTCGAGATCTTGACCTTGTCGTCGATCCCGACGTCGAAGATCGGCACGGGTTCGGTTTCGGGGGTGGCAGCAGGAGCCGTGGCGGCGGCGGTGACGGCCATGGAGGTAGCTCCAAGCGATGACGGACGGCGGTGACGGCCATCGAGCGGGGGGACGGGGAGCGGAGCGGCGAGCGGTCGAACGAGGGACGGGTCAGGCTTCGGTGGACTTGCGCAGGCGCGCGGCCCACCGTTCGAGGTAACCGGCGAGCACGATGCGGATCAGCACCGACGCCTTCATCGGCGGTGCTTCGTCGAACCGGGGAGCGGGACGGGGCGGGGTCGCGGTCGCCGTGGCGGTCGTGGCGGAAGCCGCAGCCGCCGCGGCCGGAGCGGCCGAACCGTTGACCGCCGGGGTGGGAGCGGCAGCCGGGGCCGGGGCTTCTTCCCCGGCCTCGATCCGCTGCCGCACCCGCGAAGCCAGCTCACCGACCATCCGCCCGGACACGTCGGACATGATGCCCCGGCCGAACTGCGCGAGCTTGCCGGAGATGGTCAGGTCGGTCTCGAGGGCGACGTGCGCTCCCCCGTCGGCCGGCGTCACGCGCATGGTCGCCTTGGCTTTCGCCGTGCCGGCGCCGCGGGTGTCCTTGCCGTCGGCCACCAGCACGGCGACGCGGGCGGCGCCGTCCTTCTCGACGATCTTCGCGACGCCCTGGTAGGCCGCCGTGACCGGGCCGACCTTGATCTTCACCTTGCCGCGGTAGGAGTCGTCGCCCAGGTCCTCCACGAGCTCGGCGCCCGGGAAGCAGGCGGCCACGTTGTGCGCGTCCTGCAGGAAGGTGAAGACCTCGTCCGGGTCGGCGGCGACGTCGAAGGAGTTTTCGATGAGCATGCGGTGCCTCTCAGTCCTGGTCCGCGGCGGCTGCGATGGATTCGGCGATCCGCGCCGGGGTGATCGGCGCGCGCGTCACGCGGGCCCGCAGCGGCCGCAGCGCGTCCTCCACGGCGTTCGCGATCGTGGCGGGCGCCGGGATCGTGCCGCCCTCCCCCGCGCCCTTCACCCCAAGCGGGTTGAGCGGGCTGGGGGTCTGGATGTGGAACAGCTCGACCGGCGGCACCTCGGTGGCCGACACGAGTGCGTAGTCGAGGTAGCTCGTAGCCTGCGGCTGGCCTTCGACGTCGTACACCGGCTCCTCGTACATCGCGTTGCCGATGCCGTGGGCGAAGCCGCCGAGCACCTGGCCGTCGACCAGCAGCGGGTTGATCACGTTGCCGCAGTCGTGGCCGATCACGTACTTGAGGATCTCGATCTCGCCGGTCTCCGGGTCGACCTCCACGAGCGCGGCGTGCGCGCCACTGGCGTAGGCGGCGCGCTCCGGCGAGAAGTAGCTGGAGGTCTCGATGCCGGCCTTGATGCCGCGCGGCATCGTGATGCCGTGCTTGCCGATGTTGGCCGTCTGCGCGAGCTGTTGCAGGGAAACGGACTTCTCCAGGTCGCCGCCGAGACAGGCCTTGTCGCCCACGAAGTCCACTTCGGACGCATCGCAGCCGAGCAGGACCGACGCGGTGTCGAGCAGCCGTTCGCGCATCTGCTTCGCCGCGTCCAGCACGGCCGGCCCGCAGGTGGCCGTGATGCGCGAGGCGAACGTGCCCTGGCCGAACGGGATCCGGGCCGTATCGCCGGTCTTGACCTCGATGTAGTCCATGTCGAGCCCGATGCCGTCGGCGGCGATCTGCGCGTAGACGGTCTCGTAGCCCTGGCCCTGCCCGGCCGCCGCGAGCGTGACGAGGATGCGGCCCTTGTTGGTCAGCCGGATCTTCGCGCCCTCGTACGGGCCGAGGCCGCAGCCCTCGATGTACACCGAGAGGCCGATGCCGAGGTAACGGCCTTCCTGGCGGAGCTTGGCCTGCAGCGCGCGCGCCTCGTCGTAGCCGATGCGTTCGAGCGTGCCTTCCAGCAGCGTCGGGAAGTCGCCGCTGTCGTAGGTGAGCGGGCTGCCGTCGCGGAACATGATGCCGACCTTGTACGGGAACTCGTCGGCCTGGATCAGGTTGCGGCGCCGCACCTCCGCCGGGTCGAGCCCGAGGTGCTCGGCGATCCGGTCGATCATCCGCTCCATCACGAACACCGCCTGCGGGCGGCCCGCGCCGCGGACCGACGACGTCGGCACCATGTTCGTGTAGCACGCGCGCAGCTCGATCGCGATGTTCGGCACGTGGTACGGGCCGGGCACGGTCGAGGTGGTGATCGACGGGACCTGCAGGCCCGCGCAGTAGGCGCCCTGGTCGTGCTCGATCACGTCCTTGACCGCGAGCAGCAGCCCGTTGTCGTCGAACCCGACGTCGACGCGGTGGGTCTGCGAGCGCTCCATCATCGAGGTGACCATGTTCTCCTGGCGGTCCTCGACCCACTTCACCGCGCGGCCCAGCTTCATCGCGACCCACGGGATCACGACCTCTTCGCCGTAGAACTGCGCCTTCGGGCCGAAGCCGCCGCCGACGTCGGCCGGCGCGATCACGCGGATGTCGTCCTCGGCCATCTCGTAGATGACCGACAGCTGCTGGCGCGCGTAGTGCGGGGCCTGCGTGGTGTCCCAGATGGTGACCTGGCCGGTCGCCGCCTCGAACCGGGCCGCCACGCCGCGCGTCTCCATCGAGTGGCCGCCGCCCCGCATCACGAAGAACTCTTCGGACAGCACGTTCGGCGCGTCGGCGAGCGCCTTCGCCGCGTCGCCCGCGCTCTGGGTGAGCAGCACGGCGACGTTGCTCTCGTCGCCGGAGTGGGCCAGCGGACCGTTCTCCTGCAACGCAACGGCGGTCGACGCGACGGCGGGCAGCACCTCGAAGTCGACCTCGATGAGCTCCAGCGCGTCCTCGGCGAGGTACCGCGACTCGGCGACGACGACGGCGAGCGGCTCCCCGACGTAGTGCAGTTCGTGCGGCGGCATCGGCAGCCGCGGGTAGTCGCGCAGCTTCGGGTGCTGCACCTTCGGCGCCAGCGGCTTCTGGATCTCCATCAGGTCGGCGCCGGAGTACACCGCGATCACGCCGGGCAGCGCGAGGGCCTCCGTGGCGTCGAAGGAGAGGATCTTCGCGTGGGCGTGGGGCGAGCGCAGGAACGCGGCCGCGAGCGCGTCGGGCAGATCGAGGTCGTCGAGGTAACCGCCGTGGCCGGTCAGCAGGCGCTCGTCCTCGCGGCGCTCCACACGCCGGCCGATCATCGTGCCTTCGGGGACCAGGGTGTCGCTCATGCGTTGCCGTCCTTTCCGGCCGAGGCTTCCAGCACGGACTTCACGAGGCCGGTGTAGCCGGTGCAGCGGCAGATGTTGCCGGACAGCACCTCGCGGGCCTGCTCCTCCGTCGTCACGCTCTCCTCGCGCAGCGCGGCCGTCACGCTCATCAGGAAGCCGGGCGTGCAGAACCCGCACTGCAGGGCGTGGTTGCGCTTGAACGCGCACTGCAGCGGCGACAGCTCGCCGTCTTCGGCCAGGCCCTCCACGGTCTCGACTTCGGCGCCGTCGGCCTGCACGGCGAGCATGAGGCACGAGCGCGTGGCCGCGCCGTCGACGATCACGGTGCACGCGCCGCAGACGCCGTGCTCGCAGCCGAGGTGCGTGCCGGTGAGGCGCAGCTTCTCGCGCAGGAAGTCGGCGAGCGTCATCCGCGGGTCGACGACGGCCTCGTACTCGCGGCCGTTGACCGTGCACCCCACGGTGTGCGTCTCGTCCTGGGTGCGGACGGGGAACTCCGTCGCGTGGTCACGCACGGCTGGCCTCCTGCTTTCCTCGGATGTCGGCGAGCGCGCGCTTGACCAGGACGCCGGTGAGGCGGCTGCGGTACTCGGCGCTCGCGTGGATGTCGCCGGTCGGGTCGACCTGCGCGCGGGCGGCGGCCTCGACGTCGGGCCACAGCTCGTCGGTCAGGGACGCGCCGGTCACCAGCGCCTCGACGTCGGTGAGCCGGTGCGGGGTGGGCGCGACACCCGCCGCGGCGATCCGGCAGGTGGTGACGACGCCGGCGGCGTCGACCTCGCACACCGCGGCCACGCCGGCGAGCGCGAAGTCCCCGCGCCGCGTCGCGAACTCGCGGAACGCCGAGAACTGGTTCGCCGGCGGACGCGGCACGCTGACCTGCAGCAGCAGCTCGTCGGGTTCGAGCGAGGTGGTGAGGTGGAAGAGGAAGAACTCTTCTGCCGGCACCTCGCGCACCCCGCGCGACGAGGCGATCGTGAACGTCGCGTCGAGCACCGAGAGCACGCTCGGCAGCTCGGCCGCCGGGTCGGCGTGGGCGAGGCTGCCGCAGATCGTGCCGCGGTTGCGGATCTGCGGGTGGGCGACCTGCGCCAGCGCCTCGGTGAGCACGGGCAGCACGGCGGCGGCCTCGGCCGAGCGCTCGACGCGGCGCTGCCGCACGAGCAGCGGGATCGTGATGCGCGTGTCGCCGAACGTCGGCTCGGCGTACTCGGCGCCCAGGCGGTTCACGTCCACCAGGTGCTCGAAGCGGGCCAGGCGGAAGTTGAGCATCGGCATCAGGCTCTGGCCGCCGGCCAGCACCTTCGCGTCGTCGCCGTACACCTGCAGCGCGGCGAGTGCTTCGTCGAGGCTGCGCGGCGAGTGGTACGTGAACTTTCCGGGTTTCACTGGCTCTCCGAACCGGTCTTCAGGTGCGCCCGCACGCGCTCGGCGAGCGCGGGCCGTTCGATCAGGGACATGTGCCGCAGGCCGGTCTGGACCTCCAGCTCGGCACCGGGGATGCCGTCGGCGAGCGCGGCCGCCATCTCCGGCGGCGTCGCGTAGTCGTGCTCCCCGACGAGCACGAGCGTGCTCGCGGTGACCGACGGCAGCAGCGAGCGGGAGTCCATCTCGCCCATCGCGATCGACGCCGCGGCGTGCGCCTCGCTGTTGGTGCGCAGGAAGATCTTCACGATCCGGTCGGCCTCGTTCGGGTTCGCCTCGCGGAACTCCGGGGAGAACCAGCGGTCCAGCTGGAACGCGACCTGCTTCGAGCGCGGCACGGACACGGCCTTCTCCGCGCGCTCGGCCCACACCTCCGGCGCGTCGTCGCCGTAGTACGCCGTGGTGTCGGCGAGCACGAGCGAACGCACCCGGGCCGGGAAGCGGCCGGCGAAGTTCACGCCGACGCTGCCGCCCATCGACAGGCCCAGCAGCGACACGGTCTCCAGCCCGAGCGAGTCGAGCGCGACGCCGAGGTCGTCGGCCAGGTCGGCGATCGAGAACGGCTTGCCGTCCCACGCCGACTCGCCGTGGCCGCGCAGGTCGAACGCGAACACCTGGAACTCGTCGGCGAGCGCCTCGGCCAGCGGCGTCCACAGCTCGCCGGAGGTGGCGAGCGGGTGCAGCAGCACCACGGGCTCGCCCGCGCCCCAGCGGCGGACCGCCAGCGGGCCCGCGGTCGAGGTGGACGGGATCATGCGGGCCTCCGGAAGATCTTCTCGGCGTTGGTGCGCAGGATCGACTCGGTGTCGCTTTCGGACAGTCCGGCGTCCAGCACGGTGTGCACGGGGCGCGGGTCGCCCAGCGCGAACGGGTAGTCGCTGCCCAGCACCACGTGGTCGGAGCCGACGAGCCCGGTGAGGAAGCGGATGGCGGGCGCGGACAGCGCGACGGTGTCGTAGACGAAGTCGCGCAGGTAGTCCGACGGCTTGTCGCGCTCCAGCTCCCCGGCGAACGCCTCCTTGGTGCGGTAGCCGCCGTCGAGCCGGCTCGCCTGGTACGGCAGGAACCCGCCGCCGTGGACGAGGATCAGCTTGAGGCCGGGGTGGCGGTCGAGCAGGCCGTGGAGGATCAGCTCGGTCACGGCGACGGTGTTGTCGATCAGCCGGCCGTGGACGTTGCCCATGGTGCCGAGCGTGGCGAGCTCGCCCGAGGGCCCGTACGTGGGCGGGTGCAGCACCACCGGGATCTCCTCGCGTGCGGCGACCGTCCACAGTGGCTCGAAGTTCTCCTCGTGCGGCGCCGAGCCGGTGAGCGGGTCGGTGCTCAGCATGACGCCGGTGAACTCCGGGCGCTTCCACACCTCCAGCAGGTCCGCGGCGGCCTGCTCGCCGTCGTCGGTGGCCACGGTCGCCAGCGCGGTCGTGCCGCCGCCCAGCTCGGCCACGGACTCGGCCATCGCGTCGTTGACCGTGCGGGCCCAGTCGCGCGCGGCCGGCGGTTCGAGGAACGCCGACTGGATGTCCATCCACGGCGAGATGACCTGGGTGGCCACCCCCGTCTGCGCGCGCCAGCCGGCCCGCGGGCCGGTCTCGTTCATCCGCGCGCCGATCGGGCGCGTCTCGCCCATGCCGGGCACGTCGACGACCCAGCCCTTCTCCGTGCGCCGGGCGCTGAAGCCGCACGCGGGCGCCTTCTCGAGCGCCGCGAGCAGCGACGGCGGGACGATGTGCGCGTGCGTGTCGAGAACCGGGTAGGGGACGATCTCGTCGCTGTCCGTCCGACTCACCTCTCAGTGCCGAAGACCACGTGTGGGAAAACTCGCTGGTGCTCGACGCTAGGTGGCCAGGACAGGGGCAACCAGCGCGCTTTGCTGTCGGCCCCGGTAAGCAGTTCTTACAGCGGCCCCCTCGCGCGAGCGGGGCCCGGCGTGATGCGATGACCGGAGCCCGGCACCACCACCGGGTGAGAACGAAAGGCGGGTGCCCGTTGACGGGGACAGGACTTCCGCGGCGCAACGTCGTCGTGGCCATCACCGGGGCGAGCGGTGCGTGTTACGGCGTGCGCATTCTGCAACTGCTGCGCGAGCGCCCGGACTTCTCGACGCACCTCATCCTGTCGAAGGCCGGGATCGTGACGCTGCGCCACGAGTGCGACCTGTCCGCCGAGGACGTGCGCGAGCTGGCCGACGTCACGCACCGGCCGGGCGAGATCGGCGCGACCATCGCGTCGGGGTCGTTCCCCGTGGAGGCCATGGTGGTCGCCCCGTGCTCCATCAAGACGCTCTCGGCCATCGCCACCGGCTACACCGACGACCTGGTCGCCCGCGCGGCCGACGTGTGCCTCAAGGAGGGCCGGCCGCTGCTGCTGATGGTGCGCGAGACGCCGCTGCACCTCGGGCACCTCAAGTCGATGACCGCCGCGGCCGAAGCGGGCGCCATCATCGCGCCCCCGGTCCCGGCCTTCTATTCTCGACCCGAGACGATCGACGACCTGGTGGACTTCACCGCCCGCCGCGCGCTCGCCCGGGTGGGCCTGTGGGAGCTCGCGCCCCCGGCGTGGGACGGTGACGTGACCAGGCGCAAAGACGCTCTCACCCAAGGTGGCTGACGGCGGGACCGCGCGAGCGGTCGGGAAAGGACTCGGGTGCTCGAAGCTCGGCGACTGCAGATCTTCTCGGCGGTGGCCGAACGCGGCTCGTTCACCGCGGCGGCCGAAGCCCTGTTCATGACCCATTCCGCCGTGTCGCAGCAGATGGCGCTGCTGGAACGGCAGCTGGGCGTGACACTGATGATCCGCGGCCCGCGCGGCATCGAGCTCACCGACTCCGGGCGCATCCTCGCCGAGCGCAGCACGGGCCTGCTCGGCACGATCGCGAACATCGAGCAGGAGATGGCCGACCTCAAGGCGCAGCAGTCCTACGTGCGCCTGGGCGCGTTCCCCACGGCCGGCGCGGACCTCATCCCGCGCGTGGTGCGCACGTACCAGGAGCGCTACCCGGACACGAAGATCGTGCTGCGCTCGGCCCACGCGTCCGACATGCCCGCGAACCTGCGCGACGGCTCGATCCACCTGGGCCTGGCCTGGGACTACGACTTCGACCCGCGCTCGGTGCCCGCCGACATCGAGTGGATCCACCTGGCCGACGACCCGCTGTGCGTGCTCGTGCCGGTGGACCACCCCGTGGCCGGCGAGTCCGAAGTGGAGCTGCGCGAGCTCGCGGGCGAGAGCTGGGTGGTGCGCAGCCACCGCCCGCCGTACGACGAGGCGTTCACGACGCTGTGCCGGCTCGCCGGGTTCGAGGCCGACATCGGCTTCGCCACGGAGGACTACCTGTCGGCACAGGGCCTGGTGGCGGCGGGCGTCGGCATCAGCGCGGCGCCGCGGCTCGCGCTGGTGGCGCTGCGGCCCGACGTCGTCGCCGTGGACATCGCCGGTCCCGCGCCGCGCCGGCGCATCGCGGCCGTCCGGCTGCTCAACGCGAGCCACCCGCCGGCCGCCCAGCAGATGCTCGACGTGCTGCGCGCGGCCACGACCCCCGAGGAGACCCCGTGACCGTGCCGGACGAAACCGGCGAACGGCCCGGAACCGACGTCCTGCGCCGCATCCTGCGCGACGGGCGCACCGAGATCTCGCTCGTGGACCGCATCGTCGAGGACCTCGCGGTGCAGATCATCGACGGCCGCCTGCCGCCGGGAGCCGACGTGAACTCCGTCGAACTCGCCCGCCGCTACACCAGCAGCCGCACGCCCGTGCGCGAAGCGCTGCTGACGCTGCAGCGCGAAGGCCTCGTGGACATCCCCGCCCGCCGGCGCCCGCGCGTGGCGCCGGTGACGCTGAGCCAGGCACGCGAGATGTACGAGATCCGCGCGAGCCTGCACGGCCTGGTCAGCGAGCTGATCGTGCGCAACGCCCCCGACAGCGCGCTCGACGTGCTGGACCGGTGGCAGGCCCACCTGCGCGACGACGCCGAACGCGGCGACGTCGACTCCTACTTCTGGCACAACGTCACGTTCCGCCAGGCCGAGGCCGAGGTCGCGGGCAACCACCAGCTCACCCGCCTGCTCGGCTCCCTGGGCCTGCGCACGCTCCAGCTGCGCCACGTCAGCCTGTCGCTGCCCGGCCGCCTGACGCGCTCGGTGGACGACCACGAACGGCTCCTGGAGGCCTACCGCGACCGCGACGCCCCGCTGGCCGTGGCGCTGACGAAGTCCATCATCACGGCCGGGCTGCAGGCGATAGAGGAGTCCGGCTGGTCCGGCCTGCAGGTCGAGCGTTCCCCCGGGCCCGTCGCCTGACGCGTGCCGCCGGACGTCCCGGCCGGACGCGGGTGACCGGCGCCTGTGCGCGGGTCGGGGCCTCGCGCGCACAGACGGCGGTTACGCGCGCCCGGCCGGGAAGCCGGGCACTGCCTCACACCTGACCGGACCGTTCGATCGCCCGGTAACCCCGCAGCACCAGCGACCGGCTGACCGCGGCGGCGAGCGGCGCGTCGCGGTCGGCGTAGGCGTTGACGAGGCGCTCGTGGTCGGCGACCGAGTGCAGCAGCCGGCCCGGCAGCGACAGGCTCAGGTGCCGGAAGCGGTGCATCTGCAGGCCCAGCGAGCTCAGCCGCCGCTGCAGCTCGCCGTTCTGCGAGAGGCTCGCCTCGGCGTTGCGGAAGCCGACGTTGTGCCAGAAGTAGCCGTGGACGTCGCCGCGTTCGGCGTCGTCGGCCAGCACCTTCTGCCAGGCCCGCAGGCCGTCGATCTCCTCGTCCGTGGCGCGGGCGACCACCAGCTCGCTGACCAGCCCGTAGAGGCTGCCCCGGATCTCGTAGATCTCCCGCACCTGCCGCATGTCCACCGGCGAGACGTACGGCCGCCGCCGCGGCGGCACGATCACCAGCGACTCCCGTTCCAGCAGGAGCAGCGCCTCCCGCACCGGGGTGCGGGAGGTGCTGAACCGCCGGGCCAGCTCGGCCGAGTTGACCTCGTGGCCGGGCCGGAGCCTGCCCTCCACGATGCTCGTGGCGAGCTCGCGGAAGATCGTGAACGCGAGCGACGAGTCGCCGTCGGACCCGCGCAACGCGCTGAACAACAGCTCCTTCCGCAGGTCCTCGACGCCCGCGTCGGTCACTAGCCGAGCACCTCGGGCCAGCGCCTGGTCACCGAAGCGACCAGGTCCTCGGTCGACTCGGCCACCGCCGGGAAGTCCGCGAGCCGCTCGAACGGCCGGCACGCGTCGATCACCGCGCGGCTGTTGAACGCGATCTCGCCCGGCAGCGTGAGCGGGTCGACCCGGCTGCCCCACGTCCGCTTCATGACCTCGATGTCGAGCTCGGGGTTGGTGCGCCCGCACATCGCCCACACGACCTCGCCGAGGTCGCGCGGGTTCACGTCGTGGTCCACCACCACCGTGAAGCGGTTCATGTACGCGGCGTTCGGCAGCTGCGCCGTGAGGTACGCGGCCTGGCGCGCGTGCCCCGGGTACTTCTGCTCGATCGCCACGATCAGCAGCGAACGCCCGCCGCCGGCCTCGTGCGCCCACACGCCGCGCACGCCGGGCAGCCCGGTCTTGCGCAGCGAGTCGGTGATGATCGCGGACTTCATCACCGTGCGCATGTACGAGTAGTCGTGCGGCGGCTTGCCCGGAGGCGCCCCGAGCAGGATCGGGTCGTCGCGGTAGTAGACCTTCTCGATGTCGATCGCGAGGATCGGGTCCTTCGAACCGGAGTAGTACCCGGTCCACTCGCCGAACGGGCCCTCCGGCCGGGTGTCGGCCGGACGCACCCAGCCCTCGATCGCGATCTCCGCGTCGTGCGGCAGCGGCAGGCCCGTGGCCAGGCCCGCGATCGTGCGCACCGGGGAGCCGGTCATCGCGCCCACGTAGTCGTACTCCGACACGTCGCCGGGCACCTCGACGCCGGCCGCCACCAGGTAGGCCGGGTGGTGCCCGAGGGACGCGGCGATGGGCGCGCGGCCCTCGGCCTCGAACCAGCGGCGCAGGTGCTGCGCGCCGTGCTTGCCGGCCTCGATGTTGACGGTCGCCGAGCGGCCCTCGTCCTGCACCTGCATGCGGTAGGCGCCGAGGTTGATCCGGCCGGTGTCGTAGTCGCGCGTGACCACGGCGCAGCCCGTGCCGATGTAGCGCCCGCCGTCGCCCTCGTGCCAGCGCGGCACGGGGAACTTCAGCAGGTCCACCTCGTCGTCCACATGGGACAGCAGCGGGCCGTCGGTCACCGTGACCGCACGGAACTCGGACGCGTTGGCCGCCCACTCGCCCGGCTTCACCGCGAGGGTCTCCATGAGGTCCTCGTCGGTGTTGTCCCAGCCGAGGCCGAGCACGGAGCCGAGCAGCCGCGGGTTGCTGACCGAGCCGGACAGCACCCGCGAGCCCGCGGTGTAGTCCTTGATGGAGTCGAACAGCATCGCCTTCGGCTTGCTGCGCCGGTAGTTGACCTGCGAGAGCGCGCCGATCTCCAGCTCCCAGTGGGCGCCCTCGATCGGCTGGACCTCGCCTTCGCGCTCGGCTTCGGCGAGCCAGCGCCGCAGGTCGGGACCGGTGTCGTTCATGCTGCTCCTCGTCGCGAGTCGGCCTGGAGGTACTCGGTGGCCGCGTCGGCGGTGATCACGTCGGCGTACTTCTGGTTGAGGTCGAACAGGCTCATCCAGTGCGACGACTCGAACCGGTCGAAGCACAGGTCGCCGACCACACCCACGCGGTAGCCGCGGCTGCACGCGTCGACCACGGTCGAGCGCACGCAGCCGCTGGTGGCCTCGCCGACCACGAGCAGCGTGTCGTAGCCCCCCGCCCGGAGGATGGTGTCGAGCGGGGTCTCGAAGAAGCAGCTCGGGCCGATCTTCCGCAGCACGATGTCCCCGTCGACCGGGGCCACCTCCGCGACGATGGCGTTGCCGTCCACCGCGCGCGGCTTCGGCGCGAGCGCCGGAGCCGGCTTGCGGTTCCAGCGCCCGAATTCCGGTGGCGTGGCGTGGAAGTACGCCACGCGCACGCCCGCGTCCCGGGCCGCCCGCAGGAACGGCGCCGTGCGGTCGACGACCTCCCAGCCGGCGTCGCCGCACGAGCTGGGCCAGTCGGCGACCGACTCCACGATGTCGGCGCGCGGCAGGCCGAGCGCCGCGTAGTAGAGGTCGACGGCGACCACGAGCGGGCGCGAGCCGAGACCGAACGGCACCTGCTTGGCCCACGACGTCGCCGAGAGCACGGCCCGGTCGCGCTCGGTCAGGTAGGGCGCCCAGCCGTCCTCGAACACGGCGGCCGCGGTCCGGGGCACACTCATGCCGCCGCCAGCGTGCTGTCGATGTACTTCGTGACGTCCGCCGGCGGAGTCGACTTCGCGTTGTGCGCCGCTTCGTCGAACGCCTGCTTGATCACCTTGGGGTCCACCTCGGGCGTCTGCGACCACACGGTGAGGAAGAAGTCGTACGCGTAGTTGGCCAGGTCGTCGCTCTGCACCCCGCTGTACTTCTTGATCGCCTTCACGGTCTCGGGCTTGTGCGAGCGCAAGTACTGCAGCGACTCGGCTTCCGCGGCGTAGAACCGCTTCACCGCTTCGCGGTTGTTCTGCAGGAACTTGTTCTGCACGGTGTACGCGCCGAGCGGGAATTGCAGGTCGGCCAGCGAAGCCAGGCGGTGCGCGCCCTTCTCGCGGCTCTGCGTGCCGTTCGGCGGCTGGGTCAGCAGCGCGGACACCGCGCCACTGCCGAGCGCCGCGACCTCGGCGGGCACGCTCTTCACGAACACCGCCTGCACGTCTTCGCGCTTCATGCCGTTGGCCTCGAGCAGGTCGGTCAGCCCGAAGTCGCTCTGCGACCCCGGCGAGGAGATCGCGACCTTCTTGCCCTTGAGGTCCTTGATCGTCTTGATGTCGGGGCTGGCCCACATCTCGAGGTTGTAGTGCGGCTCCGACATCGCGACGTACTTGAGGTCGGAGCCCTTCATGATCGCGGCAGCGGAGTCCGCGGCGACGCCGACCCCGATGTTCACGCTGTTGCTCGACAGCGCGGCGACGAGCTGCGAGCTGTCGTTGAGCCGGCTGAGCGTGACCTTGAGGCCGTGCTTGGCGAAGATGCCTTCGTCCTGTGCCACGTACAGGTCCGAGTACCCCGCGCCCAGCGCGGTGTAGCCGATGGTGATCGGCAGGGCGCCGTTGGCGTCGGCTTTGACGGGAGCGGTGCCGCCGCCCTTGGCGGCACAGCCGGTGAGGGCGAGCGCCAGCGCCGCGGCGGTCGCGACCGCCGAGAGGATCTTCTTGTTCACTGCGAACCTGCCCAGTGGGTGAAGCGGCGTTCGATCATCCGCACGGCGCCGTTGAGCAGCAGCGCGACGACGGCGAGGATGACGATGCCGGCCATGGCGTTGTCCATGTTGAAGTTCGAGGTCTGGGTCTGGACGAAGTACCCGAGGCCCTGGCTCGCGAGGAACAGCTCCGCGACGATCGCGCCGACCAGTGCGCGGCCGACGGCGAGGCGCACACCCGCGAGGATGTACGGCAGCGTCGCGGGCAGCGCGATGGCGTAGAAGAACCGCAGCCGCGGCGTGCAGAACACGGTGGCCACGCGGGTGTAGTCGCTGTCGAGGTTCCGCACACCGGCGGTGATGTTGATGATGAGCGGCAGGATCGCGGCCCAGATGATCACCAGGATGCGCGAGACGTCGCCGATGCCGAACCAGAAGATGATGATCGGCAGGAACATCACGTACGGCACGGAGTAGAGGATGTTGACCATCGGCTCGGTCATGTCGTGCAGGATCTTGCTGCGGCCCAGCACGAGCCCGACCGGGATGCCGACCACGAACGTGATCAGCAGGCCCCACAGGAGCTCGAGGCCGGTCGCGCCGAGCGCGGGCCAGATGTCGCCCGAGCCGAACAGGTCGATCTCGGACCCGATGATGCGCGTCGGACTGCTGCTGAAGGAGACGTCCACGATCCCGGTGGCGGTGCAGACCTGCCACAGCACCAGGACGATGACGAGCCCGGCCGCGCCGAGCAGGCCGCTACGCCTGCGCTGTACCCAGGCGGACAGTCCCCTGGGTTGCGCTGCCGCGGCCGGCCCGGGCGTGCTCGGCGGCCTGGTCAGAGTTGACGCCGTTGTCATGGTTCCTCGCTGAGTCTTCCGAAGCTGCGGATTCCGGGGCAGGGGCGGGGGTTTCGGTCTTCTCGGCCGGCTTGTGGTGCAGCGCCTCGAGGATCCGGTCGCCGTAGGCGAGGAACTCGGCGCTGCGCCGCCAGGCCGCGTCCCGGGGGCGGGGCGCGTCGATCTTGACCTCGAGGGCGACCCGGGCCGGCGACGGGGAGAACACGAGCACGCGGTCGGCCAGCAGCACCGCCTCGTTCACGTCGTGGGTCACGAACATCGCCGTCTTCTTGGCGCTGACGGTGTCCGCCTGCCAGATGCGCAGGAGCTCGTCCTGCAGGTTCTCGCGCGTCTGCGCGTCGAGCGCACCGAAGGGCTCGTCGAGCAGCAGCAGGGTGGGGTCGGTGGCCAGCGCCCGCGCGAGGTTCACGCGCTGCTTCATGCCGCCCGACAGCTCGTGCGGGTACTTGCCGGTCACGTGGGACAGGCCCACGATCTCCAGCAGCTCCTCGGCCCGGGCGCGGACCTGCGGCGTGAGCCGGCCCTGCACCTGCGGTCCGAAGAGGACGTTGTCCAGCACCGTGCGCCAGGGGTAGAGCGACGCGTGCTGGAACACCAGCGATCGTTCGGGGCCGGGTCCCTTGACGGCCTTGCCGCCCACCTCGAGCGCACCGCCGGCGACCGGGACCAGCCCGGCGACGGCTTCGAGGAACGTGGTCTTGCCGCACCCGCTGGGTCCGACGATGACCACGAACTCCTCGTCCATGATCTGGAGGTTGAGGTCGAGGACCGCCGTGGAGAACGCGTTGCCGCGCCGGGCCTTGTGGCCCAGCAGCAGGTCACGCGCGTCCAGACATACATTCGACGAGGTCATCGGCCGACCGCCACCCCAACCGGTCGGACTTCTGGGTTGCTCACTACTGCTCCTCCTTGCTGATGGCTGCACTGCTATTCGCAAGGTGTCGACACTTCGGGAGAGTCTCTGCCCCGGCCCGGGCTGTGTCAAGGGTCGCAGTGAGACGGTCGCCATCATCCACCGGGAAAAAGATCTCTCCTGGCAAGGGAAATTCCTGGTCACCCAAGGGAAGCGGCGCGTCGATTCCCCTCGGTACGGATCGTCCCGTTATCGAGGTGTCATCACGAGCGAGGCCTCAACTGTCGACACTAGCCACTTCGTTCGACTGTCAGCGGGCCGCGCGGAGCAGCGCGACCGCAGTCGCGAAGGCGCCTTCGAGGTCGTGGACGAGGCCGCCGAGCACGTCGTCGATCCCGCGCAGCCCGGCGCGCTCGACGAGGGTCTTCTCGTTCGTGACCCACTCGCCCTGCGCGGCGAGCACGGCGTGCGCGGTCTGCAGCGCCGCGACGCCGACCGACGCCGCCGTCTCGGTGGTGTGCCCGCGCTCGACGTGCGCGCTCTTCGCGTAGCCGAGCGTCTGCTCCGCCGAAGCGCGCCAGAACTTCGGCGCGCTCTCCCGCAACGCCGGCGGGTACTCCGGACGCGGCAGCGTACCGCGCAGCACCTCGTTGATCGCGAGCTCGGCCACCACGAGGTAGCTCGGGATGCCGGCGAGGTGGAACGCGAGCGGCTCCCAGTGGAACCGCCCGGCCCGCGCCTCGGCCAGCTCGTGCTCCACCGAGCCGAGGTCGCGGTAGTGCACATCGACCCGCCGGCCGTCGATCGTGAGCCACGCGCCGCCGTTGAACACGCCACCGCCCCACTCGCCGAGCTCCGACACCTCGCCGGGATAGCCGAGCGCGCGCAGGTCACCGGGGTCGAAGGCACCGCGGTAGTAGACCGCCACGTCCCAGTCGCTGTCCGGGCCGGCGCTGCCCTGGGCGCGCGACCCGCCCAGCGCGACCGCCTCGACCCCGGGCAGTGCGCCCAGCACGTCGGCCACCTGGTCGGCAAAGATTTTCCCGTTGTTGTCCGGCATCGTCCGAACATGCCATGAACCCGGCGGATGATCGCTACGATTTCGCCACTTTCCGCACTCGACCTGGGGGTCCCCGCACATGCACCGCTTCCGCGCGCCCGTGGCGCTCGCCGCGGCCGCCACCGCGTTCGCGCTGGTCACCGCACCCGCCACCGCGGCCGCCACGCCGTTCGCCTCGACGATCTTCAAGGCCACCCACAACAGCTACTCCGGCGACGTGGACGGCGCGAAGGGCTCGATCACCTACCAGCTCGACCACGGCGTGCGCTTCGTCGAGTTCGACATCCACGACAACGGCTACGCCACCGCCCACGACTACGGCATCGGGCACGGCAGCCCGGGCGACCTCGTCGACCACGCCGGCAACCCCGCGTCGAACAACCTGCGCGACTGGCTCGCCGTGGTGAACACCTGGTCGGCCGCGCACCCCACGGCCGCGCCGATCGTGGTGATGCTCGACCTCAAGGACGACCTCACCGACAACACGTCGTTCGCCGCCGGCAACCTGGCCGCGGTGAACCAGGAGGTGCAGACCGCCTTCGGCCCGCGCCTGCTGCTCGCCAAGGACTACCCGGCGGGCGCGACCACGGACTCCTTGCGCGGCAAGGTGCTCACACTGCTCTCGGGCGACAGCGGCACGCGCGCCGAGTACCGCCGCGACGTCGGCTACCACCCGGCGGTGGCGATCAACGGCCGCGGCCAGGTCGTGGAGGTGCACGACTCCGGCGCCGGCGCGCTCTGGTACTGGACCGGCACCTACGGCGCCGACGGCCTTGTGACGTGGAACCGCCACGGCCGCTACGACAGCGGGCAGACCCCGGCGATCGCGCTCGACGACTCGGGCCGGCTCGTGGAGGTCCACCAGTCGCAGACCGCCACCACGCTCTGGTCGCACACGGCGCAGCTCGGCGCCGACGGCGAGCTGACCTGGTCGGCCAGCCGGCAGTACGACAACGGCGTGTCCCCCACCGTCGCCTTCACCGGCACCGGCGTGCGCGAGATCCACCGCAGCCAGTCCTCCACCCAGAACTGGCAGTGGCAGGGCACGCTCGACGCGTCCGGCGCGGTCACCTGGAGCGGCAACGCGAAGACCTCGGACGCGCTGTTCCCCAAGGCCACCGGCACGTCGGGCACCCGGCGGGTGACCGTGTCGACCGGTGCCGACGGGCCGACGCCCGCCCAGACCCTGCGCTACGCCACCGACCGCGTGAGCGGCCAGCGCGTGCGCTACCCGCAGGTCGCCTTCGACGAGTACCAGAAGGGCGACCCGGCGGAGCTGCAGCAGGACGCGTTGTTCTACGGCGCGCCCGCCACGGAGTCGGCGTTCATCACCTCGGCCCGCCAGAGCGGGCACCTGGTCCGCGGCTGGGACTTCGACTCGGCGGGGCTGGCCACGAACCCGCCGGCGAACTACGCGGCGACCAACCACCCGTGGGACGCGTGGTACCAGACGCTGACCTCGGGCGCGGCCCAGTAGCCGGGCGCCACAAGCGCGCGACGGGCCGGGCTCCCGCACCCCGACGGTGGGAGCCCGGCCCTGTCCCCGCAAGTGCCCACGCCGATCACCGTCCCTGGCGGGCGTCTCGGCCCGCCGTGACCGGCGCCGCACCACGTTCCCGGCGTTGCCCGGTGGTCCGCGCCAAGCGGAAAAGGCGGAAAATCAGTGCGGCAGCGCCACCTGCCGCGCCATCGCCGGCCGCGGAACTTCGCGTTCCGTGGCCGCGCGAAGCGTTGCCCGTTCAGGCGCAAGCCTTTCCGGCGCGCGTTCGCTCGCCTCGACTCTCGCCGGGGCCCGCGTGCAATGCTGCTCGAACCGCTCCATCAACACGGCGGCGACCATCAGGACCACGGGTGTACCCAGCGCGAACCACATGCATCCTGAGGTACCCAGCCGCGCCGCGACCGAACCGGCTTCTGCCCCGTCCGGGGGATTCGCGTTACCGGGCAAGGAAAACGGTGTTCACGCTGCCGATCTTCGCCGCCCGGGTCATGATCGACCGGTGAGCGGGCGGCGGGCAGCGAACTTCGGCATCTGGTTCTTCGGCGCACTGGGCGGGATCCTGTGGGGCTACGACACCGGGGTCATCTCCGGCGCGTTGCTCTACATCGGCCGCGACATCCCGTTGAGCCCCATCGTGCAGGGCATGGTCGTCTCCGGGCTGCTGGCCGGGTCGATGGCGGGCGCGGGCCTCGCGGGCCGGCTGGCCGACTCGCTGGGCCGGCGCCGGATGATCCTCGGCTCCGGGGTGGTGTTCATCGTCGGCACGGTCGGCGCCGCCCTGTCGGGCGCGGCGCCGATGCTCGTGGCCTTCCGGTTCGTGATGGGCATCGGCGTGGGGATCGCGTCGGTGGTGGTGCCGATGTACCTGTCGGAGCTCGCGCCGAAGGAAGTGCGCGGCAAGCTCACCTCGCTGATGCAGCTGCTGGTCACCGTCGGGATCCTGGTCGCCTACATCGCCGACTACGCGCTGTCGGGCTGGGGCGCGTGGCGGTGGATGATCGGGCTGGGCGTGGTGCCGGCCGTGCTGCTCGTCGCCGGGATCTACACGCAGCCCGAGAGCCCGCGCTGGCTCGCGGTCAACAAGCACGACGAACGCACGGCCCGCACGGTGCTCACGCGCCTGCGCGGCAGCGAGGACGCCGCCGACGCCGAGCTGGCCGACATCCGCGCCGGCGCCCGCGACGAAGCCGAACGCGCGGAACCCCTGCGGCTGCGGATGCTCGCGGGCGGCCGGCTGCGGAAGGTGTTCACGGTCGGGATGCTGCTCGTGTTCTTCCAGAACTTCGTGGGCATCAACACGATCATCTACTACGCGCCCACCCTGCTGACCAACGTCGGGTTCGGCTCGTCCGGGGCGATCCTCGCCAACGTGGGCATCGGCGCGGTGAACATGCTCATGACGCTGCCCGCGATGCGGCTGATCGACCGCGCGGGCCGGCGGCCGCTGCTGCTCGTGGGCGCGCTCGGCATGTGCGCGGCGATGGTGCTGCTGGCCGTGGTCAACCTCGGCGGGATGACGAAGGGACCGCTGCTGCTCGGGCTGACGCTGGCCGGGATCGCGGTGTACGTCGCGTCGTTCTCGGTGTCGTGGGGCCCGGTGCAGTGGGTCGCGCTGCCGGAGCTGTTCCCGTTGCGGATCCGCGCGGCGGCCGTGAGTGTCTGCGTGGTCTTCAACTGGCTGTTCAACCTCGCGGTCGCGCTCGTGTTCCCGCCGCTGCTGGACGCCTTCGGCGCCGGGCTGAACTTCCTGTTCTTCGCCGTGATGACGGCGCTCGCGTTCCTCTTCGTGTGGCGGCTGATGCCAGAGACGAAGGGTCGCAGCCTCGAGGACCTCGAACGCGAGCTCGTGGGTGCGTAAGCTGATCGGGTGCGGACACGACCGACCCTGACCTGGACCGGCACGGGTGAACCGCTCCCGCGCACCGGAAGCGTCGCCGAAGTGGCCGAGGTCGTCTCCCGCGGCCGCGTGGTGGTGCTGAGCGGGGCCGGGATCTCCACCGAGTCCGGCATTCCCGACTATCGCGGCGAGTCCGGCAGCCTGCGCCGGCACACCCCGATGACCTACGACGAGTTCACGACCAGCGCCGAGGGCCGCCGCCGCTACTGGGCCCGCAGCCACCTGGGCTGGCGCACCATCGCGCGCGCCGAACCCAACTCCGGGCACCACGCCGTCGCGGCCCTGCGCGAAGCGGGCCTGCTGTCCGGCGTCATCACGCAGAACGTCGACGGCCTGCACCGCGCGGCGGGCACGCGCGGCGTGGTGGAGCTGCATGGCAACCTCGACCGCGTGATCTGCCTCGGCTGCCGCCGCACCACGCCGCGCGAAGAGCTCGACGACCGCCTGCGCGCGGCCAACCCGGACTTCGGCGGCACCGCCACCCGCATCAACCCCGACGGCGACGTCGAGCTCGCCGAGGAATCCGTGCGCACGTTCACGCTCGTCGGCTGCACCGCGTGCGCCGGCGTGCTCAAGCCCGACGTGGTGTTCTTCGGCGAGAACGTGCCCCGCGCCCGGGTCGAGCGCTGTTACCGCCTGGTCGACGAGGCCTCGGCGGTGCTCGTCCTGGGCTCGTCGCTCACGGTCATGTCCGGCCTGCGCTTCGTCCGCCACGCCGCGAAAACCGGCAAACCCGTCCTGATCGTCAACCGCGGCCAGACCCGCGGCGACGCCCACGCGCGGGTTCGCGTCGACCTGCCGCTGGGCGAGGCGCTGACCGACCTGGTCGACCTGGTCGACCGCGTCGGCCGCCCCGCGCGCCTCGCCTGACGCGGGCCTACCGCAACCCGCGTGCGCCGGCCCAGGCGGAGATCGACGCGGCCAGCTCGGCGGGCCGGTCCTCCGGCGTGTGGTGGCCCGCCGGGACCGCGTGGTGCGCGTGGTCGAGCCCGGCGACGGTGTCGGCACACCACTTCTGCAGCTGCGGCCCCAGCATCACCCCGGGACCGGGTTCGAACGTCACGAGCAGCTTCGGCACATCGGCGCTCGCCGCGAGCCACTCGTCGTAGCGCGCGATCCGGGCGACGACGTCGGCGGGTTCGCCGTCGAGCGGCATCGCGCGCGGCCACTGCAGCAGCGGCAGCCGGCTCTCCCGGGTCGGATACGGCCGCAGGTACTCCCGCAAGTCCGCCGGCGCGAGCGCGCGGGACACCGAGCCGGGCAGCAGCTCGCGCAGGAACACGTTGTCGTCGAGCACCATCCGCTCGCCTTCGCCCGGGGTCTTGAGCGCCCGGAACAGCTCCCGGCCCGCGGCCGGGAACTCCGCCCACGTCAGGGGTTTCACGATCGTCTCGGTGAACGCGACCCCGCGCACGCGGCCCGGGTGGCGCGCCGCGAAGTCGAACGCGAGCGCGCCGCCCCAGTCGTGGCCGACGAGCACCACGTCGTCGAGGCCCAGGGCGTCGAACCACGCGTCGAGGTGGCGGGCGTGGTCGTCGAACCCGTACGCCAGCGGCGGTTTTCCCGAATCGCCCATGCCGATCAGGTCGGGCGCGAGCAGGCGCCCGCCCCCGGCCGCGGGCAGTACGTGCCGCCAGAGATAGGAGGACGTCGGGTTGCCGTGCAGGAACACCGACGGCGCGCCGTGGCCGGTTTCGCGGTGGTACACGGTCGAACCCAGCACAGCAGTGGTCGGCATGTCCGCCCGTCCCTCAGCGGAACGCGGCGACGGAACCCGCCACCCACTCGGCGAACGTCCGGGCCGGGTGGCCCAGCACCCGCTGCACGTCGGGGCTCACCCGGCGTTCCGCGGGCAGCGGCGAACCCAGTACACCCAGCGTCGCCTCGACGATCGGCGGCGGCATGAACTCCAGCATCCGCGCGCGGGCCTCGTCCGGCGTCTGCTCGGCGAACCGGACGGGCTCGCCGAGCGCGGCGCCGATCGCCGCCGCCCGCTCGCGCGGCGTCAGGGCCTCCGGACCGGTCACGTCGTACTCGGCGCCGTCGTGCGAGTCGTCCAGCAACGCCGCGGCGGCGACCGCCGCGATGTCCGCCGGGTCGACGAACGGGAGCGCCACGTCACCGAACGGAGCTTCGACGAGCCGTGAAGCCCGGACCGAAGGCGCCCATCCCAGGGTGTTGGTCGTGAACCCGCTCGGCCGCAGGATCGTCGCCGCCGGCACCGCCGAGCGCACGGCCTGTTCGTACGCCGTGAAAAACGCGTAAGCCTCCGGCCGGGTGGCCGCGCCCTGCGAGGAAAGCAGCACGAGCCGCCGCACTCCCCCGGCCTTCGCGACGTCGGCCAGCTCCGCCGGAGCCGGCCCGCCCGGGAACAGGAACAGCGTGTGCGCCCCGGCCAGCACCTCGCGCAGGGAATCGGGCGCGGCCAGGTCCGCCACCTGGTGCGTCACGCCGTCGGGCAGGTCGGCCGGCGCCGTCCGCGACACCGCCGTCACCGGTGCCCCCGCGGCCGCCAGTGCCGCCACCAGCGGACGGCCGATGTTGCCCGTCGCCCCCGTCACCACGATCATCTTCGTTACCCCAATCTTACGATCCACAGTGGTCACGAAGGTGCCGTGCGCGTCCCCCGGCCGGAAGGACGCACCTTTAAGTAAGCTCACGACATGGAGGAATGGACGCAGTTCGCGGGCCGGTCGACCCGTGACGGGTATGAGGTGTTTCACACCGACTGCCCGGCGCGGACGGTGCTCGACCACGTCACCAGCCGCTGGGGCGTGTGGGTGCTGATCGCCTTGCGGGAGCGGGAACTGCGGTTCTTCGAGCTCCGCCGCAGCATCGAAGGCGTGAGCGAGAAGATGCTGGCGCAGACGCTGCGCACCCTCGTGCGCGACGGCCTCGTGTGGCGCCGGGTCGAGCCCACCACGCCGCCGCAGGTCAGCTACGGCCTCACGCCGCTCGGCCGCGGCACCGGCGACCAGCTGTCGACGCTCTTCTCCTGGCTGCGCGACCACGCCGTCGACATCCTCGCCACGCAGTCCGGGTACGACGAGTCCGGCGGCCGGCAGAGCGCGTAGGCATGGCGGAGGAAGAACCCGGGGGCACGGCTGTCCCGAGGACCGGTCACGCCCGGCGCACGTTCCTGCTCGGCGCCGGTGCCGCCATCGCCGCCTCCGGCGCGCTGTCGGCCGCGTTGCACCACCCCGAGCCGGTGGAAGCGACGAGCGGGTTCGGCGCCGACTGGCTGTTCGGCCCGTTCGTGCCCGGCTGCACCGAAGTGGACTTCGACGACCGGTCCATGACGCTCGTGTCGGTGCCCCACTGCGTCACGCCGTTGTCGTGGGAGGGCTGGCACCCGAACGACTGGCAGCACCTGTGGGTGTACCGCCAGCACTTCTTCGTGCCGCCGCAGCTGCGCAAGAACCGCGCGTTCCTCCGGTTCGACGGGGTTCTCAGCGCCACCACCGTGTTCCTCAACGGCCGGCGCGTCGCCTCGCAGAGCGGCGGGTACCTGCCGCTCACGTGCGAGGTCACCGGGCTGCTCACCGACTCGGACAACGTGCTGGCCGTGGCCGTCGACGGCCGCTGGCAGCAGGACACTCCCCCGGACCTGCCCGAATACCCGAACCCGACGGCCATCGACTTCTACCAGCCCGCCGGGATCTACCGCACGGTCAACCTCTACGGCACCCCACAGGCCTACCTGTCCGATGTGTACGCCCAGCAGATCGCCGTGCTCACGCCGAACCGTGCCGTGGTGGTGCACTGCACCGTCGACGCGGCGAAGGCGGTGAAGGGGCCCGTGCGGCTCACGGCGACGCTGAGCCAGGCCGGCACCGAGATCGCCACCGCGGTCACCGACATGACGGGTCTGCGCAAGGGCGAGACGAACACCACCGTCACGCTCGAAGGCCTCGACGCGGTGAAGCTGTGGGACGTCGACGAGCCCGCGATGTGCGACATCCTGGTCACGCTCTCGGTCGGCGGGCGCAAGGTCCACACCTACCCCGTGCGGACCGGACTGCGCGACGCCCAGTTCACTGTGGACGGTTTCCGCCTCAACGGCCGGCCGCTGAAGCTCTTCGGGCTCAACCGCCACCAGTGGTACCCGTTCGTCGGCGGCGCGATGCCCGAGCGCGTGCAGCGGCGCGACGCGGAGATCCTCAAGAACGAGCTCAACGTCAACATGGTGCGCTGCTCGCACTACCCGCAGTCGCCCGCGTTCCTCGACGCGTGCGACGAGCTCGGCCTCCTCGTGTGGGAGGAGCTGCCCGGCTGGGACCACGTGGGCGACACGGCGTGGCAGGAGCTCGCGGTGCGCGACGTGCACGACATGATCGTGCGCGACCGCAACCACCCGTCGATCATCGTGTGGGGCACGCGCGTGAACGAGACGCTGGGCCAGTACACGCTCTACGGCAAGACCGACCAGCTGGCCGCCGAGCTCGACCCCATGCGGCCGTGCACCGGCGCGGTCGCCGGGCAGAAGGGCTACGTCTCGCCGTTGTACCCGGTGAAGGAGAACGGCGGCGTCTTCTCGTTCAACGACTACAGCCGCCCGCCCTCGCGCAACGCGCCGCCGCCGCTGCGCCCGCCGCGCCGGGGCGTGCCGTACCTGGTGAGCGAAGCCGTCGGCACGCTCGTGGGCGCGCCGTACTTCCGGCGCACCGACGCCGCCGACGTGCAGCGGGAGCAGAGCATGCTCCACGCGTGGGTGCATGAGCACGCGGCGGCCGACCCGCGCTACTGCGGTCTGATCGCGTGGTGCGGCTTCGACTACCCGTCCGGCTGGTACCACTCGCTGCGCGGGGTGAAGTACCCCGGCGTGGTCGACTTCTTCCGGATTCCCAAGCTGGGCGCGGGTTTCTACCGCGCGCAACGGGCCCCGTCGCGCGGCGCGGTGATCGAGCCCGCGTTCTACTGGGACTTCGGGCCCGGCTCTCCGCGCGGCGGACCCGGCCGCAACGCGCTGATCTGGTCGAACTGCGACCAGCTCGTGGTCACCGTCGCGGGCCGGCGGCCGGTCACCGTGCAGCCCGACCACGCGCGGTTCCCACACCTGAAGCACCCGCCGTTCGTGGTGAACCTGACCGTGACCGGGAAGGCGCGCCCGGACCTGACGATCGAGGGCCGGGTGAAGGGGCAGACGGTGCTGCGCCGCAGGTTCAGCGCCGACCCGACGTTCGACACGCTGGCCGTGGCCGCGGACGACGGCGCCATCACCGCCGACGGCCAGGACACCACGCGCGTCACGCTGCGGTCCGTGGACCGCTACGGCGCACCGCGCCCGCACGCCCGCGGGGTGCTCAGCGTCGCGGTCGACGGGCCGGGAGTCCTGATCGGCGAGCAGTTCCTGGACTTCGGCGCGCTCGGCGGCGCGGCGGCGGTGTGGATCCGCTCGATGCGCGACACGCCGGGGACGATCACCGTGACCGCGTCGCATCCGTTTCTGGACACGGGAACGGCCACGATCTCCGCGGTCTGAGCCACTCGCCGGACGCGGGTACGATCGAACCCGACGCCGGAGTGACACGAGAACGCCGGGAGGCGGCATGGCGCGAACGCTGACCCACACGGATCCGGCCGAGGTGACGTTGCAGCAGGCGCTCGACGCGCTGACCGATCCGGTGCGCCGCACGATCCTGCGCGAGCTCTCGGACGGGCCGGACTTCTCGCGCGCGTGCGGCACCTTCGACCTGCCGGTGTCGAAAGCGACGGCGAGCCACCACTTCGCGGTGCTGCGGTCCACGGGGCTGCTCGAACAGCTCGACCGCGGACCCCGCCGCTACAACCGGCTGCGCCGCTCCGAGTTCGACGCGCGCTTCCCCGGCCTGCTGGACCTGGTGCTCACCGAGCCCTGACGCCCGGCCGGGCATCCGTCCACTTCGGACTCTTCAGTCACGGGCCAGGCCGTCGAGCCACTTCAGCAGCAGCTGCGTCTCCTCGGTGCCGAGAGTGGTGTCCTCGGTGCGCAGGAGCGCGGCGAGCTGCAGGGCCGCGGTGGGCAGCGGGGCGGTCGAGCTGTCGGCCTCCTCGGTGCCGTTCTCGGGCGTGAGCAGGCTGTCGTGCACGGCGTCGCGCACGCGCCGCGACAGCTCGGGATCGGTGTAGACCTGCGGCTGGGTGACCATGTTGAGCGCGACCCCGATGTTCGCCGACATCACGCGCTGCGCGGCGGCGTCCGGGTCGACGCGCAGCCGGCCGATGGCGGCGCAGCGCACGAGCACCTCTCGCAGCAGCCGCAGCGCTTCCTGCGCGGCGCTGGGGATCTCGGTGAACGCCGGGGAGTACATCAGCCGGTAGACGGCCGGGTGCTCCTGCGCGAACGCGATGTGGGTGTCCCAGCCGTTCTTGAGGTCGGCGATCGGGTCGGCCGACGGCTCGGCCGCGCGTTTCGTGGCCAGGTAGCGGTCGAACCCGTGGTCCACGACAGCCGAGAGCAGGCCGTTCTTGTCGCCGAACAGGCGGTACAGCATCGGCGCGCCGACCCCGACCGCCTCGCACACGGCGCGCGTGGAGATGTCGCGGTCGGGCGAGGCGTCGAGCAGCTTCTCGGCGGCCTCCAGCATCTGGGTGCGGATGTCCATGCAGCCAGTGTAGCTCAGATAACTCATTCGCGTAGCATTGTTACGCACGTCATAGCGTCGCTACGGGTCATCCCTATCAACGATAGGGCCGCACCCCCGGAAGGAGTGCGGCCCGGCGCGGTCACCAGGTGACCGGCACGCTCGAAACCCCGCCCGTGACGCGGTTGGAGCGGACGTCGAGGTCGTCGACGTCCACGGCCAGGCGCAGGTTCGGGAAGCGGCGGAACAGCACACTGAACACCACGCGCAGCTCGGTGCGCGCGAGGCTCGCGCCGATGCAGAAGAACCCGCCGTAGCCGAACGCGATGTGGGAGTTGGGTTTGCGGTCCGCGTCGAACTCCTCGGGGTCGGCGAACACGCCGGCGTCGCGGTTGGCCGACGACGTCGAGATCATCACGGCGTCGCCCCGCCGGATCGCGACCCCGCCGATCTCCACGTCCTCGTGGGCGTAGCGCAGCAGGCCGAGGCCGCCCGGCGCGGACATCCGCAGGATCTCCTCGACGGTGCTGTGCACGCGGCCCTCGGGGTCGGCGGCCAGCGCGTCGCGGCGCGCGAGGTCGGTGAGCAGGAACAGCACGCCGAGGTCGATGCGGTTCGACGTGGTCTCGTGGCCGGCGAAGAGCAGGCCCGCGGCCAGCCGGCCGAGGTCGTCGTCGGTGAACGTCGGATCGTCGGCCTGCGCGGCGACGAGGTCGGACACGACGTCCTGCGCCGGCTCCGCGCGCTTCTTGTCGGCCAGCTCGCCCATGTACGCGGCGAACTCGTCCATCGCGAGCTTCGCGTCGCCGCCGCTGTCGAGCACGCCGATGCGGTCGGACAGGTCGCGGAACTTGTCCCGGTCGGCGTACGGCACGCCGAGCAGCTCGCAGATCACCAGCACCGGCAAGGGGAACGACAGGAAGTCGTGCAGGTTCACGGGTTCGCCGCCCGCGGCGTCGTGCGCGGCCTCGAGCTCGTCGAGGCACCGGTCGGCGAGCTCCTGGACGTGCTCGCCGAGCTTGCGCATCCGGTTGGCAGAGAACGCCGGGACCAGCAGGCGCCGCAGCCGTGCGTGCTCGGCCTCTTCGGTCTCGTAGTCGCCCCGCGGTCCGCTCAGCAACGCGGCGTCGGACACCGCCGAGGCCTCCTCCGGCTTCGGGTGCGAACGGCCGAAGCGCGGGTCGGTGAACACCGCGCGGGCCTCCTCGAACCGCGTCACGAGCCAGGCCGGGTCGCCGGCCGGCGTCGTCACCCGCGCGATCGGGCCTTCGCGGCGCAGAACCTGGTACAGGGGCGCGATCTCGAGCACGTTCGGCCGGTCGAACGGCAGCCGTGGCGCACGCTCGGTGGTGGTCATCGGGTCTCCTCCTCGGGTGACGGTTTCCGGGCCCGCGCACGCACCGTCGCGAGCCAGCTCAGTTCCTGCTCCGCCCGGCGGCCGACCTCGGCCAGCACCAGCCGGCTCCACGGGTTCTCCTGCGCCTCGGCGAGCTTCCCCAGCCGCTCGCCCTGAGCCACGAGCGCGGTCTCCCGCGCGTCGAGCACCCGCAGCCGTTCCGCGGGCTCGAGCCAGCCGAACCCGGCGAGCCGCGAGAGGAACTCGGTCGCATCGCCGGCCAGGTCGGGCGGCAGATCCGCGAGCAGGTCGTGCAGCAGTTCACGGCCGACGTCGGTGATCGTGTAGACGTGCCGCGGCGGCTTGCCCTCCTGCGTCTCGGCGCTGCGCGTGACGGCACCGGCTTCGGCGAAGCGGCGCAGCGCCGGGTAGAGCGAGTTGTTGGACAGCGCCCGGCCGCTGGACTCCTCGACCTTCCGGCGCAGTTCGTAGCCGTGCATGGGCTGCTTGGCGAGGCTCGCGAGCAGCAGGACGTCGATCCACATCTAGGTCACCGTAACCTAGGTTATCGTGACCCACCAACGGCCGAACGAGTCACGTCGGCGGAAAATCCCCGTCAGGCGCGCAGGACGGCCGCGCCGGTGAACCGGCCCGCCGCGAGGTCCGCCAGCGCCTCGTCCGCGCGGGCCAGCGCGTACGGACGCGTGGTCACTTCGAGGTGGTGGCGGCCGGCGAAGGCGAGGAACTCCCGGGCGTCGGCTCGCGTGTTGGCCGTGACGCTGCGGAGCTGCCGCTCCTGGAACAGGTGCCGCTGGTAGTTCAGCACGGGCACGTCGGAAAGGTGGATGCCCGCGATCGCAAGCGTTCCGCCGCGGTCCAGCGCGGCCAGCGCGCCGGGCACCAGCCCGCCGGCGGGGGCGAACAGGATCGCCGAGTCGAGCGGCTCGGGCGGCGGCTCGTCGCCCGCCGAGGCGGCCCCGAGGTCGAGCGCGAGCCGCTGCGCCGCGCGGCCGCGCGTGACCACGTGGACGGTCGCGCCCCGCGCGAGAGCCACCTGCGTGGCGAGGTGCGCGCTGCCGCCGAAGCCGTACACGCCGAGGCGCCCGCCTTCGGGCACTTCGGCCCGCAGCAGCGCGCGGTAGCCGATGAGCCCGGCGCACAGCAGCGGCGCCAGCTCGTCGTCGCCGTAACCGGCGGGCAGGGGGAGGGCGTAGTCCGCTGGGACCACGGCGTACTCCGCGTAGCCGCCGTCGGCGTCCCAGCCCGTGTAAAGCGATGCGGGGCACAGGTTTTCCGTGCCCTGCAAGCAGAACTTGCACGTGCCGCACGTGTGGCGCAGCCACGCGATCCCGACGCGGTCACCGATGGCGAAGGTGCCGCTCGCGCTTTCACCGAGGGCGGCGACCTCGCCGACCACCTCGTGCCCGGGGGTCACCGCCGGCCGGTGCACCGGCAGATCCCCTTCCGCCACGTGGAGATCCGTGCGGCACACGCCGCACACGAGCACCCGCACGAGCAGTTCACCGGGCGCCGGTTCGGGCACCGGTCCGTTCGCGGGCGTCAGCGGCGCGGTGCCGATCGGCCCCGGCGCCGTGACGCGCCACGACCGCATGGTGGCCGGCAGTCCCGTCATCGCCGCTCCTTCGTCCGGGAACCCGAACGTACCGCGCGCGGTGCGGGGCGGCGGGCTTTCCCCCGCCCCGCACCACCCGGTCGGTCAGCGGCCGCTCCACTGGAAGGTGACGGTGGCGCCGGGGCCCACGGTCGCGTCGAACGAGCGGTCACCCGAGACGACGGTGAACTTCTGCTCGGTCTTCGCGGTGTTCAGCGCGACCACGGTGGTCGAGCGGTCGGGGGTCGTGAA
Source organism: Amycolatopsis sp. NPDC001319 (assembly GCF_042896185.1). NCBI lineage: Bacteria > Bacillati > Actinomycetota > Actinomycetes > Pseudonocardiales > Pseudonocardiaceae > Amycolatopsis > Amycolatopsis sp. NPDC001319. The sequence continues at coordinate 241,505 of NZ_JBIAWY010000002.1, read as the reverse complement.
CGCGACCGCCTCGATCGGCGTGCTGCTGCCGCTGGTGTAGACCACGGACGACGCGATGCGCACCGAGCCCGGCGGCACGAACTTCGAGAAGTGCTCGATGTCGCGGTACTGGTCGTTGTAGGTCACGGCCTTCGTCTGCGAGTTCACGGTGACGGTGCCGTTGCAGGTGCCGCAGCCGCCCAGGTGCGGGCCGTGGTTCTCGTCGAGCGCGATGTTCCAGTCGATGGAGCTGCGGCCCCAGTTGCGCATCACGCCGAGGATCGTCGACGAGTCGCCGCCCTCGCACTCGGTCATGAAGATGTCCTTGCCGGGGAACGAAGCCTTGAGCGGCGTCTGGGCGTCGGACGAACCGTAGTAGCAGTGGTAGGCGGTGCCCGCCATCCACTTCGCGGCCGGGGTGGACAGCAGGTCGTACGGGTACTCCGGCTGCGGGTCCTCACCGGCCCGCTGGTGCGAGGCGATGTCGCCGGGGTGCTCGCTCCAGTTGTGGTCGAAGCCGAGGATCTTCGTGTCGAGCCCGGCGGCGTGGATGGCGGGGCCGAGCGCCTCGATGACCTTCGCCTCCTGCTGCCACGGCAGATCGGTGCCCGGGTAGTTGTTGCGCTCCAGTGCCTGCGGCTCGTTCTGCACGGTCAGGTAGTCCACGTGCACGCCGGCGTTGCGGTAGGCCTGCAGGAACTTCACGAGGTACAGCGCGTAGGCGCGGTAGATCTTCGGCGAGTCGATGAGCTTGCCGTCGATCATCGAGCCGGACGTCTTCATCCAGCCCGGCATGCTCCACGGGCTCGCGACGATTTCCAGCTGCGGGTTGAGCTTCTTCGCCTGGCGCACGAGCGGGAGGATCTGCGCTTCGTCGTGGGCGATGGAGAAGTGCTTCATGTCGTAGTCGGTCTGCCCGGCCGGCAGGTCGTCGTAGCTGTAGTCCTGGCCGACGGCGAAGTCCGACGCGCCGATGGGCTGGCGCAGGAAGCTGATGCCCGCGCCGGCGCGCGGGTCGAAGAGGTTCTTCATGACCTCGTCGCGGTTGACCGGGGTGAGGCCGTAGAGCACCTGGGCCGACGAGTCGGTGATGGCCGCGCCGAAGCCGGACACGGTCTGGAACTTGACGCCGCCGTCGACGCGGACCGTCGTGGGTGCCGCCGCGGCCGGGCTCTGCCAGCTCAGCTGCGTGTCGACGGGCGTGGCGTCACCGGGGTTCGTGAGCCACTCGTGGACCGTCCGCGACACGGCGGCCGGCGCGGACGGGTTTGCGGCGGCGGGCGCGATCTCGGGCCCGGAGGCGGCGGTCGCCGACCCGGCCGCCACGGTCACGGCGGCCGCCGCGGCCGTCACCGAACACAGCACTCTTCGCAAGCGCGGCATGCAGATTCCTTCGTTTCACGGGGAAAACCCAGCGGACACGGCACCTGATCGGCACCGCGGGGAACCCGGGCCCGCGTTGGCGGCCGCGACCGGGGGTCCGCACCGACACAACCAAACCGCCGGCGCCGTGACAAGATCCCCGCTCCGGTTTCCCTTCGTTCAGGCGGTTTGTCCGCACGTCCGGCCCTTTCCCGTGCCACTGACCGGCAACCGCCCGCGCCGGTTCCCGTTGCCGGGCAAGGCAATTCAGCCCGCTGAACGCGGACTCGTTACGGTGGCCCGAATCCACTCACGTGAGGAGATCCCCGGTGGGCACCCTTCGCCACGGCCTGTACCTGCCGCCGTTCGGACCGTTCGGCGACCCGGCGGTGCTGGTCGAGCTCGCCGTCCGAGCCGAGGCCGCCGGCTGGGACGGGGTGTTCCTGTGGGACCACGTCGTGCCCGGCGAGCCGCCGATCGCGGACCCGTGGACCACGCTCGCCGCGATCGCCCAGGCGACGAGCACGATCCTGCTCGGCCCGATGGTCACTCCCCCGGCGCGGCGCCGGCCGTGGGTGCTCGCCCGCCAGGCCTCCACCGTCAGCCGCCTCTCGCGCGGACGGCTCGTCCTGGGGACCGGCCTCGGCTCCGACGAGACCGGCGACTTCACCCGCTTCGGCGAGCCCCTCGGCCCCCGCTCGGCGAAGTTCGACGAGGCCTTGGCGATCATGCGCGCCGTCTGGTCGGGCGCCGAGGTGCACCACCGCGGCACCCACTTCCACGTCGACCTCGACGCCGGCGCACCCGAGCCCCACCCCATCCCCGTCTGGACCGCCCTGTCCACCGACCACCCGCGCGTCCTCGCCCGCGCCACCAGGGGCGACGGCATCTTCCCCCTCGCCGGCCCCCACCCGCCGGCACCGGACGAGCTGGCCCGCCTGGTCACCGCCACGCGCCCACCGGGCCGCCCCTTCGCCGTCGCGGTGGCCGGCAACGCCAGCCCCGCCTGGGACCACCCCTCACCGGTCGACCTAGGCGCACTGACCGAGGCGGGCCTGACGTGGTGGCTCGAATCGCTCATCCACTTCGACCCCCTCGACCTCTCCATGACGGTCGTCGACGCCGGGCCGCCACGCCGCTGAGACCTCCAGCCGAACGCGACCCCGCATTCGACACCGGAGCCCCCGGCCCACAGTCGCAACGAGGCCACCATCGACCCCGGCACGTTCACCACGCCGCCCCCGGGCCCCGCACCGTCGTCGACGCCGAGCACCCCGGCCGGCAACCTGGCGCTCTCACCAAAGCCGACCGCGCTCTCGACCTCTCGATGGCGGTCGTCGACGCCGGGCCGCCACGCCGGTGAGGGCGTGGCCTGCCCGGGTGGGCCGGGGCTGATACTTTCGGGACGACCACGGTTGAGCACCCAGCCGTCACCAGACCGTGTCCCGGCTCGAGGCCGGGCACCGGGCCTGCTGTCAGCGGCTGTCTGGCGGGCCCGTGACCGCGGAGGGAACCTGTCGTGACCGACGACCTCAGAGCGGCCGGCGCGCGGCGCCTGCCCACGCTCGACATCACCACCACGACCGCCGGCGGCACGACGGTGGTCACCGCCGCCGGGGAGATCGACACGGCGGTGTCGGACGCGTTGCGAGACCAGCTCGTCGCGGCCCTCGAAGCGCGCCCCGGCGTGCTCGTCGTGGATCTGTCCGAAGTGCCGTTCTGCGACTCCAGCGGCCTGTCGGTGCTGATCGACGTGCGGGGCCGCGCGACCGAGGCCGGGATCCCGTTCCGCATCGTGACGCAGCAGCGCGGCCTGCTGCGGCCGATCGGGCTGCTGCACCTCGACTCGGTGCTGGAGATCCACCCGGACCTGGAGGCGGCCACGTCGTAGTGCGAGGCCGCCGCGGCGGGCCTAATGTCCTCGCATGAGCGATCTGCCACGATTTCCCGAGGAGCCCAACCAGCCGCCGCCCTCCAACGAACCCCCACGTCCGGCCGTGCCCAGCACCATCACGGTCGCGTTCTGGGCGTTCGTCGTCTCGACCGTGATCGGCATCGTCGGCGCCCTGCTGCTGTTCGGGCAGAAGGACGACCTCATCGACGCCGCGCGCCGCACCAACCCGAACCTCGGCCAGGCCCAGCTCGACCAGGCCGCGAACATCGCGCTCATCGTGGCGGTCGTGATCGCGGTGATCATCGCGCTGCTGTACCTGCTGTTCGCGGTGAAACTGCGGGCCGGGCGCAACTGGGCGCGGATCGTGCTGACCGTGCTCACGGTGCTGCAGGTCCTGTCGCTCATCGCGGGCAGCGGCGGCACCTGGCTGAGCTACCTCTCGGCACTCGCGGCCGTGATCGGCGTCGTGTTCTCGTTCCTCGGCGACTCCAACGCCTACATCGCGGCTGGCAGGCAGGTTCGGCGGTAACCATTCCGGCGGTGGCTGGCGGCTCTAGTGCACGTGCACTATTCTGGGTGTTCGGTTGAGCCACCAGCCGCCGCGATTTCACCGCGCTCCGGGAGCGTTGGCGCCGATCGGCTGGAAGCCTGAACTCCGGTCCGGGTCGGCCGTCACCCGGGTGCGCGGCCTACGAGAGGCGGGCCGCCATGAGCGCCCTACGCCGCACGAAAGCCCCGTCCGTCAGAGTCGGCCACGTCGACCCGAAACACCTGCTCACCCTGCACGTCCACCGGCCTGTCCCCGGAGCTTCCGTGGTGGAGGTGGTCGGCGAGGTCGACCTCTGCACCGCGCCCCACCTCGCCGAAGTCGTCGAGGCCCGCATCCGCAGCACGGTCGGCGTGGTGATCATCGACCTGAGCCGCACCACGTTCCTCGCCGTCGCCGGCCTCAAGGTCCTGCGCCGCATGCAACTGCTGGCCCAGCTGTTCGACACCGACTTCTACGTCGATCCCGGCGACTCGCACCCCGCTCGCCGCCTGCTCGAGCTCATGCCGCTCGGCTGCGAACGCCCGGGCGCCGCCGCGGGCCTCTCGCCGGTCGACGTCCCCGGCCAGCGGCGGCTCACCCCCTGAGGGTTTCCCGCCGCACCCCGCGAAACCCGGGCCCCGGTGGCAAGATCACCACGGGGACCACCACCGCGGACGCCGGGAGAGCACCATGCGCATCGGTTTCACCCTGCCCCAGTTCGGCCCGTTCGCCGGAGACGGCTCGGGCGTCACCCGCTTCGCCCGGCGCGCCGAGGAGCTCGGCGCCGCGAGCCTCTGGGTCGGCGACCGCCTGCTCGCACCGGTGCACCCGAAGGTCGGGTACGGCGGCTCCGACGCGATCCCGGCGGAGTTCTCCGTGCGGCTCGACCCGTTCGCACTGCTGGCCGCCGCGGCCGCGGTCACCGAGCGGGTGCGGCTCGGCACCAACGTGCTCAACGCGCCCTGGTACCCGCCCGCCCTGCTGGCGCGCTCGCTCACCACGATCGACGCGCTCAGCGGCGGCCGGCTGGTCCCGGGGCTCGGCACGGGCTGGTCTCCCGAGGAGTACGAGGCCGTGAACGTGCCGATGACCGAACGCGGCGCGCGGCTCGACGAATGCCTCGACGCCCTCGAAGCGCTGTGGACGACCGATCCCGCCGAGTACCGCGGCCGGCACTGGACCGTGCCCGAGACCCACGACTCGTTCAAGCCCGTCCGCACGCCGCCGGTGTACCTGGCCGGGTACGCACCGGCCGCGATGCGCCGGATCGCGCGGCGGGCGGCCGGCTGGCTCCCGGTGATCACGCCGCCGGCCGAGTACGACCCGGCGACCGCGATCCTCGCTCCGCTGGCCAACCTGCGGCAGCTGGCCGCCGACGCCGGCCGCGACCCCGCGGAGCTGGGCGCCATCCTGCGCGTCTATCCGCGGGCCGACGCCGGCGTGGCCGACGTGGTCACGGCCATCGAGCGCACCGCCCAGGACACCGACCTGGACGACGTGTTCGTGGACCTCACCTTCACCGCGCGCAGCACCGACCACGCGCTGGAGCTGGTGGAGACGATCCTGGGGCAGACTTCGCACGAGCCCGCGTGACGCGTTCACCCTCCGTTGGTTGCCCGCCGGGGTCCGGAGTGTCGAAGATGTCGGGATGATCGAGCGCCACCACCACCGGCACGAGTCCGACGAGAACGACGGGCTCGCCGAAGCCGCCCGGCACGCCGGCTTCGACCTCGGGACCGACATCGCCCAGCCGGTGGCCGGGCACGACCACAACGCTTTCGACGCGGAGGTCGACCTCGGCGTGGACGGTGAGCCGCCGCAGCTGCGCGACTGAGCCAAGATCGTCCCCGGGCACGAGGATGGCCCCCGACCGGAGCCAGGTCGGGGGCCATCGTCTCGGGGCCGGTGCGCCGTGCCCGCCTCTCGGCAGTTCGCACGACGCGGCGCCGGCCGGATGCCTTCCGCAGCCGGACCGAGCACCGCTTCGACGAGGGGTGAGCCCGGCGGACACGAGCGCATCGGCCGCCTCGTTCAACATCACGAGCGGCGATCGCTATTCCCGCTCAGGCGGGCCCGGATCCGGGGTCGCGGAAGTCGTCGGGGCTGACCTCGTCGAGCAGGTCGCGGAACTGGCGGATCTCGTCCTCGGTACCCACGCCCGGCTCTCCGCCGAGCGCTTCGGCCGGGTCCTCGCCGCCGGCCACCGTCACGTCCACCGCGGCCTCGGCCAGCACGGCCTCGGCGACGTCGATGGGCGCGTGGGCGCGCAGCCCCACCGCGATCGCGTCGCTGGGCCGCGCCGAGACGCGCACGCCGTCCGAGAGCACCAGGTCGGCGTGGAAGATGCTGTCGCGCAGCTCGGTGACCTCGACGCTCGTCACGTGCCGCCCGAACGCCGACACCACCTCGAGGATGAGCTCGACCGTGCCCGGCCGGACGGAGGTCACCTGTTCCTGCGCGGCGGCCAGTTCCTGTGCCTCCGGCGCGCCGATGGTGATGGCCAGCCAGCGGCGCTGCCCCGTTTCCTCACGCAGCAGCACCACCGGCGCCACCTCCTGGGCGACGACGGCGAGGCCCTGGACCCGCACTTGCACCATGTGGTTCACCCGCTTCCGGACTGAGATCCCCCTCGGGGACATACCCAGTGTCGCGCGCGGGCACGCGTACCCGCGCGGGGTGGGGTCAGGTAAAACTGGACACGGCGGCCACGAACTCGGCCGCCACGTCGTAGAGCTTGCGGTTTCCGTCCTGCGAACGCTTCACCAGCCGTTGGAAAGCCTCTTCGGCGGTGATGCGGTGCGCGGCCATCAGGATGCCTTTGGCCTGGTCGATCACGGCTCGCGTCTCGAGCGCGCGGTTGAGCTGCGCCACCAGCTCCTGCGCGTCGAAGTAGCGCCGCGCGCTGCGCAGGCCGAACACCACCGTGGCGGTGTAGAGCTCCAGGATTTTCACCTCGAGGTCGCTGAACCCGTGTTCACCGAACCCGAACAGGTTCATCGCGCCGCTCATGTCGCCGTCGACGGTGAGCGGGGCGGCGAGGAAGCTCGCCACGCCGAGCTCCTCGGCGGCCGAGGCGAACTGCGGCCACTGGTCGGCCACGGCGCCCACCCCGACCCGCACGGGCGCGCCGGTCTCGGCCGCGCGCAGGCACGGCCCGTCGCCGATGCGGTACTGCTCGCGGTCGAAGTTCACCGCGCGCTGGTCGGTGCTGGCGACGGTCTCCCCGACGCCGTCCCGGACCAGCGTGATGCTGGCCATGTCCGCTCCGGCGACCACACCGACCACGTGCTCGCAGACCGCCTGCAGCATCTGGCCGAGATCGAGTTCCTGGTGGTCGAGCATCGCGGTCAGCGACTCCATCGCCACGGTGACTTCGTCAAGCCGCGCGGATAGCCGTTCCTGGCCGCCGGTCATGTTTCCCAGGCCCCTTCTCTTGGGTACTTGAAGGGCGCTGCTGACCAGGCGAGACCCGGGCGCGCGCCACCACTGGCCGCTAGCGCTTTAACGGGTCCTCGGGCGACATTACTGCATCCCGATCACCTGTCCGACACGCGGTGCCGCTCCCTCCGCACCGCCCGGTCGGTGAAAAGAACCGAGGTGTCGAAGCCCGGCCGAGTGGGTATGCGGGGGGCATGGAGAACGAAGCAGCCGGCAGCTCGCCGAGCCACGGGATGCCGGCGGTCGACCACCTGCTCGACGAGGTGATCGAGCTGCGCCTGCCCGCCGAGACCGGGCAGATCCCGCTGGTGCGGATGCTGGCCCAGGCCGTGGCCGCGCGCGCCGACTACGGGCTCGACGCGATCGCCGACGCGAAGATGGCCGTGGACGAGGCCTGCGCGCAGCTCGTCGAGCTCGCCGACCTCGGCGAGACGATGACGTGCCGCTTCCGCGTGGCACCCGAGGGCATCGCGATCACCGTCGCGACCCGCACCGGGCACGCCCGGCTGCCGAGCGAGCGCAGCTTCGGCTGGCACGTGCTCACGACGCTGGCCACCGCCGTGTCGGCCACCAGCACCCCCGCTGCCGACACCGCGGGCAACACCCTGGCCATCCAGCTGGAGCTGGCCCCGGGGACGGCCCGGTGAACAAGCCGCCGGTCACCCGGCGCCGTGACGAGTACGCCCACACGGTGCCGCTGTTCGAAGAGTTCGCCGCCCTCGACGCGGACGATCCGCACCGCCCGCGCCTGCGCGAACAGCTCGTGACGGAGTTCCTCCCCGTCGCCGAGCACATCGCCACGCGCTTCACCGGCCGCGGCGAGCCCCGCGAAGACCTCGTGCAGGTGGCCCGGATCGGGCTGATCAACGCGATCGACCGGTTCACCCCGGACCGCGGCCCCGACTTCCTGTCCTTCGCCGTGCCCACGATCATGGGCGAGATCCGCCGCCACTTCCGCGACACGGGCTGGTCCGTGCGCGTGCCGCGCCGGCTGAAGGAACTGCACCTGTCCCTCAGCCACGGCTCGAGCGCGCTGTCGCAGACCCTCGGCCGCGCACCCACTCCGACCGAGCTCGCCGAGCACTTGGGACTCGATGTCACCGAAGTCCACGAAGGTCTCATCGCCGGCAACGCCTACCAGACGCTGTCGGTCGACAAGCCCGTGCACGACGACGCGGAACCCCTGTCGCTCGCGGACACCCTCGGCGAGGAGGACGCGGAACTCGAGCACATCGAAAACCACGAGGCGCTGGAACCGCTGCTGCGCGAACTGCCCCAGCGCGAACGCGCGATCCTCGTGATGCGCTTCTTCGGCGGTCTCACGCAAACCCAGATCGCCGACCGCGTGGGCATTTCCCAGATGCACGTCTCGCGCCTGCTGTCACAGACCCTGGAACAACTTCGCGGAAAACTCACCACCGACCCGTGAGCACGGCAATAATCGAAATCTTTTCACCGGACACGCCTGAAACCGCCACGCGGCAACGGAAATCTCCGCGGTCAGCGCAGCCGCACCCGTTACGGAAAAACGATTTCTTCACCCGCCGGAGCGACCCCGTTGTCCGCCCCTTCGTCTTCTGCAAGGATTCATTCCCGTCCACGACGAAGGAGTGTCCGGTGGCTTCGATCCTCAACCCGTACATCAGCTTCCGCGACGACGCCCGGCAGGCGATGGAGTTCTACCGGGACGTGTTCGGCGGGACGCTGACCGTCAACACGTTCGGGGAGTCCGGCATGCCCGACTCCCCCGCGGCTGACAACATCATGCACGCTCAGCTCGAGACCGGGAACGGGTTCACGTTGATGGCGGCCGACACGCCGCCGGGCATGGACCACAACCCCGGCACGAACATCTCGGTGAGCCTCAGCGGCGACGACGTCGACCAGCTGCGCGGCTACTGGGCCAAGCTCTCCGACGGCGGCACCGTCGCGGTGCCGCTGGAAAAGCAGATGTGGGGCGACGAGTTCGGCATGTGCGTCGACAAGTTCGGCATCGGCTGGATGGTCAACATCACGCAGCCGCAGAGCTGAGCCCGTCCGGCGGCGGCGCGCGGATCGCCGCGCGCCGCCGCTGGGCGACCACCGCGTGTCCGCGCAGCCGTACCGGGAGCAGATGTGATGCGGGTCGTGATCGTCGGGGGCGGGTTCGCCGGGTACAACGCGGCCAAGCGGCTGCGCAGAACCGCGGGCGACGACGTGGAAGTCGTGGTGGTCAACCCCACCGACTACTTCCTCTACCTGCCGTTGCTGCCGGAGGTCTCGGCCGGGCTGCTCGACCCGCGCAGCATCACCGTCTCCATCCCCGGCACCCTGCGCGGCGTGCGGCTCGTGCTCGGCACGGTGACCACTGTGGACTTCGACGGGCACACGGTGGGCTACACCGATCCCGAGGACCGCGCCCACGAGCTGTCCTACGACCGGCTCGTGCTCGCCGCCGGCAGCGTGAACAAGCTCCTGCCCATCCCCGGCGTCGCGGAGACCGCCCACGGGTTCCGCGGGGTCCCGGAGGCGCTCTACCTGCGCGACCACATCACCCGTCAGATCGAGCTCGCCGCCGCGACCGACGACACCGAGGAACGCGCGGCTCGCTGCACGTTCGTGGTCGTGGGCGCCGGTTACACCGGCACCGAGGTCGCGGTGCAGGGCCCGGCGTTCACCGGCGCGCTCGTCGCCCGCCACCCCGAGCTGGGCGGACAGCCGGTGCGCTGGCTGCTGCTCGACATCGCCGACCGGGTGCTGCCCGAGCTGTCGCCACGCCTGGGCCGGACTGCCGACGCGGTGCTGCGCGAACGCGGCGTCGAGGTGCTGACGAAGACGTCGGTGCAGGACGCCACCCCCGACGCCGTCACGCTCACCACCGGTGAACGCGTCCCGACGCGGACGCTCGTGTGGTGCGTCGGGGTGCGGCCCGATCCGCTCGTCGCCGACGTCGGCCTGCCCACGGCCAAGGGCCGTGTCGTGGTGACCGCGCGGCTGGGCGTGCCGGGCTACCCGGACGTCTTCGCGTGCGGCGACGTCGCGGCCGTGCCCGACCTGACGCGGCCGGGTGAGTACACGGCCATGACCGCGCAGCACGCGGAACGCCAGGGCAAGCTCGCGGGGACCAACGTCGCCGCGTCACTCGGGTACGGCACCCCCGGCACCTATCGCCACCACGACCTCGGGTTCGTGGTCGACCTGGGCGCGGGCCGCGCCGCGGCCAACCCGCTGCACGTGCCGCTTTCGGGCTTGCCCGCGAAGATCGTGACCCGCGCCTACCACCTGCTGGCGATGCCGGGCAACCGCCTGCGCACCGCCACCGGCTGGGGCCTCGCGACGGTGAGCCGCCGCCCGACCGTCCAATTGGGACTCGTCCGGGGCTCGTCCGTGCCACTGGACACGGATTCCCCGGAGGTACCACACCGCCGCACCTGAGTCCATTGTGGACTGATCAGGCCTTCACCTCGACCGCCGCGCCCACCGGCAGCCCGGCGAAGAACGCCTCCGAGTCGGCGTCGGTCAGGTGGATGCAGCCGTGGGAGGGCTTGTCCAACGGCCCCGCGTGGAACGCGATCCCGCCGGCCGCGAAGAACACCGAGTTCGGCATCGGGTCGCCGTACTCACTGCTCGTGTGCACCTTGTCCTTCCACGCCACCTTGAAGCTGCCCACGGGCGTCGGCTGGCTCGCGTCGCCCGACTCCATCGCGACCGGGCCGCGTACGACGACGCCGTCCTTGAGCAGCCACGCGAGCCGCAGCGACAGGCTCGCGCACGCGCCGGTCGTCACCGCGCACGGCGGGGGCGGAGGCGGCGGCGGGGTGGTCGGCGCCGGCGGGGTCCCGGTGGTGGTGGGCGTGAGGTGCGACGTCTCGGCCAGCGGCGTGGGGGTGGTGGTGGCCGCCTGCGGTGCGGCGCACGCCGTCAGTGTGGCCGCGGCGGCCACGAGCACTCCCGTCGCGAAGGTCTTCGCCTGCATCGACAACTCCTGTCGTCCGGTCCCCGTGATCAACGGGTGAGCGGACGGGAAGGTTGAGTCCGTGACCGCCGACACTACCGGCAGGGAATGTTGACGTGTCAGCAAAGCCTGGTAGGTTCGACGCCAGGACCTCGCGAGGAAGTGGACATGGAACTCGGTATCTACAGCTTCGGCGACCGGACGCCCGACCCGGTGACCGGTGAACAGGTGTCGGTGGCGCAGCGGCTCGCCGAGACGGTGGAGCGCATCAAGCTCGCCGACGAGCTCGGGCTCGGGTTCTACGGCCTGGGCGAGCACCACCTGGAGCACTACGCCATCTCGAACCCCGCCACCGTGCTGGCCGCGGCGGCGAGCGTCACCGAGCACATCACGCTCGCGAGCGCGGTCACGGTGCTCTCCACCGAGGACCCGGTGCGCGTGTACCAGCAGTTCACCACGCTCGACCAGCTCAGCCGCGGCCGCGCGGAGCTGCTCGCCGGGCGCGGGTCGTTCACCGAGTCGTTCCCGCTCTTCGGCGCCGACCTCGGCGACTACGACGAGCTGTTCGAGGAGAAGCTCGCCCTCCTGCTGCGCATCGACCGCGAGGACCCGATCACGTGGTCGGGCCGCTTCCGCCCGCCGCTGACCGACGCGCACATCTACCCGCGCCCGTACGGCCGGCGCCTGCGCATCTCCGTCGGAACCGGTGGCAACCCGGAGTCCTCGATCCGCGCCGGGCTGCTCGGCCTGCCCGTGGTCTACGCCGTGATCGGCGGTGAGCCGGAGCGGTTCGCGCCGCTGGTGGACCTCTACCGCCGCGCGGCGGCGGCCGGCGAGCACACCGACGACGAGCACGACGTGACCATGGGCGCGATCGGCTTCATCGCCGAGAAGTCCCAGGACGCCAAGGAAACCTTCTACCCGTACTGGCTCGAGACGATGAAGTGGGGCGCGCGCTCGCGCGGCTGGGCCGTGCCCACGCGCCGGGAGTACGACCAGTACACCGAGGGCGCCCGCGCGCTGTTCGTCGGCAGCCCGGACGAGGTCGCCGAGCGCATCATCACCGTCGGCAAGCTGACCGGCGCCGACCGCTACGCCATGCAGATGGACTGGTCGGGCGTGCCGCACGCGAAGGTGATGAAGGCGATCGAGCTGCTGGGCACCGAGGTGCTCCCGCAGATCCGCAAGGAGTTCGGCTGACGCCCGGGCGGGCGTGAAGGCTCAGCAGAACTGCTTCGCCCCGCCGGCCAGCCGCGCCGCCCGCTCCACCGCCACGTGCAGCAGATCGCTGGGGGCGCAACACGTTTCCACCAGACCGGCGACGAGGGCCGCCTCCGCCGTGAACGTGCGCTCGCCCGAGCGGACCGTGCGCCAGACCGGGCCGGCGTGGCGGCGCAGCACCGTCTCGACGGCGGGCGGCACGTGCGCGGCCGCGCCGAGCCCGAGCCGCCCCTGCGCCATCACGCGCAGGTCGGCGGCGGCCGCCAGCGCGTAACCGGCACCCAGCGCGTCTCCGCCGATCGCGGCGACGACCGGGCTCGGGTGGTTGGCGATCGCGAGCACGGCCCGCTCCAGCCGGTCGGCCGCGCCGGCGAAGCCGCGGGCGAACACGTCGTCCCCGCCGGTGAGGACGACCGCGTAGGAGCCGCCGATGTAACCCAGCGCGGCGGTGATCCGGTCCAGCGTCTCGGGAACCATGCTCCCGCAAGGGTTCTCGTACATCCGGACCACCGCGACGCCGTGGTCGTGCTCCAGGTCGATCATGCGCCGTCCTCCCCGCACCCGATCGCAGCGTCCCGCGCGAGACGGCTCACGACGGGATGTCGATGCCGTAGTCGCGGATCTTGCGGTAGATCGTGGCCCTCGACATGCCGAGGGAGTGGGCCGCGCGGGACTTGTTCCCGTCGGCGTCCAGGAGGCTGCGCACGATCGCGTCGCGCTCCAGCGACTCCAGCGGGTTGAGCACGCGCTTGACCACCGTCCGGCACTCCGGCGGCAGGTCCTCGGGCTCGATCACGCCCGCGCGGCGGGTGTGCACGACCTTGCGCAGCACCTGCCGCAGCTGCGCGACGTTGCCCGGCCACTCGTTGCGCAGCAGCAGCTGCAGCGCGGCCGGCGAGCAGTGCAGCAGCGGGCCCTTGCCCAGCTGCGCGAGCAGGAACGGCACGAGCACGCGCACGTCCTCGATGTGGTGCCGCAGCGGCGGCACCGTGACCGACGTCGGGAAGTGGCGCATCAGGTCGGTGTCGAGTCCGTCCTGCTCCCCCTCCGACACCGTCGCGACGCCCCACACGCGCGCGTCGAGCCGCGCGTCGTCCAGCACCGCGGCGAGCGCGCGCTGCTCGTCCCGCGAAAGCTTGTCCAGGTGGCGGAACACCACGGTGCCCGGGCCCTTGCGCAGCGCCCGCCGCACCGGGGCCTCCCACTCCCCCGCCTTGACGCCGTCGAGCTCCACGACCTCGCACGGCGCGCTCGCCGTCGAGCCGGAGTGCGCGGCGCGGGCCATGGCGAGCTTGCCGCTGCCGGGTTCGCCCTCGACCACGGTCCACTTGCGGTCGCGCGCGAAGCGGCCGACCGAGTGACACGCCCGCACCCACAACGCCCCCGTGCCGACGATTCCGGGCAGCACGGGCTGGCGTGTGTCGGTGCGCGCCGACACGACCTCGGGCTCCTGCAGCAGCCGGGCCCGCACGACGCCGCCGGCCGGGCCGACGTCGCTGGAGACCGGCGTGTAGGACAACCGCGCGCGGGCACCGCTGGGCAGGTCCATCGACAGCGAGCGGTCCGACTGCGAGCTCAGCGCCTCCACGGCGCGGGCCAGCAGCGCGGCCTGGTCCTCGGGCACGAGCAGCTGGCGGGCGTGGTCGTTGAGCATCACGAGGTCGTTGTTGACCGCGAGAACGATGCCCTGCCCACGCCGGCACGCCCGCAGGTACGCCGAGAACAGGCTCAGCTCGCGCAGGCCGACCTGGTTGGTCAGCTCCGTCTCGATGTCGTGCGCGGTCGCCTTGGCCAGGGCCAGCAGCAGCGGGCCGGCGTCCTTCTTCCAGCACGTGAGGTCCAGCAGCCCGAGGACCTGGCCCGAGATCGGGTGGCGGATGGGCACGCCGGCGCACGCGAGCGTGTCGAGGTTCTCCGCGTAGTGCTCGTGACCGAACACCGCGGTCGGCTGCCTGCCTTCGAGTGCCGTGCCGATCCCGTTCGTGCCGACGAACTCCTCGGCGTAGCTGAACCCGCGCGCGAGCTGCACCCCGTCGAGGTACCGCTCGAGCGCGCGGTCTTCGGTCCGGCGGTCGAGCACCAGCGCCTGGTCGTCGGTGAGCACCACGCTCACCGCGAGGTCGCTGAGCTTGTCCTCCAGGGCGTCGAGCACCGCGCCCGCGCTCTGCAGCAGGGGCGTCTCGAGGTCGGGATCCGCCACGTACGGAGTTCTCACGTGGTCGGCGGCCACCCGGTGCGTCCGGGACCGCCACCACGAAGCGAGGATCGTCTTGCGGACGCTTTCCGCGTCGACCTCCTCCGTGGACAAGAACTGCTCCCTGGCGTTCGCCAGCCTGTCCGGCGACGAAATGGAGGCGCCTGCGTCGGTCAAAGCCTCACCTCCCGGCAGTAGGGCGTCGTGCGCCCCGGCCAGGCACACGACGTCGTGTGCCAGTCACCATAACCGCAGCGTCGACCACTGCCTGTCTCATATTGAGACCACCATCACAGGGTACTCGCGGTGTCATTCCCTGCATCCGGACGGCGACGTGCGAGCTGCATCCGGTGCCCGGCGGCCAGGCGGCCGGGAACCGGATCATCACCCGCGAGCGGCGCGAACCAAGCCGAGCCAGGAACTGCCGACGACCGATCAGGTGGAGGTACACGGCGTGAGTCGACAAAGTCTGAGCAAGGCGCACAAGAAGATCACGGAACTGTCGTGGGAACCGACCTTCGCGACCCCCGCGAAGCGCTTCGGGACCGACTACAAGTTCGACAAGGCCCCCAAGAAGGACCCGCTCAAGCAGATCCTTCGGTCCTACTTCCCGATGGAGGAGGAAAAGGACAACCGCGTGTTCGGTGCCATGGACGGCGCCATCCGCGGCAACATGTTCCGCCAGGTCCAGGAACGCTGGATGGAGTGGCAGAAGCTGTTCCTGTCCATCATCCCGTTCCCGGAGATCTCGGCCGCCCGCGCGATGCCGATGGCGATCGACGCGGTGCCGAACCCCGAGGTGCACAACGGCCTCGCGGTGCAGATGATCGACGAGGTTCGCCACTCGACGATCCAGATGAACCTCAAGCGTCTCTACATGAACCACTACATCGACCCCGCCGGGTTCGACATCACGGAGAAGGCGTTCTCCAACAACTACGCCGGCACCATCGGCCGGCAGTTCGGCGAGGGCTTCATCACCGGTGACGCGATCACCGCGGCGAACATCTACCTCACGGTGGTGGCCGAGACCGCATTCACGAACACCCTGTTCGTCGCCATGCCCTCGGAGGCGGCGGCCAACGGCGACTACCTGCTGCCCACGGTGTTCCACTCCGTGCAGTCCGACGAGTCCCGCCACATCAGCAACGGCTACTCCATCCTGCTGATGGCGCTGGCGGACGAGGACAACCGGCAGCTGCTCGAGCGCGACCTGCGTTACGCGTGGTGGAACAACCACTGCGTGGTCGACGCGGCCATCGGCACCTTCATCGAGTACGGCACGAAGGACCGCCGCAAGGACCGCGACAGCTACGCGGAGATGTGGCGCCGGTGGATCTACGACGACTATTACCGCAGCTACCTCATCCCGCTCGAGAAGTACGGCCTGAAGATCCCCCACGACCTCGTCGAAGAGGCCTGGAACCGGATCATCAACAAGCACTACGTGCACCGCGTGGCCCAGTTCTTCGCCACCGGCTGGCCAGTGAACTACTGGCGCATCGACCCGATGACCGACACCGACTTCGAGTGGTTCGAGTCGAAGTACCCGGGCTGGTACAACCAGTTCGGCAAGTGGTGGGAGGCGTACAACCGCCTGCGCTACCCGGGCAAGAACAAGCCGATCGCGTTCGAGAACGTGGGCTACGAGTACCCGCACCGCTGCTGGACCTGCATGGTCCCCGCCCTCATCCGCGAGGACATGGTGACCGAGAAGGTCGACGGCCAGTGGCGCACCTACTGCTCGGAGACCTGCGCCTGGACCGACACCACGGCGTTCCGCGGCGAGTACGAAGGCCGCGAGACCCCGAACATGGGCCGGCTCACGGGCAAGCGCGAGTGGGAGACGCTCTACGACGGCATGGACCTCGCCGACATCATCTCCGACCTCGGCTACGTCCGCGACGACGGGAAGACCCTCATCCCGCAGCCGCACCTCGACCTCGACGACCCGAAGAAGCTGTGGACCCTCAACGACGTCCGCGGGATCACCTTCGGCAGCCCGAACATCGCCCTCAACAAGATGTCGGACGCCGAGCGCGAGGCGCACATCGCCGCGTACAAGGCGAACCCGAACGTCACGGTGGCCTGAGGCCGCACCCCGAAACGGTTCCCGCCGGGGTGCCCGGGTTCGAATCCCGGGTGCCCCGGTGGGTGCCCCCATCCCCAGGAGCGGCGTCCATGGGCGACAAGCACAAGATCCGGTTCGAACCGGTCGGCATCGACATCGAGGCCGACGAGGACGAGACCATCCTCGATGCGGCCTTCCGGCAGGGCGTCATGCTCATGCACGGCTGCAAGGAGGGGCAGTGCTCGGCGTGCAAGTCCTTCTTGCTCGAGGGCGACCTGCAGATGGACCGGTACTCCACGTTCGCGTTGGCCGACTACGAAAGCGAAGAAGGGTTCGTGCTGCTCTGCCGAGGGCACGCGTACTCCGACCTCGAGATCGAGCTGACCAACTACGACGAGGACATGATCCGGTCCGGCCTGCCGGTCGTCACGGCGGGAACCACGGTGGAGTCCATCACCGACCTGACCCACGACATCTCGCTCGTCCGCCTGAAGGTGGACGAGGACGCGGGCATCCGGTTCCACCCGGGGCAGTACGTGGACATCAAGATCCCGGGAACGGACGAGCACCGTTCGTTCTCCATGGCCAACGTCACGGTGGCCGACGGGATCCTCGAGTTCATCATCAAGCGCTACCCCGGCGGCAAGTTCTCCTCACTGCTCGAAGGATCCCTGTCCGCCGGCGACCCGCTGGAGGTGACCGGGCCGTACGGCACGTTCACGCTGCGGGTCAGCTCCGACCGGCGGCTGGTCTTCGTCGGCGGCGGGGCCGGGATGTCCCCCATCCTGGCGCTGCTGCGGCAGATGGCGGAAAGCGGCAACGAGCGCGACGTCGTGTACTACTACGGCGCCCGCACCGAGCGGGACCTCTTCCACCTCGAAGAGATGGCGGAGCTCGCCCGGCAGCTGCCGAAGTTCCGGTTCGTGCCGTGCCTGTCCGACACCGCTCCCGAAGGCTGGCCGGGTGACGGCGAAGGCGAGCTCGGGCTCGTGACCCAGGTGCTCGAACGGCGGGAGGACAACCTCGCCGAGTGCGACGTGTACCTGTGCGGCCCGCCGCCGATGATCGACGCGGCCCTGCCCCTGCTGGAAAGCCTGGGCGTGCCGTCAGATCAGGTCTTCTACGACAAGTTCACGATCACGGCCGCGGCGGAGGACTGACCACCGCGCGCCGATCCCACCCGAAGCAGGCCACCACACACAGAGAGGTGTGCTCATGGTCAGTACGGAAAAGCCCCAGCAGAGCTTCCCGAAGCCGGAGTTCACGGGCGCCGAAGCCGGGCTGCTGGACTTCCCGAGCTCGAAGAGCCGAAGCTACAACTACTTCAAGCCGCGCAAGCTGCGCGCGACGATGTACGAGGACGTGACCTTCGACGTCCAGCCCGACCCCGAGCGGCACCTCTCGCAGGGCTGGATCTACGGCTTCGCGAACGGCCCCGGCGGCTACCCGAAGGAGTGGACGGAGCTCAAGTCCGGCAACTGGCACCAGTTCCTCGACCCCAACGAGGAGTGGGAACAGACGATCTACCGGAACAACTCCAACGTCGTCCGGCAGATCCAGCTCAACCTCGAGAACGCCAAGAAGGCCGGCGCCTACGACAACTGGGCGCCGAGCTGGGTCAAGTTCGTGGAGCGGCACCTGGGTGCGTGGATGCACGCCGAGCACGGTCTCGGCATGCACGTGTTCTGCTCGGAGCAGCGGTCGGCCCCGACGAACATGATCAACAACGCGATCGCCGTGAACACCGCGCACAAGCTGCGCTTCGCCCAGGACCTGGCGCTCTACAACCTGGACCTGACGGAGTCGGGCATCGAGTTCGACGGTGCCGTGCACCGTTCGGTGTGGCACGAGGACCCGGCGTGGCAGGGCGTTCGCGAGAACGTGGAGCGCCTGACCGCGATCGGCGACTGGGCCGAGTCGCTGTTCGCCGCCAACGTGGTGTTCGAGTCCCTGGTGGGCGTGCTCTTCCGCAGCCACCTGGTGATGCAGGTGGCCGCCCGCAACGGCGACTACGTCACGCCGACCGTCGTCGGTGCCGGCGAGCACGACTACGAGCGGGACCGCAGCTACACGCGGGCCCTGTTCAGCATGCTCACCAGCGACGCCGAGCACTCCGCGCACAACAAGCAGGTGCTCACGTCGTGGCTCGAGAAGTGGGTGCCGGTCTCCGTGGCCGCCGCCCGCACGCTGCAGCCGATCTGGTCGCAGCCGCAGGAGAAGGTCGTGACCTTCGCCGAGTCCTGGGACGCGTCGGTGACCAACCTGCGCAGCCTCCTGTCCGACCTCTCCCTCGACGAACCGAAAGGGCTGCTTTCATGACCGCGAGCAGGCAGTTTACCGTCGACCGCACCGCGTCGAACATGTGCGGCGTCACCCTGATGAACAACCAGAACGGCTACGTCGTGGCTGAGGTCATGCGCGGCAAGCCGGGTGTCACGGTGGCGGAGTACCCGTCCATGATCCGCGTGGACGGCACGAACAAGATCGTCTTCAACTGGGACGAGATCTCCGAGGCGATCGGCTTCGACTTCGAGCAGCCGGACTTCGAGGAGATCATGTCGACGCACTACGGCCGCATGGTCCACCTCGACGACGAGACGGTCCTGTTCGCCAACCCGGAGGACGCCGCGGAGTACATCGACTTCGATCTCGAACCGGTCGAGTAGCCCGCGCACGACCACCGGTTCGCGCCGAGGGGGGTCGGGCCGGGACGGAGCACACCCGTCCCGGCCCCGGCCCCCGGGCGCCCTTCCGCGAAAGGACTCCCATGTACCGCAAGGACGGCGAGAGCTATTTCATCGTCGACAGCCACGTGCACTTCTGGGACGGCTCGCCCGCCAACCAGGCCAACCGGTACGGCAAGGGCTTCATCGAGGACTTCTACGACCACCACCGCACCCTCAGCCCCGCCGAGTGGCTGTGGTCGCTGGAGAAGTTCGGCAAGTACTCCGAGGAGACGCTGATCGACGACCTGTTCACGACGGGCTACGTGGACAAGGCCATCTTCCAGCCGACCTACCTCACCGAGTTCTACGTCAACGGGTTCAACACGACCGAGCAGGACGGGGCCGTCGCGGAGAACAACCCCGGGAAGTTCATCGTCAACGGCGCCTTCGACCCTCGCGACGGCGAGGCCGGGCTGGACAAGCTCGAAGCGCTGGCCGAGCGGTGGGACCTCAAGGGCGTGAAGCTGTACACGGCGGAGTGGAAGGGCGAGTCGAAGGGCTGGCAGCTGTCGGACCCGTGGTCCTACCGCTACCTGGAGAAGTGTGAGCAGCTGGGGATCCGCAACGTCCACGTCCACAAAGGACCTTCGATCGACCGGAGCGAGCGGGCCTCGGCCGACGTCGCCGACATCGACGACGCGGCCGGCGCGTTCCCCAACCTGAACTTCGTCGTCGAGCACGTGGGCCTGCCCCGGTTCGAGGACTTCTGCTGGATCGCCACGCAGGAGCCGAACGTCTACGCCTGCCTCGCGGTGGCGATGCCGTTCATCCACACGCGACCGCGCTACTTCGCGCAGGTCGTGGGCGAGCTGTTGTACTGGCTCGGGGAGAACCGCATCACCTTCGCCAGCGACTACGCGATCTGGCAGCCGAAGTGGCTCGTCGAGTCCTTCGTGGACTTCGAGTTCCCCGAGGACATGCAGGGCGACTACGGCACGCTGTCCACCGACGCGAAGAAGAAGATCCTCGGCCTCAACGCCGCGCAGCTCTACGACCTGGAAGTGCCCGCGGAGGTGACCGCCGGGATGGCCGGTGCCCGCGCGTCCACCGGGTCGGGTTCGAAGGTCCCGGCATGACCGCGGCGACGGCGGAGACGCTGACCAGCAGGGTGTGGCGCGCCCTGGCCGACGTCGTGGACCCCGAGTTCCACGAGCCGATCACGGACCTGGGGTTCGTCGCCGGCGTCCACGTGCGCCTGCACAACGACCGCGGGCACTCGGTTTCGGTGCGGCTGCGGCTGCCCGCGTACTACTGCGCGCCCAACTTCGCGTACCTGATGGTGGCCGACGCGCACGACGCGGTGCTGAGCCTGCCGAGCGTCGACACGGTCGACATCGTGCTGGAGGGCCGCCGCGCCGGCGAGGAGGTCACCGCCGCCAGGTTCGGCGGCCCGGTGCCCGAACAGACCGGCGGCGAGCTGGCCGAGCTCCCGCCGGAGTTCCGGCGCGAGGCGCACCTGGCTTGCATGGAGCGCGCGGTGCGCAAGCTGGTGGACGAGGGGTGGCGGGTCGACGCGCAGCAGTCCCCCGAGCGCGAGAACCTGCTGCGGTTCGCCAAGGGCGTGCGGGTGTCCCTCGAGGACACCGCGAAACCGCGGTACTACCGGGCCGGCGACGAGGTGCGAGAGGAGGTACCGTCGTGAAAGCGGTGCAGCTGCGCGGTTACGACCGCACCCCCGAGCTCGTCGAGGTGCCCGACGCCCACGTGCAGGGGCCGCTGGACGTGGTGGTGCGGATCGGCGGCGCCGGCGTGTGCCGGACGGATCTGCACATCATCGAGGGCCAGTGGGCGGAGAAGTCGGGCGTCACACTGCCCTACACGCTCGGCCACGAGAACGCGGGCTGGGTCGCGGAGATCGGCGAGGGTGTCACGTCGGTGTCCGTGGGCGACCCGGTGATCCTGCACCCGCTCGCCACGTGCGGGCTGTGCAAGGCGTGCCGCGCGGGCGACGACGTCCACTGTGTACAGTCGGCGTTCCCGGGCATCGACCGGGACGGCGACTACGCGGAATACCTGCGCACGAACGCGCGGGCTGTGGTAAAGCTGGACTCCTCGCTCGAACCGGCGGCCGTGGCGGCGCTGGCCGACGCGGGGCTCACCGCGTACCACGCCGCCCGCAAGGCGGCGGCTCACCTGCACCCGGGTGAGCGCGTGGTGTCGATCGGCGCGGGCGGGCTGGGTCACATCGGCATCCAGGTGCTGAAGGCGATCAGCCCCGCCGAGCTGATCGTGGTCGACCGGTCGCCGGAGGCGCTGAAGCTCGCGGGCGAGCTCGGCGCCGACCACCTCGTGGTGGCCGACGGCTCGGAAGCCCAGGCGGTGCTCGAGCTCACCGGCGGCGAAGGCGCGGAAGCCGTCGTCGACTTCGTGGGCGAGGGCGGCGCGATCGAAGCCGGCGTGCAGATGTTGCGGCGCGCCGGGAACTACTACGTGGTCGGCTACGGCGGGACGCTGGCGGTGCCGACCATCGACATCATCTCCACCGAAATCAACTTCGTCGGCAACCTCGTCGGGTCCTATTCGGACCTCGCCGAGCTGATGGTGCTCGCCGCGCGCGGAAAAGTCGCGCTGCACACCAGCACGTACGCCCTGACCGACTTCGAGAAGGCGCTCGACGATCTGGACCGCGGCCTCGTCCGCGGCCGCGCGATCCTCGTGCCCTGACCGCCGGCAGGTTCAGCCGCGACCACGACCTCCGTACGGAAAGGACAGACATGGCCAAGGACTTGCGGTTCAACGTCGAAGCGCGCCAGCTGCTGGAGTCGGGCGTGAACGCGCTCGCCGACGCGGTGAAGGTGACGCTCGGCCCCAAGGGACGCAACGCCGTGATCGAGAAGCTCACCGGAGCCCCGACGATCACGAACGACGGCGTCACCATCGCCAAGGAGATCCAGCTGCGCAACCCGTTCGCCAACATGGGCGCGCAGCTGGTGAAGGAGGTGGCGATGAAGACCAACGGCGTGGCGGGCGACGGCACGACCACCGCCACCGTGCTGGCGCAGGCGATCGTGCGCGAGGGTCTGCGCGCCGTCGACGCGGGCGCCAACCCGCAGCTGCTGAAGAACGGCATCCAGAAGGCCGTGCAGCGGGTGGTCGAGGTGCTGCAGGCCGGCGCCCGTGAGGTGACGGAGGCGGGCGACCTCGCGCACGTCGCGACGCTTTCGGCCAACAACGACCCGGAGATCGGCGACATCATCGCCGAGGCGATGGGCCGCGTCGGGCTCGGCGGTGTGGTCACCGTCGAGGAGTCGCCGGCGTTCGGGCTGCAGGTGAACTTCGCGGACGGCGTGGAGTTCGACAACGGCTACATCTCGCCGTACATGGCCACCGACAAGGACCGCATGGAGACGGTGTTCGAGGACCCGTACATCCTGCTCACCAACGAGAAGATCTCGAAGGTGCAGACGCTGATGCCGGTCCTGGAGCAGGTGACCCGCACGCAGAAGCCGCTGGTGATCATCGCCGAGAACGTGGACGGGCCCGCGCTGGGCATGCTCGTGGCGAACAACGTGCACAACACGTTCAAGTCGGTCGTGGTGCGGGCGCCGGGCTTCGGGCACCGCCGCATCGCGGAGCTGTCGGACCTCGGCGTGTTCACCGGCGGCGAGGTCGTGACCGGCGACGCGGGGCAGAGCATCGACGCGGTTCGCCTCGAGCAGCTGGGCCGCTGCCGGCGCATCACCATCACCGAGGGCAGCACCACGCTCGTCGGCGGTGCCGGCAACGAGACCGCGGTGTCCGCGCGGATCGAGCAGATCAAGCGGGAACTGGAGCGCGCCGAGAACGAGCACGACCAGGACAGCCTGCAGGCGCGCATCGCGCGGCTCTCGGGCAGCGTCGCGGTGATCCACGTCGGCGCGGCCACCGAGGTCGAGCTGCGGGAGAAACAGCACCGCGTCGAGGACTCCCTGTCGGCCACGCGCGCCGCCATCGAGGAGGGCATCGTCGCCGGCGGCGGCACCGCCCTCGTGCAGGCCCGCACCGAAGTCGACAGCCTCGACCTCACCGGCGACGCCGCCGTGGGCCGCGACATCGTCCGCCGCGCACTCGTCGAACCCCTGCGCTGGATCGCCATCAACGCCGGCTACGACGGCGACGAGGTCCTGGCCGCCGTCGGCTCTTCGGCCCCGGGGCACGGCTTCAACGCCCTCACCGGCGAGTACGGCGACATGTTCGACGCGGGCGTCATCGATCCGCTGAAGGTGACCCGCTCGGCACTGCAGAGCGCGGCTTCCATCGCGGCCCTGCTCCTGACCACCGAGACGCTCGTGGTGGAGGAGATCATCCAGAACCCGGGCGCCATCATCGCCCCCGGCTTCGGCGACCTCGCCGAGGGCATGGTGCGGCCTTCCAACATCTACTGACCTGCCGGCCGGGCACTGCTTCGCTCGACGGGACCGGGTGCGGAACCGATTTCGGTCCTGTCGAGCGACCAGCCCGCTTGGTGGCGGTGGTGTGTGGCAAGTCGCGTCGCTGGTCGGCAAGGTGCCACGCCGATTGGCAAGTGCCGGGCGGAACGGCTTGTTGCCGGCACCTTTGGCACCAAGCCGGCTGAACCGGTCAGCCGCCCTGGCAAGCAGGCGAACCAGATGGCGAATTGCCAAACCCCACGGCATCCCGCCACCTACTTTGCCGCTTGCCAAGGGCCCTGGCACGAAGCCGCCCCCGATGGAAACACACCACGACGAATCGCCACTTGCCGGAACGACGTGACAGCCAGCCACGCCACCGGCAAGTCGCCAGGCCAACGGCAAGGCGGACGGCAAGAGCCGGCCGCCACCGCCACGGCATCTCGCCAGGCCAATGGCAAATTGCCACGGCTTTGGCAAGACGCCACGGCAACGGCGCGTTGCCTTGGCAAGTTGCCACGGGATCCGCAGGTTATCCGTGGCGACGGCAAGACGCCATGGACGTGGCAAATCGCCATGACAACGGCGAGGCGCCTCGGCAACGGCAACTCGCCGAGACAGCCGCAGCAATGGCAAATTGCCACGGCGTCGGCAAGACGCCACGGCAAACGCAAGAAACCACGGCGACGGCGAGTTGCCACGGGAGCCGCAGGTACCCGTGGCCGTGGCAAGACGCCGCGGCAATGGCAAGTCGCCGTGACAACGGCGAGAAGCCGTGGCAGGCGACCGACGGAACGGCAAGGTGCCACAGCCCGTGGCAAGTGGACAGCCGGACCGGTCGGTTGCCGGGGTGATCTGTCACCGCGATGGCAGGTTTCCAGGACGCATGGCAAGTGAGGCAGCCGTGGTAACGGCGGCCGGGGCGAGGAGCACGGCCCCGGCGAACCCGGACTCGGTTCCCGGCGCGGGACGCCCGCCGGGGGCCGCGGCCGGTCGTGAGTACGGGTGGTCGCGGCGCCCGGCTCACGCCCGGTCACGAGGCAGCGTGGCCTCGTGCACCGTCGGTGGCCTGTGCGGAGGACAGCATGATCTTCATCGTCGTCAAGTTCACCGTCCGGCCCGAGCGGAGCGAGGACTGGCTCGGCCTGGTCGACGACTTCACCCTCGCCACCCGGCGCGAGCCCGGGAACCTGTTCTTCGAATGGTCGCGCAGCGTCGACGTGCCCCACCAGTTCGTGCTGGTCGAGGCCTTCGCCGACCCCGAAGCCGGCCGCGCGCACGTGAGCTCGCCGCACTTCGCGGACGCGATGGCGTGGATGCCCGACGTCATCGCCCGCACCCCGGAGATCGTCAGCCTGGACGCCCCCGGCGCCGGCTGGAGCCCGATGGGCGAGCTCCGCATCGACTGACCGCTCCCACCACAAGGCCGGACCGGTCCGGACCGCCGCGACGGGTCCGGACCTGTCCGGCCGAATCACGGGGAAATCACCCGGGAATCGCCCGGCGGATCACCCGAGCAAATCCCCCGCGCACCCCGTCAACGCTTTCTCCCCCGCCGACGCCGCGTCGCGCGGGTGAGGATCCAGGCCAGCGAGACGACCATGCCGCCCACCGCCAGGCCCCAGGCGGTCACGTCCACGGCGGGCACCCACGTCACCTCCGAGCCGCGGATGACGAACGCTCCCGTCGGCCGCGCGAAGAGCCCGAAGCCGACGCCTTCCTTGTCCGGCGCCTCCTGCCCGCCGCCCCCGCCGCCGGTCACCATGGCGGCCGGGATGACAACGATGCCATCCTTCTCGACCGGGTCGCTGTAGACGCGCTGCGCCGTGTACAGCTCCGCCGTGGACGCGGTGATGTCCTTGAGTCCCATGTGGTCACTCCTTCGTCGAGTCGCTGCCGGTCACGATCCTCGTCGATTACAACGTCCGGGTGAAGTCCCTGGCCACCTCGGCTCACGTTGTTAGCGTGGACGCCGCTGACTCGACGGACGGTGGGGACATGACAGCACCCGTGCAGGAGCGGACCGGCAGACCACGAAGAACGAACGAAGGAGGGAAACCGTTGTCCCGCAAGGAAGAACCAGGTCTGGTGTTGAGCATCGCACTCACGACGGCGCTGGGTTTCGCCTGGGCGGCCGAGGTGGGGGTCGGTGTCGGGGTAAGCATCGGGAACCTCGTGACCGGCAACGCGGGCAAGCCGCTCCCCCGCTGAAAAACCCCGAAAACCGCAGCATCACAAGGAAAACCGCACCGAAGGAGCGGCAGATGCTGATCGTCGCCGGGCATCTCGCCGTCGACCCCGGCCGCCGCGACGCCTATCTCGCGGGCTCTGTGAGCGTGATCGAGCACGCCCGCGACGCACCCGGCTGCCTCGGTTTCTCCCTCACCGCGGACCTTCTCGACCCCGGCCGCATCGTCGTCTTCGAGCACTGGGAGTCGCGGGAAGCCGTCGAAGCGTTCCGCGGCAGCGGCACGAGCGACGAGCAGAACGCCGAAATCCTCGCCGCCGACGTGGCGGAGTACGAAATCGCCGGCGTGCGCGACCTGACCTGACGAAAAGGTTAAGACCAGATCGTCACGTACACCGGCGGCCGGAACCGCGAGGGCGGCACGCCACTGCCCGGCGCGCGCATCACGTGCATCGCCGCCGGCGTCGTCAGGAAGTGCCGCAACGAGTTCGCGGCCCCCGTGCGGCGGTCGGTCGGCAGGGTGGTCACGTACCAGCACGTCGACATCGGCGTGTGGCGCGTCGGCACCACCGCCAGCTCGTGACGGCGCAGCTGTGGCGCCACCAGGTGCTCCAGCGCCACCGACACCCCGCCCCCGCTGGCGGCCGCCGACCACGCGGCCGTCTGGTTCGGGAAGACCTGGATCGCGTCGTCGGGCACGCCGAGGCGGGCCAGCAGCCGGCCGGTGTCGCTGCCCGGGTCGGCGCCCGCCGGGTCGAGCAGCCACGGCCAGTGCGCCGGGCTGCCCTGGTGGCGGCAGTGCGGCGAGCCGACCACCACGAGTGACGCGCGGAAGATCGGTGTGCAGTCGAGGTCGCCGCCGTCTCCGGTCACGTCGGGGCCCAGCGCCACATCGGCGAGCCGGTTGGTGATGAGCACGGGCAGCTCGGCGGTGCGCGCGAGCCCGGACGACGCGTCGATCGCGTTGCCCGATCTCCGCGTGAACGCCTCCAGCAGCGGGTTGGCCACGAACTCCGCGATCTCACTGGTCACCGCCAGCTGCAAGCGCGCCGCGACCCCGTTGGCCTGGCGCACGGCGGCGTCGGCCTCCGCGCCGAGCGCCACCATCTGCGACGCGATGGGCAGCAGCCGGCTCCCGCCCGCGGTGAGCGTCATGCCGCCGGAGCGCTTGATGAGCAGCTTGTCGCCGTGGTGCTGGCGCAGCGCGGCCAGCGCCTGGGACACCGCGGGCTCGCTCACGCCGAGCGCCTTCGCGGCGTCGGTGACCGACCCCAGCCTCGCCACCAGGACGAACGCATTGAGCTGGCCCAGTGTCATGGTCAAATACTCTCGGTAACCCCGGATCCTGGACAATACTCCTTAAGCAAAGGGTTAATCCAGCGCCGCGCGAGGCGCTCGGGCGGTGTTGACTCGCCCCATGGACGACGAAGCGCTGCAAGTCCTGCGCGAGGTCTGGCGCGCCCAGGGCCAGGACGCCGACGAGCTGGAGGCGGCCTGCGGGCCCCAGCGTTCCTGCAAGAGCATGTCGGCCGTGGGGTTCGGCGGGCTCGCCGAGAACGGCGACCTGCACGCGGCGTGGCACGACCAGCTCGCCCGCGAGGGGAAGCTGAAGCCCGGCACGAGCACGGTGCGTGACCTCGTGCTCGGCGCGGACGAGCAGCCGTAACGGAATGGCCGAGCCGGACACCGTCGCGGGGCTCACCGCCGCCCTGCGCGACGCCGCATACCTCGCCGACCGCGGCCTCGCCACGGCGCTGCTGGTCGGGCTGCGGCTGCACCGGCCCGTGCTGCTCGAAGGCGAGGTCGGCGTCGGCAAGACCGAGGTCGCGAAAACCCTCGCCGCGGTGCTCGGTCGCCGCCTCATCCGACTGCAGTGCTACGAGGGCATCGACACCGCCCAGGCCCTCTACGAGTGGGACTACGCCCGCCAGCTGCTGCGCATCCGCGCACTGCAGGACCACCAGGCCGAGTCCGGCGAGGTGGTCGAGCAGCTGTTCGGGCCCGAGTTCCTCGTCGAACGGCCGCTGCTGGCCGCCGTCCGCGCGGGCGCCGGCGCCGTGCTCCTCGTGGACGAGATCGACCGCGCCGACGACGAGTTCGAAGCCTTCCTGCTCGAACTGCTCTCCGACTTCCAGGTCACCGTGCCCGAGATCGGCACCATCGTCGCGCCCAGCCCACCACTCGTGGTGCTCACCTCCAACCGCACCCGCGAGCTGCACGACGCGCTCAAGCGCCGCTGTCTCTACCACTGGCTCGGCTACCCGGGCGCGGATCGTGAGCTGGAGATCGTGCTCGTGCGCGAGCCCGGCGTCGAGGAGGCCCTGGCGCACCAGGTCGTGGCCGCCGTGCGCCGGCTGCGGGAGCTCGACCTCGCCAAGCCGCCCGGGGTCGCCGAGACCATCGACTGGGCCCGCATGTTGCGGTTCCTCGGCGAGGACACGCTCGACGAACGCTCCGCCGGCGACACGCTCGGTGCCGTCGTGAAGGACCGCGACGACCTCGACGTGGTGCGGGCGCACCTCGCGGAACTCGCCTCCGGTGGCTGAGCTCACCCGGGTGCTGGTGGGTTTCGCGCGGGCCCTGCGCGAAGCCGGCCTGCCCGTGGGCTCCGGCGACGCGCTCGGCTGGTGCCGCACGATGACCGTCCTCGACACGACCGACCTCGCCGACCTCTACTGGGGCGGGCGCACCACGCTGCTCAAGCGTCACGAAGACCTCCCCCGCTACGACGAGACGTTCCGCCGCTACTTCCTCGGCGCCGGCGAGCCGCCGGCGGCGGTGCTCACGATCCTCGCCGAGTCGGGCGTCGACGCCACCCTGGCGCTGCCCGAACCCGAACGCGCCGGCGACGAGCGGGAGACCGACACCCTGCTCGGCCTCACCGCGTCCGATGTGGACAGTCTGAAACGCAAGTCCTTCGGTGCCTGCACGCCCGAGGAGCTCGCCGCGATCCGCCGCATCGTGGCCCGGCTGCGCCTCACGCCGCCGAAACGCCGCACGCGCCGCACCCGGCCCGCGCGCAAGGGCCGCGAACCGGACCTGCGCCGCACGGTCCGCGACTCGCTGCGGACGTTCGGCGAACCCCGCGCGCTGCGCTACCGCGAACGCCGCGTGCGGCTGCGGCCGCTGATCCTCGTCCTCGACGTCTCCGGCTCGATGGCCGGCTACTCCCGCACGCTCCTGCAGTTCGCCTACTCCGCGCGCCGCGCCGCCGCGAAGGTCGAGGTGTTCTGCTTCGGCACCCGCCTCACGCGGATCACCGACCAGCTGGGCACCCGCGACGCCGACGAAGCCCTGGCGCGCGCGGCCGAAGCCGTGGTCGACTGGGAGGGCGGCACCCGCATCGGCGCCGCGCTCGACGAGTTCGTGCGCACCTTCGGCCGGCGCGGCCGGTGCCGCGGCGGAGTGGTCGTGATCTGCTCCGACGGGTTCGACCGCGGCGACCCGGACGTGCTGGCCAAGGCGGTGGAACGGCTGTCGCGGCTGTGCCACCTGCTGGTGTGGACGAACCCGCACGGCGGCGCCCTCGGGTCGGCGCCGCTCGGGATGAGGATCGCCGCGCCGTACGTGGACCTGCTGGTGACCGGCCACGACCTGCGCAGCCTGGAGGAGCTCGCGGCAGCGTTGCCACGGGCTCGGTGAGGAGCACCGGCGATGCGGTGGAGCGTGGGGATCGAAGCGGACGGCGACCGCGTGTTCACGCGCGAGGAGATCGTGAGCCTGGCCGACGCAGTGGCGCCCTCGGGCGGCATCGCCAGCGGGATCGGCACCACGAGCTACGGCGCGCGCCTGCTCGTCGAGGCACCCGACCGCGAGAAGGCGATCACGCTCGCCACGGCGGAGTTCCGCCGCGCGGCGAAGGCGGCCGGGCTGCCGTCGTTGCCGGTCGGGCGCGTCGAGGCCGTGGGCGAGCACGAGTGATCCGCCTCGGCCCGGCCTCGGGGTACCCGTTCGAGGGCCCCCGCCTGCTCGGTGGGTGGGCGCCGCCCGCCGTCGCCGCGGTGTACGCCGTGCTCTACCGCCCCGAACCCGAAGCCCGGCCCGATCGCTACGCCGTGGTCTACGTCGGCCACGCCGACGATCTCTCCCAGGCGGACCTGCCGTTCCGCCACCCGCGTGCGCAGTGCTGGATCGCGCGCGCGGGCTCGCGGTGGAAGGTGCACATCTGCACCTACGAGGTCCCCGGCGGGCTGCCCGCGCACCGCGAGCAGATCGTCCGCGAGCTCACCGCCGTCTACCGGCCGCGCTGCAACGAGGCCCAGTTCGAGCACGCCTGGCACGAGAACTGGATCGGCCACGAACGCTGAGCGCCCCTCTCATCCTCCACGGATGAGGCCCGGCCGTTCGGTCGGCGGCGACGATCCTCCCGGACACGACCGAGCCCGCGATGCGCCGTGACGGAGCTGGAGGCAGGGATGACATCGACAGCCACCGCGCCGCCGCGGGCCGACGTCCTCGTGATTTTCGGGATCACCGGCGACCTGGCGAAGGTGATGACCTTCCGGTCGCTCTACCGCCTCGAGGCCCGCGGCCTGCTCACCTGTCCCGTCGTCGGGGTGGCCGCCGACGACTGGACCCTCGATCAGCTCGTCGAACGGGCCCGGTCGTCGATCGAAGCGACCGGAGACCTCGACAAGGCGGTGTTCGACCGGTTCGCCGCCAAGCTATCCTACGTCAGCGGCGACTTCACCGATCCGGCCATCTACGACCGGATCGGCACCGTCGTCAAGGGCGCCGCGACCCCGGTATTCTACCTGGAGATCCCGCCGTTCCTGTTCGCCCGGGTGGTCAAGGGACTGTCCGACGCCGGGCTGACGACCGGTGCCCGGCTCGTCATCGAGAAGCCGTTCGGCCACGACCAGCAGTCCGCGCGTGCGCTCGCCGACGAGCTGCACCGGTACGTCGACGAGGCGCAGCTGTTCCGGGTCGACCACTACCTGGGGAAAATGGGGCTGCAGGAGATCCTCCACCTGCGTTTCGCCAACGCCGTCCTCGAGCCGTTGTGGAGCCGCAACTTCCTCGAGTGCGTGCAGATCACGATGGCGGAGAGCTTCGGCGTCGAGGACCGCGGTCATTTCTACGATCCCGTCGGAGCGCTGCGCGACGTCGTCGTCAACCACCTGATGCAGGTGGTCGCGGCGGCCGCGATGGAGCCGCCGTCACGGGGCGACCCGGTGACGCTCAAGGAGTCGCAGGTCGGCCTGTTCCGGGCGGTGATGGAGGCGAACCCGGCCCACTACGTACGCGGGCAATACCGCGGCTACCTCGACATCGACGGCGTTCCGCGCGACTCGGCCACCGAGACGTTCGCCGCGCTGCGCCTCGACATCGAGAACTGGCGCTGGGCCGGCGTGCCGTTTTTCATCCGGACGGGCAAGCGGCTGCCGGTGACGCAGACCGAGCTGCGGCTGGTGTTCAAGCGCCCGCCCAAGCTGGGCTTCGGGCTGGTCGGGCCCGCGGTGGAGCCGAACCAGCTCGTCCTGCGGCTCGACCCGTCGACCGGGGTCCGGATCCAGGTCGACGCGTACCGCGCCGATGTCGCCCGCATCGCGCCGATCGAGCTCGACATGGAGTTCGCGGACGAGGGCGGCGAGGGCCCGACACCGTATGAGGTCCTGCTCCACGCGGCCATGATCGGCGACAGCACCCGGTTCTCCCGCCAGGACGGCGTCGAGGAGACCTGGCGGGTCATGCAGCCGCTGCTCGACGCGCCGCCGCCGGTGCACGCCTACGAACCCGGGACCTGGGGCCCGGCCGCGGCCCACGAGATCACGGCCGGGTTCGGCGGCTGGCGCACGCCCTGGACGTCCCGCTGACGTCGCGCTGACCCGACTCGGCCGAGCGGCTTGGGTGGCCGGTCGCCGCCGGCCTCGTCAGGAACGGCCGGCCGACGTCGCCGCGTCGCCCCGGTCGAGGGAGATGTGCGGAACGTCCGCGTCGTCGTCCTCCCACACGACGCGGTGGGGTTTCGTGGACCACTCGACGATCGCGGCGTGGTCGCGCTCGAAGTAGTCCCACGCCCACGACATGAAGGCATCGACCTTGCTGTGCACCCCGCTCAGCAGCATCGCGTGGACACCGAGCCAGGCGGCGAACGCGAGGGGCCCGTCGACCTGGTGGCGGTGCTTGCCGACCTCGGCGACGGCGGCGTTGCGGCCGATCATGGCCATGATGCCCTTGTCCTTGTACTGAAACGGTTTCGCCGGCTGCCCGGCTCGCCGGCGCAGGATGTTGCCCGCGGCCCACTCGCCGGACTGCTGGGCCACGGAGCCCAGTTGCGGCAGCGTCCCGTGGTGCCGGGCCGGGATGTTGGCGGCGTCTCCGACCGCGTACACGTCCGGGTGCCCGGCGACCGTCAGATCGGGCTGCACGTCGACCCGCCCGCCACGGCCGGTCGCGAGCCCGGCGGCGGCCTGCACCACGGGCGCCGCCGACTCGCCGCCGCCCCAGATGACGGTGCGGGTGCGGATGGCGGTGCCGTCGTCGAGCTCCACCCGGTCGGCGTGCACCGCCGCGACTCCCGTGTCCAGCCGGAACTCGGCGCCGCGCTCGGTGAGCCGCTTGTGGGCGTACTGGTGCGACCGGTGGGAGAACGCGCCGAGCAGCCTGCTGCCGCGGTCGATCAGGAAGATCCGGGGGGCGAGCGGGATCCGCTCCATGGCCGCGAGGGCGGTCATCAGCTCGGTGAGCGCCCCGGTGATCTCGACGCCGGTCGGGCCGCCGCCCACGACGACGATGTCGAGGGCGTCCTCGCCGAGCCGTTTTTCCGAGACCTCCCGCACCAGGTCCTGCACGTGCAGCCGGAGCCGGACGGCGTCGGCCACCGAGTAGAGCGGGAACGCGTGCTCGGCGGCGCCCGGGACGCCGAAGTACTCGGGCTGCGCACCGGCCGCGATCACCAGGTGCGATCCGCTGATCTTCTCGCCACCGGACAGCGTCAGCCCGAGGCTCGCGAAGTCGAGCTCCGTGACGCGCGCGGTGCGGACCTCGACCGTCGGGAGGTCGTGGAAGATCACCCGGTGCGGGCGGGCGATGTCCTCCGCGGGCAGCTGCGAAGTGGCGACCTGGTAGAGCAGTGGCTGGAACTGGTGGTAGTCGTTGCGGTCGACCAGCGTCACGCCGATGCCCTCGTCGCCGAGCTTCCGGGCACAAGCGACGCCCGCCAGTCCGCCGCCCAGCACCACGACGTCGCGGTTCCCGGTCACAGCGACAGCTCCCCCATGAAGTCGGACAGGATGATCCGGCTCGCCGCCTGGATCAGGGCGAGGTGCGAGAACGCCTGGGGGAAGTTGCCGAGGTGCCGGGCCCGCTCGACCTCGAACTCCTCCGCGTACAGGCCCAGTGGCGACTCGATCCGCAGCAGGCGCTCCAGCAGGCTGGTCGCCCGGTCCATCTCGCCGACCATCGCGAGCGCGGAGACCAGCCAGAACGAGCAGATCAGGAACGTGCCTTCCTTGCCGGACAGCCCGTCGTCGGTCTCGTCGGTCTTGTAGCGCAGGACGTAGCCGTTCTCGGTCAGCTCGTCGGCGATCGCGTCCACGGTCTTGCGCATGCGTTCGTCGGTGCCCGGCAGGAAGCCGAACAGCGCCGCGAGCAGCGTCGAGGCGTCCAGCGCGTCGGTGTCGTAGTGCTGCCGGAACACCCCCCGCTCGCTCACGCCGTTCTCGAGGATGTCCGCGCGGATCTCGTCGGCCGTTTTGCGCCACTGGCTCGCGAGCTCGTCGTCGTCGCGGATGTTCGCGAGCTTGGCGGCCCGGTCGAGCGCCACCCAGCCCATCAGCTTCGACGACACGTAGTGCTGCGGCTTGCCGCGCGCCTCCCAGATGCCCTGGTCCGGATCGCGCCACACCGCCGTCGCGGCCGCGGCCTGCGACTGCACCAGCGGCCACAGCCGGCGCGGCAGGTGCTTGCTCCGGGCGGTGTGCAGCAGCAGCGAGTCGAGCACCGCGCCGAAGACGTCGTTCTGGCGCTGGTCGAAGGCACCGTTGCCGACGCGGACCGGCCGGGCGCCTTCGTAGCCGCCGAGATCGTCGCGAGTGGACTCGGCCAGGTCCCGGCGGCCGTCGATGCCGTACATGATCTGCAGCCCGCCGTCGGCGTTCGGTTCGAGGTCGCCGACGAACTGCATGAAGTCCCCGGCTTCCCAGTCCAGGTTCAGGTAGTGCAGCGCCTGGAGCGTGAACGTGGTGTCGCGGATCCAGGTGTAGCGGTAGTCCCAGTTGCGTTCGCCGCCCGGCGCCTCGGGCAACGACGTGGTCAGTGCCGCGACCGTCGCGCCGGTCGGCATGTAGGTCAGGCCTTTGATGGTGAGCGCCGACCGCTCGAGGGAAGGGCGCAGCGCGTGGTCCGGGATGCGGGCCCGGGAGAGCCAGCCGCGCCAGAACTGGACCGTCGCGTCGATCCGGGCTTGTGCCTCCGCGAAGTCGGCCGGCGACGACAGCCCCTCGGCCCACGACAGCGCGCAGAACGTCTTCTCGCCCTTGGTGAGCACGTGCCGGGCCCGTGCGGTGCCACCCTCGATGCCGATGAGCATGTCCGTGCTGAGCCGGAAGGTCTGGCCGGCGCCGGTCGCGTCGGCGTGGTGGTCGTTGCCGTCCATGGCCCAGACGGCCGGCTCCCGCCCGTAGTCGAACGCCGGCTCGCAGACCAGCTCGACCTCCAGCTCACCTTCGAGGCACTCGACGGTGCGCACGAGCAGGTGGTCGGCGTCGTTGTCGGCCGGGGGCCTCGTGTGGGGCGTGACCGTGTCGGGGCCGCGCCGCGGGCCCATCGTCAGGGCGTCGTGGACCAGCAGCCAGCCGCGTGGCGTGTGCCAGGTGGTGGTCATGACGTTGGTGCCCGGCACGTAGGCGCGCGAGGTCGGCACGTTGATCCCGTAGGGACCGAACCGGAAGGATCCGGCTCCGCGGTCGAGCAGATTGCCGAAGCTGCTCGGGGCGTCGAACGCGGGCAGGCACAGCCAGTCGACGGACCCGTCCGGGGCCACCAGGGCACCGGTGTGGCAGTCGGACAGGAACGCGTAGTCCGCGATCCGCGGGAAGGGCGAGGTCGTGGCGTTCACGGGAGCTCCTTCACAATCGTGACGCGCGAAGTCGCGGGCCTGCTTCGACGATCGATGGACCGGGCGGCGCGGCAATCACCTTTCGGGGGTGATTGCGGTCCGGCTCAGCCGGCCTCGGTGTCGACGGCGCGGTCGGCGGCGTCCTCGACGCCTTCCCCGGGAAGCAGCCGGCGTTGGTCGAGCACGTAGAGCAGCACGAAGCCGGGCAGCACGATCAGCACCAGCAGACCCACGGCGACCAGCAACGCGGTCAGGGTTCCGGACGGTGCGGCGGCCGCGGCGACGGTGGTGGTCACCGGCAGCAGGTACGGCCACTGGGCGATGCCCCAGCTGAGAATGATGCAGGCCACCGCGACCACCGCGAGCACCCGTGCGCCGCGGGGCGCGCCGCGAATCAGCAGCACCAGGGCGCCGAACCCGCTCAGGACGCTGAGCACGACCGGCGGTAACGCCCACGAAGTCAACCGGTCGAAAACGTACGGAGCCGAGGCGCTCAAGACGACGAAGCCGATCACGGCGACCGCCGCCGCGGCGAGGGCGCTCACCACGGCCCGGCGGCGGAAGTAGAGCGCCAGAGCGCTGTCGCCGGCTCGTCGTGCGTTCCTGACGAGGTACACCGCGGCCAGGTACGCCGCCAACACGACCGCCAGCCCGCCCGTCACGAGCGAAGTCGGGTTGAGCCAGCTGCCCACCGGATCGCCCGCCTCGCCACCGGCCGGCACGTGACCGGACGCGATACCGCCCGCGATCGCGCCGAAGCAGAACGGCACGAGCACCGACGAGAGCGCGAACAAGCCACCGAAGACCCGCCGGACGCGAACGGTGACCACCGTCTTGCGGAATGCGAAACTCGCGCCCCGCAACACGATCCCGAACGCCGCGATGGCCAGCGGGACAAACATCGTCAGGGTGATCGACTGGAACGCCGCCGGGAAGGCCGACCACGTGACGACGAAGATGAAGATCAACCAGACGTGGTCGGCCTCCCACACCGGGCCGATCGACCGCTCCACCAGGCCCCGCGGCGCGGCACCTCGCTCGGGTCCGCCGGCGGTCAGGTCCCAGAAACCGGCGCCGAAGTCGGCTCCGCCGAACACGGCGTACATCACGAGGGCGATCAGCAGCACGACCGCGACCGCGGTGCTCACGGCCCGCGCTCCCCGGTCTTCGCCGGCTCCGGGTCCTTCGCCGGCCCGTACGGCGTATCGAGGTCGGCGAAGCCGCCGGCCCGGCGGAAGCGCCGGCTCATCGACCGGAGCACCACGACCGTCGTGACACCGAGCGCGACGTAGAGCACGGCCACGGCGATGAACGTGATCCAGACGCCGGTGTTGCCCGTCGCCGCGGCCTCGACCTTCATCAGGTTGTAGACGATCCACGGCTGGCGGCCGACCTCCGTGACCACCCAGCCGGCCTCCATCGTGACGACGGCGAGCACCCCCGCGCACGCCGCGGCTCGCAGGAACCACTTACTTGTCGGCAGGTGCCGCCGGAACAACCAGACCGCGCCGTACCACAGCGACAGCAGGAGCAGCACCGTCCCGAGCCCGACCATCACGTCCCAGGCGAGGTGCACGACGTTGGCCTCGAGCACCGTCGGCCGCGCGTCAGCCGGCACGGCGTCGAGTCCCTGGACAACGGTCGACCGGCCCGTGCTCGGGTCCGACAACCACGACGCCAGCCCCGGGATCGGGACGCCGCCGGTGACCGTGCCGTCCGCGTTGAGGTGACCCAGCAGAGTCTCGGGCACATCCGAGCTGGTCGTCGGCACCAGCTCGATCGCGGCGAACTTGACCGGCTGATCGTTGTAGACCCAGCGCGCCAGGCTGTCGCCCACGCCGATCTGGATGGGTGTCGCCACCGCGGCCACGCTGAACGCGATGGTCAACCCGAGCTTGTGGTAGCGATCGGTCCGGCTGCGCAGCATCCCGACCGCGTACACCGACGCGACCAGGAACCCGCCGACCAGGTAGGCGGCGACGACCATGTGCGCGGCCTGCAGCGGCATCGCGTCGTTGAAGATCACCCCGAGCGGATCCACGTCGACGATCTCGCCCTGCGCGTTCGCCGTGAACCCGGACGGGGCGTTCATCCAGGCGTTCGCGGCGACCACGGAGACCGAGCCGAACACGCCGGCGAGGACGATCGGCACGCCGGTCCAGAAGTGCGTCCACGGTTTCAGCCGGCGCCAGCCGAAGATGTAGACGGCGACGAAAATCGCCTCGGTGAAGAAGAAGATCCCCTCGAACGCGAACGGGATGCCGAACGCCTCGCCCCAGGTCCCCATGAAATGCGGCCAGAGCAGGCCGAACTCGAAACTCAGCACGGTCCCGGTCACCGCGCCCACCGCGAAGGTCACGGCCATGTACTTCGACCAGCGCTGCGCGAGCAGCAGCGCGGCCCGGTCGTGGTGCCGAACCGCCCGGTAGTTCGCGATCAGGACCATGAACGCCCACGACACCCCGAGCGGCACCAGGATGATGTGGAACCCGAGCGTGAACGCCATCTGCGAACGCGCCCAGGGCACGGGGTTCACGGCGGCGGCCGCGTTCGCGAGGACGGTCAGCGTTTCGCCCACGATCACCCCTGCCCGCTTGCCCGTGCACCGGCCCCGGCCGCTCGGCGGGTTCGCCGGTTGTGGCGATGCCCCGACCCTGTCGGGTGCCGCACCCGGCGGGCATCACCCCGCGGGGATGACGTCGGCCCCCGCGCCGGACCGCGGACGAGCGGGCGCCTCCCGGCCGCGTGACCGGCCGGGAGGCTCGTTCGATGCACCTGACGGCGCCGGACAGGAGGCGCCGGACGGGATCAGCGCCGCGCGAACCCCACCGCGTCGTGCAGCCGCGAGCGCCGCGTGCCCGAAGCCGGGCGCGCCGGCGGGCGTTCCTCCGTCGGCGGCGTGTAGGTCGCGCCCACCACGATGTCCTCGGCCATCCCGTACAGCAGCGGCAGCGCACCCGCCACGACGCCGCCCGTGCGGTTGATGTGCGAGACGCCCGGCACGATCGCCTCGGCGTGGGTGTTGATGCGGCGGACGGTGTCCGCGCAGTCCTCGAGGTTCGTCGCGATGCGGGCGAGCAGGCCGCCGACCCAGAACAGGTACACCGCGAGGCCGGCGACGAGCAGGGCGATGTCGACGACGGTCAGCACGACCAGGGTGGTGGTCACGACTTCACCTTTCCGAGCACCCGTCCGAGGAACAGGTGGTGCTGCAGGCCTTCGGCGAGCACGGCGTCGACGCGCGTGGCCGTGACGGGGATCAGGTCGGTGTGCTGCGTGTTGTCCGCGGCGCCGTGCAGCGTGTCGCGGATGCCCGCGACCCGGCGGTCGATCACCTTCACGTAGCGGATGAGCAGGCTCAGCAGAGCCACCACCACGAGGATCACCACGAACCCGGCCGCGATGGCGATCCACCACAACGTCTCGTCCTGTGTGGACATCCGGATCAGCCTCCCAGCCGCTCACGGCCGCGGCGCAGGCCGGCGACGATGACCTCGGCGTGGTCGATGGTGGTGCGCAGCTCGGCCAGCGGCGCGGTGTTGCGTTCGGCGGCCTTGAGCTCGTCGTCGATGAGCGGCGCGGCCTCGCCGATGGAGCGCGCGAGCACCAGGATCGGCACCACGAGCGCCACCACGACGAGCACGATGACGATCCCGATCGAAAACCCGATGATCCAGCCCGTGGTCACGACGGCTCCCCTTTCACACCGACTCGCAGAAGTCGCGCACCAGCTTGAGGTTCGCGTTCACCGAGCCCAGCGCGGCGGGCACGGGCGCGGTCTCCTGGGCGATCACCCGCACGCCACCGAGCACGCTGCCGAGCGTGCGGCGGACGTGGCGCAGGTGCAGGAT
Source organism: Amycolatopsis sp. NPDC001319 (assembly GCF_042896185.1). Lineage (NCBI taxonomy): Bacteria > Bacillati > Actinomycetota > Actinomycetes > Pseudonocardiales > Pseudonocardiaceae > Amycolatopsis > Amycolatopsis sp. NPDC001319. The sequence goes on along the minus strand of NZ_JBIAWY010000002.1, from coordinate 202,708 downwards.
CACGCGGAGCAGGCCGACGGCGGCGAACAGGATGATCAGTGCGCTCACGGCCAAGGTGGCCCAGGCGGCGGCAGGCATGGCGGAACTCCTTTCAGCCCAGCAGTTTCGCGACGCTGCCGGCGTACCGGGTCGCGCCGACGGCCACTTCGCCGATGGTGCGGTCGGTTTGCGCGAGCGCCGCGGGGACGGGTTCGAGCTGCCCCGCGAGGCGCACGCCGCCCACGAGGATGTCGTCGGCCGCGGCGCGGATCCGCTCGACGGCGGCCAGCACGCGGTTGAGCAGGGCGATGACGACGGGCAGCACCACGAACAGCAGCACGGCGTTGCCGATCCACCACAGGACCATGGGTTGCCTCCTCAGGACGGGGTGCTCGGATAGGGCGCGAAGAACCGGCGGACCACGCGTTTGAGCGCCATGAGCGTCGCCTGCAGGCCGATGGTGAAGCCACGGGCCGGGGCCGCCGCGTGGCGCGCCGCCGCCGTCTCGCCGCGTTCGGCCCGGGCGATGGCCTCCTGCACGTTGAGGGCGAACTGGCGCATCAGCACCGACGACACGTCGGCGATCATGCCCCGCCCGTACTGCGCGGCGGCGCCGGACACCTGCAGGTCCTGCTCGAAGTCGACGCGGGTGCCGACGTCCGCGCGGGCCAGCGTCGCCGTCACGATCATGGCCGCCTGGCCGCGGCCGCGGGCTTCGGCGCCGCTCGCGTCGACCACGAGCCGGCGGGCGGCCTCGTCGCGCGAGGTGATGGCCGCGATTCCGTCGAACTTCAGCGACACCGGCCCCAGGCGGACGCCCACGCGGCCGCGGTAGCGCTCGTCGCCGAGGTCCTCGGTCAGCTCGGCGCCGGGCAGGCACGTCGCCACGGCGGGCACGTCGTCGAAGAACCGCCAGACCTTGTCCACGGGCTGCGCGACCTCGAACTGGTTGCGGATCAGCATCGGCTCTCCTTCTTGGCGTACGCGCCGGGGTCGCGCAGGAACGCGGCGCGGCAGCCGGCGCAGCAGAAGCTGTACTCGTGGCCCTCGAACGCCACCGGGTCGTCGATCTCGACGGTCATGCCGCACACCGGGTCGACGGTCTCGGCCGGGTCGGGTACCGCGGCGCCGGCCGGCCCGGGCGGCACACCGCGGGCCGCCCGGATCCGCACCAGCTCGGCCAGGATCGCCACCGCGATCTCCCGGTGCGACACGTGGCCGAGGTCCAGCCCGGCCGGCACCTGCACGCGGTCCAGCTCGTCGGCCGCCACCCCGCGATCGGCGAGGTACCCGAGCACGCTCGCCCCGCGCCGGCGTGAGCCGACGAGCCCGACGTACGCCGGCCGCGCGGCCAGCGCGCGCTCCACCGACTCCTCGTCGTGGTGCCCCTGCGTCGCCACGACCACGAAGGACCGTTCGGTCACCGCGTCGAGCTCGGTGTGCTCGACGAGCCGCGCGTGCCAGCCGAGCGAACCCGCCAGCTCCACCAGCGTGTGCGCCATGGGCGAGCGCCCGACCACCACCAGGTGCGGCACGGGCTGCACCGGCTCGATGTAGACCTCCAGCGCGCCCTCGCTCTGACACGAGATCGGCACCACCGTCATGCCCTCGGGCACCGCCGCGCCGAACTGCTCCGGCGAACCGAGCAACAGCAACCGCGGGGTGCCTTCGACGAGCGCCTGCCGGGCCTCGCGGATCACGGCCGGCTCGGCACACGCGCCGCCGATCCACCCGCGCAGCTCGCCCTCGGCCGTGATGATCGCGCGGCAGCCCTGCTTGCCCGACGACGGGCCCTGTCGCCACACCACGGTCGCGAGCGCGAACGCTTCGCCGCGGCGGGCCAGCTCACCGGCCTGCGCCAGCACGTCCCAGCCGTCGGGCGAGTCCATCATGGACATCCCAGGCACCTCATTCGTCCGTCCGCACAGGCGGCGCGCCGGACACGTCGTGGTGCTGCGTCAGGGCTTCCCACACGCGGTCGGGCAGCAACGGCATGTCGATGTTGCGCACGCCGGTGTCGTCGAGCGCGTCCATCACCGCGTTCACGAACGCCGCCGGCCCGCCGACCGCAGCGCACTCCCCCACGCCCTTGGCGCCGATCGGGTGGTGCGGCGACGGCGTGACGACCTCGCTGTGCAGCTCGAAGCCCGGTGTCTCCCACGCCGTGGGCAGCAGGTAGTCCATGTAGTTCGAGCCGACGCAGTTGCCCTCGGCGTCGAAGGTGATGAACTGCATGTTCGCCATCGCGTAGGCCTCGGTGAGCCCGCCCATGATCTGGCCCTCGACGATCATCGGGTTGATGCGCACGCCGCAGTCGTCCACGGCCACGGTGTTGAGCACGTCCCACACCCCGGTCTCGGGGTCGACCTCGACGGTGACGATGTAGACCGCGAACGGCCAGGTCAGGTTCGGCGGGTCGTAGTAGGCGTGGTTCTCGAGGCCGGGCTCCATGCCGTCGGGCATGTTGCCGTACGCCGCCATCGCGCACTCCTGGATCGTCACGCCGTGCTCGGGCACGCCGCGCACGGAGAACCGGCCGAGCTCCCACTCGAGGTCCTCTTCGGACACTTCGAGCAGGTGCGCCGCGAGCTTGCGCGCCTTGGCCCGGATCTTGCGCGACACCATGGAGATCGCTGCGCCCGCCACCGGTGTGCTGCGCGAGGCGTAGGTGCCCATGCCGAACGGCGCGGTGTCGGTGTCGCCCTCCTCGACCGTGACGTCGTCGGCCGGGATGCCCAGCTCGTGGCTCACGATCTGCGCCCACGTCGTCTCGTGGCCCTGCCCCTGGCTCTTCGCCCCGACCCGCAGCAACGCCTTGCCGGTCATGTGCACGCGCAGCTCGGCCGAGTCGAACATCTTGATGCCGAGGATGTCGTACTCACGGCTGTTGCCGGCGCCGAGCGGCTCGGTCATCGTCGAGATCCCGATGCCCAGCCGGCGCCCCCGTTTGCGCGCTTCCTCCTTCTGCCGCAAGAAGTCCTCGTAGCCCACGGCCTTCAGTCCCACGTCGAGGCACGCCTCGGGCTGGCCGGAGTCCACGAGGAAGCCGAACGGGGTGCGGTGCGGGAACGCGTCGGCGCGCACGAAGTTGCGCCGCCGGAACTCCGCCGGGTCCAGCCCGAGGTCCTTCGCCGCCTGGTGGACCATGCGCTCCTGGAAGAACATCGCCTCGGTGACGCGGAACGAGCAGCGGTAGGCGACGCCGCCGGGTGCCTTGTTGGTGTAGGTGCCGCGCGCGGTGAGGTGCGCGGCGGGCACGTTGTAACAGGCGAACGTCGAGTGCAGCAACCCGATCTTGAACTTGCTCGGCTGGGCGTCGGCGAAGAACGCGCCGTGGTCGGCCTCGGCGTGCATGCGGACGCCGAGGATCTTGCCGTCGGCGCGCAGGGCCATCTCGCCGTCGAGGTACATGTCGCGGGCGAACCCGGTGGAGATCAGGTTGCCGGTCTTGTCCTCGATCCACTTCACGGGCCGTTCCAGCAGGATGGAGCACAGGATCGAGCACACGTAGCCGGGGTACACGGGCACCTTGTTGCCGAAGCCGCCGCCGATGTCCGGCGAGATGATGCGGATCAGGTGCTCGGGCAGCTCGGCGACCATCGCCACGGCGGCGCGGATGATGTGCGGCGCCTGCGTGGTCATGTACACGGTCAGTTTTCCGGTGGCGCGGTCGAAGTCGGCCACGGAGCCGCAGCACTCGATCGGCGAGGGGTGCGAACGCGGGTAGTGCAGGCGCAGTTTCGAGACCACGTCGGCCTGCTCGAACGCCGCTTCCGTGCCGGCCTGGTCACCGACCTCCCACCGGTAGATGACGTTGTCGGCCTGGCCGGCCTTGTCGTCGCGGATCAGCGGCGCGCCTTCGGCCACGGCCTGGTCGGGGCTCACGATCACCGGCAGCGGTTCGTACTCGACGTCGATGGCCTCGCACGCGTCCTTGGCGATGTAGGGGTCGTCGGCGACGACGCACGCGACCTCCTGGCCCTGGAAGCGCACCTTGTCGGTGGCGAGCACGGCCTGGGTGTCGTAGGAGAGGGTGGGCATCCACGCGAGGTTGCGGGTCGCGGCCATCTCGCCGGTGAGCACGAGCCGCACTCCCGGGATCTCCCACGCCCGGCTGGTGTCGATCGACTTGATCCGCGCGTGCGCGAGCGGGCTGCGCAGGATCTCCATGTGCAGCATGCCGGGCAGCACGATGTCGTCGGTGTAGTTCCCGCGCCCGCGGATGAACCGGTTGTCCTCCACGCGCTTGCGGCTGACGCCGAGCCCGCCGATCTTGTTCTCGTCCAACGCCTGCGACACGTCGAGCCTCCTATTCGGACCGCAGCTTGGCGGCGGCCCACAGCACCGACTTCACGATGTTCTGGTAGCCCGTGCAGCGGCACAGGTTTCCCGACAGCGCCCAGCGGACATCCTCTTCGGACGGATCCGGGTTCTCGTCGAGCAGGGCCTTGGCCGAGAGCATCATCCCCGGCGTGCAGAAGCCGCACTGCAGGCCATGTTCCTCGCGGAAGCCCTCCTGCAGCGGGTGCAGCTCGCTCGCCGTGGCGAGCCCCTCGACGGTGGTGACCTCGTGCCCGTCGGCCTGCACCGCGAGCATCGTGCACGACTTCACCGCGCGCCCGTCGACGAGCACGGTGCACGCCCCGCAGTTGGTGGTGTCGCAGCCCATGTGCGTGCCCGTGAGGCGCAGGCCCTGGCGCAGCAGGTGCGCGAGCAGCAACCGCGGTTCGCACTCGACGACGCGGCGCTGTCCGTTGACCGTGACGGTGATCCGGCGGATGGGGACGTCGCCGGTGGCTTCCTCGTGGATCTCGTGGACGCTCGTCATGCCGCTTCCTCCCCGGTGCGGTCCAGCGCGCGCACCACGAAGGTGCGCACCAGGTGCCGCTTGAACGCGGCGGTGCCGCGGTGGTCGGTCTTCGGGCGCGCCGCCGCGGCGGCGAGGTCCGCGGCCTCCGCCACGCCGTCGGGTGTCAGCGGACCGCCCACGAGCGCGTGTTCGGCGTCGGTGGCTTCGATCGTCGAGCCGCCGACGCCGGTGAGGGCGATGCCGGCGCGGGTGACCGTGCCCTCCTGCGTCTCCACGGCCACGGCGACGCCGACGGTGGCGAAGTCGCCGACCCGGCGTTCGAGCTTGAGGTACCCGCCCGCGGGGGTGCCGCGGGGTGCGGGAATGACGGCCTCCACGGCGATCTCGTCGGCCGCCAGCGCGTTCTGGAACGGGCCGAGCACGAAGTCGCGCGCGGCGATCGTCCGCCGGCCGGCGGGTCCTTCCGCGACGATCGACCCGTCGAGGGCGAGCACCACCGAGGCCCAGTCGCCCTGGGGATCGGCGTGGCACAGCGAACCGACCAGCGTGCCGCGGTTGCGCACGATGGGGTCGGCGATCAGCGGCGCCGCCGCGGCCATGGTGGGCTGTACGGCCTTCAACAGCTGCGAGCGTTCGAGGTCGGCGTGCCGGCACAGCGCGCCGACGTGGAGGTTGCCCTCGGCGTCGAGCTCGTGGTGGGCCAGGCCGGGGACGTTGTTGATGTCGACGACGAGCGCGGGCGCGGCGAAGCGCAGCTTCATCAGCGGCACCAGGCTCTGCCCGCCGGCGAGGACCTTGGCCTCGTCGCCGGTGCGCAGCAGGTCGAGCGCCTCGGCCAGGGAACGGGGTGCTTCGTAGCGGAACCGGGACGGGTACACGCCGGCCTCCTCAGGCTTTCTCGGGAGGCTCGGCCACGGCCGTGGGCAGCGTGTCCTCTTCGGGGTCCTGACGAGGCCGCTGGTGCGGGGGCCAGGGCCCGGCGACCGGGCGGCCCGCCACCTTCAGGAAGTCCACGAGGTCGGGCCACGCCCATACGGTCGGACTCGGGCCCTGTTTCGGTGCGTCCTCGACGAGCTCGAACAGCCGGGGGTTGCCGCGGCTGTGCCCGTCGGACTCGATCCGCATGACGCGCACCTGCTTCCGCCGTTGGTCAGCTGCCGTCATGCTCCCCCCGGGCCACGGGCGCGACAATGCGCGATTAACCCTTTGCTTAACCCCACCGCCGAGCTGGACGGAACCGGTCTCCACACGGATTAGGCCAACGGTTAATCCGCTGTTGCGGCGGACGCGCGGGGCGGGGACCATCGACCGTCATGCAGGTGCCGGCGCAGTTCGAGTACGAGCGGGCCACGAGCGTCGAGCACGCGCTGGCGCTGCTGGCCAAGTACGGCCCGGAAAGCCGCGTGATCGCGGGCGGGCACAGCCTGATCCCGATGATGAAGCTGCGCCTGGCCCGGCCCGAAGCGCTGGTGGACGTCAACGAGCTCACCGAGCTGTCCGGGATCGAGGTCGCCGACGGCGAGCTGCGCATCGGCGCGCTGGTGCGCCACGCCCAGCTGCTCGCCTCGGCCGAGGCCGGCGCGCTGTTCCCGGTCCTGGCCGACGCCGAGCGCGTGATCGCCGACCCGATCGTGCGCAACCGCGGCACGATCGGGGGTTCGCTGTGCCAGGCCGACCCGTCGGAGGACCTGTCGGCCGCGTTCACCGCGGTGCGGGCCGAAGCCGTGATCCGCGGTGAGGAGGGCACGCGGACCGTGCCGGTGCGGGAGTTTTTCACCGGGCCCTACAGCACGGTCGTCGGCCCGGCCGAGCTGCTCGTGGAGCTGCGGCTGCCGATCCGCGAGGGCAGCGGAAGCGCGTACGCTAAGGTGGGCCGCCGCGCCGGTGACTGGGCCGTGGCCGCCGCCGGGGCGGAGCTCGTGCTCGAAGGCGACAACGTCGCCGAGGCCGGCATCGGGCTCACCGCGGTCGGCGCGCCGCGGTTCGTGGCGGCCGAGGCCGAAGACTTCCTGCGCGGTGGCGCCGCTTCGGCGGAACGCTTCGAGAAAGCCGGGCTCATCGCGGCCGAGCACTGCTCCCCCGCCGCCGACCAGCGCGGGCCGGTGGACTACAAGCGCCACCTCGTCGCCACGCTCACCACGCGGGCGCTGTACCGGGCGGCGCGACGGGCCGGAGGCTGACGGGCGTGGAGATCACGGTGACGGTCAACGGCGAACCCCACCGCCGCACGGTCGAGCCGCGCCTGCTGCTCGTGCACCTCCTGCGCGACGACCTCGGGCTCACCGGCACCCACTGGGGCTGCGACACCTCCAACTGCGGCACCTGCGTCGTGTGGCTCGACGACCTGCCGGTGAAGTCGTGCACGGTGCTGGCCGCGATGGCCGACGGCAAGCAGGTGCGCACCGTCGAGGACCTCGGCCACGGGGCCGAGCTCGACCCCGTGCAGCAGGGTTTCGTGGCGTGCCACGGGATCCAGTGCGGGTTCTGCACACCCGGAATGCTGATGACGGCGCGCTGGCTGCTCGACCACGACCCGGACCCGAGCGAGGACGTGATCCGCGAAGCGATCTCGGGGCAGCTGTGCCGCTGCACCGGTTACGAGAACATCGTCCGCTCGATCCGCTGGGCGGCCGAGCACCCGGACGGGGAGCCCGCATGACCTACGGTTCGTTGCCCCGCAAGGAAGACGCGCGCTTCGTGCGCGGGCGCGGCACGTTCGTCGACGACCTCGTGCTGCCCGGGATGCTGCACGGCGCGATCCTGCGCAGCCCGCACGCCCACGCGCGCCTGGTGTCGGTGGACACCAGCGCGGCCGAGGCCCATCCCAAGGTCCGCGCCGTGCTCACCGGGAAAGACCTGGCCGAGCGCGGCATGGCGTGGATGCCGACGCTCTCGCACGACGTGCAGGCCGTGCTCGCCACCGACAAGGTCCGCTTCCAGGGCCAGGAGATCGCGTTCGTCGTCGCCGAAGACCGTTACGCGGCAAGGGATGCGCTGGAGCTGATCGACGTCGAGTACGAGCCGCTGCCGGTGGTCGTCGACGCGCCGGCCGCGCTCGCCCCCGGCGCCGCCGTGATCCGCGACGACCTCGGCAAGGGCGACAACCACGTGTTCGACTGGTCGTCCGGCGACGAGGCGGCCACGGAAGCCGCGTTCGCGAAGGCGGACGTGGTGGCCCGGCAGGACATGCTCTACCCGCGCGTGCACCCGGCGCCGCTGGAGACCTGCGGTGCGGTGGCTGACATCGACGCGATCACCGGCAAGCTCACCGTGTGGGCGACCGCGCAGGCGCCGCACGCGCACCGGGTCCTGTACTCGCGGATCACGGGCCTGCCCGAGCACCGGATCCGCATCGTCGCGCCCGACATCGGCGGCGGCTTCGGCAACAAGGTCGGGATGTACCCCGGGTATCTGTGCGCGGTGGTGGGGTCGATGCTCACCGGGCGGCCGGTGAAGTGGACCGAGGACCGCTCGGAAAACCTGATGAGCACGTCGTTCGCCCGCGACTACCACATGAGCGGCGAGATCGCGGCCACGCGCGACGGCCGGCTGCTCGGGCTGCGGGTGCGCGTGCTCGCCGACCACGGCGCGTTCAACGGCACCGCGCAGCCGGCGAAGTTCCCCGCCGGGTTCTTCCACGTGTTCACCGGTTCCTACGACCTGCCGGCCGCGTTCTGCTCGGTCACCGGCGTGTACACGAACAAGGCGCCCGGCGGCGTCGCGTACGCGTGCTCGTTCCGGATCACCGAGGCCGTGTACGTCGTCGAGCGGATGATGGACGTGCTGGCCCGCGAGCTGGGCCTGGACCCGGCCGAGCTGCGCATGCGCAACCTGCTGCGGCCCGAGCAGTTCCCGTACACCTGCGCCACCGGCTGGCAGTACGACTCGGGTGACTACCCGCGCGCGCTGACGCTGCTGAAGGAGATCGCCGGCTACGACGAACTGCGCCGCGAACAAGCCGAGAGACGCGCGCGCGGCGAACTGATGGGCCTCGGCCTGAGCTTCTTCACCGAGGCCGTGGGCGCCGGGCCGCGCGAGCACATGGACATCCTCGGCTTCGGCATGGCCGACGGCGCCGAGCTGCGCGTGCACCCGTCCGGCTCGGCCGTGCTGCGGCTCTCGTGCATGTCGCAGGGCCAGGGCCACGAGACGACGTTCGCGCAGCTCGTGTCGGCGGAGCTCGGCATCCCGCCCGACGAGGTCGAGGTCGTGCAGGGCGACACCGACCACACGCCGTTCGGCCTCGGCACCTACGGCTCCCGTTCGACGCCGGTGTCGGGCGCGGCCGCCGTGACGGTGGCGCGGAAGGTGCGCGAGCGCGCGCGGCAGGTCGCGTCGGCGATGCTCGAGGTGAGCCCCGACGACCTCGAATGGGAACGCGGACGCTGGTTCGTGCGCGGTGTGCCCGGCCGCGGGCACACGATCCGCGAGATCGCGCTGGCCGCCCACTCCGACCTGGCGCTGCCCGAGGGCGTGGAAGGACAGCTCGACGCGAGCACCGTGTACAGCCCGCCGAACCTGACGTATCCCTTCGGCGCGTACCTGTGCGTGGTCGACGTCGACGCGGACACCGGCCAGGTGCGCGTGCGCCGCTTCATCGCCGTGGACGACTGCGGCGTGCGGATCAACCCGATGATCGTCGCGGGCCAGGTGCACCGCGGTCTCGCCGACGGCATCGGCATGGCGCTGATGGAGCTCATGGCCTTCGACACCGAGGGCAACCACCTCGGCGGTTCGTTCATGGACTACCTGCTGCCCACGGCGTTGGAGTGCCCGTCCTGGGAGCTCGGCGAAACCGTGACGCCCTCGCCGCACCACCCCATCGGAGCCAAGGGCATCGGCGAGTCCGCCACCGTCGGCTCCCCGGCGGCCGTGGTCAACGCGGTGGTCGACGCCCTGGCGCCGTTCGGGGTGCGCCACGCCGACATGCCGCTGACGCCGGCCGCGGTCTGGCGGGCGATGCGCGGCGCCCCGCTACGGGCCGACCTGGCGATCTCCTGAGCGGGGTGAACCGGCGGGGCCGCGGAGCCGTGTTCGCAGTGAGGGACGCGGAAAGGAACCGCCATGACGACGACCCCGCTCAACGGCCGGGCACTCGCGCTGTTGCGCGCCGTCGCGGCCGGCCGCGCCGAGCTCGGCGCCGGCAGCGAACCCGACCTGCGCATCGACGGCCTGCTCTGCTCCGACCAGCCCACCGCGCACGCGCTCACGCACGCCGGGCTCGTCCGGCCGGTGCGGGAGGTCGCGCCCGGGCAGTGGGTACCGGCCGAACTCACGCCGGCCGGGAGGCAGGCGCTGGACCTGAACTCCGCGGCCTGAGGAACACCGGCCTCACCCGGTGGTGACCGGCGAGCGCGGAAACGCGATCACCGCACCGAGACTGATCAGCGCGACCGCCACCATGTACAGCGACACCGACAGCGACGTGCCGGTCGACGTCTGCAGCGCCGTCGCGATCAGGGGCGCGAAACCACCGCCCAGCACCGCACCCACGGCGTAGGCGAAGGAAGCGCCGCTGTAGCGGTAGCGCGGTTCGAACAGCTCCGCGAACAAGGCCGACTGCGGGCCGTAGGTCGCGCCCAGGCCGAGGTTGAGCACGACCACCGCGACGCCCAGCAGCCACGGCTGGCGTGTGTCGACGAGCAGGAAGAACGGGATCGACCACACCACGAGCAGCACCGAACCCACGAGGTACACCCGTTTCCGCCCGACGCGGTCCGACCAGATCGCCCCCGCGATGATGCTCACGAGCCACACCACACTGCCGACGATGATCTCAACCAGCATCGTGGTGCTGCTCAGCTTGAGCACGGAAGTGCCGTAGGACAACAGGTACGCGAAGAAGACGTAGCCCAGCGCGGTGTTGGCGATGAAGCTCAGCGCCGCCACGGTGACCTCGCGCGGGCGCCGGCGCAGCACGTCGGCGATCGGCACGCGGCTGCGTTCGCCGCTGTCCCGCAGCTGCGCGAACACCGGGCTTTCGGCCACACGCAGGCGGATCACCAGTCCCACGACCACCAGCACGAGGCTGACCAGGAACGGCACGCGCCAGCCCCACGACCGGAAGTCCTCCGGCGACAGCGAGCTCGTCACCGCAAAGAACACCAGCTGCGCGATGATCAGCCCGGCGGGCACGCCGATCTGGGAGAACGAGCCGTAGCGCCCGCGCCGGCCCGCGGGCGCGTGCTCGACGGCCATCAGCGCCGCGCCACCCCATTCGCCGCCGGCCGAGATGCCCTGCAGCACGCGCAGCACCACCAGCAGCACGGGCGCGAGCACGCCGGCCTGCGCGAACGTCGGCAGCACCCCGACCGCGGCCGTCGCGAGCCCCATCAGGACGAGCGACGCGACCAGCATCGCCTTCCGCCCGACGCGGTCGCCGAAGTGGCCCCACACGATCCCGCCCAGCGGGCGCGCGACGAAGCCCACGCCGAGCGTCGCGAACGCCGCGAGCGTGCCCGACGCCGGGGAGAGCGACGGGAAGAACAGCTTGTTGAACACCAGCGCGGTGGCGGTGCTGTAGATGAAGTAGTCGTACCACTCGATCGTCGTGCCGATCGCGCTCGCCACCGCGACGCGGCGCACCTGCTCACCGCGCACCAGGACCTGCTCAGCCATCCCGTCCTCTCCCCCGTCGATCATCGCGGCGAGCATAGTCCGCGCAGGTCGAGGGGGAAACGGCCAATCCTCGCCCGAGTGTCCGACCGTCCCGTCAGTTCTTCCCCATCCGCACCAGCGAACCCAGCGAGGCGTCGGGCAGGTAGGCGCGCGCGAGCGCGACGCCGATGCGCGGCAGGTCGCCTTCCTCGCGGTAGGACAGGTACATCGGCACGTAGCGGGGCTTGAACTTCGTCTTGAACGCGTGCAGCGAGCGGAACCCGTAGTACGGCTCCATCGCCCCGCCGAACGAATCGAGGAGGCGTTCGAGCGGCGCGGCCGGCGGGGCCTCCGGCGCACGGGCCAGCGGGGCACCGGAGAGCGACACGAATTTCGCGCCCTCGGCGCGGAACGCCTGGCAGGACGAGGCGATGAGGAACTCCACCACGGGCCGGAACCCGTCGCCGCGGCGGCGCATCACGTCGAGCGTCCAGCCTTCGACCTGCCCGTCGCCGCCGTACACGGGCAGCCACGACGTGACGCCCTGCACCACGCCGGCGGCGTCCACGGCCAGGCCGACGCGCACGCGCGGGTCCAGCGCCTCGTCCACGCCGCCGAGGGTGAAGCCCATCTCGGGCATCCCCTTGTCCCCCACCCATTCCTCGGAGATCGCGCGGACCTGCGCGACGAGCGACCACGGTTCGTCGGCCAGCGTCACCAGGCGGAAGGCCACGCCTTCCTTCACCGCGCGGTTGAGCGCCGAGCGCACGTTCTGCCACGCCTTCCCGCGGAACTCCAGGTCCGCCAGGTCGACGAGGGTGTCCTCGGCGACCTGCACGCGGGCCCAGCCGAGCGAGTCCGTGACGGCGGTGGTCTCCTCGGTGACGGAGAACAGGCACGGCACCAGCCCGGAGTTGTCGCACAGCTCCGCGAACGCCCGGATCGTGCCGGCGGTGTCGGGGCCGATCGGGTCGCCGAGGGCGATGGCCACGCCGGCGTGGCGGCGGTAGGCGAGGTAGGACTCGCCGTCGGGGCCGAAGAAGTGGGAGTTCTCCGGCCAGAGGGTCATCCAGGACAGCGTGCCGCCGCCGTGGCGCTGCAGCAGTTCGGTGGCGCCGTCGACGTCGCGGGAGCCGAGAGCCCGGCGCCGTTTCCGCCGCGAGGGCACGCGGAACGCCCCGCGCGCGGCAATGAGCAGCGTCAGCATGGCGCCCCAGAGCACGGCGTCGGCGATGAGGAACGACGCGTTCTCGATCGTGTAGGCCAGGCCGAAGATCTCCGCGACGACCACGACCACGGCGATCACGACGCCCAGCGCCACGATCAGCGAGGCGAGCCCGACCGCCCACCGCCACGCCGCGCGTTTGCCGCGCCGCAGGCCGTTGATCATCAACGCGATCACCACGAGCACGATGGCCAGCTCCGGCACCGAATCGGCCTGGCCCGCCGTGGAGCCGAGCGGGCTGACGCCGGGCGCGATGCGCACCACGATCTGCACCGCGCCCGCGATGACGAGGCCGGTGACCGCGAGCAGGCGCCACTCCCGCCGCGTCGGGCGGCCCGAGGACCGCAGGCGTTTCGGGCCGGCGAGGCGGCGCGCGAGCGGCAGTGTGAGGCCGACGGCGAGCAGGTGTTCCAGGTCGGCGAGCGTGCCGATGTAGAGGATCGACACCCCGACGTACACGCACAGGAGCGCGCGCAACCGCAGCCGCCACGGCGAGCGGATGGTCGCGCTCACCACGGCGACCACGGCGAGCGCGCCCGCGGAGAACCCGACGTCGGTGCGCGCCGCGAGCTGTGTCGCCCACTCCCAGCCGGTGCCGCGCAGCGCGAGCAGGATCAGCGCGGCGCCGAGGGTGGCGGCCAGCTGCGCGCCGACGGCGATCGCGGCGGTCCGGCGCGTGCCCAGCCGCGCCTCGGACGGGCCGACGAGCAGGGCGAACCCGCCGGCCACCGGGAGGTAGAACAGCGGGTTCAGCGCGAAGAACGGTCCGATGAGGAACGTCCACCAGCGGCCGTCGAGGAGCGAGGGCAGGCCGTAGGACACCTGCGGGAACCACGCGCGCGTCTCGACGGCGCTCCACAGCGTGCCCGTCGCCAGGCCGAGCGCGACCATCGCCACGACGACGGCCGTGGTGAACGGGGCGCGCCGCCACAGCACCAGCGCGATCGACCGTGCGCGCGTGAGGAACTCGGGGGTCGCGTGCTCGACGGCCGCGGTGTGTTCTGCCATGGTGGCCGGCCCCGTCCGCGGTCTCAGTACAGCGGCGGGGTCGGTGTGGTCGGCTCCGGGGCCCGGCTGCGCGGCCGGCCCAGCGCGAGCGCGACGATCGCGGCCGCGACCAGGACGAGCCCGCCGATGAGGAACCCGAGCGCGTAGCCGAACAGGCCCGGCAGGTTCAGGTCGACGGCGAGGCGGGAGTCGACGCCGGGGGTGCCGTCGGCGTTCATCACGACCGCGCGGTAGTCACCGTCGGTGATCTGCCACGTCACGTCGGTCGCGCCGGAGGCGACCCAGAACGGCTGGGTGGCCGGCGGGGCCGCCAGCGCCGTGCCGTCGCGGCGGACGGCGTCGAGCGCGAACGGATCGAGGTCGAAGTTGCGCGCCTGCTCGATCGCGACACCGGTCAGGTACCGGTCGACGTCCGCCGCGGGCCCGATGGCGATGAACAGCCCGGAGGCGTTGCCGCCCGTCGCGTGGACGGTGATCGACGGCGAGCCGAGCGCACGCGTGAGCCGGCCGGTGTCGGTGATCTGCGCCGTGTCGGTGACGATGGCTGCGGTCGGGGTCGTCACGTCGTGCTGCCCCGACTTCAGCGACCCGCCGGAGCCGAACACCAGCAGCAGCACGCCGCCCCCGATGGCCAGGCACACGCCGATCACGAGCACGACCACCGAGATCACGATCACGGCGACCCGCGCGGGACTGCGGCGCGGCGGATAGGTGGCGGTCATCGGCGCCTCCCCGGCTCGAAGACGGGTCCCCCGGCCCTCGGGTGTCCATTGTGGTCGGTGGGCGACCAAACCCGGCCGCCCGGCGGAAACTCACCCTTCGGCCCCGCTGCGCGCCACTTCCCCGCACGACCCGGCCCCGGGCTTCGCGGGACACGCCACGGCCCGGCGACCGAGGAACGTCGTCGCAGCATGAAACGGATGGTAACCCCGCTTTCGGGCACCTCCGGCCGGCTCGGGACGGGGTGGCGGCCGGCTCCTCCGCCCGGCGCGGCGCGGACGGGTCTCCTCGGCGCCGGCCGCGCACGGCGTTGCGCACGGCGCCGTTCTGGCCTTCTTCGCGGGGATCGGTGCTGCCGCGGGCGGGCGCCAGCGCGTCGGCTTTTCAGCCCGATTCGCGTGGGTGCGGTTCGGGAATTCTCTTGCGGTCCAACGGTTCGGCGGTACGCATGATCTTCGGTCGTCCGGCCCCGCCTGGCGGCGCGATGCCGACCCCTGCCGTGCGCCGACCGGGCTCACTGACGCCGTGGTGCCTGTACGGGATTTCGAACCGGGTCTCGATCACGTCCGGCCGCGGTGTTGCTCGTGACCTCTTCCGGTGATCGGCTACCGACGGTGAAAAGTGCATCCGCAACCGGCGGCGTCACCGTCAGTCGCTGCTCGTGCGACAGCCCTGCACCACGGCCCGCTTCCGCGGCCGGATCGCCGCGGCTCGGCGTCAGCTGTCCGTCTTGTGCAGCTTCACCACCCGCCCGGTGCCGGGATTCGCCATCGCCCGCAGATACGCCTGCGCCACCTCGGCCGCCGGCACCGGCGTGAACCCGGGAAAATACGGGTGGTAGGCCGTGGACTCCGCGAGAACCGTCGGGCTGACGCAGTTGATCCGGATCCCCCGCGGCAGCTCCGTCGCCGCCGCCTTGACGAACCCCTCGACCAGGTGGTTCACCGTGGCGCCGATCGTCGCCGCCGGCGTCACCTCATCGGTCAGCACCCCGGACACCAACGTGAACGACCCCCCGTCCGCGAGGTACGGCAGCGCCGCCCGCACCACATTGACCTGCCCCATCCCCTTCGACGCGAGCGAACCCGCCCACTGCTCGTCCGTCGCCTCCTCGAACGGCGCCGGAAACACGTCACCGGCCGCACTCGCCACCGCGTCGAATCCACCCAGCCCCGCGAACAACGCCCGCAGGCTCCCGACGTCGGTGATGTCCGCCCGGTACTCCCCGGACTTCCTGCCAACCGTCACGACCTCGTGGCCCTGCTCCCCCAACACCTCGCTCACGGCCGCGCCGATGGTCCCGGTGCCGATCACCACTGCTTTCACTGTGCTCCACCTGTCATGAGATGACTCTTATGTCAGTCACTGACAGTTTCAGCATGACACGCCACCCAGGCAGTCGTCCACCCGAGGGCCGCGCCTGTCACTCCACAGCGAGCACACCACTGGACGAAGACTCCCGCAGCGGCCCCGAAGCAGCGCATCTCGTCGGAGTCGACGAAAACGGTCAGCCCGACCCACGACGGTTGTCGGCCTGGTAGCGAGGTCCGCGACGATCCGGCCACCGCCGACCGTGTCGATGCCGGCAGAACTGCGCTTCCGCCCTACATCGACGGAACTTCCACCTCACCCGGTACCCGATCCGGCCTCAACCCCCGCCAGGCCGTGTGCCGGAGCCGTTGGTCGCCCGGTGTCAGGCGGCGGTACACGACCTCGCCGACGAGCGAAGGTGCCAACCAATGCGCCCCCCGCGCGCGGTCGCGGGGCACCACATTCGCGAACGGGCTCACCGACCGCTCCAACGGCGCCAGAGTCTCCCGCAGGTCCACCAGCATCTGCTCCGTGAACCCAGTCCCCACATCACCCAGGTACAGCAGATCACCCGAAACCGGGTCGTGCGCACCAAGAAGCAGCGCGCCAAGGGTCGAAGCGCGACGCCCCTGACCCGGCCGCCAGCCCCCGAGCACGACCTCGGTGGTCCGGATCAGTGGGTGCTTCAACCACTCCGGGCTCCGCCGCCCGGGGTGGTACTTCGAACCGCGCGCCTTGACCACCAGGCCTTCGAGCATGGTCTTCTGCGCCACGTCCAGCAGGTCCTGCGGCGACATCCCCTGGGCCGACAGGTCGGTGTGGGAGTACGACGGGGTGATGGCCATGAGGCGACGGTCCGGCGGCTCGAGAGTCTCGAGCACGCCACGCCGTTCGTCGTACGTGGCGTCCAGCAGTGACTCGCCGCCGAGCGAAAGGACGTCGAACGCGAAAAAGGACACCGCGCGCGCCGAGGTGTCGTGGTTCTGCAGCAGGCCGAAGTCGGGATGTCCCTGCTCGTCGAGGGCCACGATCTCGCCGTCGAGCACCGCGGGCCGGCCGCCCAGCGCGTCGCCGAAGGCGCCCAGCAGTTCGGGGAACCGGCCGGTGAAGTCGTTGTTGTTGCGGCTCGTCAGCACGGTGGTGCCGTCGGGGGCGACGCGCATGATCGCCCGGTAGCCGTCCCACTTGAACTCGTAGGCGTAGTCCGGGCCGTCGCGCAGGAGACCGCCGTCGGGGGTCGCGAGCATGGGCTCGATCGGGGCCGGCACGCGCGACCGCTCAGCACCGCCTGCCATGCCGGCCTCCCGCCTCGGACGTCCCGCTCGCCCCACCGTAGGGCGAAGCGAGCGGAAACGTCCACAGTGGTCACCCGCCGTGGGTGCTGCCGCTCTGGTAGTCGGTGTAGGTGTAGGGGTTGTCGAGGATCTTCGCCTCGGGCACGTCAGGGTTCATCCCCTGCTCCCACGCCTCGTCGCCCAGCTGCGCGCGCAGGTGCTCCACCGTCGCGTCCACCGTGCGGCGCACCGCCGCCAGGTCGACGTCCACGAGGCGGCCGTCGCGCTTCACGACGCGGCCGTTCACCAGCACGGTGTGCACGTCGCCGCGCTGGGCCTGGAACGCGATGTGACCGTGCGGGTTGAGCAGGGGGAACGACACGGGCGAGTGATCGTTTTTCACCAGCACCAGGTCGGCCTTCTTGCCGACCTCGACGCTGCCGAGCTCCGCCTCGCGACCGAGCGCCCGGGCGCCGCCGCGCGTGGCCCACTCCACCACCTGGTCGGCGCGCAGCGCGGCGTGCGTGACGGTGTCGCCCTTCACGTGCGCCTCCAGGTGCTCGCGCGACCGGTCGGCGCCCAGCGTGGTGCGCATGGCCGAAAAGAGGTCCCCGCTCCACCACACGGACGTGTCCATCGACAGCGACACCGGGATGCCGTACGAACGCAGCGCCCAGCTGGGCGGGTAGCCCTGGCCCGCGCTCTGCTCGCTCTCCGTCGACACCGACACCGAACCGCCCGTCGCGGCGATCCGGTGGTAGGAGTCGGCCGAGAGCGACGCGCCGTGCACGTAGATCGTCTCGGGCGTCATGAAACCGTGGTCGTGCATCAGGCGGATGCCGTCGTCGCCGGTCGCGCCCCACACGCCCGCGTGCGTGGTCACGGGCACGCCGAGCTCGCGCGCGACCTCGAACGCCGGCTTCTCCGGGAACTCCGGGTCGCCGGTCACGTCGAACGCGAGCTGGAAGCCGAGCATCGGGTCGCCCGTCATGCGGCGCGCGACGAACTCGCGGAACTCCGGCGTGGCGGTCCAGTGCGCCGGCGCGTCCTGGATGTTGCCGTACGCCAGCACGAACCGGCCCGGCACGGCCTGCAGCGCGTCGGCGGCCGCGTCGGCGTGCTCGGTCGTCTGCAGCCCGTGCGACCAGTCCACTGTGGTCGTCACGCCGGCGTCGAGCGCCTCCCAGGCGGACAGCAGGTTGCCCGCGTAGACGTCGGCCGGGCGGAACGTCTTGCCGTGTTCGAGGTAGTACCAGACGAAGTACTGCGTCAGCGTCCAGTCGGCGCCGTACCCGCGCATCGCCGTCTGCCACATGTGCCGGTGCGTGTCGATCATGCCCGGCATCACGATGCCGCCGGTCGCGTCGATCTCCACGGTGCCTTCGGGCACGGCCAGCTCCGGGCCGACGGCGGTGATCGTGTCGCCGGTGACCAGCACGTCGTGCCCGGGCAGCACGCGGCGGTTGGCGTCGACGGTCAGCACGGTCCCGCCGCGCAGGACGACCGGCCGGCCGGTGGGCTCGCTCATGGCTGCCTCTCTTCCACGCCGGAGCCCACGGGCCCTGACGCGTACAATCGTCCGCTTGACGGACAACCAGTGGGGTGCAGACACTTTTGCGCACCGCCGAGCCCCTGTCAATGCCCGGCCGGGCCCGGGCGCGGCGCGAGGCTGGGCCGCGCTGTCCGGCTCGCGGACAGCGGGCGGATACGCTTCGCGGGACGCAGTGCCCGCCAGGCCGTGAGGAGGTCGTGCGATGCCACGAGAGGGAACCGGTCCGGACTTCATCGAGGCGCTCGCCCGCGGGCTCGAAGTGATCGCCGCCTTCCGGCCCCACCAGCCGGTGATGACGCTCGCCGAGGTCGCGACCGCCACGAAGCTGGCCCGCCCCACCGCGCGGCGGATCCTTCTGACGCTGGAAGAGCTCGGCTACGTGCGCACGGCCGAGCGTGGTTACGCCCTCACGCCCCGCGTGCTCGAACTCGGCGTCGCCTACGTGCGGTCGATGGGCCTGTGGGACATCGCCCGCCCGCACCTGGAGAAGCTCAGCGCGCAGACGAACGAGTCGTGCTCGATCGCGCAGCTCGACGGCTCCGACATCGTCTACGTGGCCCGGGTTTCGGTGCCGAAGATCGTGTCGCTGGCCGTGCAGATCGGCACGCGGTTCCCGGCGTTGCCGACGTCGCTGGGCAAAGTCCTGCTGGCCGCCCTGTCCCCCGAGGAGCTGGAGACCACGCTCGCCGAGCCGACCCGCTCGGGGCTCGTGCCGCGCTGGCAGCCGGACCACGCCGAACGCGACGCCGAGCTGCGCGAGGTGCGCGCCCGCGGCTGGGCGCTGACCGACGAGCAGCTCACCCTCGGGATCCGCTCGGTCGCCGCGCCGCTGCGCGACGGGGCCGGCCGCGTGATCGCGAGCGTGAACGTCAACTGCCACGCCGCCGAGACCCCGGTCGACCGACTGGTGGGCCACCACCTGCCCCTGCTGCTGCAGGCCGCGGGCGACATCAGCGCGGACTTCGCGCGCCTGCAGGACGTGCCGCACAGCGCCGCCGCGGCCGCGCCCGCCGTGTCCTGACCCACGCTTGACCGGCGCGCCGCACAAGCGCAGACTCTCGGTTGGACGACCCACGCGGACAGTGGTCCGCCTGACGGACACGAAGAGAGGCGAAGCATGGAAGACTCCCCGGCGGGAGCGGGCACCGGACCGCTGTCGGGGCTGCTGGTGGCGGACTTCTCCCGGGTGCTGGCCGGCCCGTACGCCACGATGCTGCTCGCCGACCTCGGCGCCGAAGTCGTGAAGGTCGAGGGTCCCCAGGGCGACGAGACCCGCACCTGGATGCCGCCGGTGCGCGGCGAGACGTCCACCTACTACCTCGGTGTGAACCGCGGCAAGCGCTCCATCGCGCTCGACCTGCGCGACGAGGCCGACGCGGCGCTCGGGCGCGAGCTCGCCGCCCGCGCCGACGTGCTCATCGAGAACTTCAAGCCCGGCGGCCTGGCCAAGTACGGCCTCGACTACGAGACCGTCCGCGCCCTCAACCCCGGCCTCGTCTACGCGTCGATCACCGGCTTCGGCTCCGGCGCGGGCAGCCACGTGCCCGGCTACGACCTCATGGTGCAGGCGATCTCCGGCCTGATGAGCCTCACCGGCGACCCCGCCGGGCCGCCGTACCGCGCCGGCATCTCCGTGTTCGACGTGATGGCCGGCAACCACGCCGTGATCGGCATCCTCGCCGCGCTGCGCCACCGCGACGCGACCGGCGCCGGCCAGCTCGTGGAGGTCAACCTGCTGTCCTCGGCGCTCACCGGGCTGGTGAACCACAGCTCCGCCTACGTCGCCGGCGGCGTGGTCCCCTACCGGATGGGCAACGCGCACCCCAGCGTCTTCCCGTACGAGCCGCTGCCGACCGCCGACGACGACCTCATCGTCGCCGCCGCCAACGACGGCCAGTTCCGCAAACTGTGCGACGTGCTCGCCATCCCCGAGATCGCCGAAGACCCGCGCTTCGCGCACAACGCCGACCGCACGAAGAATCGCGAGGAACTGCGCCCGATCCTCGTCGAGCGCCTGGCCGCCCGCGGCGCCGTCGACTGGTTCGAGGCCCTCACGGCGGTGGGCGTGCCGTGCGGCCCGATCTCCACGATCGACGGCGGCTTCGCGATGGCCGAACGGTTCGGGCTCGACCCCGTGGTCGAGGTCGGCGAAGGCGACCGCGCGGTGCCGACCACGCGCCACCCGTTGCGGCTCTCGGCGACCCCGGCGTCCTACCGGCTGCCGCCGCCCGAGCTCGACGAGCACGGCGCCGAGCTGCGTGCCTGGCTGGGCACCCCGCGCAGTGATCTCCCCAGCAGCGATCTCCCGGGAAAGGCCGACGCGTGAACGAGCCGGTGTACGAGACGGCGCTCGGTGCGTCGTCGCTCGACAAGATCACCCTGCTCGGCCAGGACCTGGCGCAGGACGTGATGGGCACGGTCGGGTTCGGCGAGCTGTCCTTCTGGCTCGCGACGCAGCGCCGGCCGACGCCGGGCGAGACCCGCGTGTTCGAGGCCGTGCTCGCGGCCTTGGCCGACCACGGGTTCACCCCGACCGCGATCGTCACCCGGCTGACCTACCTGTCTGCGCCCGACTCGATCCAGGGCGCGCTCGCCGCCGGCCTGCTCGGCGGCGGCTCGCGTTTCCTCGGCGTCACCGAGGACTGCGGCCGCTTCCTCCACGAGGTCCTGGCCTCCGCCGGCGACCGCCCGGCCGACGACGCCGGCTGGGACGCGCTCGCCCTCGAAACCGTTCGCGCCAAACGAGAAGCGCGCGAGTTCATCCCCGGGCTCGGCCACCACGTGCACAAGCAGGGCGACCCGCGCACGCCGCGGCTGCTGGAGATCGCCGCCGAGGAAGGGCTCGTCGGCCCGCACCTGGCGCTGTTCACCGCCATCGGCCGCGTGCACCCGCAGGTGCTCGGCAAGACCCTGCCGCTCAACGGCGCGGGCGTCTGCGGCGCCGCGCTGGCCGACCTCGGGCTGCCGCTGGAGCTGCTGCGCGGATTTGCCCTGCTGGCCCGCACGGCCGGGCTGATCGGGCAGCTCGCCGAGGAACTGCGTCACCCTGTGGGCAACGACATCTTCCTCGCGGTAGACCTGAACAACCGGCCCGTCGAGCCGGACCCGTACACGCCCTGACCCCCTCGAAATCCGGCCGAGAAGAAGGACGCTCATGGAGCTCGTCACCGAGGACAACATCACCGAGCTGGCCGCGCGGCGGTGGGGCACCGCACACGACCCGCGCACGAAGGAGCTGATGACCGCGCTCGTGCGGCACCTGCACGACTTCGCGCGCGAAGTGCGCCTCACCGAGCCCGAGTGGATGGCCGCGATCCAGTGGCTCACCCGGACGGGCCAGATCAGCGACGAGAAGCGCGAGGAGTTCATCCTCGCCTCCGACGTGCTGGGCCTGAGCATGCTCGTCGTGCAGATGAACCACGCCTTCGACAAGGAAGCGACGCCGGCCACGGTGCTCGGCCCGTTCCACATCGACGGCTCCCCCGAACTGGACTTCGGCGGCGACATGTCCGACGGCGTCGAAGGCACCCCGCTCTACGTCAGCGGCGCCGTCCGCTCCCTCGACGGCTCCCCGGTCGCCGGCGCCCTGCTCGACGTGTGGCAGGCGGACGCCGACGGCTCGTACGAGTCCCAGCTGCCGGAGATCGACGAGGCCCGGCTGCGCGCGAAGTACACCACCCGCGCCGACGGCACCTACTGCGTGCGCACGATCGCCCCGAAGGGGTACTCCATCCCGATGGACGGCCCCGTCGGCGACCTGATCTCGCGCACCGACATCAGCCACTTCCGCCCGGCCCACGTGCACTTCCTCGTCAATGCTGCCGGCCACGAGCCACTGATCACGCACCTGTTCCAAGAGGGCGCGGAGTACCTCGACAGCGACGTCGTGTTCGGCACCAAGCAGGAACTCGTGGTCACCTTCGAACCCCGCGAGCCCGGCCCGACCCCCGACGGCGGCGAGTCGGCCGTGCCCTGGGTCGAGGCGCGCTACGACTTCGTCCTGCAGCCCGCCGGCTGAGTCCGGGAATCCGGAGAATCCCGGCGGCAGAGACAGCAGAAGGCCCCCAGCGCTCACGAATCGCTGGGGGCCTTCTCGCGCGTGCTACTTGGCGATCGCCTCGGTGAAGGCGACCCACGCGGCAGGCGTGACCGTCAGGTGACCGGTTTCCCGGGCCTTCGTGTCGCGAATGCCCACCGCCACCGGCAGGACAGCTGCTTCAACACAGTTGCCCGAGCCGTTCGAGTAGCTGGCCTTGATCCAGTGACCAGCGAACTTCTCGTTCATGGTGTGCTCCGGTGGTCGTCCCTTGCTCGCTTGACCAGGGTATCGCTGGCGTCGAAGTCGGCTGCTGCCGCCTGCAAGCCCGACCGGGCCTTGCGATAGATCTCCACCTGAGCGGAGTCCTCGATCAGCAAGCCGCCGGTCAGCGTGTCGATGTGCGCGAAGGTCGCGCCATCGGTCAGTTCGAACAGGGTGAACGACGTGCCGATCGCGGCGTGGCCGCGCGAACGCTTCGGCAGGACCTGCACCTGAATTCCCGGCCGCTTCGCCGCTTCCGAGAGGCGATCCAGCTGCTCGGCCATCACATCCGGCCCACCGACCGGCATTTCCAAGGCGGCCTCGAAGATCACCGCCCAAAGGGGCGCGGAACTTTGATTTTGCCGATCGAGGCGCAGTTTCACCCGCCGGTCGACCTCGTCTTCAGTCGCGTTCGGCAGGTCGGCGCGGATCACCGCCGCGGCGTACCCCGCCGTCTGCAGCCGCCCCGGAATGAGTGTCTCCTGGAATTCGAAGATCTCGCGAGCTTCGCTTTCCAATTCGAGGAAGTCGGCGAAGGTCCCCAGCCCGCTGTCTTCACTCGCGGCGTCGTGCCACCATCCGCGTTGCTTGGCCGATCGCGCGAGTTTCACCAAAGCATTCGCGGTGTCCTCACTCGCGCCCAATGCCTTGGCCAGTGCATAAGTGTCATCGCCACTGACCTGAAATCGGAACGTCTCGATTCGGGAGACCTTGGCTTCGCTGAATCCAGCCGCTTCGCCGGCCTCAGCAAGCGTCAATCCGGCATCCAGCCGCAGCCGCTTCAGCGCGCCCACCAACCGGCGCCGGCGAAGAGACGGTGCGTTGGCCATGGACTACTCCTATCGAGTGGACTGAAGGCTAAGCATGAATGCAAGACTTGCACTCGGACCGAGTTGTACACCAGTGTAGCGATCAACACACGGGCACCGGGAAGGGGCTGGTCATGGAGGCGAAGAGCATCGGCGGGGTCGCCGAGGCCCTGTTCGCAGTGCATTTCCGGGTGGGGGTCACCCGATGACCGCGGTGGTCCAGCGGTCGGCGCTCGAGCAGCTCGACGTCGTCGCCGCGCGACTGGAGGAGGTCCGCGTCGCCGAGGGTCTCTCGCTGCGGGAGGCGGGGCGGATCCTCGGGGTGCTCGCGGGGAACATCCACTCGTTCCGGACGCGGGCCCGCACCAGCCAGACCCTGCCGGTCCTCGACGCCTACGCCCGCCACCTCGGGTACCGCCTGCACGTGGTCCTCGTCGAAGACGACCCCGGGCAGCGCCGCCCGCCCTGGCGCGAGCGCATGCCCCACGGCGACAACCCCGGAGACGCCCAGGCGATGTCCGAGCTGTGGCAGCTCCTCCAGCACCTGCACACGCTGCGTCGGAAGGCCGGGCTGACCCGCGACGAGGTCGCCGAAACCCTCGGCATCACCCCACTCACCTTGTGGCGCCTGGAAAACCACCCCGGAGCAGCCGACGCGGCCTTCACCAACGTCCTGTTGTACGCCCGCTTCTACGGCTACACCGTGCAATTCCACCTCGCCGAGCCGCTGGAGGTGACGGCGATGGGCAACTGGATGCGGGACGACGGCTCGGTGATCTACGACGGCAACCCCGAAACCGGCGACGACGAAGACCACCTTCCCGGCGAATGATCTCCCGGCCGCCGCGTTGCGACCCCGACCGGGCGCGGCGGCCGGGTTCCCACTCCCGCCTCGGGCGGGCTGGGCCGAAGCCCCCAGGGACTCACGAACCTGGGGGCTTCGCGCTGCTGCCTTGTCTGCCGCGGATCTGTCTGCCGCGGATCTGTCTGCCGCGGATCTGTCTGCAGCGGGGTTTGCCTGGTGCGGGTTCGGCCGCCACCGGTTTGGCTGCCGCGCGGTCCGGGAAGACCTAGGCTCGTGCTGGGGGCGGCCCGCGCGGCCGCACCGCGACGAGGAGAAGGGACGGCTCCGCCCATGGCGATCGCCACCACCAACCCCGCGACCGGGGAGACGGTCAAGACGTTCACCGAGCTGACCGAGGCCGAGGTCCGGGACAGGATCGGGATCGCGCACGATCGGTGGCAGACCTACCGGCGCACGACGTTCGCCGAGCGCGCCGCGCTGCTGCACGCCACCGCCGACCTCCTGGAGAAGGAGGCGGACGACGTCGCGCGGATGATGACGACCGAGATGGGCAAGACGCTCGCCTCGGCCCGCGCGGAGGCGCTGAAGTCGGCCAAGGGCATGCGCTACTACGCCGACCACGCCGAAGAGTTCCTCGCCGACGAGCCGCTGCCCGACCCGTCGGTGGTCGGCGCGTCGCGGGCGCTGGGCCGCTACCGGCCGCTCGGGGTGGTGCTGGCCGTGATGCCGTGGAACTTCCCGCTGTGGCAGGTGATGCGCTTCGCCGCGCCCGCGCTGATGGCGGGCAATGTCGGGCTGCTCAAGCACGCGTCGAACGTGCCGCAGTGCGCGTTGTACCTGGAGGACGTGTTCCGCCGCGGTGGCTTCCCGGAGGGCTGCTTCCAGACGCTGCTGGTCTCCTCGCGCCAGGTGGAGCCGATCCTGCGGGACGCCCGCGTCGCCGCCGCCACGCTCACCGGCAGCGAGCCGGCCGGGCGCTCGGTGGCCGCGATCTGCGGCGACGAGGTGAAGCACACCGTGCTGGAGCTGGGCGGCAGCGACCCGTTCGTGGTCATGCCCTCGGCCGACCTCGACCGCGCGGCCGAGACCGCGGTGACGGCGCGGACGCAGAACAACGGCCAATCGTGCATCGCGGCCAAGCGGTTCATCGTGCACACCGACGTCTACGACGAGTTCGCCCGGAAGTTCGTGGAGCGGATGCGCGCGCTGCGGGTCGGCGACCCGTTCGACGACAACACCGACGTCGGGCCGCTGGCCACTGAGCAGGGCCGTACCGACGTCGAGGAACTGGTGGACGAGGCCGTCGCCGCGGGCGCCACCGTGCTGTGCGGCGGGCAGCGACCCGACGGCCCGGGCTGGTTCTACCCGCCGACGGTGATCACCGACCTCACGCGCGAGATGCGCATCTTCACCGAAGAGGTGTTCGGCCCGGTCGCCTCGCTCTACCGCGTGGCCGACCTCGACGAGGCGCTGGAGATCGCCAACGCGACGTCGTTCGGCCTCGGCTCCAACGCCTGGACCGAGGACACTGAAGAGATCGAGCGGTTCATCGACGACCTCGACGCCGGGCAGGTGTTCATCAACGGCATGACGGTGTCGTACCCGGAGCTGCCGTTCGGCGGCGTCAAGCGCTCGGGCTACGGCCGCGAGCTGTCGTCGCACGGGATCCGGGAGTTCTGCAACCTCAAGACGGTCTGGGTCGGCTGACGCGCGGGGCCCCGGGCGTCAGAGCACGCCCGGGTACGCCCCGCCGTCGATGAGCAGGCTCTGGCCGGTGACGAACCCGGCCTGCGCCGAGCACAGGTAGGCGCACGCCGCGCCGAACTCCGCGGGCTCCCCGAAGCGGCGGGCGGGGATCGACGCGCGCTGCCCGTCCGCGACGACTTCCGGCGACACACCCGCGTTCGCCGCCGCGGCTTCCTGGCCGGAACGCAGGCGACGCGTGTCGAACGAGCCGGGCAGCAGGAAGTTGATCGTCACGTTGGCGTGCGCGACGGCGCGGGCGACGCCGGCGAGGAACCCGGTGAGGCCCGCCCGCGCACCGCTCGAGAGGTCGAGGCCGGCGAGCGGCATCTTGACCGAGCCGGACGTGATGTTCACGATCCGGCCGAACCGGCGCTCCACCATGCCGTCGACGACCAGCTGCACCAGCCGGATCGGCGTCGCCATGTTGGCGCGCACGCCGGCGAACAGCGCGTCTTGGTCGACCTCGCGGAAGTCGCGGAACGGCGGTCCGCCGTTGTTGTTGACCAGGATGTCGACTTCTCCCGCGGCCGAGAGCAGCGCGTCCTGCACGGCGTGGTCGCCGAGGTCGCCCGCCACCGGCACCACGGTGGCTCCGGTGTCCGCCGCGATTTCCGCGGCCGCGGCGCGCGTCGAGTCCTCCGAGCGCCCGTTGACCACCACGGTGCAGCCCGCCCGGGCGAGCTCCACCGCGCAGGCCCGTCCGAGCCCCTGGGTCGACGCGCACACCACGGCTGTGCGGCCGGCGATTCCGAGATCCACGAGCCTGCTCCCCTGTCCTGCCCCACGGAAGTGTCCCCGGTGGACCTTACCCGGCGATCTCGCAGAGCACCTCGCCCTGGGCGCGGCTGTCGCCGACCGCCACCGCGAGCCCCGTGACGACACCGGATTTGTGCGCCTTCACCGGGTTCTCCATCTTCATCGCCTCCACCACGGCGATGAGGTCCCCGGTCTCGACGGTGTCGCCCTCGGCCACGGCGAGCTTGACGATCGTGCCCTGCATCGGCGTCGTCACCGCATCTCCCGACACGGCCGTCGCGCGCGGGCCGAGTGCCACGGCCGCGGACGCCGCGCGGATCTCGTCGGCCCGGCTGCCCACTTCGGACAGACCGGGCAGCGACACCCGCAGGGCCCGGCCACCGACGGAGATCGACACCTTGCCGTCGTCGGCGGGTTCGGCGGAGTACTCGGGCAGGACGGTGGCGAAGTCCTCCTCGATCCAGCGCGTGTGGACGGTGAACCCGTCCTCGGCCGTGAACGCCGGGTCGCGCACCACCGCGCGGTGGAACGGAACGACGGTCGCCAGGCCCTCCACCGCCAGTTCGGCCAGTGCCCGGCGGCTGCGCGCCAGGGCCGTCGCCCGGTCGGGCCCGGACACGATCAGCTTGGCCAGCATGGAGTCGAACTGTCCGCCGACGACACTGCCCGCCTCGACGCCGGAGTCCAGGCGGATGCCGGGCCCCTCGGGCACGTCGAAGCGGCGGACGGTGCCGGGCGTCGGGAGGAAGCCGCGGCCCGGGTCCTCGCCGTTGATGCGGAACTCGAACGCGTGCCCGCGCGGCTCGGGATCCGACATGGCCAGGCGCTCGCCGCGGGCGATGCGGAACTGCTCCAGCACGAGGTCGAGCCCGGTCGTCTCCTCGGTCACGGGGTGCTCGACCTGCAGGCGGGTGTTGACCTCCAGGAACGAGATCGTGCCGTCGGTGCCCACGAGGTATTCGACGGTGCCCGCGCCGAGGTATCCCGCCGCCGCGCAGATCTGCTTGGCGGAGGAGTGGATCAGCTCGCGCTGCTCGTCGCTCAGGAACGGAGCCGGGGCTTCCTCCACGAGCTTCTGGTGGCGGCGCTGCAGCGAGCAGTCGCGGGTGCCGGCCACGACGACCGTGCCGTGCGCGTCGGCGAGCACCTGAGCTTCCACGTGCCGAGGGTGGTCGAGATAGCGCTCGACGAAACACTCACCCCGCCCGAACGCCGCGACAGCTTCGCGCGTGGCGGACTCGAACAGCTCGGGGATCTCCTCCCGCGTACGGGCGACCTTGAGCCCACGCCCGCCACCGCCGAAGGCCGCCTTGATCGCCACCGGCAAGCCGTGCTCGTCGGCGAACGCCACGACCTCGTCGGCGTTCTTCGCCGGCTCCTCGGTGCCCGGGACCAGCGGCGCACCGACGGACCGGGCGATCTTGCGCGCGGTCACCTTGTCGCCGAGGTCACGGATCGCCTGCGGGCCCGGCCCGATCCACACCAGGCCGGCGTCGAGCACAGCCTGGGCGAAGCCGGCGTTCTCCGAGAGGAACCCGTAGCCGGGGTGCACGGCGTCGGCGCCGCTGACCTTGGCGACGTCGAGGATCTTGTCGATGTCCAAATAGGACTCGGCGGCCGTGCTGCCGTGCAGCGCGTAGGCCTCGTCGGCGAGCCGGGTGTGCGGCGCCCGGGCGTCCGGATCGGCGTAGACGGCGACCGAGGCCAGCCCGGCGTCGCGGGCGGCGCGGATCACGCGGACCGCGATCTCACCCCGGTTCGCGACCAGCACCTTCTGGAACTCAGACACGGGAAACTCCCCTCTCCCGGATCCCCGGGAGGACCTCGGTGGCGAACAAGTCGATCGCGCGCTCGTGGTCGGCGCACGCCGGGGCGAAGATCACGCTCTCCGCGCCCGCCACGGCGTACTCCGCGAGCCGCTCCCGCACGCGCGCCGGCGTGCCGAACAGCAGGTAGCGGTCGGCGTAGCCCTCGAAATCCTGGTTGTACAGCTCGCTCACGGACGACACCACCTCACGGCGGGCCCGATCCCCATCGGTGTCCACAGTGGACCACAGGTACACGCCGCCGCGCACGTCTTCCGGCCGGCGGCCGTGCTCGCCGGCCAGCTCCCGCACCTGCTCCAGGCTGCCGGCGAACTGCCGCGGCGTGACCAGGTAGGGCAGCCACCCGTCACCGTGGCGCGCGGCCCGGCGCATCGCCGCCCCGCGCCGGCCGCCCACCCACACCGGCGGCCGCCGGTCGGGCACGGGCTGCAGCTCCTGGTCCTCGATCGTGGTGAACTCGCCGCGGAACGTCACCCGTCCCCCGGCGAGCAGCCGCGCCAGCACCTCCAGGGCCTCGTCGGTGCGGCGCCCGCGCTCGGCGAGCGGCACCCCGACCGCCTCGAACTCCGGCGGGTGCTCCCCGCCCACGCCGACACCCAGCTCGAACCGGCCGCGCGACACCGTCGCCAGCGTCGCGACGAGCTTGGCCGCCAGCGCAGCCGGGTAGACCGGCAGGATCGTCAGCGCGCTCAGCAGGCCGATCCGCTCGGTCGCGCCGGCCGCCGCGGCCAGCCCGACGAACGCGTTGGTGATCGGCCCGTGGAAGAACACGTGTTCGCCACAGCAGAAGAAGTCGAACCCGGCCTCCTCGGCCCTCCGCGCGACCGCCGGGATCTCCCCCGGATCCGCCCCGGGCGGAAACATCAGCCCGACGCGCATCAGCCCTCCCCCGGCACGCGGGCCAGCACCGTGCGGGCCATGCGGACGTGGACGTCGTCGACCATCTGGCCGTCGACGACGGCGACGCCGGAGTCGGCGGCAGCCAGGACGGCGCGCGCGTGGGCGACCTCGTCCGGGGCGGGCGTGAAGACCTCGTGCGCGAGCTCGACCTGGCGCGGGTGCACGCAGATCTTGCCGGTGTAGCCGATCGCGCGGCCCTGTTCGGCGTCGGCGCGGAAGCGGTCGTCGTCGCGGATGGAGACGACGGCCTGGTCCACGGTGGACACTCCGCACAGGTGGGCGGCGAGCCGCACCTCGCTGCGGGCGTACAGGACCTCGTCCCCCCGGGTGGTGCGGACGCCGCCGATGTCGGCGATGTAGTCCTCCGCTCCGAAGTAGACAGCGTCGACGCCCGCGCGCAGCAGTTCACGGCAGAAAGCCACGCCCCGCACGGTTTCCAGCCCGGCGATCACCGGCACATCGGCACCGACCCGTGCGCGCACCGCGTCGATCTCCTCGCGGCGCTCGTACTTGGGCAGCACCACGCCGATCCCGCCCAACGACGCCACCGCCGCCAGGTCGTCGGCGAACCACGGCGACGTGATCGGGTTGACCCGCACCAGCACCGTGGTCGCGGGCCCGGCGTCGAAGTCCGCCAGCGCGGCCACGGTCGTCGCCCGAGCTTCGGCCTTCTGCGCGGCGGGCACGGCGTCCTCGAGGTCGACCACGGCGGCGTCGGGCGCGATCGCCGGGATCTTCGCGATCATCGAGGCTTTCGAGCCCGGCATGAACAGCAGGCTGCGGGGCACCAGTCCGTCCGACATCAAAGCTCCCTCACACCGGGCTGATCAGGTGGTGACGACGGTGGCCGGAACGTTCCCAGCTCCCGGCCGCGCGCAGCCGGCCCAGCAGCTCGGCCCGCAGCGCCTCCGGCTTCACCACCGTGTCGACGTGCAGCTCACCGGCCAGCCGCAGCAGTGTGAAGTCAGCCGCCTGCTCGGCCACGCGCGCCTGCACGAACGCCTCGCGCTCGGCCGGATCCTCGATCGCCGCGATCTTGTTGGCGTACACCGCGTTCGCGGACGCCTCGGGCGACATCGTGCCGATCGTCGCGGTCGGCAGGGCGATCGTGGCCCGCGGCTCGAAGCCCGGCGCGCACATCGCGTAGAAGCCGGCCGCATACGCCTTGCGCAGCACCACGCTGAACTTCGGCACCTCGGCGCTCGCCATGGCCGCGACCATCTTGGCGCCGTGCCGGATGATCCCCTGCCGCTCCACCGCGACGCCGACCATGAAGCCCGGCACGTCCTGCAGGAAGACCAGGGGCACGTTGTACGCGTCGCACATCGAGATGAACCGCGCCGCCTTGTCGGCCGAGTCCACGAAGATCGCGCCGCTGCGCACCGACGGCTGGTTCGCGACGAGCCCGACGGTCTGCCCGCCCAGGCGCGCGAACCCGGTCACCATCTCCTCGGCCCACGCGGACTTGATCTCGAAGAAGCTCCCGGCGTCCACGAGCCGCAGGATCACGTCGCGCACGTCGTAGGCCGCGTTGGGGTCCTCCGGGATCAGGCCCTCGGGCCAGTCCGGGCTCTCGGGCGCCACGGCCTCGGCGCGGGCGGGAGCCGAACGCCAGTCGTCGGGCAGGTACGACAGCAGCAGCCGCGCCGCCGCGATCACCTGCCAGTCCTCGTCGAACACCTCGTCGCCGCAGCCGGAGACGGTGGCGTGCATGGTCGCGCCGCCCATCTCCTCCAGCGTCGTGCGCTCGCCGGTCACCTTCTCCGCGACCCGCGGCGAGGCCAGGTACATCGACGCGTTGCCCGCGACCATGCCCACCCAGTCGGTGAACGCCGGCATGTACGCACCGCCGGCGGCCGAAGGTCCGTGCAGGCAGCAGATCTGCGGCACCCGCCCGGAAAGCTTCACCTGCAGCTGGAAGATCCGCGAAGCCCCGCGCCGCCCGGAGAAGAACCCCAGCTGGTCGGTCAGGCGACCGCCCGCGGAGTCGACGAGGTAGAACACCGGCAGCAGATCGCGGTCGGCGCGCTCCAGGATGCGCACCTGCTTCTCGCACGTCAGCTCGCCCCACGACCCGGCCTTCACCGAGAAGTCGTGGGCGATCACGGCGACCGGCCGGCCCTCGACCGTGCCGACGCCGGTGAGCACGCCGTCGGCGGGCAACCCGTCGCCCGACGCGTCGGCGAGCAGGCCGTCCTCGACCCAGCTGCCGGGGTCGAGCAGCAGCGCGATGCGTTCCCGCACCGGGAGCTTGTTCGGCCAGCGGCTCGAATCGCCGCCCGCCAGCGCGACCTCTTCGGCCTTCTCGAGGTCGGCCGTCACCTCGCTCATCGCGCCGCCTCCTCCGTGACCACCAGGGTCTTCAGCGACGCCGCGAGCACCGTCTCGCCGCGCTGGTTGAGGATCCGGAACGCCGACGTCACCACGCCGCGGCCGTCGCCGCGCGGCGTCAGCTCGGTGACCTCGGTCTCGACGTGGATCGTGTCGCCCACGCGCACCGGCGTGATGAACCGCAGCTTGTCGATGCCGTAGAACGCCTTCATCGCCTCGGGCCAGAACGTGACCAGGCCCAGCGCGACCGAAAGCGACAGCGCGCCGTGCGCCACCCGCCCGCCGAACACCGGGTCGGCGCCGAAGTACTCGGCGTCGGTGTGCGCCGGGTGCCAGTCGCCGGTGAACATGGCGAACTGCACGATGTCGGTCTCGGTGATCGTGCGCGCCCGGCTGACGTGGGTGTCCCCCACCTTGATCCGGTCGAAGTACTCGGTGATCACGCGGCATCCCCTTCCGGCCGGCGGTGCATCAGGCCCGTGCGCTTGGCCCGGCAGACCAGCTCGTCGCGCTGGTTGTAGGCGCGGTGCTCGAACACGACGATCCCGGCGTTCGGCCGCGACTTCGACGCCCGGGCCTCCACGACCTCGCTCTCCACACGGATCGTGTCGCCGGCGAACACCGGCTTCGGGAACTCCACGTCGGACATCCCGAGCTGCGCCACGATCGTGCCCAGCGTCAGCTCGTACACCGAGAGCCCGACCACGAGCGCGATCGTGAACATGCTGTTCACCAGCGGCTTGCCGAACTCGGTGCGCGAGGCGTAGTCGGCGTCGAGGTGCATCGGCGCCGGGTTCATCGTCATGGTCGTGAACAGCACGTTGTCGGTCTCGGTCACGGTGCGCCGCGTCGCGTGCTGCACCACAGTGCCGACTTCCAGCTGTTCGAACCACCGGCCCGAAACCGGGCGATCGGTGTCTGTGCTCATCGTTTTCCTTCCGTACCCAGTCAGAGCCTGCCGAACCGCGGCGCTCTCCGCTCGGCGAACGCGGCCAGCCCCTCCCGCGCGGTGGGGCCGGCCAGGTGCGCGAGCAACGTCTCCCGCTCCGCGGTGATCGCGGCGGCGGGTTCCTCGGCGAGTGCCGTGCGGTGCAGGCGTTTCATGCCGCGCAACGCGTCGGGCGCGTGCCGGGCGAGGCGCGCGACGAGCGCTTCGACGGCGTCGTCGAGCTCGGCCGCGGGCACCGCGCTGCTCACGAGCCCGAAGCCCGCGGCGGTGGCGCCGTCGACGATTTCCCCGGTGTAGAGCAGCCGGCGGGCGATCGCCGGCGCGACGGCGTGGGTCAGGCGCACCGAACCGCCGGCACCGGGCAGCAGCCCGTACTCGAGGTGCCGGTCGCCGATCTGCGCGGTCTCGCTGACCACGGCGAGGTCGCAGGCCAGCATGATCTCGCAGCCGCCCGCCACCGCGTAGCCGTCGATCACGCACACGGACACGAACGGCGCGGCTTCCAGCCGGTCGAGCGTCACCCCGATGGAGGTGATGTACTCGCGCACCGCGGCCGGGTCGTCCAGCACCGAACGCAGGAACTTCAGCTCGGCACCGGCCGACAACGTCCCGCCCCGCCCGCGCACCACGACCACCGAGCAGTCCCCGGCGGCCGTGATCGCCTGGTCCAGACCGGCGATCACCTCGGGGCTGAGCGCGTTGCGCGTGGCCTCCTGGTCGATCGTGATCCGGCCGACGGGACCGTCCACACTGAACTCGACGGCCTCACTTCCTGATGACAATGCCCGCCGCCTCCCGGTCCCACAGCTCGCCGACGCGGTCCGCGGCGGCGGTCTTCAGCTTGTACTTCTCGATCTTCTCGCTCGGCGTCTTCGGCAGGCCGTCGATGAACTCCAGGTACCGCGGCACCATGAAGTACGGCATCCGCTCGTCGCAGAACGCGATGATCTCCTCGTAGGTGGCGCTCGCACCCTCTTCGAGCACGACGTACACCATCAGGTCGTCCTCGCCCAGCTCGGAAGCCACGGGCACCGCCGCGGCCTCGAGGATCGCCGGGTGCTTGCAGACGATGGTCTCCACCTCGTAGGCGGAGATGTTCTCGCCGCGGCGGCGGATGGCTTCCTTCTTGCGGTCGGAGAAGAACAGGTACCCGTCTTCGTCGAGCCAGCCGCGGTCGCCGGTGTGGAACCACAGGTCGCGCGTGGCGCCGACGGTGGCGTCGGGCATCTTGTAGTACTCCAGCATGGTCATGCCGGGTTCGTTGGGGCGCAGGCGGATCTCGCCCACCTCACCCGTGGGCACGGCGCGACCCTCGTCGTCGACGATCTGCACGCTCATGTCCGGGCGCACGCGTCCGGCCGACGGCACCTTCTCCGGTGAGTCGTCCGGGCTGAACACGGTGACCGCGCAGTTCTCGGTCATCGCGTACACCGACGTCACGCGCGTGCCGTAGCGCTCCAGGAAACCCTGGGCCAGCTCGCGGGAGTTGGGCACCATCATGCAGATCCGCACGGAGTGGTCGCGGTCTCGCTCCGACGGCGGCTGCTGCCAGATGATGTTCGCCATCGCGCCGAGGCAGTTGAACACCGTCGCCTTCGACTCGCGGATCTGCGACCAGAACCGGCTGGCCGAGAAGTGCGGGTAGAGCGCCACGGACGCCTCGGCCCACAGCGCGGCGTAGACCGTGTACCAGAGCGCGTTGCCGTGGAACACCGGCAGGCAGGTGTAGAGCACGTCGTCCTGGCGGTAGGAGTTGAGCGACGCCATCTGGTGCCCCACGGCGTGGCCCTGCGCCTGCGGGCAGATCGCACCTTTGGACGGCCCGGTGGTGCCGGAGGTGTAGAGGATCAGGTGCGGGTCGTTCCAGCGCACGGGTTCGGCCGGCCGCGGTGGCTCGGGTGAGGCCTGGCCGAGGTCGGCGAGGTCGTGCGTGGTGATCCCGTCGAGCGCGGCCAGCTGCGCCGGGTCGGAGCCGAGCCCCAGCACCGTGCGCACGGCCGGCACCTCGGGCAGCACGGCGGCGACGCGCGCGAGCAGGTCACCGGCCACGCACACGGCCGTGGAGTCGGACTGGTCGAGGAAGTAGCGCAGCAGCTCGCCCTTGGCGGCGGTGTTGAGCGGCACCGCCACGGCGCCGAGCTTGCCCAGGCCCCAGAGCGTCCACAGGAACTCCGGGCCGTTGGGCATCATCATCGCCACGTGGTCGCCCCGCGCGATGCCGAGCGCGGCGAACCCGTTGGCGTAGCGGTTGGTCATCTCGTCGAGGTCGCGGTAGGTGAAGGTGCGCCCCGCCCAGTGCAGGAACGGGCGGTCGCCGACGCGGGCGGCTTTGTCGGCGAGGATGTGCGCGGTGGTCCTCTGGTCGATCTCGTAGTAGCGCATCTTCGGGCTGCCTCCAAGTCTCGCCTCCGGACGCTAACCGCACGGGCGCGATCGGTCAACAAACAGTTGTTGCACTCGTTCTGCCCATCGACTCGTCACTCGCCGTAGTGTCTAATGGGCGGGTGTCCGAACGAGCCACCGACTACGTCACGCCCATCGTCGAGATCGCTGCGAGCCTGTTCGCCCGAAAGGGCTACCACGGGACCTCCATGCGCGACATCGGCCGGGAGGTCGGCGTGCACGCCGGAAGTCTCTACGTGCACATCCAGAGCAAGGAGGACCTGCTCGAGGCGATCGTGCACAGCATCATGGAACGCTCCGAGCGGGACATGGAGGAGATCCTCGCCGCCGGCGGCACCGCCACCGAGCAGCTGCGCCAGGTCGCCGCGCGCGACCTCAAGCTGATCGGCGAGAACAAGGAGTTCGCCACCGTCTTCTTCCACGAGTGGCGCAACCTCAGCGAACCGCGCCAGCAGGCCGTGATCGCCAGCCGCGACCGCTGGGAAACGGGACTGCGCAGCATCATCACCCAGGGCATCGAAGCGGGCGAATTCCGCGAAGCGGACCCGCGCATCGCCGGCATCGCGCTCACGAGCATCCTGAATTGGGCGTATGTCTGGTATTCCCCCGACGGATCACTCACCACCGAGGAGCTCGCGGACCGCTTCGCCGACCTGCTGATCGAAGGCCTGCGCGCGCACTGAACCGCGGCCTGTGGTCACGGTCTCGCGAGGCGCGCGCCCCCGGCTCGCGGACCTATGATCGCGGCATGCTCGAACTCTCCCCCGACCAGCTGCTGTCCACCACGCGCGCGGTGCGCAAGCGCCTCGACTTCACCCGCGACGTGCCCGACGACCTCATCCGCGAATGCGTCGCCCTCGCCCTGCAGGCCCCGGCCGGCTCGAACGTCGTCACGGCCCGCTTCGTGGTCGTGCGCGATGAAGCCAAGCGCCGCGCCATCGGCGAGATCTACGGCTCCGTCTACGCCCAGTACAAGGCCTCGCCACACTACCCGGGCAACAACCCGGGCGCCACCGAGCGCGACCGCGCGCAGTCCCGCCTCGCCAACTCCGCCGACTACCTCGGCGAGCGCATGGGCGAGGCCCCCGTGCTCGTGTTGGCCTGCAACGAGGGCCCAGATCGCGCCTCCGCGACGGCCGGCATGTCCAACATCCTGCCCGCCACATGGAGCTTCATGCTCGCTGCGCGCGCCCGCGGCCTCGGCACCGCGTGGACCTCCATGCACGTCGCCCGCGAAAAGGATGTCGCCAACCTCCTCGGCATCCCGTACGAGACCGTTGCGCAGGCTGTGCTGACGCCGCTGGCGTTCACGAAGGGCACGGACTTCCGCCCGGCGCCCCGCCCGGCTCCGGACGAGGTGACCCACTGGGACCAGTGGTAGCCGAGTGGTCCGGGCGGGCTCGCGCTCACCCGGACCGGCCCCGGCTTCACGGCTGGTAGGTGCAGATCGCCCCGATCGAGTTGGAGTTCTCCGCCACGATCTTGCCGTCGACGGTGATCTTGCAGGTGTTGTCGTTGTCACCGAGGTCGAAATCGACCGGGCGGACGGTGACGGCGGTCCAGGCGAGGCTCTCCAGGGACACCGTCTGGGTCCACTTTTTCTCCGCCGGAAGCACTTCTTGGGAGTGCTCGGTGAAACCGGCGTTCCAGCCCAAGTTGGACTTCGCCCCGGTCGTCACGTCGATGACGATCGTGTGCCCGCTCGCCGCGGCCTCCGCGGCCGTGCTGCCAGGCGCGGACTTCGCGGTCGTGCTGCCAGGCGTGGCCTCCAGATCGTGAACCGCCGCGCGCCCGACCCCCGTGCGGCGCGTCGTCCGCCGCGTCCTTGACCGCCGCACCGAACGCAACCGTCCACACGACACAGATCACGAGACCGATCGCCGACAGGACGACGGCGGTGATCGCCATGCCCTTGTTGTCGGCCTCGCCCTTGTTCGCCCGCGTGATGCCGACGACGCCGAAGATCACGCCGAGGATCGTGAGCGGCCAGGCGATCACGCCGACCACCGGGATGAACGCGAACAGCAGCCCGACCAGGCCGAGCACGGTTTTCCTCTTCCGACGGGACACTCCGCGCGACCGGTCCGGTCACACATCGTTCCCTCGATCGCCACTCGGCGGCTCTTCGCAACAAGGCCCTCATCGTGTGGCAGGTCACGAACCGGGCATCGGTGATCCCGCGCCCTTTTGGTCGTGCAGCTCGGAGGCGTCCGGGTGAGCGGAGCGCTGTCCACGTGGAGTGAGAAGACGCGGTGTAAGCCACCCGAATGGAGCAGTCGCCGTGATCATGCCGTGTCCACGGCGTTCACCGCGGTCGCGGACTTCTGCCGTGCCGTTTCGCCGGATTGGCGCTTCAGGCCTTCCGGGGTGGTGTTCCGGTTTGCGAACCAGGACACCACCCCGGCGTTCGCGGCCAGCCGAGGTGGACTCGGCCTTGCCGGA
Source organism: Amycolatopsis sp. NPDC001319 (assembly GCF_042896185.1). NCBI lineage: Bacteria > Bacillati > Actinomycetota > Actinomycetes > Pseudonocardiales > Pseudonocardiaceae > Amycolatopsis > Amycolatopsis sp. NPDC001319. Next base: position 164,965 of record NZ_JBIAWY010000002.1, on the reverse strand, counting down.
GGCGACACGAGGATCGCCTCCGGCAAGGCCCGAGCGGGAACGACTGCCGGTTCCCGGAGAAGTGTCAGTCGACGTCCATCGCATCGTCCTGCTCTGCTCGCCTGACGTCCTCCTGCTGTTTTTGCGAATTGGCGAGCCGGTCGCGCAGCTCCTGCGGCGAGATACCGAGGCGCTGGGCCATGGATTCCTCTTGGCGCTGGCGTGCGTAGTCCTCCGGCTTCTGGCCGGGCGCCGGTTTATCGGTGCGGTTGGCCTCGGCGGCCGCGTGGTTGTTGTCGTACTCCTGCGCCCTGCGCTCATCCGCCGGGGTCCGGTGGTCGTACGTCCGTTCGATGGCCGCGTCCTCCTCGGCCTGGGTCGGGTAGTGGCCGGAACGCGCGGTGTCGCGCGCCAGGTGCATTTCCGCGGTGGCCCGCACGTCCGGGCCGGGGGTGTGCGTCGTGCCGCCCTGCCGGTCGCTGTACTCGATCGGCCGGTCCCGCATGTGGTCGACCATGCGGTGGTAGGAATCGTCGGCGATCCGGCCCTGGGTGGTGCCCGCGGTCGGCCGGAAGCTGTCCCTTTCGGGTGCGGGCTCCATCGACGCCACCCGCTCCGGTTCGTTCGGCGTTTTGTCCTTGCTCACAAAAGCCGGGTTGGGCTCGGTCTTTTGCACGAAGCGCGGTTCGTCCGGGGTCTCGTCGTAGCTCTTCCAGTTCGGGTTCTTGTCGAGAACCGGCTTCATGTGCTGGTTGGCGTAGGTCAGCTGGTTCATCTGGATCGCGTTGCCCGGCCGCCCCTCCTGCACCGAGTTCTCGAGCGATTCGCGGTAGCCCCTGGCATCGACTCCCGAGCCGTCCGGCTCGACCCGGTTGCCGGTCCCGATGTTGTCCCGGTGCGCCTGGAAGGACTCCTGGTAGGCGGGCGCGTCGTCCTCGATCCGTTTGGCGGTGGCGGACTCGCCGCGCTTGAAATCGGGCGCGAGCGCGTGGTAGCCGATCGGGTGCTCGGACTGATGGGTGTGGTCGCCGTTCAGCTCGGGCTTGCTGTGCGGCCAGGTCGGGTCGTTCTTCATGTCGTCGTAGTACTCGTTGTTCAGCCGTTTCTGCTCGGCCTTCGTCTTGCCGTAGGTGCCGTCCGGCGGGACCCTCGGCGGGTTCGGCTTCTTCGGGGGCTTCGTGTACGGCGTCTGGCCTTGTTTGGCAGCCTTCTTCTTCGCCGCGGCGCACGGGGTCGCCTTCGGCATCAGGCCCAGCGGGTCGGCCAGCGCAGTCGGGTTGAGCACGTACGCCTGCGAGTCCGGGCCCGGGTCGAGGCCGAGCGGGTCGTGCGAGAGGTACCGGCCGGTTTCCGGGTCGTAGTATCGGTTGACGTTGTAGTGCAGCCCGGTTTCAGCGTCGTGGTACTGGCCGGGGAAACGCAGCGGGGTCGTCGCGCCACCGGCGGCGGAGAGGACTTTGCCCCAGAGTGTGGCCTGCCGGTGCCAGGCCACCTCGCCGCGCTCGTCGACGAGTTCGCTGGGCGCGCCGACGAGGTCGGTGACGATCGCGTGGAACCGTTCGTCCGCGGTGCCGAGAACGCGCTGGGTCTGGGCGAGCGCACGGCCGGTGTCGGGCGAGAACTCCCACACGGTCGCGACCTGCGGCCGTCCGGGTCCACTGTGGACCTGTTCGGCGATGGTGCCCCCGTCCCAGGCGAACTGGACCTGTTCGGTGATCCGGCCGTCGGCGGCGAGCCGTTGCTTGGCGACGCGGCGCCCGAGAGCGTCGTAGCGGTAGTGCCAGTGCTCGCCGTTCGGGGTGACAACCGCGGTCAGGCGGCTCTCGGCGTTCCACCGGAACTGCCACTGCGGGCCTCCGGCCCCCGTGCCCCGAAGCGTGGTGCGGCCTTCGGGGTCGTGGGCGAAGCGCAGCGCTCCCGCCGACGCGAGGAGCGTGCCGCGGTACTCCCGGGGTCCGGCGGACGGCGTGCCGGGAGTCTGCGCCTGGGCGATGGCGCCGGACGAGTGGTAGGCGTAGCTCTCCTGCCAGCCGTGGCCGGCGACGGAGCGGACCCGGCCACTGCGGTCGACCTCGAACGTCCGTGGGCCGGACAGCGCATCGGCGACCGAGGTGAGGTAGCCGTCGGCGAGGTAGCTGTATTCGCGGTGCTGCGTCGTGCGCGCGCCCGCGACGACGCTCTGCGCGGTGAGGTGGTCGCCGGAGTCCCAGCTCTGGCGCAGCTCCACGGCACCGAAGCGGCGGACGCGTTCACGGCCGGCCAGGTCGTGGTCGAATCCGATGGTGCGGCCCGCGGCCCGCAGCGCCACGAGGGTGCCGGCCGGACCGTAGTCGAAGCTCGATTCGGCACCGGACGGCGTGCGCCGCAGCCCGCGCCGGCCCAGCGCGTCGTACTCGGAACACACCGGACGGCCGTCGATGGTTTCCGCCACCACCCGCCCGAGTGCGTCGTAGGCGAAGGTAACTTCGGCGTCCGCGTTACGGGCGGCGACGAGCCGACCGGCCGAGTCGTACGCGAAGGTCGCGACGTCGCTGCCGGTCGTGCGGCGGACGACACGGCCCATCGTGTCCCGTTCCAGCTGCGTGGTCTCTCCTGCGCCGTTGGTACGGGCGATGACATCGCCGGCCGCGTCGTAGCGGTAGGTGAGTGTGCGGCCGTTGAAGTCGGTCTCGCGGACCAGGTTGCCGGCGGCGTCGTATTCGTAGCGCCACACGAAGCCTTGTTCGTTGGTCATGGAGACCAGCCGCAGCTCGGTGTCGTAGGCGAACTCGATGCGTTGCCCGTCCGGGCCTGTCTCCGCTACGGGCAGGTCGAACTGCGCGTACTCGGTGCGGGTCCGGTTGCCGCGCGGATCACTGCGGTCCTGGGTGTTGCCCGCCGCGGCGTCGCGCGACTGCCAGGTCGCGCCGTCAGGGCCGATCACCTCGGCCGGCTCGTCGCCGCCGGCCCAGCGGTACCGGGTGACCGCGCCCAGCTGGTCGGTGACGGAGGTGGTGCGACCCAGGTCGTCGTAGGTGTAGCGGACGACGGCGCCTTCCTCGTCGACGACGGTCAGGGGCCGGCCTGCGGGGTCGGACTCGATTCGGGTGGTGCCGCCGAGCGCGTCGGTGATCAGCGTGAGGTTGCCGCGTTCGTCGTAGCCGAAGGTGGTCCGGGCGCCGAGCGGGTCGACGACGGCGGCGGCCTTGCCGCGTTCGTTGTACTCGTACCGCCAGGTGGCGCCGTCCGGGCCGATCGCGGCGGACGGGCGGCCGAGCTCGTTGTACTCGGTCAGCGAGCGTGTGCCGTCCGGCGCGGTGACGGCCGTGACGCGACCGGCCTCGTCCCGTTCCCAGCGGGTCTGGCGGCCCAGCGGGTCGGTGCGGGTGAGCAGCCGGCCGTGCTCGTCGTACAGGAACGTCGTGGTGTGGCCGAGCGGGTCGGTCTCGGCGATCACGTCGAGCCGGTCGTCGAGGTGGAACCGCCGCACGGCGCCGAGCGAGTCGGTGACGGTGGTGACGAGGCGCTCGCGGTCGTACTCGATGGTGCAGTCGAGGTAGCCGCCGGTGCCGCTCGCGCGCACGACGCGGCCGGCGCTGTCGAACCCGTAGCCGTACCAGCGGCCGTTGACGTCTTCCCACCGGATGATGCGGCCGTCGGCGTCGTAGGTGAACCGCGTGGGCGTGCCGGCCTGGTCGACGATCTCGGTGAGCCGGCCGCGTGCGTCGTAGGAGTAGGCCGCCAGCACGGTGCCGTCCTGGGCGCGGAGCGCGGTGATCCGGCCGTCCGCGCTGTCGAACAGCACGCTGGTGCCGGAGGAGTGGACCATTGCGACGGGCACGCCGTTTTCGTCGCGGACCACCTCGATCCGGTTGCCGTCGCCGTCGCCGATCGTCGTGAGCGGACAGACGCCGGACCCGTTGTCGGTGAAGAACAGGGAATGCGACTGGTCGTCGTCGGTGACGAGATAGCCACCCTCGAACCGGGAGAGTGACCGGGCGGGGCCGGCGACTGGCAGCACAGGGTCGTCGGCCGGGACGGGATACGTCTGGATACTGCCGTCGGCCAGCGCGATGTGCAGGCCGTCGTCCCCCACCTCGATCCGCTGGTCCACTGTGGACGCCCAGGTTGGGCCGAAGAACCGGCCGGCACGGTAACACGACAGGTGCGTGCGCGAGACCTCCAGCGGTAGCGCGCCGGGCACGACCAGGTCGGTCTGGGTGAGCATCATCCAGCCGGTGGCGACGTCGATCGGGTCACCGCAGTCAGTGCGGTCCTTGACCGGGGTGCTGTTCTCGTGCGGATCGGCGTTGCTTGCCTTGAGGCTCTTCGTGTCGGGGGTGCCAGTGCTGTCGTCCTTGGGCAGGCCGCGACTCCCGCCGCCGAACGAGGGCACATCCCCGGCGGCTCCGGTACCGTCGGGCGACTTGGACGCGTGGGTCGTGTCGTCACCCGCCTTCGAGCCTGCCGGCGGGGCGCTGTCCTTTGACCCGTCACCGGTGTAGCCGGAGGCCTTCGTTCCTTCGTCGGCGCCGCCGGCTTTGCCGGCAGGTGGCGGCGTGTAGTCCCTCGAGCCGCCGCCGCTATAACCCGACGCCTTCGTTGCCTCGTCCGCACCACCAGCCTTGCCGGGCGGCGGCGTATAGTCCTTCGAGCCGCCGCCGCTGAAACCCGACCCCTTCGTTGCCTCGTCCGCACCACCAGTCTTGCCGGCCGGCGGCGTGTAGTCCTTCGGGCTGCCGTCGTAACCCGAAGCGTGGGTTCCGTCGTCAGCGCCCGACTTGCCCGGTGGCGGTGTGTAATCCTTCGGATTGCCCTGATAACCCGAGGCCTTCGTCCCACCCCCGGTGTCGCCACCACCCGACTTCGCGGGCGGCGCCTTCGGCGTTCCGCTCAGCTCCCCCGTCTTGCCCGGGCCCGCGATCTTCCCGCCCTTGATGTCCTTGAGGCCCTTGCCCACGTCTTCGAACAGCTGCCCCGTCTTCTTCAGCATCGGGGCCAGCGCCTTCAGCGCCTTGACGAGGCTCGTCACCAGCTTCGAGATCTGCGTCGCCGTCTTCGCGACGTTCTCGGCCACTTCGGGGATGACCCATGAGAGCCCGATGCCCAGCGTCGCCGCCACCTGCAGCGCCCAGCTGATCATGTGCCCGATCAGCTGCGAGATGATGTCGCGCACGAGCGTCCGCACGGCGGCCACGATCTCGCCGCCCTTCTTCACCCCGCTGGCCGCGCCCTCGCACCCCTTCGCCGCCGCCTGCAGCGACGCACTCAGATCCTGCGCCCGCTGCCGGTAGGCATCCGCAGCGGCGCCCGACCACGACTGCAGATCCGCGTTCACCTCGTCGGTCAGATCCGTCGCGACCGCGCCCAATTCCTTCGCGACGTTCGCCAGCGTCTCCGACTGCGCCTGGATCTGGTCCGCGTTGCCAGTCAGGCCGTTGAGCGCCTCTTTCAACGGCCCCACGTGTTCCAGCAGCCAGCCCACGCCGGCCGCCAGGGCCGCGCCGAACGGGTCCATCGCCGCCGACAACATGTCGAGCCCTGTCCCGACGGCACCCATCGCGACCGACGCCCAGTCACCCGACTCGATTCCCTGGGCCAGACTGTTCGCGTCCTCCAGCAGGGAGATTCCCGAATACGCCTTGGTCGAATCCTTCGTGGGCACGATCAACGGATTGCTCACTTCGACACCCCTCCTATGCCGGCGAGCGAAACTGCCGGGACAATCAGAAATTGAGAAGAAAGACAGGCACAATTCCGGGCGACAACGCAGCCGGGAACTCAGCCATTGTTTTCGGTCGGCATCAGCGACCGTCATGGCAATTCGCTCGTGGTTGCGGCCGGCCTGAAAAGCCGGCCGCAGCCACGGAATACCTCGACCCAGCACGACGTCCACTGTCCTCAGTGGACGTCGGGGATCACCAGGGGTTGTTGTCCTGCTCGTCGGGATCGATGCCACCCGGGCGGCGCGGGGCCGTCGGACCGGGCGGGGCGGCGGGCGGCGGGGTCGCGGCACCACCGGCCGGCGGCGCGGGCGGCGGCGGGGTCGGAGCCGGGGGCTCCGGCTCGCCCGGGCCGTCCTCGGCCTCTTCGAGGTTCGGGAAGCGGCTGCGGAGGTTACCCAGCATCAGGCTGCGGGTGTCCTGGTCCTCGTCGCCGAGGTTCTCGGTCATGACCTCGGCCACGCGCTGGGTGATGCCCGACTGGGCGCGCCGCATGGTGTCGAGCACCATGCGGGCCAGTTCCTCCGGCGGCATGGTCCGCGTCTTGGACCCGAAGACCAGGTCGGACACGACCCCGTCGGCGCCGACGGTGACCCTGACGGTGCCGTCGGGGCTCGACGCCGTGAGACGCAGCCGTTCGGTCTCCTGCTGGGCCGCCGCGTAGCGCTCGGCCTTGCGGGCGAAGCCCGCCGCCCACTCGTCCATCCGCCGGATCGCCTCGTCGGGGTCCCTGATCAGGTCACCCAACCCTCCCGCACTGGTCATGGTGTTCGTACTCCTCGATCTGCCTGCTGCTGAACTGTTCGGGTGGCGCCGGGCGGACCTCGCCCGGCGCCACGGTGTCACCCGCTACTCGGTGACCGTGCCGATCCGGAACGACGACGGGTTCACCACGGGCTCGTCGGGCACCGTGGTGCCGACCCGGAACCTCGGCTGCTCGGGCGCGAGCGGCTCCGCGGCCTCCCTCGGCACCGTCGTACCGATGCGGGGCGACAGCGGCTCCTGCAACGGCTCACTCGGAATCGTCGTCCCGATGCGCGGCGACAGCGGCTCCTGCAACGGCTCACTCGGAATCGTCGTCCCGATGCGCGGCGACAGCGGTTCGCTGCCGGACGGGTAGCTGCTCGACGAGTAGCCGTCCGAGCCCCCGTTGGTCAGGCCCGCGGCGTCGTCGCTGCCGGCCAGCTGCTTGAGGAACGGCTGCGCCTCCTGGGAGTCGCCGTCCTGGTACGCCTGCGCCGTGGTGCGGACGTTGTCCGCCGTGGTCTGCATGCCCTCGGCCGCGGCGCTCACCGCGTCCTTGGCCTGCTGCCCCGTCGGGTTCACGATCGGCGGGAGAAACGCGCACAGCAGGCCGTAGGCGTCGTCGCTCAACGCGTAGTCCGCCGCCTGCACGGCGTTGTTCAGCCGGTCCACGAGCCCGTCGAGGTGGCTGGCGTGCGCCGTCAGCTCGTCGGGTTCGACGTCGAAGCCTCCGCTGGTCATCCCCGCCTCACTTCCAGTCCTTGTTCTTCCAGTCACCGATCACCGGCGGCGCGACGACCTCGTCCGGAGCGAAGAAGCTCGGGTCGTCCGACTCCACGTAGTCGGCGATCTTGTGCTCCTTGTCCTCCGGGCCCTTGCCGCCCTTCTGGCCAGCACCCATGCCGCCCATGCCCGGCGACCCGGCCGCGCCCTTGGCGCCCGCCTGCGCGGCACCGCCACGCGCGGCCAGCTCCTCCTCGGTCGCCGCGGCGCCGGAACCGGCACCCGCGCCCGCCGCGGAGCCCGCGCCACCGAGGCCCGCGCCCTTGATGCCGGCGCCACCACCGATGCCGCCGATCCCGGCACCACCGGCACCGCCGCCACCGCCGAGGCGGCTGCTGATGCTCTCGCCGTTGATGCCGCCACCACGGCCGATGGTCGGGATCTTGCCCGAGCCGCCGCCGATGCCGCCACCGGAGCCGCCGAGCGAACCGCCGCCGACGCCCGTGCCAGGGTTGAACGGCGGCGGGGTGAAGCCCGTGCCCGAACCCGAACCGCCGCCCAGGCCACCGCCGCCGACACCGCTGCCCGGGTTGAACGGCGGCGGGTTGAAGCCGCCTCCGCCGCCGACCCCGCCACCGGCGGGACCGTCGGGCACGTTCAGCGGCGGGGGCGTGAAGCCCGAGGTCTTCGTGGTCTCGTCGGCCGGCAGGCCGGAGCCGCCGCCGAAGCCGCCGCCACCCAGGCCACCGCCACCGACGCCACCGGGGCCGTCGGGCACGTTGAGCGGAGGCGGGTTGAAGCCACCGCCACCACCCGCACCGCCGCCGGCGCCGCTTCCGGAACCGCCGCCGAGGCCGCCGCCACCGACACCACCCGGGCCGTCGGGCACGTTGAGCGGAGGCGGGTTGAAGCCGCCGCCGGCGCCACCGCCGGCACCGCCACCCGCGCCGCCGCCGGCAGCACCCCCGGCACCGCCGCCCGCGCCACCTCCGGCGCCGCCGATCGGCAGGCCGTCGGGGCCGATCGGGCGCCCGTCGGGGCCGACCGGGAGACCTTGGCTCCCGGCACCGCCACCGCCGGCGCCGCCCGCGCCGCCGCCGCCGTTCGCGCCGGTCGAGCCAGGAAGCTTCGGCGGAGCCGCGAACGCCGGCGTGACGACGGCCGCGCCGATCGTGTGGTCGTACTGCGTCATCAGCTGCGCCGCCTGCTGGCGCGCGGCCTGCTGCTCGGTGAAGGTCGCCATCGCCTTGGACGCCTGCGCGGCGTACTCGGTGGGGTCCTTGATCTGCTGCAGCTGCGCGTTGGCCTGCTGCACGTCGAACTGCACCGGTGGGTTCGCGGCCATCGCGATCTGCGTCTCGTTCAGCGCCTGGGAGTGGATCTCCTGCTGGCGCCCGGCCAGGGTCGCGCCCTGGGCGGTGGTGCCGAGCCACTTGCCGACGTTCGCGAGGTGCTCGCGCGCCGCGTCGCCGCCGGCGCCCTGCCAGTTGCTCGTGCTCGCGTTGATCGCGTTCGCGAGGTTCTGCTGGTGCGTGGCCAGGTCGTTGCCGACGCGCACCCACTCCTCCGACGACTCGGCGACGGTGGCCGAGTTCGCCTGCTGGGTGATGGCCTGCTGCATCTGCTCGTGCGTCGCCTGCGACCAGTCGGTGTAGGGCGCGCCGTCGTTCTGGCGCAGCTGGAGACCGTCGTGGAGCTCGGACTTCGCCTCCACGAGCCGCTGCTCGTAGAGCTCCTGGATCTTCTGGTTGCGCACGTTCGGGTCGACGACGGGGCCGAGCCAGCCCTGGGCGATCTCGTCGTCGATCTCCTTGGTCGCCTCGGCGCGGATCTGGTCACCGGAGGCGACGTCGTCCGGCTTGACCGGGCCGACGTAGTACTTCGACGACGAGTCGGCCGTCACGTCGTAGTAGGGGCTGTGCGGGTCGTAGTCCGGTGACGACGGGTCTGAGACCGCCGAGGTGGACGGGTCGGTTGTCGTGGCCACGAGATCCTCCTCAGGTCAGCTCGTCGACGGGGAGACGGTTGATCGTGTCGCGCGTCCCGGCTTCGGTGTTGCTGTAGTTCTGCTTCGCCAGCTTGATCGCCTCGACATACGTCGGGAACTCGTCGCGCGCGGCCTGCAGCTGCGTGAGCAGGCCCTGGGCGTCGCTGGCGGTGTTCAGCATGTGGGTCGACACCCATTTGCCGGTCGCGGTGGAGGACATGGCCGGGGCCGTGCCCAGCTTCTGCAAAGCGTCCCACCGCGCCTGAAGGGTGTCGATCACACCTTCGAGCGCTTGGATCATCTGGTTGCCGGTGGTGTCGTCCACCGCGAAACTTCCGGTCTGCGCCAATCGCTTCAGCTCGGTCCCGGACAACTGCGGCATCACTTCACGCGCAGTCATCTTCGCCGGGGTCGCGTCGTCGGCCACCGGGTCTCCCTCCTCTTGGTGCGCGCGCGTCAGTAGACGGCGGCGATGGCGTTCTGCACGGCGCGGGCCACTTCGGACCGCCCTGCGGGGACGTACTTCGCGCTCAGTTCACCGGCCTCGCCGGCGGTGGTGTGGACCAGGTAGCGGCCGTCCTGCGTGTCGAGCCAGCTCAGCGGGTCGGCCGCACGCAGCTCGCCGTGCCGGCCCCAGCCGGTGACGGTGAGGTGGCCGCCGCCGAGGCGCGGCGCGGCCATGACGCGCTCGAGCACCTCGGTGCTGCCGGGCGTCGGCGTCACGCGGGGGTCGGTGCGGCTGGGCCGCACGGTCCCGCGGACCTCGATCATCCCGAACGCGTCGGTCTCTTCCTCGTCCTCGGCCGCCTCGGCGATGCGCCGCGCGGTCATCGCGGACACGGCGCGCGTCGCCTGCCGGCTGACCGTGTGGGCGCCGGTCGTCGCGGCGCGCGCCGGGGGCAGCACGCCGGTGACGACGTCGACGAGGTCCTCGTCGGCGAAGAGCGAGAACAGCAGTTCGTCGGTGCGCGGGTTCTGCGTGATCCCGAGCGCCTGCCGGCCGTCGCTCAGCGCGAGCACCGCGATGTCGGCGCCGACACCGTCGACCCCCGCCACCGCGACGGAGACGCGCGGCCGGGCGAGCAGCCCGAACGCCGTCTGCACATGGGGGCTGAGCTCGCCGTGGGTGGAGAGCCGCTTGTCCTCCATCGCCCGGTAGACCTGAGTCGCCACGCGGACGAACCGGATGGGATCCGAAGGCACCGTGCCGATTCGCAACGGGTACTGGCGGATGTCACCGCCGGTTGCCTGGCTGACCACAAGAGCTTCGAAGACGTCGAGAACGAACTCGAACCTGTCCGCCATACCCGAGAGCTTCCTTCCCCACGGCGGGTCGTGCACGGCGCTGCGCCGCGGTCCGGACACCTGCGCCAAAAGGGGCGCAGATGTCACTGATCGGAGCGTAGCAGTCCTGGTGTGGCGGGAAATCACCACTCGAACCGGTGCCCGAAAGACCATCCGTCCGTGTCAACCCGGGCACGGCCTTCGTGCCCTTCCGCACCCATCACGTGGGCCGGAGCCGATTCGGTTCACCGCTGCCGGGAAAAAGTTCGCGGACTTCCCAGGAGGCGCCGAAACGGGGTTCGTTCAGGTTCGTTCCGGCGGCCTCAGCCCAGCCGTGCCTGGTACACGCGGAGGTTGAGCCGGACCAGTTCCAGCAGTGGTACGGACACCCCGAGCGCGTGCGCCCGCTCCACGAGGTCGCCGAAGATCTGCTCGCCCTCCACGGGCAGCCCGGCCGTGAGGTCGCGGTACAGCGAGGGCGCGCGCGGGGAGCCGACCTCGGTCACGGAGCCGCGGGCGTTTTCCAGGGCGGCCGCGTCCAGCGGGTGCCCGGAGGCCGCCGCGACGGCCGCGCACTCGGCGACCACGGCCTCGGCGAACGCGATCCCGCCCGGCTGCCCGGCGACGTCGCCGACGGTGCCGCGCATGAGCGAGGTCACGGCGCCGATCGAGGCGATGAACACCCACTTCGCCCACATCGCCGCCGTGATGTCCGGGGACAGCGCCGTGTCGAAGCCCGAACCCGACAGCAGTTCGTGTACCTCGGCGAGCCCGGCCGGCGCCGGCTCGGTGCGGGCGCCGTAGGTCAGCGACTGGAGGTCGAACAGGCGGCGGATGTCGCCGGCACCGTCCACAGTGGTCATCACGATCGCGACGCCGCCGAGCACCCGCTCCTCGCCGAAGCGGGCCACGAGCGCGTCGAGGTGGCGCAGGCCGTTGAGCACCGGCAGCACGAGGGTGTCCGGCCCGACCGCCGGCGCCACGTCCTCGATCGCCTGCTCGAGCCCGGCGGCCTTGACCGTGAACAGCACGAGGTCGTACGGCTCGGTGAGCTCGCCGGCGCGCACGAGCTTCGGGGTGAGCACGGTCTCCTCGCCGAGCCCGGTGATCCGCAGGCCGCGTTCCATCAACGCCGCCGCGCGCCCGGGGCGCACCAGGAAGGTCACGTCCCGGCCGGCCTGCACCAGCCGGCCGCCGAAGAACCCGCCGGTCGCACCGGCACCCACCACCAGGATTCGCTTCGCGCTCGTCACCCGTCCGACACTAGGCCCCTGGCTTGCCTAGGACAAGTCAGGGTCGGCGCAGTCACACTCGAGCTTCGCCGGGGTCTTCGGATCAGGCGCCGACGACGCCGTCGACGCCCTCGCGCAGGAAGTCGGCGTGGCCGTTGTGCCGGGCGTACTCGTGGATCAGGTGCAGCATCATCAGCCGCAGGGAGACGTCCTCGCCCCACCGCGCGTTGTACGCGACGACGTCGAGCGACTCGGCGGCCGCCTCGATCCGCCGCGAGTGCTCGACCTCGGCCTGCCACGCGGCGAAGGCCTCGGCCCGCGTGCCGTCGGTGGCGTCGTAGGCGGCCTGGTAGTCGCCGTCGGCCGACCAGACGAGCGGCACGTCCTCGCCGCCGATCACGCGACGGAACCAGGCTCGCTCGACCTCGGCGAGGTGGCGCACGAGCCCCAGCAGTGACAGCGTCGAAGGCGGCATCGACTGCCGGCGCAGCTGCTCGTCGGAGAGCCCGTCGCACTTCATCGCGAGTGTCGCGCGGTGGAAGTCGAGGAACGCGCGCAGCATCTCCCGCTCCCCCGCGATCGCCGGCGGCCCGATCCGTTCCGTCGCCACGGCTCCCCCTTAACCCGATGGCCCGTCCGGCCTCAGGCTACCGGCGCGTCGAGGTGCTCCAGCAGGGCCGCGACCTTGTCGTCGAGCTCCCGGCCGACGGCCGTCACCGCCGGGTTGCCGAAGCTGCCGAAGCGGCTGCTCGGGAGGTCGACGGTGAACCACGTGGCACCGTCGGCATCCTCGTGGATCGTGGTGCGCAGGGGCGCGTAGAGCATCACGCCGGGCTCGTGGACGAACATCCGCTGCGCGATCGTGTGGTTGCCCATCAGGTACTCCGTGCACGGGCGCGCGGGTGCGGCGAGGCTCATCAGCGCGCCGACGTCGGTCTCCCAGTACCGCAGGAATCCGAAGGGCGCACTCGCGTCGGCGGCCGCCCGGACGTCGGTCCAGCTCGGGCCCTCGGCCACCAGCCGCGCCAGCTCGTCTCCGGGCAACTTCGGCACAGCCTCTTCGTACCGCGCGCGGAACTGCGCGAACGGCGCCGCTACCGGCACCTCCAGCCGCACCGCCTCGTGCGCGACCCGGCGTACGGACATGAGCCCTCCCGTTCCCTGTGGACTGCCTGCTGTGGACTGTCTGTTACGGACTGTCTGTTACGGACTGTCTATTGTGGATTGGCGCGGCGGCAGATCTCCAGGAACACCAGCGGGGCCAGCACGAGACAGCACCCGCCGACCACGGCCGCGACGAGCACGGTCGCCGCGGCCAGCCCTTGCGCGAGCGAGAGCAGGCCGACGACGATCACCGGGCCGCCGAGGCCGAGGTAGCTGACCACGAAGTAGCTGCCGATCACCGCGCCGCGTTCGGCCGGCGGCGTCACGACGGTGAGCTCGGCCAGCGCGCCGGTGAACACGAGCCCGTGGCCGGTTCCCGTGCCGAGCATCGCCGGCACCACGAGCCAACCGACGCCGGCCTCGTTCGCCACGACCAGCAGCGCCAGGCCCGCGGCGAGCACGACGAGCCCGATCGCCTGCGCGGACGTGGGCGCGAGCCTGCCCGCGCCGAGCTGGACGAACCCGGGCGTGGCGATCATCAGCGTCAGCGCGCCCGCCGCGATCGCGAGGTTCGCCGAGCCGAGCAGGCCCGACACGAGCGAGGGCACGACGGCGGAGAACATCCCGAGCACCGCCCACGCCAGGAACGAGCACGCGCCGGCGATGACGAACGTCCGCCGGACCACGGGCGGCACGCCGAGCCGCGGCCGCCACCGGCGTTCCGCTCCCGAGCCCGCGGCGCGCGGGGTCCGGACCACGAGCAGCACCACCAGGCCGACGGCCACCGCGTGGACCAGGAACGACAGCTGCCGCGGCAGCGGGCCGTACTGCGCGAGCAGCCCGCCCGCCAGCGGGCCGAGCGCGAGCCCGAACGTGACGCACGCCGTCGCCGTCCGCGCGGCCCGGCGCTGGCCGCGCGCGTCCTGCCCGGCGCTGTCGTTGAGCATCGCCTGCGCCGCCGCCGCGCCGGCACCCATGCCGAGCCCCTGCAGGACGCGGGCCAGGAACAGCCAGCCCGTGCCCGTGGCGAGCACGAAGACGAGGTCGCCGGCGAGGAACGCGACGAGACCGCACAGCATGAGCGGCCGGCGCCCGACGGCGTCGGACAGCGGCCCGGCCACCAGCAGCGCCGGCACAATCACCGCCACCGCGACCGCGTAGAGCAAGGTCTGGATCATCGCGGAGAAGCTGAACGTGGTGCGCAGCAAGGCATACAGCGCACTCGGCAGGTTGTTGCCCACGTACAGCGCGGCCAGCGTCGCCGCACCGGCGGCGAACGCCCCGCGCGCGGCGGAAACGGGCACCTCCGCCAGACGTGGCTGCGACATGCCCGCACGGTAGAACGTTGACTTGTTCCGCGCAAGCCAGCTTCGGGCCGCGAGAACGACCGAGGGGCGCCCGGCGGGTGCGCGGACGCCCCGGGAAACGGGGTCAGCTCACGGGTTCGGCGAGCGGCACGGGTTCGGGCGAGCGCCACGGCCGGTACCAGCGCATGTCCTCGCGCCGCATCGGTTCGCCGCACCCGTCGCACGTCGTGCCCGGGCGGGTGCGCGCCCCGCAGGCGTCGTGGACGATCAGCATGGGTTCCGCGGGCGGGTCGGACCGGGTGTGCTCGTCGCCCCACTCGGCGAGGGACAGCAGTACCGGCAGCGCGTCGGCGCCGGCCTTCGTCAGGCGGTACTCGTGACGCGTGCGGCCGCCTTCGCGGTACGGCACGCGCGTGAGCAGTCCCGCTTCGGTGAGTTTGGCGAGCCGGGTCGTCAGCACGTTGTCGGCGATGCCGAGCTCGTCGCGGAACTCGTCGAAGCGCGTGGTGCCGGTGGTGGCGTTGCGCAGGATCAGCAACGTCCACGGTTCGCCGAGCACGTCGACCGCCCGGGCGATCGGGCACGCGTGTCCGGACCACTGGATGCGTCGGGCCATCACCGCTCCCTTCCTTCCGCCGCACCGCGTTCGCTGGCTTTCGCGGCGCAAGCCGTCACCGACCGTAGCACGGGACGAGCCGGACTGGACCATTCGGCCGAGCACAGCGGCTTCACAGCAACACACAGGAAACAGACAGGTGGAATCCGGTGCAACGCAGGGGTTCCGCGGCGTTGTCCCGGTATGGCAAGACGGCTGAGATGGACGCTCGCCGCCGCGGGGCTCACCGCGACGGTCCTCACGACAGCGGTCGTCGTCACCGCGAGCACGCGGCACATGACGACGATGCCCGCGGCGCAGACGCTGCCGCCGCCCTCGTCCTCGCCGCCGACCACGAGCGAACCGCCGACGTCCTCGACGACCCCGTCGGCTCCGGCCACCTCGGAGACTCCCCTGCCCGACCCCTCGGTCGTGGCCGACGACGTGACCGACGCGGTGAGCGCCGCGTCGAAGGGCACGAAGGTCGGGCTCGCGGTGTACGACACGAAGACGGGCAAGACCCTCGCGCTCGCCGACCCGGAAACCCCGTATTACACGGCTTCCGTGGTGAAGCTGCTCATCGCGCTCGACTCGCTGTACGACGACGGCACCTGGCAGGTCCCCACCGACGACACCGCCGACGAGCTCACCGACATGATCTCCGGCAGCAACGACGCCGTCGCCGACAAGCTGTGGGAAGCCGACGGCGGGACCGCGATCGTCGGGCGGATGGCCGACCTCATCGGGCTTTCGCACACGCTCGAACCGACGGACCCTGGCCAGTGGGGCATGACGAAGATGAGCCCCGACGACGTGGTCACCACCTACCGCTACCTCACCGACACCGTGCCCGATGCCACGGCACAGCCCCTGCTCACCGCGATGGCCGACGCTCGCCAGCCCGCCGACGACGGCTACCCCCAGTACTTCGGCATCCCCGACGGCCTGCCTGGCGCGACGTGGGAAATCAAGCAGGGCTGGATGATCCTGCGCTCGGCCCTCGTGCTCAACACCACCGGGATCGTCGACTCGCGCTACGTCGTGGTGCTGCTGACGCAGCAGCCGGCCGCCACGTCGTCGGCGAAAGGCCGCGCCGCGGTGACCGCGGGCATCAAGGCCCTGGCGCCGGCACTGGCCGCCTGGACCGCGGGCTGACCGGTCGGCGGCCGGAAGCTCTCAGTCGGTCCGGACCACGGCCCGCCGGGCCCGGTCGATGTCCGGACCCCGGTACAGCCGCTCCGGAATGGACGCCAGCGTCGACTCGCGCACCTGCGGGCCCAGGCCGTAGAGCTTCTGGAAGCTCATGATCAGCGGGCGCCACGCGTCGGGGTCCACGTGGTCCTCGGTGCCGGGCAGGCGGATGTCGTCGTGGACGAAGACGCGCTGGACGCGGACCTCCAGGCCCAGGACGGAGCCGTGCTGGGCCTCGTCGTCGGCGGCGAAGGGGTGGGTGGCCTCGAGGACGGCCTCCATGGCCACCGGGCACTCGGCCACGCGCGGCGGCGCGACCGTCTCGGACGGCACCGGGGTGAGGCCCGCGCGGCCGAACTTGTCGGCGACGTGGAAGTAGCCGCGCTGCTGCTTGCCCGGTGGCACCGGGTCCGAACCCGTCGTGAGCGCGAGCTTGTCGACGGCCGCGGCGAGAGCGGAAGAAGGCAGGTTCAGCACGCATTCACGCGTGCGCAGCAGGTTCTGGGTGGTCTTCGAGCGCGCGCCCAGGCCGAGCATGGCTCGCCAGCCGAGCCAGAACGCCGAGGACATCGGGGCCAGGTTTGCCGAACCGTCCTCATTGGTCGTGGAGATCAGCACCACGGGGGTGCCGAAGTACAGGATTCCGGGCTCGATGGCCGTGTGCAAGGGAAACGTCGTGGTCACGTCCCCCAGTCTGCGCACGCGAGGGCCCCGCGGCTGGCGGGAAACGGACGTCGCGATCACGCCCGTTCCCCGCCGGCCGCACGGTTCAGGCGATGCCCGCCGCCAGCAGTGCGCGCCGCGTCAGCACGCGTGCGAGGTGCCGGCGGTACTCCGCCGACGCGTGGGGCTCGTCGGGCGGCGAGGTGTCCTCGGCGGCGAGCGCCGCGGCCTCGTCGGCCGAAGCGCCGTCGGCCAAGGCTTTCTCCGTCGCCGCGGCCCGCAGCGGGGTGCCGCCGAGGTTGATCAGCCCGACGGACTTGCCCACCACCGCGACGCCCACGATCGCCCAGTCGATGTTGCGGCGCGTGAACTTCTCGAAGCCCCAGCCGAGCCCGGCCTGGCTGGGCAGGCGGATCTCGGTCAGCAGCTCGTCCGGTTCCAGCGGCGTGGTGAACGGGCCCAGGAAGAACTCCGCGGCCGGGATCCGCCGCTCCCCCTCCGGGCCGCGCGCGACGAGCACGCCGTCGGACGCGAGAATCACCGCGGGCAGGTCGGCGGCCGAGTCGGCATGCACCAGCGAACCGCCGAGCGTGCCGCGGTGGCGCACCTGCGGATCGCCGACGGCGCCCGAAGCGTGCGCGACGAGCGGCGCGTGCTCGGCGAGCACGGGGTCGCCTTCGAGGTCGTGGTAGCGCGTCAGCGCGCCGATCACCACCTCGTTCCCGTCGAGCCGCACGAACTTCAGCTCGTCGAGCGGCGCGATGTCCACGACGATCTCGGGTGCCGCGAACCGCAGTTTCATCAGCGGCAGCAGCGAATGCCCGCCGGCGAGCAGCTTCGCGTCCTCGCCGTGCTCGGCCAGCAGCGCCAGTGCCTCGTCCACAGTGGACGCCCGGCGGTAGGAGAACTCGGCGGGGATCACCGGTCCACCTCCTGGCCCGACGCTTCGACGACGGCGCTCACGATGTTGTGGTAACCCGTGCAGCGGCACAGGTTCCCCTCGAGCGCCTCCCGGACCTCGCGTCGCGACGGCCGCGGGTTCTCCTTCAGCAGCGACACCGACGCCATCATCATCCCCGGCGTGCAGAAGCCGCACTGGAGCCCGTGCTGCTCGCGGAACGCTCGCTGCACGGGGTGCAGCTCGCCGTCGTCACCGGCCAGACCCTCCACTGTGGTCACTTCGTGGCCTTCGGCCTGCGCGGCCAGCACCGTGCACGACTTCACCGACTCGCCGTCGAGCAGGACCGTGCAGGCGCCGCACGAAGTGGTGTCGCAGCCGATGTTCGTGCCGGTGAGCCCGACGGTGTCGCGCAGGTAGTGCACCAGCAGCGTCCGGTCCGGCACCTCCCCGGCCGTGGTCCGGCCGTTCACCTCGATGGAGACCCGCACGTCAGTCCGCCTTCCTCACGTCGTTCAGGGCCGCCCAGACCCGCATCGGGGTGGCCGGCATGTCCAGGTGCCGCACGCCGAGGTGGGCGAGCGCGTCGACCACCGCGTTGTGCACCGCCGGCGTCGACCCGATCGTCGCGGCCTCGCCGATCCCCTTGACGCCCAGCAGGTTCCGGGTCGTGGGCGTCGCCATGTCCACGAGCTCGAAGTCGGGCAGCTCGGTCGCGGTCACGAACGAGTAGTCCGCGAGCGTGGCCGTGGTCGGGTTGCCGTCGTCGTCGTAGTTCACGACCTCCAGCAGCGCCTGCGCGATGCCCTGACCGAGCCCGCCGTGGCGCTGGCCGCGGAAGGTCAGCGGGTTCACCACCGGCCCGGCGTCGTCGACCGCGACCAGCCGCCGCACCTCGACCTTGCCCGTCTCCGTGTCGACCTCGACCACGGCGAGGTGCGCGCCGAACGGGAACGTCGGCTTGCCGTCGCCGAACCACACGTTCGCCGACAGCGCCGTGCTCTCGGCCGAGGACACGACCCGCGCCCAGTCGAGCGTGGTGCTCGACGGCGCGCCGCGCACCTGCCAGACCCCGCGCTCGGTGTCGAGCTCCAGGTCCTCGGGCGCCGCCTCGAGCAGGTCGGCCGCGAGCTCGCGGGCCTGGGCGATCACCTCGTCGGCCGCCTGCCGGATCGCCGAGCCGCCGAGCTGCAGCGACCGCGAGCCGAACGTGCCGACCGCGCGCGGGACCTCGTCGGTGTCGCCGTGCTTCACGGTGATCTTTTCCAGCGGCACGCCGAGCTGGTCGGACAGCAGCATCGCCAGCGACGTCGCCAGCCCCTGGCCGTGGGGCGAGCTGCCCGTGTAGGCGGTGACCGAGCCGTCTTCGTGGATGTCGACGCGGCCGCTCTCGCCGCTCGCGTCGCCGCCGGTGATCTCGACGTAGGCCGCGATCCCCAGCCCCAGCGCCACCGGGTCGCCCGCGGCGCGGCGCAGCTCCTGCTCCGCCCGCAGCTCGGCGTAGCCCGCGGCTTCGAGCGCCTTGTCCAGCGCCGCCGCGTACTCGCCCGTGTCGTAGTCCCCGCCGGTCGGCGTGGTGTACGGGAACTCCTCCGGGCGGATGAAGTTGACCCGCCGCACCTCGGCGGGATCCATCCCGATCTCGGCGGCGAACAGGTCGATCGCGCGCTCGACCGCGGCCGTCGCCTCGGGGCGGCCCGCGCCGCGGTAGGCGGCGATCGGCGTGGTGTTCGTGACCACGCAGCGGCTGCGCGTCTGCACCACCGGGAAGCGGTACACGCCGGGCGCCATCATCTCGGTCAGCGTGGGCAGGAACATGGCGCGCGGGTAGGCGCCGCTGTCCTGCACGACGTCGATCCGGTACGCGAGCACCGTCCCGTCGCGCTTCCCGCCGATGGTCACGGTGTTCTGCTGCGCGCGGCCGTGGGTCATCGCCGTGAGGTTCTCGCTGCGCGACTCGGTCCACCGCACCGGCCGCCCGACGGCCCGCGCGGCCCAGCCGAGCAGGCTCGCCTCGGGGTCGGCGCCGATCTTGGCGCCGAAGCCGCCGCCGACGTCCGGCGCGATCACGCGCACCCGTTCCTCGTCCAGCTCAAGGGCGCTCGCCACCGAAGTCCGGGCGATCTGGGCGTTCTGCGTGGACAGCCACAGCGTCAGCCGCCCGTCCTCGCCCCACGCCGCCGATCCGCCGCGCACTTCGAGCGACGCCGGGGCCACGCGAGGGTTGAGGATCGTCTGCGTGACGACGGCGTCGCAGTCCGCGAACACCGCGTCGTCGAACTCCGCGGCGCCGTTCACCTGCATGACGTTGCCGGTGTCACCGGCACCGGGGAACAGCTCGGTCTCCCCCGCCAGCGCGGCGTCGATGCTCGCCACCGCGTCGAGCGGGTCGTAGTCCACGTCGACCAGCTCCGCCGCGTCGGCCAGCTGGTAGCGCTCTTCGGTGAGCACCAGCGCGACGGGTTCGCCGACGTAACGCACGACGTCCGTGGCGAGGAACGGTTCGGTGACGGGACCGGTCTGGCGAGGCGCGAGGTCGAGGTCCGCCGCCGTGAAAACCCCGACGACTCCCGGTGCCTGCTTCGCCTCTTCGGTGTCGATGCCGGAGATGCGCGCGTGGGCGATCGGGCTGCGCACGAAGACCGCGTGGACCGCGCCGGTGAGCGCCGCCTCCCGCAAGTCGTCGACGTACGTTCCGCCCGAGGTGATCAGCTTCTCGTCCTCGACGCGCACCACGCGGGTGCCGACAATGCTCATCTGGCCTCCTGCTCGGGTACCCCGCCGATCATGCCCCCTGAGGTACCCGCGCGTCAGCCTGGTCCGGCAACGAATCCGCTGCGATCAGCCGGCGTACGCCTCCCGCGCGAGCACCACCGCGAGCACGAGCCCGCCGGCCGCGATCGCGATCCGCAACGGGGTCGCGGGAAGATACCGCACGAGGATCGAACCGAGCCACGAACCCGCCACCGAACCCAGGCACACCGCGAGCGCCGCGGGCCAGAGCACGCGGCCGGTGAACGCGAAGACGGCCGCGGCGATCAGGTTCGCCGTGCCCGTGGCGATGTTCTTCGCCGCGTTCGTGCGGGCCAGCGGCTGTGTCCACACGGTGGTGAGCAGCGCGAGCATCAGAACGCCCGCAGCGGCACCGAAATAACCGCCGTACACGCCGACGAGAAACGCCGCGGCGCCGGTGACCGGGCCGATGCCGTGGCGCTCCGAGCCTTCCGCCAACCGGCGCAACCGCGGACCCGCCAACAGGACCACCGACGCGCCGCCGATCAGCCACGGGACCACCACGGTGAACGCGCCGGGCGGCGTCAGCAGCAGCACGAGCCCGCCGCACCCGCCGCCGGCCGTGGTGATGAGGCACAGCGGCAGCAGGCGGCGCCACTGCCCTTTCAGCTCGGGCCGCGCGCCGGCGGCCGCGCCCGCGGTGGTGCCGAGCATCGCGACGGTGTTGGTCATGTTCGCGACCACCGGCGGCATCCCGGCGGCCAGCAGCGCGGGGTACGACACGAGCGAGGCCAGTCCGGCGGTGGCGCCGACGAGACCGGCGCCTGCTCCGGCGAGCAGCAGGAGGACGAACTCGCCCGCGTCGATGATCACGCCCGCCATCAGAACACGCGTTCTCGCGCCGCCGTATAGGTTGTTATACAAGTCACTTCCGGTTGAACGGACACCGCCGAACGGACGCCCGGCGACCGGCGGACAGGCGAGTACGTTGAGGGGAAGGCAACCCGCCCGGTGCTCGGATTCCCCTTGGAGGACCGATGCGCGTCACGATCGCGGAGGTCGCCCGCCGAGCGCGGGTGAGCAAGACGACCGTGTCCCGGGTGCTCAACAACAAGTCCGACGTGGACGCCGCCACCGCAGTGCGCGTGCGCGAGGTGATCGCCGCGACGGGCTACATCCCGAGCGCCGGGGCCGTCGGCCTTGCGAGAGGCCGGACCCGGCTCGTCGGGGTCCTCGTGCCGGGCCTCTCGCCGCCGGGTGTCGGCGAGGTGTTGCAGGGAGTGGCCGACGTCGTCGAGGCGAGTGACCACGGCCTGCTCCTGAGCACCGCCGCCCGGGGCGCGGATTCGCTCGAGCGCTTCACCCACCAGGTGCGGGCGCACGCCTTCGACGGGCTGCTGCTGCTCGACCCGCCGGCCGCCGTCACGGACAACGACGCGCTGCGCGACTCCGACCTGCCCGTGGTGGTGGTCGACGGGTCGCGTTCCGCATTCCCTTCGGTGACCGGCGACGACGCCGCGGGAGCGGCCGCGGTCGCCCGGCACTTCCTGGCGCGCGGCCGGCGCCGCGTCGCCGTGGTGACGGGTCCCGACGAGCACGCGGCCGTCCGGCTCGCCGGATTCCGGTCCGTTCTCGAAGAAGCCGGTTCACCGCTCACCGGGAACGCCGTCACCGAGGCGGTTTCCACCGCGGCCGGCGGCCGCGCGGCGGTGCGGCGGCTCGTCGCCTCGGGCGTCGGGTTCGACGCCGTGTTCGCCTGTGACGATGTGGTGGCCGCCGGTGTCCTCACCGGACTGCGCGAAGCCGGCCGCACTGTGCCCGGGGACGTCGCCGTGGCCGGGTTCGGCGACCAGCCGCTCGCGGCGTTCACGCAGCCGCCGCTCACGACCGTGCGCCGGCCGCTGCGCGCCCTCGGGGAAACGGCGGCCCGCCGCCTGCTCGGCAAGCTGACCGGCGACTCACCGCTCGACGGGATGACCGTGCTGCCGACCGAGCTGGTGGTGCGGGAGTCGGCGCCCTGACGCGAACGACGTCCGATGTGGACGGTTTCAGCTGGCGAGGCCGGCGTGGCCGAACCCGGCGGGCAGCACCAGGCTGTGCCCGGTGTGCTCGACCTTCGCGCGCAGGTACCGGACGTTGGTCTCCGTCGCGAACACCCCCGTGCGCACGCGGTCGCGCACGTCGAGACCGTGGGCGGTCAGCTGCGCGGCCTTGTCGGGGTTGTTCGACAGCAGGTCGAGCCGGCTCACGCCGAGCGCGGTGAGCATCTGCGCGGCGGCGGTGTAGTCGCGGGCGTCCTCGGGCAGGCCGAGCGCCGCGTTGGCCTCGTAGGTGTCGAGGCCGCCGTCCTGCAGCGCGTACGCGTCGAGCTTGTTGTACAGGCCGATGCCGCGGCCTTCCTGGCGCAGGTAGAGCAGGTAGCCGCCGGTCTCGGAGATCCGCGCGACCGCTTCACGCAGCTGCGGGCCGCAGTCGCAGCGGGCCGAGCCGAAGACGTCGCCGGTCAGGCACTCGGAGTGCATCCGCACGAGCGGCACCGGGCCCGGCTCGCCGAGCACGAACGCGAGGTGCTCCAGCCCGTCGGCGAGGCCGCGGAACGTCACGGCCTCCGCGTCGACGGAGACGTCGTCGCCCAGCCGCAGCGGGATCCGCACCCGCGTACGCACCTCCGCCACCGTCGCCATCGGCTACTCCGTTCTCCCAGGTGGTTCAAATTCGAACCACGACTTGATCGACCCTACAACATGGTTCAAATTCGAACAACCTGCGTTACCATGGGCGCATGGCCGACCCCCGATGGCTCACGGATCGCCAGCTGAAGACCTGGCAGGCCTTCCTGGCGGTGAGCTCGCAGCTCACCCGTCGCGTCGAACAGCAGCTTCGCGACGACGCGGGGCTTTCGCACCCACAGTACGAAGTTCTGGCGCGCCTCGCCGCCGCCGGCGGCGCCCTGCGCATGACGGAGCTGGCGGGCGCGGCTCTCACGTCCAAGAGCGGGCTGAGCTACCAGGTCGGCCAGCTGGAGAAGACCGGGCTCGTCGGGCGCCGCTCGTGCGAGTCCGACGACCGCGGCGTGATCGCGTTCCTGACCGATCTGGGCTGGTCACAGCTTCGCGAGGCCGCCGCCGGGCACGCCGCGCTCGTGGGCGAACTGCTCGTCGACACGCTGACGCCCGAGCAGTTCGGCGCGTTCAGCACCGTGCTCGACACCCTGGAGTCCCGGCTGCGCGGCGCCCAGGCGCCGCAGCGAACCGCCGTGTGACGCTCGGCACCCCGCATTACGAGCCGACTGTCCTCTGTGTCCAGTCGGGCACGCGCGGTTGCGGAACCGGCTCGGCGGCCAGCAACGCCAGGTCCGGCGGCACGAGCACGGCCGCGGCGAGCAGGGCACCGAGCAACCGGTCGTCTCCGCTCGCCGGGTGGAACCGGGCCCGCACGCCGTCGAGGGCGGCCCGCACGCCCGGCGGCGTCCAGTCGCCGCCGGGGTCCAGCAGCGCGAGCTGAGCCGCCGCCCGCTCCGCCGGCACCGCCCGCGGCTGCGCCTCCCAGCGCAGGAAGCTCTGGCCGACCACGGTGAGCGCCAACCGTTCGCGCGCGTCGAGGG
This sequence comes from Amycolatopsis sp. NPDC001319, assembly GCF_042896185.1. Classification (NCBI taxonomy): domain Bacteria; kingdom Bacillati; phylum Actinomycetota; class Actinomycetes; order Pseudonocardiales; family Pseudonocardiaceae; genus Amycolatopsis; species Amycolatopsis sp. NPDC001319. The sequence goes on along the minus strand of NZ_JBIAWY010000002.1, from coordinate 141,219 downwards.
TTCCGTCCGGCGCGGGTGGCACGGTGGGCACGGCGGGCCTGCCGTCGGCCACGTGCACCTCCAGCACGTGCTCCCGCCCGCGCGAGCCGTGCACGAACAGCGGCAGGTACCCCGCGGGCAGCGCGACCGGCGCCGCGCCGGTGAACAGGAGCCGCGATTCCGGCAGCCGCAACGGGACCTTGCCCGTCGCCCGGACCCACCAGCGGTCGCGGTGGTGCTCCAGCACGCCGTGGCGGCGGCTCACCCGCCGGTCGTCCTCCCCGACCGGCACCGAGACCTCCGCGGTGTTGCGCCCGAACGTCACCGGGCCCGGCGCCGAGGGCGGCACCAGCACTCCCCCGGCGAGCCCGAGCACGACCAGCGTGCCGGGCGGTGACGCGAAGCCCCGCGCCAGGCTCGGATGCCCGGCGGGCAGAGCCCGCATCCCCTCACCCGTCACCTCGTCCCCCGCCCGTTCCCGGCGCGGGGCCTGCCCCACCGCGCGCCGGGAGGCTAACCGGGCGGAGCCGGGACCCCTCCCGGAGCGGCTTCGTCGGGTGGCTCGAGCAACGCGAGGTCCGGCGGCACCAGCGAAGTGGACAGCAGGAGCTCCTTCACGAGGTTGTCGTTGAGGGAGTTGCCCACCGGCTCGCCGACCTCTTCGCGCGTGAGGCCCGCGACGCCGGCGCGCGCGAGCCGCGTCCGCACGGCGACCACGAGGTGCTCCACCCGTTTGGGCGTCCAGCGGCTGCCGGGCGCCAGCTCCGAGAGCTGCTCGGCAACCTGCCGCCACGCCATCGGCTGCGGGTACGGCTGCTGCAGCAGGTAACGCTGGGCCAGCGAGACGAGCACGAGCCGCTCTTCGGGGCTCAGCCGCCACATGCGCGGGGGCTCGGTCACGTCCTGCGGGCGCGACTCCGGCCGGCGGCCGTCCGCCCCGGACACGTACAGCTCCAGCAGGTGCTCGCGGTCGGCCGAACCGCGCACGAACACCGCCGTGTAACCCTCCGCGAGCGGCACGGGCTCCTCGTCGGGGAACAACAGGCGCGAGCCGGGCAGGCGGATCGGCTGCCGCCCGGTGTTGTGCATCCACCACGCGTCGCCTCGGCGCACGAGGAAACCCTGTTTGCGGCTGACCTTCCGGTCGTCCTCCCCCACGCACACGTGGACGTCCTCGCGGTTGCGTCCGAAGAGGACTTCCCGGCCGTCGCGGGGCGGCATGCGCACGCCGCCGGTCACGGCCAGCGCGAAGATCGTGCCCGGCGCCGCGGGCGGCACCCCGTAGGCGAGGCTGCCGTGGTCGGCGCCGAGGGACTCGGCCGGCCCGCCGGATCGCAGCGCGGTCATGCCTGCGGCAGCTTCGCGACGACGTCGCCCGCCAGCGACGTGGCCGGGCCGCAGAGGCCCTGCGACGGCGGGTCGCCGTGGACCACCACCTTGATCTGCTCCACCGCGGCCTCCCCGTGTGCGTCGGTGTAGGTCCGGTACACCAGCAGCGCCTGGCACGTGTTGTCGGCGAAGTCGTCGGTCGCGAGGTACGCGTCGTGCCCGGAGACCTTCACGAGCTGGCCCGAGTCGCCGTCCGGCGGCTGGTCGCGATCGAAGATCACCGTGACCGCGCGGTCCGACGCCGAGCTGTCCCAGTCACAGGTCCAGTTCCCGTAGCCCGGCATCACCTGCACCGGCGCCGTGACGCCGGCGGTGGTGCCGAGCGAAGCTGAGCTCAGCAGCGAGCAAGCGTCCACTTCGGACAGCGAGCCGGACGGGACCGGCGAGGTCCGCGCCGGCACGCCCGCGACGGCGAGCACCTTCGTCGCCGACGCGACGGCGACGTCGGCGGGCTTGCACGTGTCGAGGTTGTCGCCGTCGTCGTCGGACACCGTCACGCGAACGAGGTACTTGTCCTGCAGCTGGATCAGGCGCACGCAGGCGCCGTCCTGCGCGGGGTCGCCGAACACGTCGAACGGGCCGGAGCGCGAGCGCTGCCCCTCCGGTGCGGCGCCGTCGGACGGCGGGTCTTCCAGCTCGACCTTCACGTCGGCCTGCAGATCGTTGCCCCGCTTGAGGATCACGTCGCAGCGGTCGAAGTTGCCGTAGTCGGGATCGACCTCGGGCTCACCGAACGGGCGCAGCGGCACCGCGTCCACGAGCCGGCACGGATCGGCCGAGTGCGGGTCCTTGCCGATGCCGAGCTTCGCCGGCGCGGCCGGCACCTTCGAAGCCGCGGCAGGGGCCGGTGCCTGGCCACTGTCGGGCAGCAGGACCAGGGTCACCGCGGCGAGCACCACGACGGCGGCGACCGCCCCCGCGATCATGAACCGGCGCCGACCGCCGGAACGGCGCAGCGGCGGTGCGGGAGGCAGCCCGCCCACGCTGCCGGCCAGCAGGTCGTGCGCGGCGGAGGCGGTGGGCCGGTCTTCGGGAGCCGTCCGCATCAACGCGGCCAGCACGGGTGTGAGGTCACCGGCCTTGCGCGGCGGCGGGACCGCACCCTCGGCCGCGCGCCGGATGGTCGCGTACTCGTTGCCGCCGCCGAAGGGCGGAGCGCCCTCGACGGCGGAGAACAGCGTGGCACCCAGGGAGAAGACGTCGGACGCGGCGGTCGGCGGGTGCCCCTGGGCGACCTCCGGCGCGAGGTAACCGGGGGTGCCGCCGATGTGCGGGGAGTCGGTGACCGTCTCGTCCGTGCGGACCGAGCGCGAGATGCCGAAGTCGGTGAGCTTGGCGCGGCCGTCGTCGGTGATGAGGACGTTGCCGGGCTTCACGTCGCGGTGCACCACGCCGCCCTCGTGCACCGCGGCGAGCGCGCCCGCGACCTGCACGCCGATCTCGGCGACCGTGCGCACGGGCAGGCTGCCCTCGGCGGCGAGGACCTCGGCGAGGCTGCGCGAGGGCACGTACTCCATCACGAGCCACAGCTCGTCGCCCTCGGCGACGACGTCGAAGAAGGTCACCACGTTCGGGTGCTGCACGCCGGCGGCGAGCCGGGCTTCGCGACGCAACGTGCGGCCGCTGACCGCATCCGAGAGCCGGGCTTGCTTGAGCGCCACCTCGCGGTCGAGCTGCTCGTCGTGCGCACGCCAGACCACGCCCATGCCGCCGGTGCCGATCCGCTCGAGCAGTCGATAGCGCTGCGCGATCAGCTGGTCACCCTGCACCGACGCTCCCCTCGGCGTGGTCGGACCTCTGTGAGGTAACGCGCAGTAACGATACTGCATCACGTCCGATGGCAGGAAGCGCCCCGGATCGGGACCACTCCCCCGCCGCCCCGAGGGCAACCACGTCGACCCGGCCGTCCACTGCGAGGTCGGGATCGACAAATCGTCCCGCGCAGGTTACGTCGGGCCCGAGCCGTGACGTCGGTCCCGATTCCCTTGCGCGCCAACGGGAACCGGCACCGCAGCGCACTGCGCTGCGTGAGCGCCGGGGTCACCCGTCCGGCCGATCAAGTGTCCACAGAGGACACCGAAACCGGCACGGTGGTCCAGGATTCGACGTATAGACCGTTATACGGATGGGTGCGGCCGGGTGAATCCGCCGGGCAGCGCCCGGATCCGCGGTTGGATCACGGTGGCCGGGGGTATCTGGCGGACGTGACGGCAGGCGCGCCGCCGAAGGAGACTTCCATGCTCAGTCACCACGAACGCAGCGAGCTGGACAAGATCGAACGCTGGTTCGAGTTCAGCGATCCGGAACTGGCGGCGGCGCTCTCGCGGGGCAAGCCGGCCCCGAAACGCCGCTTGCTCACCTTCTTCGCGGTGCTCTTCGACGTCTCGGCCGTCGCGTTCCTCGTGACCGGTCTCGTCACCACGAGCCCCGCCTTCACGCTGTGCGCGCTGCTCGCCGCCGGCGGCGGGGTGGCGCTGCACATCGTGCGCGGGCACGGCCGCTCCTGACGCGGCGGCGCCCGCGGCGCGTCCGACGTGCGTCGACCGAGGTCCGCACCGCACACTGGTGGGGTGTCCGCCTGGGTCCTGCACGTCGATCTCGACCAGTTCATCGCCGCGGTCGAGATCGCGCGCCGGCCCGAGCTGCGCGGCCGGCCGGTGGTCGTGGGCGGCAACGGCGACCCCACCGAGCGTGCCGTGGTGGCCACCGCGTCCTACGAGGCCCGCGAGTTCGGCGTGCAGTCCGGCATGCCGCTGCGGCTGGCCGCGAAACGCTGTCCCGACGCGGTGTTCCTGGCCACCGACGCGCCCGTCTACCAGGAAGTCTCCGACCGCGTGATGGCGCGGCTGCGCGAGCTGCCGGTGGTGGTCGAGGTCCTTGGGTGGGACGAGGCGTTCCTCGGCCTCGACACCGACAACCTCGGCACCGAGAGCGCCGGCGCCGACGACCCCGAGGCGTTCGCGGCCGAGGTCCGCCGGGCGGTCGAGGACGAGACCGGGCTTTCGTGCTCGGTCGGCATCGGCGACAACAAGCTGCGCGCCAAGCTCGCCACCGGGTTCGCGAAACCCGCCGGGATCTTCCGCCTCACGCAGGAGAACTGGTGGGCCGTGATGGCCGAGCGGCCCACCGACGCGCTGTGGGGCATCGGGCGCAAGACCGCCAAGAAGCTCGCCGAAGCCGGGTTCACCACCGTGCTGCAGCTGGCCGGCGCCGACGCGGACGACCTCGCCGCCCGCTTCGGCCCACGCCTCGGCCCGTGGTACCGGGTGCTGGCGGGCGGGATCGGCGACGCCGAGGTCACCGCCACGCCGTACGTCGCGCGCTCCCGCAGCCGCGAAACCACGTTCCAGCAGGATCTCACCGATCCCGCTCGCATCGCGGAAGAAATCGACACCCTCGCCGTGCGGGTCGCCCACGACGTCGTGGACGAAGGCCGCCCGGCGGCGCGCGTCGCGGTGAAGGTGCGCTTCGCGCCGTTCCACACGCACACCCACAGCATCACGCTGCCGGAACCGACGTCGGACGCCGCGGCGATCGGGCGCGCCGCCCGCGAGGTGCTCGGGATGTTCACGCTCGGCAAGCCGATCCGCCTGCTCGGCGTTCGAGCGGAGTTCCCCCACCCGCCCGCGTGACCCGACGGCGGGTGCGCGTTTGGCGGCGCCCCGGCGGGGTAACCGGCGCTCCGGCACACGAGTGAGGTGAGGCATGTCCGAAAACGGCTTTCCCGCGACCGGTTCCGACGACCGGTTCGGCGGGCTGGGCGGCGAGTTCCGGGACCTCACTCGGTCGCTGCTGGAGGTCACGACCGTCGGGGGCGTGCTGCAGCAGCTGGTGACGGCGGCGGTCCGGGTGATCCCCGTCGCGAGCGTCGTCAGCGTCACGCTGCGCTCACCCGACGGGCTGTTCTACACGCCGATCGAGACCGATCCGATCGCCGTGGAGCTCGACCAGGTGCAGTACCGCACCGGGGAGGGCCCGTGCCTCGACGCGGCACGCCCGGACGGACCGGCCCACGCGGAGAGCCAGGACCTCGCCCACGAGCCCGCGTGGCCGAAGTTCGGGCCGGCCGCGGCCGAACGCGGCATGGGCTCGATGCTCGCCATCGCGTTGCTGCCCGACGCCCGCGAGCCGCAGCTGTCCGGTGCGCTCAACGTCTACGCGCGCGAAGCCGGCGCGCTCACGCCCACCGACCGCGACCTCGCGCTGCTGCTGGCCACCCACGGATCGCTGGCGCTGGCGACCACCAACGCCGTGACCGCCGCGGACCTGCAGCGAGCGCACCTGCGCAAGGCCATCGACTCGCGCGACGTGATCGGCCAGGCGAAGGGCATCCTGATGCAGCGGCGCGGCATCTCGGCCGACGAGGCGTTCGACATCCTGCGCCGCACGTCACAGGACCTCAACGTGAAGCTCGCCGTGCTGGCCGAGACCCTGGCCACCCGCCACACCGAGCTCGACCTGCCCGGTCCGCGCGCTTGACAGTCTCCGGCCCACCTTGCCATGGTGGGAACCGGTAGAACCGTGCGCCGTCGAGGCGCACTCCGGGCCGAGAGGCGCTGCGACGGAAGCCGAGGGGTTTCCGCCACGCTCGGCCCGCGAGTTCCGGAACAAGGGCGCCTCCTGCGAAGGAGGTGCCTTTTTTGATGACCCAGTTGTTGATGACACCGTGGTCGACCACGCCGTTGGCGACCACACCGTTGTCGTCACAGCAGTTGTCGACGAAACCGTTGCCGCCGAAGGAAAAGCCGGCGGACGGCCCCCGCACCTCCTGAACCCTCCCGGGTGAGCCCGGTGCCGCCGAACCCGGTGGTGCCGCGATTCCCCGTGCCCTGAAACAGAAACCACACCGAATGGGAGCGGAACAACGATGAGCCCGAAACTGCAGAACGTCGGCGGACTCGAGTTCGCAGTGGCCGATCTGGCGCTCGCCGAGGCCGGGCGGACGCAGCTGCGCCTGGCCGAGCACGAAATGCCGGGCCTGATGGCGATCCGGCGCGAGTTCGCCGAGGCGCAGCCGCTGAAGGGCGCCCGCATCGCCGGCTCGCTGCACATGACCGTGCAGACCGCCGTGCTGATCGAGACCCTCGTGGCGCTGGGCGCCGACGTGCGCTGGGTGTCCTGCAACATCTTCTCCACCCAGGACGAGGCGGCGGCCGCCGTCGTCGTCGGCCCGAACGGGACGGCCGAACGGCCCGAGGGCACGCCCGTGTTCGCGTGGAAGGGCGAGACGCTCGACGAGTACTGGTGGTGCACCGACCTGCTCTTCCGCTTCGCCGACGGCCAGGGCCCCAACATGATCCTGGACGACGGCGGCGACGCGACGCTGCTCGTCCACAAGGGAGTCGAGTTCGAAGCCGCGGGCGCCGTGCCGGCCGCCACGGACGCCGACGCCGAGGAGTACGCGATCGTCCTGCGCACGCTCGCCGAGAGCCTCGCCGCCGACCCGAAGCGCTTCACGCGCATCGCCGGCGAGGTCCGCGGCGTGACCGAGGAGACCACCAACGGCGTCAAGCGGCTCTACAAGCTCGCGACCGAGGGCACGCTGCTGTTCCCGGCGATGAACGTGAACGACTCGGTGACGAAGTCCAAGTTCGACAACAAGTACGGCATCCGCCACTCGATGGTCGACGGCCTCAACCGCGCCACCGACGTGATGATCGGCGGCAAGCTCGCCGTCGTGTGCGGTTACGGCGACGTCGGCAAGGGCGCCGTCGAGGCGCTGCGCGGCCAGGGCGCCCGCGTGGTGGTCACGGAGATCGACCCGATCTGCGCGCTGCAGGCGGCGATGGAGGGCCTCGACGTGGTCGAGCTGGACGACGTCGTGGAGCGCGGCGACATCTTCCTCACCACCACGGGCAACTTCGGCATCATCTCCGCCGCGCAGATGGCGCGGATGAAGCACAACGCGATCGTCGCGAACGTCGGCCACTTCGACAACGAGATCGACATGGCCGGCCTCGCCAAGGTGGCGGGCATCCGCAAGCTGGAGATCAAGCCGCAGGTGCACGAGTGGGCCTTCCCCGCGGACGGCGGTCGCCCGGCGCACTCGATCATCGTGCTGTCCGAGGGCCGGCTCATGAACCTCGGCAACGCCACCGGGCACCCGTCGTTCGTGATGTCGAACTCGTTCGCGAACCAGGCGATCGCGCAGATCGAGCTGTTCACCAAGCCCGGCGAGTACCCGGTGGGCGTGCACCGCCTGCCGAAGCTGCTCGACGAAAAGGTGGCGCGGCTGCACCTCGACGCGCTGGGCGTGAAGCTGACGAAGCTCACGAAGGAGCAGGCGGAGTACATCGGCGTGGACGCGGCCGGCCCGTACAAGCTGGAGCACTACCGCTACTGAGCCACCGCTACGGGCCCGGGCCGCCCCGGCGGAGACCGGAGGCCGGAAATAAGGGGTCCTCCGGCTCCGAGGGGGAGGGAGAGCCGAAGGACCTCGTTAGTGTTAGCACATCGCCAAGCCGGTGTACACAGCTGCATACACGATCGGGTAAGGATCGGGGGCCGAGGGGAATCCTTCGGCGGAAAACCGTGAAGGCCTCGTTCCCCGGGCTGCCGGGGAACGAGGCCTTCACGGTCACTGGGCCGCGGGAGGGCTCAGGAAGCCTGCCGAAGCTCCGCCTCCACCTCGACGGCGAGCGTGCAGGAGCACTCCGCGTCGACGGTGTGGCAGTCGATGATCAGGGCGTGGCGGACGCGGTCGAGGTCCGCGCAGCTCTCGTCCGTGCACTCGGCGAACCCGCCGTCCGGGTGAACCACCAGGGTGCCGTGACAGTGGTCGATCCCGCTGGTGCAGAACGCGCACTCCATGCTCAGGCCGCCTTCCGCTCTCGTGCTCTCGAACCGGTGCTGTTCGAACCCGGCTCATCTCGGACCGGACAGCTTCTTGCTACCACCGGTGAGCGCCAGAGTCTGGCATACGGGCGGCGTGTCGCCGCACCCGGTCCGGTGATCTCGGACCGGCGGGGATTTCGGCGGCTCGGCGGGAAAACTGCGCTCAGGCGCTCTTCGGCCGGCGGGCGCGCGGGGCGGCCTTCTTGGCCGGTTTCTCTTCGTCCGGTGCGGCCTTGCGCGAACGCGAGGAGGTGCTCTTGGCCGGCGCGGCCGAGCGCGACTTGCGGGCTTCGGAGACGCTCGCCTCCAGTGCCGCCATGAGGTCGACCACGTCGGCTTTCGCCGCCACCGCCCCGGGTTTCGTCGTCTCGTTGCCCGAGACCTTGGCCTCGATCACGGATTCGAGCGCCTCGCGGTAGCCGTCGGTGTACTTTTCGGACTCGAACACCGGTTCCGCCAGCGAATCGATGAGCGAGCCGGCCATGGTGAGCTCCTGCGGGCGCACCTGGGGCGGATCTTCGCGCAGGAACGGGAAATCGGGCGTGCGCACCTCGTCGGGCCAGAGCATCGTCGTCATCACGAGCACGTCGGACACCACCCGCAGCAGGGCCAGGCTCTCGCGCTGGCGCACGGCGACCTTGGCGATCGCCACGTGACCGGCCTTGTGCAGGGCGTCGCGCAGCACGACGTACGGTTTGACGGCGTTCTTCTGCGGCTCGAGGTAGTAGGTCTTGTCGAACTGGATCGGGTCGATCGACTCGAGCGGCACGAACTCCAGCACGTCGATCGTGCGCTGCGTGGCCAGCGGCAGGTCGGCCAGGTCGGCGTCGGTGATCACGACCATCTCGCCGTCGGGCAGCTCGTAGCCCTTGGCGATCTCGGCGTAGGGCACCTCCTGCCCGTCGACCGAGCAGAAGCGCTTGTACTGGATGCGGCCGCCGTCCGACTCGTGCACCTGGCGCAGCGAGACGTTCTTGTTCTCCGTGGCCGCGTACAGCTGGATCGGGATGCTGACCAGCCCGAACGAGACCGAGCCCTTCCACATCGACCGCATGCGCGCTCCTCCGCCGTCCGCCGGTCCTCCACTCACGCTCGGTAACAACCGTAGCCCGGATCATCCGATCCCGACAGTCCCGCCGGTCGGCGCGGGTCCCGACCGGCCCAGCCTGACCTGCGGTGACCCGCCCGAGCCGGTCACCCGGGGTAGCGGCTGCGCCGAAAACTCCCGCCGCACAAAAGTGCGGGGCACGCAGTTTATTGCGTGCCCCGCACTTTTGCTACGCTGGCTCGCATGACCTCCGAACCCGCGGAGCCCGTGCTCGGGCTGCGCGAACGCAAGAAGCTGGCGGCCCGGCAGGCGCTGGGTTCCGCGGCGCTGCGGCTCGCGCTCGAGCGCGGCCTGGACCAGCTGCGGGTCGAGGACATCGCGAGCGAGGTCGGCGTGTCGCCGCGCACCTTCAACAACTACTTCTCCAGCAAGGAGGAGGCCGTCTGCTCGTTCATCGTCGCGCAGCAGGAGCGGATCCGGGAGGCACTGCGGGCCCGGCCGGCCCACGAGCCGCTGTGGGAGGCCGTGATCAACGCCGCGGTCGTGCAGGCCACCCGCGACGGCGCGCCCCGGCGCGAGGACGTGCACCGCATGCGGGACATGCTCCGCAACGCGGGGCTGTTCGCCGAAATGCTGCGCGCGCACGCCACCGTGGAACGCGTGCTGGCCGAAGCCGTGGCCGAACGGGCGGGCAGCACCGCAAATCCGTTGCACGCGAGGATGCTCGCGGGGATCGTACAGAGCGCTTTCCGTATCTCGTTCCACACGTGGCTGACCTCCGGACCGGACACCGAGTTCCTGCCCACGTTCGTGAACCTGCTGCGGGAAGCATCTGCGGGCATGCCCACGCTGACCGCGGCCGCCGCGACCACCACGGCACGCACCGTAGCTTCATGAAACACCGGGGTTTCATGAACCACCCGGCGTCGTGAACCGCCCGAACCGCACCACAATTCCACAACCGAACCGTCCGAACCGGACACACCACCACAGAACACCACCCTGGGGGAGAACCGACCCGTGCTGATCCGCCTGTTGCGCAGTCATCTGCGCCCCTACAAGACGGCCATCTGGCTGGTCGTCGTCCTGCAGTTGATCCAGACCCTCGCCGCGCTGTACCTGCCGACGCTCAACGCCGACATCGTCGACAACGGGCTCGTGAAGGGCGACACCGGCTACATCATGCGGATCGGCGGGATGATGCTGCTGGTCACGCTCGTGCAGATCGCCGGCTCGATCGGCGCCGTCTACTTCGGCGCGCGCACCGCCATGTCCCTGGGCCGCGACGTGCGCGGCTCGGTGTTCCACCGGGTCCAGGACTTCTCCGCCCGCGAGGTCGGCCAGTTCGGCACGCCCTCGCTCATCACCCGCACGACCAACGACGTGCAGCAGGTCCAGATGCTCGTGCTGATGACGCTGACGCTGATGGTGTCGGCGCCGATCATGTGCGTCGGCGGCATCGTCCTGGCGCTGAACCAGGACGTGCCGCTCTCGTCCCTGCTGCTGGTGATCGTGCCCGTGCTGGGCGTCGCCGTCGGGCTGATCATCGCCCGCATGCGCCCGGCGTTCCGGCTCATGCAGGTGCGCATCGACAAGATCAACCAGGTGATGCGCGAGCAGATCATGGGCATCCGCGTGATCCGCGCGTTCGTGCGCGACAAGCGCGAGCGCGAGCGCTTCGGCCAGGCCAACGACGAGCTGCTCACCGTGTCGCTGCGCGTCGGCCGGCTGATGGCGCTGATGTTCCCCACCGTGATGCTGGTGGTCAACGTCTCGAGCGTCGCGGTCCTGTGGTTCGGCGGGCACCGCATCGAGAGCGGCTCGATGCAGATCGGCGCGCTCACCGCGTTCCTGGCCTACCTGCTGCAGATCCTGATGTCGGTCATGATGGCCACGTTCATGTTCATGATGGTACCGCGCGCCGAGGTGAGCGCCGAGCGCATCTCCGAGGTCCTCGACACCGAGTCGAGCGTCCGCCCGCCGCTGAAGCCGGTCTCCCCCGGCCGCGTGCACGGCGTGCTGGAGCTGACCGGCGTCGAGTTCTGCTACCCCGGCGCGGAGAAGGCGGTGCTGCGCGACATCTCGCTGCTCGCGCGCCCCGGTGAGACCACCGCCGTGATCGGCAGCACCGGCAGCGGCAAGACCACGCTGCTCAACCTGATCCCCCGGCTCATGGACGCCACCGCCGGCACCGTCCGCGTGGACGGCGTCGACGTGCGCGAGCTCGACCCGGCGGTGCTCGCCTCGGCCGTCGGGATGGTTCCGCAGAAGCCGTATCTGTTCGCGGGCACGGTGGCGAGCAACCTGCGCTACGGCAACCCCGACGCGACCGACGAGGAGCTCTGGCACGCGCTGGAAGTGGCGCAGGGCAAGGACTTCGTGCAGAAGATGCCCCAGGGGCTCGACTCCCCGATCGCCCAGGGCGGCACGAACGTCTCGGGCGGGCAGCGCCAGCGGCTCGCCATCGCGCGGATGCTGGTGCACAAACCGGAGATCTACCTGTTCGACGACTCGTTCAGCGCACTGGACTACGCCACCGACGCGGCGCTGCGCCGCGCGCTGACCGACGAGACCCGCGAGGCGACGGTGGTCATCGTCGCGCAGCGCGTGAGCACCATCCGGGGCGCCGACCGCATCATCGTCCTCGACGACGGGCGCGTCGTCGGCACCGGAACCCACCACGAACTGATGGACGGCAACGAAACGTATCGCGAGATTGTGCTTTCGCAGCTGACCGAGCAGGAGGCGGCGTGAGCGAGGAAGAGGGCACCACGGGAGCCGTCGCGACGGAGGTCGGCGAACGGCCGACGGCGGCGCGCAACAAGAACGTCGCGCCGGCCGCGGGGCCGGGGCGGTTCATGGCCGGCGGCATGCCGCCGGAGAAGGCCATGGACTTCAAGGGGTCGCTGGCCCGGCTGCTGCGCCTGCTGCGGCCGCAGCGCGCGGCGCTGATCGGGGTGCTGGTGCTCGGCACGCTGAGCGTCGCGCTGACCGTGATCGGGCCGAAGATCCTCGCGCGCGCCACCGACCTGATCTTCGCGGGCGTGATCGGCAAGAACCTGCCCGCCGGCGTCACGAAGGACGCGGTGGTCGCGGGCCTGCGGGCGCAGGGCAACACCACGCTGGCGGACATCTTCGCGCGCGCCGACATCGTGCCGGGCCAGGGCATCGACTTCACGGCCGTGGGCCAGGTGCTGCTGATCGTGCTGGCGCTGTACGTGATCGCGTCGTTCTTCGGCCTGATCCAGGCGCGCCTGACGACGAGCCTCGTGCAGGGCGCGGTGTACTCGCTGCGCCGCGACGTGGAGGAGAAGCTGGCGCGGCTGCCGCTGCGCTACTTCGACCGCCAGCCGCGCGGCGAGGTGCTCAGCCGCGTCACCAACGACATCGACAACCTCGCGCAGTCGCTGCAGCAGACGCTCTCGCAGATCGTCACGTCGGTGCTGACGGTGATCGGCGTGCTGGTGATGATGTTCCTGATCTCCCCGCTGCTCGCGGTCATCGCGCTGCTGACCGTGCCCGCGTCGGTGTTCATCGCGGCCAAGATCGGCAAGCGCGCGCAACCGCAGTTCATCAAGCAGTGGGCGACGACCGGGAAGCTCAACGCGCACATCGAGGAGATGTACACCGGCCACTCGCTGGTGAAGGTCTTCGGCCGGCGCGAAGAGGCGGAAACGACGTTCCGCGAGCAGAACGACACGCTGTACAACGCGAGCTTCCGGGCGCAGTTCATCTCCGGCACGATCCAGCCGGCGATGATGTTCATCGGCAACCTGAACTACGTGCTGGTGGCCGTGATCGGCGCGCTGCGGGTGGCGTCGGGCAGCCTGACGCTGGGCGACGTGCAGGCGTTCATCCAGTACTCGCGCCAGTTCAGCCAGCCGGTGACCCAGATCGCGAGCATGGCGAACCTGCTGCAGTCCGGTGTCGCCTCGGCCGAGCGGGTGTTCGCGCTGCTCGACGCGAAGGAGCAGGAGCCCGAGCCGGCGGACCCGCAGCGCCCGGCCGTGGTGCACGGCAAGGTCGAGTTCCACGACGTGTCCTTCCGCTACCTCGAGGACACCCCGCTGATCGAGGACCTCTCGCTCACGGTGGAGCCGGGCCAGACCGTCGCGATCGTCGGCCCGACCGGTGCCGGCAAGACCACGCTGGTGAACCTGCTCATGCGGTTCTACGAGATCGACAGCGGGCGCATCACGCTCGACGGTGTGGACATCGCGAAGATGGACCGCGAGGAGCTGCGCGACAAGACCGGCATGGTCCTGCAGGACGCGTGGCTGTTCGGTGGCACCATCGAGGAGAACATCGCCTACGGGGCCGACGAGGTGACCCACGAGCAGGTCGTCGAAGCGGCCACGGCGACGTACGTCGACCGCTTCGTGCGCACCCTGCCCGATGGGTACGCCACGGTGCTCGACGACGAGGGCGGCTCGGTCAGCGCCGGCGAGAAGCAGCTGATCACGGTGGCGCGGGCGTTCCTCGCGAAACCGGCCATCCTCATCCTCGACGAGGCGACCAGCTCCGTGGACACGCGCACGGAGGTGCTCATCCAGCGCGCGATGAACTCGCTGCGCGAGGGCCGCACGAGCTTCGTGATCGCCCACCGCCTGTCCACGATCCGCGACGCCGACGTGATCCTCGTGATGGAAGCGGGCCGCATCGTGGAGCAGGGCGACCACGAAACCCTGCTGCACGCGGGCGGCGCGTACTCCCGTCTGTACGCGGCGCAGTTCGCCGAGGCGATGGCCGAGACGGACTGATCGTTCGAGGTGCTCGGTCCGGGGCGGTGCCGCTGTGGTGAACCACGGCGGCGCCGCCCCGGACTCTTTTCCGGGCCGTGTTTTACAGGCGGGGCACGTTGCGCAGGTTGGACTTCGCGAGCTGCAGCATCTTGCCCACGCCACCGCCGAGGACGGTGCGGCTCGCGGCGAGCGCGAAGCCGCGTACCTGGGCGGCGGTGATGTTCGGCGGGATCGACAGCGCGTTGGGGTCGGTCACGACGTCGAGCACCGCGGGGCCGTCGTGGTCGAGGATCTCGCGGATACCGTCGCGCACATCGGCCGGCTTCTCGACGCGGCGCGAATGCAGGCCGGACGCGCGGGCGATGGCGGCGAAGTCGACCGAGTCGTGGTCGGTGCCGAATTCCGGCAGGCCGTCCACGAGCATCTCGAGCTTCACCATGCCGAGCGAGGAGTTGTTGAACACCACGGCTTTCACGGGCAGCGCGTGGGTCTTCAGCGTGAGCAGCTCCCCCATCAGCATCGCCAGCCCGCCGTCACCGCACATAGCCACGACCTGGCGGCCCGGCGCGGCCGACTGCACGCCGATGGCGTGGGGCAGGGCGTTGGCCATGCTGCCGTGCACGAACGAGCCGATCAGCCGGCGCCGGCCGTTGGGCGTGACGTAGCGGGCCGCCCAGACGTTGCCCATTCCGGTGTCCACGGTGAACACCGCGTCGTCGGCGGCCTCCTCGTCGAGGATGTCGGCGACGTACTCCGGGTGCAGCGGCACGCGCTGCGCGACGTCGCTGGTGTACGCGTCGACCACGCGCTGCAGGCTGCGTTCGTGCTTGTGCAGCATGCTGTGCAGGAACGAGCGGTCCTCCCGCCGCCGGAGCCGCGGCAGCGCGGCGCGGATCGTGGCGCCGACGTCGCCCAGCACGCCGAACTCGAGCACCGAGCGGCGGCCGATGCGGGCGGGGTCGATGTCCACCTGCACGGTGTTGCGCTGCGGCAGGAACGTGTCGTACGGGAAGTCGGTGCCGAGCAGCAGCACGAGGTCGGCCTCGTGCATCGCGTCGTAGCAGGAGCCGTAGCCGAGCAGGCCGCTCATGCCGACGTCGAACGGGTTGTCGTACTGCACGTATTCCTTGCCCCGCAGGGAATGCCCGACGGGCGCGCCGATCGTGTCGGCCAGCGCGAGGAGGTCTTCGTGGGCATCGCGGCAGCCCGCACCGGCCATGATCATCACCTTCTCGGCGCGGTTGATCCGCTCCACGAGCCGGTCGACGTCGGCCGCGGCGGGCACGATGGCCGGCGGGGTGCCCAGCGGCGCGGACACGCCCGTCGGGTTCACGGCGGACTCGTGCGAGACGTCGCCGGGCAGCACCAGCACGGCCGCGCCGCGCCGGCCCACGGCGTTCTGCACCGCGATCCGCGCGAGCCGCGGCATCTGCTCCGGTCCGCTCACCAGCTCGCAGTAGTGCGAGCACTCCGCGAACAGCTGCTGCGGGTGCGTCTCCTGGAAGAAGCCGGTGCCGATCTGCGTCGACGGGATGTGCGACGCGAGCGCGAGCACCGGCGCGCCCGAGCGGTGGGCGTCGTAGATCCCTTGCAGCAGGTGCAGGTTGCCCGGGCCGCAGCTGCCCGCGCACACGGCCAGCTCGCCGGTGAGCTGCGCCTCCGCGGCCGCGGCGAACGCGCCGGCCTCCTCGTTGCGCACGTGCACCCAGTCGATCCCGCCGCGCGCCGAGCCGCCGGTGCGGCGCACGGCGTCGACCACGGGGTTGAGGCTGTCGCCCACCACGCCGTAGATGCGGCGCGCGCCGGACTGCACGAGAACGTCGATCAGCTGGTCGGCCACGGTCGCCATGAGCGGTCCTTTCCTCGGTTCCCCGGCAGTCTCGCACCTCCCGGTGAACGTCGCTCGCCCTTGACAACTATTCTTGTCAATGACACGGTGGGATTCCCGTCAGGTGAGGAGGAACCGGTCATGACCCACGAGTTCGACGTAACCAAGCAGGTCCGTCTGCCCGCGCCCCCGGAGGACGTGTGGGACGCCGTGGCCACCGGGCCGGGCATCGACTCGTGGTTCATGGGCAAGCACGAGGTCGACGCGCAGGCCCGGCGCGTCCGCTTCACCATGGGCGAGTTCACCAGCGAAGCCGAGATCACCACGTGGGAGCCGCCACGGTGCTTCGCCTACCGCGCCACGCCGGCGCACGACGGCAGCTTCGACGCGTTCGAGTTTCTCGTGGAGGCGGCCGAGGGCGGCACGTCGGTGCTGCGCTTCATCCACCACGGCTTCACCGCGCAGGACTGGGGCGAGGAGTACCACGAGGGCTTCAGCCGCGGCTGGGACATGTACCTGCACACGCTCGGCCAGCTCCTGCGGCACTTCCCCGGCCGCCGCGCGCGGTTCGTGATCGCGAGCGGCCCGGAGTCGTCGGCTTCGCTCGACGCCTGGCAGAAGCTCGTGCACGCGCTGGGACTGCCGGACACACCCGAGGCCGGGCGGCCGGTGCGGTTCGCGGTCGACGGCGTGGGGACGGTCGACGGAATCCTCGACTACACGACCCCGCACTACGCGGGCATCCGGACCCCGGACGCGCTCTACCGCTTCCACGAGCGGTCGGGACTGGGGATGCCGATCGCGATCGGGCACCACCTGTTCGCCGCCGACGCCGACGTCGACCAGGAAAGCAAGGCCTGGCAGGCGTGGCTGGAGCGCGTACTGGCGTGAGCGGGCGCTAAAGTGGGCGCACCCGAAGGGACGGGGGTGCCACGCCTGCGATGGCGGACGAACTCGCCGAACGCCGGCGCCGACGCGCACTCGGCCAGGCTTCCGAACCGGTCCTCGAACACCCGGTCGACCACCATCCCGTCGAGACGCATCCTGCCGACCGGCACCCGGTCGAGAACAGTGGCGTGTTCGTGGTCCAGGAGCACCGCGCGTCGCAGCTGCACTGGGATTTCCGCCTGGAACGCGGCGGCGTGCTCACGTCGTGGACCGTCCCCCGCGGCCTGCCCCGCTCCCCCGGCCGCGGGCGCCTTGCCATCCGCATCGACGACCAGCCGGTGGACTACGCGGACTTCGAAGGCGAGATCCCGGCCGGCGAGTACGGCGCCGGAACGGTCGAGACGTGGGACCGCGGCCGCTACGAAACCGTGCACTGGCAGGACCACCACATCGAGTTCGTGCTGTACGGCGAACGCCTGCGCGGCCGCTACGAGCTCGACCGCGGCGGCGCCGAAGCCGACGGGACGGACGGCTGGCGGCTGCGCCGTCTCGACCCCGCCGAGCCCGGCCACGAGGAGACGCCGCGCTTCCTGGCGCCGATGCCCGCCCGGCCGGGACGCATGCCGCCGGCGGCCGAGGACGGGGACTGGGCCTACGAGTTCGCGTGGCCGGGTCGGCGCACGCTCGTGCGCGCGGGCGGCGCACGCGTGACCGCCGCCGACGAGACCGGCGCCGACGTGACCGCGCGCTACCCGGAGCTACGTGGTCTCGCCGCGCAGCTGGGCTCCACGGAAGCGTTGCTGGACGGGCAGATCGTGGTGTTCGCCGCGGGCCGGCCGGACCCGCAGGGGCTGCGCCGCCGGGCGGAAGCGGACCCCGCGACGGCGCGCCGGCTCGGGGACCGGCATCCCGCGTTCTTCTTCGTCTCCGACGTGCTGCACCTCGACGGCCGCTCGCGGCTCGACCTGCCCTACGTGGAACGCCGCGAGCTGCTCGACGACCTGGGCCTCGCCGGCGACCACTGGCAGGTGCCGCCGACCCACCTCGGCGACGGGGGCGCGGTCGCGCGGGCGAGCCGCGACCACGGCCTGCCCGGCCTTCTCGCGAAACGCCGGAGCAGCCCGTACCGGCCGGGCCGGGCGAACACGGACTGGCTGTTCGTGGAGTCGCCGGACGTACGCCGGGTGCTCATTGCGGGCTGGCGCCCCGGCGGCGGCCGGCGAGCACGGACGTTCGGGTCACTGCTGCTGGCCGTGCCCGACGGCGCCGGCCTGCGCTACGCGGGCAGTGTCGGGGTCGGCTTCTCCGAAGAGGAACTCGGCTCGCTCGCCGCAGCGCTCGCGCAGCTGGAGCAACCGGAGCCGCCGTTCGCCGACGTGCCGGACCACCCCGACGCGCGCTGGGTGCGGCCCGTGCTCGCCGCGGAGGTCGTGCACGGGCCGAAGTCTGCGCCGCGCTGGCGCGGGCTGCTCAGCGAGCCCGGGTAGCCGGGCGGCGCAGACACAGCGCGATGCCGGCCAGCAGCACGACGGCGCCGGCGATGAGGTTGCCCGTCAGCGCGCCCGCCGAGGGCGCGGTCTCGTCGCCGTAGCGCAGGACCAGCGGGGACACCGCGGCCCAGACGCCGAGCACCGGCAGAACCCACGTGAGGGCCTGCGGGCGCGTGGTGCGCGCTCGCACGGCGGCGAGCACGATGATCGCCAGACCGGCCACCGTGTTGCTGATCGCGAGCTCGGCCGCGCCGCCGAACCGCGCGAGCCACGGGCCGATGATCAAGTACAGGCCGGCCAGCACGGCCAGCCCGGCGGCGCCGCCGACCAGTGCGCCGACGGCGCCGTTCGCGCCGGTGCGTTCGGTCGTGGTGGACATCCCGGATCACCTCGCCGTAGTCGGGTTCCCTTGATCGGGTTCACGAGTGGAGTACCCACGATCGGCGGGGCTCGACACGGGCCCGGGTGATCTCCACCCGTTCGGCGGCCGGTCTAGGCGCGGGCGGCCGCGCAGGCGTCCACGAGCCGCGGCCGCACGTCCAGGGCCTGGGCGGCGCCCGTGACGTCGAAGACCCGCAGCACGAGGCGTCCGGTCGCGACCACGGACAACGCGGGGCGCGTGCGGCTCGTCTCCTCCAGCACGCGCAGGCCGGCGCAGCTGAGGAACCCGACGCGCGAGAGGTCGACCACGAGCTTCTCCCCCACCACGCACGCTTCGGCGAGCACCGTCCGGAAGTCGCCGACCGAGGCCGCGTCGATCTCGCCCGCGGCGGTGACGAGCACGAGGTCGTCGCGGACGGTGGTGAGCAGGGTGAGGCCGGAATCCCCTCGGCGCTGGGGCATTGGTTCGACGGTACGCGCTCCGCGGATGCGGTCAACCCCCGTGCGGCGCACGCGTGGGCGACCTCACGAATCACCCAGAGTGAGCGAACGGGTGCGGAACGGTCATCGGTGCTGCTGGGCCGGGCCGGGGACTGCCCATCGCCCTCAGTGGTGGGCAGTCCCCGGCCGGCCGCGCGGCCGGTCCGATCAGCCGCCGGTGGTGTAGTAGGTGATGTCCCAGTGGTTGCCCTCGTCGCAGTAGAGGTTGCTGGAGGGGGCCTGCCACTGCGGGTAGCCGTCGCCGCGGAGGCCGATGTAGGAGAAGTTGTTCTTGATGTAGCCGTCGATGCAGCTGTTGTGCGAGATGTCCACCTTGTAGCCGTTGTAGTGGCTGTAGGTGCCCGAGGCGTGGCCGACCTCGGTGCCGCCGGTGATGTTGATCGCGCAGCCGCTGGCGCGCTTGAGCGTGATCACGCCGCTGACGGTGGTCTGGTTGATCTGCTCGAACGACGTGCAGGTGGAGTTCGACCGCGTGGTGCACCCGCCGCTGGACGAGTGCGTGACACCCGCCGCCGACAGCTGCGACGCCGCCTGGGCCTGCGTCAGCTTGGTGACGGCGGGCGCGGCCGAAGCCGCGGCCGTGCCGAGCACCGTCATGGCCGCCGCGGCGGCCAGTCCGACGGCCGCCTGGGGCAGCATCGGAGGAACGCGCATGACTTGCCTCCTCGTGGGGACTTTCGACGAGGGGAAGCCAAGTGCGCGGCTCCATACGAACGCCAAACGCCGGTGCCGCGGCGACGCCGGCGTGTGCGTCAGGTCCTGATCTTCGCCAAGACTTCACAGGCCCGGTCGCCGGCGGGTGAATCACTCGAAGCGGCGTTGAGCTCGCGCAACGCGCGCAGCTCCCACAGCGGGAAGCCGAGCTCGCGGAAGACGTCCGCGGCGCCGGCGAGGGCCCGGGGTGCTTCGCCCGCGCGGGCCTGAAGCTTGCCGAGGCTCAGCAGCGCGTAGCCGGTGCCGCGGCGGTCGCGCAGGTCGCGGAACACGGCCATGGCGCGGCGCAGGTGCTGCTGCGCGCCCGCCGGGTCGGCCGCGCGCAGGCGGGTCTCGGCGAGGCTGCGGTGGGTGTAGGCGGCCGCGTGCCGGTGGCCGATCTGCTCGAACAGGTCGAGCGAACGCGTGAGGCAGCGTTCGCCTTCGGCGACCTCGCCGGCGTCGGTGTGGAGGTCGCCGAGGCTGCGCAGGACGTGGGCCTCCCAGTGGCGTTCGCGGGTGCGGACGGCGCCGCCGAGCGCGCCCGTCAGCAGGTCGGCCGCGCGGTCGGTGCGGCCGTGGCGGCGGAGCACGTCGGCGTAGCGCTTGGCGACCTGGTCGTGCCAGCGGCCCGCGCAGTCGCCGGCGAGCAGGAGCGCGGCTTCGAAGCTCTCGACGGCCCGGCGGACGTCGCCGAGGTCCTCCGACAGGCCGCCGAACTGCGCGGCCGCGATGGCCTGGCCCCGGACGTCGCCACACGCACGCAGGAGTTCCAGGGCTTCGCGCAGCTCTTCGACGGCGAGCTCGGCCTGGCCGGCGTCGGCGTCGAGGTCGGCCAGCGCGACCAGGGCGGCGCCGCGGCCGCGCGGGTCACCGAGGGCTTTGAAGCGCGCGCCGGCCATGGCGAAGTAGGTACGGGCCTGGCGCGAGCGGCCGAGCTGCCAGTGGACGGAGGCGAGGGTGAACAGCTTGCCCGCCTCGGCCGGGCGGTCGCCGAGGCGGCGGGCCGCGGCGAGGCCGACGACCGAGACCGCCCTCGCGGAGCGGCCGAGCCACGGCGTGCCGGCCAGGGCCGCGCACGCGTCGGAGAGGCGGGCGGCCAGTGCGTGCCGGTGGTGGCGGCCGGCGAGCCGGGCGGCCGTGGCGACGAGCTCGGTTTCCCGGCGGCGCCAAGCGTCGGGGTCGGCGGTGGCGAGCCGGGCCGCGGCGGCGTCCGGCTGCGCGAACGGCGGTCCGGCCGGTTCGAAACCCTTGTCCAGTACGGAAAGCACGCGTTCGGCGAGGGCCAGGACGGCTTCGAGGGCGCGGTCGACCGCGGCGGGGTCGGGTTCACCGGGCAGCCGGGCGAGGCCGAGGCGGACGAAGCGGGGCACGCCGTGGCGGCCGTGCTCGTCGGCGACCAGGAGGTGGGTGTCGGCCAGGGTTTCGAGGCGGTCGCGGACTTCGGCGGGGCGGGTGGCGAGCAGCGCGGCGGCGCACCAGTCGGGCACGGGCCGGCGGAACAAGCCGAGCAGGCGCAGGAGATCGCGGTCTTCGCCCGGGCAGTCGCGCAGGGCCGGGAGGACGGCCGCGCGGACGCTGACGTCGCCGGCGGCGAGCTCGTCGAGGGCGCGACGGTCGTCGCCGAGGCGGGCGGCGAGGTCCGCGATCCGGAGATGGGGCCGGGTGGCGAGCCGCAGCCCCGCGACGCGCAGCGCGAGGGGAAGCCCGGCGCAGCGCGCGACCACTTCGCCGGCGGCGGCGGGCTCGGCCGCGATCCGCGCTTCGCCGGCGACGGCGGCGAGCAGCGTCGTGGCGTCCACAGTGGACAGTTCACCGACGGGAACGGGCCTTGCCGCCACCAATCCCGGCAACGGCCGCCGCGCCGTCACGAGGACGCCGCAGCCGGAGCCGCTCGGCAGCAGCGGGCGGATCTGGGCCTCGGTGCGCGCGTTTTCGAGCAGGACGAGCAGGCGCCGGTCGACGGTGTGGCTGCGCCAGGCGGCCACGAGCGCGGTGAGGTCGCCGGTGAGCTCGGCCGTGGCGGCGCCGAGGGCGCGCAGGAAGGCGACGAGGACGTCGCGGGGTTCGGTGGTGGCGAGGTCGGCCACGAGCTGCCCGTCGGGGAAGCGGCGCCGCGCCCGCCACGCGGCCTGCACGGCGAGCGCGCTCTTGCCCGCCCCGGCGGCGCCGTGGACCACGACCGGCGCGGGCGCGCGCAGGTGCCGCGAGACGGCCGCGAGTTCCGTTGCGCGGCCCGTGAAGTCGGGCACCGGTGCGGGCAGCTGCGCGGGCGGGCCGCCTGCCGTCCACTCGGCGCCGGCGATGCGGCGGTACAGCGCGTCGAGCTCCGGCCCCGGCACCACGCCGGCCTCGTCCCACAGCGCGCGGCGCGTGCGGCGCAGCACGTCGAGCGCGGCGTCGCGGCGGCCCAGGCCCGCCAGCGCCCCGGCGAGGCGGCCGGCGAGCCGTTCGTCGGCGGGCCGCGCGGCCACGACGGGGGCGAGCCGGTACACCACGGCCTGACCGTCGCCCTCGGCGAGCTGCAGCTCCGCCAGCTGCAGCAGGACCGTCCGGCGGCGGTCCTCCAGCCACACCTCGTGCGCCTCGACGAGCGGTCCCGTCGCGACGTCGCAGAACGCCCCACCCCGCCAGCACGCGAGCGCCCGAGTGAGCAGCTCTTGCTTCGCTTTCGCGTCCTCGGCCGCCAGCCCGGCCGACGCCAGCGCGACGAACTCCGCCGCGTCGAGCTCCCCCTCGGCCACGCTCAGGGCGTACCCGCGCGGCCCCGACCTGAGCCGCTGCGCGGGGTCGTCCGCCGCCAGCCCGGGCGACAACGCCTTGCGCAGCTTCGACACCGTCACCTGAACGATCGCCGCCGCACTCGGCGGCGCCCCGTCGGGCCACAGCTCGTCGACGATCGTCGCCCGCCCGACCACCTCGTTGGGCCGCGCGAGCAACAACGCGAGCAACCGCCGCGGCTGCGCCGCCGACGGCAACGCGACGGTCGCCGCCAGCGGACCGAGGACCTGGAACCGCACCGCAAGCTCCCCACGGGCCGCACGTCACCTGATCGAGCGCCCCGAAAGTACCTGCGCGACCCTCCGTTCCCGCCGGTTCGGACGGCCCTCACCCGGATGGCCCACCCCGTTGGAAGGGTGCTCGGGGCCGGGTTGGTGCGAACGGTCCTTTCGCGCCGGCCCTTGCCTACACCCAGGCAAGCATGCACCTCGCGCGATGGCCGGTCCGATCAGTTGGGCGCGAACGGTCCCTTCGGCCCGACTCGCCGTTGCACCCGCGCAGGCATGCGCCTTGGGCCGCGCTCAGCCTGATCAACCGGGCGCGAACCGTCCCTTCACGCCAGCCCTTGGCCAGCAGGCCGGGCGCGCGTGCACCTCGCGCGGTGGTCGGCCCGATCGGTCAAGCGCGAACCGTCCGCTCACTCCGGCCCTCGTCCACACCCAGGTGAGCATGCGCCTCGCACAGTGGCCAGCCTCAGCAGTCGGCGCGAGCGGTCCCTTCGCACCAGCCCACGGCCGACAGGCCGGCTGGTGGGCTACGCGGCTCGCCCGGCCGACGTGGCTCATCGCGAATCGTGCCGTCGCGCTCGACCACCGCTCGGCGAGCGGCCGTTCGCCGAACGCCGTGCCACGCCCCACGATCCTGTGCGGCCCGCGCGAGCGGTCCCGCCGCGCTCACTCCCGCCGCGCCGCGGCCGCCGAGTCAGCCGGCCACCGTCACCGCACCCCGACCAGGCGTCCGCGCGAACGGTCCCCTCGCGCGGGCGTCCGGCTCAGGCGTGTGCAAGCAGCTTCGCCTTCAGGTCGGGCCGGTCGGCCAGCACGTGGTCGCCCAGGGTGTGTTCCAGCAACGGCTTCAGCGCACCGTGCGGCGCGGTCTCCCAGTCGAGCGGGCCCAGTGGCGGCTCGGGGTCGTATTCGATGCCGAACTGGACGGTGCGGGCGACGTCGGGGCCGGCGAGGCGGTCGACGAGGTGCAGGGCCAGGTCGATGCCCGCCGAGACGCCCGCGGCGGTGATCACGGGGCCGGCGTCGACCCAGCGGCGGGCGACCGGGGTGGCGCCGAAGGCGCGCAGCAGGTCGCGGAACATCCAGTGGGTGGTGGCTTCGCGGCCGTCGAGAAGGCCGGCCTCGCCGAGGAGCAGGGCGCCCGTGCAGACGGACGTCATGAGCTCGGCCGTGCGGGCGGTCGTGGCCAGGTAGTCGATCAGCGGCCGGTTCGCGAGCGCCTCCAGGGTCGGCGCGGAGCCGCCCGGGACGAGGACGCCGTAGGGCTCGCGGACGTCGGCGAACGTGTGGCTGGGCGCGATCCGCAGGGGCGTGTCGGTGCCGATCGGGTCGAGGGTCTCGCCCACGACCACCACGCGGAAGTCCGGTTCCGCCGTGGCGAACGCGCTCAGCACCTGGAGCGGGCCCACGAGGTCGAGCACCGTGAGGCCGGGGTAGAGGACAAAGGCGAACGTCTTCTCGGTCATGCCTCCCACCGTGCCCCCGCGAGCGCGCAGAGAGGAGGGCGATGTCCGTAATCCTGCGAACCATGTCGATCGGCCTGCTGACCTGCTAACGTTCGATCATGCCGGGGCCGGAACGGCAGGTCGTGATCGTCGGGTACCCCGACGCCGAGCTGCTCGACATCGCGTGCGTCTCCGACGCGCTCGACGCCGCCAACCGGCTCGGCGCGCGCCCCGGCTACGCCCTGCGGCTGGCCACTGTGGACGGACACCCGTTCCGCTGCCAGTCCGGCATCACGCTGACGCCCCACGTGCGCCTCGACCAGGTTTCGGGGCCGCTGCACACGATCGTCGTCTCCGGCGGGACCGGTCACCGCGCGGCCGCGGCCGACGAGCGCCTGCTCGAACACGTCCGCCGGCTCTCCCGCGACAGCACGCGCACGGCGTCGGTCTGCACCGGCTCCACCGTCCTCGCGGCCGCCGGCCTGCTGAGCGGCCGTCGCGCGACCACGCACTGGGCGTACGCGGCGCAGCTCGCCGCGAAGTACCCGGCGGTGCGGGTGGACCCGGTGCCGCTGTTCATCCGCCACGGCGACGTCTACACCTCGGCCGGCGTCACCAGCGGGCTGGACCTCGCGCTGGCGTTCGTCGAGGAGGACCACGGCCCGACGCTTGCCCGCGAAGCCGCCCGCGCCCTCGTGACGTATTTGCAGCGCCCCGGCAACCAGGCGCAGGTGAGCATGTTCCTGTCCGGCCCGCCGCCCGAGCACCGCCAGGTGCGCGACCTCACCGCGTTCGTCGCCGAACACCTGGGCGACGACCTGGGCACACCCGTGCTGGCCCGGCAGGCCGGCATCAGCACCCGCCAGCTGACCAGGTTGTTCGACGCCCACCTCGGCACCACACCCGGCAAGTACGTGCGCACCGTCCGCGCCGAGCACGCCGCCCGCCTCCTCGCGGGCACCGACCTGCCCCTGGCGGCCATCGCCCGCCGCTGCGGCTTCGGCTCCACCGAGACGCTGCGCCAGGCCTTCCTCGACCACTTCGACACCCCACCATCCGCCTACCGCCGCGTGCACCTGCGCCAGGCCCTCGGCTGAGCGAAACGCCGGATACGACCGGGTCGTCCCCACCCGGTACGGGTGACGGCCACGGCCGGAGTGCAGGATGTGCGCCGTGGCACCGCCCGACTACCCCGCCGACTTCGACGACGCCGCCGACACCGGCCCCATCCGCCGCGTCGCCGACGACTCCTCCGCGCCCCCCGCCCGGCCCCGCCGCCCCCGCACCGGCGACGAACCCGCCTGGCCCGGCGCCGAAGAGCCGGTGCGCCGCGCCACGCCCCGCTCCGGCGACAACCCGGCCGGCCGCCGCACGGGCGAAACCCCCCTGCCACCACGCCGCGCCGGCGAGACGCCGGCCCGCCGCCGCACCGGGGACACCCCACCCCCGGCGAGCCGCCGCACGGCCGAATCCCCTCGATCCGGCCGAACCGGGCAAGCTCCGCTGCCGCCCCGCGACGCCGAGGGAACCCCCGCCGGCCGCGAGACGGGCGAAACCCCAGCGCCCCCACGCCGCCGCGGCGAGACCCCGCCGCCGACCGGCCGCCGGGGCGGTCAAACCTCGCGCCGGACCGGCGAAACTCCGCTGCCACCCACCCGGCGCACTCCGGGGCAGGCGCGCCGCGACGGCGAAACCCCGGGCACCACCAGCGAATCCTGGCCACCCGACACCGACGGCGGCTCGCCGTCCACAGGCCGCCGGACCGGCGAAACCCCGCTCCCACCCACCCGCCGCACCCCAGGGCAGGCACGCCGCGACAGCGAAACCCCGCGCACCACCAGCGAATCCTGGCCACCCGACACCGACGGCGGCTCGCCGTCCACAGGCCGCCACACCGGCGAAACCCCGCTCCCACCCACCCGCCGCACCCCAGGACAAGCGCGCCGCGACAGCGAAACCTCGCACGCCCCAAGCGAATCCTTCTCGCTCGACGCCGAGAGCGGCCGGCCGTCCACCGGCCGCCGCACCGGTGACACGCCTCCCCCCACCGGCCGCCGCCCCCGCACCGCCGTGAGCCCGGGCGACGCGCCGGAACCCGACGCCACCCCCGAACCCACCGCCCGCAAGGGCCTCCGTGCCGCGCTCACCGCCCAAGCGCACGGCCACGGTCATGGGCACGGACATGGCCACGGCCCCGCCGCCCCTGCCTCCACCCGGGTGCGCAAGCTGCTCATGGTGCTGCTCATCCCGCTCGCCCTCGCGACGGTCGTCGGGATGATCGTGCTGTACCCGTGGGGCAAGGCGTCGCCGACGAGTGTGGTGCCGCAGGGCACGCCGGTGCAGGCGTCGATCACGGCGACCGCCACGGGGCCGTGCCTCGCGAACGGCCAGGTGCAGGTGGGCGCGGACACCGATCCCGACCAGAAGCCGTGCCTCACCGTCGATCTGACGATGACCGACGGCCCCGGCAACGGGAAACCGCTGCGGCTCATCGTGCCGATCGAGCCGAGCACGCCGCGCTTCTCCACCGGCGACAACGTGGTCCTCGCCTACAACGGCGGCAACGCCACCGACCCGGCGTCGTTCCAGCTCGTCGACTTCCAGCGCGGCACGCCGCTCGTGCTGCTGGCCGCGCTGTTCGCCCTCGCCGTGCTGGTGCTCGGCCGCTGGCAGGGGCTCGCGGCGCTCGTCGCGCTGGTGCTGAGCTTCGTGGTGATCGTGCTGTTCGTGCTCCCCTCGATCCTCGCCGGCGAGAACCCGCTGCTGGTCGCGATCGCGGGCGCCGGCGCGATCATGTTCGTCGCGCTGTACCTGACCCACGGGCTGTCGGCGAGAACGTCGGTCGCGGTGCTCGGCACGCTGGTGAGCCTCGCGCTGATCGGCATCCTGTCGGCGATCTTCTCCGTCGGCGCCTCCCTCACCGGCCTCGACGACAGCACGTCCACGCTCATCGGCTCGCTCGGCCACGGCATCGACGCGCGCGGCCTGCTGCTCGCCGGCATCGTGATCGGCGCGCTCGGTGTCCTCGACGACGTGACGGTGACGCAGACCAGCGCCGTCTGGGAGCTGCGGCGCGCGAACCCGGCGCTGGGCTGGCGCGAGCTCTACCGTTCCGGCCTGCGCATCGGCCGGGACCACGTCGGCTCGGCCGTGAACACCCTGGTGATGGCCTACGCCGGTGCCGCGCTGCCGGTGCTGCTCTACTCGTCGATCTCCGGCGTCGGGCTCGGCGCGCTGCTCGGCAGCGAGGACATCGCGTCGGAGATCATCCGCACGCTCGCGGGCTCCGTGGGCATCGTCGCGGCGGTGCCGGTGACGACGATCCTGGCGGCCTTGATCGCGGCGCGCGAGCCCGTCGACCACCTCGTGAGCACCACGAATACGCCGTAGTCACACCAGTAACACGAGCGAACCCCGGCCGGAACCCGACCCGGTGGCTGCGGTACGAAGTCCGCGACCGAGGCGAGTACATCCGTACCCGAGGAGGGGTCGTGTTCTCAGCCGTACTGGCGGGACCGCGGGTCACCGTGCACCTGGTCCGGCGGTTGTTTTCGGCGGTGCTGGAGGCGGCCGAGACCGTCCCGCGGATCGCGACCGCGCTCGACGACGTGCGGGCGACGCTGCGCCACCTCGAGCGCCTGCTCGCCTACGTCGCCGAGGAGCTGCCGGACCTCGCCGACCAGGTGGAGCAGATCCGCGCGCGCGTCGACGGCATGGAAGAGGCCTCGAAGGACCGCGTCACCCCGGCGGTCACTCCAGCGTCGCGACGAAGCGGCTGACGGCTTCCATCGGGAACCGCTGGATGTAGCGCCCGGCCGGGGCGGCCGACGCGAGCCGGTACAGCGGCCGCTCGGCCACGGCGTCGCCGCGCGCTTCCGACCGCAGCTCCGCGACCAGCAGCTCGGAGAACACCAGCCCGTTGGCCTCGGTGTTGTTCAGCAGCGCGTCGGCGACGCGGCGCAGCTGCAGCGCACCCAGCTCGCGCCCGCCCGTGCCGGCGAACACGGCGAGGTCGACCTTCACGGTCTTGCGCCGCTTGCCCGCGTTCACGAGCAGGCTCACCGTGCGGGTTCCGCGCACGTCGCCGATCACGATGTCGAGCCGCTCCGCCTCGACGAGCCCGATGCGGCGGACGCCCCACGTGCGCACGACCAGCGTCGTGCCTTCCAGCCAGATCCGGCGGCGCAGCGTGTACAGCACGATGTACAGCAGGGGAAGCGCCACGACCACCGCGACGATCAGGCCGGCGAGCTGGCCGCCGATCAGGCCCGCGATGCCCCCGAACGCCGCGGCCACGATCACCGCGCCGACGAACCCGGACCACGCGCGGCGGCGCGTGAGCTTCGCGTCCTCGGCGAACAGCGGCAGCCGTTCCGGGGCGCCCTTGACGCCGTCCTGCTCGGTCATGCCCGTCACGCCTCCGCCGCCGTGAGTGCGGGGTTGGTCGCGCGTTCGCGCCCGATGGTCGTGGCGGGCCCGTGGCCCGGCAGCACGACGGTGTCGTCGGGCAGGGTCAGCAGCTTCGTGCGCAACGATCTCTCCAGTTCGGCGCCGGAGCCGTCGGAGCGCCCGATCGACCCGGCGAACAAGGTGTCCCCCGTGAGCACCAGCCTGCCACCTTCGCTCGCCTGCCCGGCGAACGCGACCGACCCCGGCGTGTGGCCGGGCAGGGCCACGACGTCGAGCACCAGACCCGCCACTTCGAGCGGGCCTTCGGCCAGGGCCACCGACGGTCCCGCGAACCACTCGCGGTCGGCCGGGTGCAGGTGCAGCGGGAGGTCGTGGCCGGCGGCGCCGGCGACGTGGTCGGGGTGACCGTGGGTGGCGAGCAGCGCGACCGGCGTCAGCCCGTGCTCGGCCAGCGCGGCCGCGAGCGGTTCCGCGGACTCCTGCCCGGGGTCGACCACCACGCACTCGCCGCCGGGCGCGGGGGCGAGCAGGTAGCAGTTCGCGCGCAGCGGCCCCGCGGCGAACCCGACGACGAGCACCAAACCCCTCCAGTCCCGGTGTTTGCGAAGCGGCGCCGATCACGATCGGATCGAGACTAGCGGCCCCTGTACAGAGTCCTCACAGGCTGTGCCCATACACTGCCGCTACCTCAGACGTGTGACATCGAGCCTGAACTGGAGGGCGGGTGGCGACCAACCAGCAGCGCCGTGAAGCCGCTAAGCGGAAACTCGAGCGGCAGATCGAGCGCCGGCGGGACCGGGCCAAGCGACGCAAGATCGTGGGCGCTGGAGTGGTCGGCGGTGTCGTCCTCATCGTGGCCGGCGTAGTCGTGTGGGTCGTGAACAGCGGCGGTGGCGACGACGCCACCGCGGCCGCCACCCCGCCGCCGTCGAGCTCGGCGCCGCCTGTGCCGACCGTCGGCCAGATCCCGACGCAGCGCACGGCGCTGCCGACGCGGCCGAAGGCCCTGCCGAACCCGACCACGTGCTCGTACCCGGCCGACACGACGAGCGCGCCGCCGCCGAAGAAGACCACGGCGCCGGACGGCAAGAACGTGTCGTCGCAGGGCAAGGTCGACATCACGATGAAGACCACCGTCGGCGACATCCCGATCACGCTCGACCGCGCGCTCGCGCCGTGCACCGTCGAAGCGTTCGTGAGCCTGGCGAAGCAGGGCTTCTACACCGACACGATCTGCCACCGCCTCGGCGTCACCGACCTGCAGATGCTGCAGTGCGGCGACCCGAACGCCAAGGGCGACGTGACGACCGACGGCACCGGCGGCCCCGGCTTCACCATCCCGGACGAGTTCATCGACGGCGAGAAGTACGGCCGCGGCATCCTCGCCATGGCCAACACGGGCCAGCCCAACTCGGGCGGCAGCCAGTTCTTTATGGTCTACGGCACCGCCGAGCTGCCCCCGAACTACACCATCTTCGGCAGCATCTCCGACGACGGCCTCAAGGTCCTCGACGCGATCGCCAGGACGGGCATCGGCACCGTCGGCCAGGACGGCGCGACCGGCGAGCCGAAGAAGCAGGTCAAGTTCACGGCCGTCAACGTCGCGGCCTGATTGTTCTCTCGAGGCTCAGTGGCCTTCCCGTTCGAGCTGAACGGCGCCGAACCCGGCGCCGTTCAGCTCGCTCGTTTTCTGGGCGGCTACGGTCACTTCACCGCGATGCAGGTCCGCGCCGGCCGGGTCCGCGGCCTCGACCTGCACCTCACGCGCCTGGCCTCGAGCACTCGCCTGCTGTTCGGCAGCGAACTCGACCTTGATCAGGTCCGCGGCTACGTCCGCAAACTCGTCGCCGGGCAAGGCGCGCTGTCCGTGCGCGTGCACATCTCTTCCTACGCCGGCGAAGAAGCTCCCGTCATGGCGCCCGAAATCCTCGTGCGCACCGGTCCCCCGCACGAGCACGTCGCCGACCCGATCCGGCTGAAGTCGGTGCGGTATGAACGCGACCTGCCCGAGGTGAAGCACACCGGCACGTTCGGCCTGATCCACCACTCGCGCCAGGCTGCGCTCGCGGGCTACGACGACGCGGTGTTCATCGACCACAGTGGACACCTCAGCGAAGCATCCATCTGGAACCTCGGGTTCCTCGAAGGCGACACCATCGTGTGGCCCGAAGCAGCGGTGCTGCCGGGCATCACCTACCTGCTGCTGAAGGAACGGCTGGGCGCCGCAGGCGTCGCGCAGGTGACCCGCCCGGTCCACCCCCGCGAGCTCCCCGGTTTCGACGCCGTGTTCCTCACCAACTCCGAAACGATCGGACGGCCCGTCGCGTCGGTCGACGGGGTGGCGTTGCGCAGTGACCCGGCGGTCGCGCGGCTGCTGGCCGAGGCGTACGAAAGTGCGCCCTGGGACGAGATCTGAGCGGCGCCCCCAGCGTCCTCAGCGGTACGTGAACTTCGGCGGCCGGCGGTTCAGGAACGCGTCGACGCCCTCCGCGTAGTCCTCGCCGTGCAGGGCGGCGAGGCGGATGGCGTCCACTTCGTCGTCCGGGGTCTGCTGGCCCGCGACGATCTTCTCGATGATCCGGTTCATGCCGCGGATCGAGGCCTGCGAACGCGAGCACAGCGTTTCCACGAAGGCCGCGGTGGCCGCGGTGAGGCCTTCGGCGGCGTGGAGATCGTTGACGAGGCCGATCTCGCGGGCGCGGACGGCGTCGATGAGCTCGCCGGACAGCAGGAGGTACCGGGCGTTCGCGGGGCCGACGAGAGAGACCAGCAGGCGGGTCGAGTCGAAGTGGAAGACGATGCCCAGCTTGGCGGGCGTGATGCCGAAGCGCGCGTCTTCCGAGGCGAAGCGGAAGTCGCACGCCACCGACAGCTGGCAGCCGCCGCCGATGCAGTTGCCCTGGATCATGGCGACCGACGGTTTGCGCATCGAGGTCAGGGCGGCCACGGCGCCGTCGACGGCCTTGTCGTAGGTGGCCGCGCCGTCGGCGGTGGAGCGCAGGTCGCGGAACTCGCTGATGTCGGCGCCGGCCGAGAAGTGCTTGCCCGCGCCCGTGAGCACGAGGACCTTGAGAGCCGGGTCGGCCTCGACCTCGGCGACGACGCCCGGGATGGCCGACCACATGTCGTAGGTGATGGCGTTCATCTTCTCCGGCCGGGCGAACGTCAGCCGCGCGACCTCACCGTCGCGCGTGAACTCGAATCCGTCGGTCATGCCAGCACCCTAGCGGGATCGCCCTGCGCGAAACCCGCGTCTGTGACCAGCTCGCCGCGCTAGCGTGGCCGCCATGGGGATGATCGAGGTCGACGGCGCGCGGTTCGGCTACGACGAGGCCGGCGAAGGCCCGCCGGTGGTACTTCTGCACGCCGGACTCGCCGACCGGCGCATGTGGGATCACCAGTTCGCGGCCCTGGCCGAGCACCACCGCGTGATCCGCTACGACCGCCGCGGCCACGGCGACTCGCAGGCGGCCGAAGGCACCGTCTCCCACCACCGCGACCTGCTCGCGCTGATGTCCGCGCTCGGCATCGACCGGGCCGCGCTCGCCGGCTCGTCGATGGGCGGCGCCTACGCGCTCGACGCCGCGCTGGCCGCGCCCGAACGCGTCACCCGGATCGCGCTCGTCGGCGCCGGGCTGTCCGGGCACGAGTGGCCCGAGCCCATGGCGTCGGACAGCCGTGAAGCCATGCGCGCCGCGGTGCCGCGGGAGAAGCTCGAGCGCTACCTCGACCACACCGCCGAACGCGTCGACGAGGAGGACGTCCGGGCCATCGCCGACGCCAACGTCCGCTACCTCGTCGTCGGTCCACATCGGACACGAGCGGACGTGGACCAGGACTTCTACACCCGCGCCCTCGCGCTGTGCGAGGGCGTCTACCGCCGTGAGTGGACCGATCCGAAGTGGACGGAGGACGTCCCGGACACCCGCCACCGCCTCGCCGAGATCACCGCGCCCACGCTCGTGATCATCGGCCTCGCCGACGGCTCAGGCCTGCTCGAACTGGCCGACCGGTTCGAGCACGAAATCCCCGGTGCGACCCGGCTCGACCTGCCCGACACCGGCCACCTGCCGCCGATGGAGCGCCCCGCCGAAGTGACCGAGGCGCTCCGTTCGTTCTTCGCCGATCAGGAAGCCGACGTGACCCGGTAGACGTCGTACACACCCTCGACGCCCCGCACCACCTTCAGCACGTGGCCGAGGTGCTTCGGGTCGCCCATCTCGAACGAGAACCGGCTCACGGCCACGCGGTCGCGCGAGGTCGTGACCGACGCAGAGAGGATGTTGACCTTCTCGTCGGCCAGCACCTTGGTGACGTCGGACAGCAGCCGGTGCCGGTCGAGCGCCTCGACCTGGATGGCCACGAGGAACACCGACGAGGACGACGGCGCCCACTCCACCTCGACCAGCCGCTCGGGCTGGGTGCGCAGGTCGTCGGCGTTGGTGCAGTCCGTGCGGTGCACGCTCACGCCACCGCCGCGCGTGACGAACCCGAGGATCTCGTCGCCCGGCACCGGGGTGCAGCAACGGGCGAGCTTGGCCCACACGTCGCTGGCGCCCTTCACGATCACGCCGACGTCGTTGGACCCGCGCCGCCGCGTGACGGTGGACGGCGTGGCCCGCTCGGCAAGCTCCTCCTCCGCCTCGTCGACGCCGCCGATGAGCGCGACCAGCCGCTGCACCACGTGCTTCGCGCTGGTGTGGCCCTCCCCCACGGCGGCGTACAGCGAAGAGATGTCCCCGTGGCGCAGCTCCTTGGCGACCGAGCCCATCGACTCCGCCGAGACGAGCCGCTGGATGGGCAGCCCGACCTTGCGGATCTCCTTGGTGATCGCTTCCTTGCCCGCGTCGATCGCCTCGTCGCGGCGCTCCTTCGCGAACCACTGGCGGATCTTCGCGCGCGCCTTCGGCGAACCGGCGAACTGCAGCCAGTCTCGGCTCGGGCCGGCGTTCTCCGCCTTCGACGTGAAGATCTCGACGTTCTCGCCGTTCTCCAGCTTGCGCTCGAGCGCCACGAGCCGGCCGTTCACGCGGGCGCCGATGCAGCGGTGCCCCACCTCGGTGTGCACGGCGTAGGCGAAGTCGACCGGCGTGGACTCCGCCGGCAGCGTGATCACGTCGCCCTTCGGCGTGAACACGAAGATCTCGCGCGCAGCCAGCTCGTAGCGCAGCGATTCGAGGAAGTCACCCGGGTCCGCGGCCTCACGCTGCCAGTCGAGCAGCTGGCGCATCCACGCGATCTCGTCGACGTCCATCGAGTTGCCGCTGTGGGTGCCCTTGGTTTCCTTGTACCGCCAGTGCGCGGCGATGCCGTACTCGGCGGTGCGGTGCATCTCGTAGGTGCGGATCTGCACCTCGAGCGGCTTGCCGTCCGGCCCGATCACGGTGGTGTGCAGCGATTGGTACACGCCGAACCGCGGCTGGGCGATGTAGTCCTTGAACCGGCCGGGCACGGGCTGCCACAGCGCGTGGACGACACCCATGGCGGCGTAGCAGTCGCGCACGTCCTCGACGAGGATCCGCACGCCCACCAGGTCGTGGATGTCGTCGAGATCGCGCCCGCGCACGATCATCTTCTGGTGGATCGAGTAGTAGTGCTTCGGCCGGCCCTCGACCTTCGCGGTGATCCGCGACGACACGAGGTTGCCCGTCAGGTCGGCGATCACCTTGCGCAGGTAGGTGTCGCGCGACGGTGCGCGATCGGCGACCAGCCGCACGATCTCGTCGTACTTCTTCGGCTGCAGGATCGCGAACGCGAGGTCTTCGAGCTCCCACTTGACCGTCGCCATGCCGAGGCGGTGGGCCAGCGGAGCGAGCACCTCCAGCGTCTCGCGGGCCTTGCGGGCCTGCTTCTCCGGCGGGAGGAACCGCATGGTGCGCATGTTGTGCAGCCGGTCGGCCAGCTTGATCACGAGCACCCGCGGGTCCTTCGCCATGGCGATGACCATCTTGCGGATCGTCTCGGCCTCGGCCGACATGCCGAGCTTGACCTTGTCCAGCTTGGTGACGCCGTCGACGAGCTCGCCGACCTTGTCGCCGAAGTCGGCCTTCAGCTGGTCGAGCGAGAAGCCCGTGTCCTCCACGGTGTCGTGCAGCAGCGCCGCGACGAGCGTGGTGGTGTCCATGCCCAGCTCGGCGAGGATGGTGGCCACGGCGAGCGGGTGCGTGATGTACGGGTCACCGGACTTGCGCCGCTGGTCGCGGTGCAGCTCCTCGGCGACGTCGTAGGCGCGCTGCAGCAGCGCGAGGTCCGCGTTGGGGTGCAGCTCCCGGTGGATCACGGCGAGTGGCTCGAGCACCTGCTTCACGGGCGCGGCCCGCTGGGCCGTGATGCGCCGGGCCAGCCGGGCCCGCACCCGGCGGGTCGCCGACGGGTTGGGCGCGGCCCCGTTCGCCTTCGGCGGCGGTACCGACTGCGCACCGCGCGCACCGGAGCCATCCTTCGCGGGCACCGGCTTCGCGGGCACCGCGGCGTCGAGCTCTTGGCTCACCCGCACCTCCTGCTGCTCGTGCGGCCTTCGAACCCCCAGGGTAGCCGTTCGACCGCGTGGCCTCGCCGCCTACGTCCGATCGGCAGACGGCGCGCCGCCGAGCACCGGCGGGACCACGTCTTCTTCAACGCAGCACGCGCGTCCCGGCTTCCCGGCCGTTCGCGCTGGTGACGCGGGGTCAGACGACCTGCAGCGCCTCGACCCGGCGGCCCGCCAGCACGCCGCGGCCGCCCAGCGCCGCGAGCTCCAGCACCACCGACACGCCGTCGACCACGGCGCCGGCGTCTTCGAGCAGCTTGGCCGTCCCGGCGACCGTGCCACCGGTGGCGAGGACGTCGTCGATCACGCCGACGCGCTGGCCGGGGTGCACGACGCCGGCCGGCAGCTCCACGCTGGCGGTGCCGTATTCGAGGGCGTAGTCGACCCGGCCGGCCACCGACGGCAGCTTGCCGGGCTTGCGGATGAGCACCACGCCGAGGCCGCGGGAGTACCCGACGGCCGCGGCGAGGAGGAAACCGCGGGCCTCGACGCCGGCCAGCAGCTCGACCCCGGGGGTGAGCGTGCCGGCCAGCGCGTCGACGACCGTGGCGAACCCGGGGCCGTCCGCGAAGAGCGGGCTCAGATCGCGGAACAGCACGCCGGGCTCGGGAAAGTCCGGCACCTCGGCGATCAGGCCGAGGGCCTTTTCCAGCTCCATCCGGCTCAGCGCTTCCGCTTCGCCGACGACACGCCGCCACCGGCGCGGCGCGGCTTGTTCTGCGGACGCGCCTTCGGAGTGCGGGCCGGGACGCCGGCCGCCGCGGCCATCGCCTTCTCCTTGCGCAGCTCGGCGGCCAGGGCGTCGTCGTCCGTCGCGTCGAAGTCCTCGCCCTCGGCCTCGCGAGCGGCGGCCTTGGCCCGGCGGGCCGCGACGCGCTGCGCCTGCTGCTGGTACTTCGGCTCACGCATCTTGAAGTCGACCAGCAGCGGCGTCGCGAGCGCGACCGACGACAGCACGCCGACCAGGGTGCCCGTCAGCTGCACGAGCGCCAGGTCCTGCAGCGTGCCCGAGCCGAGCAGGACGTACCCGACGATGAGCAGGCCGAGGATCGGCAGCAGGGCGATGAACGCCGTGTTGAAAGACCGCATCAGCGTCTGGTTCAACGCCAGGTTGGCCGCCTCGGCGTACGTGCGGCGGGTGAGGCCGAGCAGGCCGCGCGTGTTCTCGCGGACCTTGTCGAAGACCACCACCGTGTCGTACAGCGAGAACCCGAGAATGGTCAGCAGGCCGATCACCGTCGCCGGCGTGACCTCGAAGCCGACGAGCGAGTACACGCCCGCCGTGACCACGATGTCGTGGATCAGCGAGATCAGCGCCGCCGCGGCCATCCGCGTGTCGAAGTAGATCGCCAGGAAGATCACCACGGCGACGAGGAAGACCGCGAGCGCGATCAGCGCCTGCCGCGAGATCTCCCCGCCCCACGACGCGCTCACCGCGCTGTCGCTGATGGCCTGCGCGCTCGGCTGGCCGTTGGTGCCCTCGGGCGCCAGGTCGGTGAACAGCTGCTGCTTCACCTTCGTGACCTGGTCGACGGGCAGCGCCTCGGAGCGGATCTGGATCGTCTTCGCGTTGCCGGTGCCGACGCTCTGGGTCTCCGACGGCTCCTTGCCCAGCGCCTTGGTGAACGACTCGGTCACCTGCGAAGTGGTGATCTCGCCGTGCGCGCCGTGGGCGGGCAGCTGGATCTGCGTACCGCCCTCGAACTCGATGCCGAAGTTGAAGCCGCGGATGAGCATCGAAAGGATGCTGACGAGCACCAGCGCCGCGAAGAAGATGTACCAGCGCTTGCGCGCGCCGACGATGTCGAACGCGCCCGTGCCGACGTAGAGCCGGTGGAAGACGCTTTCCTTCTTGCCGGACGGGGTCTTGCCGGACGGGGTGGCCTTGCCGGCGCCCGCCTCGGCGTCCGTGCCCAGGTCTTCGACGCCCACGTCAGGCCTCCTTCACGTTCGTGCGGCCGACGGCGGGGCGGGCGGACCTGCGCTCCGAGGCCAGGCGCTGGACGGCACCGAGGCCGAGGTTGCGGGGGTTGGACAGGAACGCCGACTTCGACGTGGACACCATCGCCACCAGCGGGTGCGTGACGAGGTAGACCACCACGAGGTCCAGCACCGTCGACATGCCGAGGGTGAACGCGAAGCCCTGCACGTCGCCGACCGCGATCACGTACAGGATCGCCGCGGCGAGGAAGCTGACCGCGTCGGACGCCAGGATCGTGCGCCGGGCGCGAGCCCAGCCGCGCGGCACCGCGGAGCGGAACGTGCGCCCTTCCCGGATCTCGTCCTTGAGCCGTTCGAAGTAGATGACGAACGAGTCCGCCGTGATGCCGATGGCGATGATCAGGCCGGCGATGCCGGCGAGGTCGAGCGTGTAGCCGATCCACCGGCCGAGCAGGACCAGCACCGCGTAGATCAGCAGGCCGGACAGGGCCAGCGACAGGATCGTGAGGATGCCGAGCAGGCGGTAGTAGATCAGGCAGTAGATGAAGACCACGATCAGGCCGATCGCGCCGGCCAGCAGGCCCGCCTGCAGCGACGCCGAGCCGAGCGTCGCCGACACGGTGGTGGCGTCGGAGGAGTCGAACGACAGCGGCAGCGAGCCGTACTTCAGCACGTCGGCGAGGTTCTTGGCGTCGGCCTGCGTGAACTGGCCGGTGATCTGCGTGTTGCCGCCGAGGATGGCGCCCTGGATGGTCGGCGCCGACACGACCTGCGTGTCGAGCACGAACGCGGCCTGTGTGCCGACGTTGGCGGAGGTGAAGTCGCCCCAGGTCTTGCTGCCGGAACCGTTGAAGGTCAGGTCGACGACCCACTGGCCGCGCTGCTGGTCGTAGTTCGAGTTGGCGCTGGAGATCTCGGTGCCGGGCAGGAACTGCGGGCCCAGCACGTACTTCGTGGCGTCCTTGTCACCGCACGCGACCAGCGGCTTGTCCGAGAGGTCGTTGCCCTCGAGCGGGTCGCCGACGTTCGGCGCGCAGGTGAGCGAGGCCAGGGCGGCCTGCTGCGCGGCCTGCGCCTTGGCCTGGTCGGTCGAGACCAGATCCGGGTTCTGCCGGATCGCCTGTGCCTGCTGGATCGGCGTCTGCGCCTGGCCACCGGCCGCCGGCGTGTTCGAGGCCGGCGGGGCCGACGGCGTGGTGCTCGGCGGCTGCTGGGCCGGCGCACCGGCCGCGCCACCGCCGCCGTTCGGCGTGCTCGACGGCGCGCCCGAGGAGGGCGGCGGGGCCTGGCTGCCCGAAGGCGGTGCCGCCGTGCCCGAGGCGGGCGGTGCGGCCGGGTTGCCCGAGGCGGGCGGTGCGGCCGGGGTGTTCGGCTGCGAGGTGATGACCTTGCGGAAGCCGAGCTTCGCGGTCTGGCCGAGGGACTTCGCCTGGTCGCCCTGCGCGCCGGGGACCGTGATCACGACGTTGTTGCCGTCGAGCACGACCTCGGTGCCCGCGACACCGATCCCGTTGACGCGCTGTTCGATGATCTGGCGCGCCTGGTTCAGCGAGTCTCGCGTGGGCTGGCCGCCGTCCGGCGTCCGCGCGGTGAGCGTGACCCGGGTGCCGCCCTGCAGGTCGATGCCGAGCTTCGGCGTGGGCTTGCCGCTGCCGGTGAAGAACACCAGGGCGTAGAGCACGACCACGATCAGGGCGAAGAAGGCGAGATAGCGTCCCGGGCGGAGATGCCCGGCCGATGGTGCCACGGTGCTTCGGTCTCCTCGGACTGGGTGGACCCCAACTGGTTCGGTGAGCGAGCCGGGACGGTGCTCCCGGCACGCTGCTGGGCATGACTATGGCGGCGGACACGCACGCAGCACCGAGACAATACTCGGTGCTGCGTGAGCCCTGCGTTCGCCCGTACCGACTTTCGTCGGCTACGCGCGTGTCACTGCCCGGGGAAGAAGCAGGTCACTTCTTGCCGTGCTCCAGCGGGGGCGCGATCTGCGCACCGGACTTCTCGCCCTCGTCCGCGATGGACTCCTGGGCGGGCGCCTCGGCGGTGGTCGAGGCGACGCCGCCGACGGTCTCGTCGGCGGTGTCCTCGGCGTCGACCTCGGTCTCGTCGGTCTCGACGGCCGGCTGCACCTTCTCGCGGACCGCGATGCGCAGCCACGTGGTGACGACGCCCGGGGCGATCTCGATGTCGATGGTGTCGTCGCCGGAAGCGTCGGCGACGGTGCCGTAGAGGCCCGAGGTGGTCATCACGCGGTCGCCGGGGGCGATGCTCTTCTGCAGGTCCTGCTGGGCTGCCTGCTGCTTCTTCTGCTTGCGGGTACCGAGGACGAGCGGCACGGCCACCACGACCAGCAGCAGCAACGGCAGCAGTAAGTTGTTCATGACTCTCCATTCGACGGACGTCGCGTCGTCGGTGCTTACGTCCGGTTTTGACGGATGTGCTGTCTTCGAGTGTGCCAGGTGCTCGCGAAATCGCCAGCACCCACCGTCCGTTGCGCTCCCGCCGGCCGGTGTCCGACGTCCCCGTCAGCCCTGGTTCAGCTCTGGTCGAACAACGTGGGACCGCCCTGGTCCGGCCGCCCTGCGTCAGGCGGTGGCACCAGGCCGAGGTGCTCCCACGCGGCCGCGGTCGCGACCCGGCCACGCGGAGTCCGGGCGAGCATACCCGCGCGGACCAGGTAGGGCTCGCAGACCTCTTCCACCGTGGTCGCCTCCTCACCGACGGCGACGGCGAGCGTCGAGATGCCGACCGGTCCCCCGCCGAACGAGCGGGTCAGCGCGGTGAGCACGGCCCGGTCCAGCCGGTCGAGACCGAGTTCGTCCACGTCGTAGACCTTCAGCGCCGCCCGCGCGACGTCCCTGGTCACGGTGCCGTCGGCGCGGACCTCGGCGTAGTCGCGGACGCGGCGCAGCAGGCGGTTCGCGATCCGGGGCGTGCCGCGCGAGCGGCGGGCGATCTCCGAGCAGCCGTCGCGGTCGATGGGGATGTCGAGGATCGTCGCGGCGCGGCGCACCACGAGTTCCAGCTCGGCGTCGGAGTAGAACTCCATCTGCCCGGTGAAGCCGAAGCGGTCGCGCAGCGGCCCGGTCAGCGAGCCCGACCGCGTGGTGGCCCCGACCAGCGTGAACGGCGCGATCTCGAGCGGGATGCTCGTGGCGCCCGGTCCCTTGCCGACCACGACGTCGACGCGGAAGTCCTCCATCGCGAGGTACAGCATCTCCTCGGCGGGCCGGGCGATGCGGTGGATCTCGTCGATGAACAGCACGTCGCCGGGCGCGAGGTTCGACAGCATCGCGGCCAGGTCGCCCGCGCGTTCCAGCGCCGGACCGGACGTGATGCGGATGGCCGCGCCCAGCTCGGCGGCCACGATCATCGCCATGCTCGTCTTGCCGAGGCCGGGCGGGCCGGACAGCAGCACGTGGTCGGGCGGCACGCCGCGGCGCCGGGCGCTCTCCAGCACCAGCTCCAGCTGCTCGCGCACGCGGGGCTGGCCCACGAACTCGTCGAGCTTGCGCGGCCGCAGGGTCGTCTCGACCTCGCGCTCGCCGTTCTGCGAGAGCGCGGAGAGCGTCTCGTCGGAGTCGCTGCCGGCTTCGAACTCGGTCACTTCGTGGTCCACCGGCTACCGCTTGCGCCCGAGGGTGGCCAGCGCCGAGCGCAGCACCGTGGCGGTGGTGTGCCCGTCGCCCTCGGCCAGCACGCGGTCCACCGCCTGCTCGGCCTGCTTGGCCGGGAAACCCAGTCCTGCCAACGCTTCCACGACCTCGGCGCGCAGCGCGCCGGGCGCGGACACGGCCGGCATCTCGCCGGTGCCGCCGAGCGCGGTGACCTTGTCGCGCAGCTCGAGGCTGAGCCGTTCGGCGCCCTTGCGGCCGATACCGGGCACCTGCGTGAGCACGGTGATGTTGCCTTCCACGAGCGCGGCGCGCAGCTTGTCGGGCTCCAGCACGGCGAGCGTGGCGAGCGCGAGCCGCGGGCCGATGCCCGACACGGTCTGCAGCAGGCCGAACAGCTCGCGCGCGTCTTCGTCGGCGAACCCGAACAGCGTCAGCGAGTCCTCGCGCACGACCAGCGCGGTGTGCAGCCGCACCTGCTCGCCGCGGCGCAGCGTCGCGAGCGTCGCCGGAGTGGCCTGCACGGCGAAGCCCACGCCGCCGACCTCGACCACGACGTGGTCCAGGCCGACGGACAGCACTTCACCGCGTACGGAGGAGATCATCGGGGTGCTCCAGTGTCGTCCAGCTTGCTCGGGGTCCGGCGGGCCGCGCGCCGCACGGGGGTGCGGGTGGCGGCGCCCGCCTGTTTCGCGGCGGCCGCCAGCTTGGCCTTGTGCGCGCGGGCCAGCTCGGCCGCGCGCGCCTCGGCCTCGGCGAGACGGACGCGCATCGGCTCGCGCCAGAGGTGGCAGATGGCCAGCGCCAGCGCGTCGGCCGCGTCGGCGGGGTGCGGCTTCACCTCGAGGTTGAGCAGGCGCATCACCATACCGGTGACCTGCGCCTTGTCCGCGCGGCCCGACCCGGTGACCGCGGCCTTGACCTCGCTCGGGGTGTGGAACACGACCGGCAGCCCGCGCCGGGCCGCGGCCAGCGCGACGACGCCGCCCGCCTGCGCGGTGCCCATGGCCGTGCGGACGTTGTGCTGCGCGAACACGCGCTCGACCGCGATCGCCTCGGGCTTATAGCGGTCCAGCCAGACCTCGACCTCGTCGGCGATGCCGAGCAGCCGGTGGGCGAGATCGTCCTCCGGCGGGGTGCGCACGACACCCACGGCCACCGCGCGGACGACCCGGCCCTTGCCACCGTCGACCACGCCGAGACCGCACCTGGTCAGACCGGGGTCGACCCCGAGCACCCGCACACCTTCTCCTTCGCCCGCGCGAACATCCGTTCGAGGTGCAGGCTACTGGGCGGGGGCCCGGCAGGATGGTCGCCATGCCGCAGCCGCCGGAATTCATCCGCCACCTGGGTCTGTCGCCGCTGCCCGTCGAAGGCGGCCTCTTCGCGGAGAGCTGGCGTTCCGAAGAGGGGTCCGCGATCTACTACCTGCTGGTGGCGCCGCAGTTCTCGGCGCCGCACCGGCTCGACCGCGTCGAAGTCTTCGTGCACCACGCCGGAGCGCCGGCGCGGATGCTGCTCCTGCATGCGGACGGCACGGTCACGCGGCCGGTGCTGGGCACCGACGTCGCCGCGGGCGAACAGCCGCAGGTCGTGGTGCCCGCCGGCACGTGGCAGGCGACGGTACCGCTGGGCGAGTGGTCTCTGCTCGGCACCGTGGTGGTGCCGCCCTACACCGACGACTGCGTGGAGTTCGCCGACGTCGAGACGCTCGCCGCGCGGTTTCCCGGCGCGGCGGCGGATCTGCGGGCCTTGCCGCGGTGATCAGCGGCCGGCGGTGATCACCGGCCGTGGCTGATCACGGGCCGTCGACGCCGGGGGTCCAGCTTTCGGGCACACCGCTTTCCGTGAGCACCGGCTGCCACTCGGCGAACCCTTCGGGAGCCGTGTCCTGCCAGGGGAAGTGCCCGTCGGCCGTGGCGACGAGGACCTGCAGTGCCGGGAAGTCGCCGTCCGGGTAGACGAGGAACGCCGAGCCGAAGTACTCCGGGTAGTGCCCCTTCGCGACGCGTTCGAACACGACGGCACTGCCCTGGAAGAAGTCGTCGTAGCGCTTGCCGACCTCGAAGATCTCGCCGTTGGCGGCGCGGTCGACGTACGCGTCGAGCAGGATCGGCCCCAGGTCGCCGGGCAGGCCGACGACCACGGCCTCCGGCACGTTGTGCAGCGCCCACGCGCAAGCGGTGAAACAGAAGCCGGCGCCCTGGTCGTCCTGCGGGACCGCGATGACCGCGTTGCCCCGTTCCTTCGCCTGGGACTCGATCCAGTCGATCAGGCGCTGCTCTTCGGCGGTGAGGGCTGAGGTCGTCACGGCGGCCATTGTGCCGTACCCGCGCGGCTGAGCCCAGTACCGACAGCCGCGAATTTCCGGGCACAGCAAGGAATCCGACTACGCGACGCTAATCACACGAGAAACGGCCCCGGCCGGACGCGGACTCTCCCGCACCCGACCGGGGCCGTTCGCCGGCACGCTCTACTCTCGGTGTGCCGCCGAATTCCTTGCCGCGGTGGGAAAACCCGCCGCGGGCCGACGTCAGTCGACCGAGGCCATGACCTCGTCCGACACGTCGAAGTTCGCGTAGACGTTCTGCACGTCGTCGCAGTCCTCGAGCGCGTCGATCAGCTTGAAGACCTTCTTCGCGCCGTCGACGTCCAGCGGCACCGAGACCGTCGGGAGGAACGTGAGCTCCGCCGACTCGTACTCGAACCCGGCCTCCTGCAGCGCCTTGCGCACCGGGACCAGGTCGCCGCCCTCGGAGACGATCTCAAAGCTCTCGTCGAGGTCGTTGACCTCCTCGGCACCCGCGTCGAGCACGGCCATGAGGACGTCGTCCTCGGTCGCCTCGCCCTTGGGCATGATCACGACACCCTTGCGGTTGAACATGTACGCGACGGAGCCCGGGTCGGCCAGCGAGCCGTTGTTGCGCGTGAGCGCGGTCCGGACCTCCATGGCGGCGCGGTTCTTGTTGTCGGTGAGGCACTCGATCAGCACCGCCACGCCGTTGGGCCCGTAGCCCTCGTACGTGATGTTCTGCCAGTCGGCACCACCGGCCTCTTCACCGGCGCCGCGCTTGCGGGCGCGCTCGATGTTGTCCTGCGGGACCGAGTTCTTCTTCGCCTTCTGGATGGCGTCGTAGAGGGTGGGGTTGCCGTCGGGGTCCCCACCGCCGGTGCCGGTCCGGGCGGCCACCTCGATGTTCTTGATCAGCCGGGCGAAGAGCTTGCCACGCTTCGCGTCGAGGTTGGCCTTCTTGTGCTTCGTCGTGGCCCACTTGGAGTGGCCGCTCATCTTTCCTCCATTTGTTCCGCGTGCCCCCGACTCGCGTCGCGCGCACGCCGCAATCCCTGCTCAGGCTTCTCGCACGAGCTCGACGAACAACCGGTGCACCCGCTCGTCCCCGGTGATCTCCGGGTGGAAGGCCGTGGCC
The DNA here is from genome assembly GCF_042896185.1 of Amycolatopsis sp. NPDC001319. Classification (NCBI taxonomy): domain Bacteria; kingdom Bacillati; phylum Actinomycetota; class Actinomycetes; order Pseudonocardiales; family Pseudonocardiaceae; genus Amycolatopsis; species Amycolatopsis sp. NPDC001319. The sequence continues at coordinate 97,071 of NZ_JBIAWY010000002.1, read as the reverse complement.
AGCACCGACCCCTGCCGGACGGCGACGATCCTAGCCTCGCGCCCGCCACCGTCGGGGTCGTCGGGCACGAGCGACGCCGGCACGGTGGCCAGCACCTCGACCCCCGCCCCCGCCTTCTCGACCCACGGGGCCCGGATGAACACCGCGTGCACGGGCCCGTCTTCGACACCCGCGAAGTCGAGGTCCACCTCGAACGAGTCGACCTGCCGGCCGAACGCGTTGCGCCGGACGACCACGTCGAGCCCGCCGAGCTGCTGCTGGTCCGGGCGCCCGTCGAGCGCCTGGCGCGCCAGCAGGATCAGCCCGGCGCACGAGCCGAAGGCGGGCATCCCGTCCGCGATCCGCGCCCGCAGCGGCTCGAGCAGCTCGAAGCTCTCCAGCAGCCGCGACATGGTGGTGGACTCCCCGCCGGGGAGCACCAGGCCGTCCACTTCGGACAATTCCGCCGCGCGGCGCACGGGCACGGCGTGCGCGCCCGCGCGCTCCAGCATCGCGACGTGCTCGCGCACGGCGCCCTGCAGGGCGAGCACGCCGACCGTCGGCCGTGCTCCCGAAGCTGTCGCCACCCGACCTCCCGAAAGACGTTCTGCTCAGCTTAGGGGGACGCCTCGCGGGCCTCCCGGCCAGGTCAGCGGGCAGTCGGCCGGCTGTCACCCACCCGAGCGACGGGGCCGGCCACCGGACCCCGGCGCCGCCGAGTGGCCTTCTCGAAACGTCGCCGAGTGGCCACCTCGAGGGGGATCTTGCCGGAGCTCAGCACACCCGCGGGCCGGGCGGCAGCGGGAATCCGCGTGGCCGCCCCCACAGATACCTCCAGGATACCCCGCCGGCGCCGGTGCAGGTCAGCGTCGATCCGGCGGCACGTGACGCGCCCGACACCGCCCGGCGGCGAGCGGATCCGCAGGTGGTGGCCACGCGAAAAGTGGACTGCCGAGATAGCCGGGCACTGGCCTGGTTCACCGGTCCACCGCGCCCCTACGCTCGAAGGCGCAGCAGTCCGTCCCGAGAAAGGCCCCGAGGTGTCCGAGCAGCAGACCACCCCCGAACCCCAGTCCGTCACCGGCACCGCCAAGGTCAAGCGCGGCATGGCGGAGATGCTCAAGGGCGGCGTGATCATGGACGTGGTCACCGCCGAGCAGGCGAAGATCGCCGAGGACGCCGGCGCGGTCGCGGTCATGGCGCTCGAGCGCGTGCCCGCCGACATCCGCGCCCAGGGCGGCGTCGCGCGCATGAGCGATCCGGACCTGATCGACGGCATCATCGAGACCGTCTCGATCCCGGTCATGGCGAAGGCCCGCATCGGCCACTTCGTCGAGGCGCAGGTGCTGCAGTCGCTCGGCGTCGACTACATCGACGAGTCCGAGGTGCTCACGCCCGCCGACTACGCCAACCACATCGACAAGTGGGCCTTCACCGTCCCCTTCGTCTGCGGTGCGACCAACCTGGGCGAGGCGCTGCGCCGGATCACCGAGGGTGCGGCGATGATCCGCTCCAAGGGCGAGGCCGGCACCGGCGACGTCTCCAACGCCACCACCCACATGCGCCAGATCCGCGCCGAGATCCGCAAGCTGTCCTCGCTGCCCGAGGACGAGCTGTTCGTCGCGGCGAAGGAGCTGCAGGCGCCGTACGAGCTGGTCAAGGAGGTCGCGCAGAACGGCAAGCTGCCGGTGGTGCTGTTCACCGCGGGCGGCATCGCGACCCCGGCCGACGCGGCGATGATGATGCAGCTCGGCGCCGAGGGCGTGTTCGTCGGCTCGGGGATCTTCAAGTCCGGCAACCCCGCGCAGCGCGCCGAGGCCATCGTCAAGGCGACGACGTTCTACGACGACCCCGACGTGCTGGCCAAGGTCTCGCGCGGCCTGGGCGAGGCGATGGTCGGCATCAACGTCGAGGAGCTGCCGGAGCCGCACCGCCTCGCCGAGCGCGGCTGGTAAGCCCCGGGTTTTTCACCGCGGGGGTTCCCGGGTACCGCTTCTCACGAGTACTCGGAGATCTCCACCCCGAACGTGCCGGGCTCCAGCGCCTCGAAGATGTGCGGCACGTCCCCGGGGTAGCAGATGTAGTCGCCGGGCAGGAGCTCGACCGGGTCGTCGCGCACGCCGACGCGGGCCCGCCCGGCGCAGATCACGATGTGCTCGACCACGCCGTTCATGTGCGGGTCCGACCTGCGCGGAGTGCCCGGCTCCGCGCGGATCACGTACAGGTCCCGGCGCGCCGACGGCGGGCACGCGGACAGCAGCGTGCACGCGTAGTCGGCGTGCTCGGCGAACACCGTCGGCCCCTTGCCCGCGCGGATCACGCGGACCTGGGGCCGTTCGGGTTCCACGAGCCGGGAGAACGGCACGTCGAGCGCCACGCCGAGGGCCCACAGCGTCTCGACGCTCGGATTGCCCGAGCCCGACTCCAGCTGCGACAGCGTCGACTTCGCCAGGCCGGCGCGGCGCGCGACCTCGGTGAGCGACAGGCCCGCGCGGGTGCGCTCGCGCCGCAGCGACGCGGCGATGATCTCCAGCGGCGCGCCGCCGGTCTCCTGCGACATCTGTGTTCGCTCCATCAGTCTTTCCGTTCGCCTTGACGAACACCCGGTCCTGTGTTCAGCATAAGACACTATGCGTTCGATTTGGCGAACACTCGACCGGGAGCTGACCCGGGACATCGCGCTCGTCTGCCTGGCCGACGGCCTCGTGGGCGTCTCCTACGGCGCCATCGCGGTGGGCTCGGGGTTCCCGCTGTGGGCTCCGATGCTGCTGTCGCTGCTGGTCTTCGCCGGCGCGTCGCAGTTCATGCTGGTGGGCATCATCGCCGGCGGCGGCAACCCGCTGGCCGCCGTGGTCGCGGGCCTGCTGGTGAACGCGCGGCACCTGCCGTTCGGCTTCGCGATCGGCGACGTGTTCGGCCCGAAGTGGGCCACCCGCATCGCCGGCAGCCACCTGATGATCGACGAGTCGGTGGCCTTCGCCCTGGCCCAGCGCGATTCGGGACGCCGGCGTGCCGCCTACTGGGCGTGCGGCGCGGGCCTGTTCGTCGCGTGGAACGCCGGCTGCGTCGCGGGTGCGTTCGCGGGCACCGCCATCAGTGACACCGCCGCGTTCGGCCTGGACGCCGCGTTCCCGGCCGTGCTGCTGGCCCTCGTCCTGCCGTCGTTGCGCGACCGCGCCACGCGGCTGCCCGTCGCCGTGGGCGTCGTGGTCGCCCTGGCGGCCACCCCGTTCCTGCCCGCGGGCCTGCCGGTGCTGCTGGCGCTGGCCGGCGTACTCGTCGGCGTGGCGGCCAAGGAACCGAAGACGCTGGAAGGAGCCCACTGATGGACGGCGTCGAGCTCCTGATCGCCACCGTGGTCCTCGCGGCGGGCACGTTCGCCTTCCGCTTCGCCGGGCCGGTGCTGCGCACGCGCGTGCACCTCTCCCCCCGTGCCCAGCGGCTCATGGCGCTCTCGGCCGTCGTCCTGCTGGCCGCGCTCGTCACGACGAGCGCGCTGACGGAAGGGCACGCGTTCGCCGGCATCGCCCGCCCGGCCGGCGTGCTGGTCGGCGGGGTGCTCGCGTGGCGCAAGGCCCCGTTCGTGGCCGTGGTCGTGGCCGCCGCGGCGACGGCGGCGCTGTTGCGGCTGGCCGGGGTGCCCTGAGCCCTCAGTCGTCGGCCGCGGTCACCACGGCGTCGGCGGCGACCGTTCGCGAGTGGACGCCGTCGGGGGCCGTGGCGATCAAGCCCGCGGCACGCAGGAGCTGGAGGTGCTTCGCGACGACGCCCTGCTTCAGGCCCGTGCGGCGCGCCAGCTCGCCGAGGTCCGCCGGCGTGGTCAGCGAGGTGAGGAGCGTGCTGCGGCTGCGGCCGAGCACTCCGCGCAGGGCGGCCGACGACGAGGTACCACCGGCTTCCCACAGGCCGGCGACGCCGCGGGCCGGATAGCGCAGCACGGGCTGCCGGCCCGCGTGGGTTCGTGAGATCACGCGCGGCCAGACGAACACCGACGGCGCCAGCACGAGCCCGTGGCCGTGCGGCGCGCCCGTGGCGGGGACGAGCCGCTGGGCGACGATCAGCGCGCCCTCGGCCCAGTGGACGGCGGGCGCGAGGTCGTGGAACAGGTCCTCCGCCGCGCCGGCGGCGAGCAGCCGCGACCGGTGCAGCACGTCGCCTTCCAGCAGCGCCCGCATGCGTGGCCACGCGGGCGCCAGCGCCACCGCCCAGTACCGCTCCATCAGCCCCGCGAGCCGGTCGAGCCCGGCCTCCGGGTCGCGGTGCAGGCGGGTCAGCGCGGCCGAGCGCGGCGGGTCCATCGCCTCCAGCTCGCGCCGCACCGCGCGCGGGGCGAGGTCGCGCAGGTCCGCCAGCTCGTCGGCCAGCTGCGGCACGGGCGAAGCCGGTGCGGGCGTGAGGAACCGCGGCACCGAGCGGCCGGCGACGAGATCGGCGAGTGGCGTGACGTCGATCCCCGCGTCGGCCAGCGCGCCCGACGCCTTGCGCACCCACGGCAGGTGCAGCGCGTGCTCGCCCGGGCGGGCCAGCACCCGGACGCTCGCCACGATTTCCCACAGCGGGGAGAACGCGAGCCTCGTTCGCGCGAGTTCGTCCGCCGACCACGCCAGCTCCAGCACGTTCCTCCTCCTCGAAAAAACGGGAATCGGAGAAGTGTAAAACGATCCGTTGTGGACAGTCAGGCCGGGGTTACCCCTTGGGGGAAGGAGAACACGCGGTCCGGGTCGTAGCGCCGGGCCACCGCGCGCAGCCGGGGCAGGTTGCCGCCGTAATAGGCCTGGCCCCACTCCGGCATTTCCGGATCGAGGTAGTTGACGTAACCGGTGGTGCCGAATTCCGGCCCGAGCCCGTCGCGAATTCGCCCGATCGCGCGCCTTGCCGCGGCCTCGGTCGCGTGCTCCAGCCCGTGGGTGAACTGGAAGCTCGCGAGCGCCCGGCGGTGCGGGAAAGCCGAGTCGCCGCGCGCGATCGCGCCGCCGCCACCGTCCACGATCGTGTAAGAATCCGGGTCCTCGCTCAGCAGTTCCAGGACCGCGGCCGGGTCCTGCGCCGGGCGCATCAGCATCCGTGACGTCGCGACGTACGCGGCGGTCCCGATCTTGCCCGTGCCACCACCCCAGCCGGGACCGCACGCCGAACCCGCGAGGTCCGGGCAACCGGCGAAGTACCGCATCGCGCCGAGGAAATCGGTCTCCGGCTCCTCCCGTTTCAGCGGCGCCGCGCCGACCCGGCGGACGAAATCGTCGAGGATCGGCTTCAGCCTGCTGCGCGGACCCACGAAGCAGCCGCCGAAGTTCGCCGCCGTGGCGCCGAGCCCGAGGTCGGACCAGAGCTCGTCGGGCATCCGCGGCTGCCAGTCCTGCCACTCGGCGAGCAGCGTCGCGGCCGTCTCGGGCGGGAACTGCAGGCTGAAGGACGTGAGGGCTTGCGCCTGGGCGGTCCGGAAGGTGAACGACGTGACGATGCCGAAGTTGCCGCCCCCGCCGCCGCGCAACGCCCAGAACAGGTCCGCGTCCTGGTGCGCCGACACCGTGCGCGCCACGCCGTCGGCCGTCACGACCCGCGCCGACTCGAGCTGGTCGCACGTGAGCCCGAGCTTGCGGCCCAGCACCCCGACTCCCCCGCCGAGCGTCAGCCCGGCGATGCCGACGGTCGGGCACGTTCCCGCGGCCAGCGCCCGCCCCGCGGTCCCCAGTGCCTGGTACACCGGGCCCAGCCGCGCACCCGCCCCCACCACGGCCCGTCCGTGGTCGAGGACGCGGATCCCGGCGAGCCGCCCGACGTCCACCACCAGTCCGCCGTCCACAGTGGAGTATCCGACGTAGCTGTGCCCGCCCGAGCGCGCGGCCACCGGGATGGCGTGCTGCGCGGCGAAGTCCACGCACGCCTGCACGTCCGCCTCGCTCACGCAGCCGGCGATCGCGGCCGGATGGTGGTCGTACAGCGTGAAATAACCGTGACGAGCGGCCTCGTACCCCGCGTCGCCGGGTACGAGCAACGTCCCCGAAAGCCGTCGCCGCAGGGCCGCCCACCGGTCCGCCGTGGTGGCCCCCAGGCCCGCCGCCACCGGTACCGCCGCCCCGGACGCCCACAGGAACGTGCGCCTGCTGATCGTCATCCCGCCCCCCGTCACCCGGCCCGAAGCCGGAACACACCGGGGAGCAAACGCGTGGTCCCCCCGGCCCTGCCTTGCCCTGCCCAGGGTAGCGGGTGTGTGATCGAGGACACATCGCGTACACCAGCCGTTCGCCGAGGAGTCGCCATGGCCGACAAACAGAGCAGGAGTACCGACACCGGGGCCGCCGTCGCTGTGGCCGACCCCGCCCGAGTACGCAACGTTGTGCTGGTGGGGCCCTCGGGGTCCGGGAAGACCACCTTGACCGAAGCGTTGCTCGCGGCGTCGGGCACCGTCCCGCGCGCCGGCTCGGTCGTCGAGGGCACCACGGTGTGCGACCACGACCCGGCCGCCGTGCGCCAGCAGCGGTCCGTCGGGCTGTCGGTGGCCCCGGTGCTGCACCAGGGCCACAAGATCAACCTCATCGACACCCCGGGCTACGCCGATTTCGTCGGCGAGCTGCGCGCGGGGCTGCGCGCCGCCGACGCCGCGCTGTTCGTGGTGTGCGCGGCCGAAGGCGTCGACGCCGCGACGGTCGCCGTGTGGGAGGAATGCGCGTCGGTCGGGATGCCCCGGGCCGTGATCGTCTCCCGCCTCGACCACCACCGGGCCGACGCGCTCGCGGAGATCGCCGCCTGCCAGGCCGCGTTCGGTGCGGGCGTGCTGCCGCTGTACCTCCCGGCTCGCGACGGGCTGGTCGGTCTCATCACCCAGCGCTACTTCGACTACTCCGCCAGCTACCCGCCGCAGATCGGCGAGCCCGACCCGGCCGACCTCGCCGGCCTCGAGGACGCCCGCAACGAGCTCATCGAGGGCATCATCGCCGAGAGCGAGGACGAGACCCTCATGGAGCGATACCTCGGCGGCGAGGAGATCTCCGAGGACACGCTCATCGCCGACCTCGAGACGGCGGTGGCGCGCGGGTCGTTCCACCCCGTCATCCCCGTGTGCGCCACCAGCGGCATCGGGCTCGCGGAGGTGCTCGACGGGATCGTGCGCGCGTTCCCGTCGCCGCTGGAACACACGCTGCCGGGCGTCACGACTCCCGACGGCGGCCCGCACGGCGACCTGACGGCCGACCCCGCGGGGCCGCTCGCCGCGGAGGTCGTGCGCACGGCCGTGGACTCCTATGTCGGCCGCGTGTCGCTCGTCCGGGTGTTCTCGGGGACGCTGCGGCCGGAGAACGCCGTGCACGTGTCCGGGCACGGCCTCGCCGAGCGCGGGCACGAGGACCACGACGCCGACGAACGCGTGGCGCACCTGTACTCGCCGCTCGGGTCCGCGCTGCGCGAAGTTCCCTACTGCGTGGCGGGCGACCTGTGCGCGCTGACCAAGGTCGGCTCGGCCGAAACGGGCGACACCGTCTCGTCGCCGGACGACCCGCTGGTGATGAAACCGTGGCGCATGCCCGAGCCGCTCCTGCCGGTCGCCATCATCGCCAAGACCCGCAGCGACGAGGACACGCTCTCCCGCAACCTTTCGCGGCTGGTCGCCGGAGACCCGACGCTGCGGCTCGACCGCAACGCCGAAACCGGCCAGCTCGTGCTCTGGTGCATGGGCGAGGCGCACGCCGACGTCGTCCTGTCGCGGCTGCGCGCCGGCGGCGCCGACGTGGACACCGAACCGGTGCGCATCAGCCTGCGCGCCACGTTCGGCAAACCCGCCCGCGGCCACGGCCGCCACGTGAAGCAGTCCGGCGGCCACGGCCAGTTCGCCGTGTGCGACATCGAGGTGGAACCGTTGCCGCGCGGCAGTGGGTTCGAGTTCGTCGACAAGGTCGTCGGCGGCTCGGTGCCGCACCAGTTCATCCCGAGTGTCGAGAAGGGCGTGCGCGCGCAGCTCAAGCGCGGGCTCATGGACGGGCACCCGGTCGTCGACGTGCGCGTGACGCTCGTGGACGGCAAGGCCCACAGCGTCGACTCGTCGGACGCGGCGTTCCAGACCGCCGGGGCGCTCGCGCTGCGGGAAGCCGCGGCGGCCAGCCGGATCACGTTGCTGGAACCCCTCGACACCGTCGCCATCACGCTCCCGGACGAGCACCTGGGCACCGTGCTGGGCGATCTGTCGTCGCGGCGGGGGCGCGTGCTCGGCACCGAGTCGGGCGAGGGCGGCCGCACGGTCATCAACGCCGAGGTGCCCGCGGCGGAGCTCCTGCGCTACGCGATCGACCTGCGCTCACTGAGCTCGGGCACGGCCACGTTCACCCGCGTCCACGCCCGGTTCGAACCGCTGCCGGAAGGAGCGGCGATGCCCCTGTGAACCCGGTGGTCACACCGGTCAGAACTCGAAGCCGCCCGGCTTGCCGTTGCGGTCGGCGATGAGGCCGGCCAGCACGGCGATGGCGATCTCCGCCGGCTTGCGCGAGCCGATGTTCAGCCCCACGGGGCGGTGCACCCGCGCGATGTCCGGGGCCGGCACGCCCAGCGCCGTCAGGGCCGCCACGTGCGGGCCTTCGTGCCGCGGGTTGCCGAGCACGCCGACCCAGCGGGCCTCCTCGGCGAGCGCGTCGCGCAGCACCGGGCCCAGCTCGGTGCGGTGGTGGTCGGTCACCACGACGTCCGCGGTCTTGTCGACCGACGGCATCGAGGTGCGGATGTCGCACGCGGACTGCACGTCGGTGGCGCGCGCGGCGTCCGGCTCGAACAGCACGGTGTGGTAGCCCAGGTCGGCGGCGTAGCTCAGCAGGTACCGGGCCACCGGCGACGCGAACACGGCGACCAGCGTCCGCGCGTCGGGGTTCGCTTCGGGAGCACCGTGGGCGACGGCGCAGGCATCCGGTTCGACGGTCATGCGGCTCAGTCTGCCACCGTCACCCCGAACTCCGGTCACACGTCGGGTTCGGCGAACTCGAAGTACTCCGGCAGCGGCGCCGTCCCGGCGAGCTTGAAATACCGCACTTTCCGCCGGCGCCGCAGCGCGAGCGTGTCGCGCACGGCGTCGTTGTGCACGCGGCGCGCGATGACCACGCGGTGCTCGGCGTCGGTGAGCTCTTCGGCCAGCGCCGGCGGCAGCGCCGTCCGGTCGATCGCGCCGAGCCGCAGGGTCAGCTCGTTTTCGTCGGCCTCGCGTTCGGCGCGGGCCGCGCGTTCGGCCCGCTCGGCCGCGGCGTGCAGGCCGGGACCGGTGCCGTCCAGCAGCGCGGCGACGGCCCGCGCGACCACCGCCCGCCGCGCCAGCGCCGCGTCGAGCGCGGCCCAGCCGGCGTCCATGCGCACGTGGAGGCGGTCGAGGCGGTTGGCCGTCGCGACGAGGAACAGCCCGCCCAGCACCACGATCGCGGCCAGCACGGGGATCAGCCACGCGAGCCAGCTCACCGCGCGAACTCCCGTTCCGCGGGGACGACCAGCCTCGGGTCGGCGGCGATCGCGGTCTCGTACACGCGCAGCACCTGGGTGACGACGACCGACCAGTCGTACCCCGTCACGCGCTCCCCCGCCGCCGCGGCCAGCGACGCGCGCCGCGCCGGGTCGCCGAGCAGCTCGCGCAGGCCGTCGGCGAGCGCGCCGGCGTCACCGGTCGCCGCGAGCTGGCCGGCCTTGCCGTCGTCGAGCACGCGGCGGAACGAGTCGAGCCCGCTGGCCAGCACGGGCGTGCCCGCGGCCATGGCCTCGGTGAGGATCATGCCGAAGCTCTCGCCGCCGGTGTTAGGCGCGCAGTACACGTCGACGCTGCGCAGCGCGCGGGCCTTCGTGGCGTCGTCGACCTGGCCGAGCAGCTCGACGTGCGGCCACAGCTCGGGCCCGGCCATGCGCCGCAGCTGGTCCGGGTCGCCGCGGCCGACCACGAGCAGCCGCAGGTCCTCGAACTCCGGCAGCAACCGGCGCGACGCCTCCAGCAGCACGTCCATGCCCTTGCGGGGTTCGGTGAACCGGCCGACGAACCCGACCGTGCCGCCCGCGCGCGGGTAGCCCTCCAGCGGCGTGGCGCGGGCGAAGAACTCGGCGTCGACGCCGTTGGGGATCTCCACCGCGTCGCCGCCGGCGTGCTCGACCTGCACCCGCCGGGCCAGCGCCGACACCGCGATGCGCGCGGTGATCTTCTCCAGCAGCGGCCGCAGCACGGGCTGGAACGCCGCCAGCGTGCGCGAGCGCGTGGTCGCCGTGTGGAAGGTGGCGACGATCGGCCCGTCGGCCACCTTCAGGGCCAGCAGCGACAGGCTGGGCGCGGCCGGTTCGTGCAGGTGCAGCACGTCGAACCCGTTGTCGCGGATCCAGCGGCGCACCCGTGCGTAGGAGACGGGCCCGAACTGCAGCCGTGCGACCGAGCCGTTGTACGGGATGCCGAGCGCCTTGCCCGCCGGGTGCACGAAGTCGGGCAGCACGGCGTCCTCGTCGGCCGGCGCCAGCACGGACACGTGGTGTCCCCGCGCGATGAGCGCCCGCGCGAGGTCGATCACGTGGCCCTGCACCCCGCCCGGCACGTCGAACGAGTAGGGGCACACGATCCCGATCTTCAGCCCGCCCGCCACCGGGTCAGCCCACTTCTTCGAGGCTGGCGCGTTCGCCGGCCTCGAGGTCGGCGAGCCAGATCTTCTGCAGCATGTGCCAGTCGGCCGGGTGCGCCGCGATGTCGCCGGCGAACGCGTCGGCCAGCGCCTGGGTGGCCGCGGGGACCTCGGCGCGCGCGGTGACGCGGATGCGCGGGTGCACGCGGACCTGCCAGCCGTCCTCGCTGAACCACGAGCCGACGGGCAGCAGCGCCGCCCCGGTCGTGGCGGCGAGCCGCGCCGGGCCCGCGGGCATGCGCGTGCGCTCGCCGAAGAACCGCACCGGGACCCCGCTCGCGGTGAGGTCGCGGTCGCCGACGAGGCACACGACCTTGTTCTCGCGCAGGCGTTTCAGCAGCAGGCGCATCGCCGCGCTGTCGCCGGTGAGCGGCACGATCTCGAACCCGAGCGCCTCGCGGTAGGCCACGAACCGGTTGAACAGCGACTCGGGCTTCAGGCGTTCGACGACCGTGGTGAACCCGCCGAGCCGGTCGGCCAGCCACACCCCGATCGCGTCCCAGTTCCCGCTGTGCGGCAGCGCGATCACCGCGCCGTTGCCCTCGGCGAGGGCGGCGTCGATGTTCTCGACCCCCGTGATCGCGGCCCCGACCTTGGAGATCACCTCGGCGCGGTCCATCGACGGGAGCCGGAACGTCTCGTACCAGTACCGCGAGTACGACCGCATGGCCCGGCGGACGAGCTCGTCGAGCTCCGTCTCGTCGGCTTGCGGCACGACCCGCGCGAGGTTGGCGCGCAGCTGCCGCACGCCCCCGCCGCCGCGGCGGGTGGCGAGGTCTGCGCCCAGCGCGAACACCGCCGTCCCCATCGGCTCGGGCATCCGGCGGGCGAGCTGCCAGCCCGCCGTGTAGCCGAACTCGCCGAGCCGCTGGGACAGCGCGCTCACGGCTGCGCCCCGCCCGTCTGCACGTCGCCGGTCGTGGCCTGCTCGGCCGGAGCGGCGGCTTGCCCGGCCTGGGTGGGTTTCTCGGCCTGCGCGGGTTGCTCGGCGCGGGTGGGTTCCTCGGTCTGCGTGGCCTGGCCGGCCTGCGCGGTCTGCTTCGCTTGCTCGGCCACGGCTCGCGCGGCCTTCGCGACGGCGGCACCGCGCTGCAGCAGCGTGATCACCGACAGCACGGCGAGCAGCCAGAGCGTGATCTCCACCGTGTAGGGCACGCCGAGGCCGTGCAGGCCGGTGCCGACGAGCGCGATGATCAGCCGCTCGGCCCGCTCGACCAGGCCGCCGTCGGCTTCGAGGCCCGACGCGTCGGCGCGGGCTTTCACGTAGGAGATGACCTGGGCGAGCACCAGGCAGATCAGGGCGGCCGCCGCCGCGCGGTTGTTGTGGTCGACCACGAAGCACCACCACGCGATGGCGGCGAACAGCGCGCCGTCCACCAGGCGGTCGCACGTGGCGTCGAGGACGGCTCCGAACGGGGTGCCGTAGCCGCGGGCCCTGGCCATCGCGCCGTCGAGGAGGTCGAGCATGGCGAACCCCCACACGGTGAAGGTTCCCCACAGCAGGAGCCCCTGAGGGAAGAAGACCAGCGCGCACGCCACGGCACCCGCGGTGCCGATCACGGTCATCGCGTTCGGAGTCAGTCCGGCACGGACCAGCGTCCGACCGATCGGATCGGTGACGCGGGATACTGAGGCACGGGCGAAAATGTTGAGCATCTCGTCGTCTGGTGCACCTGGCTCGGGGGTGGGTGGGCCACGAAAGCCTATCGACCCGCCGTCACGGGCCCGACGTCCCGCCCCGCGACCCGCCGGGCGATCAGCCTGATTTCGGCAGTTCGACGACCGGGGCCACGAATTCGCCCGCCTCCTCGGCGGCGATCGCGGCCGCGCACTGGGGCCGCAGACCGCCGAGAATCGCCGAGCTGATCTCGCCCAGCTGGTGCGCCTGCTCCGGTGTCAGCCGGTCGAAGAGGCTCTCGCGCACGGCCTCGACGTGGCCGGGGGCGGCCGCTTCGAGCGCCGCGAACCCCGCGTCGGTGAGCACCGCCCACGCGCCGCGCTTGTCGGTGGGGCACGACTCGCGCCGCACCCAGCCTTTGCCCTCCAGGCGCGCCACGGCGTGGGACAGCCGGCTGCGCGAGGAGCCGCGCGCTTCGGCGAGCTCGCTCATCCGCAGCCGGCGCCCGTCGGCCTCCGACAGCGCGACCAGGACCTCGTAGTACGTGTGCGGCATGCCCGAGTCGTGTTGCAGCTGGCCTTCGAGGTGCGCTTGCAGAAGCGCGGCGGCCTGGGAGAAATCACGCCAGACGCGTTGCTCGTCTTCGGAAAGCCAGCGAGGTTCGGACATACCTCCATGCTACCCCTGATTGAGTGCTCAATTACTCATCCGGCCAAAGGTAGGCCGACCCCCTGGCGGCACGTAACCGTTGCTACGAAGCCATTCGGCCGTGACTGTGGTCGGGTGAGTAATGATCGGCACAGACCGCGTCGGTACACTCGCGCGCCCCCGTGGTCTTCACCACGCGTCGGCCAGGAGTTTCCTCGTCTCGCCGAGCAGCTGCGGCAGCACCTTCGTGTGCCCGATCACCGGCATGAAGTTCGCGTCGCCGCCCCAGCGCGGCACCAGGTGCTGGTGCAGGTGCGCCGCGATGCCCGCGCCGGCGATCACGCCCTGGTTCATGCCGATGTTGAACCCGTGCGCTGCCGACACCTCACGCACCACGCGCATGGCGTGCTGCGTGAACTCGGCCAGCTCGCGCGTCTCGGCCTCGGTCAGGTCGGTGTAGTCGGCCACATGGCGGTAGGGCACCACCATGAGGTGACCGGGGTTGTACGGGTACAGGTTCAGCACCGCGTACACCGTCTCGCCGCGCGCCAGGATCAGCGCCGCTTCGTCGTCGAGGCTGGGGATGCGGCAGAACGGGCAGCCGTCGGACTCGTCGTCGTCCGGCTTCTCCTGCCCCTTGATGTAGGCCATCCGGTGCGGGGTCCACAGCCGCTGCAACGCGTCCGGGACCCCCACTCCGTCCTGCTCGACGATCTCGGGACCGTCCGCGTCGCTCACCGCAGGATCTTCTCCACGGCCTCCGCGCTCGGCGAGGCGTTCTCCCGGCCGGCCACCCACTCGGCGATGGCGTCGACGGCGGTGTCCACGGACACGCCGTTGATCTGGCCGCCGTCGCGGAAGCGGAACGACACCGCGCCCGCCTCGGCGTCCTTGGCGCCCGCCAGGAGCAGGAACGGCACCTTCTGCGTGGTGTGGGTGCGGATCTTCTTCTGCATGCGGTCGTCGCTCGCGTCGACCTCGGCCCGGATCCCCTTGGCGCGCAACGCCTTCTGCACCCCGTCGAGGAACTCGACCTGGTCGGCGGTGATCGGGATGCCCATGACCTGGACCGGCGAGAGCCACGCGGGGAACGCGCCGGCGTAGTGCTCGGTCAGCACGCCGAAGAACCGCTCGATCGAGCCGAACAGCGCGCGGTGGATCATCACCGGGCGCTGGCGCGAGCCGTCGGAGGCGGTGTACTCGAGGTTGAAGCGCTTGTTCTGGTTGAAGTCCAGCTGGATCGTGGACATCTGCCAGGTGCGGCCGATGGCGTCGCGCGCCTGCACGGAGATCTTCGGGCCGTAGAAGGCGGCGCCGCCCGGGTCGGGCACGAGCTCGAGGCCGGAGTCGATCGCGGCCTGCCGCAGCGTCTCCGTGGCCTCTTCCCACTCCCAGTCCTCGCCGATGAACTTCTCGGAGTCGCCGCGGGTGGACAGCTCCAGGTAGAAGTCCGACAGCCCGTAGTCGGCCAGCAGGTCGAGCACGAACTTCAGCAGCGAGCGCAGCTCGCCGGGCATCTGCTCCTTGGTGCAGTAGATGTGCGAGTCGTCCATCGTCAGGCCGCGCACGCGGGTGAGGCCGTGGACCACACCGGACTTCTCGTAGCGGTACACCGTGCCGAACTCGAACAGCCGCAGCGGCAGCTCCCGGTACGACCGCCCGCGCGAGCGGAAGATCAGGTTGTGCATCGGGCAGTTCATGGCCTTGAGGTAGTAGTCCTCGTCCTCGAACTTGACCGGCGGGAACATCGTGTCGGCGTAGTAGGGCAGGTGGCCGGAGGTGTGGAACAGCTCGCCCTTGGAGATGTGCGGCGTGTTCACGAACTCGTAGCCGGCCTCCTCGTGGCGGCGGCGCGAGTAGTTCTCCAGCTCGCGGCGGATGATGCCGCCCTTGGGGTGGAACACCGGCAGGCCGGAGCCGATCTCCTCCGGGAAGGAGAACAGGTCGAGCTCGGCACCGAGGCGGCGGTGGTCGCGGCGCTCGGCCTCGGCGATGCGCTCCAGGTAGGCGTCCTGCGCCTCGCTCGACTCCCACGCGGTGCCGTAGATCCGCTGCAGCTGCGGGTTCTTCTCGCTGCCGCGCCAGTAGGCGGCGGCCACGCGGGTGAGCTTGAACGCGGGGATGAACTTGGTGGTGGGCACGTGCGGGCCGCGGCAGAGGTCGCTCCACACGCGGTCCTTGGTGCGCGGGTCGAGGTTGTCGTAGATCGTCAGCTCGCCGCCACCGACCTCCATCACTTCGTCGGTGTCCACTTCGGACTTGAGGTCGACCAGCTCGAGCTTGAACGGCTCGTTCGCCAGCTCCTTCTTGGCCTCGTCGACGGAGTCGAACACGCGGCGGGAGAACTGCTGGGCACCCTTCACGATCTGCTTCATGCGCTTCTCCAGCGCCTGCAGGTCTTCCGGGGTGAAGGGCTTGTCGACGGCGAAGTCGTAGTAGAAGCCGTCCTTGACCGGCGGCCCGATGCCGAGCTTCGCGTCGGGGAACTCCTGCTGCACGGCCTGGGCCAGCACGTGGGCGGCCGAGTGGCGGATCACGCTGCGGCCGTCCTCGGTGTTGGCCGCGACGGGCTCCACCTCGGCGTCGGCCTCCGGCGCCCACGCGAGGTCGCGCAGCTTGCCCTCGGCGTCGCGCACCACGACGATCGTGTCCGGGCCCTTGGTCGGCAGCCCGGCCTCGCGGACCGCGGCTCCCGCCGTAGTGCCCGCCGGGACCACCACGCGCTCGGCGGGGACGGCGGCGGCTGACGGCGGATGCGACACGATCGGCTCCTTCTGGGGCAAGTGACGGGGATGACTCCGGTCGATGCTAGTCGTCGGCCCGCGGGCGCCTCACGCGTGTCGGCGCTAACCGCGACGGCCCGGCCGGGCTCGTCTCCCGGCACTGCGGAAGCGGCCGCCGACCGGGTGGTCGGCGGCCGCTCCGCGGGGCGTGGCCCGGGCTCAGTAGGCGCCGTCCCCGCCGACGACGGCGCGGAAGGTCTTCCACAGGATCACCAGGTCCAGCGCGAGCGACCAGTCCTCGACGTAGCGCAGGTCGAGCCGGATGCTGTCGGCCCAGGAAAGGTCGCTGCGGCCGCTGACCTGCCACAGGCCGGTGAGGCCGGGCTTCACGAGCAGGCGGCGGCGGGCGTCGGGCGCGTACTGGCGCGTCTCCTCCGGCAGCGGCGGCCGGGGCCCGACGAGCGACATACGTCCGTAGAGCACGTTGAACAGCTGGGGCAGCTCGTCGAGCGAGTAGCGGCGCAGCAGCCCGCCGACGCGGGTCACGCGCGGGTCGCGCTTCATCTTGAACAGCGGCCCGGCGCCTTCGTTGGCCTCTTCGAGGTTCTGCCGGATCTTGTCGGCGTCGGGGACCATCGTGCGGAACTTCAGCATCGTGAAGTTCTCGCCGTCCTTGCCGACGCGGCGCTGCTTGTAGATCACCGGGCCGCGGTCGCCGAGCTTCACGGCCAGCGCGATCGCCAGCAGCAGCGGGGAGAACAGCGTCAGCAGGAACGCCGCGCCACAGCGGTCGACGGCCTCCTTCACGAGCCGGCGGCCACCGGTGAACCGCGGCGCCGTGACCCGCAGCAGGGGCATGCCGAGCACACCGGAGACGTTGAGCCGCGGCCCCGCGACCTCCATCAGCACCGGCGCCACGACCAGCTCCGCGGCGGTGCCTTCGAGGTCCCACGCGAGGCGCTGGAGCCGCTTCGGCGTCCAGTACTGGTCGGCGGTGATGGCGACGACGCGGTAGCCGCCGCGGCGCACGTGGCGGGAGAGCTCCTCGAGCCGGCCGACCACGGGCACGCCGTCGATCTCGCCGCTGCCCCCGCCGTCGACCGTGCAGACCGCCTCCACGCGCCAGCCGACGTGCGCCTCGGTCTTCGTGCGGGCGATGAGGTCGGCCACCGTCCCGGGGCTGCCGGCCGCCATCACGGGCAGCAGGCACAGGCCGCGTCGGCGCTGGCGGTGCAGGACCTGGCGCAGCAGGTACCGCTGCGGGAAGGCGAAGAGCGCGATCACGGGCACCACGATGAACACCCACGGCTGCACGTCGAGCGCGCGGAAGAGCAGGCCGCCGAGCGCCACCAGCACGGCGGCGGTGATGAGGCCGCGGCCGAGCGTCCGGTACTCCTCGGGACCTTCGCCGAGCACGCGCGGGCTCCACGCGCGGCTGACGGGCAGCGCGCACAGCACCGCCAGTGCCGTGCCGAACGCGTGCATGTCCTGCGGCGCCACGCGGTCGATCACGAAGGCGCTGACGCCGATCACCACGAAGGCGGCGACGATGTCACTGGCGATGACCCAGGCGCGGTAACGCTTCTCCCACGAAGCGGGATGCGATTTCGCCGTGGTCGACTCGACGGGCGCGGGCCGCGGTGCGTTCACGGCCGGCACGGGGTGCGCGGTCGCGGTTTTCCCGGTCCTCGCGCCGGCGGGTGCGGGGATCTCCGGCATCGCCTGGAGGTCGATGTGCGGCGGCGGTCCGCTGACCGTGGATGTGGGCCGCACCGACTCTTCCATCAGACCTCCCAGGAGCATGGTTCGAAGGTCTCCGCCGGCACGCTGAGTGAACGAGTTTGATCTCGGAGCGTGATCATGACCCTTACCCGATTCAGCCACCAAAGGAGCGACACACGCCAAGGTATCGGCGGCTATCCGGGACTCGTTACAAGGATTTCCAGCCACATCCTGCGGCTGCTTCACGCAAATGAATGGCTTGAAGATAACAGGATGATGACGATGAGTAATAAGTGGCAACCCACCGATAACTACGGAATGTAGTCAATGTTCCACCACTGTCCGCGGCGAGGGCGAGGCGTCCCGGCCACCGGGATGTTCCACTGTGGACACTCCGGTCCGGACGCGTCCACAGTGGATTTCCCCGGAGGCTCGGCGGATCGGATCGCGCCGGCGGTGACATTCTGCTTCGCGGTGTCACGGCGTCGGGTTTTCGTCGCACGTGAGGCGCCGGCCGGGCGCCATACTCCCCCGGGGTGCGCGGGCTGGCGCGCCGATCACGCCGTGCTCCCACCGCGGAATCGCCGCGTTCACCCGTCTTGCCGAACCGGGCCCGCCGATACCAGAGGCTGTGGGGGCGCCTCGGAAGCGCGGCAGATTCACCGGAACGGCCGCGCCCCGGACGGAAACCTTCGAACGTCGGCGGACCGCGCCGCCGGCCCGCGGCCGGAGTTGCGGCGAACTGCGTGCGGCCGTTCGGGTGGTTCGAATCTTGACATGATCGAGAAAGTGCTCAGGATCACACTCAAGGTGTCTCACAGAGTCCTCGTGCCACAAAACCGACGCGAGCCGTACGGCGAAGGTCATCTGTGCGCGTGCGACCTGCAAATTGCAGGTCAGGAAGCCGTGTCGAGACCGTTGTGGAGCCGTGATCGACCAGGTCGGACCGGATCCCCCCGGACGCCGCGCCGGTCCGGGCCGCCGCGAGGTGCTGACCTGCGAAGATTCTTGCGCGAAAAACAGTCGAGGCCCCGGATCGTGAGATCCGGAGCCTCGATGTGGTGGGCGATACTGGGATCGAACCAGTGACCTCTTCGGTGTGAACGAAGCGCTCTCCCCCTGAGCTAATCGCCCGCTCGTGGAGTGAGGACAACTCTACAACACGACTTTCGAGGGCCTGCAAACGGGTGGTTGGCGCCGAACACCCTCCGTCTACCAGCGAATACGGAGCGAACAACCCCGAGCTAGCCGGGGTTGTGCCGCGGTGGGGCCGCTCGCGCCCGGCTTCGACATCCGTGCGACGGTGCTATCGCGCGGCGGTCGAACCGCGCAGTATGTACGTGTGGCTGCCCAGCGGGCGCCCGCGGAAGGCTGCGCGGCGCGGGCGACGACGGACGGAACGGTACTGCCGACCACGGACGGGTGATCTCCGGAGAACCCGCGACGGAATCGGCTTCCCGGAGCGTCTCATCGTCGTCCTCGGTCGTCCGGGCCGGGAAGGGAGACGAAGGGTAGGACGATGCGCAACGATCACGTGACGCTCCGCTCGACGGCGGTCTTCGACCTGCTGGCGCCGCGGACCCCGGCGGTTCCGGTCAAGGTTGAACTGCGCTACGACACTCGCGACCCCTACGCGGTCGTCGCCGCCTTCCGCACCGGCCGCGCGGGCTGGGTCGAGTGGGTCTACGCCCGCGACCTCCTCGCCGACGGCCTCCTCGCCGACGCCGGCGACGGCGACGTGCGGATCCGCCCGTCGGTCGAAGATCCCGAGTCCGTGCTCATCGAGCTCAACTCCCCCTCCGGGCACGCCATGTTCGAAGCCTCCGCCCAGGAGCTCGCCGACTTCCTCGACCGCACGTACGACGTGGTGCTCCCCGGCAACGAACACCTGTGGGTCGACGTCGACGACGCCCTGACCCACCTCATCCCCAACGATCTCGCCTGATCACAGCCCCGCAACCGGCAGATGGCCCCCCGGTGACGGGGCGGTTTTCGGGGTCCGATATGGTTCTCTCACACCACGGCGACGGGGTGCCAGGCCACTGACCAGGCACTCGGGACCCGCGGAGAGTGCGGACGTAGCGCAGCTGGTAGCGCATCACCTTGCCAAGGTGAGGGTCGCGGGTTCGAATCCCGTCGTCCGCTCGAAAGGCTCTTCGAGGCCTTGCACGGTGGAGTGGCCGAGAGGCGAGGCAACGGCCTGCAAAGCCGTGTACACGGGTTCGAATCCCGTCTCCACCTCGCGCGATTAGCTCAGCGGGAGAGCGCTTCCCTGACACGGAAGAGGTCACTGGTTCAATCCCAGTATCGCGCACCAGCCAAAACACAGGCCGGAAGCCCTGTTCCTCCCCGGAGGGGCGGGGCTTCAGTCGTCAGATGGCGATGGAATGGCGATGGGCCCAGAACCCGGGTCCAGCCCCCGCCGGGACCGCAGGTGCGGGAACCAGGACACCAGCTTCGCCCGCTCCCCCGGGTACAGAGAAGCCAGCGACCGCAGCCACCGCTCCTCCAACGCGTCCAGGATCTCGTTCACCATCGCCGGGGTCACATGGTCGTAGACCCGCGCGACGCCCTTCATCTTCTGGCCCAGACGGGCGCGCCGCGCGACCTCCGGGATCCCGTCCTCAGTCAGCCACGTGGCGTGGGTGTGCCGGCCTTCGTGGAAGGTGAACATGGGCAGAATCGGCGGTCGCCGCTCCCCCGCCCCAGCGTCGTCGAGCTCAACCCCGTCCCACGCCGGACGCCAGAACCGGATCCGGAAATTGGACCGCCGCCAAGGGTGCCCCTCCGGCGTGGACAACACAAAGGGATGCCGATGGCTGTCCATCAGCTCCTCGTACAACACCGCGATCCCAGGCGGCAGCGCCACGAAGCGCGTACCCGCCGGTGTTTTCGTCCGCCCCTTCTTCGGCCGGGCGTTCCCGCGCCGAGCCGGAGGCCGCTGCCAACTCGGCGAGTGATCGCGATCACTCTTCCGGCCGCCCTTGTAGACCTTCCCGCCAATCTCCTTCAGCGGCGTCCGAATCTCGATACCCCGCCGCTCGGAGTCGTACTCATGCCGCTGCTGCCCGACAAGTTCACCCCATCGGGCCCCGGAATAGAAGTCCATCAGACACAGAACGAACCCCGACACCCCAAGCCCGGTCTCGTAGAGCCGCATCGCAGCCCGCAGCGCCTGAGCCGGCGACGCCACCAACCGCTCGGTCTCAAACTCACCACCGGTCACGCGGACACCGCTACACGGATTCGCCGGGATCATCCGCGCCCGCTTGGCGCGATTGAGGATCGTCGAGAACAAGGCAAAGTACGACGACACCGACGACTCGGCGTAGTCCTCGTGCAACTCTGACAGCCACCGCTCGATCTCCACGTAGCCGTTGAAGATCCCAATCAACGGCCAGGCACCCCACTGGGGATACAACTGCTTGTCGAGAAACGATCGGTACTTCGCGACAGTGTTCAGCTCAAGTCGAGGCGTCACCGCGTCGAGCCACTCCTCGGCGAAGTCCTGGAACAAGGTCTCTCCGTCGCGGGGATCCAGCCACATGTTGCGCCGGATCAACGCCTCCTGCTCCAAGCCCCAGTCTTCGGCAGCCTTCTCGGTCGGGAATCCCGACTTGCTTCCCAACGTCCCGTCAGGCCGTTTGTAGCGCGCACGCCACCTGCCGGTCCCGGGCTGTTCCTGGCCGTAGGCCATCCTTGACTCCTCTTCTCTGTTACTCCGCCCGCCTCACGCGGCACGGAAGTCCTGGGCAAGATCCCCCAGCGGCACGCGCCGCCGTACCGGCTTCGCCGAAGCGGCGCTTAGCCGCACGATCTCGGCAACATCCCGACGGGTGAACCGGTAGTGCTTGCCGAACCGGTGATGCGGCAGAACACCGGCGGCAGCCTGGTCCTTCAACGTCCTCGGCGACAGCTGCAGCAACTCCCCCACGTCTTCCGCCGTGAGCAACGCATCCGGGTCCGCCGGCGGACCCGGCGCGGCAGCACGCACCGCCGTCGCAACTTCTCGAATCGCGGCGGCGACTGCGGCACAACCGTGGACATTATCTCCGCTACCCTCGATTCCCATCACACACTCCAACGCAATTATGAGTCGTTGCCCGCAGCCCCTTCAGGGAAGTGTTCGCCGCAGCACACAACTATCCATGCCAGCAATCCAACAAGCCGTCAATAGCACCTCGAAAGAAAAATAGAGAACCTCATCCTGACACATACCAGCCGCATAAACGTAATTCCGGGACGTTACTATTCAACGAACCGACACATCACCGGACAACTCAACGAAGGCGACATAGATGGCCAAGAAAGTCACGATCGAGATCTCCGACGACACCGACGGCTCCCCAGCTGACCAGACCATCCCCTTTGGACTTGATGGGGTGACCTACGAGATCGACCTCTCCGCCTCGAACGCAGAAGCACTGCGGTCAGCACTACAGCCGTACATGACAGTCGCTCGCCGCACCGGAGGCCGTCGGGTCAAGCTCGCAGTCGGCCAGTCAACCGACGGCACAAGCAAGCAACCTCAAACCGTCACCGATCACCCGACAACTCACGCCATCCGTTCATGGGCCCAAAACAATGGATACGAGGTAGCCGCCCACGGGCGGATCGCCCGCTCGGTTCTCGACGCACACCACTCATCACGGCAGGCCCGCAGCTCGAGGACCTCGCCAAAAACTCGAACCCGACCAGGAAAAACGCACCGAGCCAAGCGCAGCAGCAGGTAACAACCGACCGGCAACGGGGCGCACACGCCACCGATCCGTAAGACGAGCATTTCTCCGGAAAGGAACTCAATGTGACTCGATACAGAAGTGCCATCAACGTCCTCCGCAGGTAGCGGTTCAGTGCCGGGCACAGCACCCTTGACACCTCTGACTTCGGCAATCAGCCCCCTTGGAGACAGGCTGTCAGCGACCTCCTCGGCGCCTTCCCCGCCCGGAACGCCGCGGCCAGGCCCGCGGCTCCGCGAGCTCAGTTGAATCGTCCACGAGGCAAGCAATCCAGACACCAAGCCGGACGACTGAGCGGAAGGTGACGCCAGCGCGTAGTTCACAAGGCGCCGCCCTCGGGGCGGCCGCGACCGCGCACAGCGCAACCGGGCGGCGTACGTCGCGACAGGTTCATCCCCAGGTAGTCCACTTATCTCACCTGCCCGGACCTTGAATCCGGACCCGTCGGCCGGACACTCGACATCTACGCCGTCGAGATCACCACCGGGCAGCTCGATCCCACTTTGGGACTAGGCCGTCCCGGTGGCGCTAGATCACACAAGCTAACGAGGTTCGGTTGAAGTTCGACTACCCGGACGGCAGCGGTGGCTGGGGCACCTGCGGACCGAACCACGTCGAGGGGGCAACGATGACCGGGAACGACGACGGCAGAGCTGAGCGCATTCCCGCGCTGAACAGGCGCGGTTTCGTGAGGCTCTCGGTGATCACGCTGGGAACTGTGGCGCTGGGGACCGCCGGCGTGTCGACCAGCCAAGCAGCGACCAAATCGCTCTCGGAAGCGGAGACCACGGCACTGCTAGCACTCAGTCGAGCCGTCGCGACGGCCCCGGCTCCGCTGCCGTCGTTCGAGGAGGCGGGGACGCCACTTTCACGGGTCACCCAAGCACGGCTCGCAGATCGGCTCGCCCTGCTCGCATCGTCACGACGGGTACAGGTGCACAGAGGGCTGAACGTCCTGACCCCGCTGGTCGCCTCAGCGGCCGACCAGAGCACGCTCATCGCAGGTATCGGAGCGGCAGTGCGCCGGGATGCCCACGCGAAGACTGAGCTGGTCCCGGTGACGGCGCTCGCGCACTCCATCGTGACCTCGCACTTCAGTCCGATCGACGATGCCGCGGCTGAGCTGTGGCTGAATTTCAGCGCCCACTACGCGCAGCGCCTCGCGAGGTGACGCGGCCGGTCCAGCCGGATCCCACGTATGCACTCCGAGTGAATCGTCATCTCGAGGAACTGGTCGGCAGCCTGCCCTCCGCGCAGAGCGCGTTGGTGCTCCCACTCGTGCGCGCCGGCGGCAAGGGAATCCGGTCTCGCCTGATCGAGATCTGTTCACGCTTCGGCAAGCCGAACCGGACTCGGCTGGTTTCGCTGGGTGCGCTCGTCGAACTGCTGCACCTCGCATCGCTGCTCCACGACGACGTTGTCGACGACGCAGCAATAAGGCGTGGCGCTCCCTCGGCGCACAGTGTCGCGGGCCCGGAATACGCCGTCGTCACCGGAGCGTCTTGCCTGGCCCGCGCGGCGCAGGAAGCAGCGCAATTGGGCTCCGGCGTGAGCCGTGCCGTGGCCGTGGTGACCGCGGATCTGGCGTATGGAGAGCTCCTCGACATCGAGCGGTCGTTCGACACGACCCAGTCCGTGGAGGACTACTTGCGCCTCGTGCGCCGGAAGACGGGTTCCCTGTTCAGGTTCTGCTGCGCCATCGGGGCTATCGAGAGCGGCGCGGGCCGCGAGACGGTCGCGGCGCTCGCCGAATTCGGGGCCCAGCTGGGCACGGCGTTCCAGATCTTCGACGACTGCCTGGATCTCGCAGACGACCCCGGCGGCAAGCCCCGTGGGACCGACCACCTCCTCGGCCTCTTCGGGCTTCCCACGTTGTGCGCGCTGGGCAACGACGTACCCGAGCTAGCAGAGCTGCTGCTGTCCCCCTCGCTCTCGGGCGCGGATCTCCCCCGAATTCGCACACTCGTCATCGAGGGGCAGGGAATCAGTCTCGCCCAGGCTACGGCCCACGCTCACTTCGAAAACGGTGTCGGAGCGCTCGGCCGGCTTGCCTCGACTGCGCCCGGGCAGGAGCTGGCAGCGCTTCGGGAGACACTGCTGCGGGAGACACCATGGAACGCGTGATCCGCACGGACGTCGCAGTGATCGGCGCCGGCGTCACCGGAGCGTTTACCGCGGCCGAACTCGCGCGCCGAGGCGTCGACACCGTCCTCGTCGGGCCCAGGGACCACCTACCCGATACTGATTTCGACGTCGTGATGACCGCACACGCCGGGCGCACCGTTGCCGGCGCAGCGCCCTTCAAGGCGATCGATTCATACGCCGTGCGATTCGGCAGCGACTCGACAGCGGAGTGGACTACGCCTTCGCTTGCCGTGTACAGCCGACAGGACTTCGAACGCGCGGCCGCTGACCTGGTCGGCAAGACGGATGTGCGCAGGATTGCCGGTCGCGCGACGTCGCTGCACGGACACGAGCTGCACATCAGCGGAGACCACCACGGCTTGGAGAAGCCGACCGTTGTCGCATCCCACGTCGTGCGCGCCACCGGATGGACGTCCCGTTCCGGCGCGCCTCACGGAGTGATCTGCTCGCAGCGGTTCCGCTCGCCTGCGCCGGACGCAGTTTCCGTTCACCTCCTCGCCCCCGCCATCACCGACCCACACGACACGCCGTTGTCCATTCGAGTTCTGCCGGCCTCTCACACCGATGACCAAATCACCGTCACCGTCATCGCAACCGGCTCCAGGAGCAGCACCGCGCCGCAAGCGCTCATGGACCTCGCGGTCGAGACCCTCACTTCGACCCGCGACGACAGCCACGCGCTCGTACCCGTTGGCCCGTTGGTTCACGGCGAAGCCGGAATCTCGTTCACGGCCGAAGCTGTATCCGCGGACTCGCAACTGATCGTCGGCGACGCGCTCGGGCTCCTCGATCCGTTTTCCTGGCAGGCATACGACAACGCGATCCGCACCGCAACCTTGGCCGCGGACGCGATCGCCACGCACCTCGCCGACCCGAACGGGGCAGCGCGCGACTACCAGGCCGCCGTGCGGCGAACCTTCGTCGGTTACGGCGAGGGGGTGCGAAAACTGGCCCGGCACTACCACCTCGCGTGGCGGGTGCTCGCTGCGACCGCGACGAGCGAAAACCCCTTCTTCCGCAAAGCCAGGACCGCCGTGCTGGTGCCGGGCGGCTTCACCACTCTGGCGCCGTCGACGGATGACGACCACGGCCCAAGTGCAGCAACGGCGATCTATCCCTTCCTGGCCGGCTGCTCAGAAGTGGCCCTGGCCGCCGTCCGCGAGCAGTGGCCGTTCATCGCGTCGATAGTCGCGGCCGGTCGATCCGGACACCGACAGAGCATGCGGCCCGCGTTGTTGTTCGGTGCCGCCTTGAGTGCGGTAGGCGCGCCGCCGGACACAAAGCACACGAACCTCGGTGCGGCCATCGAACTGGCAACGCTGGGCATGCTCGCGCTCACCGCCTCACCCGCGCGACCGACAACCCAGCGAGGGGTCAACTGGGCATCGGCCAGCGCAGTCCTCGCAGGAGATTTTCTGCTGGCGCAAGCAGGCCGACTCGCCGCCGGTCACGACAACGACGTCGACGCGGCCTTCGCCGGCTGGCTGGCCGAATTGGCTGAGCACCGCGGAACCCAGCTCGAGGGCGCGGCCAACGTCCGTGGATCGCTCCCATTTCTGGCGTCGCTGTTCGAATTCCCCGCGCGCATCGGCGCGCAACTGGGTGGTGCACCAGACGAGGTCGTCGCCGCGATGCGCCGGTTCGGCCGCGCATGCGGCAAAATTTTCGCTCACACCGAGGACGTCCGCGCACTGCAGGACATGCCGACGCGTTTGGACGCCACCTTGCGAGGCCTGCTCGACACCCGGTTGTCCGCCTTGCCCACGGTCCTCGGTGAGGCCGGCCTGACTCATGAACGTCTGGATGCCGACCAAGGACTTCGACACCGAGCCCTCGCAGCTTCGATCGAATCGTGCCGGTACCAAGCCTACGCCGCAGCCACGGCGTGTGGCGCGATTCCATCCGCACAGGCGCGTTCCATACTCCGCGAATTCAGCGCAGCCCTAGCCGACCCCGTGTCGTACGCCGAGAACTGCACGCCCGAAAAACCAACCAGCGAAGGGAAGACGCTGTGAAAAAATCTCAGCTCGTCACCGCAGCAATGGTGCTGATCATGACCGGCTCGTCCGTTGCCGTAGCCGGTGCGGCCGCCGCACACACCTCGACGACGGCCCAGTCCGTCACACTCCCGACGCTGTCGGCACCCGAAAAAGCACGCGGCCTGCTCAGATCCGCCCATGCCGGCCCTATGCGAGACAGGGCTGCAATCCTCGCCACGGGCCGCGGTGACATCACCGGCGACGGTGTCCCGGACTTGGTCACCATCGCGAACGGAACCAACACACTCGACGTCCACGCCGGTGCACGAGGCGGCTCCGGAGCGTTCACCACAAGCACGACGATCGGAACGAGCGCCGCAGACCGGATCTGGATGGGGCAGGGAGACCTCACCGGCGACGGCAACAACGACATCCTGACCTTCTCCAGCGATGGCGCCATGCGCATCAACGCACACTCGGGAACCTTCAGCGGGACTTCGACGCTCGAGCCGGAGTTCACATGGACGACCGGATGGCAGGCGGGCAGCCTCTTCGTCCTCTCCGATTTCGTGGGCAAGGACCCCAACGACCCGACCACGCTCGACGGGCTGGCGGACGTGCTGTTCCGCTACAGCGGGGACAACGGGTACTACCTGTACGTCAACGAAGGCCCCGACGCCAATGGCATCCCCCAGCTGAGCAATCGCGGCAAGCTCTTGGACTCGATGCAGGCCGTGACATCGGTCGAGCTCGGCGACGAAACGGGAGACGGCTTTCCCGACTTCTACATGACGTTCACCGACGGGAGTTCCCGGCTACTCGACATCTTCGCGGAACAGGACTCCAGCGGCGAGTGGCACGAGAAGTGGTACACCATCCAGCCGACAGGATCCCTCGCCTCTGACTACCGTACCCTCACCGACGTCAACAGCGACGGATTCCCCGATCTCGTGGTGTGGCACAAGTCGACGGGAACGGTGACCGTCGACCTCCACAGCGGCAACTGGAACCCCGGTGCGCCGTCCACGCTCTTCGACGTTGCGCACGAACTCACGGTGGCCACCGGCTGGACTGGCTACCGCCTCGCCGCCTGACCGAGTCCACAGAGGGAGGAACGATGATCGATCCGGCTACCCAGACCAGACTGGCCCACGGCAAGGAGATGATCAAAGGCCGGTTCTGGACGCACTCCAACATCACTTCGGTGGGCGTCGGAGCGCGCCAACGCGGCGGCGAGTGGACAGACGAACCCGCGGTCACCGTGGGGGTCGTCAAGAAGCGCCGACCGGGCTATCTGAGAGCGGACGAGATCCTGCCGGAGCGCATCGACGTCGACGGGGTGAGCCACCGCGTCGACGTCGTCGAGACCGGTATCGTCCGGTTCAGCGGCCAGCAGGAATTCCCGGGCGCGGGCAACGACCCGGCGAAGACCTGGATGATCAATTCAACGACGATACCGATGCAGGCAGGCTCAGCGATCGTCGATCTTACGACGCGTTTCACCGACGACAACGGAGGCACGGAGTACCTCGGCGGCACGATCGCCTGTTTCGTGAAGGACCCCCAGGGGATCGTCTACGCGCTGTCCAACGCGCACGTCATGGTCAATCTCGATCGCCTCCATGCCGGCGAGACGGTCATCGGTGACAAGATGTCCCAGCCCTTCCCCAACCCGAACGACGAGGCTGCGTCGACCGTGGGCGAGCTCGCCAACTATGTTCCCTACCAGAGCGGCATCTTCGCCAAGAACACGATGGACTGCGCGATTGCGCGGCTCTACGATCAGAAAAACTTCACGAACACCTACCCCGCGAACCGGATGACGCCGGTGAGCCCTCAGAACAAGGCGATCGGGTTGTTCTTCGCCTCCAACAACGACCACTCGCTCGGCTGGATCGTCCGGCTCGAGCCCATGCTCCAGCAGTTGGGCGTTTCGATGCTGGTCGCTGACAGCACGTTCGACGTGTCGGGCTACCAGATGTTCGACCCCATCGAGAAAGTCGGCGCGAGAACCGGGTACAGCTCGACGCAGATCGTCAACGTCATCGACTCGACGAAGATCAGGATGGACGATGGGCGGTCCTACGCCTTCGACAACCTCATCAGGACGGAGCGGATGGGCTGGCCCGGTGACTCGGGCTCGCTGGTGAGGCTCGGCGGTGACGGCATCACGCCGGTGATCCGCGAGAACGTGCCCGACAGCGGTTGCGGCGTGTTCAGCTCGGTCGGCACCATGTACGACCTCGCGCTCAACGGCGACATCCCACTCGCCGACAACATCAGGGACAACTTCCTCGCCCAGACTCGGCTCGGGAACCTGTTGACTCATCTGTTCTACCTCAACGCGGAAACGGTGACGAACCGTGCCATCGAGTCGCCGACCTCCGACTACGAGAAGGCCGGTGCACAGAGCCTGTACGACAAGTACCGCGACTACGTCCAGGCGGCGATGGCTGCACCCCGCGATCCGCAGTACGTCGTGACCCAAGAGCACCTCGACGACACGGCGCAAGCCATTAACGGCGCGGCTCTTCGCATGCGTCAGGAAGAGTCCGACGCCCTCGCCGGCATCTACAACACCGTGATCACTCCGACGCTCGGTATGCGCTACGACGACATCGTCACCTACATGAACAACGACGATGTCTACCATCAGGTGCTCGACACCCTTGTCAACGTGCCCACGATCGTCACCGAAGGCGTCATCGGCCCCGGTTGAGAGAGGGAGGCGGCTGTGGACCCCATGGCAGCGTTCCCGAGTGAGGAGGATCAGGAGGCCTTGCGCCTCCTGATCCACGGCGACCAGGCCTTGCAAGGAGGTGGCTTCGCCTTCCGCGACGGCGAGTGGATCGTCCTCCTCTCCCCGGTGCGAGGCGTCGCCACTGGTCGAATGCCGGACGAATTCCGGGGGTACCGGGTAGTTTGGGAGGACATCGGGCCCGTCCACGGCCTGGGCGAGAAGGGACAATGAGGCGGGGATGACTCGTACGAGGGTGACTCCGGCGCACCGGCGCGTCGCGGTGGCGGCAGCACTGGTCGGGCTGTTCGCGACCCTCACGGCGTGTGGCCCCACCGTCAGCGCGGTCGACCCGCCGATGGCAGGGGCGCCACCGGTGTTGTTCGACGGCGCGGCGGGGATCTACGTCGACCCGGACAACCCAGCGGCAGCGTGGCTGCAGACCGCGCCGTCCGGAACCACCGCGGAGGTCGTTCGGAGCGCCATCGCCGGCAAGCCTGCCGCCGTCCTGATCGCCTCCCCTGCCGTGGCGGTGGCCACGCGAGCCCACGCAGTCGTCGCGGCGGCAACCGCTGCCAATGCGATCCCGGTCCTCCTCGCCGACGCCGACCAAGCTGGTGCCTGCCCATCCGGATATTCGCAGTGGTTTAGCAACCTGGCGAACGGACTGGGACAAGCCCGGGCACTGGTCGTGGTTCGCGCCGGTCAGCGTTGCGCAGCAATGCCCTCGCCGGCTGCCCGAGCGCGGCTGCTCACGGACGCAGTCCACACTCTTGCCCGCGCCTCGCACACGACGGTCCTGATCGATGTCACCGACGCCCCGTCGCCCGCCGCAGCCGCGGATCTGGCCGCAGGGTCCGACGGGGCAGCCCTGAACATCGGCCGTTACGCCCCCGACGACGTCGCCACCGCGAATGCCCAAGCGATCCGGCGCGCCCTGATAGCCAAGACCGGCCGCACGGACTACCTCACGGTGATCGACAGCAGCCGCAACGGCGCGGCGGTGTCCGGTGACTGCAACCCGCCGAACGCCCGCACCGGGCAGAACCAGCTGCTGACCAGCGACCGTGATCAGTCCCAGCAACTGTGGCTCACTACGCCCGGCATCTCCGACGGTCCCTGCGGGATCGCGCCGGCAAGTCAGGCCGGTGAGTTCGTGCCAGAACTCGCCGTGGCTCTCGCGCAACGGCCCAGCTGAAGCCCTCATGGCCCACTCGCCGGACGGACGCGCACATCATCAACGGCTCGATATCTCGCCGTTCCCTGACAGCGCCTCACCCACAACAGAGCCACGGTTCAGACCAGATTCGACCTTTGGCCTACGAGAAGGCCGCGGCTGCGCCGAAGCGCCCGGAGGTGTGGTTTCGCCACCCGAACCAGTTCTGATGTGGAACTGGCGACACCACTGTCGTCCCGCTCGGACGTGCCGGTCAGGCAGCCCAGTGACCGGGCCCGATCATCCCGCACTCGTGATGTACAGAGTTCGGACGCGCCGCTCCCGCGGCTGAACGCTGGTGGACGACATCCTGATCGTCCGGAGCTCGCAGGACGATCACGTCTTCGTGAGTGATCAGGTGCAGCGGTAGCCCTGCTGCGCGCTGTTTGCGGATGAAGTCACGTTGGAAGAAGCTGCCGCGCGCGATCAGCTCGGTGTCTGCGGCCCGGGCGAGCAGGGCAACGCACCGCTCGGCCGGAATCAGACCGGCGGCGACTCCACAGGCGATGACTTGTGACGGCAGGTCGATCAGCTCGGAGTGCTCGCGCCATGGCCTGACCGTGATCACCACGTGGCCCCCCGGGCGCAAGACACCCGCGCACGCGGTGAGGATGCGGTGAGGATGCGGGTGAAGCCTGCCAGCAGGCGGTGATGACCGATGTTCGCGAGGTTGCCGCGGTCGAGGGCGCTGCCGTACCGGTAGTGGTGCTTGCGGACTTTCCCGTCGTCGGTCTGTTCGCCCGTTGACACCAGCCCGTGTGCCGACGGTCCGTACGGCGGCGACGTCACTACCAGCGCGACCTGCCCGACGTACTCCGGCGGCAGCAGCGTCGTGAGCTGGCGGGCGTCGCCGCGAACGACCCGGGCGTCGTGGTCATGACCACGCTGGCGGGCGAAGCGGAGGTTCGCCCGGGCGATGTCGGCCCAGTGCGGCTCGTATTCGACGCCGACCGCGCGGCGGTCGAGGTCGATCGCTTCGACCAGCGTGCTGCCGATTCCGCACATGGGGTCGAGCACGACGTCGCCGGGCCGGGTGTAGTGCGCGATGGCGTGCGCGGCGACGGCGGGCAGCATCTTGGCCGGGTGCGCAGTCGACTCCGGCACGTACCGGCCTTTGCGCTGCGCGGCCGGCGACGTCTGGGCGGTCGCCCACACCGACACCGGTGTCTCGTCCCAGTCGGTCGGCGCGGTGGTGGGCGGGGTGCTGGTCGTGTCCGCGCGCTCGGCGGGTGGGGCGGTGTCGAGGGCGTCGATGAACGCGCGTGGGAATGGCACGGTCGGCTCGTCGACCGTCGACTGCGGTGTGAGGGGCGTGATGGTCATGGCGCGGTACCTGGCTTCCGGTCGTTCGGTCATCGGAGTTCCTCGGGCTGTCCGGCGTCGGCGTGCGCTTGGGCGAACACGAGCACGTCGCCGTGCACGCGGACGTGCGGCGTCGGCGATCCGACGTCGCGAGGCACTGCGGTTTCCTCGAGCAGACGTACGCTCGCCGCGGGCGGCTGGAGCCGGCCGTTCCGGATGGGTGTGTGCAGGGTGACGATGTGCTGGAGGTAGAGCAGGTCCGCGTTCTGCGCGGCGGCGATCATCAGCCTTGACGGGTCGTGCAGTCGCCCGGTGGTCCAATCGCCGTGCGTGTAGACGGCGAAGATGCCACCGAAGGTGAGCCTGCGAGCGGCCGCGAGCGCAACGGCCTCGATCGAGGGATCGTTTCGGCGGTCCGCGGGGAGCGCCGTGACAATCAAGTCGACCTGTTCCGTGGCCTCCGGGCACGGCTGCTCGCCATCGTCAAGTTCCGCGTGTTCGTCGTGCGCCGTGGTGCCGCACAGGTAGGTGGCGTCGCTCGCCGACGAGGCGTTCGGAGACCTCGCCACGACGAGCTGCGCAACCGCGACGTCTCGCCCTGCTGCGCGCACCGCGTCGCGTGCGGCGGCTAGCTCGCTGTCGCATGCACAACTTTCGTCGAGCCGAACCCGCTGCCGAAGCGCTCCCGTTCGAAAGCGCTGCGGACCCCGCGCCGCCACTTCCGCTCGGTCCCGGTCCTGCTCATGCTCGTGGCCGCGATTGGCGGCATGGCGGCGCGCGCCGAGGCGGCGCCAGCTCGTCCGGTCGACGGGGCCTCTGCGTTCGCGCCGGCGCAACAGCCGACTCCCGCGCCGCCGCCGATCCCGTTGCCCACGACCGACCCGTGTGAACCGGGCTCGACCGACCCGGTGTGCACGCTGCCCGGCCCGCCCCCGCCGCCGCCGACCGGGTTGCCGAGTAGACCGCTGGTGCCAGTTCCGGCACACCCGATGCCGCCGTCGGCGTCGTGTTTCCCCGGTGCCATCACGTCCGAGTGCACTCCGCCTGCGCTGCCGACGTCCGCGCCACCGCCGTCGTGTGACGGGCCGGATTGCATCCCTCAGCCGGTCCCGCTCTACCCGACGCCGGGCCAGTCGCCCGGCCCGTCGGCTGGAGACGGTGATCAGTCTGATGACTGCGGCCTGACCGATCTGCGCGCGCGTGTCACCGAGGCGTTGGGCAGGTTCTTCCGTGGCGTCGTGACCGATGCGCTGAACTCGCTGCTGGCTCTGCTGGGCAAGACACTGCTGGCTACCCCGGACCCGGCCTCGGTGCCTGGGCTGGCGCAGCTGTGGACCGAGTCGTGGCAGATCCTGCTCGCGGTCTACGGGATCGTCGTGCTGGTAGCCGGGTTGATCCTCATGTCGTATCAGACGCTGCAGCCGCGCTACAGCGTCAAGGAGATCGCGCCGCGGCTCGCGGTTGGGTTCCTCGCGGGCACGTTGTCGTTGTTCATCGCGGGCAAGGCGATCTCGTTGGCCAACGGGCTCGCGCAGGCGGTGATGGGCCAGGGGTCGATCCCGAGGCCGCGAGCAAGGCGATGACCGACATGGTGTTGAAGACACTGCAGGGCGGCGGGCTGTGGCTGATCTTCATCGGTCTGGGACTGCTGGTAATGATCGTGGTCCTGCTCATCACGTTCATCGTGCGGGCGATGCTGACGATCCTGTTGATCGCCGCCGCCCCGGTCATCCTGATGTGGCACGCGCTACCGCACACCGAGGGCATCGCCCGCACGTGGTGGAAAGCCTCTCGAGCGGGTCAGTCCGGGCGGGTCTTCGCCACCGACCTGGCCACCGAAAGCAACGGGACCTCACCCACGAGGAGCAGGCCGCGTTCTGGTCCTGGGCGACGGTGGAAGTGTTGCGGCACACCGGCGTCCGGATCGAGGAGATGCTGGAGCTGACCCACCACAGCTTCATTGCTTACACGCTGCCCACCACCGGCGAGGTGGTGCCGATGCTGCAAGTCGCTCCGTCGAAGACAGACGCGGAGAGGCTTCTGTTGGTTTCGCCCGAGCTCGCGGAGGTCTTGACCGCGATCATCTTTCGGGTCCGTGTGGGCAAAGCGGCCCTGCCGTTGGTGTCGGCCTACGACGTGTTTGAGCAGACCTGGTGCTCGCCGATGCCGTTCCTGTTCCAACGCAGGTTCGGCACCGAGGACCGGCCTCTCACTCGCAGCTACATCCGGGAGTGCCTTGTCACCATGTCGCAGGCTACCGAGATCACTGCCGGCGGTCAGCCGCTGGAATGGCGGCCCCACGATTTTCGGAGGATCTTTGTCACCGACGCCATCCGCTCCGGGTTGCCCCCGCACATCGCCGCGAAGGTCTGCGGCCATTCCACAGTGGACACAACCATAGGATACGCTGCTATTTGTCCCGAGGGCGTGATCGCACACCACCGGGCGTTCATCGCCCGTCGTCGCGCTGAGCGGCCTAGCGAGGAATACCGTGAGCTCACCACCGCCGAATGGGACGAGTTCCTCGCCCACTTCGAACTGCGGGAAGTGGCCCTCGGAACCTGTGGTCGCGACCACGGAACCCCTTGCCAGCACGAAAATGCGTGTGTCAGATGCCCACTCCTTCGGGTTGACCCAGCCCAGATGCCGCGCCTGGAGGAGATCCATACCAACCTCGTCGACCGGCTCGCCGAGGCGAAGGGGCAGGGCTGGTTGGGTGAGGTCGCCGCGATCAAGACCACCATGGCCGCCGCTGCCCAGAAACTCGGAGCCATGCGGGCCACCCGCAGTGCGACTGTTCACCTTGGCATGCCGGATCTGCGGTCGGCGTCGGGCCGATTCACCCAGACGTAGACGGCACGCAGGTCACACTCCGCACGGTGCGCTTCAGCAGCCGCGAGCCTGAAAATGTGTCAGCCATCGACACGTTCTCTTGATAGCGTCCGAGCATGAGCCTGACCGACCTCAGCAGTGGCTTTCGTGACGAAGCGCAGCGTCGGCGCGCGCAAGCCGTGATCCAGGAACGGCTCGCGGATGACCGAGAACAGGATGAGTGTCGTTACCTCATGAGATTCGTATGGCAGCTGGCCATGCCCTATCAAGAGGTGACCACACGTGAACTCCAGGCGCACGTGACCGCAGGCAAGCTGGAAGCCATCGAAGCGCTGATCGAAGCGGTCAGGTGCTCACCTGACCAGGTTGACGCCTGGATCGTCTCGACAGAGCAGACTTTCCCCGTCATCCATGATCGGGGCTACGAAGCAGGGGATGCGTGGCGTGAAGATCCTCTCGATCACTTTCAGTGACATCGACGGAGCAGCTCACACGGTCAAGCAACTCAAGATCATTTCGGTTAAGCCTGTGTCCGGTGCCCAATGCTGCACGTCGACCCGCGCCAACGCGGCCGGCTGGTGGAGATCGTGTCGAACCTGCGCGACCGGATCACCGGGGCCCGTCTCAACGGCTGGCTCGGTGAAGTCGAAGGCCTGGCCACCAGCCTCTCCGCCGCCACCACGAAACTCGCCGACCTCGACCGGGCGCTCGAGCGCGCCGGCAACGGCGGACCGGTGACCATCGGCATGCCCGCGCTGCGGACCTCGCCCAGCCGCACCTGACTGCGCGCGTGGGCGGTGCTGCTCCGCAGTGAGTACCGGGCAGATTAGGCCGGTGGCAACGCTCGATGTAACGGCCTGATCACCAGACAAGCTTGAGAGTCGTCTCAACCGGCGACCCGTCGTGGTCGACGACCTGCAGCTGTCTTGACCACAGCCACCTGGTTCTGATCACTGATGGTTGACAACCGGCCGCGCCGATCGTTGAGATGGTCATACGATGACCGACCCTGATCCCCGCGACCTGGAACTTGACACTGCTCGCCAGACATATCCGGTTGGTGATCACGTGACCGGGAAGGTCACACTGATCCCGCGCATAGGGCTGTTCGTTGACCTTGGCCGGCCGCCAACCGGATTCGTCGACGCAGTTCACCTCCCCCGATCCGTCGACCAGTGGCCGGGCATCGGCACTGTTACCGATTTCGAGGTGCTCCAGCACCGCCACCAACAGGTCCGACTCTGGCCGCTCGACGAAGCATTCCGGTCGGACACGGCCGACTTCTGGAGAAGCGAGCCCGAGTGGCAGTCGGTGAAGCACAGGTATCCCGTTGGTTTTGAAGTGATCGCCGAGATCACCGACGTCTTCACGTCGAACCGCGAATACTGCGTCAGGTTCGATGGCGTCTGGTCCGTCCTTGCGTGGACGGGCACGCCGCCCGTGGTCGGCGCCAACGCCCGCTTCGTGGTAGACCGCCACCTCGACACCACGCGCCGGGTGCTGCTGCGCAGAAGCTGACCAATCACCGACCGGCGCATGACACACGCGAGTGAATGCCATAGTGCGGTTAATCATCCACTACCCCGACGGCGTCGACGGCCAGAGCTGGTTCGAGAAGAACCTCCCTCGCGGGGCTCCGCCATGGTTGCGCACGGTCCAGCCGCCCAGCACCGGTTCGCGCAGCGGCCGCGGCCCCGGCACGATCACCCACCCCCTGATCGACGACCTCCCAAGCCTGGGGCAGCATTCCTGCGTCGCGGGCCTTGCAATCGCGCTGTACGACCGCTACGTACAGCGACAACACAAGTGACTCCGGTCATTGTGGCGCAACTCATTCGAGATCGAGCCGACCGCACAATCTCCGACATGCCGCGCCATAGTCGCCCGGAGGACCACGCCAATACCGCATCCGGACTGAGCCGAAGATCCTCGCGCACCGCCACCGGACTTGTGCGGCGTTGATGGCCGCAGAGCAGTTTCCGGCCGGGTCTCACGTCCAGGTCACTGGGCAGCCTCCTCGGCGAATTCGGCGCGGACGACGTTGACCAGATGGCGGGCGCGGCACGCCCCATTCCAAGCCGGGCGCGTAGTACCTCCGCGGAAATTGGCTTGGGTGCATCGTCCTCGTCTGGGGAATGCGCATTGTTGGTGGCGCCGATCGCCTGCACAAGGGCAGGACCGACCTCCGACCATCCGATCAACAGCAGCGGACCGACCGCGTCGAACGCTGCCTTCCCGAACTGACCCGCCACGAACGCCGGGTGCACCACCGCGCCTGCCGGGCGATCCGCCTGCGGCACCCGGTCGTCGGAGACCTGACCGCGGACTGCGAGACCTTCACGCCGGCCGGGGACCCGGACGCCACGCTCCACGTCTACACCGCGGAACCCGGTTCGCCGTCACAGCGAGCGCTGAACTTGCTGGGGAGCTGGGACTTTGCGGACGGCTCCTCGACCCCACCGGCGGCCGGCTGAGCCGGCCGGACGATCCGTCCGCGCGGTCGCGGTGTGCCGCCACACGAGCCCCCCGGCGGCCAGCGCGGCGAGGGAAAGCACGACGGCGAAGAGGGTCGTTCCCGTGGCGAGGCCGAGGCTGTCGCTGAGGTAGCCGGTGGCCACGGGGAGCAACGCGGCGGGGATGTAGCCGCCGAAGTTGAGCAGTGCGTTGGCTTCCGCACGCCGGTGGGCGGCGACGTGGGTGCTGATCATCGTCAACCCGCCGAGTTGGCCGAGGCCTTGCGCGGCACCGGCGAAGATCGCGGTGACGACGATGGCCGCGATCCAGCCGGCGTGCACGGCCGCCAGCAGCGAGCCCATGCAGGCCAAGGCGCTGATGGCGCCGGTGAGCAGGACGGCGCGGATGCCGAGCCGTTTCGCCGCGAACTGCACGGCGGTAGCGGTTCCGAACATGACGAACGCGGTGACCCCGGCGAGCAGCCGGCTGGCGGTGCCGAGGACGTCGGCCAGCAGGGCCGGGCCGAGCGAGAGCACGAACGACGTCGAGGTGATGCCGGGCGCGAAGACCGCGATGCCGAGCGCGACGTGCTTGCGGTGGGCGCGCGGCACGTTGGGCACGCGGACCCAGCCGCCGCCGGCGTCGGTGCTCGGGCGGCTCAGTGGCAGCCGAGCGGCCACGACCGCGGCGACGAGCAGGAGCACGGCCGCGAGGACGAAGATCGACACCGTCGGCGCGGGGAGGGTCTCGGACAGGGCTCCGGCCAGCAGCGGTCCCAGGCCGGCGCCGAACACCATCGCGGTGGACGCAGCCAGGGTGGCGGTGCGGGCCCGGCCCGGGCCACCGACGTCCACGACGGCCGCCATGCCCGCCGACACGGTGATGCCGACCGCGACGCCGGTGAGCAAGCGCGCGAGCGCCAGCACCTCGACGGAGCCGGCGGTGGCGAACAGCACGCAGGCCACCAGCGCGAGCACCACGCCGGGCAGGATGACCGGCTTGCGGCCGATCCGGTCCGAGGCCCGGCCGGCCACCAGCAGCGCGGCCAGCAGGCCGGCGATGTAGGCGGCGAAGATCACCGTCAGCGTGCCGGCGGAGAAGCCCAGTCGGTGCTGCCACAGCACGTACAGCGGCGTGGGGGCATTGGACAGGACGAACACGGCGGTGACCGGCCACGCGGCCGGCCACGGGCTGCTCGTCCGGGCTGGTGCGGTGTCGCGCGCGTCGTCCATGGGAACTCCAGTACGAATGAGGTCGAACTATGCGGGGTTTCGCTGTGCAACCGACGGTAGTTCGACTTTATTCGTATTGAGGTGTTGACTGTGTCCATGACCACGTCGACCGTGACCGGCCCGGACACCCCTCCTGCAGATCTGCCACCCGCGCTGGCGGAGCCGGCTCGCGAGGAGCTGCGGCTGGAGGCGGTGCTGGGCGCGCTGAGCGACCCCTTGCGGCTGACGATCGTGCGCAAGCTGCTGCGGGAACGCGAGGCCTACGACCACACCTGCGGCTGGTTCGAGCTGGACCGGCCGAAGTCGTCCTTGACGCACCACTTCAAAGCGTTGCGGGAAGCCGGTGTCCTGCGGCAGCGGCAGTACGGGCTGGAACGCCGCAGCCGCGTGCGCACCGAAGACCTCGACGCCCGGTTTCCCGGTCTGCTGGACCTGGTCGCGGCGTGGGAACCCGCGTCCAGCCCGAAGTGAGAGTGTCGCGCGTCCTGCTCGGTGTGGCGGACGACTGTTGTGACACCTCAGCCACCGTCGAGGTGCCGAGCACCACGACCGAGCGAAAGGACCTCGCCCAGCAATGAGCCGACCACGACCGAAGATGCTGATCCTCGACGATTGGGAAGGTGAGCTCCGCACCGCGCCCGGCGCGGACCGGTTACGGCAGCTGGCCGACGTCACCGTGCTGGACAGCCCGCTCGCCGACGTACCCGATACCGAGCTGGCAGACGTTCGCGTCGTCCTGGCGATCCGCGAACGCACCCGGTTCGACGTGGCCATGCTGGATCGGCTGCCCCTGCTCGAGCTCATCCTGCAGACCGGCGGACACGCCTACCACATCGACCTCGACGAGGCGGCCCGGCGAGGCATCGCGGTGCCGCTGTGGCGCCGCCACGATGCGTGCGAGGCCGCCATGCGGGAACTCACCTTCGGCCTCATGATCGCCGCGCTGCGCAAGTTTCCCGAGGCGCACCACTCCCTTGGCACCGGGAGGTGGCCCGGCCTCCTTGGCGGCACGCTGCGCGGCCGTCGCCTGGGCGTGCTGGGCATGGGCCTGCAGGGCGCGGCCGTGGCCCGGCTCGGGCAGGCATTCGACATGGACGTCGTCGCCTGGGCCAGGCCGGGCAGTCGCGCCGCAGCGGACGACGGAGTCCCTCGGCTGCCGCTGGAGGAGCTGCTGGGAACCTCTGACGTGGTGAGCATCCACCTGCGGCTCACCGCGGAATCGCGCGGCCTGCTCGACGCGGCGAAGCTGAGCAAAATGAAACCCGGCTCCGTGCTGATCAACACCGCTCGCGGAGCAATCGTCGACGAGAACGCGCTGGCCGAAGTTCTGCAGGACGGCCCGCTTCAGTCCGCCGGGCTGGACGTGTTCACCACCGAACCGCTGCCCGAGGACTCTCCACTACGCAACCTGTCCAATGTAGTGCTCACCCCTCACATCGGCTGGACCGTGCGCGAAGCCTTCGCCGAATTCGCCTCAGGCGCCGCCGGGCAGCTGGAGGACTACCTCGCGTCGTGCCTCGACCCGCGAGAACTGGCCTTCACGCCCGCCGCGCGGCGACGCCCCGATGCGGTGGGTGGAGTGTTGCCGCGGTAGTGAGTCGTCAGGCCGGTTATCTGGGATGGTGCTGCTGCCACGGCAAATCAATAACACGCCGGTATTTGCGCGCTTGAACTCATTGTGGCCAGGCGCTGCTCAGCAAGCGGTCGGCCAAACTGAAATGACGCACGGTCCGCCGCAGCTGCCACTGCTGCCGGCAGTCGGCATGCTCTGCGCATGAAGCGAAACCCACGATCAGATGGTTCGGTACGGCCGTCTGGCCCCCGACGCGAAGGTTTACGATTCGGCGAGCGTGACCAGCAGGGCATCCGGCAGGGGCCGCATTGGTGATCACGGCGCATACCGCATCGGGCCGCTCCAGCGAACCCACCAGAGGTGGCAAGGCCGCCGGCGAGTTCCCGCCGTCACACGAATCCGTCTCGGCTCCGGTGGATCACCCGTCCCCCATGCCGAAATGGCTTATCCTGGGCGAACCATTCTGGTGGTCCTCGACGCGCGGGGCGTGCATAGTCATCACCGACAGCTCCTGCGCCATCGCGATCGGCGCGGGCGCGACCGAAGGTTCGCTGTTTGGTGGCGGCGGGCGCGGGGGCCGCTGTGGTCTCGGGAGGGTTCCGGCGCTGTCACGTCAGTAAAGTTGGTGTTGCGTCGACCGGTTGAACCCGGGTTCACTGCTCGCGTTGGAGTGGTGGAGCAGCTCCGGCTCGACCGGATGCCCGGCGCGATCACGTCGCCAGATCGCCATATTCAGGGGCTTGGATACCAGGGCCGCTCTTCGAACCCGCGGCGGTCCAGCCAATGATGGCGCGGGATTGAACGTCGAAC
This sequence comes from Amycolatopsis sp. NPDC001319, assembly GCF_042896185.1. Classification (NCBI taxonomy): domain Bacteria; kingdom Bacillati; phylum Actinomycetota; class Actinomycetes; order Pseudonocardiales; family Pseudonocardiaceae; genus Amycolatopsis; species Amycolatopsis sp. NPDC001319. The sequence continues at coordinate 56,746 of NZ_JBIAWY010000002.1, read as the reverse complement.
AGGAACGCCACATACACCCATCCCGTCCGGGTCGACACGTAGGTGAAGTTGGCGACCCAAGCGAGGTTCGGGCGCCGGCGCTGAAATCCCGGGGTTGAGCCGGTCGCCGGCTCGCACGTCGTCCTTGGCGCGGATCGTGGTCCGCGGTGCGTGGCCCCGGGTCACCCCATGCAGGCCGAGTTCGCGCTTGACCCGGTCGACGGTGCAGAAGGCCACCTCGTGGCCCTGGCGGCGCAGTCAAGGGCTCATCTTCCGCCGCCCATACATCGCATCGAGGTCGGCACGCTGCTTGGATTCCTCGGCCTGACTCGCGGCCAACGGGAGGCCGACGACCTGTCCACGATCGTGGGCCGCGCCGACCAGCTGCTCTACGTCCGGGAGTTCGCCGCAGGGCTGGAGGAGTGCAAGCAGACGTGGGAGTTCTTCTCGTTTTGCCAGGGCGCGCATGCAGGCGACCGGTTCTTCCAGCACGGCACGTTTACAGCGACGGAGACCGATACAGCCACCTCGCCGGCGTGCGGCGATGACGACGTGATCTCCTCTCGAGACTCTCACCGTGCACAAGGAAAACTCGGTTCTGTCAGAAACAGGCCCATGAGGTCCACTTGATGACGCACAGCCCAATGATTCGAACCTAATCCTGATTCAAATGGACTGCAAAGTCCAACGCTGAGATGAACGCCACCACACGTTCGAGCAGGCTACGGCGCCACAGGAGATACTGGTCCCCGACGGCAGTGGCCTCCGGGGTGGGCTCCATCGGCTGCAACGACCTCCCTCCACCACCCGGCACCGCACTGCCCCACGACAGCATCGAACTCGTCGACGCCGTCGTCGGTGCCCGGCCTGCGGCACCAACGGTGTCGAGGCCGGCGCGGCGCACGACCGCGCGGAGCACCGCAGTCACCACGATCGCGTCGTCGGCGTAGCCCAGGACCGAGATGACGCCGGGGATCGGGTCGATCGGGAGCGCAAGGCAGGAGGCGTTGTTGTCGAGGCAGCGGCGCCAGTGGTCGACGAGCTCCAGTTCATCCGGCTGCCCCGGCGGAGCCCGCGCTCGCCTACTTCGAGGATGTCGGCGCCGAGCGTGGAGCCAACAGCAGGCAGCATCTTCGCCTGGTGTGCAGTCGACTCCGGCACGTACCGGCCCTTGCGCTGCGGGACCGGTGACGTCCGGGCGGTCGCCCACGCCGACACCGGTCCCGCCGTTCCTCCGGCGACGAGGGCGAGCTGCCGTCGCAGAAAAGTTCGAGGCATGAACTTCGTGTTCCCGGGAAGCCTTCAGGTGACAAGAAGGAGGTTTCCATGGCGGAGAACAACGAAGGCGTCCTCGAGCTGCTGCAACGGGAGCGCTGGGAATCCACGAGCGGTTCACTGGGTGGTGAGCGGCGGTGAAACACGGAGAACCGCACGACGGCGACGTCGGGGCCAACCCGGCGGGGTTCGCGGACGAAACCAGGACGGCCCCGGCGCCCCGGGAGATGCAGGAGCACCACGAGCCGAATCAGTCGGCGGCTCCGGTCTCCGGCCGCCGCCGGCTGGCCGGCGTGCTGCGGATCCTGTTCGGGGTGGTGTGGGCGATCGACGCCTCGCTCAAGTGGCGCCCCGATTTCCTGCGCGGCCAGGTGTTCGCCCACCAGTTCGGCATCCACGACCAGATCACCACTCCCGTCATCCGCCAGTGGATCGACCTGTGGCAGTACATCGCCGCCCTGGTGCCCACCGGGATGGGCGTCGCGACGGCCATCGTCGAAACGCTCATCGCGGTCGGCCTGCTCACCGGCACGCTGTGCAATGTGGTGTATGTCGGGAGCGCCGTGTACTCGTTCGGGATCTGGTCGGCGGCGGAGGCGTTCGGCCTCCCGTGGTCCGCGGCCGGCGCCACCGACATCGGCCCGTCGATCGGGTACATCATCGCTGCCCTGGCCCTGCTGGCCGCTCCGGGCAACGCCATGTGGAGCGTCGACCGCAAACTCCGGCCACGACTCGGCAAATACGGCTGGATGTGCGGCGATTGAGTCCCACCGGGCATCCCGAATACCAGTGAGTGCACGGCACGTCGCGCTGGGTGACTTCCGCGCGAGACGCGGGAGGAAACCGACCGTCGAGCGCGCCGGCAGGCACGCAGCAACGCTCGGACGATCGCCGTACACAGCCAAACCGACGCCGCGGTCAACCCCGGCAACTCCGGCGGCGCACGTCGCTTGCGCGGTGCCGCCGGCAGCCGTGCTCGTCAGGCTCGCTTGGCGACTCGGCGTCGCGGAGTGAGCTGCTCGCGAACTACCCGTCACGGGCGAGCCCGCCTTCGCCGCCCTGTGGAGCCCCGACGACAGGGTTCGCCTGGCCGATGACTCCGGCAACGAGCGGACCGGTCCCTCGGCGGCAGTGGAGCTCCGGCCGCGAGCGGGTGAGGCTCCGGATGTCGCAACGCCGGCATTGCGCACGCTGATCAACTGAAGGCCTTGGTGTGATCGACTTTCTGTCGCAGGGAGCATGATCACCCAGGGGCTTCATGCGTGATCATCAAGTTCCTGATCGCCCAGTTCAGACGTGAAAACTCGGGCCAGACAGCGAATCGAGGAAGGTCGGTTGCCGCGCTTCCTGTTTCCCATTTGTCAGGTATGCGCGAGCCAAGCCGGCCCCATGAAGACGTCAAGATCGGCGACAGTTTTACTCTAATCCGATGTGGGCGCAGGAGTTGATCTATGGGTTGCGTGGTGTGTGGCTTTTCATCGGCTGGCGTCGCATTTGCGCACTCTGCGCAAATGCGGACCATGGCCGGAAATCGCCTTTCCTTACGCAGTTTTCACGGTCTACGCGACGTGTTCGACGACACTTCTCGCACCAAGTCTGCTTGTCGATTTCCGGGGTACCGTCGTTGATGTCGGGGCGCGCCGACGGAACAGATTCAAACTGTATTGAGGAGGAGATCACGATGGGTTCTTTCAAGCCGGTTCACCGCGACCGTTACGACTCGCGGCGTAACGACCACGACCACTCCCGGCGGTACAACCGCAACCGTCGCTACGGTCGCTGATCCTGTTCTGATGGTCAGGACAAGCAAGTCCTGATCCCGAAAGAGGGAGAGGGGCCGGCGCGTCGAAGGCGCCGGCCCTCACTCTTTCCCCAACCCGGCCGGCCAACCCGCAGTCGACGGAACGACTCGAAACGAGGTGTGCGTGACCGCCATTATTCCCGCGGCGAGCGACAGCGGCACCTACCCGAACGACGCGGACATCCCCACGAAGCCGGCGTCGGTACGTCAGGCATTCCGGAGGTTCTGGCCCTATGTCCGCGCCGAACGCCGTCTGCTGCTGCTGGCCATTCTCTTACTGGTGATCAGTGCAGTCGCGGAGACCGTGGCGATCTGGACCTTCGGTGTGATCATCGACGACGCCTTGACCACGGGCGACCTCCGCGGGTTCTGGCGGCCCGCCGCGATCTGGGTCGGCATGGCCGCAGTCGGGGGGTTCGCCTCGTTCGGAGGCGGCCTCCTTACCTCCTGGGTGTCAGAGCGGTTCCTGCTTCGCCTGCGCGACGCCGTATACGCGCACCTGCAACAGCTTTCCCCCGACTTCTTCGCCCGGCATGACACCGGTGACCTGGTGGCCCGGGTGACCAGTGACATCGAGATGGTCGAACAGTTGACCGCGTCCGGGACGGTCGAAACCGTCAGCGCGATCGTGACCGCGATTTTCTACGCCGGCGCGGCACTGATCGTATCCTGGCAGCTGGCACTCGCGTCATTTATTCTCGCCCCGCTGTTCGGACTGGCGGCACGGTCGTTTTCGAAGAGAATCAAGACAGTGTCCCGCGACGAGCGCGACTACAACGGCATGATCACCGCTGCGGTCCAGGAAAGCCTGACGAACCTGCCCCTGGTGCAGGCCTACAACCAACAGCAGACCGAACAACAGCGGCTGCACGCACACGGCGCGTCCTGGATGCGAACCAAGGTGCGCGAAGCACGGGTGTCCGGAGCGTACGCACCGTTGGTGGACATCACGGAGGTCACGGCGCTGCTGCTGGTCGTCGGCGCAGGGATCTGGGAGATCAGCCAGCATCACCTGACCCCGGGGGGCGTGCTGGCGTTCACCGCATACCTCGGCTATCTCTACCCTCCGCTGCGCCAGCTCGGCTCTCTGACGATCATGGTGAACGCGGCCACGGCGAGCTCCGACCGCATCTCGGAATTGCTGAACACAAGACCGACGGTCGTCGACCACGCGGGTGCCCACGTGCTGGCCCACTCCCGTGGCGAGATCAGCGTGGAGCGGGTCACCTACCGCTATCCTGAGGCCGACCGGCCCGCGCTGACCGAGCTGTCGTTCACGGTCCGCCGTGGCCAGTTGGTGGTGATCACCGGGGCCAGCGGCGCCGGCAAGTCGACCATCACAAAATTGCTGCTGCGCTTCGCCGACCCGTCTTCAGGCAGTATTCGGCTCGACGGCTTCGACCTGCGCGGTATCACCACCGAATCGCTGCGCGAACAGGTGACCCTGGTGCTGCAGCAGACCCAGGTCTTCCATGGCACCGTGCGTGACAACATCGCCTACGGACGGCCCTCGGCCACCGATGCCCAGATCGTGGCCGCGGCGGTCGCGGCGGACGCCCACGAGTTCATCTCCGCCCTGCCGGAGGGATATCAGACCGTGCTGGACAGCTCCGGCCAGCGGCTCTCCGGTGGGCAGCGGCAACGGCTGGCGATCGCCAGGGCCATCGTCCGCGACACCCCGATCCTGGTCCTGGACGAGCCCACCGCCGGGCTGGACGCGCGTGCCGTCCAGCGCGTGATCGAACCACTGCGCCGGCTGGCCAGCGGCAAGACGACGATCCTGATCAGCCATGATCTGTCCCTGGCACCGGCTTCAGATCACATCCTGATGTTGGACCACGGCCGGCTGATCGAATCCGGTCGGCACCAAGACCTACTGGACCTTCACGGACCGTACGCCAAGCTGTACGCGCAGCACCGGGCTGAAGCGAAAACCCCACCCACGTCGCCATGGGCGCTGGTGGGCTCGCAGGCAAAGCCGGAGGCTGGTGGTCCCCAGACGACTGACCCTTCCACTATCCACGGTTCCGTGACAGCCGCGCGACGCGAAGGCGAGCGGCGTCCGGGGATGGAACCCGTCCGCTGGCGGATACAGGGCCAGCTTTTCGACCCAGAGGACGGCCACCGTTCCGCCCTTTCGCAGTGACTGGGCAAGAATGCATCGATCTCCAGGTACGGGTTGCTTCCGCGCCGGCGGTGAGTACCAGTGTTCACCGAAACCGGTGCAGCTGTGCGTCTGAACATCGACGAACGTCCTCAGGCGCGCCGGACGCTTCGCAACGCGGCCGCTCTATGTCCGCAGAGCCGCCTGCCAAGCGGCGACAGCGCCGAAGAGCGCGAGCAGCTCGACTAGGAGTCCACCGGCGGCGCCGTACACCCCGAACTGCCGCCACACCATGCCGAGCCTCGCACCTTCCGACGCCGGCAATCCAGCCCTCCCCGAAAGAGGCCGCCAACGCCCACGCCGTTGCATCTCGCTCAGAATCGAATCACCGGGGCCAGCAGGGGTGCAGACCATGGCCGCGCAGCGACGCCGGGCAAGCCGGCCGCGACACAGGTCAGCGCCATCGTCTCGATGTGCGGTGCCACGAGCGTGCCGAGTACTCCCGGCACGACGTAACGACCACCTCAGTCCGCGGCAGGTAGCCGCGCAACCAGGCGGGCGCCGGTTTCCGAGTCGGCCACCGCCAGGGAACCGCCGTGGCGCCGGGCGATTTCGCGTGCCAGTGTGAGGCCCAGTCCGGAGCCGCCGGCGTCGCGGGTGCGGGCGTCGTCGAGGCGGGCGAAGCGGTCGAAGACGCGTTCCCGATCGACAGGGGGAATGCCGGGGCCGTCGTCGAGCACTTCCAGCACCACGGAGGTGCCGTGGCGACCCACGGTGACGGTCACGGCGGAGGTCGCGTGGCGGACGGCGTTGTCGAGGAGGTTGCGCAGCAGGCGTTCGAGTTGCACGGGTTCACCGAGCGCTCGCGCGGGGCCGTCCACAAAGGATCGCACGGCCGGGCGGCCCGGCACGGCCGAACGTTCGGCGACCTGCTCACGCACCACGTCCGCCAGGTCGACCTCCACCGGCGCGACGCGACCGGGGTCGACGGCGAGCTGCAGAAGGTCGGCGGTGATGCGGTGCAGGCGCCGGACGTCGAGCAACGAGCGTTCGGCGACGGCGGGCCAGTCGGCGCGCTCCGGGTGTGCGAGGGCGACCTCCAGGCCGGTCCGCAGGTTCGCCAGGGGGCTGCGCAGCTCGTGGCTCGCGTCGGCGACAAATCGTTCCTGCTGCTCGTGGGTGTGCTGCAAACGGTCGAGCGTGGCGTTGGTCGTGTGCGCCAGGCGTGCGATCTCGTCACGCGAGCGCGGCACCGGCACGCGGCGGCCGAGCTGGCTGCCGCTCACTTCGGCGAGCTCGCCGCGGATCGCCTCCACGGGCCGCAGCGCGCGCCCGGCGGCGAACCACGCGACGAGCGCCGTGAGGAGCACGGCCAGCGGCACGAACACCTCGAGGATGTCGTCGAGCAGCGTCAGTGTGGTGAGCGTGTCCCACGGGAGCACGAACAGGTAAAGCGTCAACCGGTAGTGCGTGCTCGAGGCGGCACGCGACAAGCCGGTGTCCACAGTGGATCCTTCACGGCCGAGCGGTTCCACCAGGCTGCCCGGCACATCGTCGACGACCGTGCCCACCACGGTGTAGGTGCGGTACTCGCGCCACTGCGGGTGGGTGCCCGGGTGCAGCGCGGCGGTCGTGGTGGTCGTCCACCCGTGCGGCGCGTCACGAGGGGCCGGCGGCAGTGGCTTCCATGCGGGATCCAGCCGGGTCAGGTTGCCACTGTGGACCACGGCCCGGCCGTCGTCGGCGACCACCTCGAACATCGCGTCGCCGTTGAGCGCCGCGGAGTCGATCACGCCCAGGCGATACGCGTCGGCAACGCGCTCGAGCTGCGCCCGGGTCGCCTGCACGGCGTTGCGCGAGAGCTGCGTCGCCACGAACTGCCGGATCCCCCACCAGCCCAGCCCGAACACCAGCACGCTGAGCAGCACCGCCGCGAGCGCCGTGCTCCGCCGCACGGACTCGGGCCACCACCTACTCATGCGACGCACCGGGTCCGTCGGCGACCAGCCGGTACCCCACGCCGCGCACGGTGGCGATCGTGCGCCGCCCGAACGGCGTGTCCAGCTTGCGCCGCAACGCGCTCACGTAGACCTCCACGATGTTCGGATCGCCCTCGTACGCGACGTCCCACACCTGCCCGAGGATCTCGTGCTTGGCCACCACGTGCCCGTCGTGGCGCAGCAGGCATTCGAGCACGGCGAACTCCTTCGTGGTCAATGCGACTGGCGTGCCGCCGCGCCGGCACGTGCGTTTCGCGGGATCGAGCACCAGGTCGCCGAACGTCAGCGTCGCCGCCGCGCCTGCCCGGCCGCGGCGGACCAGCGCGCGCAGCCGGGCGGTGAGCACCACGTAGGAGAACGGTTTGCTCAGGAAGTCGTCGGCGCCCGTGTCGAGGGCCTCAGCCTCGTCGTACTCGCCGTTCTTGGCCGTCAGCATGAGGATCGGCGTCGTCACCCCGCGCTCGCGCAGCGCGGCGCACACCCGGTAGCCGTTGAGCTTCGGCAGCATGATGTCCAGCACGATCACCTGGTACGGGTGCAGCTGCCCCCATTCCAGCCCCGTCTCGCCGTCGTGGGCAAGGTCCACGGCGTATCCGTCGGCCTCGAGCCCCCACCGCAGCGTCTCGGCCAATCGCTTCTCGTCCTCGACCACGAGCACCCTCATGAACCCGATCTTCCCAGAAGCCCGCGCGGGAACCTGAAGCGATCTTCAGGGTTCTTCAGGAGTGCTTCAGCACGGGCCCGCCAAGCTCGGGCCGAGGCGCCGAGAACGGCGCGACGAGGTCGGGGAGAGAGCGGATGCAACCAGACACAGTGGACAGTCCCGTCGCAGCGGGAGTGCGGCAGGTCGTGAAGATCCACGGACGCGGCGACACGGCGGTGCGGGCCTTGGACCACGTGTCCCTCGACTTCCCGGCGCGGCGGTTCACCTCCGTGCTCGGGCCGTCGGGCTCCGGCAAATCCACGCTGATGCACTGCCTCGCCGGGCTGGACACCGTGGACGCCGGCAGCGTCCGGATCGGACGGACCGAGCTCACCGGGCTCTCCGACGCGGCGCTCACCCGGCTGCGGCGCGACCACGTCGGGTTCGTGTTCCAGTCGTTCAACCTGCTGCCGACCATGACGGCCGAGGAGAACATCCTGCTCGGCCTGCGCCTGGCCGGCCGCAAGCCCGACCCGGCCTGGTTGCGTGTGGTCGTCGACGCGCTCGGCCTGCGGCAACGCCTGCGCCACCACCCGGGGGAACTGTCCGGCGGTCAGCAACAGCGCGTGGCGTGCGCGCGAGCGCTGATCGGGCGGCCGCAGGTCGTGTTCGCCGACGAGCCCACCGGCAACCTCGACTCGCGCTCCGGTGCCGAGGTGCTCGGCTTCCTGCGCGCGTCGGTGCGCGAGCTGGGCCAGACGGTGGTGATGGTGACGCACGATCCCGTGGCCGCCTCCTACACCGACCACGGCGTGCTGCTGGCCGACGGTCGCGTCGCCGCCCACGTGCCCCGTCCGACGGCCGACTCCGTGCTGGCCGCCCTGACCGGCCTGGGGGTGTGATGCTGCGCGTCATCGCCGCCGGGGTCCGGGCCCGGCCCCTGCGCCTGCTGCTCTCAGCCGTCGCGATCGCCCTCGGCGTGGCGTTCGTGTCCGGTTCGTTCATCCTCTCCGGTGCCGTCGGCGCTGGGCTCCGCGACGCGGTGTCCGTCCACCTGCGCGGAGCCGACGCGGTCGTCAGCCAGACCCGCGGCGCGACCTTGGACGACGCGCTGCTCGCGAAGGTGCGCGGGGTGTCCGGCGTCGCGGCGGCGGACGGCCGCGTCACCGTGAGCGCGCCGATCCGCGCCGCCTCCGGGCACGCGACCGACGCGGCCGCAACCGCGCTGCCCGCCGATGCCGCGCTGCGGCCGTTCGACCTGGCCGGTGGCCGGTTCCCTCAGCAGCCCGGCGAGCTCGCAATGGAAGCGACCACCGCCCGGGACTTCTCGCTCGGGCAGCAGGTAACGCTGTTCGATCAGCAGGGCAAAGAACACGCCTACACGCTCGTCGGCACCTTCAGCCGGCCGACGGACGCCGGGATCGGGGCCGACGACCTGGTCCTCACACCCGAGGGTCTGCGCCAGGTCGCACCCGGCGCGGAGTTCGACGAGATCGTGGTGCGGGCGGCGCAGGGGGTGGCCCCGTCTCAACTCGTCACCAACCTCGACCAGGCGGTAGGCGGGCAGGGCATTTCCGTCGTGACGGGAAGCCGGGCCGCCGCCGAGCTGCTGAACACGACCGCGCCCGATTCGGCGGAGCTCACGAAGTTCTTCACCGCGTTCGCCGTGCTGGCGATGGTCGTGGCCGCGATGGTGATCGCCAACGCGTTCACCATCCTGGTCGCGCAGCGGGCGAACGAGCTGGCAATGCTGAGGTGCGTGGGCGCCGGGAAACGGCAGGTGTTCGGCGCGGTGCTGGCCGAAGCGGCCGTGGTCGGAGTGGTGGCGTCCGTCGTGGGCCTGTTCGGCGGGCTCGGGGTGGCCGCCGCGCTGCAGGCGATCACCGGCTCTCCGGGAGCGCCGGTGTACGTCCCGCTCACCGCGCGGACGGCGGTGCTGGCGCTCGTCGTCGGCGTGCTGGTCACGGTGCTGGCGGCCGTGCCCCCGGCGCGGGCGGCGACGCGGGTGGCGCCCGTGGCGGCGTTGCGAAAGCCGGTCGAAGGACGTCAGGCCCGCGCGGGACGGCCCCGCGCGATCGTCGCGGCCGTGCTGTTCGTGGCCGGAGTCGGGGCGGCGGTGGCCGCGCTCGCGGCGGACGCCCAGGACGGCGCGGTGCTGGCCGTCGCCGCGATGGTCGCGTTGCTCGGCGCACTGCTCGCGGTCGGGCCGCTGCTGGCCGGACCCGCCGTGCGGGTACTGGGCGCCGTCACCGCCCCGGTGCTGCGCGAGCCGGCGAAGCTCGCGGCGCTCAACGCCGACCGCAACCCCCGCCGCACAGCCGCAACCGCTGCGGCGCTGACCATCGGACTGGCCGTCGTCGCGCTCGTGACCACGGTGACCGCGGGCGTCGAGGCCGGCCGCAGCCAAGGCGTAGAGCAGCAGCTGCGAGCAGACTTCACGGTGACTTCGGTGGTCAACGGGCAAGGACTGCCCGCGACCCTCCCCGCGACGCTCGCGGCGGTGCCGGGGGTCGCGGCCACGACGTCGGTCACCGAGTTCACGGGCGACCTCGGCTCGCTCGGCGCGTACGGCATGACCGCCGTGCGCGGCGACTCGCTCGGCACGCTGCTGCGGCCGGTGGTCGTCTCCGGTGCGCTCGACCGACTCGGCCCCGGCGAGCTGGCCGTGAGCCGGCAGTTGTCCGAAGAGACCGGGCTGGCGGCGGGCGCGACCGTGCGCACGGCTTCGGGGTCGTCGCTGCGGGTCGTGGCCGTTTACGACAGCGTCGACGCGCCGGGCGCCGACCTCGGCCTCGCGCTCGTCGACCAGGGTGAGCTGCCGAAAATCGCGATGCCGGACAGCGAACACGGCGGCAGTGTGCTGGTGAAACTGGCGGATGGCGCCGACACCGACCAGGTCGGAACCGCGCTCGATCGGGCGCTGCAACCGACTCCGCTGGCGAAGCTGAGCACGATCGCGGACCTGGAAGACCAGCTGTCGGCGCCGCTGCGCAGCGCGCTCGACCTGCTGTGGGCGCTGACCGCGCTCGCCGTGCTGATCGCGTTCGCCGGGATCGCCAACACGCTGTCGCTCTCGGTCCTCGAACGCACCCGCGAATCGGCCCTGCTCCGTGCCCTCGGCCTGACGAGGGGTGGCCTGCGCGCCGCACTGGCAGCCGAGTCGGTGTTCGTCGCCGTGTTCGGCGCGGCCTGCGGCCTGCTGCTCGGGATCGGCTCGGCGTGGCTGATCGCCCGCGTGGCCTCGACCGACGCCGAGCCCGTGCTCTTCGCGCTGCCCTGGGCCCGCCTCGCGGTGCTGCTGGCCGCCGCCGTGCTCGCGGCCCCGATCGCAGCGGCACTGCCGGCCCGGCGCGCCGCCCGGGGCTCGCTCACCGCCGGGATGGCCGGGCAATAACCAGTCCACAGAGGACGTCCGTTCTTACCTCGGTCCGTGGTCGATCGGGGAACGCGCCGTCGGCAAAAAGTGTGCTGCCGGCGGGTTCCCCTTATCCGATAAGACAATTTCGGCGAACGACACGCAGGTCACGGCGCCGGGCACCGGAAGTTCACCGGTCGTGGTGCTGCCGCCACACCACCGCACCGGACTGGCGTTCACCTCGGCAGCACCGGTGCCGGCAACGACGCCACGACCCGAGGCTCCGCACCCACTCCGTTTCGCGCACGAGAGGACAGCTCATGCCCAAGGTGACAGTCGGGGAAGAAAACGGCGCGCCGATCGAGCTCTACTACGAAGACCACGGCCCGGGCCGCGAACTGGCCCACACGGGTGCCGGCTCCTACCGAGTCCGCGTTCACGCACGCGGCCGCGACATCGCCCCACTCTCAACGTCCAGGAACCCGTCGAGAACTACCTGATCCTGGCGGACCTCGGTCTGCTCGACCAGCCACCGGCAGCCGCGGGTCAGGAAGTTGCGGTTCTCCCGCGCGAACCGCGCCCACCTCGGGCATGGACGCGATGATCTGCTTGGCTGCGACCTTGTCGACCTCGTACCAGCTGTTCCCGCCCACCAATGCGGCTTGGGTGAGCCCCTGCGGCGCCCTGGTCAGGGCGCGACAGGGGCGGCCTACGCGCTGCTCCCGCAGCGCCCCGCCCCGCAGAACCCGGGCGCACATTCCGAGGTCAACGGGAAGTGGCGTCTCGTAACCGGAAATCTGGTTACGATTCGGTGCCGCGTGGTCCGGCGCATGCAGTCACCAGCGCCACTGCAGGTTCACGGTCAAATGGGATTACCGCGACATTCGCAGCTGAAAGTCCGACATCCGGGCCCGCCGGGTTCGGCGCCAGAAAGCGATCGTCGTGTCCGGCCACAGGACTGTGTTGCGCCCGGAGCGAGGGTCCTGGTACCAGCTGCGGCAGCCGCCGGTCTGCCACACGGTGCCGGCCATCCGTGAATCGAGCCATTCGTTGTACGAGTCCTGTACTTCCGGCCGGACCTCCACGCACTCCGCTCCTCGCCGCCGGAGCCTGCGCAGGCTGTCGACGATGTAGCGGGCCTGCGACTCGATCATGAACACCTGCGAGTTGTGGCCCAGCGCGGTGTTCGGCCCGACCATCAGGAACATGTTCGGGAATCCGGCGACGACGGTGCCGAGGTAGGCCTTGTTCCCCTCGCTCCAGGCCTCGGCGAGCGTGCGGCCGTCGCGTCCGGCGATGTCGATGCGCACAGTGTTCTGAGAGTCGAACCCGGTGCCGTAGATAAGGACGTCGGCGGTGGTCTCGGCGCCGTCCGCACCGACGACGGCGTCGGCCCGAACCCGGGCGACTCCGCCCTGGTGCACGGTGACGTGCGGCTTCGACAACGCGGGGTACCAGTCGCTGGAGATCAGCAACCGTTTACAGCCGATGGTGTAGTCCGGCGTGACGATCTCGCGCAGTTCCGGGTCCGGCACCTGCTTCTTGATCAGCCGTCGGGCGAGCGCCGCGGTCTGCTCCATCGCGGCCGGGTCGCTGACGAAGCCCGCGGCGCGGTTTTCGTGGATCCAGAACAGCCGCTCCCGCACCCACCATCGGTAGGGCGGCAGCCATCGCGCCAGCCTGCGGTGCCGCTCGTCGAAGGGCCGGTCGGCCTTGGGGACGATCCACGGCGGGGTCCGCTGGAAGACGGTCAGGGAGGCGACCTGATCGACGATCGTGGGGACGAACTGGATGGCGCTGGCACCCGTCCCGATGACCGCGACCCGCTTGCCGTTCAAGTCGACGTCGTGCCGCCAGTTCGCCGAGTGGAACACCGGCCCCCGGAAGGTCTCCACACCGGGCAAGTCCGGGTAGGCCGGATGGTGCAGGGGCCCGACCGCGCAGATCAGGAATCGCGCGCGGTAGCTGTCCCCCGTCGAGGTCAGGATTTCCCAGCGGGCGTCCGCCTCGATCCACCGTGCCCGCTGCACGCGCTGCCCGAACCGGGTGTGGTCGATCAGGCCGCGGCGCCGGGCGACCTCACGCAGGTAGTCCAGGATTTCCGCTTGGCCGGCGAAAAGCCGGGTCCAGTCGGGTTTCTGGTCGAACGAGTAGGAGTAGAGCGGCGAAGGGATGTCGCAACCGCAGCCCGGGTAGGTGTTGTCCCGCCAGGTTCCGCCGAGGTCGTCGGCTTCCTCGAGGATCCTGAAGGACCGGATGCCGGCCTTGCCGAGCATCGTCGCGACGCCCAGCCCGCTGAATCCGGCGCCGACGATCACGACGTCGACGTCGTTGACGGCCGGTACCTCGGCCTCGGCCGAGGAAGTATCAGCCGCGGAAGTCATCGAACTCCTTCGCCGGTGGCGGCCGCGTCCTCGACGAGGCGGCGTTTGAGGACTTTTCCGGAGGGGTTGCGGGGTAGTTCGCCGACGAAGCGGATTTCGGCGGGCACCTTGTAGTCGGCCAGCGCGCCGGCGGCATGGGCGCGCAACGACGCCACGCTCGGAGTGCGCCCCGGCCGCGGGACCACGACCGCCCGCACCCGTTCGTCGAAGATCGGGTCCGGCACCCCGACGACGGCCACCTCGGCCACGTCCGGATGGGTGGCGAGGACGTTCTCCACCTCGAGGCTGTAGACGTTCTCGCCACCCCGGATGATCATGTCCTTCAGCCGGTCGAGGACCCGGACGAACCCGTCGGCGTCGATACTGCCCACGTCGCCGGTGTGCAGCCAGCCGTCGACGAAGGTCGAGGCGGTGGCCTCAGGGTTGTTCCAGTAGCCGCCCGCGACCACCGGCCCCCGGACGCACAGTTCGCCGACAGTGTCGCGCACATCCCGGGGCCGCCCACCTTCGAGGGAAACGGCGACCTGCACGCCGGTGACCGGCTTGCCCACCGTCTGGGTGCGGCCGAGGTACTCCTTGCCTTCGGTGTAGGTGACGATCGAGGTTCCTTCCGTCAGGCCCCACACGTTGCCGAGGGTGAGCCCGGGAAGCTGCCGCGCGACCTCCGCGGGAAACCCCTCGGGCACCGCGGAGCCGCCCAGGACGAACAACCGCAGCGCGGACAGATCCGCGGCGGTGTCGGCCGCCTTGAGCAGGATGAGCCTGAGCATCGCGGCGACTCCCGCGAAGAACGTGACTCGCTCATGGGTCATCAGCGCCACGGCGGTCTCGGCCTTGAACGCGGGGGTGAACACACAGCACGCTCCCGCGGTGAAGAAGCCGATGAACTGGGAGACGGTGCCGGTCGCGTGGAACATCGGCGCCGCGATCAGCGTCCGCTCGTTCGCGGCCGCACCGAGCCGTTCCCGGACGGTGCGCGCGTTGAACAGCAGGTTCGCATGTGTGTGCATGGCCCCCTTGGGTCGGCCCGTCGTCCCGGATGTGTAGAGCAGGTGGGCGACGTCGTGCGGAGCGCGGGCACACCCGGGCAGGGTCGCGGGATCGACATCCTCGGCTGCGCCTGGCTCGGCCGTGAGAAGGTCCGCGGTGACGATCCGGTCGGCGAGCGCCGCCGGCACCCGGGCGCCGAGCGTGTCATCGGTGACGATCACGGTGGCACCGCTGTCGTTCAGGATGTGATCGAGTTCCGGCTCGGTCAACCGGGTGTTCACGAGCACGACGATCGCGCCGGCCAATTGTGCGCCGCAGTACCCGATCGCGTACTGCCAGCCGTTGGGCAGCAGGATCGCGACCCGGTCGCCCGGCGCGATACCCCGGGCCAGCAACCGGACCGCGACGGCTGTCGAGTGGCGCAGGGCCTCCTGGTGCTTGAGCCGCACGGGTCCGTCGACCAATGCCTCGCGAGCAGCGTGGGCACCGGCGACCTCGACGAACCGTCCCGCCACGTTGGTCGCCGTCATCACGCTCGCTCTTGGAGAGCCATGTCGCGAAGGGGCTCGTCGCCGTCCCGCAGGATCTCGGTTTCGATCCGGCGTCCCGTGACCGGGCACAGGTACTCGCGGTACCGCACGGTGTAGCCGGCGCGCGTCTCGTGTGTCGAGAACTCAGGCCCCAGTTCCCGCACCGGGCGCTCGAGCACCGCACAGCCGTCCTTGTAGTTCGCGGTCACCGGCGCGAGCAAGGCGCGGCCGGACGCGGTGACGAAGTGCCACGCCCCTTCGTGCCGGACCAGTGCGAGCTCACCGCCGAGCAGGTGCAGCTCAGCCGACTCGGGTGCGGTGTGCACGCCGTCCGGTACGGTCGCCGCGGCGAGGCGGTCTCGCAGCAGCTGAGCTCGCCGCGAGGTCGTCGCCGGCGCGTCGACCTCGCCGCCCGAGCGGAGCACCACGCCGTAGACCCGGTCCGCGGCATCGGCGGGCAGTGCACCCGCGGCCACATCCGCGGCGACCGAGTCGGACTCGCGGGCCAGCGGGTCACCGAAACCGGTCGCGTTGGCACCGGTCCATTCCCACACCCCGTCATCGCCGACCATGAGCGCCGGGCCCTTCGCCTCGACAGCCGCCTCAGCGCCCCCGATGGCGTCGAAGTCCTGAGGGATCACGCCGGCCTCGAACGACTTGCGGACGTCCGAGCCGTGCTTGAGCCGGAAATGCCCGACCGACCCCGGATTGGCGCCGAACGCACCGACCACCTTGGGGAACGACTCGTCGATGTAGACCGCCGCGGCCAGACCCGGGACCCCCCACGGGATGGCGGCCTCGAGGAACCCGCGGCCACCGCGGAACTGCCCCGCACCGTCGGCGCCGCCCGGAAGTGCCCGCCGGTAGAGGTAGAGCATCGGCCACAGCAGTTCGAGCTCCTCCACGTTGCTCGCCGTGCCCTCGGGGATCCAGAAATGACCGCCGAAATCCACGCCGTCGCCCGCCGGAGACGCCGCCAGCGAACCGATCATGTTGTTGGCGTTGGTGCCGATGAACTGATTTCCCTCCGCCGTGACGCCACCGGAGATCATCGCGTAGAACGCGGGGTGAGCCGGCCCGATCGCGAGCCCGGCGATCTCCGGCTCGGCGCACGCCAGCATCTTGCCGATCACGGTGCTGGCCAGGCTGATCAATGTCTCCATGGTGTACATCCCCGCCGGGCTGACCGCGGCGGGGAAGTCCGCGCAGGACAGCGTTCCGGGGACCGGCTCGAAATGCACCCGCCGGTAGACCCCGCCGTAGGCACCGGCGAGATCCGAGGTCAGCGACGCCGTCAGGGCAGCCAGGAAGGCACCGGCGAACCCCGCGTAGGCGACGTTGATCGACCCGGTCTGCGGATCGGTGCCGCGGTTGTCGACGTAGAGGTGCTCGCCGACCTTCCGCACCGTCGTCTGGTAGACGTACGTGGCATTGTCGCCCGTGTGCGCGGCCTCGGCGTACATGCGGTGAGACCAGGTGCCGTCGGGGATCTTCGCCAGCCGCTCCGCGACGGTTCGCTCCCCCGCGTCCAGCACGCGGTTCATGACGGCCTTCACCGTGTCCGCGCCGTAGCGCTCCAACAGCTTGGTGATCTTCTCCACGGCCACGAGGTTCGCCGAGATCGCCGCGCGCAGATCCATGTGCACGTTCGTCGGAACCCGGGACTGGCGCAGGAACATCTGTTCCAGATCCGGCCGGATCTTCCCGCGGTCCACGAGCTTGAACGGCGGGAAGGCGGGCGGGTCGAGGAAGATATCGGTGGCGTCGACGCAGAAGCTGCCCATCACCGAGCCACCGACGTCGCTGTGGTGCAGAACGTTGGAGACCCAGCAGAAGATCTCCTCACCCACGAAGACCGGCGCGGCGACAACGGCGTCGGGCTGGTGCGGCGACCCGACGAACGGGTCGTTCGAGACGTACATGTCCCCCGGAGCGATGCCGGGGTCCTCGGCCCGGTTCTCCAGGACCCACTTGATGGTCAGTGACTGGGAGTTGGAGAAGTACTGCAGGTACGGCCCCAGGAAGACGACATCGCCCTCCTGGGTCAGGATCGACGGCTGGAAGTCCCGCGTGATCATGGTGACCGGCGAGACGCAGAGCCGCTGCAGGGTCTGGCCGTGCTCGAGATTGATGTTCATCAGCGAATAGCGCACGACCTCGAACGTCACCGGGTCGACGGCGGCGGAAGCCGTAGTGTGCAGCTGCACGGTTGACGGCACGGTGAGCGGCTCGCTCGGGATGTACCCGCGCGCGACACCGTCCCAGACGACACCCGGGGCCTCGGGAGAGATGGGCATCAGGACTCCTTCGTGGTCGGAAGCTGCAGGCGGAGCTCGTTGCGGGTCCCGGTGGACAGGGACGCGCCGGGCGGGACGGCGATGGTCGTGTGCGCGAGCTCGACGAGCGCCGGGCCGGAGACCGTTCCGGTCACGGAACCGCGGTGCACCTCGGTCGAGGTCCATCCGCGGCCGGGCCAGTAGACATCGGCGTGTTCGACCGGGGCGGCCGGCTCGCTGTGCGGCGCGGGAATCGGGATACCCGCGGCGACCGACGCCCGGGCCCGGAACGCGAACACCTCGACGGTCTGGAACATCGCGGTCCCGCCGGAGCCGTACCGGCGCACGTACTCCGCGTCGAAATCGGCCAGCAGTCGCTTGCCGTCCGAAGGCAGCGTCACCGGAATCTCCAGGCTGTGCATCAGCTGCTCGCGGAAGCGCATCAGCGCGTCGATCTCGACGACCACGTCATCCCCGAATCCGGCCGCGGCCAGGTCCGCACGGGCGGCGGCTTCCACCTCCGCGACGCCTGCGGCAAGGGCATCGGCCTGCTCACCGTCGAACGGTGCGAGCACGCCGCGTTCGAGCTCCTTGTAGAGCACCACGTCGCCGGAGGCGATCCCGTAGGCCGACAAGGTCGATGCTCCGTTGCCCAACGGGATGACGACTTCCCGCACCCCGGACTCGGCCGCGTAGCCGAAGGCGTGCACCGGGCCCGCGCCGCCGTAGGCGTAGAGCACGTAGTCGCGTGGATCGTGCCCGCGTTCGAGCGTCTGCTGCCGGATCACCGTCGCCGCACGCATGTTGTTGATCTCCAGGATTCCGGCGGCGGTCTCCTCCAACGACAACCCGAGCTGCTCGGCCAGCCGCCCGACCGCGCCGACCGCCGCATCGCGATCCAGCGGCATCCGTCCGTCCAAAAAGGCCGCCGGCCGCAGGAGCCCGAGCACGACGTCCGCGTCGGTGACCGTGGGCTCGGTGCCGCCACGGCCGTAGCTGGCGGGCCCCGGCTCGGAACCCGCGCTCTGCGGCCCGACCCGCAGACCGCCTGTCGCCTCGTCGAACCGCGCGAGGGTTCCTCCGCCGCAGGCAATGGTCTTCACCGCCAGGTGCGGGAGCCGGTAGGTGTACTGGTCGATGACGTTGTCCTCCGCCATGACCGGCTTACCGTCGATGACCAGACCGATGTCGAAGGACGTACCGCCCATGTCGGTGGCCACGACCCGGTCGTGGCCGTACGCCTGCGCGAGGGTCGCGACTCCGGTCAGCCCACCGGCGGGACCGGAGTCGATGGTGCCCAGCGACGTCGCCGCGGCCGCCTCCGCCGGGAGGACACCGCCGTTGGACTGCATGACCAGCAGTGGCTCGGTGAGCCCGGTGTGACCGAGACGGTCGGCGAGCCGGCTGAGGTAGCGGGAGCACGCCGGCCCGACGTAGCCGTTCATCACAGTCGCGACGGTGCGCTCGTACTCGCCCAGCCGCGGCGACACCACCGCCGAACTGGACACGAACACATCAGGAGCCGCCGCTGCGAGCGCCTCGGCCAAGGCCCTCTCGTGCTTGGCGTTGGCGAAAGACCACAGCAGCGAGATCGCGATCGAGTCCAGCCGGTGCTCGGCGATCATCCGCGTGATGTCCTCGACCGCCTGCTCCGTGTCGAGGTCGACCACGACCGCGCCGGAAGCGTCGATCCGCTCGTGCACCTCCTGAATCGCTCCGGGCACAGTGATCGGCTGCGGGAGCCGGCTGCCGTGTACCGCGAAGACGTCCTCGATGGACCGGCCGGCCACCCGTCCGGATCCGCGCATCATCAACAGGGCGTCGCCGTGGCCCGCGGTCGCGACCAAGCCCACCCTGGCGCCCGCCCGCTCGAGAACCGCGTTGGTACCGATCGTCGTGCCGTGCCCGAACCGGTTGGTTCGCGCCAGCAGGGTGGCCAAATCGAGTCCCTCGGCCTCCGCGAGCCGCCCGAGCCCGGTCATCACCCCGGACACTGGATCATCCTTTGTGGACAACGCCTTCGCCGTGCGGTGCTTGCCGTTCTGGTCAACGAGGACACAGTCGGTAAAGGTGCCACCGATGTCTACGCCGATGTAGTACAAACGCAACTCCTGACTGTTGCTCCGCGGCGGCGCGATGCCGCGGCGGAGGTCGAGGGGATCAGCGGTAAAAGCCGCCGAGAGTGAGACCGGCGCCGCCGTCGAGGCGCAGGATCTGGCCGGTCGTGTAACCGGCGGCCGGGGAAAGCAGATAGAGCACCGAGCCGACCACCTCGCCGAGGCTGGCGACCCGTTTCATCGGCACCGAGGCGAGAAGCCGGTCCCGCGCCGAATCCGGCATCGCGAGCACTTTCGGCGTCGCGAACAACCCGGGCGCGACCGCGTTCACCCGGATCCCGTCGGGTGCCCACTCCGCGGCCAGGCTCCTGGTCAGGCCCAGCACCCCGGCCTTCGCCGCGGCATACGAGGCCTGACCGGGCAAACCATCCTGCGCCGCGATCGAGGCCAGGAACACTATCGAGGACGAGTCCGCCGCCGCCAACGCGGAATATGCGGCCTGCGCGACCACAAACTGCGAGAGCAAATTCGCCTCGACGTCGGCACGGAAATCCGCGAGGGGGAACGTCTTCGCCCGATGGATGGTGTCGACGATTCCCGCGCCGCAGACCAGCGCGTCAATACCGCCGAGTATTTCACCGGCCTGGTCGAGGGCGCGGCGTGCGGCGCCGTCGTCGGTGAGGTCGGCTTCGACGAGTCGCACTCCGGGCGCGCTCGTGGCGCCCGGGCGATCGATCCCGACCACGTCCGCCCCGATGCCGGCCAGCACCGAAGTGAGTTCACGGCCGAGACCACCGGCCGCTCCGGTGACCACGACCCGGCTTCCCGTGACAGGCGTCGTCGACCATCCCGAACCGAACTCCGCCATGCATGACCACCTTGTCATCCGACTCGCACCACGATCGCCCCAGGTCACCGCCCCTGCGGCAATGTCGATCGTTCGATCGACACGAACGGTATAGTGACGCCGACCACGGCGTCAATGGTTTCGGCACATATGTCGATCACTCGATCGACACAACGCCGGTGTCCGCTACCATCGCCGAACCCGGGGCCGGCGGGGCTCGACAGGAGGTGCGCGCGTGGCCAGGAAGAAGTCGCTCGACGACGGGCCTGTGCTGCGCGGGCACATCCTCGAGAAGGCCGGCCGACTGTTCTACGAGCGGGGATTCGGGTCAACGTCGATTCGGGACATCGCCGACGCGGCCGGAATCTCGTCCTCGACGATGTACCACCATTTCGCGAACAAGCAGGACGTCCTGCACGCCATAGTCTCGCGATTCATGACCGACTTCGTGGATGCCACCGTCCCGATGCTTCGCGACCGCACGGTGAACCCGACCGAGCGAATCCGGCGGGCAGTCCGCCTCCATATCGAGATCAGCGATCACCGCCGCCCCGAGCTCCTCGTGGGCAACCCGATCCGCTATGCCCTCAACCAAGCCCAGAAAGAACAGGGCATCAAACTGCAGTCCGCTTACCACGACGCAGTACGGGACACCATCGAGGACGGCTGCCGCTGCGGAGAATTCAGCGTACAAAACGTCCCGATCACGACCATGGCCGTGCTTGACATGCTCAACGGCGTCCGCGAATGGTTCGCCCCGGGAGGCCCCCTGACCCGCTCCGAGCTTGTCGACCACTACACCGACATCGTCACGACGATCCTGGGCGCACGACCGGCTCGGTAGCAGCCGCTCACCGTTCACAGGCAGTCTGCGAGTCGGCCGCAAGCCGGAAGCCGACGGCACGACGGGCCGCAGACGAGCTTCGGTCGCAGTTCAACCCACTCGGCGACCGAGCGTCTGCGCAAGAATCGCCATCAGCTCTCCTATCTCACAACGAAAGTTGCCCCTCGATTACACGAGTTGAGACTGCGCGACCCATGAGGACAACGAGCTCGACGCGACCGAAGACTTCCGACGGGCGAGGGGCACCGTGGTGATCGGCAATGCCGAGTCAAAGGCCACAGGAACGATCACGGGTAAGAAGATCCACCAAACCATCTTGAGCACCGCCTCTTCCACGCCGGGCATACGCGGCCGCCCCGTCGACGGCCGGCGAGCGGGCACCTCCGCCATCGCCACTCCCCCTTCAGTGAGCATGAAGTATAGAAGCGCGACGGACACCCGCTCCACGAGAGCGAGCCGGCTCAGGTTGACACGGCGAGCGGTGCCAACACACCGCCGGCCGGCGAGGCTGCGGGAGAATCGTCTCGCGAAAATGACGGTGGAGTTCGTCGAGGGCGGAGTGGAGGTCGTCCGGGACCGGGACGGCGGCGGAGAAGGTCTGCGGACCGGCCGAAATCCGGATGGCGCGGCAGCACCGGGCGGTGCGGACGAGCCGAGCGGGATGATCTGATCGATGACCATGGACACCGCGCCCTGTGCGGCCTAAGCGATTCTTTTCCTCGACCTCAAGGGCCGGAGGCTGATCGGCGAGCGCCGTGCTGATCCCTCGCGGCTCTCCAGGTCCGTGCTGTCCGCTACGTCGGCCCGTCGGAGGCTTCGCCGGTGGTGTCCTGGTCGAGCTTGGAGACCTGGTAGAGGGCGATAGCCCAGCCGGTTGCGGTCTGTTTCAGCAGGATGCTGAGGTAGACGTTGACCGTGGGACGGTCGGTGAAGGAGAAGTCGACGTTGAGGTATCCGAGGACGAGGTCGTCGGAGAGGCGCCTGGTCTCCAGGATCCGGTACTCGGCGGTCAGGCCGGGAGGCTGGGAGTCGTAGTAGGCGGCGACGCCGGGACGTCCGACGCTGTAGGGGTGCATTCCCTGGAAGATGGCGTCGTCGGTGAAGTGGGCGGCCGCCTGGTCGGGCTGATGCTTGTCGACGGCGGCCTTCCAGCCGTCGAGGACGCCGCGCAGGATCGTCTCGCTGTCCGCGGTGTTCTGGTTCATGGCAGTGCTCCAGGAAAGGGTGGGTGAGCGTGGTCAGTGGCCGGCGCTCATGCCGCCGTCGACGTGGAGGATCTCGCCGGTGATGGACGGGGCGTTCTCCAGGTAGATGACGGCCTCGACGACGTCGCGGGTCTCGACCATGCGGCCGACGGGCTGCAGGCCGGCGAGGAACTCGTGCATCTGCGGGTCGTGCATCGGGGTGCGGGTGGTGCCCGGGGAGACGGCGTTGGCCCGGATGCCGCGAGTGGCGTACTCGATGGCGAGGGACTTGGTGGCGGCCTGCAGCCCGCCCTTGGTCAGCGCGGCGAGGACCGACGGGACCCGGGAATCGGGGTTGTCGACGATGCTGGCGGTCAGGGTGACGATGTGCCCGCCGCCCTGGGCGAGCATCTGGCCGACGGCGAGCTGGGTGAGACGGAAGAACCCGGCCAGGTTGATCCCGGTGATGGTGGCGTAATCCTCGGCGGTGTAGTCGGTGAACGGCTTGGAGACATAGACGCCCGCATTGTTGACCAGGGTGTCGACGCGGCCGAACCGCTCGAGGGCAGCGGAGATCACCCGTTCGGCGGTGGCCGGGTCGGCGATGTCGCCCTGGACCGCGAGGACGCCCGCGTCCTCGGCGGGGGTGATGGTGCGCGAGGTGGCGACGACCGCGTGGCCGAGCTTGCGGTAGGCCTCGACCAGGCCGGCGCCGATACCCTGCGAGGCACCGGTGATGACGGCAACCTTCTGATTCATGACATTCCTCCGGATGTTCGACCGAGCGCGCACACGGGCTCGGTGACGGGATGGGATTCCTCGACTCGGCTACCGCCGTCAGTCGATAGGACGCACGCCCACCGCGGCAGGGCTAGGCGCGGCCGGCGGTGGTGTGAGCCCGTAGCGGGCGATGAGGTCCGGCAGCCAATCGGGGGTGGCGAACTCCAGTCCGTACTCGGCCGCGAGGCGTGCCATCTCCCCTTCGGCGGGCGGGCTGCCTGCCATCAGGTCGGACAGGTCGTGGAAGAACCCTTCGAAGCCGCCCGGGGCGATCACCTCGATCATCCGCGCGGGCGTCTTGCCCGCGTTCCACATCGTGTGGAGCTCTCCGCGTGGCTTGGTGATGTATCCACCCGCGCCGAGTACGACCTCGCGGTCGCCTGATCGGAAACCGATCTCCCCCTCGGTCACGATCGAGTACTCGTCCTCACGCGTGTGCAGGTGCGGAGCGACCAGTGCGCCGACCGCGAAGGGGTGTTCCACGATCGACACCGCACCTCCGGTCTCGTGGCTGAAGAGCTTGAAGACCACTCCGATGTCGCCGAGATCCCCCTCCTTTCCCTCTCCCGGTTGCAGGATCGTCAGTGGTGGAGGCGTTGTGTCGCCCATGGTGACTCCCCGGTTGTCATGGATGTGACATGCTGCCGGCGTCGTCCGGCTCACCCCGTGGCGCGGCCGGTTCAGCGGGCGCGGCTTCGCGGTCGCGTGCGAGCTGGGCGATGAAGTACTCCGGGTCGTCCGGGTCGAAATTCCGTTCGGTGGTCTCCACCGGCATGGCTGGCTCCCATCACCATGGGGCCGCGGCTTGTGCCGTCGGCCGTCGTCGTCAACTTCGATTGGTGTAGACCGAGGGGCGAATCTTTCGGGGTTCGGCGAACGATTGCCCGAAA
This sequence comes from Amycolatopsis sp. NPDC001319, assembly GCF_042896185.1. Taxonomy (NCBI): domain Bacteria; kingdom Bacillati; phylum Actinomycetota; class Actinomycetes; order Pseudonocardiales; family Pseudonocardiaceae; genus Amycolatopsis; species Amycolatopsis sp. NPDC001319. The sequence goes on along the minus strand of NZ_JBIAWY010000002.1, from coordinate 32,807 downwards.
GTGCCCTGTCGGGCGCCCATCGATCGCAACGCACCTGCTCGTGGTCGCGCGCGATCCGATCGGTGTTGCTGGAGCCCGGCCTCGGGCCAGTTCGCTGCGGCTTCCAGCGCACGGTGGGTTCATGAGCGGCGGCCGGCCGAGCAACGCAGGTGCCGCACGATCAACTTTCGGAGTTGCGCGTCTCCTCCGCCTTCTCCACGACCACAACAGCGTCGTGGAAGCTGCGTAGTTCCGCCTCGTAGAGTTCGCGCTCCGGCACGTCATCGCCTTCGGGGTCGGCGCTGTTGGCGACCTCGGCAAGTTCGAGATCGACCGCGTCGTGGAGCTTGTGGATCGTGGGTGCGGGCTTCTCGTTCATCGTTCCTCCTGAGCGTCGGCGAGGTGCTGTCCAACCCCCGGCACCTCGGGGGCGCGGGTTCGGTGGATTCGCGAACCTGGAGCGGTGGCCAGTGCGGTCTGGTTCGCGCTTCTGTCATGGTTGAGGCGCTTGATATCTCAACGTCCGGTGTCCACTTTCAGGCGGGTGCGGTCTCTGCCAAGTCGTCGTGTCAACTGGGTGAAGCGCGAACGTACTGGACTATATAGTCCACTTCATTCCGTGCAGTATGATTGTTTCAGCTTAACCCTGGTTCAACTGGACTAGAACGTCCATATCTGAGATGGACGTCACCCACACGTTTGAGCAGGCTACGGTGCCGCGGGCGATCCTGGTCCCCGAGGCCACTGGCGTCCGGGGTGGGCTCCACAGGCTGCAACGATCACTCGACACCACAGTCACCACGACAGCATCGGACTCGTCGACGCACTCACCACGATCGCATCGTCGGTGTGGCCCAGGACCGAATCTCGGCAGTCACCAGGCGCACTCCCTTCCGCACAGCGCCCCACCAGCCGCGCAAGAGAAGGCGCGTCGTGACGTCGGTTTCGGACCCCTGTCCCCGTGCCGCCAAGGGGACCGACGCCCCCCGACCGGCAGAGTGAGACAGATCCTTCTACAGACAACCGACGGATGTACAGACTTTCGTTGAAGCTTCGTCCCGTATCCGTGCCGGTTCGTCAGCTCGAACCTTCGCGAAGACGCCGCACGAAGTCGATGCCGAGCTCCTCGATTTCGTCGATCACGTACGGGTGCCCTTCGGGATCCAGTGTGAAAGCCAGGTCCCACAGGGCGCCCGTCACCTCGATGTGCAGCGTGTGGCCGAACAGTTCCCCGGGACGGGGGGCGTAGCGGGACATCGCCTGGTGGTTGCGCTCGGCGAGGACGCGGCGATAGTGGGCATGGATTTCCTGCACCTTTTCGGAGGCGCGGCGATCGAACCAAAGCTCCCGCAGGCCCGGACGTCGCGCGAAGAAAGCTTGGTACGCAACCATCTTGCGCTTGTTGAACGCGGCGAAGTCCTGTCCTTCGGAAGCGGCCTCCACCTCGTCGAGAACTGCCAGGAGGTCGTGCATGTAGGTGTCGGCGACCGCGGCCACCAGGGAATCGAGGTCTTCGAAGTAGCGATACATCGACCCGGGTGACGTCCCGGCCGCGCTGGCGATGGCGCGGACGTTCACGTCCGGGCCGTGCGGCCCCTGGGAATCGATGATCGCCGACGCGGCCGACAGGATCTGCGCCCTGTTCTTCCGCCCTCGCGCCTGTGGCGGAAGTGGCAGCTCCCAGGCATGGGGCGCCGACTCTCCCGCTGGTGCCGAGAGGCTTGCGCCGGGCTGGTCGTGGTCTTTCCGGCCTTCCCGGTCAGTCGGGGGAAATTCGAGACCCAATCGCCTGCAAAGGAAGCGCTCGGACACTTCGCGAATCTCCGCGACTACGCGCGGGTCCCCCTCGGGATCGGACTGGAAAGCCAGTTCCCAGAGGATTCCGGTGATTTCGATCCACGTTTGATAAGCCAGCGGATCGTGCGGCTCGGTCGAATACCCGTGCATTCCCGAGCGCAGGATCTCGGCCAGGCCGGCGCGGAAGTAGCGGTGGATTTCGACGACCTTCTCCGAGGCTTTCCGGTCGAACCAAAGCTCGCGCAGGCCGGGTCGCGCCGCGAAGAACTCTCGATAGATGGTGAAAATGGTGTCCAGCAGCGCACTCGGGGATTCGGTCGGGCGGGACACCCCGGCTTCGACAGCGGAGCTGAGTTCATTGCCGTATTGGGTGGCCACGGCGGCGACGATCGAGTCCACGTCGGGGAAGTAGTGGTAGATCGACGCCACGGGTACGTCGGCGGCCTCGGCGATTCCGCGGAGCGTCAGCGGCCGGCGCCCCGAGGAGGGCGCCGAATCGATCAAGAGTGCCGTGGCGCGCACGATCCGGGCATGCCGCGTCCGCCCTCGTTCCTGAGGCGGGAGGGCAACGTTCGCGGGGCTCGCCGGCGAGTTCTCAGGGGCTGTCGACACCGTCCTGACGCTACAGCCGCCGCCCCGGACGGTCGACCTGCCGGGGGCAGACCTGCCGAAAGACGTGCTTGACAGGCGTCGAGATCAAGTGCGTAAATACCGAAGCTGAACGATGTTCGAGTTCCTGCCCCGGGTCGGACCAGGGGTTCCGTTCGTGCGTTGCGTGTACGCGGCGCGCCTCAAAGTCGAGGAGAAGCGATGCTCAGCTCGAGTGACAACGAGCTACTCACCAAGGTCGGACCGGGCACCCCGATGGGGTCGATGATGCGCGAGTACTGGATGCCCGCGCTGGTGTCCACGGAGTTGCCCGCGCCCGACTGCGACCCGGTCCGCGTTCTCCTTCTGGGCGAACGCTTCATCGCGTTCCGCGACAGTTCGGGATCCGTGGGGATGCTTTCCGCGCAGTGCCCGCATCGCGGCGCTTCGTTGTTCTTCGGGCGCAACGAAGAGGGCGGCCTGAGGTGCGTCTACCACGGGTGGAAGTTCGACGTCTCGGGGCGGTGCCTCGACATGCCGAACGAGCCGGCCGAGAGCAATTTCAAGGACAAAGTCCGAGCCAGGTCCGTGCCGGTTGTCGAACGGGGCGGGCTCGTGTGGGCCTACCTCGGCTCACAGGCCGAGCCGCCGCCGCTGCCCGCATTGGAGTTCTTCGACGACGGACCGAGTGCGACGAAGGCGGTGAACGTCTTCCAGATCAACTGCAACTGGCTCCAGGCTCTCGAAGGCGACATCGACACGAGCCACTTCGGATTTCTGCACGTGGGGCACCTGGCCGACGATGCCGCGCCCGAGGGCACCTTCCTCCGCCACATGCTGGAGGACCGGGCCCCGAGGTACAAGGTGGTCGACACCGAATTCGGCTCGTCCTACGGTGCGTATCGACCTGCCGGAAACGATCAGGAGACCTACTGGCGCATCGCCCACTACCTGTTCCCGTTCTACACCATGATCCCCACCGGGCTTCTCGGCAGCTCGAAGACCGTGACCGCACGGGTGCCCCTCGACGACGAGCACACCATGGTCTACCTGGCCACCGCGGACGAGGTGCCCAGCGATCTCGCGATCGGCGCCGAGACGTACGAGAATCTCAAGCTCCTGCCGAACACCACCGACTGGCACGGCCGGTTCCGCTCCGCTCGTACGCTCGACAACGACTACGACATCGACCGTGACGCCCAGCGCAGTGGGCGCAGCTTCACCGGCCTCGACAGCGTGCCGCTCGAGGACCGGGCGATGACCGAGAGCATGGGAGGCGTCCTGGACCGCCGCCATGAACACCTCGGCAGCTCCGACGTGATGGTCATCCGCGTCCGGCGGAGGATCCTGCGAGCTCTGCGCACCTTCGTCGACAGCGGCGAACTTCCCCCCGGTGCCAACGAGCCCGACCTCTACCGGCAGCGCTCCGGCGGGGTCGTGCTGCCGACCGGCGCCGACTGGCTCACCGCGACGCAAGGACTCCGTGACGGCACCGAAAAGCCGACGACCGATCCCGCGCTGGCCGCCGGTGTCTGAGCCGAGCGAAGCCGCCGGCCGCACCTCTGGCGACGGCGCCCTCGAGCGCGCACTGTCCATTCCGTACATGATGGACGTGTCCACTCGCGAGTCCGAAAGCGGCGAGTGGGTCTGCCGCCTCGAATACCCGGAGCTGGCCGGGTGTGTCGCCGAGAGCAGGGACGCTCTCGACGCCCATGACCAGCTCGAAAGGCAGCGCGAGCAATGGCTGCGGCATCGGGTGGAGACCAACCGGGAAATTCCGATTCCGCGTCCGTCGCTGCGGTCCTGAACGGATCGACGACTCCCCGCGCGGAACTTCATTTAATTGTTTCGCTCTCGTAGCGAATCATCGGCATGCCGAAGCAAAGCCGCTTCCGGCGCCCGCGATCAGATCGAAACCCGGTACGAGAAATAGCTGCAGCCTGTTTTCACCCTCGAATCCCACCGCACCAACGGAGGTACGGTCATGATCGAAGCTTCGGCCGAGTCGAAAGATCCGACTTTGCCCCAGAGAAAGGTGAGCACCGCGCGGGTACTCGCGGCGGCGATGCTCGGCACGACGATAGAATGGTACGACTTCTTCATCTACGGCACGGCCGCCGCCCTGATCTTCTCCCAGGTCTTCTTCCCGAGCAGTGATCCGGCGACGGGCACGCTCACCGCGTTCGCCGCTTTCGGCGCGGGATTCGTCATGCGCCCGCTCGGCGCGGTGATCATCGGGCACCTCGGCGACAAGTACGGACGTCGCCCGATGCTCGTGGCGACGGTCCTGCTCATGGGAGGCGCCACCGTCGCGATCGGCATCCTGCCGTCCTACGCGGCGATCGGGATCTGGGCGCCTTCACTGCTCGTGCTGCTCCGGCTGCTCCAGGGCTTCGCCGCCGGCGGCGAGTGGGGCGGCGCCACGCTGATGGCCATCGAGCACGCACCGCGGCACCGTCGCACGTTCTACGGCGCCTTCACCCAGGCGGCCGTTCCCATCGCCTATCTCCTCTCGGCGGCGATGTTCTTCGTGCTCCAAGGTGCACTCGACCGCCAGGCGCTTCTCTCCTGGGGCTGGCGAATCCCGTTCTTGCTCAGCATCGTGGTGGTGGCCATCGCGATCGTCGTGCGCTCGGGCGTGCCCGAGAGCCCGGAGTTCGCGGCCAAGAGCAAGCGGCCGCAACGCCCGCCGCTGCTTCAGGTGCTGACCAGGTACCCCCGCTCGGTCGCGCTGACGATCGGCCTGACGATCGTGACGAGCACGGATTTCTACCTCGGCCAGGTGTTCCTGCTGTCCTACGCCACGACGAACGCCGGAGTACCGGCCTCGTCGATGCTGCTGGTGACGATCATGGGTTCGGCGGTCAACGCCGGAATGACTTTCGTGGCGGCGCGGGTGGCCGACCGGGTCGGCAACCGAGCGGTTTTCTACGTCGGACTCATCGGGTTGGCGCTGCTCGCCTTCCCGACCTACCTGATCGTCAACACCGGGTCCTTCGCGGCGATCCTCGCCGTGCGCATGCTCGGCAACGCCTTCAACGCCGCGGCGTACGCGCCGATCGCCTCGATCCTCGCCGCCACCTTCAGCGTCAAGGTGCGCTACACCGGGATTTCGCTGAGCTACCAGGTCGCAGCGGTCCTCGGTGGCGGATTCGCGCCGTTCATCGCGCAGGCTTTGCTGACCGCGACAGGATCCTGGATGGCCGTGGCCGGATACTCCGTCACCCTGTGCGTGATCAGCTTCGTGTCCATGAGCCTGCTCGGCAAGGCAGCGAAGGAGAATCGCGAGCAGGCCACGCTGCCCGCCGTGGCCTGAACCGACCGTCGCGAGATCCGGCGGGCGAGCGGTGCTCCCGCTCGCCCGCCCGGTCGACCGCCCTTGCGGCTCGAACCGCGACGTCGGCCCGCACCTCGCCGCGGACACCGGTAAATCGTCTTCTCTCCCTGAAAGGATGCTCGTGCCGCTCTCCTCGTCCAGCATCGAAACAGTTGCCGGTGGCACCGGCGTCTTCCCGAGCGAATTCAGCGTCGTTCGCCGCCGACGCGTGGCCGATGCGGTGATGACGCTCGATCTCGCACCACCGGCGGGAACGCCACTGCCGCAGTGGTCGGCGGGCGCGCACGTCGACGTGGACATTCCTCAAGCCGGACTGACTCGCCAGTACTCACTGTGCGGACCGCCCGGCGCCGATTTTCTGCGCATCGCCGTCCTGCGGGAGCCCGAGTCGCGAGGCGGGTCGTCCTGGTTGCACAGCCAGGTGGCCGAAGGTGCGACGCTTCGGATCAGTGGCCTGCGGAACCACTTCGCATTCGCCGGCAGCGGTCCGGTGGTGTTCGTCGCCGGCGGGATCGGGATCACGCCGATCCGGGCCATGATCGAGGAGGCGCGTTCCCGCGGCGTGCAATGGGAACTGCACTACGCGGGGCGCAGCGCCGAGAGCATGGCCTTCGTCGCCGAGCTCACCGCCCGCTACGGCGACCGTGTGACCCTCTATCCGTCGGGGACCCGGCGGCTCGACGTCCCAGGGCTGCTTCAGCGGCTGTCCCCGGGCACCTCCGTCTACGCCTGCGGTCCCTCCCGTCTGCTGGGCGCGATCGAGAATGCCGCACCGCCGCACGTTCCGGTGCGGACGGAACGGTTCGCCGCCGACGACATCGACACGTCTCAGGACGCGGCGTTCGAGGTCAGGTGCGCGAGGTCGGGCGTCCGGCGGACCGTTCCCGCCGGTGAAAGCATTCTGGTCGCTCTTCGCGACGCGGGTGTCCGGCAGGTTTCCCAGTGCGAGGAGGGCGTCTGCGGCTCCTGCGAGACCGCTGTCCTCGAGGGCGTCCCCGACCATCGCGACATGCTCCTGACCGACGAGGAACGCGCCGAGAACAACGTGATGATGATCTGTGTTTCCCGAGCGAAGACGGCACATCTGACACTGTATCTCTAGGCGGTTCCGGACCCCCGACCCGAACCCGAAGTCCACAAAGGAGTCGAGGTTGAACACGCTCTTCACCCCGTACCGGCTGCGGTCGCTGACGATCCCGAACCGGATCTGGATGTCGGCGATGTGCCAGTACAGCGCGGCGCCCGGCGGCGAGCAAGTCGGTGTTCCGACGGATTGGCACTTCGCCCACCTCGCCGCGCGCGCCGCGGGTGGTACCGGATTGATCCTCACCGAGGGTACGGCGGTCAGCCCGGAGGGCCGGATCAGCCCGCACGACCTCGGTATCTGGAACCGCACGCAGGTCGACGGCTTTCGCCGTATCACAACGTTCCTGAAGTCCCAGGGCACGACCGCCGGAATCCAGCTGGCGCACGCGGGCCGGAAGGCCTGTGTGGAGCGCCCCTGGGTCGACGGCGGCCGCCGCCTCGCACCGGGCGAACCGCACGGCTGGACGCCGGTCGGTCCCAGTGCGATCCCGTTCAGCGATTCCTCGACCGTCCCGCAGGCGCTGACCCGGGCGCGGATCGGCGAGATCGTCCAGGAGTTCGCGGCGGCTGCGGAACGTGCCCTGGAAGCCGGGTTCGAGGTCGTGGAGATCCAGGGCGCGCACGGTTATCTGATCCACCAGTTCCTCTCGCCGTACAGCAACCACCGCACCGATGAATACGGTGGTTCGTTCGAGGGCCGGACGCGGTTCGCCCGGGAGGTCGTCGACGCCGTCCGGCGGGTGTGGCCGGAGGACCTGCCGGTGTTCTTCCGCATCTCCGCCACGGACTGGCTCACCGAAAACCCCGACGACGACCGCGAGGGCTGGACCGCCGACGACACCGTCCGCTTCGCCAAGGAGCTGCCGGCGCACGGCGTCGACCTGATGGACGTGTCCACCGGCGCCAACGTGCCCGATGCGAAGATCGTCCGGGGTCCTGGTTACCAGGTGCCGTTCGCCGAGCGCGTCCGCGCCGAGGCCGGGATGCCGGTCGCCGCCGTCGGATTGATCACCCAGCCCGCGCAGGCGCAGGAGATCATCACCTCGGGCAAGGCCGACGCGGTTCTGCTGGCCCGCGAGCTGCTGCGCGACCCGTATTGGGCGCGCCGAGCCGCGACCGAGCTCGGGGGCGAGGTCCGGACGCCGGTCCAATACAACCGCGCACGACCGTGATGCCCTTCCGGCGGTATCGGGCTCCATCTTTCTCGACGTCCCGATCTGATCCGCACCATATCCGCACCACGAAGGAGCACCGCGATGACCGTCATGTCCGAGCACGCACAAGGCCGCGTTGCGGGCGCCACCGGAAAATCCACGGAGCCGGAAGCCCCAACGGCCAATCCGCTGGCGGGTAACCCGGGAGTCGTGGGCATCCCCACCGTCATCGCGGGCGCCGTCGGCCTCGGCCTCATCAACATCGGCGCGATGCCCGGCGGTGCCTCCGGCGCCACGCTCGCCATCCTCGGCACCTGCACGGTCATCGGGCTGTTGATCACCACCGTCTGGGCCGCGGCCCTCGGGCAGAACGCGTCCGCCAGCTTGTTCGCCGTGTTCTTCGGGTTCTACGCCAGCTACGCCGCCCTCACGCTGGGCCTGGCCCACGGTTGGTTCGGCACCTCCGTCGTTTCCGCCACCGACGCCCAGGTCACCTGGCTGTTGTCCTGGTTGATCACCATCGTCCTGCTCACGCTCGTCACCCTGCGCCTACCGTCGAGCTTCACCCTCCTGCTCGGCCTGGTGGACCTCGCCCTAGCCCTGCTCCTCGCCGGCACCATGACCGGGGCCACCGGCCTCACCCGCGCCGGCGGCGCCGTCGTGTTCGCCTTCGTCGCCGTTTCCGTCTACCTCTACGCCGACCTCATGTCCACCGAAACCGGCGGCCGTGGACTTCCGCTCGGCCGGCCCCTGCTCACTCGCTGACACCCCCGCGTGGGCCGGTGAAGCGCCCGAGAGCTTGCGCGACCTTCCGCGCGCGGCGCTCGTTCCCGGGCTCACGGGGCTTCCCCAGCACGATCCGGAGATGCCGGGCGGTCAAGCGCCGGCTTCCCCGGTACGGGCAGCCGGTTCGGCGAGGCGGTGCAACACGTCCGCGAGTCGCTCGGGCTGAGACAGGAACGGCGAGTGGTCGGAGTCGACCGCGGCGATCTCTTGGCACGCGGCGGCGCGGTGCATCGCGCGCTGGGCCGCGAGCGGGATCGCTTCGTCGCGCAGCGCTTCGACGTAGGCGCTGCGGACTGTGCCGTACGCGGTGGGCGTCAGCGACACCCGCTGGGCTCCGATTCCCAGGCTTTCCGCAACCAGCCGGCCCACCGCTTCGCGGGCGACGTCGGGCGCGCACGTGCCGAACAGGACCTCGGTGGCGTGCTCAGCCGGCAGCGTGGACACGCCGTTGGCGACGTCCCGGCGCTGGTGGCGCGCGGCCGACGACGACCGGAACTCCGGCAGTGCGGTGAGGTCGGCGAGGAGCTGGCCGTCGCCCGGTACGAACGCGCACAGGAAGACCAGCTGCGCGATCCGGTCGGGCACCTGCTCGGCGACCTGGGCGACGGTGAGCCCGCCCATGCTGTGCCCGACCAGCACCACCGGCCGCCCGGCCGCCTCGACGCGGGCCCGGACGGTCGCGACGCAGTCGTCCAGCGTCACGGTCTCGATCGGCCGGCGGCCGTCGCGGCCGGGCAGGTTCACCGCGTCCACGGTGTGCCCCGCCGCTTCGAGCAGCGGGACGATCTTCGCCCAGCACGAGGCCTGGTACCAAGCTCCGTGCACGAGCACGAAATGCGCTCCGGCGTGCTTCATGGTCCTCCTCGTCTGACGTCGAACTCGGGGGGTCTTCCTCAGTCCACCACCGCGGGCTCGGCCACGCCGGGCCGGAGTCCCCCGGCGTGGCCGAGCCGGGCGGCGACGCGGGCAGCGTCGCGAGCCGGACGGATGAAAACGATGGCCAGCACGCCCGAAACCACCAGGAGCGCCGCCACGATCAGCCACGACGTCTGCAGGCCCGCGACCTCGCCCTGGGCCGAGGCGATCCGGCCGGTGAGCGCCGGGGCGATCACGCCGGCCAGCGAGTACACCGCGCTGTACGCGCCGAGGACGCCGGCTCGCTGGGCAATCGGCGTGATCTCGGCGCACACCGTCTGCGACACCGCGAAGATCACCAGCGACAGCACGCTCAGGCAGCTGAACACCAGCTTCCCCGCCGCACCCGGAACAAGCACGAACGCCGCTTCCGAAACGCCCGAGACGAACAGGCACACGCCGGAAACCGTGCCGCGCACGTGCCGGGTCGGCACACCGCGGCGGAGCATCGCCTTCATGAGCGCGCCGAGTCCGATGAAGACCACGACGACCGCGAAACCCTGCTTCACCGCGACGAACGCGCTCGCCTGCCCCAACGACAAGCCCAGCGCGTCCTGCAGGTACAGCGGCGCGTAGGCCCCGTCCTGCACGGTGGCCCAGTTGGCCGCGAACCCGGCGAACACGGTCGCGAGGAACGTGCCGGACAGGAACACCTTGCGGTACGACGCCCACAGCGCCCGGCGTTCCGCGCGCGTTCTCGGGGCGCTGCGCCGCGCGACCGGCCGGGCGAGCGGCCCCTCCTTGCCGACGAACGCCCACACGACGCACCACGCGACGGTGATCAGCGCGGTCACCAGGAACGCCGACCGCCAGCCGTGCGCGGAGACCAGGTAGGCGATGAGCGGCGTGCCGACCAGGATGCCGCCGGCCGCTCCGCCCGCGAGCATGGAGCTCGCCACCGGGCGATCCTGGTCGGGGACCCAGTTGTACGCCGCGTGGTTGGCCAACGGAAACGCCGGGCCTTCCGCCGCGCCCAGCACGATCCGGGAGATCAGCACGGTCCCGAGCCCGGCCGCCGTCAGCATCGAGAACTGCGCGAGGCTCCACACGATCGCCAGTGTCAAGAGGATCCATCGCACCCGCAGGCGGTTCGCCGCGAATCCGACGACCAGGGCCGAGACGAAGTACAGGAAGAAGAACCCGCTCGAGGCCAAGCCGTACTGGTCGAGGTTCAGGTGGAGATCGGCGAGCATCGGCTTGACGGCCACGCCCAGCACCGACTTGTCCACGAAGTTGATGATCATGAAGATGAGGAGCACGGTCACCACGATCCAGCCGCGCAGCCGCGAACGCGGCGCGGAACCTGATGGCAGCGGTGGTGTAATCATCGTTGATTCTCCCTTGTGGTGGCCGAAGATCACGTGACGCGAGCGCGTCGAAGTCGCCTGGCGCGAGGCGCGCCAGGCGGAGGTGGTGAAGCAGGATCAGCTCTCGGTGATGACGACCTCGTCGCCGTCCCAGTCGAACTTCGCGTTCAGGCCCGCTCCCTCGGTGGCCTTGCGCAGGTATCCCACGACGTCCTCGCCGCCGGCTTCGCGGGACACGGGCACGGGCACCCCGTGCGGGTCGATCAGGCACGGCACGAGGCCGAGCCGCGACACGGCGCCGCCGCGGAGGTCGATGGTCGCCAGCATCGCCTTGCGGGACTCCGGCGGGAACGGGTAGTTCGGGTACGCCGGGTCGATGTGGTCCGCGGCGGACCCCGGCCGCTCACGCAGCCGGGAGCGCATCCGGGTGGTCAGCGGTTCACGGCGGAACGCGAAGTGCGCCTCCCACGGGAACGCGGTCACGAAGTTGCCGAGACAGTAGAAAATCGGCTTGCCCCGGTAGAACTCGACGCCCTTGAGCACGTGCGCGTGGTTGCCCAGCACCACGTCCGCGCCCGCCTCGATCGCGGCCCGCGCCACCGCGGGCTCGTAGTCGGCCAGCCGGATCTCGTTGCGCGCGGCCGCGAAATGCACCAGTCCCATGTGGATCCCGACCATCACCACGTCGCATTTCCGGCGCAGCGCACGGATCTCCTCGCGCATCGCCTCGAGGCTCCACGGTTCGGGCCACGTGTAGATCTGGGGCGGGCCGGCGGTGATCCGGCCCGGTTCGTAGTGCGTGATCACGTCGACGTAGGCGACGCCGGGCTTGGTCGGGGTGGCGGCGTTGGCCTCGACCCCGATGCAGTCGTAGGACAGCAGCCCGACGGTCGTGCCGTTCAGCTCGAGGATCGCGGGTTCGACCGCCTCGTCGATGTTGTGACCCGCGCCGGTGTGCGCGATGCCGTGCTCGTCCAGCCAGGCGAGGGTGTCGGTGACCCCGGGCGGGCCGTAGGTGTAGGCGGGGTTGCCGGCCAGGGTGACCGCGGTGACGTTGCCGGTGAGCAGGCCGCGCAGCTTGTCGGGGTGCGGCGCGGGCAAGCGGTTGTCCCACGCGGGCTGCGGGTCGGTGGTGTGCAGGAACTCCAGGTGCCCGATGACGGCGTCCGCGGCACGCAGGTAAGGGGCCGTGGGCTCGAAATAGGGCTCCGGGTCATCCTCCATGCAGAGCATGAGCTCGCCCGTGGCGATGACGCGGATCGGATCGGGAACCGACATGCGGAGCCTCCTCGCTGCGCGGATGGGCTGAGTATCAAGGCCGGCCGGGGCGGCGTCGACCAGGGTTTTCCGCCGCGTGGAAACCAGGCCGAAGGCGGGCGGCCCGGGCCACGCACGGAGATCAGGCGGACGCGAGCGGTCGCCAGATGCCCGTCGCGGTGGTGCGGCCGGAGTCGTCGCGCGCCCGGGTCACGAGCGCGCCGTCCTCCCCCGCGACGGCCGAGACGACCAGGCCCTGGTGGTCGATCAAGGGCGAGACGAGGCGGTAGTCGAACTCCACCGCCGTCACCTCGGGCCGGCGTGCGCGCGCGGCCTCCGCCATGAGCAACGCCTGCAGCGGACCGTGCACGACCAGCCCGGCGTAACCCTCGACGTCGCGGGCGTAGTCGCGGTCGTAGTGGATGCGGTGGCCGTTGTAGGTGAGCGCCGAGTAGCGGAACAACAGCACCGGATCGACCACGATCCGGCGCTCCTTGCCCTCCGGCGGCACGACCTCGGCGGACTCGGGTGCGCCGGGCCCGGCCGCGGTCGCCGCGCGGTAGACGAGGTCCTGTTCCTCGTCGACGACCACGCGGCCGCCCTGGCTGATCTCGTGCGCGACGGTGACGAAGGTCAGCGGACCGGTGCTGCCCTGCTTGTCCACCGATCGGCGCACGAAAGTGCGGCGCGTCGCCTCCTCGCCGACGAGCAGCCGGTCGAGCCGGCGCACCCGCCCGCCGGCCCACATCCGGCGGCGGCCCGGTCCCGGCGGACGGGGCACGCCGGTGACCGGGTGGCCGTCGGGGCCCTGCGCGGAGCGCGGCGGGTGGTCCAGCAGGTACACCCAGTGCCACAGCGGTGGCAGTCCTGAGCCGGGCGCGGGCTCGGGAACCTCGATCAGGCCGGCCAGCGCGTGGGCGGGGCCGCCGGTGAGGACCTCGGTCCGCACCACGTGCTCGGCCGTTTCCCGTCCGGCAACGGTTTGCTCGTTCACCACGTCTCCTCCTGTCCGGCCCGCGCGCCGAGGAACTCGGCCCGCACGGCGTCGGTGTGTGCGCCCAATGCCGGCACCGGCCCCATCGCCGGCTCCCGGCCGGCCACGGTGACGGGCGGCAGCAGCGCGCGGATCGGCCCGTTCGGGGTGTCCACTTCGCGCCAGCGGCCGCGGGCCTCGTGCTGCGGGTGCTCGGCGAACTCGGCCGGTGTGCGCAGCCGCGCGTTGGCGATGCCGACCTCGTCCAGCAGCGCCACGAGCTCGTCCGCGGTCAGCTTCCCGAACGCGGCTTCGACGATCGGGGTCAGCTCGTCGTCGTGCGCCACCCGGTCGGGGTTGTGCGCGAACCGCGGGTCGCCGGTCAGGTCGGGACGGTTGAGCACGCGCTCGCACAGCACGGCCCACTCCCGGTCGTTCTGCAGGCCGAGGAACACCGTGCCGCCGTCGCCCGCCGGGTAGGGGCCGTAGGGCGCGATCGACGCGTGCCGCGCGCCGGTGCGCTCGGCCGCGCGCTGCCCGTACACCGAGTAGTAGTACGGCTGCGCGACCCACTCGCCGAGGGCGTCCAGCATCGCGATGTCCAGCGCGCTGCCTTCCCCGGTCCGCTCACGCTCGTACAGCGCGGTCAGCACCCCGCTGTAGGCGTACATGCCGGTGGCGACGTCGGCGATCGAGACGCCGACCTTCACCGGGGTGTCCGGCGTGCCCGTCACCGAGACCAGGCCGGTTTCGCACTGCACCAGCAGGTCGTAGGCCTTCTTCCGGCGGTACGGCCCGGCCGTGCCGTACCCGGAGATGGCGCAGGTGATCAGGCGCGGGTGGCGGGCGCGCACCGTCTCGGCGTCGAGGCCGAGACGGTCCACGGCACCGGGCGCGAGGTTGTGCAGGAACACGTCCGCCTTCGCGATCACGGCGTCCAGCAGCGCGCGATCGGCGGGCGCCTTGATGTCGAGCTCCACGCTCTCCTTGCCGCGGTTGAGCCAGACGAAGTAGCTGGCCTGGCCGTGCACGGTGCGGTCGTAGTCACGGGCGAAGTCGCCGGCGCCGGGCCGTTCCACTTTGATCACCCGGGCGCCGAGGTCGGCGAGCTGGCGCGTGGCGAACGGCGCGGCCACCGCCTGTTCCAGAGAGACCACGGTGACACCGGACAGCGGCAGGTTCTTCAGGTCCATTCAGGACACCTTTCGCACGACAGGGGCACCGGGCGTCCACTGTGGCCAGTCGAGCACGCCTCGGTGCAGGAATGAGCGGTAGTCGCGGCGCAAGCGGGCGGAGACCAGCTCGACCCCGTCGTCACCGTCGAACAGCCGGGCCGGCTCGGGACTCCGGTGGGTACCGAACAGCACCGGCACGTCGAGCGTGTGGGTGGCGCCGAGCCAGCCGTCCCACAGCGTCGCCGGCCGGCAGTATTGCGTGCGCCACACGGGCCCGGGCGCGGTGGCGGCCCACTCGTCGGCCGGTTCGTCGAACAGGGCCACGGTGGCCGCGGCGGCCACGGCCCAGCGTGAGCCGAGTGCTCGCTCGGGCGGCAGCGCCAGGGCCGCGGCCTCGTACCGGGCTGCGGCGTCGCCGGGGAGCAGCGCCTCGGCCAGGGTGCGCGCCTCGGCATCGGAGAGCTCGCGCGGGGAACGCTCGTCGAGCAGGAAGAACGTGCCCTCGTCACCGGTGGTGCCGAGCAGCGTCGGCAGCGCGCCGGGAGCGGGCAGGCCGCGCGCCAGTTCGCCCGCCGCGACCGGGCCGAACCGGTGCGCGGGGGCGATCGCGGCCGCGGCGGTGATCAGCGCGTCGTTGCCGACCTCGGCCAGCGCGCGCACCGGCACGCCCAGCCAGGCCGCCAGGCGCTCGACCCCGTCGGCGGCCGCGTCCGGCTCGGCCAGGCGGGGCAGGCCGCTGTGCAGGGCCAGTGCGGAGATCCGCTCCCCCGCGCCGGGCAGCGCGGACTGGATCGCGGCGCTCATCGCGCCAGCGGAGTCACCGGCCAGCGTGACCCGGCCGGGGTCACCGCCGAACGCGCTGATGTTGCGGCCCACCCACTCCAGCGCGGCCCGCTGGTCGAGCAGGCCGAGGTTCGCGTGGTCTCCGGTCAGGTCGGGATGCCACGCGAAACCGAGCGGGCCGAGCCGGTAGTTGACCGTGACGACGACCGCGTCGACGTCCTTGGCCAGCACCGCGCCGCGCAGGGCGGGCACGTCGCCCGAGCCGTTGGTGAAGCCGCCGCCGTGGAGCCACACCAGCACGGGCAACGCGCCCGGGCGAGCGCCCTCCGGTGCCCACACGTTCAGCACCAAGCAGTCGGCCCCGGACGGCACCGACCGCCCGAGGATCAGGCGGGCACGGAGACTCCCGGGCTGTGGAGCCGCCGCGCCGAACTGCACGGCCGGCCGCACACCCCGCCAGCGCCGCGCCGGCCCGGGCGGGCGGAACCGCGCCGCCCCGCTCGGCGGCGCGGCATACGGCACACCGAGAAACGCGGCGACCCCGTCCTCGGCCGTGCCTTCGAGCTCGCCCGACTCGACGTGTACGCGGCGCGCCGAGCCCGATGCGGAGCCGGCGGTCATTCGACCGGGAGGCCGAGGCGGCGGGCCGCCCTGTCCGCGGCCTCCCGGGCGGCCGGGGCGACGTGCCCCGTGATCGTGCGGGCGGTCGCGACGGCGGCGTCGCGACCGATGTCGCCGAAGATGATCTTCAGCTCGAGGTAGTTCACCGCGGACGCCTCGACCTGCGCCACGATCTCGTCGCGCACCGAGTCGGCGGTGCCGATGATGCCGTTGCCCTTGGCCAGCACGCGCTCCGTGCCGAACACGCCGTCGAGCCGGTGGTCGTCGTGTTCGTGCCACAGGTGCAGGAGGCGCTCCTCGTGCAGCTCATTGGCGCGGCCGAAGACGTCTTCCGCCTCGGCCCGGCTGCCGGCGACGACGACGGGGCCGGAGATGCCGAAGCGGGGCTGCCCGGTGATCGGGTTGAGGCGGCCTTCGTCGTGCCGGTGCTTCTCCCACGCGGTCCAGAAGGTGGTACCCACCTCGGCGACCGCGCCGTCCTCCCACCGGGTCACGAAGTTGATGCCGTTGGCGGCGGCCCACTCGGCGGTGACCGCGCTGCCGGAGGCGTACCACAGCTGCGGGTACGGGCGCTGGACCGGCAACACCGACAGCGCCGCGTCGTAGTCGCGCAGCAGCGTGCCCTGGTGCGTCATCCGGCCGGTGCGCAGTGCGTTCGTGACGGCGGTCAGCGTCTCCTGGTAGATCTCGCGCGCCTGGTCGCCCCGCACGCCCAGAATGCCGAGTTCCAGCGGGCTGATGCCGGAACCGACGCCGAAGTCCAGCCGGCCGTGGGTGAGCTGGTCCAGCGTCGCGATCTCCTCCGCCAGGCGGAACGGCTCGTAGGCGGGCAGCACGTTCACCAGTGTGCCGAGCCGCATCGTGCTCGTGAGCCGGCTCAGCGCCGCGACGAACAGGTTGGGCGACGGGCAGACGGACAACGGCGTGCCGTGGTGCTCGGTCACGTGGTAGTGGGCGAAGCCGAGCCGCTCGACCTCCTGAGCGAACCGCAGGCGATCGTCGAGCAGCTCGCCCACGCCGCCCCGGGCGAGGTCGAACGAATCGAAGATCCCGAATTCCAAAGCCATGCGACGACCTTTCCGCTTCTTCGCGTGCCGGTGGATGTCGGATCACTCTGGAGCACGGGAGGCGACCGGGTCGAGAGGATCTTTCCATCGCGCGGAAGCGGTGCGTGGACAGCGGAAACCGGTGTCCCTTCACTGGCTCCATGACGATGGACTACTCCTCGCTGTTCCTCGACGGGGCCTGGCTGGCTCCGCGTTCGGCCGAGCGCATCACGGTCCGCTCGGCCTCGACCGAAGAGGTTCTCGGGTCCGTGCCCGACGCAGGCGAGGCCGATGCCGACCGGGCGGTGTACGCGGCCCGGCGGGCGTTCGACGACCCGCTCGGCTGGTCCCGCTGGACCGGCCGGCAACGGGCCGAAGTGCTCGAGAAGCTGGCGGACGCCTTGGAAACGCGCCGGGACGAAATGGCGCGGCGCGTCAGCTCGCAGAACGGCATGCCCATCACGATGGCGGTGGCCGGAGAGGCGGACCTGCCGGTGCGGCTGCTGCGGCACTTCGCCGGCGTCGCCGCCGTCACGAACGTCGAGCACGCCCAGCCGAGCATGCGCGGCGGCACCACCTGGGTGCTCCACGAACCGCTCGGTGTGGTCGCCGCGATCACGCCCTGGAACGCGCCGCAGTCACTGGCGTCGTTCAAGTACGCGCCCGCGCTGGCGGCGGGCTGCACCGTGGTGATCAAGCCTTCGCCGGAAACCGTGCTGGACGCGAACCTCCTCGCCGAAGCGGCGGCCGACGCCGGACTACCGCCGGGGGTGCTGAACGTGCTCCCGGCCGGCCGTGACACAAGCCGGTACCTGGTCGCGCACCCCGAGGTGGACAAGATCGCGTTCACCGGGTCGACCGCGACCGGGCGCGCGATCGCCGAGGTCTGCGGGCGGCTGCTGCGCCCGGCCACGCTGGAGCTGGGCGGCAAGTCCGCCGCGGTGTTCCTCGACGACGTCGACCTCACCGCGCCCGGCCTGAACGTACGGCTCGCGTCCGCGCTGCTCGGCCACACCGGCCAGACGTGCTACCTCGGCACCCGCGTCCTCGTGCCGCGCGGCCGCCACGACGAGATCACCGAATACCTCGCCGCTTTCGTGTCATCGCTCGAGATCGGTGACCCGCTGGACCCCGCGACGCAGCTGGGTCCGCTCGTGACCGCGGCACACCGCGACCGCGTCGAGGGGTTCATCGAGCGCGGACGAGCCGACGGAGGCACCCTCGTGACCGGCGGCGGCCGACCGGCCGGGCAGCCCACCGGCTGGTACCTGGAGCCGACCGTGTTCACCGGGCTGGACCGCGACAGCGTGGTGGCCCGCGAGGAGATCTTCGGTCCCGTGCTGACCGTGCTGCCCTACGCGGACGACGACGATGCCGTCCGGATCGCGAACGACAGCCCGTATGGCCTCGGCGGCAGCGTGTGGACCGCCGATCCCGAACGCGGCCACGGCGTGGCCCGGCGCGTGCGAACCGGGACTATCGGGATCAACGGGTACCGCGTCGACCCGGGTGCGCCCTTCGGCGGGATGAAGGACAGCGGCCTGGGCCGCGAGCTGGGCCCGGCGGCCCTGGCCGGCTTCCAGGAGGTCAAGGCCGTCTACGGGTGAGCCGGCGGGCTCACCCGGCGTCGGCGATCGACCGGGAGATGGACGACGCGTACTGGCGCAGCGTCGGAACCAGGCGGGCGAGGTTGACGTCGGTCGCGGGCGCCAGGACCGTCAGCGCCATCGGCGTGCGGTCGATCCCGGTCGCGACGGGCACCGACAGCGAGGACTGCCCCGCCGTGCTCTCCGATCGGGACACGGCGAACCCCGCCTGCCGCGCGGCCTCCAGCTGCGCGAGCACGAGGCGCGGCACGACCTGCGTGTACGGGGTGCGCCGCTCCAGGCGCGTGCGCAGCGCCTCGGCCAGCACCGGCCGGTCCACAGTGGACATCAGCAGCTTGCCGGCGCTGGTCGCGAACAGCGGGATCTCGTCGCCGGCGTGCGCGAGATAGATGCTGTCGAGCTTGCCCCGGACGGTGTCGATGCACACCAGGCGGTCGCCGATCATGGTGCTGATCGCGACGGCGGCGCCGGTGCGTCCGGCGAGTTCGTTGGCGAACGGCAGCGCCGCGCGGCGCAGCTCCCGTTCCCAGGACGAGGAAGCGCCGAGGCGCCAGATCTTGTCACCCAGCCGGTAGCTGCCGGACTCGGTGCGTTCGACCCCGCCCCAGGCCACGAGCTCGCCCAGCAGCCGGTGCGTGGTCGAAACCGGCAGCTCGGCGCGGCGGGCCACCTGGCTGAGCGTGAGCGGCTCGGATCCGCCCAGCAGGTCCAGGATGCCGAACACGCGACCGACGTGGCTGCCGAGCTCGGCACCGGGCTTCCGCGCCATCACTCCTCCGGGTACTGGGGCTGCGGGACGACCACCGGCGGCGGAGCGCGCCCCGCGCACGTGTCGCCCATGTTAACCCGGAAGGCCCAACGCTTCCACGATCTTCCACGATACGGAAAGGCACCGCGTGGCGCAGTCGCGTCACCAGGTGTGCCGCTGGACCGCGGGCCCTGCCGGCACTCACCGGCGGGCCAGGATCGCCTGTGCCCGCCGCACCACCGGGCGGTCGATCATCTGTCCGTCGTACACCGCCACGGAACCGTCCCGGTCCGCCGCCAGCACCCCGCGAGCCCACTCGACTTCACGATCCGTCGGGCTGAAGCGCCGGTTCGACGGCTCCACCTGCCGTGGGTGGATGCACAGCTTCCCCGTGAAGCCCAGCAGCACCGCGTGGTCGAGGTCGGTGGTCAGCGCGCCCTCGTTGGCCAACGCGGTCGTGACGCCGTCGACCGGGGCACCGCGGCCGGCGACGGCGGCGGCCAGCACCACGGTGGACCGGGCGTAGCGCAGGGCCTCGTGCGAGCGGTGGTCGACGCCGAGCTGTGCGGCGAGGTCGACGCTGCCGAACGCCGGACGGACGACCGACGGACACGCGCACAGGGCGATCGCGTTCGCGATGCCCGCTGCGGTCTCCAGCAGCGGCACCACGCCGCTGCCCGCCGGCAGGGCGGCGGCGACCGCGGCGAGCGTGGCCGGGTCTTCCGCTTTCGGCACCAACACGCCCGCCGCGTGCGGGCCGACGGCCGCCAGATCGGCTTCATACCAGGAAGTCCCGGGCGCGTTCAGCCGGACGACCGCCCGGTGCCCCTCGGCCAGCCACGCCCGGGCGTTTTCCCGGGCTTCGGCCTTCTGCGCCGGCGCGACCGCGTCTTCCAGATCCACGACCACGACGTCCGCGCCGGCCGCGGCCGCCTTCGCGAACCGTTCCGGACGGTGCCCCGGCACGAACAGGAACGTCCTGGCGTGCCGGAGGTCGTCGCTCGCGGGTGACTCGTTCGTCGGCATTTTCCGTGCTGCTCCTCGGATGCGCGGTCAAACCGCCACGCGGTCGGCGACGCGGCGGAACCTGCTGCCGTGGAACAGCAGCGGTTCGACACCGTCGGGCTGGTGGATGTCCTCCACGAGCAGGAAGGCGACCTCGTGGTCACCGGCCGCCGTCAGGTCCGCGATCGAGCACGTGAGCGTGAGCGCGGAGCCACCGATGTGCACGGCCCCCTCCGGCGTGGCCGTCCAGTCGACCTCGGCGAAGCGCTCGCCCGGCCCGGCGAGCACGCGGCAGTACTCGGCGTGTTCCTCGGCCAGGACGCTGATGCCGAGGTGCGTGGCCTCGCGCAGCCGCGCCCACGTCCGTGACCGCGCGCCGAGTGCGACGCTGACGAGCGGCGGATCGAGGGAAACGGACGTGAACGAGCTCGCGGCGATGCCCGCGGGCGCGCCGTCGACGAACGCGCACACCGCGGTCACCCCGGACGGGAACGCCGCGAACGCGCGGCGGAGGTCCTGGTGTCCGGGGCCGGGGATCGGTGCCGATGCCTGTGTCATGTCTGATCACCTCGGGATCACGGGTTGTGGTGCTCGCCAGCTTCAGACGTCGTGCGCTGCCTTGTCGACGTTGCGCTTCCGCGGCGTGGAAACGCGGTGTTGCGACCGACGCCGCCGGGCTGAACGCTCGGTTCCGCCGCAAACCCGACCAGATCTGCCTCGGAGGTTCCTGACATGTCCCCCACCGCGCCGGTGCGGATCGGCCTAGCCCTGCCCCACGACGTCCCGGGCGATCGCCGGGCGCTGGTGACCGCCGCGCAGGACGCCGGGTACCGGTACCTCACGCTGGCCGACCACGTCGTCGGCGCGGACACCACGCACCGGCCCGGCTGGACCGGCCGCTACACCGCCGCGGACCCGTTTCGCGAGGTGTTCGTCCACTTGGGACACGTGTCGGCACTCACCACCTTGGAGCTGGTGCCCAGTGTGGTGGTCCTGCCCCAGCGCCAGACCGCGGTGGTGGCGAAGCAGACGGCGGAGCTGGCGCTGCTCAGCCGTGGCGGGGTGCGGCTGGGGGTCGGCGTCGGCTGGAACGCCGTGGAGTTCGAAGCCCTCGGCGCCACGTTCGGCACTCGCGCCGAGCGAATGGAGGAGCAGATCGCCGTGCTCAGGCTGTTGTGGTCGCGCCGCGCGGTGTCCTTCGACGGCCGCTACCACCGGCTGGACGCGGTCGGCGTCGCTCCGCTGCCTCCCGAGCCGATCCCCCTCTGGCTCGGCGGCGGGCTCGGCAAGACCGAGTGGGCGCGCGAACGAGTCCGCCGCCGCGTCGTGGCACTCGGCGACGGCTGGATCACCGCACCGCAACTGGCGCCGGAGCAGCTCGCTCCGGCCGTGTCCGCGCTGCGGGAGTGCGCCGAGCGGGCGGACCGTGATCCGGCTTCGCTGGGGATCCAGGCCACGCTCGTGGTCGGTGCCGGGGACGACGACGCGACGCTGCGGGCGAAGCTCGCGCACATCCGTGCGGCCGCGCCGACGCACCTGACGGTCGACTGCCGCGGGGCCGGCCGCTCGGCGGCCGAACACGTCGAGATCAGCACCGCCGCGGCAGCGCTGATCTCGAACGAGCTGTGAACCCCGCGGCACCGATTTCCATGGCGCGGAACGGTTTCGTTGCGGCCGCGGCGTGAGGCCGGGTAAGCCGACCTGACGCAGCCGGGCCGCCTCGTCGACTTGTCCGGCGGTGGTGACCGGCGAAGTTCACATGGAGGTCGAATGCATACTGCTGCAGAGGGTTTTCGGGACGCGGTCGCCGTGGTGACGGGCGGAGCGCGCGGGATCGGCCGAGCCTGCGCCCTCCGCCTGGCGGAGCTCGGCGCGCGCGTCGCCGTCGTCGACCGAGACTTGGCCGCGGCAGCCGAGTACGGCGAGAGCCTCACCGCGTCGTCGGTCGCGGAGGAGCTCATCGCCCGGGCCGGGGCCGGCCTGGCCCTGCAAGCCGACCTGGCTTCGCCGGAGCAGGCCGCCGACGCCGTCCACGCGGCGTCCGCGGAATGGGGGCGGGTGGACCTGCTCGTCACGACGGCGGGTGGCGCGATCACGCCGTACGACAGGAGCCGGGCCAGCGTCGTTCCGGACGAGGACCTGACCGCGCTGCTCGACGCGAACGTGCGCACGGCTGTCAACTGCTGCCGCGCGGCGGTGCCGTTGATGCGTTCAGCCGGCGGCGGCGCGATCGTGACGGTCGCGAGCGGCACCGCGCTCAGCGTCCGGGCCGGTGGCTACCTGGCCGGGTACGGGTCCGCCAAGGCGGCCATCGTGCAGTACACCCGCTATCTCGCGGCGGAGGTCGGGCCGGACGGGATCCGCGTCAACTGCGTGGCCCCGGGCGTGATCCGCACGGCGCGCGTCGTCGCGCAGTCGAGCCGCACGGGGATCGTCAGCGACGAGGCCGCCGCCACGATTCCGCTGGGCCGCCAAGGGGAGGCCTCGGACGTCGCCGACGCGGTCGAGTTCCTGTTGTCGCCCATGGCGTCCTACGTGACCGGACAGACGCTGGCCGTCAACGGCGGTGCGGTGATGCACTAGCGCGGCGCACACGGTCCGGGGCAGCCGTCCCGGACCGTGTGTCCACAAAGGATCGACAAGGGCCGGGGGCCGCGTCACGGCGGCCCCCGGGCGATGCGAGCGGACGGCGTTTCCGCGGCGCCCGCGCTAGCTCCGTGCCGCCTTCCGGGATTCCGCGACGCGCCGCAACTCGACGACGTCCCACCAGAAGGGCCGGATGTCGGTGATCTTGCCGTCCTCGATCCAGAAGAACTCCGCGAGGAGCATCGACCACCGCTTGCCCTCGCCGTCGAGTCCGGTCGGCTCGCACAGCGCGACGACGCGGTTCGGCCCGTCGGCGATGATCTCGTGGTACTTGATCCCGTCGGCGCCCAGGGTGCCGAAGATCTCCAGCCTCGCGGCGTTGGCGTCCTCCCCCGTCCAGGAGCCCGGAACCGGGAACCCGTCCGGCAGGGTCACCCGGTAGTTCCGGTCCCGCACCTCGAACAGGGCCTCGAGGTCGTCCCGGGCCGTCAGCTCGTAGGCCTGCTGCACGATGGCGCGATTGCGCTCCTCGACCGTGCGGTGCTCACTCATTTCGCTCTCCATTCCGGTGGTGGCGACGGGCGAAACCGCGCCGAAAAGTCTGTTGTGGACTGATTTCAGGCCGGCGCCGACCATCACGGCGACGGAGCGCGCGGTCGGTGCCGGCGGTGAACACCGACGCGTTCAGCCCGAGCAGGGGGAACCCATTCGCCGCCGATGAGGACGCGGTCCGGGTGGCGAAGCGGCGTCACCTTGTCGTGAGGGCTCATCGGGTCCCTCCGTGAGTTTTGTCGATCACCGTCCCGAAGGTAAAGCGGCGGGCGGCCTTCGCGCCGCGGGCGTTTCCACGTGGTGGAAAGGTCGGTGGATCGCGCGTCGGCCGGCGGCTCCGGATCGGGCCCCGGTGGGCGGGAAGCCCCGGTGAGAGCGTCAACCGCTCAGAAGACGGTGTGCCAGTCGTCGCGGATGCTGATGACGGTCCAGCCGTCGCGGCCGGCCTGTTCGAGTGCCTGTTCGGCGCCGGCGGTGTAGGCGAACTCGCGGTCGGGGTCGTCGTGGAGGACGAGGAGGCGCAGGGTCGGTTTACCGGTGTGGTGGGTGAAGCGGAGCATGGGGATGTCGCCGTTGGCGTTGCCCGCGGCCAGCAGGGGCCGGCGTCCGGTGCGGCTCCAGATGCGGACGGGCTTCTGCGGGCCGTCGTCGAGGTAGTCGAGGACGGGTTGGTGGCGGATGGTGCCGCCGTGCTCGTCGTCCTCGTAGGACAGGGTCGCGGTGCTGCCGATGACCTGCTCGCGCGGCACGCCGTAGACCGCCTGGCTGATGGGCCGCATGAAGTCGCGGCCGCCACCCGAGGCGATGTAGGTGCTGAAGCCGTTGTCGCGCAGGTGGGCCAGCAGTTCGACCATCGGCGCGTAGGCGCAGCGCGCGTACGACCTGCGCAACGTGGGGTGCTGCGTGGTGGTCAGGAACGCGTTCGCCTGGGCTTCGAAGTCCTCGACGCCGATGCCGGCGTACGCCTCGAGCACTCCGGCCGCGAGGGTGGGGAGCTGGGTGTCGTCCCCGGCGTAGTGCGCGGCGACCACCGCGCCGAACCACGCCAGGTCGTTGTCGTACGCAGCTTTCCAGGGCTGCCGCGAGCGCAGCTCGGGAGTCTCCCCCGCCATCGCGACGAGGCGGCGCAGGATGAAGTCCAGCTGGATCGGAACCGGTTTCTCGCACCACAGCGTGCCGTCGTTGTCGAAGGTCGCCACCCGTTCGTCGGCCGGCACGTCCGAGGCGTGCTCGACGAACTCGGTGATCGCCTTCTTCGCCGCGCCTTCACGCCAGGTGGTCAGCACCACGCAACCGTCCTTCCCGGGGTCAGGGCCGGACCACGCAGCGGAGACCGACGTGGCAGGTCGCGGTGTCGACCGGTTGCCCCGTGCGGGCGGCAGGCCGGTAGCGACGGCAGTAGTCCGGCGCGCACAGGTACGAGCCGCCCTTGATCACCTTGCGCGGAACGCGTTCACCCCGTGCGATGCTGCGGTCCCGGGGACTCGGGCCACAACAGGAGCCGGGTCGCTCGTCGTGGGCGGAGTACCAGTCCGCGGTCCACTCCCACACGTTGCCGATCATGTCGTGGAGGCCGTATCCGTTCGGCGGGTAGCGCCCGACCGGCGCGGTGCCCAGGTATCCGTCGGCGCCGGTATTCGTGTACGGGAACCGGCCTTGCCAGGTATTGGCCATCCACACGCCGCCGGGGGTGAGCTCGTCACCCCACGCGTAGCCGGTGCGGTCGAGCCCGCCCCGCGCGGCGAGCTCCCACTCCGCCTCGGTGGGGATGTCCTTGCCGGCCCAGTGCGCGTAGGCCTCGGCGTCCTCCCACGCCAGGTGCACCACGGGATGGTCGGGTCGCTTGCGGATCGAGCTGCCCGGGCCGGACGGGTGGCGCCAGTCCGCACCGGGCACGGAGCTCCACCAGTTGTAGGCGTTGCGCAGGTCGACCTCGTGCCGCGGTGCGACGAACACCGACGACGCCGGCACGAGAAGCTCAGGCGCCGCATCCGGGTAGTCCGCCGGATCGGGTGCCCGCTCGGCGAGCGTGACGTGGCCCGTGGCGCGGACGAAGCGCTCGAAGTCACGGTTGCGCACCGCGGTGGGCTCGATCCAGAACGCGCCGACCGTCACGTCGTGGACCGGGCCTTCCTCCGGGTAGTGCTCGTCGGAGCCCATCGCGAACGTGCGGCCGGCGATCCACACCATTCCCGTCGTCGGGTCCGGGTTCGCGGCCACGGCCGGCCGACGGCCCTGCCCCGTGTGCGCCGTGGCCATCCGGTGTCCCCTGTCTGCTGTGCGCGACGTCGCCACACATTCGCAGCGGGCCCGATCGCGCTTCATCACCCGTGCCGGGTGACCTGCGCCGGACGATCCCCACGACGGAACGGCGCGAGCCCGACCCCTGCGGTGTTCACCTGGTGCAGGTGAAGCCGGGCGCCGCCGCACGCGGTCGGATGGGGTGGTCGAGGCCGCCTTCACCCGGGGGATCCGAGGAGTGACATGAGCAACTCGTTCCAGGGCAAGATCAACGTCGACATCCGCGACTCGGTGCCCGACTGGGCACCCTTCGAACCGGCACAGGCGGCCGAGGGTGCCCCGAACGTGGTGTACCTGGTTCTCGACGACGTCGGGTACTCCGCGATGAGCTGTTACGGCGGCGTCATCGAGACCCCCAACATCGATCGCATCGCGGCCGACGGCGTGCGGTTCACGCAGTGGCACACCACCGCGCTGTGCTCACCGACCCGGTCCTGCCTGCTCACCGGGCGCAACCACACCCGCAACGCGATGGCGTGCATCACCGAGGCGGCGATCGGTTTCCCGAATGCCAACGGCACGATCCCGCCGGAGAACGGCATGATCTCCGAGATCCTCGAGGAGCGGGGCTGGAACACCTACATCGTCGGCAAGTGGCACCTGTGCCCGACCGACGAGATGAACCTCGCCGCGACGCGCCGCAACTGGCCGACCGGGCGCGGGTTCCAGCGGTTCTACGGCTTCCTCGGCGCCGAGACGAACCAGTGGTACCCCGACCTCGTGTACGACAACCACCCCGTGGACCAGCCGAAGACCCCGGAGGAGGGCTACCACTTCACCGACGACATCACCGACAAGGCGATCGAGTTCATCAAGGACGCCAAGGCGATCGCGCCGGACAAGCCGTTTTTCCTCTACTACGCGCCGGGCGCGTGCCACGCGCCGCACCACGCACCGCGGGAGTGGATCGAACGATTCGCCGGCCGCTTCGACCTGGGCTACGACGCGCTGCGCGAAACCGTGCTGGCGCGGCAGAAAGAACTCGGCATCGTGCCGGCCGACACCGAACTCCCGCCGATCAACCCGATCGGCACTCCCCAGACCCGCCAGGGCCCGGACGGGCAGCCCTTCCCGCCGCTGGACTACACGAAGCCGTGGGACTCCTTGTCCGACCGGGAGAAGCGGCTCTTCGCGCGCATGGCCGAGGTCTACGCCGGCTTCCTCGCCCACGCCGACCACCACATCGGCCGGCTGCTCGACCACCTGGAAGAGACCGGGCAACGGGACAACACGCTCGTCATCCTGGTCTCCGACAACGGCGCCAGCGGCGAGGGCGGCCCCGACGGTTCGGTGAACGAGAACAAACTGTTCAACGGCATCCCCGACGACCTCGACGAGAACCTCGCGATGCTCGACGAGCTGGGCGGTCCGAAGACCTACAACCACTACGCGAACGGCTGGGCGATGGCCTTCAACACGCCGTTCAAGATGTGGAAGCGCTACGAGTTCAACGGCGGCACCGCCGACCCGTGCATCATCTCCTGGCCCGCGGTTCTCGGGCACGGCGGCGAGATCCGCCACCAGTACCACCACGCGATCGACCTCGTGCCCACGATGCTCGACTGCCTGGACGTGCAGGTGCCGGAGGCGATCAAAGGACACGCGCAGAGCCCGCTCGACGGGGTGAGCATGCGCTACAGCTTCGCGGATCCCTCGGCGCCGTCGGCCAGATCCACCCAGTTCTACTCGATGCTCGGCTCGCGCGGGATCTGGCACGAGGGCTGGAAGGCCGTGACGACACACCCGACGATCAGCGGCTGGAGCCACTTCGACGACGACGTGTGGCAGCTCTACCACACCGACGTCGACCGCTCCGAGGTGCACGACCTCGCGGCCGAACGGCCCGAGAAGCT
Organism: Amycolatopsis sp. NPDC001319; assembly: GCF_042896185.1. Lineage (NCBI taxonomy): Bacteria > Bacillati > Actinomycetota > Actinomycetes > Pseudonocardiales > Pseudonocardiaceae > Amycolatopsis > Amycolatopsis sp. NPDC001319. Next base: position 5,351 of record NZ_JBIAWY010000002.1, on the reverse strand, counting down.
CGAGGAGCTGATCCGGCTCTGGTTCGCGGAGGCCGACGCCAACGGCGCGTTCCCGCTCGACGACCGGTCACCACTGGAAATCCTCAACACGCCGCGGCCGCAGCTGTCCGCGGCCCGCAACCGGTACGTCTACTACGCCGACGTCGCCGACGTTCCCGAACAACAGGCGGTCAACATCCGCAACCGGTCCTACTCGATCGGGTCCCTTGTGGACATCCCCGGCAAGGGCGCCGAGGGCGTGCTGTTCGCCCACGGCGCGCGGTTCGGCGGACACGCGCTCTACGTCAAGGACAACCGCCTGCACTACGTCTACAACTTCGTCGGCATGCTGGAGCAGAAGATCGACGGGACCGAGGACCTGCCGACGGGTGAGAACCTGATCCTCGCGGCCTCGTTCGACAAGGACGGTGAGGACCCGCCCGGCATCGCCACCGGAACCCTGTCGCTCTACCACGGCGACCAGAAGGTCGGCGAAGGCCGCATCAAGACACAACCCGGCGCGTTCGAACTCGCCGGCGAGGGCCTGTGCGTCGGCCGCGACAGCGGGGCCGCCGTCACCGACGACTACCGGGGACAGCGCCCCCACCGGTTCACCGGCGGCACCATCAAACGGGTCGTGATCGACGTCAGCGGCGAACCCTACGTCGACCAGGAGCGCGAGGCCGAGGCGATGCTCATGCGCGAGTAGCCGCACGCCGGTCTGCCGTCGGCACCTCCCCCGGGTCGCCGCCGGCCGGCCGGCCCGAGGAGGTGCCGACGGCGATGTTGTCCGAAGCTGTTCCCGCCGCGTTCGGTGCGGCGATCTACCCGCCCGCCTTGCTGTTCATGGCGTTCCTGCTGGTCAATCCGCAACCCAGGAAGCGGGCGCTGATCTTCCTGGCCGGCGCCGTGTTCATCACCCTCGGCTTCGGCTTCCTCTCGGTGCTGGTGCTGCAGAGCAGCGGAGCCGAGAGCCCCCAGCACCACACCGTGCCGGCCTGGATCGACCTCACCATCGGCGTGGTGCTGGTGGCCTTCGCCCTGGTGGTCTGGTTCCGGCCGCCGCGCGGACCCAAGGCCGCCAAGAAGCGCCGCGAGCTCGGCGTGATCGGGTTGCTGGGCGTCGGGATACTGATGTACACGCCGACGGCGCTGTACCTGGCCTCGCTGCACGCGATCGCCAAGGCGCACGCCAGCCTGCTGGTGACGGCGCTGAGCATCATCCTCGTCGCCGTGATCTACATGCTGCTGATCGAGATACCGATCATCGCCCACGCCATCTGGCCGGAGACGACGATCCGCTGGGTCACCGCCGTGAACGCGTGGCTGGGACGACACGGCCGGACCATCATCGTCGTCGTGGCGGCCGGCTTCGGCATCTTCCTCATCGGCTCGGGCATCGCCCACCTCGTGTGATCCACACCGCCGGGACGAACCGGGGAACACCGGGTGCCGAAGCTAACCGCCGTGCTCTCCGGCGAGGGCCCGGTACGCCGGGCGGAGCAGCTCGGTGACGTCTTCACCGCCCACCGTGATCGCGAACGGCGGGGCCTGGCCGAGCAGCGCGTCGAACTGCGCTCGCGGCCCGGGCAACGGCGCCGCGCCGCCCAGGCCCGGGGCCTGACCGCAGTCGAAGAAGGAGTCCATGACCTCGGTCAGGGCCGGAGACCGGTCGTCCGGATCGAGCGGCTCCGCGGAGATGAGCCGGTTCTTCAGCTCTTCGAGCAGCGTTTCGCGGTCCCGGCCGCGCAACGCGAGGACGGTGAACGGATCGTCGCCGACCTGCGCCACGAGCGCCGAGAACACCGCGTTGAGGTGGCCGCACGGCACCTCGACGTCCGGGCAGGTGCAGTCCAGTGACACCTCCCGCGCCGACGACGGGAACAAGGGCAGCCGCAGCGCGGTGAAGATCTGTTCGACGTCACTGGGCAGCTCGCCGCTGAGCAGCTGGACCGTGGCCGACGCTTTCGCGGCGAGGGCATGGGTGATCGCCGCCCAGTCCGTTTTCCCGAACGCCGTGAGCCCGATCCGCACCTGCTGGGGGCGGCCGTCCTGCACCGTGGCGTCGACGCGCCCGGCACCGACCTCCAGCGACACGACGCGCCCCTGGCCGCGCGCCGGCAGGAGAACGCCGATCGCCGTCAACGCCCGGATGAACCGGGTCGCCCACCACGGGAGTGGCTCAGTCATCGATCGCGTCCTCCCCCAGCGTGAGCACTCCGCGCAGCGCGTCCGTCGACAGCTCCGTGAGCCAGCTTTCGCCCTCGCCCACGACCATGCCCGCGAGCGCGCGCTTCTTCGTGATCAAGGTGTCGATGCGGTCCTCGATGGTGCCCGGGCAGACGAACTTCCGCACCTGGACGTTGCGGCCCTGCCCGATCCGGAACGCCCGGTCGGTGGCCTGGTTCTCCACGGCCGGGTTCCACCAGCGGTCCAGGTGCAGGACCTGGCCGGCGGCGGTCAGCGTGAGCCCGGAACCGCCTGCCTTGAGCGAGAGCAAGAGGATCCGCGGCCCATCTGTGGACTGGAAGCGTTCCACGATCGCGTCTCGCGCCCCTTTTGCCAGGCTGCCGTGCAAAAACGCGACTTCGACGCCGAGCCGCTCCGACAGATGGGGCACGAGCATATGACCGAATTCGGTGTACTGCGTGAAGCACAGCACCCGATCGCCCGATGCCAGGATTTCCGCCAGGATCTCTTCGAGGCGGGCGACCTTGCCGGAGCGGTGCCCGATCGGGGAGCCGTCGTGCAGCAGGTGCGCGGGGTGGTTGCAGACCTGCTTGAGTTTCGTGATCGCGGCGAGGATGTGGCCGCGGCGCTTGATGCCCCGGCTGTTCTCGATCTTCTTCATCATCTCGTCGACGATCGCGCTGTACAGCGTGCCCTGTTCGCGGGTGAGCCGGTATTCCTGCCTGATTTCGATCTTTTCCGGGAGCTCGGGGACGATCGCGGGGTCCGTCTTCACCCGGCGCAGCAGGTACGGCTGGGTGAGCCGGCGCAGAGCGGCGGCCGTGGCGGTGTCGCCCCGCCGCTCGATCGGGACCGCGAACCGCTGCCGGAACTCGAACCTGCTGCCGAGCAGCCCGGGGTTGAGCAGGTCCAGCACCGACCACAGGTCCGCCAGCCGGTTTTCCACCGGGGTGCCGGTCAGCGCGAGCCGGTGCCCGGCCGCGAACCGGCGCACCACCTTGGCCGTCGCGGTGTCGGCGTTCTTGATGGCGTGCGCTTCGTCGAGCACCAGGCGCCGCCAGGTGAACGTCTCGAGTTCGTCGGCGTCGCGGGCGGCGGTGGCGTAGGTCGTGACGACGAGGTCGGCCGCGGCGACCTGCTCGGCGAGCGCGTCCCCGTGTGCGCGGGCGCTGCCGTGGTGGGCGTGGACACGCAGCCCCGGGGCGAAGTTCGCCGCCTCCCGCTGCCACATCCCGACCAGCGACATCGGGCACAGCACCAGCGTCGGCCCGTGGTCGTGGCCGGCGCGCTCGACGGCCTCGAAGGCCAGCGTCTGGACGGTTTTGCCGAGACCCATGTCGTCGGCCAGGCACGCGCCGAGCCCCAGCGCCGACATGAACACCAGCCAGGCGACACCCCGCTGCTGGTAGGGGCGCAGGGTGGCGCGGAACGACGGCGGCAGCTCGACCGGCTGGAGTGTCCGGTGGACCCGTCCGGCCAGGACGTCCCCGACCCAGCCGTCGGCGCTGACGTCGGTGACCGGCAGCGGCGTCTCCTGCCCGAGGTGGACGAGCTCCAGCAGCTCGGCGGCGGTGATGCCCCGGATCTGCCGGTGCGGGTCGCGGCGCAGGTACTCGAGACCGGCGCGCAGCCGGTCGGCGTCGACGCTGATCCACCTGCCCCGCAGCCGCACCAGCGAGGTCTTCGCCGCGACGAGCCGGGCCAGCTCCTCTTCGCCGATTTCGTCGTCGCCCACCGCGATCGACCAGCGGAACCCGGCCAGCTCGTCGCGGCCCACCCGGCTGCGGGCGACGACCTGTTCCGAGGGAGCGCTGCGGACGGACAGCCGCAGCGCGAGCCGGCGCCGGCCGTCCCAGGTGGCCGGAAGCTGCACTTCGAACCCGGCCTCGACCAGCCGGGTCGCACCCGAGGTGAGGAACAGTTCGGCTTCCTCGAAGGTCAGGTCGTACTCGGCCGGCCGGTCCCGGCGCAGGGCCGGCGCCAGCATCGGTTCCACCAGCGCGGCCCGGCCCAGTTCGGCGACCAGCAGCCCCTCGGGATCCCGGACCAGCCCGATCGCCCGGCCCGACCAGATCTGCTCCGCCGGCAGCAGCAAGCTCGGATCGGCCGTCGCCCGCAGGAGGAACTGCAGCTGCCACTTGGTGCCGTCGCCGGTCTGGTCGTCGGGATCGTCCGCGTCCTGCGGACGCAGGGTGCCGACTTCGGCCAGCCGGAAACACGCCCGGCCGTCGACGACGTCGGTATCGGCGACCTCGTCCCACTTCGCGACCGCGTCGGCCAGGACACCGAGCTCACCCAGCGGCAGCTCGACGCGGGCGACGCCGCCCTGCAAAGCGGACAGCCACACCCCGGCCGGGCCCCGGCCCGCGCGCAGGTCGACGGGCGGATCCGCCCGCGCCAGCCGGTCCCGGACCGCCGCGTCGACCAGGGTGTGGAGGGCATCGGTGACGAGTGCGCGAGGCGAGGCCCCGGTGAGCGGCGCGATCTGCTCGGCCCGCCCGACCGGTGGCATGGCCGCGACCAGCGCCTCGAACGCGACGAAATCCACGCCCTGGAGCACCGGGCGCCACCGCGCCTCGGCCACATCGCCCTGGCGGACCAGCGTCGGCAGAACCCGCCCGCGCCGCACCAGATCCGCGGCCAGGCGGGCCACCGCCCGCAAGTAGGTGACCGAAGAGCCGTACGAAGCCGAGTCGTCGAGGTCGTCCAGTTCGGTCGCGTCCACGATCAACGCCGGCACCGACCACGGCCGCAGCGACGGTGCCGGCCCACGCCGCTTGCCACCCGCCGCCGCCTCGGAGGAGGCGAGCGGCCGGTTCGCCCGCGACGGCAGCAGCAACGTCACCGACGTGGGCTTTCCGGGATGCAGAGCGGTCAGCTTCGTGCTGGAGACGGCGAACGGATGCGGAAGCGCGATCCGCGCCGAACGGCTCGACGTGCCGGCCGGGCCTCGGTCGTGCTCCGCCCAGAGCAGCAGACCCCGGCCCGGAGACCACAGAGCGTGCACCAAGGGCAAGGTCTGTGGCTCCTTCGTCCGATCTGCGTTCCCCGCAGATCGTCGCACGGCAGGGCCAGGTTGCGGCTAGTTGTATTCGGCCGTCAGGTTGGTGGCAGTCGACTGGTGGGTGGATGCCCGCCGAGTGCGCTGTGGCGGCGTTGAGTGTTGTAGTGCTGGAGCCAGG